>NZ_VUKE01000023.1 GCF_009193175.1 Georgenia ruanii | reverse complement strand
GTTACGGCGGTCATAGCGAGGGGGAAACGCCCGGTCCCATTCCGAACCCGGAAGCTAAGCCCCTCAGCGCCGATGGTACTGCACGGGAGACCGTGTGGGAGAGTAGGACACCGCCGAACACCCATTCCAGAAAGGCCCCCACACCCGTGGGGGCCTTTCTGCGTGCCTGGGCCCGAATGGAGACAACGGTCCTGGTTCGCGTTGCCGTTCATTCCGTGCCTCGCCACGAGTCAGGGTCGACAGAGCCCTGCCCCCGCCGTGTCGTCGACATCGGCATGGGCTTCGAGTGCGCGCCGGTCGCCGTGTCTTGCCTCGGCCAACCGGTTCTGGGCGTCGGTGTGGCGCCGGCTGCGCGGCAGGAGGCGAACTGCCTCGTGCAGAGGCGAGCAGGTTCCTGGGGCCGGCCGGCTGATTCCCGGCGGCGGACTGTTCGCCGTCATTGAGATGGCGGGTACGGCGCGGCTACCGTGAAGAGCGAGCTTCGTCGCGCCGGCCGGCGACACCGGGCGTGGTCGCCGGGCGGGTCCGGGGCGAGGGGATTGCAGGTGAAGGCTGGTCTGTCGGGGGCGTGATGGCGCGCTGCGTTCGTGAGCCACAGCGGCACCTTCGGCGCGGGCTGCCGAGTTCCGACGGTGGTCCACGGGCGGTCCGCCAGGTGCCGGCAGGCGGCCCGGCCCGCCATGGGTGAGGCGAGCGACGGGCCCCGGCCGCGCGGCGGGTGGCCGCGGACGAAGGCGGCCCTGCGTCCGGTGCTCGTCGCGGGCGCGCTGCTCGTCGTCTACTTCGCGGTGCCGTTGGACCACGCATCGACGCCGGCGCTCGTCCTGCTGGTCCTTGGGCTGGTCGTGCTCCTGGGGCTCATGGTCCTCCAGGTCCGGGCGGTCACGGTGTCGCCCTATCCGCGCCTGCGGGCGATCGAGGTCGTGGCCACGGTGGTGCCGTTCTTCCTGGTTCTCTTCTCCAGTGTCTACGTAGCCCTCTCACGTTCCAACCCCTCCGCCTTTAGCGAGCCGCTGGACCGGTTTGACGCCCTCTACTTCGCGGTCACGACATTTGCGACCGTGGGCTTCGGCGACATCGTCGCGCGCACGGAGGGGGCGCGGCTGGCAGTGACCCTGCAGATGGTCGGCGGGCTGATCCTGGTGGGGCTGCTTGCGCGCGTCCTCGTCGGCGCCATGCAGCGGGGGCTGCGCCGGCTGGGCCGCGAGGACGGTTCGGAGGGCGACGACCCGGGCTGAGGGAGCGGCGCGGAGGATGGCCGCCTTCGGGGTCGTCGCTCGAAAGCGTTGTGCGAGGTCCGATTGCGACGCCCTGGCCCCGGGCGCATGCTCGGACGGAGCCGGGCGCGCGTGTGACAGGACGCCCGCCCATCCCGCGCACACTCGATAGGCCACGACATGTCCGACCCCCAGCCGTCCACGAATCACGACGTGCCCAGCACCGCTGGCACGGCGGCTCGCGTGCCGCGGGATCACGCCTTCTTCGGGCACCCGCTCGGCCTCATGACGCTGTTCAGCACCGAGCTGTGGGAGCGTTTCAGCTACTACGGCATGCGCGCGATCCTGCTGTATTACCTCACGGACGCCGTCGCCAACGGCGGTCTCGGCATCGCCCAGACCAGCGGGCTGGCCCTCGTGTCCATCTACGGCACGTCCGTGTACCTGCTGTCCGTCGTGGGCGGCTGGATGGCGGACCGCGTCATCGGGGCGCGCCGCTCGGTGCTCTACGGCGGCATCGTCATCGCCGCCGGCCACGTGCTGCTGACCATCCCCGCGGCGCCGTCGTCCTTCGCCGGCATCGCGTGCGTGGCGCTGGGAACCGGGCTGCTCAAGCCCAACGTCTCGAGCATGGTCGGCGAGCTGTACGACCGTGGCGACCCGCGCCGGGACGGCGGCTTCTCGATCTTCTACATGGGCATCAACCTCGGGTCCCTGGCGGCGCCGTTCCTCGTCGGGCTCGCCCGGGCCTGGGGCGGGTACCACGCCGGGTTCGCCGTCGCGGCGATCGGCATGGCCCTGGCCCTGGCGTTCTTCGTCGGCGGCCGCCGTCTGCTCGGCGGGGCCGGGGACACGGTGCCGAACCGGCTCCAGCCGCACGAGGGCCCCGCCGTGCTGCGCTGGGGCGTCATCGGCCTGGTCGTGATCGCGGCGCTGGTCGCCGTCGTCCACCTCGTCACGCGCGGCACGCTGCTGACGACGTTCATCGACACGATGTCGATCCTCGCCTTCGCCACCCCGGTGATCTACTTCATCGTGATGTACCGCTCCCCGCGGGTGACCGACCACGAGCGGTCCCGGGTTGTCGCGTACATTCCGCTGTTCATCGCGGCGATGCTGTTCTGGATGATCTTCGAGCAGGCCGCGACGACGATGGCCGCCTTCGCCGAGAACCGCACCCAGCTGAGCGTCTTCGGGATCACCCTGGCGCCGGAGCTGTTCCAGTCGATCAACCCCCTCCTCATCGTGATCCTCGCGCCGGCCTTCGCCGCCCTGTGGGACCGGCTGCAGGGCCGCCCGCACACGGCCGTGAAGTTCGCGCTGGGGCTGGGCCTGGCGGCGCTGTCCTTCCTGTTCCTCTCCGCCATGTCGGCCGTCTACGCCGACACCCTCGCCCCGCCGTGGGTCCTCGGCCTGACCTATCTCCTGCAGACCCTCGGCGAGCTGTGCCTGTCCCCGGTCGGCCTCGCCGCCACCACCCTGTTGGCACCCGCCGCGTTCCGCAGCCAGGCCATGGCGCTGTGGTTCCTCGCGCCCGCGGCCGGCCAGGCGATCACTGCCCAGCTCGTCCAGGTCACCGAGGGCACCTCCGACTCCGCCTACTTCGGCAGCATCGGCGTGGTCGCGCTGGTCATCGCGCTGATCCTGCTGGCCCTGTCGCCGTGGGTCACCCGGCACATCCGCGCCGGCGCCGAGACGACGTCGGAGGCGGCGCTGGAGTCCTGACCGGCCGCACGGCGTCCGCACTGCGACCCGCACACCTGTGACGTCGGTGACGCGTCCTAGACTCCCCGCATGAGCACCGACGCGCCGGCCCGGCCGGACATCAAGCCCCGCAGCCGCCAGGTCACCGACGGCATCGAAGCCACGGCCTCCCGCGGGATGCTGCGCGCCGTGGGCATGGGGGACGAGGACTTCGCCAAGCCCCAGATCGGGATCGCCAGCTCCTGGAACGAGATCACCCCTTGCAACCTCTCCCTCAACCGCCTCGCGCAGGCGGCCAAGGAGGGCGTGTTCACCGGGGGCGGCTACCCGCTGCAGTTCGGCACCATCTCGGTCTCGGACGGCATCTCGATGGGCCACGAGGGCATGCACTTCTCCCTCGTCTCGCGCGACATCATCGCCGACTCGGTCGAGACCGTCATGCAGGCAGAGCGGCTGGACGGCTCGGTGCTGCTCGCCGGCTGCGACAAGTCCCTGCCCGGGATGCTCATGGCGGCCGCCCGGCTCGACCTGGCCAGCGTCTTCATCTACGCCGGCTCGATCATGCCCGGCCACGTCAAGCTCAGCGACGGCACCGAGAAGGACGTCACGATCATCGACGCCTTCGAGGCGGTCGGCGCGTGCTCGCGCGGCCTGATGAGCCACGAGGACCTCGGCCGCATCGAGCGGGCCATCTGCCCGGGCGAGGGCGCCTGCGGCGGGTACTACACCGCCAACACCATGGCCACCGTGGCCGAGGCGATGGGCATGTCCATCCCCGGCTCGGCCACCCCGCCCTCGGCGGACCGGCGCCGCGACGCCGCCGCGCACCGCGCCGGCGAGGCCGTCGTCGAGCTGCTGCGGCAGGGCATCACCAGTCACGACATCATGACCAAGGCGGCCTTCGAGAACGCCATCGCGGTGGTCCAGGCCTTCGGCGGCTCCACCAACGCCGTGCTCCACCTGCTCGCCATCGCGCACGAGGCCGACGTCGACCTCACGCTCGAGGACTTCGCCCGCATCGGCGCGAAGGTCCCGCACCTGGCCAACCTCAAGCCCTACGGCCAGTACGTGATGAACGACGTCGACCGGGTCGGCGGCATCCAGGTCGTCATGAAGACGCTGCTGGACGAGGGCCTGCTGGACGGGGACTGCATGACCGTCACCGGCAAGACCATCGCCGAGAACCTCGAGAAGCTGCGGCCCGAGACCCCGGACGGCAAGGTGCTGCGCCCGGCGAGCGACCCCATCGCCCCCACGGGCGGGATCACCGTCCTCCACGGCTCGCTGGCGCCCGAGGGTGCCGTCGTGAAGTCGGCCGGCTTCGAGAGCAGTGTCTTCGAGGGCACCGCCCGGGTCTTCGACCGCGAGCGGGCGGCCATGGACGCGCTCGAGGACGGCACGATCACCCACGGCGACGTCGTCGTCATCCGCTACGAGGGGCCCAAGGGCGGCCCGGGCATGCGCGAGATGCTCGCGATCACCGGCGCGATCAAGGGCGCCGGGCTCGGCAAGGACGTCCTCCTGATGACCGACGGTCGCTTCTCCGGCGGCACCACCGGCCTGTGCGTCGGCCACATCGCCCCCGAGGCGGTCGACGGCGGCCCCATCGCCTTCGTCCGCGACGGCGACCGCATCCGCCTCGACGTCGCCGACGGCACGCTCGACCTGCTGGTGGACGAGGCCGAGCTCGCCGAGCGGCGCAAGGGCTGGGAGCCCGTGGCCCCGAAGTTCACCCGCGGCGTGCTGGGCAAGTACACCAAGCTGGTCAAGTCGGCCTCACGCGGCGCGATCCTCGAGTAGGCCCGCCCCTGACGCCACGGCGGCCCGCACCGGACGGTGCGGGCCGCCGTTTGCGTCCTCGCCGTGGCACGCCCCGTTCGCCCCCGGATGTGACCGCGGACACGGCGGGTGTATAAGGGTAGGCGTCGGCACCCGGCGGGCGGGCGCTCGCGCCCGCCCGCCGACCGCGGCACCGCCGCGGAGCCAGGGGGAGAGGAACGA
This sequence comes from Georgenia ruanii, assembly GCF_009193175.1. Taxonomy (GTDB): domain Bacteria; phylum Actinomycetota; class Actinomycetes; order Actinomycetales; family Actinomycetaceae; genus Georgenia; species Georgenia ruanii. Next base: position 55,039 of record NZ_VUKE01000023.1, on the reverse strand, counting down.
CGAAGATGTTGGACACCAAGGTCTCTGAGCACGTCACCGTGATCCGGACCGACCCGAACCGGCCGCCCGTCGCCGTCGTCGACCGCAGCCCGATGACGCCCCGGAAGAAGCTCCTCTTCGCCGCGATCGCCCTGGTTGCCGCGGTCGCCTGGGCGTTGCTCGCCCTCGTGCGCGGCGAGGCCGTCAACGCTCGGTGGTTCGTCATCGCGGCGGTGGGCACCTACATCGTCGCCTACCGGTTCTACGCCCGGCTCGTCGAGTACAAGGTGGTCCGGCCGCGGGACGACCGCGCCACCCCTGCCGAGGTCTACCACAACGGCAAGGACTACGACCCGACCGACCGGCGGGTGCTCTTCGGCCACCACTTCGCCGCCATCGCCGGTGCCGGTCCGCTCGTCGGGCCCGTCCTGGCCGCGCAGATGGGGTACCTGCCCAGCCTCATCTGGATCGTCATCGGCGCGGTGCTGGCGGGGGCGGTGCAGGACTACCTCGTCCTGACCCTGTCCACGCGCCGCCGCGGCCGGTCCCTGGGCCAGATGGTGCGCGACGAGACCGGCACCATCGGCGGGGCCGCGGGCCTGATCGGCGTGTTCGCCATCATGATCATCATCATCGCGGTGCTCGGCCTCGTCGTCGTCAACGCCCTCGCCGAGAGCCCCTGGGGCGTCTTCTCCCTCGCGATGACCATCCCGATCGCGCTGTTCATGGGCGTCTACCTCCGCTACCTCCGGCCGGGCCGGGTGGCCGAGGTCTCCGCCATCGGCGTCGCGCTGCTGCTGCTCGCCATCGTCGCCGGCGGTTGGGTCAACAACACTGCCTGGGGCCAGGAGTACCTGACCCTGAGCAAGGTCGCCCTGGCGTGGTGCCTGATCATCTACGGTTTCGCTGCCTCCGTGCTGCCGGTGTGGCTGCTGCTGGCCCCGCGCGACTACCTCTCGACCTACATGAAGGTCGGCACCATCGCGCTGCTCGCCATCGGCATCCTGTGGGTCGGCCCGCAGGTGGAGGCGCCGGCCGTGAGCCACTTCGCCCTGGCGGGGACGGGGCCGGCGTTCGCGGGCAAGCTCTTCCCGTTCCTCTTCATCACCATCGCCTGCGGCGCGCTCTCCGGGTTCCACTCGCTCATCGCCTCCGGCACGACGCCGAAAATGCTGGAGAAGGAGAGCCAGGCGAAGATCATCGGCTACGGCGGCATGCTCACCGAGTCCTTCGTCGCCGTCATGGCGCTGGTGACCGCGGTCGTCATCGACCAGCACCTCTACTTCGCCATGAACGCGCCGGCCACGGTGACCGGCGGGACGCCGGCGACGGCCGCCGCGTACGTCAACGGCCTCGGCCTCGGCGCCCCGGACACGACCCCGGCGGCGATCGCCGGCGCCGCCCAGAGCGTGGGGGAGCACTCCATCATCTCGCGCACGGGCGGGGCGCCGACCCTGGCCTTCGGCATGTCGCAGGTGTTCGCCAGCGCCCTCGGCGGGGACGCCCTCAAGGCATTCTGGTACCACTTCGCCATCATGTTCGAGGCCCTGTTCATCCTCACCACGGTCGACGCCGGCACCCGGGTGGCGCGCTTCATGCTCACCGACACCCTGGGGAACCTGGGCGGGTCGTTCCGGAAGTTCCGTGACCCGTCGTGGCGGGTGGGGGCCTGGGGCGCCTCCGCCGTCGTCGTGGCCCTGTGGGGCGCGATCCTCCTCATGGGCGTGACCGACCCGCTGGGCGGCATCAACACCCTCTTCCCGCTGTTCGGCATCTCCAACCAGCTGCTGGCGGCCATCGCGCTGACGGTCGTGTTCGTCGTCGTGATGAAGAAGAAGCTCTACCGGTGGGCGTGGATCCCCGGCGTGCCGCTGGCGTGGGACCTCATCGTGACCATGACGGCCTCGTACGAGAAGGTCTTCAGCCCCGACCCGGCGATCGGGTACTGGGCGCAGAACCGCCGGTTCGTCGAGGCCAGGGCGGCCGGGCAGACCAGTCTGGGGACCGCGGCCGATCCCGCCGCCATGGACGCGGTCATCCGCAACACCTACATCCAGACCACGCTGCAGGCGCTGTTCGCCGTGCTCGTGCTCATCGTCTTCTTCGCCGGGATGGTCATGGTCGTCCGCTCCGTGCGGGCGGGCGGGCTGCCCACCACCGAGGAGGGCGACGAGCCCTCGCACCGGTTCGCCCCGAGCGGCCTGGTGGCCACGAAGATGGAGAAGGACATCGAGCGGGAGTGGCTCGAGGTCGATCCCGAGGGTGTCTTCCACGGCGCCGAGGGCCACGCGCAGAACCGGGCCCAGGCGAACGCGGCGGAGCGGCCACGATGACCGCGCAGGCTCCCGTCCCGGGCGCGGCGCTGGCCCGCGCCGTGCGCGGCGTGCGCTGGTACGTCACCACGTTGATGGGCGACCGGGACTACGAGCGCTACGTCGCCCACCTGCGCCGGACGCACCCCGGTGCCCCGGTGCCCACCGAGAAGGAGTTCTGGCGCCAGCGGTGGGCCGAGCAGGACGCCCACCCCGGCGCGCGCTGCTGCTGAGACGAGGAGGGGCCCGATGGCCTACGAGTACAAGGTGGTCCAGCTCCGCGAGGGGCTCATCGGCGCGAAGATCTCCGGCGACAAGCTCCAGAAGCTGCTCAACGAGCACGCGCGCAAGGGCTGGCAGCTCAAGGCCATCACCTCCGTGGACGTCAAGGGCCGGGTGGGCCCCGGCGGCGTCGAGGGCCTGCTCGTGACCCTCGAGCGCGCGACCGGCTGAGACCGCTCTCGCCGCACGCCGCTCGCCGCCCGGCGCCCGCCGCCCGCGGCTCGGTCTCCGTGCACATTGCTCCTCGACCCGGTCGCGCTCCGGTGCCACCCTGGGACGATGGCGACGGTGCTGACGGCGGCGGAGGTGCAGGGCCGCGAGGGCCTGGGGGACTGGCGCGTCGTCGCGGGCCGGCTCCACGCCACCTTCCGCACCGGCACCCTCGCCCGCGGCATCGAGCTGGTCCGCCGGGTCGGCGAGATCGCCGACGAGCTGGACCACCACCCCGACCTCGACGTGCGCTACTTCCGGGTGCACGTGCGCAGCGTCACCCACGACGCCGGCGGGCTGACCGAGCGGGACGTGCGCCTGGCCCGGCGCGTCTCCGCCGTCGCCGCCGAGCTCGGGCTGACGGCGGAGCCCGGCCGGACCCAGCAGGTCGAGGTGACCGTGGGCGTCGGGGAGCCCCCGGCCGCGCGGCGGTTCTGGGCCGCCGTGCTCGGCTACCGGCCGCCGACGGTGCCCGGCGCCGGCGCCGGCGCCGACGCCCCGACGGCGGTCGTGCTCGCCGACCCGGCCGGACGGGGCCCCACCCTCCGGCTGCACCAGGTGGGCCGGCCGGCCGCGGCGGCCGGAGGCGGCCGCGCCGGCGTCGACGACGCCGGCGCCACGGGCAGGGACGATGACGCCGAGGTCGCCGTCGGCGGGGTGCTCCTCGACGTCCACGTGCCCCACGACCTCGCCCCGACCCGCCTGCGCGCCGCGCTGGAGGCCGGCGGGCGGCTCGTCGACGACGCGGACGCCCCCGCCCGGTGGGTGGTCGAGGACCCGGACGGCACCCGGGTGCGCCTGTGCACGTGGCAACCGCCGCCGTCCACGAGATGAACCCGTGATCCACGATGTGAGACGGACTGTGTGGAGCGTGACGTCGGGCGCCCGGATCGCTATCGTGGGCGTCATGCAGTTCCGGGTAGACGTACTTCGGCGGCGCGCAGCCGCTCGGTGAGCCGAGCCTGTCGCGCACCCCTCGAGCACCCCGCCCCGGCGGACCGAGGGGTTTTTTCATGCCAGCACGTCGACCAGTCCGCACCACGTAGGAGGCACACCATGGCCAAGGCACCGCATCCGGCGCCGCCGCGCCCCGCCGGTCAGGCACCGGCCGCTCCCGTCCGCATGGCGCCGACGGCCGCGCCGACGGCCGCCCCGTCGGTGGCCCAGGTCTCCGAGCCGTCCACCGGCGCCCGGAACATCGTGCGCGCCCTCGAGGAGGTGGGCGTCGACACGATCTTCGGCATGCCGGGCGGGGCGATCCTGCCCACCTACGACCCGCTGTACGACTCGACCAAGGTGCGCCACATCCTCGTGCGCCACGAGCAGGGCGCCGGGCACGCCGCCACCGGGTACGCGGCCGCCACCGGCAAGGTCGGGGTCTGCATGGCGACCTCCGGGCCCGGGGCGACCAACCTCATCACCGCCCTGGCCGACGCCCACATGGACTCCGTGCCCGTCGTCGCCATCACCGGGCAGGTCGGGGCCTCGATGATCGGCACCGACGCCTTCCAGGAGGCCGACATCGTCGGCGCCACCATGCCGGTGACCAAGCACTCCTTCCTGGTCACCGACGCCGAGGAGATCCCGGCCCGCATCGCCGAGGCGTTCTACATCGCCTCCACCGGCCGGCCGGGCCCGGTGCTGGTCGACATCGCCAAGTCGGCCCAGCAGGCCGGCGCCACCTTCACCTGGCCGCCGCAGATGGACCTGCCCGGCTACCACCCGGTGACCAAGCCGCACGCGCGCCAGGTCCGCGAGGCCGCCCGGCTGCTGGCCACCGCCCGGCGCCCGGTGCTCTACGTCGGCGGCGGCTCGATCCGCGCCAACGCCGGTCCCGAGCTCCGGCAGCTGGTCGACCTCTCCGGGGCGGCCGTCGTCACCACCCTGATGGCCCGCGGCGCCGTGCCCGACTCCCACCCGCAGAACCTGGGGATGCCGGGCATGCACGGCACCGTCGCCGCCGTCGCCGCCCTGCAGCAGGCCGACCTCATCGTCGCCCTGGGCGCCCGCTTCGACGACCGCGTCACCGGCAAGCTCGACAGCTTCGCCCCCAGGGCGACCATCGTGCACGCCGACATCGACCCGGCCGAGATCTCCAAGAACCGCTACGCCGACGTGCCGATCGTCGGCGACCTCAAGGAGGTCGTCGCCGACCTCGTCGTCGAGGTCAAGGCCGCCCACGCCCATCATGGCCGGCCGGACCTCGAGGCCTGGTGGAAGCAGCTCGACGACCTGCGGACCACCTACCCGCTCGGCTGGGCGCCGACGGAGGACGGGCTCATGGCCCCCCAGCACGTCATCTCCCGGCTGGGGGAGATCGCCGGGCCCGAGGCGGTGTACGTCTCCGGCGTCGGCCAGCACCAGATGTGGGCCGCGCAGTTCATCCGCTACGAGCACCCGCGCACGTGGCTGAACTCCGGCGGCCTGGGCACGATGGGCTACGCCGTCCCGGCCGCCATGGGCGCGAAGGTCGGCCGCCCCGAAGCCACCGTGTGGGCCATCGACGGCGACGGCTGCTTCCAGATGACCAACCAGGAGCTGGCCACCTGCGCCCTGGAGGGCATCCCGATCAAGGTCGCGCTGATCAACAACTCCTCGCTCGGCATGGTCCGCCAGTGGCAGACCCTGTTCTACGAGGGCCGGTACTCCCACACCGACCTGCACACCGGGCACGAGACCCGCCACATCCCCGACTTCGTCAAGCTCGCCGAGGCCTACGGCTGCGTCGGGATCCGCTGCACCTCCACGGCGGACGTGGACGCGACCATCAAGCGCGCCATGGAGATCGACGACCAGCCCGTCGTCGTCGACTTCGTGGTCAGCCGCGACGCCATGGTCTGGCCCATGGTCGCCGCCGGCGTGAGCAACGACGACATCCAGTACGCCCGCGGCATCACGCCCGCGTGGGACCGCGACGAGTGAGCAGGAGCAGCAGATGAGCTTCAGCGACAGGCACACCCTGTCGGTGCTGGTGGAGAACAAGCCGGGCGTGCTCACGCGCGTCGCGGCCCTCTTCGCCCGCCGCGCCTTCAACATCCACTCCCTCGCGGTGGGGCCGACCGAGCACCCGGAGATCTCCCGGATCACCGTGGTCGTCGACGCCGCGGACCTGCCCCTCGAGCAGGTGACCAAGCAGCTCAACAAGCTGGTCAACGTGCTCAAGATCGTCGAGCTCGAGCCGGACAGCTCGGTCCAGCGCGAGCTGCTGCTCGTCAAGGTCCGCGCCGACGACGCCTCCCGCACCGCCGTGCTGCAGGTCGTCGAGCTCTTCCGGGCGCACGTCGTCGACGTCGCCCCGGACGCGGTGACGATCGAGGCCACCGGCTCGGAGGGCAAGGTCAAGGCCCTGCTCGCCGCGCTGGAGCCGCACGGCATCCGGGAGATCGTCCAGTCCGGCGCCGTGGCCATCGCCCGCGGCTCCCGCTCGATGACCGACCGGGCGGCCGAGCGCGTCGTGCGCCCGGCCTGACACCCTCCCACCGCCAGGGGCCGGACGGGCACGCCGTGCACCGTGCCGGACCTGGCACGCTTGACCCACCCACCCAAGTTCGAAGGAGTACCACCGTGGCAGAGCTGTTCTACGACGACGACGCCGACCTGTCGCTCATCCAGTCCAAGAAGGTCGCCATCATCGGCTACGGCAGCCAGGGGCACGCGCACGCGCTGAACCTGCGTGACTCCGGCGTCGAGGTCGTCGTCGGCCTGCGCGAGGGGTCCGCCTCCCGCGCCAAGGCGGAGGAGCAGGGCCTGGCGGTCGCCACCGTGGCCGACGCGGTCAAGCAGGCCGACGTCGTCATGATCCTCGCCCCCGACCAGGCGCAGCGGAAGCTGTACGCCGACGACATCGAGCCCAACCTCAAGGCCGACGCCGCGCTGTTCTTCGCGCACGGCTTCAACATCCGCTTCGGCTACATCAAGCCGGGCGCCGGGCACGACATCGCCATGGTCGCGCCCAAGGGCCCGGGCCACACGGTGCGCCGCGAGTACGAGGCCGGCCGCGGCGTGCCCGTGATCGTCGCGGTCGAGCAGGACGCCTCCGGGCAGGCCTGGGACCTCGCGCTGAGCTACGCCAAGGCGATCGGCGGGCTGCGCGCCGCCGGCATCAAGACCACCTTCACCGAGGAGACCGAGACCGACCTGTTCGGCGAGCAGGCCGTGCTCTGCGGCGGCGTCTCCCAGCTCATCCAGTACGGCTTCGAGACCCTCACCGAGGCGGGCTACCAGCCCGAGGTCGCCTACTTCGAGGTGCTGCACGAGCTGAAGCTCATCGTCGACCTCATGTGGGAGGGCGGCATCTCCAAGCAGCGCTGGTCGATCTCCGACACCGCCGAGTACGGCGACTACGTCTCCGGCCCGCGGGTGATCGACCCGCACGTGAAGGAGAACATGAAGGCCGTCCTCGCCGACGTCCAGTCCGGCGCCTTCGCCGACCGCTTCATCAAGGACCAGGACGCCGGGGCCCCCGAGTTCAAGGAGCTGCGCGCCAAGGGCGAGCAGCACCCGATCGAGCCCGTCGGCCGCGAGCTGCGCAAGCTCTTCGCCTGGACCGACACCCGCGACGCCGACTACGTCGAGGGCAGCGCCGGCCGCTGAGCCACCCCGCTTCCCGGGCGGTGCCGCCGCGGCCGCGCGCCGCGGCGGCACCGCCTTGCCGTACCGGCACCGGCACCGCTGCCGGGTCACATGATGAGATAGCGGTCCCGAAACGTGGACCGGAGAGGTAGGGTGATGAGCCATGACGCGCACGATCAAGCTCGCAGTGGTGGCCGGCGACGGCATCGGTCCCGAGGTGGTGGCCGAGGGGCTGAAGGTTCTCGACGTCGCCCTGGCCGGCTCCGACGTGCGCGTGGAGCGCACCCCCTTCGACCTCGGCGCCGCCCGCTGGCACCGCACCGGCGAGACGCTCACCGACGAGGACCTCGCCGCGATCCGCGAGCACGACGCCATCCTGCTCGGCGCCATCGGCGACCCGACCGTCCCCTCCGGCGTCCTCGAGCGCGGGCTGCTCCTCAAGCTGCGCTTCGCCCTGGACCACTACGTGAACCTGCGCCCCTCGACGCTCTACCCCGGCGTCCCCACGCCGCTGGCCGACCCCGGGGACGTCGACTTCGTCGTCGTGCGCGAGGGCACGGAGGGCCCCTACGTCGGCAACGGCGGCGCTATCCGGGTGGGCACCCCGCACGAGGTGGCCAACGAGGTCTCCGTGAACACCGCCTTCGGCGTCGAGCGCGTGGTGCGCGACGCCTTCGCCCGCGCCCAGGCCCGCCCGCGCAAGAAGCTCACCCTCGTGCACAAGCACAACGTGCTCGTCCACGCCGGGCACCTGTGGCGGCGCACCGTCGAGGCCGTCGGCGCGGAGTTCCCCGACGTCGCCGTCGACTACCTGCACGTCGACGCCGCCACGATCTTCCTCGTCACGAACCCCGCCCGGTTCGACGTCATCGTCACCGACAATCTCTTCGGCGACATCCTCACCGACCTCGCCGCGGCGATCAGCGGCGGCATCGGCCTGGCCGCCTCGGGCAACATCAACCCCGACCGCACCACGCCCTCGATGTTCGAGCCGGTGCACGGCTCCGCCCCCGACATCGCCGGGCAGGGCAAGGCCGACCCGACCGCGACCGTGCTCTCGGTCGCCCTCATGCTCGAGCACCTCGGGCTGACGGACGAGGCGCGCCGCATCAGCGACGCCGTGGCCGCCGACATCGCGGAGCGGGACGGCACCGCGCGCTCGACCAGCGCCGTCGGCGACGCCCTGGCCGCGGGCGTGGCGGACCGAGTACCGGCCTGACCGGCCCGTCCCTCCGTCCCCGTCCCTGACGGCCACCGACCACGCCCGCCGGCCCTGACGCCGGCGGGCGTTGGCGATACCGTCGTCCCAGCACCCGCACCCCTCGAGAAGGTCTTCATGAGCACCCCGTCGCCTGTCACCACGCTGACCGGGCTCACCGCCGCCGAGCTGCCCGGCGCCCCCGAGCTCGCCCCCCGCTTCCCGCTCACCCCCAACCCGGCGCCCGCCTCGGCCGCCGACCTCGATGCCGTCATGGGCCACCTGGCCTTCGGCGTCGCCCACACCGACCACATGGCGCGTGCGCGCTGGACCCCGGAGGGCGGCTGGCACGACCGGCGCACCGAGGCGTACGGGACGCTCACGCTGTCCCCGGCCGCCGCCGTCCTGCACTACGGCCAGGAGATCTTCGAGGGGCTCAAGGCCTACCGCCACGCCGACGGCTCCGTGTGGACCTTCCGGCCCGGCTTCAACGCCGCCCGGTTCAACGCCTCCGGCCGGCGCCTGGCCATGCCCGAGCTGCCCGAGGAGGACTTCGTCGCCTCCCTCGCCGCCCTCGTCGCCGCCGACGACCGGTGGGTGCCCGGCGTGGAGGGCTCGAGCCTGTACCTGCGGCCCTTCATGTTCGCCAGCGAGGCGTTCCTCGGCGTGCGCTCGGCGCACGAGTTCGAGTACCTCGTCATCGCCTCGCCGGTGGGCCCGTACTTCGTCAACGGCTTCGAGCCGGTGGCGATCTGGGTGGCGCAGGACTACCACCGCGTCGGCCCCGGCGGCATGGGCGCGGCCAAGACCGGCGGCAACTACGCCGCCTCGCTGCTGCCCCAGCACGAGGCCTACGACAAGGGCTTCGAGCAGGTCTGCTTCCTCGACGCGGTCACCGGCACCCACCTCGAGGAGCTCGGCGGCATGAACGTGTTCGTCGTGGACGCCGACGGGACCGTTCGCACCCCGGCGCTGTCGGGCACCATCCTCGAGGGCGGCACCCGTGCCGCGATCCTCCAGCTGCTGCGCGACCAGGGCCGGGCGGTCCGCGAGGAGGACATCGACCTGGCCGGCCTGCTCGAGCAGCTCCGCTCGGGCAAGGTCGCCGAGGTGTTCGCCTGCGGCACCGCCGCGGTCATCACCCCGATCGGCCGCCTGGCGGGGGAGGGGTTCGACGTCACCGTCGCCGACGGCCGGCCGGGGGCGACGACCACCGAGCTGTACACCGCGCTGACCGACATCCACTACGGGCGCCGTGAGGACCCGCACGACTGGATGTACCGCCTGGTCTGAGCTCGTGCGGCGCACGGGTTGCGGCCGGGCGGCCGCTCCGGGACCACCGGGCAGGAGCGGCCGCTCGTGCCGGACGTCATGCGCGAGCGGGCGGAACGGGGGCCGAGCACGGCCGCGCCGGAGTGCATCGGGCGCCACACAAGGGGGCGCCTGCCCACATGCTGACCGCGGTGGTCCCCATCCCGCGTGGCATGTGGCACACTGACCGCGTGACGCAGCCCCAGCTGATTATCGGCTAGCGCGTCGGGCCCACCCGCCCGGCGCGCAGACCTCCCGTACCTCGGGGGGTCTTTTTGTTGCTGGGGCCACCACTCCCGGCGACGCAGCCGCCGGGACGGCCCCGGCGGCGACCGATACCGGCACCACCCCCGCCGGACGCTGGGCGCCGTCGCAGGATCACCGCCGGCCGTCCGTCCATGGCCTCTCGCAAGGAGCACCCGCATGTCGAGCACCGTCGCCCCCTCCGGCCTCGCCCACCCCGCGCCTCACGCTGGGCAGGAGCCCGCCGCCGACGTCGTCCAGGTCTACGACACGACCCTGCGCGACGGCGCCCAGCAGGAGGGGATGAACCTGTCCGTGGCGGACAAGCTCGCCATCGCTGCCCTGCTGGACGAGCTGGGCGTGGGCTACATCGAGGGCGGCTGGCCCGGCGCAATCCCCAAGGACACCGAGTTCTTCGCGCGCGCCGCCAAGGAGCTGGACCTGCGCCACGCCCGGCTCGCCGCGTTCGGTTCCACCTGCAAGCCCGGCGCCGACCCCGCCGAGGACGCCCAGGTGTGCGCCCTGGTCGACTCGGAGGCGCCCGTGGTCACCCTGGTGGCCAAGAGCGACATCCGGCACGTCGAGCGCGCGCTGCGCACGACGGCGGAGGAGAACCTCCGCATGATCGGCGACACCGTCCGTCATCTCGTGGGGCTGGGGCGGGAGGTCATCGTCGACGTCGAGCACTTCTTCGACGGGTACCGCTTCGACCCCGACTACGCCCTGCGGTGCGTGCGGGCCGCCTTCGACGCCGGCGCGGCGACAGTGGTCCTGTGCGACACCAACGGCGGCATGCTGCCCGACTGGGTCGCCGCCGTCGTCGGCGAGGTGCGTGCGGCGACCACCGGCCGGCTGGGCATGCACGCCCACAACGACTCCGGCTGCGCCGTCGCCAACACCCTCGCCGCCGTGGGCGCCGGGGTGCGCCACGTCCAGGGCACCGTCAACGGCTACGGCGAGCGCACCGGCAACGCCGACCTCGTCACCTGCGTGGCCAACCTCGAGCTCAAGCTCGACCGGGAGGTGCTCGGCGACGCCGGGCTGCAGGAGGCGAGCCGCATCTCCCACGCCATCTCCGAGATCACCAACATCAGCCCGTACGGGCGCCAGCCCTACGTGGGCGCCTCCGCCTTCGCCCACAAGGCCGGCCTGCACGCCAGCGCCATCCGGGTGGACCCGGACCTGTACCAGCACATCGACCCCGTCGCGGTCGGCAACGACATGCGCATGCTCGTCTCGGAGATGGCCGGCCGCGCCTCCGTCGAGCTCAAGGGCCGCGAGCTCGGCTTCGACCTGACCGGCCAGGGCGAGCTGCTCGGCCGGGTCACCCAGCGCGTCAAGGACGCCGAGGCCGCCGGGTACACCTACGACGCCGCCGACGCCTCCTTCGAGCTGCTCCTGCGCGCCGAGATCGACGGGCGGGGCCCGCGGTTCTTCGAGGTGGAGAGCTGGCGCACGTTCGTCGAGCACCGCCCCGGCGGGGCCAACCCCACCGACGCCGAGGCGAGCGTGAAGCTGCGCACCGGCCGCGGCCGGGTCATCGCCACCGGCGAGGGCAACGGCCCGGTCAACGCCCTCGACGACGCGCTGCGCCGCGCCCTCGTGGGCACCTACCCCGAGATCGAGGAGTTCGCCCTCACCGACTACAAGGTCCGGATCCTCGACTCCCAGCAGGGCACCGACGCCATCATCCGCGTGCTCATCGAGACCTCCGACACCGTGCGCAGCTGGTCCACCGTGGGCGTGGGGCCGAACATCATCGAGGCGAGCTGGGAGGCGCTCACCGACGCGATGGTGTGGGGCCTGTTGCACAACGGCGTCGAGCCGCGCTGAGGCCGACGCCGGGAGAGGTCAGGCGGTCGGGACGGCCGCCGGCTCCTGCGCGGCGGCAGCCGGTGCGGCCGGCTCCTGCGCGGCGGCCGCCGGCGCGGCCGGCTCGTCCCAGTCCTCGGCCGGCGCCTGGTACTGCGTGCTCACCCGCGCCTTGGGGCCGAGCCACATGTCGATCGCGCCGGGCTCCTCGGGGTCGAACCACCGCGGCGTCCACGCGGCGTCGTCCTCGATGCGCCGCACGCCGTAGGAGTACTCGTAGGTCAGCCCCTCCGGGCCCTTGAAGTACAGGAAGACGGCGGTGGACTGCGGGTGGCGCCCGGGCCCCTGCTCGATCTCGACGCCGTGCTCCTCGAGGAAGTGCCACGAGCGCATGACGTCGTCGATGGACTCGACCTGGAAGTTGATGTGGCACAGGCCGGGCCGGTCGCCCCGGAAGACGGCGAGCTTGTGGTGCACCGGGTCGATGCGCAGGAGGCAGGCCCCGCCGGTGACCCAGTCGGACACCCGGGCGTTGAAGTGCGTGGTCCAGAACCGGCCCGCCTCCTCCACGTCCGGGGCGTCGAAGCAGATGTGGCCGAACTCGGTGATCCCGGCCGTCCGGTTGAACTTCACCGGGGTGGGCAGGGTGACCTGCCCGACGACGAGGTCGACCCGGTTGCCGAAGGGGTCCTCGAAGGTGAGGTAGTCGCGCACGTGGCGCGAGGCCGCCCCCTCGGGCGTGCCGCGCCGCACCCGCAGCCCGATCTGCTCGAGCTCGGTCTCGGCGGCGGCGAGGGCGTCGAGGTCGCGCACGGCGAAGCCGGAGCTGAGCACCCCGGACCGGCCCTCGATGAATGCCAGGCAGTGATGCCGCTGGTCGGCGCGGAGGTAGGCGACGCCGTCCTCCTCCTTGACCAGCTCCATGCCGACGATGTCGGTCGCGAAGCTCACGGCCGTGCGCAGGTCGGCGGCGCCGGAACGGACGTAGGCGATGTCGGTCAGCTCGATCATGATTCCTCCTCGTTGAGGTAGTTCCAGATCCGGTGGAGAAGCTCGGGGGCGACGGTGCGCCAGGCCGCCTGCTCGTCGTCGTCGAGCGGGCGCGGGGTGCCGCTGGCGGCGGCGGTGGCGGTGAGGCGGGCGGACTGCTCGAGGACCCACATGAGGGCGACCGCCTCAGCGACGTCGCCCCCGACGGTCACGGCGCCGTTGCCGCGCATGACGACGGCGGGCGCGGCGCCCAGGGTCTCGGCGAGCCGGACGGCGGCGTCCGGCTCGCGCACGAGCCGGGGGTCGTCGTGCACCGGGACCACGGGGCCCAGGAACGCGCCCTGGCCGTGCAGGGGGCGGACCGGCACGCCCGCGGCGGCCAGCGCGGTGGCGGTGGGCGGCTGCGCCCGGCACACCGCGCCGACGTCGGGCCGGACGTGGGCGATGGCCCGGTGGATCCACGCCTCTCGCGGGACGCCGTCGCCGAGGTCGGGCGCGGCGAGGTCGAGCACCTGCACCGCCTCGGGCGTGAGCCGGCCCAGCGGCAGCGGCGCGGTGATGGCCCAGGTGGTGCCGTCCATGCGGGTGGAGACGTGGCCGAAAGCGGTGACCAGGCCGTGGCGCGCCAGCGCGTGCCCGGCCTGGGCCAGGAGGCGCCCGGCCGCTTCGGCGACCGGGGGCATGGCGTGCCCCGGCGGGCCCGGGGCCGCCGGGGCACGCCCAGGCGCGGGCAGGGGCCGTCCGGCCGTCGCCGGCACCACCGGGACGTCGTCCACCGGGCCTCCTCGTCGTCGAGCTGGGGCGTGTCGGGTAGGTTCTACCACGGATATACCAACATAGGAATACTCCACTTCTGGAGGGTTCGCTTATCCTGAGGGGGTGTCGTTGCGCTACGCCCTGCTCCAGGTGCTCCAGGCCAGCCCGATGAACGGCTACCGGCTGGCCCGGTTCTTCGCGGGCGCGCAGAGCTGGGTCTGGTCGGCCCCCCAGAGCCAGGTCTACGGCGCCCTGGGGAAGCTACGGGAGGCCGGGCTGGTCGCCGGCACCCCGCGCCCCGGCGAGAACGGCCTGAGCACCGCCGACTACGCGCTGACCCCGGCGGGGGAGGCGGACCTGCTGGCCTGGCTCTCGACGGCGCACCCCGAGCCGCCCGTCCGCGACGCCGTGGCGCTGCAGGCGCTCGGGTTCGACACCGTCCCGACCGGGCGGGCCGTCGCCGTCCTGCGGGCGCACATCGCCGAGCAGGAGGCCCGGCTCGCCGAGTGGACCGAGCACCGCGCCGCGCTGCTGCGCCGCGACACCCCGCTGCTGCGCGAGCGCCTCAAGGGGCAGCCGCCCGCCGCGCACCGGCGCATCGCCGAGGTCAAGGCCATGGTGTTCGAGCGCGAGATCGACCTCGCCCGGGCGCAGATCTCCTGGGCCCACCGGATGATCGCGCTGCTGGAGGGCCTCGAGCCCGCGCCCGCCGGCGCCCCGGGAGACGCGGGGGCGGCGGTGGCGTCGACGGCACCGCCGGAACGGTTGGCGTGACGCCGCGGGCGGCGGTGCGGGCGGCGCGGGAGCGCCCGGCGAGCAGCTCTGGCCAACCGCCCGTAATCATTACTACTGTTAGCCCATGCCGGACACCGACGCCCCGCACCTGAGCCTCGCCGTGAACGAGCGGACCTCCCGCGCTCAGGCCGTGGCCGAGCGGCTCAGCGACCTCATCGTCACCGAGCAGGTGCGCCCGGGGGACCGCCTGGGCACCAAGCTGGACCTCCAGCGCCAGTTCGGCGTCGCCGCCGGGACCCTCAACGAGGCGATCCGCCTGCTCGAGACCCGCGGCCTGGTCGAGGCCCGCCCCGGCCCGCGCGGCGGCATCTTCGTCGCCCGCCCCTCCGCCCACATCCGTCTCAGCCACCTCATCCTGGGCCTGGGCGCGGACGCCATGTCCGTCTCGGACAGTCTCGAGATCCGCAACGCCCTGGAGCTGCCCGTCGCCCTCCAGGCCGCCCGCCACGCCGGGCGCGAGCAGCTCGCGCGGCTCGACCAGATCGTCGTGGAGATGAGCCGCCTGCGCGACGAGCCGGGGGAGTACCTCCTGCGCAACTGGGACCTGCACGAGGAGATCGCCCGCATCTCGCTCAACCCGCTGCTGCGGACCATCTACCTCTCGCTGCTGGAGACGGCGCGCGAGGCGGTCCGGGACATCGCCCCCGACCCCGGCTTCCGGGACTCCTTCCCGCGGAACCTCCAGCTGCACCGCGAGCTGGTCGACGCCATCGCCTCGGGGGACGAGGCGCGGGTGCGCCTGGCCGTCGAGGCGCACACCCCGCTGTCCGAGGCGATGAGCGCCCGCACGGACGGCTGAGCGCGGGCGGGGGAGCTTGACTCGGCCCCAGCTGAACCGCGCTGGACGGCCACCTTCGGCGTCTGCGCCGGCGCCCGCCATGGTGGTCGGTGCGCTACCGTCCGCCGATGGCTACGGATGAGCAGGCAGTCCTCCACGCGTCGCTCGACGTCCAGCTGGCGTGGTTCCTCGACGAGCACCGCGCGATGCTGGTGGAGTCGCTGGACGGGCTCAGCGAATCCGAGGTGCGCCAGCGGCTGGTGTCGTCCAAGACGACGCTGCTCGGGCTGGTCAAGCACGCCGCGTTCGTCGAGAGGGTGTGGTTCGACGAGGCGGTGACCGGGCGGTCGCGGGTCGAGATCGGGATCCCGCGCGGGCCGGACGAGTCCTTCGACCTGGGCGAAAACGACACGATCGCGTCGGTGCGGTCCGCCTTCCTCGACGCCGTCGCGGCGTCCCGTAGGGCGGTCGGCGGACTCGGGCTCGACGACCTCGTGCGCGGCAACCGCCGCGGCCCGTTGCCGTTGCGGTGGGTGTACCTCCACATGATCCGCGAGCTCGCCCAGCACTGCGGTCACGCGGACATCCTCCGCGAACAGGTCCTGGCCGCGCGCGGTCGGGACTGACACCGCCGTCCTCCTCGCCGCCGCCGGGCGGTCCCGGTGACCGCGACCGTCGCCGCCCGGTTCCTTGACAACCACTATTCATTACTATCAATATGTGCGGACCCGCTCATTGTTCAAGGAGGAACGATGCGAACCACCCGCTCCCTCGGCCTGCCGGCCGTGCTCGCCCTCGCCGCCGTGCTCGCCGCCTGCAGCGGCGGCTCCGACGACGGCAAGGCGGCCGCGGCGCCGTCGTCCTCGGCCGCCCCCTCCGCGTCGGCGGACGGCGGGGCGCCGGAGGTCACCGACCTCACCGTCGGCGTCGTGCCCGTCATCGACCACGCCGCCGTCTACATCGCCAACCAGGAGGGCTTCTTCGAGGAGGAGGGCCTGACGGTCACGCCGCAGGTCATGCAGGGCGGCGCCGCCGCGCTGCCGGCCATGGTCTCCGGCGATCTGCAGGCCGCCTTCGCCACCTACCCCTCCTTCTTCCTCGCGGAGAGCAAGGGGCTGGGCGTGACGATCGTGGCCGAGGGCATCCGGGCCACCGAGAAGACCGGTGGGGTGTTCGTCCCCGGCGACTCCGACATCCAGGACGCCAAGGGCCTCGCCGGCGCCACCATCGCGGTGAACACCCTCAACAACACCGGCGCCGTGACCATCAAGGCGGTCCTGGACGAGCAGGGCGTCGACCCCGCCAGCGTGAAGTTCGTCGAGCTCGCCTTCCCGGACATGGCCCCCGCGCTCGAGCGCGGCGACGTCGACGCCGCCTGGCTCGTCGAGCCCTTCCGCACCGGCGTCGTGGCCGCGGGCGGCCGGATGGCGCTGGCCTCCTACAGCGGGGTCGCCGAGGGCATCCCGGTCTCCGGGCTGGCCATGACCGACGAGTTCGTCAAGGAGAACCCCAACACCGCCGCGGCGTTCGCCCGCGCGATCGACAAGGCCAACGCCTTCATCGCCGACAACCCCGACGCCGCCCGCGAGATCGTCACCACGTACTCGCAGACCAAGCCCGAGGTGGCCGCCAAGCTCGAGCTGCCCCAGTGGCGCGGCGGCGGCGTCGACGCGAACGAGATCAACCGCTGGAACGACCTGATGATCTCCACCGGCGCCCTGACCAAGCCGGTCGACATCACCCAGCTCGTCGAGAAGTAGGGACCCACCATGGACGACCGCACCCGGGCCGCCGCCGCGCAGGCGCTGCTCGACGCCTACGCCGGCACGCCGGTCCCGCCGCTGACCGAGACGTACCCCGGCATGGGCGTCGAGGACGCCTACGCCGTCCAGCACCTCCAGCTCGAGCACTGGCGGGCGGCCGGCCGGGTGGTCAGGGGCCACAAGGTGGGCCTGACGGCGCGGGTCATGCAGCGCCAGCTCGGCGTCGACCAGCCCGACTACGGCCAGCTGCTGGACACCATGATCCTCGGCGACGGCGCGGCCCTGGACCCGCGCGCGTTCCTCCAGCCCAAGGCCGAGCCGGAGATCGCGTTCGTCCTGGGCCGGGACCTGCGGGGCCCGGGGGTGACGGTCGTCGACGCCGTCCGCGCCGTCGACCACGTGCTGCCCGCGCTGGAGATCATCGACTCGCGCATCGCCGACTGGCGCATCGGCCTGGCCGACACCATCGCCGACAACGCCTCCTCCGGCGCGGTCGTGCTCGGCGCCCGGCCCGTCCGGCTGGCCGACCTCGACCTGCGCCTGACCGGGTGCGTCCTCACGGTCGACGGCGAGATCGCGGCCACCGGCGCCGGCGGGGCGGTGCTCGGCTCGCCGATCAACGCCCTGGTGTGGCTGGCCAACACGGTCGGGCCGCGCGGGGTGACCCTCGAGGCGGGCCAGGTGGTCATCCCCGGCTCCCTGACCGCGGCCCAGCCGATCCGCCCCGGCGGGGTGGTCAGCGCCGCCTTCGGCGGCGGGCTGGGCACCGTGACCACCCGGATGGAGGCCGT
This sequence comes from Georgenia ruanii, assembly GCF_009193175.1. Classification (GTDB taxonomy): domain Bacteria; phylum Actinomycetota; class Actinomycetes; order Actinomycetales; family Actinomycetaceae; genus Georgenia; species Georgenia ruanii. The sequence goes on along the minus strand of NZ_VUKE01000023.1, from coordinate 37,247 downwards.
GGCATGACCGGGACCGACGCGCGCACCGACTGGGACCTCGCCCGGGTGGTCGACGAGCTGGCGGCGGCCGAGGCGGGCCGCTACGACCGCACGCCGATCACCGAGGAGTTCCCCGGGCTCGACCTGGCCCTGGCCTACGAGGCCCAGGACGAGCTGATCCGGCGCAAGGTCGCCGCCGGGCAGACCGTCACGGGCGTCAAGCTCGGGCTGACCTCCCGGGCCAAGCAGCGGCGCATGGGCATCGACGCGCCGCTGACCGGCTGGCTCACCGACGCCATGACCCTGCCCGCCGGGGCGCCCGCGCCGCTCGGCGAGCTCATCCACCCCCGGGTCGAGCCGGAGATCGTCTTCGTCCTCGGCGAGGACCTCGCCGGGCCGGGGATCACCGCCGCCCGCGCCATGAAGTCCGTGGCCACGGTCCACGGGGGCTTCGAGATCATCGACTCGCGCTACCGCGACTTCCGCTTCGCCCTGCCCGATGTCGTCGCCGACAACGCCTCCGCCGCCCGGTGGGGCAGCGGGCCGGTCGCGCTGAGCCCGGGTGACGTCGACCTCTCCCTCGAGGCCTGCCTCGTCGAGGTCGACGGCGAGGTCGTCGCCACCGCCACCGCCGCCGCCGTCCAGGGTCACCCGGCCGAGGCGCTGGCGCTGGCCGCCAACTCCCTGGCCGCGCGCGGCCACCGCCTCGAGGCCGGCTGGGTCGTCCTCACCGGAGGCATCACCGACGCCGTCTTCCTCCACCCGGGCACGACCGTCTCCGTCCACTTCAGCCACCTCGGCACCGTCACCGTCACCGTCACCGTCACAGGAGCCTGACCCATGCCCCTCGTCGAAGTCACCCTGACCCAGGGCCGCTCGCCCGAGCAGCTGCGCGAGCTCATGCGCCGCCTGCACGACGGCGTGCACACCAGCCTCGGCGCCAACCCCGAGAGCATCCGCGTCATCGTCCGCGAGGTGCCGCGGACGCTGTGGTGCGCCGGCGGGCAGACGCTCGCCGAGCGCGACGCCGGCGACGGCGGTCCCGCCGGGGCGACCGCGGACCCCCGCCGCGCCGCGGCGGCCGACGAGCAGGAGGGCCGCTGACATGACCCACCCGCTCACGCGCCCCGGCGGCGCCGGTGCCGCGCCCGCCGCGGAGGTCGCGGTCTTCGGCCACGTCATCGACGGCCGGGAGGTGATGTCCGCCGACGGCGCCACGTTCGACAGCGTCGACCCCTACACCGGCGAGGCCTGGGCCCGCTTCCCCCTCGGCGGCGCCGCCGAGGCCGACCTCGCCGTCGCCGCCGCCCGCCGGGCCTTCGACGAGGGCCCCTGGCCCCGGATGGGCCGGCGCGCGCGCCGCGAGATCCTCACCCGCTTCGCCGAGCTCATCCTCGCCCACGGCGACGAGCTCGCCCTGGCCGACACCCGCGACATGGGCAAGCCGATCACCCAGAGCCGCGGCAACGACGTGCCCCGCACCGCCGACAACTTCCGGTTCTTCGCCGACCACGCCCTGCTCGCCACCGCCGAGGCGCTGCCGATGGACTCCGGCCACCACGCCTACACCCGGTACGAGCCGGCCGGCGTCGTCGTCGCCATCGCGCCGTGGAACTTCCCCATGATGCTGGAGAGCTGGAAGGTGGCCCCCGCGCTGGCCTGGGGGAACACCGTGATCCTCAAGCCCGCCGAGGACTCCCCGGCGTCGGCGACCATCCTCGCCCGCCTGGCCCTGGAGGCCGGGATCCCGCCGGGGGTGTTCAACGTCGTCCACGGCTACGGCCCGGACTCCGTCGGCGCGGCCCTCACCGCCCACGCGGGCGTCGACCGGATCACCTTCACCGGCGAGTCCGCCACCGGCCGGGTCATCGCCGCCGCGGCCGCGGCCAACCTCACCCCGGTCAGCCTCGAGCTCGGCGGCAAGGGCGCCAACGTCGTCTTCGCCGACGCCGACCTCGACACCGCCGTGGACTGGTCGATCCGGGCGATCTTCACCAACGCCGGGCAGGTGTGCCTGGCGGGATCGCGGATCTACGTGCACCGCGGGGTGCAGGAGGCCTTCCTCGAGCGGTTCGTCGCGGCGGCCCGCGCCATGGTCTCGGGCGACCCCAAGGACCCCGGCACGCAGGTGGGGCCGCTGTCCTCGGCCGGCCACCACGCCAAGGTCCGCGGCTACGTCGACACCGTCGCCGCCGCCGGCGGTGCCGTGCTCACCGGCGGGCTCGGGGAGGGCCTCTTCGTGGAGCCGATGGTGGTCACCGGGCTGGGGGAGGACGCCCCGCACCAGCGCGAGGAGATCTTCGGCCCGCTCGTCACGGTCACCCCGTTCGACACCGAGGAGGAGGTCATCGGCCTCGTCAACGCCTCGCCGTTCGGGCTCAACGCGATGCTCTTCTCCGAGAACCTCTCCCGGGCCCACCGGGTCGCCGGCCGCCTCACCGTCGGCACCGTCTGGGTGAACTGCTTCTTCATCCGCGACCTGCGGGCCCCGTTCGGCGGCGTCGGTGACTCCGGCGTGGGTCGCGAGGGCGGCACCTTCAGCCGCGAGTTCTTCACCGAGCCCAAGGCCGTCGTCATGCAGATCGACGCCGCGCGCGACTGACCAGGAGGACCCCCATGACCGCCACCGCACCGGACGCCGCGCCGGCCCCGGCCGGGCGCCGCCCCAGGGCCGCCATCGTCGGGCCCGGCAACATCGGCACCGACCTGCTCGTCAAGCTGCTGCGCTCGCCGTGGCTCGACGTGCACTCCATGGTCGGGGTCGACCCCGTGTCCGACGGGCTCGCCCGGGCCCGCACGCTCGGCGTCGAGGCCAGCCACGAGGGCGTGGACTGGCTGCTCGCCCACGACACCCCGCCGGACCTCGTCTTCGAGGCCACCTCGGCCGGCGCGCACCTGGCCCACGCGCCGCGCTACCGGGAGGCGGGCATCACCGCCGTCGACCTCACCCCCGCCGCGGTCGGCCCGTTCCTGTGCCCGGCGGTGAACTTCGGCGCCCACGTGGGCGAGCCGAACCTCAACATGATCACCTGCGGCGGACAGGCCACCATCCCCATCGTCGACGCCGTGGCGAGCGTGACGGCGGTGCCCTACGCCGAGATCGTCGCCTCCATCGCGTCCCGCTCCGCCGGGCCGGGCACCCGGGCGAACATCGACGAGTTCACCCAGACCACATCCCGCGCCATCGAGGCCGTCGGCGGCGCCGCCCGCGGCAAGGCCATCATCATCCTCAACCCGGTGGACCCGCCGATGATCATGCGCGACACGGTCTTCTGCGCCATCTCGCCCGCCGCCGACCGCGACGCCGTCGGCGCCGCCATCCACCGCCGGGTCGCCGAGGTCCAGGAGTACGTGCCCGGCTACACCCTGCGCAGCGAGCCGCAGTTCGACGACCCGACCGAGCTGTGGGACGGCCTGGCCCGCGTCACCGTCCTGCTCGAGGTGCGCGGCAACGGCGACTACCTGCCGGAGTGGGCGGGCAACCTCGACATCATGACGGCCGCCGCGGTGCGCGTCGGCGAGCTCGTCGCCCAGAAGGGAGCGCTGCAGCGATGAGCACCACCACCAACCCGGCCCCGGCGGTCCGCCTCACGGACACCACCCTGCGCGACGGCAGCCACGCCGTCCGGCACCGCTTCACGGAGGACGACGTGCGCGCCGTCGCCGGGGTGCTCGACGTCGCGGGCGTGCCGGTTATCGAGGTCACCCACGGCGACGGGCTGGCCGGCTCCTCGTTCAACTACGGCTTCGGGGCGCGCACCGACGCCGAGCTCGTCGCGGCGGCCGCCGACGCCGTCACCCGCGCGCGGGTCGCCGTCCTGCTGCTGCCCGGGCTGGGCACCGTCGAGCACCTCCGCGAGGCGCACGACGCCGGCGCGGCCGTGGCCCGGGTCGCGACGCACTGCACCGAGGCCGACATCGCCGCCCAGCACTTCGGCGCCGCCCGGGACCTGGGGATGGAGACGGTCGGGTTCCTCATGCTCTCGCACCGCAACAACCCCGAGGGCCTGGCCGCGCAGGCGCGGATCATGGCCGACGCCGGCTGCCAGTGCGTCTACGTCGTCGACTCCGCCGGCGCGCTGATGCCCGCCGCCGCCGCCGAGCGGGTGGCCGCCCTGGTCGCCGAGCTCGGCGACGACGCCCAGGTCGGCTTCCACGGCCACCAGAACCTCTCCCTCGGCGTGGCCAACTCCCTGGCCGCGTACGAGGCCGGCGCCCGGCAGATCGACGGCACCCTGTGCGCCCTGGGCGCCGGGCCGGGCAACTCCCCGACGGAGATCCTCGCCGCCGCCTTCGAGAAGCTCGGCGTGCCGACCGGGGTGGACGTCGACGCCGTCCTGGCCGCCGCCGAGGACGTGCTGCGCCCGATGGTCACCCGCCTGCCCGTGGCGGACCGCGCCTCGATCGTGCAGGGCCGCTTCGGGGTCTACAACTCCTTCCTCCTGCACGCCGAGCGGGCCGCCGAGCGGTACGGCGTCCCGGCGCACGAGATCCTGCGGGAGGTGGGGCAGCGCGGCTACGTCGGCGGGCAGGAGGACATGATCATCGACGTCGCGCTCGAGCTGGCGGGTCGCTGAGCGCGCGCCGTCCGCCCACTGCCGCGGTCGGGGCCGGACGGGTGTGAGCACGGGCACTGCGTTGACGTCGCGCCCGGACATAAACTCGACCCATGCACGGTGAGTACAAGGTCCCCGGCGGCAAGCTGGTCGCGGTCGACGTCGACGTCGTGGACGGCCGGCTGACCCGCGCGCGCGTCTCGGGCGACTTCTTCCTCGAGCCGGACACCGCGCTCGAGGACATCAACGCCGCCCTGGACGGCATGCCCGAGTCCGCCTCCGCCGACCAGCTCGCCCAGGCGATCACCGGCGCCGTCGACCACGGCGTGAGCATGGTCGGCTTCACCCCCGAGTCCGTCGGCATCGCCGTGCGCCGCGCGCTCGGCCGGGCGACCAGCTGGCAGGACCACACCTTCGAGGTCATCCACGGCGGGCCCGTGCACCCGGCGCTCAACGTCGCCCTCGACCAGGTCATCCCCGAGGAGGTGGCCGCCGGCCGGCGCGGCCCCACCATGCGCATCTGGGAGTGGAACAGCCCCCTGGTGGTCATCGGCTCCTTCCAGTCGGTGCGCAACGAGGTCGACACCGACGCCCTCGAGCGGCACGGCATGAGCGTCGTGCGCCGGATCTCCGGCGGCGGCGCGATGTTCATGGAGCCCGGCAACTGCATCACCTACTCCCTGGTGGTGCCCGACTCGCTGGTGGAGGGGCTGAGCTTCGAGCGCTCCTACGCCTTCCTCGACGACTGGGTGCTCGGCGCGCTCGCGGACGTCGGGGTCAACGCCCGCTACGTCCCGCTCAACGACATCGCCTCCGACCAGGGCAAGATCGGCGGCGCCGCCCAGAAGCGCTTCGCCTCCGGCGCGGTGCTCCACCACGTGACGATGAGTTACGACATCGACGCGAACAAGATGCTCGACGTGCTGCGCATCGGCCGGGAAAAGCTGTCCGACAAGGGCGTCAAGAGCGCCAACAAGCGCGTCGACCCCATGCGCTCGCAGACCGGCATGGCCCGCGAGGACATCATCGCCGCGTTCATCGACCACTTCCGGGGCCGGTACGACACCGTGCCGTCGGACTACCGCCCCGAGGAGATCGCCCGGGCCGAGGAGCTCATGGAGACGAAGTTCCTCGCCGACTCCTGGACCTACCGGGTGCCCTGAGCCGCGCCGGCCCCCGGTGTCCCCAGTGGGCGGCGCACCGGGCCGCGTGCGCTTGACGCGGGGTCAGGGCGCCGGCCGCGCCCCGAAGACGGCGGTTCCCACCCGCACGATCGTCGCGCCGGCGGTGACGGCGATCTCCAGGTCCCCGCTCATCCCCATGCTCAGCTCGGTGGCCTCCGCCGTGCCCGCGGCGCCGGACCCCAGCACGTCGGCGCGCACCGCGGCGAGCCGGTCGTACGAGGCGCGGACCACGGCGGCGTCGCGGGTATTGGCCCCGATGGTCATGAACCCGCGCAGGCGCAGGTGGGGGAGGCGGCCCACGGCGAGGGCGAGGTCGGCCGCGTGCTCGGGCTCGACGCCGGCCTTGGTCGCCTCGCCGGAGGTGTTGACCTGGACGAGGACGTCGAGCGGCCCGCCCTCCGCCCGCGCCACGGCCTGGTCCAGGCGCTCGGCCAGGCGCGGCGAGTCGACGCTCTCCACGCACGTGGCCCACCGGAGCACCTGGTTGACCTTGTTCGACTGCAGGTGCCCGATGAAGTGCATCGCGTGGGCGGGCACGCCCGGCTCGGCCAGGCCCGGCCCGGTGGCCACGAGCTCCTGCGCCCGGTTGTGCCCGAGCAGGTCCGCCCCGGCGTCCAGCGCCGCCCGGATCGCCTCCACCGGCTGGGTCTTCACCGCCAGCAGCAGGCGCACCTCGCGGGCGTCGCGCCCCGCGCCGTCGGCCGCCGCCTCGATCCGCCGTCGTACCTCGCCCAGGCGGGAGGCGATGCCCGCGGCCACGTCCACATCCACGCCCCGACGATATCCGGCCGGGCGTCGCGCTCGGTGCGCGCGCTCCCGAGGTGATGCTGGGAGCCTCGTGCCCGCGGCCCAACGCGCGCTCATCCCAGGAGACGACCAAGGAGATCCCGGATGATGTCACGCATCGCCCTGTCCGACGCGGTCGCCGCCGCCCTGGCCGAAGGACGCCCCGTCGTCGCGCTCGAGTCGACGATCATCTCCCACGGCCTGCCGCGCCCGCGCAACCTCGCGGCCGCCCGCCACTTCGAGAGCCTCCTGCTCGGCTCGGGCGTCACGCCGGCGACGATCGCCGTCATCGACGGCGTGGCGCGGGTGGGCCTGAACGACGCGCAGCTCGCCCGCATCGCCGAGGACCCCGGGGTCACCAAGGTCTCCGTTCGCGACCTCGCGCCCGCCATGACGCAACGGGCCAGCGGCGCCACCACGGTCGCCGCGACCGCGCTGCTCGCCCATCGTGCCGGGATCCGGGTCTTCTCGACGGGGGGTCTGGGCGGGGTCCACCGCGGCGCCGCGCAGTCCTTCGACGAGTCCGCCGACCTCGTGGCCCTCGCCGGACTGCCCATCACCGTGGTCTCGGCAGGGACGAAATCCATCCTCGACGTCCCGGCCACCCTCGAGCGTATGGAGACGCTCAGCATCACCGTCCTCGGCTACCGCACCAGCCGCTATCCCGGTTTCTACCTGGCCGACTCCGGCCTCGGCATGGACTGGCGCGTCGAGACACCCGCGGAGGTCGTCGAGGTGATGGTGGCGCAGGACGCGCTGGACCTCCGCCGGGCGATCCTCGTCGCCAACCCGCTGCCGGGCGAGAAGCAGCTCGACCCGGCGCTGCACGACCGGGTGCTCGCGGACGCGCTCGGGCGGGCCGAGGCCGAGGGGGTCACGGGGAAGGACACCACGCCCTTCCTGCTGGCGTACTTCCGGGAGCACACCGGGGGCGCGAGCCTGGAGGTCAACGTCGAGCTCGCCGCCAACAACATCGTGCTCGGTGGGCAGATCGCGCGTGAGTGGGCCCGCCGTGGCGCCCCCGACGCCCCGGCGGGCGCAGGCGACCGGGACTGAACCCGTGGTGCGGGTCAGCCGAGATCCAGGCCCTCGTGCGGGGCGGTCGGCTCGACATCGGGCAGCCTGACCATGCGGAAGGCGTTGGCCAGGCCGGCGAGACAGGCGAGGACCGGCACCAGCATCGCGATCTGCAGCGACCGCGACCTGGCTCGGTCGTTGATCGAGAGGATCTCGGCCTGGACGGCAGGGGGCTCGTCGGCCAGCACGGCCTGCAGCGCGGTGTCGCTCACGACCTCCGCGTCCTCCTCCAGGACGGCGGCGATGGTCGCTTTCTGTGCCGAGGGGATCACGTCGCTGGCATCGGTCAGCGCGGTGAAGCTGATCGAGAGCGCGGCCAGCATGAGGCCGCCGGCCACGGCCAGACCGAAGGAGAGGCCAAAGTTCCCGCTCGCGGAGTTGACTCCCGCGGCCTCGCTCGCCCGCTCCTCCGGGACGGGGGCGAGGGTGTAGTTGTTCAGCTGCGAGACCAGCATCCCGAGCCCGCAGCCCGCGACCACCAGGGGGACGACGAGCGCCCAGCCGCTGGCGGCGCGCGGGACGACGGCGATGACCAGGAGCATGCCGGCCGCCGCGAGCGTGAAGCCCGCGCGCACGATGACGGCGGGCCGGCGTCTGCCGGCGCGCCGGCCGGCCAGCAGCGCGACGAAGAACATGCTCAGCGACAGCGGAGCGATCGAGAGGCCGGCCTCGAGCGCGTCGTACTCCAGGGCGATCTGCAGGAAGATCGGGATCACGATCATGGCGCCACCCAGGGCGATCTGCTGCAGCATCTGCTGGGTCACCCCGATCCGGAAGTGCGGCGAGTCGAAGAGGCTCGGGTCGAGCAGGATCGGGTGGTTCTGGCGCTTGCGCCGCGCCAGCCAGCGGGCAAGGGCGACGAGTCCGACCGCACCCACCGCGACCAGGGCGAGGACGCGTTCGCCGCCCTCCTGCCACACCAGGATGCCGAGCACGACGCCGCCCATGCCCACCACCGAGAGCGCCGCGCCGACGACGTCGACGCTACGGTCACCGGTATAGGTCACGTCCTTGACCAGCCGGGCGCCGGAGAGGACCACCGCGATGATGACGACCTCGAGGGCGAAGTTGACCCGCCAGTTCCACGACGTGGTGATGACACCGCCGATCAGGGGGCCGACCGCCGCCGCGATGGCCGTCGACGCGCCGACCATCGCGTAGACCTTGGACCTCGCCTTGCCCTCGAAGTTCCCGTGGATGAGCGACTGCATCGCCGGGAGCAGCAGGGAGGCCCCGAGGCCGCCGATGACCGCCCAGAAGATGACGACGGCGATGACGTTCTGGGCCAGGGTCATCGCCAGCGCACCGATGGCGTAGGCGAGCAGCCCGAGGACGTACGCCCGCTTGCGTCCGATCAGGTCGCCGACCTTGCTGTTGATCAGGATGAACGCCGCCGAGACCAGCGCCTCCAGGGCGATCGCCGACTGCACGCTGCTCACCGTGGTGCCGAGGCTCTGGCTGACCGCGGAGATGGAGACGTTCATGATCGTCGTGTCGACCACCAGCACGAACATCGCCATCGCGAGGAGGATCGCCAGGAGGCCGGTGCGTTGCGGAGCCGTCGGCTCGCGGGCGCCACCCGCATCAGGAGCGCTGGGAGGGACGCCATCGTCGTCCATCTCCCGATCCTCCCAGGGCCTGGCGCGCCGCGCCCGGCACGCCGCCGAGGGGGACCCGGGGGCTCAGGCGACGCCGTCGAGGGAGACCTCCACGTGCAGCGCGCGGTGGTCGGACATGCCCAGGTCCACCGCGCCGCCGGGGCCGACGACGGTGAGCGGCCCGTCGGCCAGGATGTGGTCGAGCTGCCGGTCGGGCCGGTCCAGCGGGAAGGTCGGGGCCTCCACCAGCGGGCGCAGGCCGCTGAAGCGCGCCGGGCGGCCGCCGGCGAGGTTGAGATCGCCGAGCAGCACCATCGGCCGGGGCAGGTCCTTCATCGCGCGCACGAGGTGGCGCAGCTGGGCGACGTTCCAGCCCGGGATGAATGTCAGGTGAGTGGCCACGACGCTCATCCGGCCCTCGCGGGTGCTGATGACGGCCGCGACGGCGGTGCGCTGCTCGTCCTGGACGAGGGTGGGCCGGCGCCGCTGCGGGAAGAGCACCGGCACGCGCTGCTGCGGGCCGGGCAGGGTGAGCACCCGCCAATGTTCCACCGGGTAGCGGCTGAGCAGCGCGATGCCGTAGGTCGACGCCGTCGGCTGCTCGTCGCCGGTGGCGGCGGTCCACAGCTCCGGGGTGCCCTGCATCGTGGCCACGAACCGGTGCTCGGGCGCCCCCATCGCGGCGGCCGCCATCGCGGTGAGGTCGGCGCCGTGCGAGCGTGGCTGGTCCCGGTCGACCTCCTGCATGGCGAGGACGTCGGCGTCGAGCCGGCGCACCGCTCCGGCGAAGCGGTCCAGGTCGACCTCGCCGTCCGCCAGGGAGCGGCCGTGGAGGATGTTGAACGTCGCGATCCGCACCGTTCGGATTGTGCCCGGGCCTCGCGGGCCCCGCACCAGGGACGATGCTGCTCGTGCGGGGCCGCCGTCGATCGTGTACACCCGCACCATGAACAAGGACGAACGCCGCCAGCTACGCGAGGCCCTCCGCATCGCCGGGGCCGCCCTCGACCAGGCCGACGTGCCGTTCGCCCTCGCCGGCGGCTACGCCGCCTGGGTGCACGGGGCGCCGGAGTCGGACCACGACGTCGACTTCGCCATCCTCGAGCAGGACGTCGACCGCGCCAAGGAGGCCCTCGCCGCGACGACCCTGGACGTCGAGCAGCCGGTGGAGAACTGGCTGTTCAAGGCCTACAACGCCGAGGCCCTGGTGGACGTCATCTTCCGGGTGGCGGGCGAGGCGGTGACGCCCGAGCTGCTCGCCCGGGCCGAGCGGGTCGACGTGCTGGGCGTGAGCATGCCCGTGCTCGGCTCGACCGACGTCGTCGCCTCCAAGCTGCTCGTGCTCACCGAGCACCGCTGCGACTTCTCCAACCTGCTGCCCGTGGTGCGCGCCCTGCGCGAGCAGGTGGACTGGCCCCAGGTGGCCGCCCGCACCGCCGAGAACCCCTACGCCCAGGCCTTCCTGTTCCTGCTCGGCCGGCTGGGCATCGTCGGCGCCGACCCGGCGGTGCCCAGCCTCGGCTCCCACGAGGCCGAGCCCCCCGACCCGCGCCGGGGCGGCATCCCGGTCATCGAGGCGGAGTAACGCCCGGTCCCTGGCAGGATCGGGGCATGGACCACGACCTGCACATCACCGGCGACGACGCCGCCGACGCGCTGCTCTCCACCAGCCCCCTTGCCCTGCTCATCGGGATGCTGCTCGACCAGCAGGTGGCCATGGAGACGGCGTTCAGCGGCCCGAAGAAGATCCAGGAGCGGGTGGGCGAGCTCGACGCGGCGACGCTGGCGGGTATGGACCCCGAACGGCTGACCGAGGTCTTCCGCACCCCGCCGGCCGTCCACCGCTACCCGGGGTCGATGGCCGGGCGCACCCAGACGCTGTGCGCGTACCTGCTCGAGCACTACCACGGCGACACGGCGGCCATCTGGACCGACGGCGACCCCGACGGCGCCGAGGTGCTGCGCCGGCTCAAGGCCCTGCCCGGCTTCGGCGACCAGAAGGCCCGCATCTTCCTCGCCCTGCTCGGCAAGCAGGTCGGGCTGCGCGCCGCGGGCTGGCGCGAGGCCGCCGGCGCCTACGGGGAGGAGGGGTGCCACCGGTCGGTGGCCGACATCGTCGACGCCGAGTCCCTCGCCCGGGTGCGCGAGACCAAGCGGGCCGCGAAGGCGGCGGCGAAGGCGCGGAAGGGTTGATGGCGCGCCGCGCCGGCTCGATACGCCGCCGACGGCACACGCCATCGACCACACGATGCCCGGGCTCGTCGTCGGCTACGCGACACTGCCCGGGACTCAGGCCGACCGAGTCGGCCGCGAGATCGCCGTCAGGGCCGGCTCAGTCGCCTGTGGTTCAGGCGCGCGGCCAGACGGGGACGGTCGGACGCTTCGCGGTGAAGTTGAACACCGCCGCGAACGAGGCGTACCACGCGACGACCGCGGTGATGATGCCGACGATCCCACCGGCCTTGTTCCAGACGGGGACGTCCGTGAACGCCCCGATCGTCAGCAGGGCAAAGGTGACGAAAAGGGTGACGAACACGGCCGCAACCGCCCCGGAGACCCGGAACGAGGCCAGCATCATGTAGCCCGTGAAGATCGTCCAACCCAGCAGGTAGAAGGCGATGGCCTTGCCCGCCGAGGAACCCGCGGCAGCGAGGTCGGTCCGGCCGGCGAGGAACCAGAAGGACAGCCAGAAGGCACCAAAGGAGCAGAAGGCGACCGCCCCGAACGTGTTCCCCTTCGCGAACTCCCAGAGTCCTGCGGCGAACTGGGCGATGCCGCCGTAGAAGATGGCGAGGCCGAAGACGCCGGCCGTCACGGTGGCCGGGAGGAGACCCGCGTTGACGACGCTGAGGAAGAAGGTCGTCATTGCGAACCCGGCGAGTCCGAGCGGGGCGGGGTCGGCCAGGTGTGACCCAGGCGGGATGACGCGCTCGGGAGCCTCCATCCCGGGGCCGCCCGCGCTGCCGGTCCTGCCGAGTTCCGGTCCACGGACGGTGCCGGGGCCCTCTGGTCCAAGGTTGCGTTCGGCGGTGGCCATGATCGCTCCTTTCGCGCCAGCAGGCAGGAACACTTCTGACGGTAAGTCGCGGGCAAACCCGGCGCAAGGATGAGTTCCGGGAGGGTCTTCTCGCCGGCCCGGGCGGTCGCGAAGCCCCCGCTCTACGACGAGGCGGCCGCCGACCGTGAGGCGTTCTGGGGCCGCCAGGCCCACGAGATCCTCACGTGGACAAGGATTTCGACCAGATCCTCGACTGGCCTGACACGCCCCTTCGCGAGATGGTTCGTCGCGGCCCAACGCCTGCTCCAACTGCGCCGACCGGCACCTCGAGGCCGGCCGCGGTGACCGTGGCCGCGTGGAGCGCGACGGGGGCGACGGCGGTGAGGTGGCGGGCGACGTCGGGCTCCGGCACCCGGGGGCCCGGCGCCGTCACGTGCGAGCCACCGCGGCGACCGTGGCCCCGGTCAGCGCGACGAGGTCGCCCGGGGCGAGCTCGACGTCGAGGCCCCGCCGCCCCGCGCTGACCAGCACCGTGGCGAAGCTCAGGGCGCTGGCGTCGACGACCGTGGGCAGCGCCGTGCGCTGGCCGAGCGGCGAGATGCCGCCGACGACGTAGCCGGTGGCCCGCTCGGCCGCGGCGGCCTCGGCCATGACCGCCCGCTTGCCGCCGGCCGCCGTCGCCAGGGCCTTGAGGTCCAGCTGGCCGGTGACCGGGACGACGGCGACCGTCAGCGTGCCGTCGACGCTGGCGACCAAGGTCTTGAACACCCGGCCCGGCTCGACGCCGAGGAGGGCCGCCGCCTCCTCGCCGAAGCCGAGCGGGCTGCGCGGGTCGTGCTGGTACTCGCGGACCTGGTGCGGCACGCCGGCCGCGTCCAGCGCGCGCAGCGCCGGTGTGCCTGCCTGCTGCTTCTTCTTCGCCACGCGGTGATGCTCTCAGGTCCCACCCACCCCCGCGGTGAGACGTCACTCGTGTCACGAGACGTCAGGTCCGCCATGAGACGTCATGGTTGCCGCGAGGGGCCCGGTTCTCGTGGTGGCTCATCGTTCCGCTCGTCCCAGCCGGGTGGACCGACGCCGTGGAGGCGCACGTCGCGCGACGTGTCCTGACGGATGTGACGTGTCGTGACGGATGTGACGTGTCGTGACGGATGTGACGTGTCGTGACGGACGTGACGTGTCGTGACGAGGTTGGCGACGTCTCGTGGCTACGACGGGATCAGCGGGGGCCCAGGTCGAGGATGCGGATCACCGGCGCGCCCGCGGCGTCCGAGGCGTCCAGGTCCACCAGCGCCGTCAGGCCCCAGTCGTGGTCGCCGGCGGGGTCGTCGAACGTCTGCCGGGCCAGCCACACCCGCTCGGCGCCGGCGGCCAGGTCGCCGAGGTGGCCGTCCGCCAGGGCGCGGGGCAGGTCGGCGTCGGTGGGCTGCTCGTCGATCGCGACCAGCGCGGCGGCCCGGGCCTCCGGCCCGGTGCCCAGCCAGTCGTACTCGGCCCAGTACGGCGCCATCGCCTGCTCCCAGCGCTCGGCGTCCCACCCGGAGTCGCCGTCCAGGTGCCCCAGGGCGACGTAGGCCTCGCGGCCCAGCGCGTCCACCCGGCGGAAGAGCGCGTTGCGCACCGCCACCCGGAACGCGTGCCGGTTGCGGGTGAACGCGATCTCGCCGTCGGGCCCCTCGCCGAAGCGCCGCTCGGTGACCTCGACGTCGGCCTCCTCGGGCACCACGAGCACGCCCTCGGCGGCCGCGGCGCCGGCGGAGAGCGCCTCCCACTCGTCCAGCAGCGAGGAGTCCACCGAGCGCACCAGGTCGCCGAGCCAGTCGATGATCGCCACGACCTCCTCGGTGCGCGCCCAGTCGGGCACCACCTGGCGCAGCGCCCGGTAGGCGTCGGTGAGGTAGCGCAGCACCACGCCCTCGGAACGGGCGAGCTGGTAGCGCGAGACCAGCTCGGAGAAGGTCATCGCCTGCTCGACCATCTCGCGCACCACCGACTTCGGCTGCAGCTCGAAGTCGGACACCCACGGGTTGGTCTGCCGGTAGGTGGCCAACGCCGCCTCGAGCATGCCCGCCAGCGGCCGGGGCCAGGTGACGTCCTCGAGCAGCGCCATGCGCTCCTCGTACTCGATGCCCTCGGCCTTCATCGCCCCCACGGCCTCGCCCTTGGCCTCGCGCTGCTGGGCGTACAGCAGCGGCCGCGGGTCCTCCAGGGTGGCCTCGATGACGGAGACGACATCGAGGGCGAAGTCGGGCGACTCCCGGTCCAGCAGCTCCAGCGCCGCCAGCGCGAAGGGGGACAGCGGGGCGTTGAGCGCGAAGTCCCGGGGCAGGTCCACCGTCAGCCGCACGTAGGACTCGCCGGGGTGGGCCCGGCGCCAGGCGGCGTCGGCGTGCTCGACGACGCCCGCGGCGCGCAGCGACCGGTAGATCTCGATGGCCCGCCGCAGGTGCGGGTTGCGCTCGGTCGGCGGCTCGTGGTTGTCGGTGACCAGCCGGTACATCGCCGCCACCGGGTCGCCCGGGCGGGCCAGCACCGACAGCACCATGGTGTGGGTGACCCGGAACTGGCTGGTCAGCGGCTCGGGCGGGGCGTCGCGCAGCCGCTCGAAGGTCTTGTCCGTCCAGTTCACCACCCCGGCGGGGGCCTTCTTGCGCACGATCTTGCGCCGCTTGCGCTCGTCGTCGCCCGCCTTGGCCAGGGCCTTGGCGTTCTCGATGACGTGCTCGGGGGCCTGGACGAGAACCTCCCCGGTGGTGTCGAACCCCGCCCGGCCGGCCCGCCCGGCGATCTGGTGGAACTCCCGCGCGCTGAGGTGGCGGGACTTCTCGCCGTCGAACTTCGTCAGCGAGGTGAGCACCACGGTGCGGATGGGGACGTTGATGCCCACCCCGAGGGTGTCGGTGCCGCAGATGACCCCGAGCAGGCCCGCCTGGGTGAGCCGCTCGACGAGGCGGCGGTAGCGCGGCAGCATCCCCGCGTGGTGCACGCCCACCCCGTGGCGCAGCAGCCGGGACAGGATCGCGCCGAAGCCGGGCCCGAAGCGGAAGTCTCCGATGGCGGCGGCGACCCGGTCGCGCTGCTCGCGGGTGGCCACCTGCACCGAGGTGAGGGACTGGGCGCGCTCGACGGCGTCCTTCTGCGCGAAGTGGACCACGTACACCGGGGCGCGGTGGGTCTGGACGAGCTCGAGGAGCAGGTCCTGGATGGGCTCGACGGAGTAGGAGTAGGTCAGCGGCACCGGCCGCTCGGCCTGGTCGACGACGGCGACGTCCTTGCCGGTGCGCCGCTGCAGGTCGCGCACGAAGAACGAGACGTCCCCGAGGGTGGCGCTCATGAGGAGGAACTGGGTGCCGGGCAGTTCGAGCAGCGGCACCTGCCAGGCCCAGCCGCGCTGCGGGTCGGCGTAGAAGTGGAACTCGTCCATGACGACGACGCCGGCGTCGGTGGCCGCGCCGTCGCGCAGGGCCTGGTTGGCGAGGATCTCTGCGGTGCAGCAGATGATCGGCGCGTCGGGGTTGATGGCGGAGTCGCCGGTGACCATCCCGACGTTGGCCGAGCCGAACAGGTCGACGAGGTCGAAGAACTTCTCCGACACCAGCGCCTTGAGCGGGGCGGTGTAGTACCCGGTGCGGCCGGTGGCCAGGGCGGTGAACAGGGCCCCCATGGCCACCAGCGACTTCCCCGAGCCGGTGGGGGTGGCGAGGATGACGTGGGAGCCGGAGACCAGCTCCATCACCGCCTCCTCCTGGTGCGGGTAGAGCGTCAGGCCCGAGCTCGTGGCCCAGGACTCGAACGCCTCGTAGATCGCGTCGGCGTCCGGGCGCGCCGCGGTGTCCTCCGGGAGGAGGTCGTCGAGCACGAGGTTGAGGCTGGGCAGCGGCATCCCCCGATCCTCTCACTGGGCCGCCCGGCCGATCGTCACCTGGCGCCAGACGATGCGTCTGCTCCATCAGCCTGTCCCTGGGTGGCCCGTTCCGCGGGGCCGCCTGCCGCGCCGCGCAGGCGAGGGCGCCACCTGCCGCGCCGCGCAGGCGAGGGCGCCACCCGCCGCGCCGCCCAGGCGAGGGCGCCACCCGCCGTCCGCCCGCCCCCGGCGCGCCCGTGGCCGACGGCGTCCCTAACCTCGTGGATGTGGGTGCGACGTCTGCGGCGGGAGCGGGACGGCCCGGCGGGCCGGCGGAGACGAGCACGCCCGGCGGCCTGCTGCGGGTGCTCTCCTGGCGTGACCTCGTCGTCTACGGGCTGCTGTTCATCGGTGTCACGGCGCCGATGGGCACCTTCGGGGTGCTCGACGCGCGCAGCGGCGGCGCCATCGCCGTCGTCTTCGTCGTCGCCACGATCGCCATGTCCTTCACGGCCTGGTCCTACGCCCGGATGTCCCACGCGGTGCCCCGGGCGGGGTCGGTCTACGCCTACGCATCGGCCGGGCTGGGCCCGCGCTCGGGCTTCGTCGCCGGCTGGATGATCACCCTCGACTACCTCTTCATCCCGGCCCTGGCCTCGCTGTTCGCCGGGCTGGCCTGCCACGCGCTCGTCCCGGCGGTGCCGGTGTGGGTGTTCACCGTCGCCGCGGTCGTGCTCATCACCGGGCTCAACCTGTGCGGGGTCCGGCTCGCGGCGCACGTGGGCCTGGTCATGCTCGCGGTCGAGCTCGCCGTGCTCGCCGCGTTCGTGGTCCTCGCCGTCGTCTTCCTCGTCCAGCACGGGCCCAGCCGCGGCTGGCTCACCCCGCTGACCGGGGTGGGCGGGTTCGACGCCGCCGGGGTGATCGGGGCCGCCTCCGTGGCGGTGCTGGCCTTCCTCGGCTTCGACGCCATCGCGACCTTCGCGGAGGAGACCACGGGCTCGACCCGCGACGTCGGCCGGGCGCTGCAGTTCTGCCTGGTGCTCGCCGGCGTGCTCTTCATCGTCCAGACCTACCTCGGGGCGCTGCTCAGCCCGGTGAGCCCCGCGCAGCTCCAGGCGGACCCGGCGGCGCAGGGCACCGCGTTCTACACGATGCTCGACGCCTCGATCGGGACCTGGTTCGGCTCGGTGGTCACGGTGGTGCGGGCCGTCGGGCCGGTGTTCTCCGCGCTGGTGGCCCAGGCGGCCGTCGCGCGCCTGCTGTTCGCGATGGGCCGCGAGCGGGCGCTGCCGCCGGGGCTGGCGCGCCTGGGCGCCACCGGGCACACCCCGCGCAACGCGATCCTGCTCTCCGCCGTCGTCACGCTGGTCATCGCCACCCTGGCCGCCACCCGGGCGAACGGGCTGGACGTGCTCTCCTCCATGGTCACCGTCGGCGCGCTGGTGGCCTTCCTCTTCCTCCACGCCTCGGTGGTGGGCTACGCGCGGCGGACGACGCTCGGGGCCCGCGACGTCGTCGTCCCGCTCGTCGGCGCCCTGATCATCCTCGCCGTGCTGGTGGAGGCGAGCCGGCTGGCCCTGGCCATCGCCGCGGTGTGGTTCGTCGTCGGGCTCGTCGTCATGGTGGCCCGGCCGGGCGCGGCGCGGGCGATGGGGCCGGGCGGGACGGCGGCGCCGGGGGACTGAGCGGGGCGGGTGGGGCGGATCTCACACGACGCGGGCCTTCCGTTACTCCTACGATCGACGGCGATCGTGTCCGGCCGGACGGGCCGGGCGCCCGGCGAACGGAACCTGCATGACCGACCTGCTCACCGCCGTCAACGACGCCGTCTACACATACGTGCTCATCGGCCTGCTGGTGCTGGTGGGCATCGTCATGACGTGGCGCACGCGCGCGGTGCAGGTCCGGCTCTTCCCGCAGATGCTCGCCTACGTCACGCGCTCGCGCCGCGGCGCCGACGGCGGCATCTCCTCCTTCCAGGCCTTCGCCATCGGCATGGCCACCCGCATCGGCATCGGCAACATCACCGGGGTGGCGCTCGCGCTGATCCTCGGCGGGCCGGGCGCGATCTTCTGGATGTGGCTCGTCTCCCTGGTCGGCATGGCGACGTCGTTCGCCGAGGCCACCCTGGCGCAGGTGTTCAAGGTCCGGGCCACCGACGGCACGTTCCGCGGCGGGCCGGCCTACTACATCGCCCGCGGCCTGGGCTCGCGCCGCTGGGGCACGGTCTTCGCCGTCCTGCTGGTGCTGTCCATGGCGGTGGCCATGCCGATGGTGCAGGCCAACACCATCTCCATGACCGTGCAGCACTCCCACGGCGTGCCTACCTGGGTCAGCGGGCTGGTCCTCGTCGTGCTCACCGCGCTCGTCGTCTTCGGCGGGGTCAAGCTGGTCGCCCGGGTCGCGGAGGTGATGACCCCGGCGATGGCGTTGGCCTACGTCGCCACCGCGGCCGCCGTCATCGTCCTCAACCTCGACGCGGTGCCCCAGTTCTTCGCCGACATCTTCGCCGGCGCCTTCGGGCTGCGGGCCGGCCTGGCCGGAGTGGGCGGCGGCGTCGTCGCCGCCGTGCTCAACGGGGTGCGCCGCGGGCTGTTCTCCAACGAGGCCGGCATGGGCACCAACCCCAACGCCGCGGCCACCGCCACCGTCGCCCACCCGGTGCAGCAGGGCCTCATCCAGTCCCTCGGCGTCTTCGTGGACACGATGTTCGTGTGCACCTCGACGGCGTTCATCATCCTGGCCACCGGTGCCAGCGTGTTCGTCCCGGGCGCCACCCCCGTCGAGGCCGGCGCGGAGCTGACCACCACGGCGGTGACCAGCCAGCTCGGGGCGTGGACGGCCTGGCCGATGACGGTGATGATCTTCTTCTTCGGCTTCTCCTCGATCCTGGGCGCCTTCGCCTACGCCGAGGTCAACATGGACTTCCTGCGCGCCGGCGCCCCCGCCCGGCGGGTGCTGCGCGGCGTCGTCGTCCTCACCACCGGCGTCGGCGCCCTGCTCGCGCTGCAGACCGTCTGGACGCTGATGGACACCGCCATGGCGGTCATCACCGTGGTCAACCTCGTCGCGCTCGTGCGCCTGGCGCCGTGGGTGGCGGCGGTGCTGCGCGACTACGAGCGCCAGCGCGCCGCCGTCGCCCCCGAGCGGCGGCGGGCGGCCGAGCCCCGGTTCGTCGCCGCGCCCGCGGACCTGCCGGCCCCGCTGCCCGGGGACGTCTGGTCCGGTGAGCCGGTGCCCGCCGCGCGCTGAGGGGTGCGGCCCGGCGGTGCGAGGCGGCCCCCCGAGCGGCGCTATGGCGTGGCCGGGCGGGGCCCGGCGACGGCGCGCGCGGCCGCGGCCAGGCCGCGCTCGAGCGGCCCCTGGCCGACCTGGCGCCGCCACAGCCAGGCCCCGGCCAGCGCCAGCACCAGGAACCAGACCAGCACCGCGTTGGACGTCGGCGCCCACACGACCTGGTCGCCCAGGACGAAGATCGCCACGATCTGCGCGGTGTAGAGCGTCAGGCTCATCGACCCCGCCGCGGCCAGGGGGCTGAGCACCGCGCCGGCGGCCCGGCCCGCGGGCGTGGGCCGCGTCAGGAGCAGGAAGACCCCGATGACGGCGAGGGCCGTGCCGCAGTTGCCCACGACCTCCAGCGTGGTGTCCTCGTGCGCGGCGCCGCTGAGCAGGTGGAGGGTCAGCGGGGAGGCGTCCGGCCCAACGGCGTCCAGGGCCAGCCGGGAGAGCCCCCAGCCCAGCGCGGCCAGCCCCACGCCGACGACGACGAGCCGGGCCTGGGTGCGCGCCCGGGTGAGGTCGCTGCGCCCGAGGGCGAGCCCGAGCAGCAGGTAGACGAGGTAGACCATTGCCGGGTAGTACCCGGTGACGAGCTCGTCGCCCGGCAGGTGCACCGGGTCGGCCATCCCGCTGAGGCGGGCGGCCAGGCTCGGGCCGCCGTCGGGCACGGCGACGAGCGCGACGAGGGTGGGCGAGACGACCGCCGCGACGCCGGCCGCGAGCAGCAGCCACCGCCGCCGCACGCCGAGGACGGGCAGGGCGAGGAGGAACAGGACCGCGTAGGCGGGCAGGATCACCGCGACCGGGGTGCCCAGGGCCACGAGGACCCACCCGAGCAGCAGGAGCAGCCCGGCGCGCACCAGGGTGGTCATCCGGGCGTGGAGGAGGGCCAGTCCGGTCGGCAGGCGCTCGCGGCCGCTGCTCAGGGCCAGGGAGAGCCCGGCGAGGAGCGCGAACAGCGCGGCGGAGCGGCCGTCGGCGAGCACGAACCACGCCGGGTCGTGCGCCCCGTCCGGGCCGTCCGCCCCCAGGTGCGCCACGAACATCCCCACGATGGCCAGGCCGCGCGCCAGGTCGATGCCGACCAGGCGGCGCGCCGGCGCGGCCGGACGGTCGGCGGGCGGGGCGCCAGGCGTCCGCGGCTGTCGCGCCGCTGCCGACGCGGGCCGCGGTGGGGCGCCCTCGGCGGGCCGACTGGCGGCGGCCGGGGGAGCGGCGGGGTCGGGGACGGGCGCGGTCATGGGCCGAGGGTAGGCGCCGGGGGCCGCCGGCGGCGCACCAGCGCCCGCGCCAGCAGCCCGGCGGCGAGCACCGCGAGACCGGCGAGCAGGGACGCCGGGGGCAGCGTGAGGACGAGCACCACGCAGCCCACGACGCCGAGCACCTGCAGCGCCCGCGGGTAGCGCCGCTGCCCGGGCCCCTGGGTGAGGGCGGCGAGGTTGGCGACGGCGTAGTAGAGCAGCACCCCGGTGGAGCTGAACCCGATGAGCTCGCGCAGGTCCACCAGGAGCACGGCGACGGCCACGCACGCCCCGACCGCGGCCTCCGCCCGGTGCGGGACGTGGAAGCGTGGGTGGACCGCGGCCAGGCCACGGGGCAGGTCGCCCTCCCGGGCCATCGCCAGGCCGGTCCGGGCGACGCCGGCGAGCAGGGCGAGCAGCGCGCCCAGGCTCGCGGCCGCGGCACCCACCCGCACGACCGGCACCGCCCACGACGCCGAGCCCCCGGCGACGGCGTCGGCGAGCGGGGCGTGGGAGGCGGCCAGCCCGGCCGGGCCGAGCACGTGCAGGAGCGTCAGCGCGACGACGGCGTACAGCACGGCGACCAGCGCCAGCGTGGTCACGATGGCGCGCGGGATGGTCCGCGCGGGCTCCCGGACCTCCTCGCCGAGCGTGGCCACGCGCGCGTACCCGGCGAAGGCGAAGAAGATCAGCCCGGCGGCCTGGAGCACCCCCTGCGGCCCGGGCGCCGCGCCGCCCCCGGCGCCGGCCGGCGGCTCCGCGCCGCCGAGCAGCGCGCCGAGGACCGCCACGGCCAGGGCCACCAGGACGACGGCGACCAGGACCCGGGCGAGCCCGGCCGTGCGGGTGATGCCCCGCCAGCTCACCGCCGTCAGCGCCAGCACGGCCACCGCCGCGACCGGCCGCTGCCAGGGCCCGGGCACCGTGTAGGCCGCGAACGTCGTGGCCATCGCCGCGCACGAGGCGGTCTTGCCGATGACGAAGGACCAGCCGGCCGCGAAGCCCCACCACGGCCCGAGCTGCGTGCGGCCGTAGACGTACGTGCCGCCGGAGGTGGGGTAGGTGGCGGCGAGCTGCGCCGTCGACGTGGCGTTGCACGTGGCGACGACGAGGGCCAGGGCGAGCCCGGCGAGCAGCCACGACCCGGCGGCCTGGGCGGCGGGGGCGAAGACGGCGAAGACGCCGGCCCCGATCATCGACGCGAGGCCGATGACGATCGCGTCGGGCAGGCCGAGGCGCCGCACCAGGCGGCCGGGTGGGGGAGTCACGGCGGGCACGCTAGCCCGGGTGGGTGTCCGGAGGGTGTCCGCGCCGGGGCCCCGGCGCGCTCGGGCGCGGAGCCCGACGTGATGCCGCAGGAGCGCGTGGCACGGGCGGCGTCGCCGCCGGCGCGACGGGTGCGCGCTCGAGGACCGGGGTGAGCCACACCCGGAGCAGTCGCGGCATCGAGATCCTTCCCGCCGGGCCGCCCGGCGGGCGCCGCCGGGCGGGTGCCTGTGCTGTGACGGGCCCTCGAGGGACCCGGCAGACGCGGGGGCGTGACGGCGCGGGGCACGGGGCCCCTCGCTCGCGAGCGTACGCGCCGGAGGTGGCACGGGTGCACCCCGGGGACGGCGGCGAAACGGTCACGTCGCGCCGCGGAGCCGCTGACCGCGCGTCTGGCGGAGTGCCCCTGGACGCTCTGCCCCGTCGACCGCCTACCGCCGACCCTCCGACCGCCGACCGTCGGCGCGGCCGCTCCTGCGGTGTCGGGTGCGGGCGTGACCCGCCTCTCGATTTGCGGCCGTTTCCCGCCAATGATAATTGGGCGACGAAATTCGTCGACACGTTTCGACATTAACCGACTGTTTACGTCGGATCCGTCGGAGGGCCTTTCGGATTCGTGTCGCCGTATGTTACGTTTCGATCACGGCAAGAAAATCGTTTGGGGGGGCCGTGAAGGACCAGATGCGTGATCGATGGCCGTGTTGTTGCCGGCGCCTGGTGCCCGTGCGGGGCATCGCGCTGGGCTGAGCATTCTCTCGTCGCTCCGGACATGAGCGCGACGCCGTCCGGGAGCGCCGTTCCACCACCGTTCCGCACGCGCTAGCCGCTGGCTGGGTTGATCCGGCCGCAGCTGATGCCTGCCCGAGAACAGCATGAGAACCACGCCCGAGGGCATCGCTGCGGCATGCCCTCGGACGGCTAGCGGCCTGCCCGCGTGCGGGTCCGAACCCGGTTCGGAAACAGGGCCGGCGCATGCCAACAAACCGGGCGAGGAATAACCGGGAACATATCCGGTGCACGCCCACAATGCTGGCCCGCGCATGCCCACAACAAGGCGGCGCGCGCCTCGGGTGTGCCGTGTCCGGCCGTGCAAGAACACCTCGGCTGCGGTGGTCGGTGTCCGTTGACCGCTGACGTGGGCGCGCCGTGCGCCCGTCAGGAGATTTTCCGATGTTCGTATTCCTACTCATGCTTCGCCATGCCTTCGTGGAGGACGGGCACCTGTATCTGTTCGCCGTCTTCTCCGCCATCGTGTGGGGGCTGTGGCTGCTCAAGATCTTCCTCTCGCGCCGGTACCGGCCGTGGACGGCGCCGCACGAGACGACCACCAGCGTCGTCATCCCGGTCGTCGACGAGCCGCTGGACCTGTTCCGGGACGTTCTCACGCGCATCTGTGCGCAGTCGCCGACCGAGACGATCGTCGTGATCAACGGGCCCCGCAACGTCGAGCTCGAGCAGGTGTGCGCGGAGTTCGCGGACGACGGCGTGCAGTGGACGTGGACGCCGGTCCCGGGCAAGCGCAACGCGGTCAAGGTGGGCACCGAGATGGCCTCCGGCGAGATCCTCGTCCTCGTCGACTCCGACACCGTCTGGGCGCGCGACACCCTGTCCGAGCTGGTCAAGCCCTTCGCCGACGCGCGCGTCGGCGGGGTCACCACCGCCCAGCGGATCCTTGACCCGGGCCGGTCCTTCCTCACTCGCTGGGCGGACTGGCTGGAGAACAGCCGGGTGAAGTACTCCATGCCGGCCCAGTCCGTGCTCGGGCAGGTCGGGTGCCTGCCGGGACGTACCATCGCCTTCCGTCGCCAGGTGGTCGTCGACGCCATGGACGACTTCATGCATGCCCGCTTCCTCGGCGTGTTCCTCGAGGTCAGCGACGACCGCACGCTGACGAACCTCACCCTCAAGCAGGGCTACAAGACCGTCTACCAGGCCACCTCGATGGTGTGGACGGACGCGCCCACCCGGCTGCGCAAGCTCGCCAAGCAGCAGCTGCGCTGGTCCCGGGGCTCGCAGTACAACACCCTGCGGATGCTGCCGTGGATGATCGGCCACGCCCCCGTGCTGGCGATCTTCTTCCTTACCGACATCATCCTGCCCTTCCTGCTCGCCGGGGCCGTCATCGGCGCGGTGTACCGCATCGGCACGGGCACCGGCATCAACTACTACGGCGCCCTCATCGCCGAGCACGGCTCGACGATCGGCGTGACCGCGGTCGTCGTCCTCACCCTCCTCGCCACCGGGCTCTCGATGGGGGTGCGCCACCTGCGCCACCTCGTCGAGGTCCCCGGCGACTGGTGGCGGATGCCGCTCTACGTGGTGTTCTCCTCACTCTTCCTCATGCCCATCCGGCTGCTCGGCTTCTTCCGGATGGCCCACGTGGCCGGCTGGGGGACCCGCGCGAACGCCTACGCCGGCACGAGCACCGACGAGGCGGTCGGCGGTGACCTCATCGCCGAGCTCGAGGCGACCGGCGAACCCGGGCCGGTGGACGTGGTCGACCGTCCGGAGGAGGCACTCCACCCGGGCACCGCCGCCGGTCCCGGTCCCGACACCTCGACCGCGACCCGGACCGCCGTGGCCACCCGCACCCGCCGCGCGGTCGAGGCCGCTCCCGCGGCGCCGGCACCGCGGAAGCGGCGCCGCGTCAACCCCGCCGCGGCCATCCCGTACGTCATCGGGCTGGCCTTCCTGTCCCTGCTCACGATCTTCGAGGCGACCCTTGTCTGACCAGACCCTGAGAAGCACCTGGGCCGGACCGGCCAACGTCTTCGGCGCCGCCGTGGCGGCCGCCGGGGCGACCAGCCTGCGCACCCGGCTCATCGCCGTCGGCCTCGTGGCCGCGCTCGTCGCGACGTCGCTCGTCGTGTGGGGCACCCCGTCCCTGCGGGCGACCGTCGGCGACCCCGTCACCCGCGCGGTCAGCGCCCTGGGGGGCGCGCCGCCCGCCGCGGCCGCGCAGGCGGGCGACCCCGCCGAGGCGGAGCTGCTCGCCCGGCGCGCGGAGACCCGGGCCACCCTGACCGCCCTGGCCGAGGCGCTGCAGGCCGCCGACCGGGAGACCGCCGCGGAGCTGGCCCGCAAGGTGCTCGACACCTCCCGGACGGACCCGATGCTCGGCGAGATGCTCGCGGACATCAACCTCACCGAGGAGCTGCTCTGGCGGATCGCCGGCTCGGGCTCGGCCCGCTCCTTCGAGGAGCTGCTCGCCGAGTCCGGCTACGCACGCGCCGGCGACGGCGCCGCCGGGGGCTCGGCGGCCGCGGGCGGCGGCTCGGCGGGCGGTGGCGCCGGCTCGGCGGGCGGTGGCGCCGGCTCGGCCGGCACCACCGGCGGCGCGGGTGGCGCGGGCTCCGGAGGCCCGGGAGCGTCCGGCGCGGTCGGTCCCGCCGGGGCCGACAGCACCGAGCATGCGCCGGCCCCCACGAACCGGCCGGCCGCCCCCAGCAGCCCGAAGGCACCGACGAAGTGCTGGGAGTTCACCTGGCAGCAGGACGCCCAGGCCGTCTACGTCGCCGACCCGTCCGACCCGCACGGCCTGGACGGCAACCCCGGGCCGCGGGACGACGACGGCATCGCCTGCCGCGACCTGCCCGACGACCCCAACCGCGCCCCGAGCAAGCCCTACTGGCAGTTCGTCCCCAGCGCCCCGCCGGCGGACGAGCTCCTCAACCCGGCCCAGCAGTACTTCGGGATCTTCACCGAGGAGTCGCCCTACCACTTCGGCGAGGTCGACGAGGTCGCCGCGACGCTGCAGCACATGCCCAGCTCGGTGACCTACTTCGCCGGCTGGGACCAGGACTTCCGCCCGGACGCGGCCACGGACGCGTGGACCCGCGGCATGCTGCCGATCATCTCCTGGGAGGCGCGCCCCAACGTCACCGACATGGGCCCGGACACCAACAACGCCGTGGACCCGGACTACCAGCTGGCCGACATCGTCGCCGGCGCGCACGACGAGTACCTGCGCCAGTACGCCGCCGACGTCGTCGAGTTCGGCCTGCCGGTCGGGATCCGGCTCATGCACGAGATGAACGGCCACTGGTACCCCTGGTCCGAGCAGACCAACGGGAACAAGCCGGGCGAGTACATCGCCGCCTGGCGCCACGTCCACGACATCTTCACCGCCGCCGGCGCCGAGAACGTGCTGTGGATCTGGGCGCCGAACACCATCGAGTTTCCCCAGGCCCAGCCGCTCGAGCAGCTCTACCCCGGCGACGCGTACGTGGACATGGTCGGTCTCTCCGGCTACTACCGGAAGCCGATCGAGGGCAAGGAGGCGTCCTTCCAGAACACCTACGGCAAGTCCGTCGCGGGGCTGCGGGCGGTCGCGCCCGGCAAGCCCATCTGGCTGACCGAGGTGGGCGCCACCGAGACCGGCGGCAACAAGGTCGACTGGGTGACGAGCTTCTTCGAGGCCCTGGGGCAGAACCCGGACATCATCGGCTTCACCTGGTTCCAGCGCGAGGTCACGGCCATCCCGATCGGCGAGTCCGAGCCCGTCACCAACGACTGGCGCCTGACCTCCTCGCCGGAGGTGACGCTGGTGGCCCAGCACGGGCTGCGCAACGGCAACTTCAGCGAAGGCTCGCCCAAGCAGCCCAAGACCGAGCTCGCGCCGCTGCCGGCCGGGGAGCCGACGCCGGCGCCCACGCCGGACCCCACCGAGGAGCCCGCGGAGGAATCGCCGGCGCCCACGGATCAGCCGACGGCGGATCCCACCGAGGAGCCGACGGCGGCGCCGACCGAGCCCCCCGCGGACACGCCGACCGACGACCCGGCCGGTGGACCGACCCCGGCGCCCACCCCCGAGCCGACGGCGTCGGCCACGCAGCAGCCGGCGGGCGACGGGGAGCCGGCCGCCGAGCAGGCGTCGGCGTCGTCCCGCCGGCAGCTCGCCACCGCGGGGAGCACGCCATGACGACCGGCGGCCACCCGACCGACCACCACGACACCACCTGCGCCGAGACCGGCGAGAACCCCGAAGGAGCTGACATGGCACTGCGCATCACCGTCATCGGTACCGGATATCTGGGCGCCGTCCACGCCGCCGGCATGGCCGAGCTCGGCCACGACGTGATCGGCGTCGACGTCGACGAGCGCAAGGTCGACACCCTCAACGCCGGCCGGGCCCCGTTCTTCGAGCCCGGCCTCGAGCCCCTGCTCGCCAAGCACGTCGGGTCCGGGCGGCTGCGGTTCACCACCTCCTTCGCCGAGGCGGGGGAGTTCGGCGACGTCCACTTCCTGTGCGTCGGCACCCCGCAGCAGCCGGGGAGCCGGGGCGCGGACCTGCGGTACGTCGACGCCGCGATCGACGCCCTCGCCCCGCACCTGCAGCGGCCCGCGCTGATCGCCGGGAAGTCGACCGTCCCGGTCGGCACGGCCGAGCGCCTCGCCGCGCGCCTGGCGGCGAAGGCGCCCGCCATGGAGGAGGTCCACCTCGCCTGGAACCCGGAGTTCCTCCGCGAGGGGTTCGCCGTCGAGGACACGCTGCGGCCCGACCGCCTCGTGCTCGGCGTGACGAGCCGCACCGACGCCGCCGTGCTCGAGCGGGTCTACGCCAAGGTGCTGCAGGCCGGCACCCCGCTGGTGGTGACCGACATGCCCACCGCCGAGCTGGTCAAGGTGGCCGCGAACTCCTTCCTGGCCACGAAGATCTCCTTCATCAACGCCATGGCCGAGGTGTGCGAGGCGGCCGGCGCCGACGTCGTGGAGCTGTCCCAGGCGCTCTCCTACGACGAGCGGATCGGCGGGAAGTTCCTGCGCGCCGGCCTCGGCTTCGGCGGCGGCTGCTTGCCCAAGGACATCCGCGCGTTCACCACCCGCGCCGCCGAGCTCGGCGCGCACGAGGCGTTGAACTTCCTGCGGGAGGTCGACGAGGTCAACATGCGCCGCCGGTCGCGCGTGGTCGACCTGGTGCGGGAGCTGCTGGGCGGGTCGGTGCTGGGCGCCAAGGTCGCCGTCCTCGGGGCGGCGTTCAAGCCCAGCACCGACGACGTGCGCGACTCGCCAGCGCTCAACGTCGCCGCCACGCTCCACCTCGCCGGCTCCCAGGTGGTGGTGCACGACCCGGAGGCGAACGCCAACGCCGCGGCGAAGTTCCCCACCCTGAGCTACGCGGCCACGGCGGCGGAGGCCGTCGCCGGCGCCGACGTCGTCGTGCTGGCCACCGAGTGGGAGCAGTTCACCTCGATGGACCCCGTCGAGCTGGGCCAGCAGGTGGAGTACCGGCGCATCGTCGACGCCCGCAACGCGCTGGACCCGCAGCGGTGGGCCGACGCCGGGTGGGCGTACCGGGGGATGGGCCGCCCCGCGCCGACCGCCACGATCCCCGCCTCGGTCGAGCGCCTCATCGCGGCCACGCCGTCCGGCGCCGTGCCGCAGCTGCCCGCCGTCACCGCGACGGCCTACGACCGGGTGGCGCCGGCCCCCACCCTCGCGTGACCGGGAGCACCCGATGGCAGTGACCGCGCCGGCGGCGCCGACGCCCGCCGCGCCCCGGGCGCGGCGGGACCGGGCCGAGCCGCACCGCGCCGGCTTCCGGCCGGACATCGAGGGACTGCGCGCCGTCGCGTGCGGCCTCGTCGTCCTCGGGCACGCGGGGGTGGGCTTCCTGCCCGGCGGGTACGTCGGGGTGGACGTCTTCTTCGTCATCTCCGGGTTCCTCATCACCTCGCTGCTCCTGCGCGAGATCGCCCGGGACGGGCGGGTGGACCTGCCGCGCTTCTACGCCCGGCGGGCCCGGCGCCTGCTGCCCGCCGCGGCGCTGGTCGTGGTGGCCACCATCGCCGGCGCCTGGTTCTTCCTCTCGCCCATGGCGGGGAAGGAGACCGCCGTCGACGGGCTCTGGACGGTCTTCTACGCCCTGAACGTCAAGCTCGCGGCGGAGGGCACCGACTACCTCAACGCCCAGGAGGCGCCGTCGCTGCTGCAGCACTTCTGGTCGCTGGCCGTGGAGGAGCAGTTCTACCTGGCGTGGCCGGTGCTGCTCCTGGCCGTGGCCGGCACGTTCGTGGCGCGCGGCTCTGCCGCGGCGCGGGCCGCGGCCGACGGCCATCCGAAGGTGCGCACCGGCCGCGTCGCGTCGGTGCTCGTGCTGGTCGTGGCCGGGTCGCTGGCGCTGAGCGTGTGGCAGACCGGCGTGGCCCAGCCGTGGGCGTACTTCGGGCTGCACGCCCGGGCGTGGGAGCTCGCGGTCGGGGCGCTGCTCGCCGTCGGTCTGTCGGCGGTGCGCCGGCTCTGGACCCCGGCCGCCGTGCTGCTCGGCTGGGCGGGGCTGGCGGCGCTGCTCTACGCCGGCGTCTCCTACGACGGCTCGACGGCGTTCCCCGGGCACGCCGCCGCCCTGCCGGTGTGCGGGGCCGCGGCGATCATCGCCGCCGGGGCGGCCGCGCCGGGCCGCGGCGTGGGCCGGGTCCTCGGCGTGCGCCCGCTGACCGCGGTCGGTGGACTGTCCTACGGGTGGTACCTGTGGCACTGGCCGGCCCTGACGCTGCTGCCCGCCGCGTTCGGCCTGACGGCGTCCGGTCCGGTCCTGCTCCTGGCCGCGGCGGCCGCGCTGGTCCTGGCCGCGATCTCGCTGCGGCTCGTGGAGAACCCGATCCGGTTCGCGCCGTCGCTGTCGTCCCCGGGGGACGGCCTGTCGCTGGGGTTCGCGGTGTCCTCCGTCCTCGCCCTGACCGCGGTCGTGGCCCTGGTCGTCCCCGGCGGGGCGCCGCGCGGGGAGCGGGTCGACATCGCCGCCCTCGCCCAGGAGCCCGGCGCCAGCCTGCAGCCGGTGCTCCGGGAGTCGGTCGACGCCGGCGCCGCCCCGGCGAACCTCACGCCCACGATCGAGTCGGCCAAGGCGGACCTGCCCGCCTCGCGCGCGGACGGCTGTCACGCCGACCTCCTCGAGGACGCCCCCGCCGAGCCGTGCCTGTACGGCGACCCGGCCGGGCCGCGGACGCTGGTGCTGTTCGGCGACTCGCACGCCGACCAGTGGCAGCCGGCCCTGGACGAGGCGGCCAAGGCGGCGGGCTGGAAGGTGGTGCACCGGACGAAGTCGGCGTGCACGCCGGCGCTGATGACCATCGACTCGGCCGACCTGGGCCGGGAGTACACCGAGTGCGACACTTGGCGCGACGACGTCCTCGCCGAGATCGGCCAGCTCCGTCCCGACCTGGTCGTCATGGGCGCCTCGTACGGCCTCGGCGGGGACGACGCCGCCCGGTGGGGGGCCGCCATGTCCAGCACGACGGCGCGCCTGGCCCAGGCGGCCGGCCGGGTGGTCCTCCTCGATGACATCCCGGTGCGGTCGAGCTCGGGCGCGGACTGCGTGGCGGCGAACCTCGACGACGTCGCGACGTGCGCGGTGGACCGCGGCGCGGCCACCCCGCACGGCGAGGTCGCCGAGGCCGTGCGGGAGGCGGTGACCGGGGCCGGCGGGGAGGTGGTGCGCACGCTCGACTGGTTCTGCACCGAGGACGTCTGCCCCGAGGTGATCGGGAACTACCTGGTCCACCGCGACGCCACCCACGCGACCGCGAGCTACGTGCGGTTCCTCACCCCGTGGCTGGCGGAGGAGGTGGGGCTGACGGCGGCGTGAGCGCGCCGCCTCAGCCCGCGGTCGTCAGCTGCCGGGTGGCGGTGGTGGCGCCGGAGGCGTTGGTCGCCGTCGCCCGGATCTCGTAGCTCGTCCCCGGGGTGAGGCCGGTGGCGGGCACGCTGAGCCAGCGGTACCCGGTGTGGGCGGCGACGGGCACCGGCGCCAGCCGGACCGGGGCGCCGCCGCCGGCGGGGACGAGCTCGACCGCCAGGGTGGTGTCGCGGGAGTGCGGGTGCACCCGGGCGTTGACCGTCGCCGCGGTCGGGGTGACGCTGCCGGGGGCGTCCAGCAGCACCGTCGGCGCCCCGGTGGTGTCGACGTACCGGTTGGCCACCTCCCCGGTGCCGGCCGCCGTGGTGGCGGTCACCTGGAAGGAGTACCGGGTGCCGGGGGCCAGGCCCGTCAGCGTTGCGCGGACCTCCTGCGTCCCGTCCTTCGCGGGGACCTCGAGCGTGCGCTGCTGCTCGTCCGGGGCGCTGACGCCCCAGGAGAAGGTCACCGTGCCGGGCAGGCCCTGGGTGTTGACCCATGCCTTCAGCGTCGCCCCGGTGTCGCCGTCGGCGGTGCCGTCGGCGCTGAGCGTCGGTTTCGCGCCGGCAGCGGTGGTCAGCGGCCGGGTGGCGGTGCCGGCGCCGGCGTCGTTGGTCGCACGGGCGCGGACGTCGTAGGTGGTGCCCGGGCTCAGGCCGGTGGCCGGCACGCTGAGCCACCGGTAGCCGGTGTGGGCGGGGACGGCGACCGGGGCGAGCCGGACCGGCTTGCCGCCGCCGGTGGGCACCAGCTCGAGGCCGAGCGTGGTGTCCAGGGACTGCGGGTGGACGCGGGCGTTGAGGGTGGCCGAGGTGGCCGTCACCGCCGTCGGGGCGTCGAGGAGCACGGCGGGAGCGCCGGTGGTGTCGACGTACCGGTTGGTGACCTCGGTGGTGCCTGCGGCGGTGGTCGCGGTGACCCGGAAGGAGTACCGGGTGGCGGGGCTCAGCCCGGTGAGCGGCGCGCGGACCTCCTGGGTCCAGTCCTTGGCGGGGACGTCGATCGTGGTGCTGTGCTCGTCGGCGCTGGCGGTGCCCCAGGAGAAGGTGAGCGAGCCGGGCAGGCCGCGGGTGTTGACCCACGCCTTCAGCGTCACGCCGGTGTCGCCGTCGGTGGTGCCGTCGGCGCTGAGCGTGGGAGCCGGCGCGGCGGCGATGGTGCGGGTGTCGGTGGCGGTGGAGCCGTCGGACGCGGTGACGGTGAGGCGGGCGTCGTGCTGGCCGGAGTCGTAGGTGTGCCGCAGCACGGCCGGCGGGGTGCTGGTCCCGGTCGCGGCCGGCGTGCCGTCGCCGAAGTCCAGCCGCCACTCGGCGATCCCGGCGCCGGAGGCGTGACCCGCGGCGGCGGAGGCGGCGCCGTCGAAGGTCACCGTCAGCGGCCCGGGACCGTGGACGACGTCGGTGAGCAGGGACGCGGTGGTGCGCCCGTGCGCGGCGGGGAGCGCGGCGACGTCGGTGAAGGCCTGGAGAGACGCCGGGCTCGAGTCGAGCCACCAGGGGCAGTTGCCGTGGGTGTGGAAGTAGGACACGGCCTTGATCTCGGGCATGCCGTCCAGGGCGGCGGCCGCCTCGCGCAGCCACTGGGCCTTGCGCTGCGGCTCGGCCGGGTCCTCGGCGGAGCCGTACTCGGCGAGCATGAGCGGCTTGCCGTGGGCCTTGCCGAAGGTGCGGAAGGGGGAGACGACGGTGGCCAGCGGCCGCCACGCGGCCGGCTTGCCGGGGGAGCAGCCGTACCAGTTGTAGGCGTCCAGGCCCAGCCAGTCGACGGCGTCGTCGCCGGGGTAGTACGCCGCGGCCCCGGCGCCCACGTAGGCCGACCCGAAGCTGGAGGGCGTCATGATCCACGTGAAGGCGGCGTTGGTGACGCCTTCGACGCGGAAGACGGCGACGTAGTGGCGCCAGGCGGCGACGTACTCCGCCGGCGTGCCGAACGCCGTCTCGATGTCCGGCTCGTGGTGGAAGGTGAGGAAGACCGGTGCGCCGAGGGACGCCACCGCCCGGGCCTGGGCGGCGATGTCGGCGTCGACCGTCCCGGAGGCGACCTGGGCCCAGGAGATCTTCGTACCGTCGCGCCGCTCGGGCCGGACGGAGAGGATCGGCGTGCGGCCCCGGGCGACGTCGGCGCGGACGGTGGCCTGGGCGAGGTCATCGTCCCAGCGCAGGAACAGCCGGTGCAGGTCGATCTTGCGCCCGATCGCGTTCTCGAATGCCGCCGCGGCGTCCTGGCTGTCCCCGGCGTTCGGCATGGCGGGGGAGCCGCTGGGCGCGACGTAGGCGCCGAACAGGCGTCCGGCGGCGGGGATCAGCGAGGCGGCGGAGGCCTCCGCCGGACCGGGCGCCTCGGTGGCCTGCTCGGTGGCGGCGGCCCGCGCCGGGGCGGACGGCACGGCGGTGGCGGCGAGCACCGCGGCGAGCGCGGCGATGGCGGCCAGGAGGGGCGTGAGTTGGGGACGGGCGGAGCGGTGCGAAGGCGTGCGCGAGGGGAACATGACCAGGGCTCCAGGCAGGGAGAGGCGCGGCAGGGAGAGACAGAGCAGGGAGAGGCACGGCAGGGGAGCGCGGCAGGCAGGGCAGGGAGAGGCACGGCCGAACGGTCGGGTGCGGAAACCCCTATCGGCCGATGCAGGCAGGCGATGAGGAGCGGAAGGTGTGACACCGGGCGCGCGGGAGGCGCCGGCGAGCGGTGAGAACCGGCAGCGAGACGGGCAGGTGGTCGAGCGACTGCGCGCTCCCGGGACGCGTTTACGTTCCCGCTTCGGCCGATATCAGGCTAGGGCTCGGACGATGTCGCCGCCATGCGGACCGGGTGTGGCCTTGGCGGCAGTTTCTGCGGAAGGAGTCAGGCCGCGGCGTCGCCGAGCAGCGCCGTCGTCACCGCGAGCAGGCGGGCGCGCAGCGGCTCGGCGCGGCCGGCGAAGGCCCGCTGCTGCGCCACGTACTCCGCCCGGCCCGCGGCGGTCTCGATCGCCACCGGGGTGTGCCCGAGGCTTGTCACGTCGTAGGGCGAGGCGCGCATGTCGAGCACCCGGATGTCGCGGGCGAGCTCGAAGCAGTCGAGGAGCAGCTCGCCCGGGCAGGCCGGCCCGAGCTTCAGGGCCGTCTTGAGCAGGTCCATGTTGGCGTGCAGGCACCCGGGCTGCTCGAGGTCGAGCTGGGTGGCCCGCTCCGGCTGGATCCGGTTGAGCGGGCGGGCCGGCGCGGTGAAGAACCGGAAGGCGTCGTAGTGGGTGCACCGCACCGGATGGGACTCCACGACGGCGTCGGTGCCCGCCTGGCCCAGCCGCAGCGCCAGGGGGTGGCGGTGCGCCCCCTGGCGGTAGACCATCGCCCACTCGTGCAGCCCCAGGCACCCCAGGTGGGCGGGGCGGCCTGCGGTGCGCGCGAGGAGCCCGTGCAGCCAGCGCACGCCGTCGCCCCGGTCCGCCAGGTACGCCGGGACGTCGAGGACGACGGCGCCGCCCACGGTCGCGTGCGTCCAGCGCCAGGTCGCGCGCTCACCGAGCTGGTCCGCGGTGCCGGCCAGGGCGACGCCGACGCCGGGGTGCCAGCGGCGCAGCCGGGCGGGCCGGACGCCGTAGTACTCGTAGAGGAAGTCCTCGATCGGGTGCGTGAGGCGGCGCGAGCGGCGCTCGCGGTGCGCCGCCGTGAGCGCGTCGGCGCGGGCGGCGTGGGCCTCGGCCCGGGCCCGCCACTCGGTCGCGGGCAGCACCGCGACGTCGAGAGCGGGCGTGGTCATGGCGTCCAGGGTAGGCGGCGGCGGGGTTAGCGTGCGCTCATGCCCCGGCGCGAGGAGACCTACACCCACGGCCACCACGACAGCGTCGTGGCCGCGCACGCGGTCCGCACCGCCGAGAACTCCGCGGCCTACCTCCTCGAGCACCTGCGCCCGGGCATGAGCGTGCTCGACGTCGGGTGCGGGCCGGGCACCATCACCGTGGGCCTGGCCGACCGGGTGGCCCCCGGCCCGGTCGTCGGCCTGGACCGCGACGCGGGCGTGCTGCGCCGGACCCGGAGCGGCGCCGCGCGGGCCAACCTCCGCTACGCCGTCGGCGACGTGTACGCCCTGCCGGTCGCGACGGCGAGCGTGGACGTCGTGCACGCCCACCAGGTGCTCCAGCATCTCGGCGACCCGGTGGCCGCGCTGCGCGAGCTGCACCGGGTGCTCCGCCCCGGCGGGCTGCTCGCGGTGCGCGACGCCGACTACGCCGCCATGACGTGGTACCCCGAGGACGCCGACCTGACCGGGTGGAACGACCTCTACCACCGCGTCGCCCGCCACAACGGCGGCGAGCCGGACGCCGGGCGGCGCCTGCACGCGTGGGTGCGGGCGGCCGGGTTCACCGACGTCGCCGCCTCGGCCGGCACCTGGTGCTTCACCACCGTGCACGAGCGCGCCTGGTGGGCGGGGCAGTGGGCCGAGCGGGTGCGCCAGTCGGCGCTGGGGGAACAGGCCGTGGCCCAGGGCCTCGCCGAGCCGGCGGACCTCGAGCGGCTGGCCGAAGCGTGGTTGCGGTGGGCCGCCGCCGAGGACGGCTGGTTCGTCGTCCTCCACGGCCAGGTGCTCGCGCGGCGCGGGTAGCGCACGGGCGGTCCGGCGCCGCGAACTAGGGTGGGCGCATGCTCATCGCACGGTTCACGGCGGGGGAGAACCCGCGTTACGGCGTCCTCGACGAGGAGTCCGACGAGCTCGTCGTGCTCAAGGACGACCCCATCTACGGCGACCTGTCCACCACCGGCGAGCGGGTGAAGGTGGACGAGGTCCGCCTGCTCTCGCCCGTCATCCCGCGCTCGAAGATCATCGGGATCGGCCGCAACTACGCCGCCCACGCGGCGGAGATGGGCAACGAGGTCCCCGACGAGCCGGTGGTCTTCCTCAAGCCCAACACCTCCGTCATCGGCCCGGGCGACCCCATCGTGCTGCCGCCGTACTCCCGCGAGGTGCACCACGAGGCCGAGCTCGCCGTCGTCATCTCCCGGATGTGCAAGTACGTGCCGGTGGAGAAGGCCGACGACGTCATCTTCGGCTACACCGCCGCCAACGACGTCACCGCCCGGGACAAGCAGCGCTCGGACGTGCAGTGGACCCGGGCCAAGGCCTTCG
This sequence comes from Georgenia ruanii, assembly GCF_009193175.1. Lineage (GTDB taxonomy): Bacteria > Actinomycetota > Actinomycetes > Actinomycetales > Actinomycetaceae > Georgenia > Georgenia ruanii. The sequence goes on along the minus strand of NZ_VUKE01000023.1, from coordinate 1,719 downwards.
ACACGTCCTGCCCGCTGGGCCCGTACCTCGCCGTGGACGTCGACGTCTCCGACGTCGCCGTGCGCGCCCGGGTCGACGGCGAGCTGCGCCAGGACGGGCGCACCGGCCAGCTCGTGCGCTCGGTGCCCGAGCTCGTCGCGTACGTCTCGTCGATCTTCACGCTCCTGCCCGGCGACGTCATCCTCACCGGCACCCCGGCCGGCGTGGGGCCGATCGACGCCGGCCAGCGCGTCGAGGTCGAGGTCGAGGGGATCGGCACGCTGGCGAACCCGGTGGTCCGCCGAGACTGACCCCAGGCCAGGCCAGGCCAGGCCAGGCCAGGCCAGGCCAGGGCCAGGCCAGGCCAGGCCAGGGCGAGGCGGGCGCCCCGGCGCGGTCAGGTGCTCCGGCCCGGTCAGGCGCCCCGGCGCGCCAGCGCGGCCCCCATCTGCTCCAGCGCGCGGCGCAGGATCGGCCGGGGCGTGGCCATGACCAGGCGGACACAGCCCTCACCGGCGTCCCCGCACGCGACGCCGTCGGTGAGGGCGACCCCGGCCTCGCGCCGGAAGAACGCAGCCGCCGGCTCGTCGAGGCCCAGCCCGGCGCAGTCGAGCCAGGCGATGTAGGTGCCCTCGAGGTGGCTGAGCACCGCCCCGGGCAGGTGCTCGGCCACCAGCTCCTCGAGCAGCCCGCGGCCGGCGCGCAGGTAGTCGACGACGCCGGCCAGCCAGCCGCCGTCGTCGGTGTAGACCGCCGTGGCGGCGCGCGCGCCGAGCAGCCCGAGCGGGTTGCCGGCGTCCTCGGCGTAGGGCGCGAACCGGGCGGCGTCGGCGTCGTTGGACAGCACCATCTGCCCACACTTCAGCCCCGGGATGTTCCAGCCCTTCGAGGCGGCGACGGCGGTGACGGTGTGCGCCGCGGTGCGGTCGTCGAGCGCGGCGTAGGGCAGGTGGGGCCGCTCGTCCAGGACGAGCGGGGCGTGGATCTCGTCGGCGAAGACCCGCCCGCCGTGCCGCTCGACCACCTCGGCGACCTCGAGCAGCTCCTCGCGGCCGAGCACCCGGCCCACCGGGTTCCACGGGTTGCACAGCACCAGCAGGCGTGCGCCGGCCGCGAAGGCCGCGTCGATCCCCTCCAGGTCGAGGCTGTAGCGACCGGCGTCCACCCGGCTCGGCACCTGGATCACCTCCCGCCCGGCCGCCACCGGCACCGTGAGGAACGGCATGTACGCCGGGGTGGGGACGATGACCGCGGAGCCCTCGGGGGTGAAGTGCCGGATCGTCTGCCGCAGGGCGGTGAGCACGTCGGGCAGCGGGTGCACCCGCTCGGCCGGGACCGCCCAGCCGGTGGTCCGGGCCAGCCAGCCGGCCGTCGCCTCGCGCAGCGCCCGCACGTCGCGATCGGTCAGGTAGCCCAGGGCGCCGTCGGCCGCGGCGCGCTCAAGCACCGCCGTGACCTGTGGGGGCACCCCGAAGTCCATCTCCGCGACGAACATGCCGATGGTCCCCGGGTAGGTGGTCCACTTGACCCCGCCGGCCGCCCGCAGCTGCTCGATGGTGATGTGGTCGAAGTCCGCCCGCATACCCGCCCTCGCTCGCCGTCGCCGGTGATGCGCGACGCGGTGCCGCGCCGGCACCGCGACGCTACCGCCCGGCACCGAGACCGGCGGCCCGGGGCGGGCCGGGCCCGTGCGCGCCGGCGGCCCGGCTCGCGCCCGGCGGCGGCCCGGCCCGCACCCGG
>NZ_VUKE01000022.1 GCF_009193175.1 Georgenia ruanii | reverse complement strand
GGGGCGGGCCGCGGGGCGGGCCGCTGGCCGGGCCGGCGCTGCGGGCACGCGGCCGGGCGCGGGGGCCGCGGGGCAGGAGCGGCCGGCCGAGGCCTGGTACCAGCCCCCGCTGCCGGGCACCGCCGTCGGCGCCGACGCGCCGGCCCTGCCGGACATGGACGCGGTCGAGACCGCCGTGGCGGACGTGTGGGCCACCGGCGTGTCCCCGGACTCCTTCCCCACCCAGTTCCGCCGGGCGGACCTGACGGCCGGGGGCGTCGTCACGGTCGCCGGCCTCGCGGGCCGCCCGCCCGGGGAGCGGCTGCAGGTGGCCGGGGTGGTCACGCACCGCCAGCGCCCCGGCACCGCCGGCGGGGTGACGTTCCTGTCGCTGGAGGACGAGACGGGCCTGCTCAACGTCGTGTGCTCGTCCGGGCTGTGGGCGCGCTACCGCAAGGTGGCCCGCACCAGCGCGGCGCTGGTCGTGCGCGGCACCCTCGAGCGGGCGGACGGGGTGACCAACCTCGTGGCGGACAAGATCTCCCCGCTCAGCCTGGTGGTGCCCTCCGCCTCGCGGGACTTCCGGTAGAAACCGGCCCGGGCACCCGGGCACCCGGGCCCGGCGGCACCCGGGCGGCGGGACCCGGACCGCACCCGGGCCGCGCCTCGGCGGGGCGCCTCAGCCCGCCCGGCCCCGCCGCGGCACCGGTGGCGGAGCCTCCTCCATCGGCGGGTCGGTCTGGTGCAGCGCGGAGTACACCGCCCACACGACCGCGATGAGCGGGATGGCGATGATCGCACCGAGCAGCCCGCCGAGGAAGGTCCCGGCGGCCACGCCCAGGGCGACGACGACCGGGTGCAGCGAGACCTGCTTGCCCATGACCAGCGGCTCGAGGATGTGCCCCTCGATCTGACCGATGAGCGCCACGCCCACGGTGACGATGAGGGCGGCGACGAACCCCTCGGCGGCCAGGGCGACGACGGCCGCGACGATCATGGCGAGCGGGGCGCCGATGAGCGGGATGAACGCCCCGATGAACACGAGCACCGCCAGCGGCGCGGCCAGGGGCACGCCAACCACCGAGAGCAGGATGAAGGCGAGGATGCCGTCGAAGAACGCCACGATCATCGTGCCGCGGGCGTAGCCGGAGAAGGTGTACCAGCCGGCGCTGGCGGCGGTGTGCACGCGCTCGCGGTTCTTGCTCGGCAGCTGGTTGAGGAACCAGCGCCACATCTGCCCGCCCCGGGCGAGGAAGAAGATCGTCACGAACAGGCTCAGCGCCAGCACGGTGAAGACCAGCGCGACGGCGCCGGCGTTGCTCAGCACCTGTCCGGCCAGGTCGCCGGCGTTCTGCTGGATGTACTTGGTCGCCTGGGCGACCGCCTCGTTGATGACGTTGGTGATCTCGGCCTGGGTGACGTGCCAGGGCAGCGGGCCGGTCTCGAGCCACGTGAGGATCTGGTTGATGCCGGTGCCGAAGCGTTCGGCCAGGCTCTGCCACTGGCCGGCGACGGAGGTGATCACGTAGGTCAGCAGCCCGGCGACGACCAGGAATGAGCCGAGCAACCCCAGCACCGTCGCCAGCACGCGCGGCATGTACCGGGCGAGCCCGGTGACGACCGGGTCCAGGACCGAGGTGACCACGAGGGCGATGAACACCGCGATGAACACGGCCTGGATGCGGGACGTCGCGAAGACGATCATCCCCACGACGATGACCATCCCGATGAGCAGCCAGGCCATGAGCCCGTACTTGCGGATCCACCTCGGCACGCCGTCGCCGGCCTCGGCCCGCACCGACCGGTCGGGCAGCCGCCGCAGCGTCACCCGCCCGGCGGCCGTGGGGCGCACGGCCCGCCGCGCCGGCGGCACCTCCGGCTGGAGGACGACCTGGTCCACCGCGCTGGGCCGCGTGGGCCGGAAGCGGCGGGGCACGCCGCCGCCGGCGCGCCGGCCCACCTGGCCCAGCAGCCGCCTGGAGCGATCGCCCATCGTTGCCATCAAGCCCAGTCTGCCTCACCGGCGCACCGCGGACGGGGGGACACGACGGACCGGGCGCGCCGTCGCCGGCGCCAGGACGACAAGGCGCGCCGGGAGGGCAAGGCCGCGCCGGGCGACAAGGGGCCGCGCCGGCGGCCGCGCCCGGGACGACGCGCCGGATCAGGCCAGCCGGGCCCAGGCCCGCGCCTGGGCCAGCTCGGCGCGGGCGCCGTCGCGGTCGCCCTGCTTGGCCGCCCGCCACAGCGCCGACTCGCACGAGCGCGCCAGCGCCCAGGCCGCCACCCGGTCGGTCTCCAGGCCCGCCGTCGCGCACAGCACCCGGGTGTGGGCGCGCAGCGTGCCGACCGGGTCCTCCTCCGCGAAGGGCTCGCCCACCTGCGTCAGCACCGGCCAGGCGTCGAACGCCGCGTCGCCCAGGACGGGCTTGGGGTCGATGGCGAGCCACCGGCGCCGTCCGGCGCCGTCGTCGGCCAGGACGTTGCCCGGGTTGAGGTCCCCGTGCAGCAGGGCGCGCCGGCCGCCCCGGGGCAGCTCCTCGAGCAGGGCGGCGGCGTCGGCCACCAGCCCGGGGTCGGCGCCCAGGGGCCCGGCGAACCGTTGCCCCCGCTCGCGCAGCAGGGCCGCCTGGTCCGCGGCGAGGTCGGCCAGCTTGGGGACGTCGTCCGCCCGGTCGACGGCGTGCAGCCGGCCGAGCAGCTCGGCGGCGAGGTCGACGCGCACGGCGGGACGCCGCTCGGCGAGCTCGGGGTCGGCCTCCAGGCCGTGCCCGGGGCGCGCGCGGCGCAGCAGCAGCGTCCACGTCCCGGCGTCGTGATCGAGCAGCTCGGCGGCGCCGCGCCCCGCCCAGGCGCGCAGCCCCGCGGCCTCGGCGGCGGCCTCGGGGTGCGGGCAGACGATCTTCACCACCGCGTCGGACCCGTCCGCGGTGCGCGCCGGGGCGGTCCACGCCGTCGTCCCGGCCGGGAACGGCGCCTCGAGCCGCAGCCCCCACCGGGTGCGGGCCCGGTCGACGAGGTCCGGCAGCCGGGTCAGCCAGGCGGCGCCGTCATCGGTGGCCCCGGAGCCGCGGCGCAGGGCCGGCGGGACCGCCACCGCGTCCGGCGCGGCGGTCATCGCCGGGCCGGTGCGGCGGCCCCGAGCACGGCGGCCAGCTCCCCGGCGTCGGCGACGACGGCCCGGGCGCCGGCCTCCTCGCCCGGCTGGGCGTAGCCCCAGCGCACCAGCACCGCGGGGATCCCGTTGGCCGCGGCCCCCTGGACGTCGTGGTGGCGGTCGCCGACCATCACCGCGCCGGAGACGTCGGCGCCGGCGGCGCGCAGCCCGTCGAGGGCGTCGGTGACGATGTCGGCCTTGGCGGAGCGGGTCTCGTCCGCCGTCGCCCCGCAGATGACGGTGAAGTACTGGTCGAGGCCGGCGTACTCGAGGATCGGCCGGGCCATGGTGAGCATCTTCGACGTCGCCAGGGCGATCGGGACGCCGGCGGCGTGGAGGTCGCGCACGAGGTCGGCCATGCCGGGAAAGACGGGGACGTCGAGCATCCGGGCGCCGTAGCGGTCCCGGTAGTCGGCGACGACGGCCTCGAGGTCGGCGTCCGTGACGCCGGCGAAGCGCTGGAGCCCATCGCGGATCGGCGGGCCGACGAAGCGCAGCAGCTGTGCCGGGGTCTGCGCGGGGTAGCCGAAGGCCGCCAGGGACTCGCTGATCGAGTGCGTGATGGCGCCCGCGGAGTCGGTGATGGTGCCGTCCAGGTCGAGGAGGACGGCGGTGGCCGGCGTGCCGGCGCCGGGCGCCAGGGGGTCGGCGGGGGTGGTCATGGGTGGCCATTCCTTCCGGGTCGGGGCGCCACCACCATAGGTGGACGGCGCGGGTCGGGTTCCGGGGCGGTCGTAGGGTGGGCCGGTGACCTGCCCGCGCCGCGCCGCCCGCCCATGAGCGGGACCGGGCTGCGAGAAGGCACCCCCGAGCTCCGCCGGGCCCTGGCCGCGCTGTTCGGCATCGGCCTGGCCACCTTCGCCCTGCTCTACGCCGTGCAGCCGCTGCTCGTGCCCATCGGCGCGGAGTTCGCCGTCGGCGCCAGCAAGGCGAGCCTGCTGGTCTCGGTGAGCACCGCCGGCATCGCCGTCGCGGTGCTGCCGCTGGCCCGGCTGTCCGAGCGCCACGGCCGCGCCCGGGTCATCACCGGCGGGCTCGCCGCGGCGGCGCTCGCCGGGGCGGTGGTGGCGTGGGCGCCGTCCTTCCCCCTGCTGCTCGGCCTGCGCGGGCTGCAGGGCGTCGCCCTCGCCGGCGTGCCGGCCGCGGCGCTGGCCTGGGTCGCCGAGGAGGTCCACCCCGCGGTGGTGACGCGGGTGGGCGGGCTCTACATCGCCGGCACGACCGTGGGCGGGATGGCCGGTCGGCTGCTCGCCGGCCTGGCCGCCGAGGTGTGGGGCTGGCGCGGGGCGGTGCTCGCCGTCGCGCTCGCGGCCGCCGCGGTGACCGCGGCGGCGCACGCGCTGCTGCCGGCCTCCCGGCGGCCCACCCAGGCCGGCGCCCCGGCCGCGCCCGCGGGCCGGGACGACGGGCGGCGCCCGGCGCGGGTGCGCCTGTACCTCGTTGGCGGCCTGGGCATGGCGATGTTCGTCGGGATCTTCAACGTCATCGGCTACCGCACGAGCGCCCCGCCCTACCTGCTCGGCACCGGGGCCGCCTCGGCGTTCTTCCTCACCTACCTGGCCGGGACGGTCACCTCGGCGCTGGCCGGCCGGCTCACCGCCCGCGTCGGGGTGCGCGGGGCCGTGCTCGCCGGGCTCGGCGGCTGCGCGGCCGGGGTCGCCGTCACGCTCGCGGCCCCCCTGGCGCTCATCTGGCTCGGGCTGCTGCTGGTCGCGGGGGGCTTCTTCGTCGCCCACGCGGTGGCCAGCTCGACGGTGCCCCGGCTGGCGCCGCGCCCCTCGGCCGCGTCGGGGCGCTACACCCTCGTGTACTACCTCGGCTCCTCGGCGGGCGGTGTCCTGCTCGGGCAGGCGTGGGACATGGCCGCGTGGCAGGGCACCGTGCTGGCCGCGCTCGTGCTCGTGGCCGCCGCGGCCGTGGCCGCCGCCGGGCTGCCCCGGCGCTCCCTGCCGGCGCGGTGACGCCGTCCCCGGCAGGGCCGGCCGGGCGGCCCGCACCCGCCCGTGGCACGCTGGGGGACAGGCAGCGGGAGCCGGGGGAGAGCCGTGGGCAAGGTCAGCGCACTCGTGAAGATCGCCGTGACCGCCGGTCCGGCGGTCTGGGAGGCGGTGCGCCGGATGGGGCCGATGCTCACCCGCATGCGTGAGGAGAACCCGGAGATCTACTACCTGGTCTCCCAGCAGGTCACGCGCATGGCCAACGCCCGCCAGGAGAACCGGGGCGAGGAGGGGCTGCGCCGGCGCATCGGCGTGCTCCGTGACCAGGTCGCCTACCTCATCAGCTCCGCCGACGACGACGCCGAGCGGCACCGCGCCGAGGACTGGCGCCGCCAGCTGGACAAGGTCGAGGCCTCCCTGCCGCTGCTCGGCGCGATGAGCCGGCACGCCGCCGCCAAGGAGTCCAAGCACGTCGACGAGCGCATCGACGCGCTCTCCGCCCAGATCCTCTCCGCCTACGTCGACGAGCAGCGCGAGGACCACCAGCTCGAGCCGTGAGCCGGGCAGGGGCGTGGCACCGGTGGGCCGGGCGGGCACGCCCGCGTTACCGTCGTGGACATGTCCCGCGACCTCGTCACCGTCGATCTGCCCGCCTCCGTCACCGCCGCCGACGGCGAGGGCGGCCTGCCCGTGCTGCGGGTGCGCACCGCGGTCGCCACCGGCGAGGTCTACCTCCACGGCGCCCACGTCACCGCCTTCACCCCTGCGGGCCAGCACCCGGTGATCTGGATGAGCCGGGCCAGCGTGTTCGCCCCCGAGCGGCCCATCCGCGGCGGCGTGCCGATCTGCTTCCCGTGGTTCGGTCCCGGCCGGGAACCGGGCATGTCGCCCGCCCACGGCTTCGCCCGGCTGGCCGACTGGACCCTCGTGGGCGCCGAGGACGCCGACGGGGTGGTGACGCTGACGTTCCGGCTCACCGAGGCGGACGTCGCCGGGCTGCCCGGTTCGGGCGTGTGGCGCTTCCCCTTCGAGCTGACCTACGCGGTGACCTTCGGCCCCCAGCTCACCCTGGCCCTCACCGCGCGCAACACCGGCACCGAGCAGTGCTCCTTCGAAGAGGCGCTGCACAGCTATCTCCACGTCCGGGACGTCACCGCCGTCACCGTCGAGGGGCTCGACGGCGCGGCGTACCTGGACAAGGCGGCCGGGGGCACGCACGCCGTCCAGTCCGGCCCGGTGGTCTTCACCGGCGAGACGGACCGGGTGTACCGCTCCACCGGCACGGCCACCGTCGTCGACCCGGGCGCGCGCACCGTCGTCGTGGCGAAGGAGGCCTCGGCGAACACGGTCGTGTGGAACCCCTGGAGCGCCAAGGCCGCGGCCATGGCGGACTACGACGACGCCGAATGGCCCACGATGGTCTGCGTCGAGACGGCCAACGCGCTCGAGGACGCGATCATCCTGCGCGCCGGGGAGAGTCACACCATGACCGCCCGGATCGCGGCCACCTCTGCCTGACACCGGCCGGTCGCTCCGCCTGACACCGGCCGGTCGCCTCCGCCTGACACCGGCCGGGGTGACCGGCGGGAGACGTCGCCGTGACCGAGAGGTGAACGACTCCAATCCTTGAGTGATTCCAGAAAGCGCCGTACGCTCTTCATATGGTCGCCACGTATCCGGAACTGTTGCGGCAGGCTCACCTGCGCGTGACGGCGCCACGGTTGGCCGTGCTCGAGGAGGTGGCCACGCACCCCCACGCCGACGCCGAGACCGTCCGTGCCGGCGTGCTCGAACGGCTGGGCTCGGTGTCCACCCAGGCCATCTACGACGTCCTGGGCGCGCTGACGGCCGCCGGCATCCTGCGGCGCATCGAGCCCGAGGGCTCCCCGGGGCGATACGAGCTCCGCCGCGGGGACAACCACCACCACCTCGTCTGCCGCAGCTGTGGCCGTGTCGAGGACGTCGCGTGCGCCGTCGGCGAGGCCCCGTGCCTGCACGCGAGCGAGGACCACGGCTTCGTCATCGACACGGCCGAGGTCATCTACTGGGGCACCTGCCCCTCCTGCCTGTCCCGTTCCACCCCAACGAAGGAAATGAAGGAGCTGTCTTGACCGACACCAGTCAGGTCCCGTCCACCACGCAGTTCGGCGCCCCCGCCGTCTCCGACCGCAACTCCCTGAGCCTCGGCTCCAACGGCCCGCTGCTGCTGCACGACGTGCACCTCGTGGAGACCCTCGCGAGCTTCAACCGCGAGCGCGTCCCGGAGCGCAACCCGCACGCCAAGGGCTCGGGTGCCTTCGGCACCTTCGAGACCACCGAGGACGTCTCGCGCTTCACCAAGGCCGCGATGTTCCAGCCCGGGGCCACGGTGGACATGCTGGCCCGCTTCTCCACGGTCGCCGGCGAGCAGGGCTCGCCCGACACCTGGCGTGACGTGCGCGGCTTCTCGCTGAAGTTCTACACGACCGAGGGCAACTACGACCTCGTCGGCAACAACACCCCGGTGTTCTTCCTGCGCGACCCGATGAAGTTCCCGCACTTCATCCGCTCGCAGAAGCGGCTGCCCGCCTCCGGCCTGCGCAGTGCCGACATGCAGTGGGACTTCTGGACGCAGAACCCCGAGTCCGCGCACCAGGTCACCTACCTCATGGGTGAGCGCGGCCTGCCCAAGACCTGGCGCCACATGAACGGCTACGGCTCCCACACCTACATGTGGGTCAACGAGGCCGGCGAGAAGTTCTGGGTGAAGTACCACTTCCACACGGACCAGGGCATGGAGTTCCTCACCAACGAGGAGGCCGAGAAGCTCGCCGGCTCCGACGCCGAGTACCACCGCCGCGACCTCTTCGACGCCATCGAGCGCGGGGAGTTCCCGAGCTGGACCCTGTCGGTGCAGGTCATGCCCTACGAGGAGGCCAAGGCCTACCGGTTCAACCCGTTCGACCTCACCAAGGTCTGGTCGCACGCCGACTACCCGCTCATCAAGGTGGGCACGATGACCCTGAACCGGAACCCGAAGAACTTCTTCGCCGAGATCGAGCAGGCCGCGTTCGCGCCGTCGAACACCGTCCCCGGCATCGGCGTCTCCCCGGACAAGATGCTGCTCGGCCGCGTGTTCGCCTACGCCGACGCCCAGCGCGCCCGCATCGGCACCAACTACCAGCAGCTGCCGGTCAACAAGCCGATCATCCCGGTGCAGTCCTACACCTTCGACGGCAACATGACCTTCGAGCACTCCGGCGACGCCCCGGTCTACGCGCCGAACTCCTTCGGCCGCCCGTGGTCGGACGAGACCGGCCCGGTCGACGACGGCTGGGAGGCCGACGGCGAGATGGTCCGCAGCGCCTACGCCCTGCACGCCGAGGACGACGACTTCGGCCAGGCGGGCACGCTCGTGCGCGAGGTGTTCGACGACGCCCAGCGCGAGCAGCTCGTCGAGACCGTCGCCGGCTCGTTGGCCGGCATCCAGCACGAGGTCGTCCTGCAGAACGCCTTCCAGTACTGGAAGAACGTGGACAAGGAGATCGGCGACCGCATCCAGGCCGCGGTCTACGCCGGCAAGGGCGACCCGCAGGTCGGCGTCGACAACGAGGCGGCCGAGGAGGCCGTCGCGGTGCGCTGACGCACGGGAAGAAACGGGGCCCGGCGACCGGACGGTCGCCGGGCCCCTGCGCGTCCGCTTCCGGCGCCCGCGTTGACGGCGGTTTTGCCGGCAAAGGGTCCGTCAGCATGGTTCAGGTTCCGTTCAGGGAGTGCCCCTCAGAGTGGTGTTGCCCGATGTACCCCACCAAGCACGAAGGGCCCTCCCCATGAAGCGAAAGATTCTTGGCGGCCTCGCCTCTGTCGTGATCGGCGTGGCCGTCCTGGGCGGCACCGCGGGCGCCGCGTCCGCCAGCGAGCACGGTGACGGCTACGGCCACCACTACCGCTACGACGACGGCCGCCACCACCACCGGGACTTCCGGCACCACGATCGGGACTTCCGGCACCACCACGGCCACCACTTCAGGCACTACCACAACTGGTGGGGCTGGGACTGACGTCCCGGCTGGCACGACGCGCGGAAGGGCGGCCGGTAATCCGGTCGCCCTTCCGCTGCGCGACCACCTGGCCCAACTAGCCCGGCGCGGTCCAGAAAGGCCGAAAATCCGCCGATTCTCTCCCCTCGCTCCTGGGGTTACCGTGGAGGGCAGACGCCCGCGAGTCGATGGGGAGGGACGGTGCGCGTGCTGCTGGTCGAAGACGAGAGGCCGCTGGCGTCGGCGGTGCGCCGGACCCTCGAGGCCGAGGGCTTCAGCGTCGTGCTGGCCGGCGACGGCGTCGACGGCGACTGGCAGGCGCGCGAGCAGGCGTTCGACGTCATCGTCCTCGACGTCATGCTCCCCGGCATGTCCGGGTACGACGTGTGCCGGCGGGTGCGGGCCCGCGGCGACGCTACCCCGATCCTGTTCCTCACCGCCAAGGACGGCGAGTACGACGAGGCCGACGCGCTCGACATCGGCGCGGACGACTTCATGTCCAAGCCCTTCTCGCCGGTCGTGCTCGCCGCGCGGCTGCGGGCGCTGACCCGGCGCCGGTACCGGGGGACCGAGGCGGTGATCCGGGTGGGCCCGCTGCGGGTGGACCCGGCCCACCAGCGCACCTGGCTGGGGGAGAAGGAGCTGCACGTCACGGCCCGCGAGCTCGCCCTCCTGGTCTACCTAGCTCACCGGGCCGAGCACGTGGTCAGCAAGGCCGAGATCCTCGAGCACGTCTGGGACCCGGCGTTCGAGGGGGACGCCAACGTCGTCGAGGTCTACGTCGGCCGGCTGCGCCGCAAGCTCGGCGTCTCCCCGGGGGTCGACATCCTGACTGTGCGGGGCCTGGGATACCGGCTCGTCAGGAGGCGCAGGTGAGGAAGGGGGGCCTGGGCGTCCGCGCCGTCATCACCCTGGTGGCGACCGCCGTCGTCGCCGTCATCCTCGCCGCCGCCGGGATCGCCCTGACCATGCTGCTGCGCCACGCCCTGACGACGGGCATCGAGTCGGCGGCGCGGGAGCGGGCCGAGTACGTCGCCTCCCTCGTCGACACGCCGCTGCCCACCTCCGTCGTCGACGCCGTCTCCGAGGGGCGGACGCTGGCGCAGGTGCTGGACCCGGACGGTCGCGTGCTGGCCGCCAGCCACGACATCGAGGGGCTGCCCGCCATGCGCTCGCCGGTGAGCACGCCGCAGGCGAGCACCATCCCGGCGATGCCGGCGGAGGGCGGCGAGCCGTACCGGGTCGTCGCCCTGCCCGCCGGGACGCCGCAGGCCCCGCGCACCGTTCTCGTGGCCATGCCGCTGACCCCGGTGGTCCGGGTGGTGGGGGAGACCTCCCGGCTCACCTGGGCGATCCTCCCCGCCGTGCTCGCCCTGGCCGGGCTGGTGACCTGGCTCGCCGTCGGGCACGCCCTGGCCCCCGTGGAACGAATCCGGCGCAAGGCGGCCACGATCGGCGCCGGCGACCTCTCGCAGCGGGTTCCGCTGCCGCGTGCCCACGACGAGCTGCGCCGGCTCGCCGAGACGATGAACTCCATGCTCAGCCGGATCGAGACCGCCCACGAGCGCCAGCGGCACTTCGTCTCCGACGCCTCCCACGAGCTGCGCAGCCCGCTGGCCAACGAGCAGGCCCTGGTCGAGGTGGCGCTCACGCGGCAGGACCTGGACCTGTGGCAGGAGGTCGGGCGGGACCTGCAGACCGAGCAGGCCCGGATGCGGCGGCTCGTCGACGACCTGCTCCTGCTGGCCCGTCTCGACGGTCAGGTGCCCGTGCCCCGCCGGGAGGTGGACCTCGACGACGTCGTCCACGAGCAGGCCGCCCGGCTGCGCAGGCTCGGCCGCGTCCGGGTGGACGTCGCCCCGCTGCCGGCCCTGCGCGTGCTCGGCGACGTCGACCAGCTGGGACAGGTGGTGCGCAACCTCGTGGACAACGCCGCCCGGCACGCGCGCACGACCGTCACCGTCTCGCTCCGCCAGCGCCAGGGCGAGGCGGTGCTGCGGGTCGGGGACGACGGCGCCGGCGTGCCGCCGGACCAGCGCGAGCGGATCTTCGACCGCTTCACCCGGCTGGACGAGGCACGCGGCCGTGACCACGGCGGCAGCGGGCTCGGGCTGGCGATCAGCCGCGCCATCGCCGCCGCGCACGGCGGGTCCCTCGTGCTGGCCGACGCCGCGGGCCCCGGCGCGGTGTTCGAGCTGCGGCTGCCGCTGCTGGTCGACGCGACGGGCGCCGAGCCGGAGACGAGCAAGGCCCCCGGCCGTGCATCCGCACGTCGGGGGCCCTGATCGTCGCTGTCTCAACGAGTGTCCGGAGGGGGACTTGAACCCCCACGCCCGATAAAGGGCACTAGCACCTCAAGCTAGCGCGTCTGCCTATTCCGCCACCCGGACAGGTGGTGCTGCCGGCCGGTCTGGCGTGGCCTCCGGCCCCGCCACCCTCCCGGGCAACGTCGTAAAAGATAGCACGGCCCGAGGGGCGCCTCCGAACCCGTCAGGCCCGGAACGACCCCGAAGTGACCGACCCCACAGCCCCGGTTGGCCGCCGGTCCGCGACCCCCCGCGGCGGCCCCGCCGCGGCCCGCCCGGCGCCCCGGCACGGGCGGGGCCGAGGGCGGCGGGCAGGCGGGCGTGGCCGCCCGCCCCGGTAACGTCGGGGGTATGGAACCCTTCGCGCTGCGCTCGTCCGACGGCACGCTCCTGCTGTCCGTCCCCACCGCCGACGACGTCGACCGCATCGCGGCGGTCTGCGCCGAGGTCGACATCCAGCGGTGGACGACGGTGCCCAGCCCGTACACCCGGGCCGACGCCGAGCGCTTCGTCACCGGCGTGGTCCCGGACGGCTGGCGCGCCGGCTCGCCCACGTGGGCCGTGCGCACCGTGACCGACGGCGCCGCGCAGCTCGTGGGCATGGTGGGCCTGCACGAGGTCGCCGACGGCAAGGGCGAGCTCGGCTACTGGCTCGCCGCCGACGCCCGCGGCCGCGGGGTCATGACCCGTGCGGTCGGCGTCGTCCTCGACGCGGCCTTCGACCGGCTCGGCCTGCACACCGTGGGCTGGCGCGCCGACGTCGACAACTGGCCCTCCTGGAAGCTCGCCTGGCGCAACGGCGTGCGCAAGGAGGGCACCGTGCGCGCCCTCAACCCCCGCCGGGGCACGTGGGCGGACGGCTGGATCGGCACCATCCAGCGCGACGACCCGCGCGAACCCGTCGCCGCCTGGGACGGGCCCACCGGCGCCGCGGCCCCGACGACGGCGCACGCCACGCCCAACCCGGGCGCCGCGGCTGACCCGCGCGACCCCGAGGCGCTCGTGCGCCAGTTCCACGACACCTACCACCTGCCGGTGGTCACCGACCCGCCGAGCGTGGACCGCGACCGGGTCCACATGCGCATGGCGCTGGTGGCCGAGGAGCTCGCCGAGCTCGTCGAGGCGGTCTACGGCGAGGCGGCCGGCGCCGAGATGTCCGCGGCCTTCACCCGGGCGGTCGCGGCCGACGACGGGACCCGGGACACCGTCGAGGCGGCCGACGCCCTGGGCGACCTGACGTACGTGGTTTACGGCATGGCGCTGGAGTGCGGCATCGCGCTGGACGAGGTGCTCGCCGAGATCCAGGCGTCCAACCTGTCCAAGCTCGGCGCCGACGGCCGGCCGATCTACCGCGAGGACGGCAAGGTGCTCAAGGGCCCGGGGTTCTTCCCGCCGGACATCGCCGGCGTGCTCGCCCGGCGCGGCTATCGGCCCGGCGGTGGTCGCTGAGCGGCTGACGGTTCTTCTCACCCGGGCGCCGCGTCGCGGCACGGGCGGTCGCACATTCGAGACCGTGACAGCGCGACATGGGAGCGGCCCAGCGCGCGGGGGGCACAATGAGCGGCATGCCTGAGACCTCCGCGCACGTCGGGGACGCCCTGCTCGACGCCGCCAATCCATTCGCCGCGCCGTCTCCGCTGCCCTACGGGCTGCCGGACTTTCGCGCCGTGCGGATCGAGCACCTGCGCCCGGCCATCGTCGCCGGCATGGCCGGCCAGCGCGCCGAGTGGGAGGCGGTGGCCACGGACGCCGCCGTGCCCGACGTGGCCAACACCCTCGAGCGCGTCGAGCGGTCCGGGCGGCTGCTGCGCCGGGCGATGACCGTCTTCCACACCCTGGTCAGCGCCGTGGGCGGGGACGAGATCCACGCCCTGGAGTCCGAGGTCGCTCCGCTGCTGGCCGCGCACGGGGACGCCTTCTGGCTAGACCGGCGCATCTACGACCGGCTGGAGTCGCTCGCGCACGCCGCGGCGCTGCTCGACCTCGACGCCGAGACGTCCTGGCTGCTGCACACCTACCGCAAGAACTTCGTCCGCGCCGGCATCCGGCTCGACGACGACCAGCAGGAGCGGCTGCGCGCGCTCAACGCCCGCATCGTGACGTCGGAGACCGAGTTCTCGCAGCGGGTGGTCAAGGCCATGGAGGCCGGCGCCGTCCGCGTCGAGGACCCGGCCGAGCTCGCCGGCCTCGACGAGGGCACCGTCGCCGCCCTCGCCCGCGCCGCCGCCGACCGGGCCGGCTCCACCCTGACCATGCCCGGCGGCGGGTACCTCATCCCGCTCATGCTGCCCACCCAGCAGCCGCTGCTCGCCCGCGCCGCCGACCCCGGGCTGCGCACCCGCCTGCTGGAGGCCTCCCGCACCCGCGGCACGGGGGTGGACCCAGCCTCCGACACCCGGGCCACCCTGCTCGAGATCGCCCGGCTGCGCGCCGAGCGGGCCGAGCTGCTCGGCTACCCGCACCACGCCGCCTACGTCGTCGAGGACAACACCGCGGGGAGCGCCACGGCGGTCAACGAGATGCTCGCCCGCCTCGCCCCGCCGGCGGTGCGCAACGCCCGGCGCGAGGCCGCCGAGCTGCAGGCCGCGCGCGAGGCGGACCCCGCCGCCCGGGCCGGGGCCCTCGCGGCGTCGGACTGGGTCTACGAGGCCGAGCGGCTGCGCAAGGAGCGCTTCTCGGTCGACGACGACGTGCTGCGCCCCTACCTCGAGCTCGGCCGGGTGGTCGAGCACGGGGTCTTCTACGCCGCGCACCGGCTCTACGGGCTCACCTTCCACCCGCGGCCGGACCTGCCCGGCTACGCCGACGGCGTGCGGGTGTGGGAGGTACGCGAGGAGGACGGCCGCGGGCTGGGCCTGTTCGTCGGCGACTACTACGCCCGGCCGGGCAAGCGCGGCGGGGCGTGGATGCACAGCCTGGTCGACCAGTCCGACCTGCTCGCCGAGCGTCCGGTGGCGGTCAACAACCTCAACGTCACCCCGCCGCCGCCCGGCCAGCCCACGCTGCTGACGTGGGACGAGGTGCGCACCTGCTTCCACGAGTTCGGCCACGCCCTGCACGCCCTGTTCTCCGACGTGCGCTACCCGTCGCTGTCCGGCACCGCCGTGCCGCGCGACTTCGTCGAGTACCCCTCCCAGGTCAACGAGATGTGGATGACCCACCCCTCGGTGGTCGCCCGCTTCGCCCGCCATCACGCCACCGGCGAGCCGCTGCCGGCCGAGCTGCTCGAGAAGGTGCTGTCGCTGGGCAGCTACGGCGAGGGCTTCGCGACCACCGAGTACCTCGGCGCCGCCCTGCTCGACCAGGCCTGGCACCAGGTCGTCCCCGGGCAGGTGCCCGCCGAGCCCGGCGAGGTCGAGGCGTTCGAGCGGGAGGCGCTGGAGCGGGCGGGCGTGCACCTCGACCTCGTGCCGCCGCGCTACCGCTCGACCTACTTCAACCACACCTTCGGCGGCGGTTACGACGCCGGCTACTACTCCTACATCTGGTCCGAGGTGCTCGACGCCGACACCGTCGAGTGGTTCAAGGAGCACGCCCGCGCGGACGACGGCGGCCTCAACCGCGCCGCCGGGCAGCGATTCCGCGAGGCGTTGCTCTCGCGGGGGTACTCCCAGGACCCGCTCGAGTCCTTCCGGGACCTGCGCGGGCGCGACGCCCGCATCGACCCGCTGCTCGTGCGCCGGGGGCTGACCGACTGACGGGCCAGGGCCCCGACCGGGCCGGGCCCCCGACCGGGCCGGGCCCGACGGCGCGACCCGGGCTGCGCCGTCGGCCCGCGTGCCGACCCGTGCCGCCCGTCCCATGATGGAGGCGGGCCGGCGACGGCGTGCCGGCCCGCCGGTGCCCGCCCCGGGGCGCCGCGCCCACGGCGAACCGCGTGCCCAGGGGGTTTCCATGGCCCAGCCCGCCGACGCACCCGCCCGCATCTCCCGGACGCACCGCACCGGGCTGCTCGGGGCCATGTTCCTCATGGCCACCAGCGCCATCGGCCCCGGCTTCATCACCCAGACCGCGAACTTCACCGTCGAGCTCGGTGCGGCGTTCGCCTTCGCGATCCTCGCCTCGGTGGTCGTGGACATCTGCGTCCAGCTCAACGTCTGGCGGGTCATCGGGATCACCGGCCTGCGCGCGAACGAGCTCGGCAACCGGGTGCTGCCCGGGGTGGGGGTGGTGCTCGCCGTCCTCGTCTTCGCCGGCGGGCTGGTCTTCAACATCGGCAACACCGCCGGCGGCGGGCTCGGCATCAACGCGACGACCGGGCTGAACACCACGGCCGGCGGGGTGATCACCGCCGTGATCGCCATCGCGGTGTTCCTCAGCCGCCGGGCCGGCATCGCCATGGATCGGATCGTCGTGGTGCTCGGGGCGCTGATGATCCTGCTGACGCTCTACGTCGCCATCGAGTCCGGGCCGCCGGTCGGCGAGGCGCTGAAGAACATGGTGGCTCCGGAGCGGGTGGACTTCTTCGTGATCACCACCCTCATCGGCGGGACGGTGGGCGGGTACATCACCTACGCGGGGGCGCACCGCATGATCGACGCCGGCGTCCGCGGCCCGGACAGCGTCAGGTACATCAGCCGCAGCTCGGTCATGGGCGTGATCATCACCGGTCTCATGCGGTTCCTGCTCTTCCTGGCGATCTTCGGCGTCGTCGCCGGCGGGGCGAAGCTCGTGGGAGAGAACATTGCGGCCCAGGCCTTCGGCGTCGCGGCCGGTGAGCTGGGCATGCGGCTGTTCGGCGTGGTCCTCTGGGCCGCCTCGATCACCTCGGTGATCGGCGCGGCGTACACCTCCATCACGTTTGTCACGAAACCCACGGCCAGCCCCCGCACCCGCAGTCTCCTCACCTGCCTGTTCATCGCCGTCAGCGCCGTCGTCTTCGTCGTCGTGGGTCAGGCCCCCTCGGCGTTGCTCATCTTCGCCGGCGCCTTCAACGGGCTGATCCTGCCCATCGGCTTCGCCGTCATCCTCTGGGTGGCCTGGCGGCGCCGGGACCTGTTGCGCGGCTATCGCTACCCGCGCTGGCTGCTGGTGCTCGGGGTGCTCGCGTGGCTGCTCACCCTGTACTTCGGCTACAACTCCTTCGCCGGCATCTCCGCGCTGTGGACGTGATCGCGTGACCTCCCCGACCCTCGCCCCCGACCTGGCCGACGCCGCCCGGCTCACCCCTGCCCAGGCCCGGGCCCGCTTCCGGGCCGGGCTCGTCACGCCCACCGCCGGGTGGTCGCGCGGCTACGCCCAGGCCAACCTCATCGCCGTGCCCCGCGAGTACGCCTTCGACATGCTGCTCTTCGCCCAGCGCAACCCCAAGCCCTGCCCGGTGCTCGGGGTCCTCGACGCCGGCGAGGTCGCCGGGCCGCTGCTCGCCGGCGGGGACGTGCGCACCGACCTGCCCCTGTACACCGTCTACGCCGACGGCGAGAAGGTCACCGACACCCCGGACGCGCGCGAGCACTGGCGCGCGGACCTCGTGGCCTTCCTCGTCGGGTGCAGCTTCACCTTCGAGACCGCGCTGCAGGAGGCCGGCATCCGCATCGCCCACATCGAGCAGGGCGCCAACGTGCCGATGTACCGCACCGCCCGCCGCTGCGCGAGCGCCGGGGCGCTGTCCGGGCCGCTGGTGGTCTCCATGCGCCCGATCCCGGCCGGTCAGGTGGCCGACGCCGTGCGCGTCACCTCCCGCTACCCGGCCGTCCACGGCGCCCCGGTCCACGTCGGCGACCCGGGGGCGCTGGGCATCCGCGACCTCGACGCGCCCGACTTCGGCGACCCCGTGACGATCGGCCCCGGGGAGCTGCCGGTGTTCTGGGCGTGCGGGGTCACCCCACAGGCCGCCGTCATGGAGTCCCGCCCGCCGCTGGCGATCGGGCACGCGCCGGGGCACATGCTCGTCACCGACGTGCGGGACTCGGCCTACCAGGTCCCGTGACCGCCGTCGCCCGGTACCGGGCCGTGACCACCGTCGCCCGAGCGGTGCCGTGATCGCCGTCGACCTCCGGGTGCCGGTCGGGCGCCCGGTGCCCGAGGTCGTCGACTTCGTCGTCGGGTGCGAGCGGGCGGGCCTCCACGGCGTCGGTATCCACGACCACCACCACTCCGGCCGCGACGTCTACGTCACCCTCGCGCTCGCGGCCGCGGCGACCTCCCGCCTGGAGCTGTACCCGGCGACGACGAACCCGCTGACCCGCCACGCGCTGGTGCTCGCCGCCACCGCGAACGCGCTGACCGAGATCGCCCCCGGGCGGGTGCTGCTCACCCTCGCCCCCGGCTTCCTGTCGGTGGAGCGGGCCGGGCGGGCGCAGGCGCGCCGGGCCTACCTCGGTGAGGTCGTCACCGCCGTGCGGCGCCTGCTCGCCGGCGAGACGGCCAGCCTCGACGGGCACGAGCTGCGCATGAACAACGCCGCCGCGCCGCCCGCCCGGGTGCTCGTCCTCGCCGCCGGGCCCCGGATGCTCGAGCTTGCCGGCGAGGTCGCCGACGGCGTGCTCATGCTCGTCGGGCTCGACCCGCGGGCGGTCGCGGCCGCCCGCGCCCACGTGGCCGCCGGCGCGCGGCGGGCGGGACGCGACCCGGCGGGGCTGGAGGAGATCCTCATCGTCCCCACCGCCGTCGCGCCGTTCGAGGAGGCGCTGGCGTGGCCACGGCGCTGGTTCCGGCCCGGCCGGCCCTTCCTCGCCTACCCCAGCCCCGCCAACCTGCACTGGCTGCGCCTCGCCGGGCTGGACATCCCGGAGGACCACCGGCCCGAGGACCTCTCGCCCGCGCTCGCCGCCCGGGTGTGCGACGCGCTGGGGCTGTTCGGCCCGGCCGAGCACTGCGCCGAGCGGCTGCTGCGGGCGCGGGCGGAGACCGGGGCGGACCACGTCTTCCTCTTCCCGGCCCACACCGAGGCCACCGGGTACGCCCTGCCGGTCGCGGAGGTCGCCGCCTTCCGGGACGTCATCGGGCCGCGGCTGGCGGCGGGCTGAGCGGACCCGGGCGCCGCCGCCGGGCCGCCCGGCGCTCAGGCCTCGATGACCGCGAGCGTGGCGCCGGTGTCCACGTGCTCCCCGGCCGCCACCCGCGGCTCGACGACGCCGTCGCGGTGGGCCACCAGCCGGGTCTCGGTCTTCATCGCCTCCAGCAGGACGACGGCGTCGCCCCGGGCGACCTGCTCGCCGGGCTCGACCAGCCACCGCACGACCGTGCCGCCCATCGGCGCGGTCAGCGCGGCCGCGTCCGCCGGGGCCGCCGCGCCGTCGTCGGTCCCGGCGCCGTCCCCGCCGCTCGCGGCCAGCCCCGCGAGCAGGTCCGCGGGCAGCCCGAGCACCACCCGCCGGCCGTCGACGTCGACGACCACCCGCCGCCGGCCGGCGGGGGCGGCGTCGTGGAAGGCCGGGTCCGCCGCGACCCGCTCGGCGAACTCGTGCTCGATCCAGGTCGTGTGGACGCCGAGCCGGTCCGGGGCGGAGAAGTCCGGGTCGCGCAGGACGGCCCGGTGGAAGGGCAGCACCGTGGCCACCCCGCCGATCTCCATCTCGTTCGCCGCCCGGCGTGCCCGGCGCAGCGCCTCCTGCCGGTCCCGGCCGTGCACGATGACCTTGGCGAGCAGGGAGTCGAAGTGCGGGGAGACCACCGAGCCCTGCCGCACCCCGGTGTCCAGGCGCACCCCCGGCCCGCTGGGGGCGACGAACGTGGTGATCGTGCCGGTCGCGGGCAGGAACCCGCGGCCGACGTCCTCGGCGTTGATGCGCAGCTCGATGGCGTGCCCGGCGGGCTCGGGGTCGGTGCGGACCGGCACCGGCTGGCCGTCGGCCACGGCGAACTGGGCGCGGACCAGGTCGATGCCGGTGGTGGCCTCGGTGACCGGGTGCTCGACCTGCAGGCGGGTGTTGACCTCGAGGAACGTCAGCTCGCCCCCGGCGCCGAGCAGGAACTCCACCGTCCCCGCTCCCACGTACCCGACCGCGGCGCAGATGGCGCGGGCGCCCTCGTGGACCTGCCGGCGCTGGTCCTCGGTGAGGAACGGGGCCGGCGCCTCCTCGACGAGCTTCTGGTGGCGCCGCTGCAGCGAGCAGTCCCGGGTGCCGAGCACCACGACGGTCCCGTGGGTGTCCGCCAGGACCTGGGCCTCGACGTGCCGGGGCCGGTCGAGGAACCGCTCCATGTAGCACTCGTCACGACCGAAGGCCACCCGGGACTCGCGCTGGGCCGAGGCGAAGGCGTCCTCGACGTCGTCGAGGTGGCGCACCACCCGCATGCCGCGGCCGCCGCCGCCGAAGGCCGCCTTGATGACCACCGGCACGCCGTGCTCCTCGGCGAACCGGCGCGCCTCGGTGGCCGAGGGGACGGGACCATCGCTGCCGGCCACCAGCGGCGCGCCGGCCCGGCGGGCCAGCTCGCGCGCCGAGACCTTGTCGCCGAGCACCCGGATCGCCTCGGGCGAGGGGCCCACCCACGTCAGCCCGGCGTCGAGGACGGCCTGGGCGAAGTCGGCGTTCTCGGCGAGGAACCCGTAGCCGGGGTGGACCGCGTCGGCACCGCTGCGGCGGGCCACGTCCAGCAGGCGGGGGATGTCGAGGTACGTCTCGCCCGCGCCGGAGCCGGGCAGGTTGTAGGCCTCGTCGGCCAGCAGGGCGTGCGGTGCGGCGGCGTCGGGGTCGGCGTAGACGGCCACCGAGGCGAGCCCGGCGTCGGCGCAGGCGTGGACGACGCGGAGGGCGATCTCGCCGCGGTTGGCGATGAGGACCTTGCGCACGGGGCTCCTTTCGCGGGCGGTTCAGGACGGTGGGGCGGGGACGAACCGCAGCAGGTCGCCCGGCCGCACCTGGGCGAGCCGGTCGAGGTCGGCGGTGCGGACGACGGCGATGACGGGGTAGCCGCCGGAGGTGGGGTGGTCCGCGAGGAACACCACCGGCAGCCCGGAGGCGGGCACCTGCACGGCGCCGGCGACGGTGCCCTCGCTGGGCAGCTCCTCGGTGCGGGTGCGCGCGAGGCGCTCGCCGTCCAGGCGCAGCCCGACCCGGTTGGACCGGTCGGTCACCGCCCAGCGCTGCCGGCACAGCGAGGCCAGGGCGTCGGACGCGAACCAGTCCTGCCGCGGACCGGGGACGACGGCGACCGTCACAGGCCCGTCGGGCCACGCCGGCGCGGGGTCCGGCGCCGCGACGACGGCGCCCGGGTGCGGCGCCCCGACCGGCAGCACCGCGCCGGCCTCGAGCGGGGCCGGACCCAGCCCGGACATCGTGTCGGTCGCGCGGCTGCCCAGGACCGGGGCGACGTCGAGGCCGCCGCGCACGGCGACGTAGGCGCGCAGCCCGGCGCGCGGGGGGCCGAGGGCGAGGACCTCCCCGTCGCGCAGCGCGAACGGGGCGTCGGTGGGCGGGCGGCGCGCGCCGTCGTCGCCCTCGACGCTCAGCGCGGCCGGCGCCCCGGTGACGGCGAGCACCTGCTCGCCGTCGGCCCGCAGCCGCAGCCCGCCCGGCACCGTCTCGAGGACCGCCGCGTCGCGGGGGTTGCCGACCAGCCGGTTGGCGCGCACGGCCGCCCCCCGGTCGACCGCGCCGGAGGGGCACACGCCCAGGTCGAGGTAGCCCGGGCGGCCGAGGTCCTCGACGAGGCTCTGCAGCCCCGGGGCCTCCACGACGAGGGCGCCGCCGGCGGGGGCGTCGGCCACGGCATCGGGGGGCGTGGAGCGGGCGCGCGGGGCTCCCGTGGGCGCGTCGTCGGGCGTCGCGTCCGGTCCCGCCGTCGCGGCGGAACCCGGCGCGGCGACGACCTCCCGCACGGCCCGGTGACGCACCCGGGTGCCCGGCCGGACCAGCGCCGGCTCGGGGCGGGCGAGGTCCCACATGCGCTCCCCGGTGCGGCCGATGAGCTGCCAGCCGCCGGGGGACTCGCGCGGGTAGACGGCGGAGAACCCGCCGGCGAGGGCGACCGCCCCAGCCGGCACGGCGGTGCGCGGGGTGTCCCGGCGGGGCACGTCCAGGTCGTGGTTCTCCCCGACGAGGTAGGCGAACCCGGGGGCGAAGCCCCCGAAGGCGGCCGTCCACACCTGCCCGGTGTGCGCCCGCACCACCCCCTCCGGGCTCAGCCCGGTCAGCTCGGCCACCGCGGCGAGGTCCTCGCCGTCGTACACCGTGTCCAGCTCGACGAGCGGGCCCTCCCGGGTGCCGCCGGGCTCCGCGGCCACCTCGGCGACGTCCCGGGCCAGCCGCGCCACCGCGGAGGGGGTCGCGGCCACGACCATGACGGTGCGCGCGGCGGCCAGGACGTCGCGCTGGCCCGGCAGCGGGGTGCGCTGCAGGGTGGCGTGCAGGTCGATGACCTCCTGGAGGTTCTCGCACTCGACGAGCACCGCCCGGTCCCCGACCGGGCGGACGTGGCGCCGGGGCGGGCCGGTCACAGGAAGCTCGTCACCGGCACGCCCGCGTCCTCCAGGGCGGCGCGCACGGCGGTGGCGATGGCGACGGCGCCGGGGGTGTCGCCGTGCACGCAGACGCTCTCGGCGTCGACGCCGATCGTCTGGCCGTCGAGGGTCTCCACCGTCGAGTCGGTGGCCATCTGGACCACCCGGGCGGCGACCGCTTCGGGGTCGTGGATGACCGAGCCCTCGAGCCGGCGGGAGACCAGCGAGCCGTCGGCGTTGTACGCCCGGTCGGCGAACGCCTCGACGACCGCGCGCAGCCCCGCCGCCTCGGCCTCGCGCTGGATGACGCTGCCCGGCAGCACGAGGATCGGCAGGGACTCGTCCACGGTGCGGATCGCCTCGACGACGGCGCGGGCCTGCTGCTCGTGCTTGGCGATGGTGTTGTACAGCGCGCCGTGGGGCTTGACGTAGCGCACGGTGGTCCCGGCGGCGGCGGCCATCGCCTGCAGCGCGCCGATCTGGTAGATGACGTCGTTGGTCAGCTCGGCGGGGGAGACGTCCATGAACCGCCGGCCGAACCCGGCCAGGTCCCGGTAGGACACGTGCGCCCCCACCGTGACGCCCTCCTGGGCGGCCGCCGCGCACGTCGCGCGGGCCACCACCGGGTCGCCGGCGTGGAAGCCGCAGGCCACGTTCGCGCTCGAGACGACGCGCATGATCGACTCGTCGTCGCCCATCGTCCAGGAGCCGAAGGACTCGCCGACGTCGCTGTTGAGGTCCATGGGCTCGATTCTCCGCCACCGGGCGGGCGTCCGTCCTGCGGGCGGGCCGGTGGGTAGCCTGGCGGCATGAGTGCCGAGCCCGCCCCCACCGCCTCGCCCGCCACCACCCGCCCGGAGGGGCCCGCGACGCCGCGCCCGGAGGACGAGGTGGTCGGCATCTGCCGGGACCTCATCCGCATCGACACCTCCAACTACGGCGACGGGTCGGGCCCGGGGGAGCGGGCGGCGGCCGAGCACGTCATGGGGCTGCTCACCGAGGTCGGCTGGGACCCCGAGCTGGTCGAGTCCGCGCCGGGCCGGGCCAGCGTGCTGCTGCGCATCCCCGGCACCGACCCGGACCGCGGGGCGCTGGTGGTGCACGGGCACACCGACGTCGTCCCCGCCGAGGCGGCCGACTGGTCGGTGGACCCCTTCGCCGGGCAGATCCGCGACGGCATGGTGTGGGGCCGCGGCGCCGTGGACATGAAGGACATGGACGCGATGATCCTCGCGCTCGTGCGCGACATGGGCCGCACCGGGTGGCGGCCGGCGCGCGACCTGGTCGTGGCGTTCCTCGCCGACGAGGAGGCCGGCGGCCACTTCGGCGCGCACTGGCTGGTCGACCACCGCCCGGAGGTCTTCGCCGGCGCCACGGAGGCGATCAGCGAGGTCGGCGGGTACTCCGTGGAGATCGACGGGCGGCGGGTGTACCTGCTCCAGACGGCGGAGAAGGGCCTGGCGTGGCTGCGGCTGCTGGCCGAGGGGACGGCGGGCCACGGCTCGCAGGTCAACGAGGACAACGCGGTGACCCGCCTGGCCGGCGCGATCCACCGCATCGGCGCGCACGCCTGGCCCATGCACCTGACCGGGACGGTGCGCCAGCTGCTGACCGGGGTGGCGGAGCTGACCGGCACCACCTTCGACCCGGAGGACCCAGAGGGCATCGCGCGGCTGGTCGACGCGCTCGGCCCGGCGAAGAAGTTCGTCGGCGCCACCCTGCGCACCGGTGCCAACCCCACCCAGCTGAACGCCGGGTACAAGGCCAACGTCATCCCCGGCGCCGCCAGCGGCGCCGTCGACCTGCGGCCGGTGCCGGGGGAGGAGGCCGCGGCCCGGGCGATGATCGCGGAGCTGGCCGGGCCGGGCGTGCGGATCGAGGCCCTGCACGAGGACGCCGGGATCGAGGCGCCGTTCGAGGGGCACCTCGTCGACGCGATGATCGCCGCGGTCGACGCGTTCGACCCCGGGGCGCAGGTGCTGCCCTACATGCTCTCGGCGGGCACCGACAACAAGGCGCTGGGCCGGCTGGGGATCACCGGCTACGGCTTCGTCCCGCTGCGCCTGCCGGCGGACATGGACTTCCCGGGCATGTTCCACGGCGTCGACGAGCGGGTGCCGATCGACGCGCTGCAGTTCGGCACCCGGGTGCTCGAGCGGCTGCTGCGCACCTGCTGAGCCCCCCGGCGCCGTGCCTCGCCTGCGCGCGGGCGCGGGTGCCGTCCTCCGCGCGCAACCACCCGCGCCCGGCGGACGTGCAGCCCCCGGGGTCAGAGGGTGCTGGCCACCTGCATCGCCTTGCGCCGCAGCCAGACCTTCCGGGCCCCGCCGACGTAGACACGCGTCCGGGCCAGCTCCCACCGGCCGTACTCGGCCTCGTCGGTGAGCAGCCGGCGCACGTCGCCGCGGTCCACCGACGCCGGGAGGGTGACGGTGCGGTACTCGTAGTACGTCGCGTTCCGGTTGCCCCGGCGCGACGCGAACGCGTGGTCCATGCTCGGCATCCCCATATGCTCCCTCCGGTCGTCCTCGGATGGTAGTCAGCAACACCTGTGTGGGAGGCGCTGTTCGCCGTCCGCGCAGGTCAGTGACGGGCTGTGCCACCCCTGGACGGGCGCTAGGCTCAGCGACATGGCTATCGACCCCCGTGCTGCGCTCGACCGACTCATCGCCGCGTTCGAGGCACACTACGACGCGGTCGCCGCGGCGCAGGACAGCGACGCCCCGGCCGTCGTGGCGGCGGCGAACACCCTCATGGACGCCTTCGACACCTACGACGACGCCCTGTTCACCGGCTTCGGGGTCGACACGCCGTTCGACATCTACTCCGACGAGGACGACGAGGAGTACGACGACGAGGACGGCGAGCTCGACGAGGACGACCTCGAGGAGTTCACCGACGAGGAGTAGTCCGGTCGGCTCGTCGACCCGGGCCAGCGCGGCCGGCTCGCGACCGGGCCCGGCGGGGTTCCCCGGTCAGAACCGCTCGGGGTAGCCCAGCTCCGGGCTCGTGACCTCGTCCAGCACCGCCCGGATGGGGTCGGGCAGCGCGAGGTCGCACGCGGCGAGCACCCCGCGCAGCTGACCGGCCGTGCGCGCGCCGGCGATCGCCGAGCACACCCCGGGGGCGTCGCGCACCCACGCGAGCGCGACCTCCAGCGGGGTGCGGCCCAGGCCCGACGCCGCGGTGGTGACCGCCTCGACCACGCCGTGCGCGTGGTCGTTGAGGTAGGGCTCGACGAAGCCACGAAGGTGCGGTGAGGCCGCCCGTGAGCTCGCCGGGACCGAGTGGCGGTACTTGCCCGTCAGCACCCCGCGCCCCAGCGGCGACCACGCCAGCACCCCGGCGCCCAGCGCCCGCGCGGCCGGTGCCAGCTCGCGCTCGATCCCGCGCTGCAGCAGCGAGTACTCCACCTCGACGGCGGCCAGCCCCGGCGCGCCCGGGCCCAGCGGGCCGCCGGCGGCCAGGAGCGTGGCGGCCTGCGCCGTCGTCCACGCCGGGAAGTTCGACAGGCCCACGTACCGGCACCGTCCGGTGCGGACGGCGTGCTCCAGGGCGCCGACGGTCTCCTCGATCGGGGTCGCCGGGTCCGGGGACTGCACCAGCCACAGGTCCAGGTGATCGGTGCCGAGGCGGGCCAGCGACGCGTCGAGGGTGTCGAGCAGGCTGCCGCGCGAGGCGTCGACGACGCCGCCGCCGTCGCCCGTGCGGCGGGTGCGCACCCCGGCCTTGGAGACCAGCACGACGTCGTCCCGGTCGACGGCGCTGGCCAGGAGGGCCCCGATGACCTCCTCGGCGGCGCCGTCGCCGTAGGTGGCGGCGGTGTCGACCAACGAGCCGCCGGCGTCGAGGAAGACCTCGAGCTGCTCGGCGGCCTCGTGCTCGTCGGTGTCCCGGCCCCACGTCATGGTGCCCAGCCCGACGTCGGAGACCGTCAGCCCTGTGCGACCGACCCTGCGCTGCTGCATGGGGTCACGGTATCGGCCGGGACCGGCAGTGTGGTGCCCGCGCCCGGCGCCGCGGCGGCCGGGCGACCGGGCGCGGTGCCTCGGCGGCGGCGCGGTGGCCGCGGGGCGCCCGGCGCGGTGGCCCGCGTGACCTGCGTGACCTGCGACACTTCCGTCACGACGGCCGGTCCGTCGCCAGAGCAGTGTCGTAGGGTGACCGACCGTGACATGGCTGGAAGCAGTGATCCTCGGGCTCGTGCAGGGCCTCACCGAGTTCCTCCCCATCTCCTCGAGCGCGCACCTGCGCATCGTCGGGGACCTCATGGGCGCCGACCCGGGGGCGGCGTTCACGGCCATCACCCAGATCGGCACCGAGGCGGCGGTCGTCCTGTACTTCCGCCGGGACATCGTCCGGATCATCAAGGCGTGGTTCGGGGCGCTGCCGGTGGGCCCGTGGAAGAACACCGTGCCGACCTCGAACCCCGACGCCCGCATGGGCTGGTTCGTCATCGTCGGCTCCGTGCCGATCGTCGTCCTCGGCGTCCTCTTCCAGAACGCCATCGACACCACCTTCCGCAACCTCTGGATCACCGTGGTGACCCTGTCGGTCTTCGCCGTCCTGCTCGGGATCGCCGACGCCACCTCCCGGCGCACCAAGCTGCTCGAGCACATGACGTGGCGCGACGCCGTGCTCTTCGGCTTCGCACAAGCGCTGGCGCTGATCCCCGGCGTCTCCCGCTCGGGCGGCACCATCACCGCCGGGCTGCTCATGGGCTACACCCGCGAGGCCGCGGCCCGGTACTCGTTCCTGCTGGCGATCCCGGCGGTGCTGGGCTCGGGCTTCTACAAGCTGTTCACCGACGGGCTCGAGGGCGGGGTGGACCCGGGGCCGACGCTGCTCGCCACCCTCGTGGCCTTCGTCGTCGGCTACGTCGTCATCATCTGGTTCCTCAAGCTGGTCTCCACCCGCAGTTACCTGCCGTTCGTGATCTACCGGCTCGCGCTGGCCGCGGTGGTCGTCGTCCTGCTGCTGACCGGGGTCGTCGAGGCGACGTCGGCGGTGGTGACGCCGGCCGGCTGAGCCGGGCTACATCCACCCCGAGCGCTTGAACAGCCGGCGCAGCACGAGGACGGCGACGACCAGCACCGCCAGGACCGCCGGGTAGCCGTAGGGCCAGCTCAGCTCGGGCATGTGCCGGAAGTTCATGCCGTACACGCCGGCCACCATGGTCGGCACCGCGATGAGCGCGGCCCAGGCGGCCATGCGACGCATGTCGGCGTTCTGGCGGACCTGTACCAGGGTGAGCTGGACGGTGAGCAGGTCGCCGAGGAGCCGGTCCTGTCCGTCCACCTGGTCGGCGGTGCGGCGCAGGGCCGCGGCGAGGCGGTGCAGGGTCCGCCGGGAGACCGTCCCCAGTGCCGGCGGGAGGTCCTCGTCGTCGAGGGCGCCGAGCCGGGTCACCATCGGCGTCAGCGCGCGGCGGGCCTCGGCGAGCTCGCGCTTGAGCCGGTAGATCACCTGCGCCGGGTCCGTCGAGCCCGCGCCGAAGACGGCCTGCTCGACCTTGGCGACGGCGTCGGCCAGGCCGATCTCGGCGTCGACCGCGCGCCGGCCCGCCACCGTCGCGGCCGCCGTCAGCACGCCGAGCGAGCCCTGGGTGGCGTCGCCGGGCAGCGCCTCCCCGACGTCGCGCACGACGTCGCCGTCCCGGCCGACGGTGATGGCCAGCCCCGGCACGCACAGGCACGCCAGGCGGTCGACCTCGACCTCGGCGGTCCCGGCCTCGAAGCGGAGCAGGCCCAGCGGGACGAGCACGCCGTCGGCGACCACGCCGGCGCCGCCGTGGTGGTCGCGCTGGTGGAGCAGGTGCGCGGCGAGGCCCGCCGGCAGGCCGCACACCTCGAGCAGGGCCGTCAGCTCGTCGGGGGCGTCGGGCGTCACGTGCACCCAAGTGAGGGTGCTGGTGCTGGTGCTGGTGCTGGTGGTGGTGCCGAGGGCGCGGCGCACCGCCTCCCGGTCCTCGTCGGAAGCCAGCGTGACCGGGGTGAGGTGCCGCCCGGCGGCCGAGGACCAGAGGAGCGCCATGGCCGCATTGTGCCGTCAGATGTCCCCGGCGCAGGGGACCCTCGCGCGCCGGTTAAGGTCGGGGGGTGCATGCCTGGACCTCGCCCGACATCCCCGCCCTTCCCGGACACGGTGCCCAGGTGCACCTGTATGACACCCTCGCCGGCGCCCCGGCCCCCACCCGGCCCGAGGGCCCCGCGACCCTGTACGTCTGCGGGATCACGCCCTACGACGCCACGCACCTCGGCCACGCCAACACCTATGTCGGCTTCGACCTGCTCGTGCGCGCCTGGCGCGACGCCGGGCGGGAGGTGCGGTACGTCCAGAACGTCACCGACGTCGACGACCCGCTGCTCGAGCGCGCCACGGAGAACGGCCAGGACTGGCGCGAGCTCGCCGACAGCCAGACGGACCTCTTCCGCTCGGACATGACGGCGCTGCGCGTGGTGGCGCCCGACCACTACGTCGGCGCCGTCGAGGCCATCCCCCTGGTCGTCGAGGCCGTGGAGCGCATGGTCGCCGAGGGCAGCGCCTACCGCGTGGCCCTGCCCGAGGGCGCCGGCGGGACGGAGCCGGAGCTCGGCGACGTCTACGCCGACCTCGCCGCCGACCCGCTCTTCGGCACCGGCGCCGGGCTCGAGCCGGAGCAGATGCGCCGGGTGTTCGCCGACAACGGCGGCGACCCCGACCGTCCCGGCAAGCACGAGCCGCTGGACCCGCTGCTGTGGCGGCGCACACGCCCGGGCGAGCCGGACTGGGACGGCGGGTCGCTCGGGCGGGGCCGGCCCGGCTGGCACATCGAGTGTGCATGCATCGCCTTGCACCATCTTGGCCCCGTGGTGGAGGTCCAGGGCGGGGGCCGCGACCTCGTCTTCCCGCACCACGAGATGAGCGAGTCGCACCTGCGGGTCCTGCAGCACACCCCCGCGCCCGTGCTGCTCCACGCGCACGGCGGGCTGGTGGCCTATGAGGGCGAGAAGATGAGCAAGTCCCGGGGCAACCTCGTGCTCGTCTCCGAGCTGGTGGCCGGGGGTGCTGACCCCATGGCGGTCCGGCTCGTGCTGCTGGCCCACCACTACCGCGACAGCTGGGAGTACACCGACGCCGACCTCGCGGCCGCCACCGAGCGGCTGGCCCGGTGGCGCCAGGCCATGACCGGGGACGGCGGCCCGGCGGCCGAGGACCTGCTCGCCGAGGTGCGCGCGGCCCTGGCGGACGACCTCGACGCCCCGACGGCGCTGGCGGCGATGGACCGGTGGGTCGACGCGGCCCTGGCGCCCGGTGCGGCGGACGTCGGCGGAGCGGAGCTCGCCCGGCGCACCGTCGACGCGCTGCTCGGCGTGGCCCTCTGACGACCCGGTAGGGCGGCGCCCCCGGTAGGGGCCGCCGTGCAGCAAGGGCGCGGGCCCGCGACAGACCCGCCCGCGGGCCCGGGGGAACGCGGGGGCCCGCGACAGGCCCGCCGGCCCGGGGGAACGCGGGCCCGCTACAGGCCCGCCGGCCCGGGGTCGCCCTTCTCGCCCTTGTCGCGGCGGATGTCGCGCCGGCGCAGGTACCGCTCGAACTCGCGGGCGATGGCCTCGCCGCTGGCCTCGGGCAGGTCGGCGGTGTCCTTGGCCTCCTCGAGCTGGTGGATGTACTCGGCCACCTCCGGGTCCTGCCCGGCCAGCTCGTCCACGCCGGCCTGCCAGGCGCGGGCGTCGTCGGGCAGCTCCCCGACCGGCAGCGGCTCACCGACGAGCTCTTCGAGGCGCAGCAGCAGGGCCAGGGTCGCCTTGGGCGAGGGCGGCTGCGCCACGTAGTGCGGAACCGCCGCCCACACGCTCAGCGTGTGCAGGTTCCGCTCGGCGGCCTGGTGCACGAGCACCCCGACGATGCCGGAGGGCCCCTCGTAGTCCGAGCCCTCCACCCCGAGCAGCGCCTGGACCTGCGCGTCGTTGGAGGTGGTCTGGACCGGGATGGGCCGCGAGTGGGGCACGTCCGCGAGCAGCGCGCCGATGCCGACGACGGTGCCCACGCCGAGCCCCTGGGCGACGTCGAGGATCTCCTCGCAGTAGGCGCGCCAGCGGAACGAGGGCTCGACGCCCTGGACGAGGACGATGGTGCGGCCGGTGACCGGGGTGCGGGCCACCGAGATGGTCGTGCTCGGCCAGGTCAGGGTGCGTCGGCCGTCCTCGTCGACGCCCACCTGGGGCCGGTTGACCTGGAAGTCGTGGTAGTCCTCGGGGTCCACGTCATGGACGACCTCGGCGTCCCAGGCCTCGGCGACGACCTCGAGCGCCTGCGTCGCGGCGCCGCCGGCGTCGTTCCAGCCCTCGAACGCGGCGAGCAGCAGGGCGGGCGGGACCTCCCGGTCGGCCGGCTCGGGGGCCGTGTCCGGGGCGGGGGTGCCGTCGTCGTGAGAGCTCGTCATGTGCCCACCCTAAAGCGCGTCTCTCAACCCGGGGTTGTGAGGCACCGCCCTTCTCGGGCGTCCGAGGTGCTGAGGCCGGGTGGCCGGTTCGGGGCCCGGTTCCCACGTCGTCCGGGCTGGTCTCACCCGCGCGGGTGCGCGGGCCAGAGCCGTGACGACGCCCCAGGCGGGCGGCGGCCCGGGGGCGCGAGGCCGCGCGGCGGCCGGGCGCCGGGCGACGCCGGGCGGGCCGGTAGCCTCGGGGGGTGCTGACCCCGCCCCTTCCCGCCGCCGTCCTGTGGGACATGGACGGCACCCTCGTCGACACCGAGCCGTACTGGATGGCCACGGAGACCGAGCTAGTCGTCCGCCACGGCGGCAGCTGGACGCACGAGCAGGCGCTGCAGCTCGTCGGCAACGACCTGCGCACCTCCGCGGCGATCATGAAGGCCCAGACCGGCCTGCCCGGCACGGAGGAGGAGATCGTCGCCGAGCTGCTCGACGGGGTGATCGCGCGGGTGCGGGCGCACGGCGCGCCGTGGCGGCCGGGGGCCCGCGAGCTGCTCGCCGCGCTCGGCGACGCCGGGGTGCCGTGCGCCCTGGTGACGATGTCGTGGACCTCGTTCGCCGACGCCGTCGTCTCCGCCGCACCCGCGGGCACGTTCGCCGAGGTCGTCACCGGCGACCAGGTGACCCGGGGCAAGCCGCACCCCGAGGCCTACCTCACCGCGGCCGAGCGCCTCGGGGTGGACCCGGCGGCGTGCGTGGCCGTCGAGGACTCGCCCACCGGCGTCACCGCGGCCCTGGCGTCCGGCGCCCGGACCATCGCCGTCCCGCTCATGCTGCCGGTGGAGCCGCGGCCGGGGCTGAGCCGGCTCGCCAGCCTCGCCGACGCCGACCTCGAGCTGCTCGCGCGCGTGGCGGCCGGCGAGGTCGTCGACGCGCTCGAGCCCGCCGCGCTGCGGTAGCCCGGCCACCGCCGGCGGGGCAGCCCGCCGCGCGTGGAGCGGGCGGGTCAGCCGGCCTGCACCGAGAGCAGGTGCGCCACGCCGTCCGCCGGCAGCTCCGGGACCACGCCGCCGAAGGCGGGGCAGTGCGCCTGGAAGCTGCACCAGTCGCACAGGCGGGAGGTCTTCGGCGCGAAGTCCCCGGTGCGGGCGGAGGCGGCGATGGTGCGCCACAGGTCGTCGAGCTCGCGCTCGAGGGCCACCAGCTCGACCTCCTGCGGGTCGTGCGCCAGGGTGCGCCCGTCCCCGAGGTAGACGAGCTGGAGCCGGGCGGGCACCACGCCATGCAGCCGCCACAGCATGAGCCCGTAGAACCGCATCTGGAACAGCGCGCTGTCGGCGAAGCGCGGCCGCGGCGACTTGCCGGTCTTGTAGTCGACGACGCGGACGGCACCGTTCGGGGCGACGTCGATCCGGTCGACGAAGCCGCGCAGCAGCACCCCCGACCGCAGCTCGGTCTCCACCAGCAGCTCACGCTCGGCCGGCTCCAGCCGCCGGGGGTTCTCCATCTGGAAGTACTGGGTGAGCAGGCTGCGGGCCTGGGCGAGCCAGCCGCCGAGGTCCTCGGGTCCGGTGAACATCGAGAGCACCTCGGGCCGGCGGGCCTGCAGCTCGGTCCACTGCGGGTCCAGCAGCCGGTGCGCCGAGTCCTCGGTGCGCTGCGCCGCCGGCAGGTCGAAGAGGTGCTCCAGGACGGCGTGCACCAGGGATCCCTTGACCGCGGCCGGGCTGGGCGGCTCGGGCAGCCGGTCGACGGTGCGGAAGCGGAACAGCAGCGGGCACTGCATGTAGTCCTTCGCCCGGGAGGGGGACAGCGCCGCCCGCCGCCGCGCCGGCGCCGCCGCGTCCGGGGTCGCCGCGTCCGGGGTCGCCGCGTCCGGCGCGGGCGTGTCCACGAGGGTCGCCGCGCGGGCGGCGTCCGGGGCGAGCGGCTGCGCATCTGCGGCGTCGGCGGTGAGGGTGGCGGCGGACTGATCGAGCATGCGTGCACCGTAACCGCCGCCGCCGACATCCCCGCGCACCGGCTGTGGACGGCGGCGCGGTGGGCGCGGGCCCGTAGGGTGGCAGGGTGACCAGCCCCACCGGACCGGCCCCCGCCCCTCGACCGGGCACGCGCACGCGTTCCGGGTGGGTGCTCGGCACCGTCGGCGGCACCCCCGTGGTGCTCGCGCCGTCCTGGCTGCTCATCGCCGCCGTCCTCGTGGCCCTGTACTTCCCGCTGGTGCGCCGCCTCGTCCCGCTGGCGTCGTGGGGCACCGTGGTGCTCACCACGCTGTCCTTCGTGGTCATGCTGTTCGTCTCGGTCCTGCTGCACGAGCTGGCCCACGGCCTGACCGCCCGGCGCTTCGGCGCCCCGCCGCGCGAGTACGTCCTGACCTTCTGGGGCGGGCACACCGCGTTCGACCGGGAGCTGGCCACCGCGGGCGCGTCGGCCCTCGTCTCGGCCGCGGGCCCCGCGGCCAACGCGGCCCTGGCCGGGCTGGCCTGGCTCGCCGTGCACACGGTCTCCGGCGGGCCCACCGTCATGCTCGTGCTGCTCGCGGCGCTGATCTCCAACGCGTTCGTGGCCGCCTTCAACCTCCTGCCCGGGCTGCCCCTCGACGGCGGGAAGGTCCTCGAGGCGCTCGTGTGGGCCCTGACCGGGGACCGCACCCGCGGCACCGTGATCGCCGCCTGGGGTGGGCGGCTCGTCGTCGTCGGCGTCGCCGTCTACTTCGTGCTCGTGCCGTTCGTCCAGGGCCGGCAGCCGTCGCTGACCACCGTCGTGTGGGTGGCGCTGCTCGGCTCCTTCCTGTGGACGGCCGCCGGCCAGTCGCTCCGCGCCGCCGGCGTCCAGCGGTCCGCCCGGAACCTGGACCTGCGGGCGCTGGCCACCCCGGCCCTGACGCTGCCCGCGTACGCCGGCCTGCCCGACCTGCACGCCGCGCTGGCCGGCCGCGGGGAGAGCGCGGTCGTCCTCCTCGACGCCGGCCGCCCGGTGGCCCTGCTCGACCCCGAGGCGCTGCGCCAGGTGCCGCCGGAGCTGCGGGCGACCACCCCGCTGACCGCGGTCTCCCGCGCCCTGGCGCCCCAGCAGCTCGTGCACGACCTGCGCGGCGCGGACGCCCTCGCCGCCGTCGCCCGCGCCCAGCACCACGGCCCGGTGGTGGTGCTGCTCGACGGCGACCAGGTGGCCGGGGTGGTCGAGGTCGCCCGGGTCGCGGGCTACCTCCAGCGCGCCGCGCGCTGAGCGCCGGGCCCCGGGGAGCCCCGTCCCCCGGGGTCCCGCGCGCCCGGCCCCCGACACCGGCGGGGCGGCCCGTAGACTCGGCCCACGTGACCGACGCGCGCACCACCACCTCGACCGACGACCTGCCCCACGGCCCGGCCCGGCGCCGCGGGCCCCTGCGCGCCGGGGAGCGGGTGCAGCTGACGGACTCCAAGGGCCGGCTGCACACGATCCTGCTCACCCACGACGGCTACTTCCAGAGCCAGCGCGGGTCCTTCCGGCACAGCGAGCTCATCGGCCGGCCCGAGGGCACCGTGCTCACCACGGCCACCGGCCACCAGCTCCTCGCGCTGCGCCCGCTGCTCAGCGACTACGTGCTCTCCATGCCCCGCGGCGCCACCGTCGTCTACCCCAAGGACGCCGGGCAGATCGTCCAGATGGGCGACATCTTCCCCGGCGCCCGGGTGGTCGAGGCCGGCGTGGGCTCCGGCGGGCTGACCATGAGCCTGCTCTCCGCCGTCGGCGAGCGCGGCCACCTGCTCTCGGTCGAGCGGCGCGAGGACTTCGCCGACATCGCCCGCGGCAACGTCGACTCCTGGTTCGGCGGCGCCCACCCCGCCTGGGACCTGCGGCTGGGTGACCTCGCCGACGTGCTGCCGGACGCCGTCGAGCCCGGCAGCGTCGACCGGGTGGTCCTCGACATGCTCGCCCCCTGGGAGAACCTCGACGTCGTCGCCGAGGCCCTCGTGCCCGGCGGGCTGCTGATCGCCTACGTGGCCACCACCACCCAGCTCAGCCGGTTCGCCGAGGACGCCCGCGCCACCGAGCGGTTCACCGAGCCGCAGGCCTGGGAGTCGATGGTGCGCACCTGGCACCTCGAGGGGCTCTCGGTGCGCCCGGACCACCGGATGATCGGGCACACCGGCTTCCTCGTCACCACCCGCCGCCTCGCCCCGCGCACCACCCCGCCGCAGCGGACCCGCCGCCCGGCCAAGGGCGCCTACTCCGCCGACGGCGAGTGGGCGCCGGAGGACCTCGGCGAGCGGACCATCTCCGACAAGAAGGTGCGGCGGGTGCGCCGGGACATCCACCGCCGCGCCGAGATCGAGCAGAGCGGGATGGCCTCGCAGCCCGGCGTGCGCCCGGAGGCCGGCGCGGACCTGCTGCGCCACCCCGAGGAGTAATCGCGCCCGGGATGCCCCGCAACGCCCCGGTTGGGGCGGCCGGTGCGGGCCGTCCCGCGGACGGCGCATCGCGGTGTCGGCGGCGGCCCCTACGCTGGAGGGGCTCGAGACAGGAAGGGACCGTCATGGCAGATGCGGACCGCTACAGCGAGGCCCGCGCGCGCGAGCTGGAGCAGCAGGCGATCTCCCTCGCCGGCAAGAACGAGCGCCTGGCGCAGGCGCTCGACGCCGCGCGCCAACGGCTGGTGCAGCTGCAGGACCAGCTCGACTCCATCTCCAAGCCGCCGGGCTCCTACGGCACGTTCGTCGCCGCGCACCTGGACGAGCGCGAGGCGGACGTGTTCGTCGCCGGGCGCAAGATGCGCCTGGCCGTCTCCGCCGCCGTCCCGCTCGGCGCGCTGCGCCCCGGCCAGGAGCTGCGCCTCAACGAGCAGCTCCTGATCATCGGCGCCGGGACGTTCGAGACCACCGGCGAGATCGTCACGGTCAAGGAGGTGCTCGACGGCGACCGCGTGCTGGTCCTGGCCCGAACCGACGACGAGCGCGTCATGCGCCTGGCCGGCCCGCTGCTGGCCACCCACGTGCGGGTGGGCGACGCGCTGACGGCGGACATGCGCACCGGGTTCGTCACCGAGCGGGTCGTGCGCTCGGAGGTCGAGGAGCTCCTCCTCGAGGAGGTCCCCGACACCGACTACTCCGACATCGGCGGCCTGGGCCCGCAGATCGAGCAGATCCGCGACACCGTCGAGCTGCCGTTCCTGCACCCCGAGCTCTACCGCGAGCACGGCCTCAAGCCGCCCAAGGGGGTGCTGCTCTACGGCCCGCCCGGGTGCGGCAAGACCCTCATCGCCAAGGCGGTGGCCACCTCCCTGGCCACCACCGCCACCCGG
The DNA here is from genome assembly GCF_009193175.1 of Georgenia ruanii. Lineage (GTDB taxonomy): Bacteria > Actinomycetota > Actinomycetes > Actinomycetales > Actinomycetaceae > Georgenia > Georgenia ruanii. Next base: position 33,376 of record NZ_VUKE01000022.1, on the reverse strand, counting down.
CGGCGCGCCGAGCGGGGCGCCGAGGCCGACACCGGTTCGCCGCGCAGCTACTTCCTCAACATCAAGGGCCCCGAGCTGCTCAACAAGTACGTCGGGGAGACCGAGCGGCAGATCCGGGTGATCTTCGCCCGCGCCCGGGAGAAGGCGGCCAAGGGCATCCCGGTCGTGATCTTCTTCGACGAGATGGAGTCCCTCTTCCGCACCCGCGGCACCGGGGTCTCCTCCGACGTCGAGACGACGATCGTGCCCCAGCTGCTCAGCGAGATCGACGGCGTGGAGAAGCTCGAGAACGTCATCGTCATCGGCGCGTCGAACCGCGAGGACATGATCGACCCGGCGATCCTGCGGCCCGGGCGGCTGGACGTGAAGATCAAGATCGAGCGGCCCGACGCCGACGGGGCGCGGGAGATCTTCGCGAAGTACCTCACGCCGGACCTGCCGCTGCACGCCGACGAGCTCGCCGCCCACCGCGAGGACCCGGCCGCCACCGTCGCGGCGATGATCGAGGCGGTGGTGGAGGCGCTGTACGCCACCGAGCCGCTGAACGAGTTCCTCGAGGTCACCTACGCCAGCGGCGACCGGGAGGTGCTGTACTTCAAGGACTTCGCGTCCGGGGCGATGATCGCCAACATCGTCGACCGGGCCAAGAAGCGGGCCATCAAGGACCTGCTGGCCACCGGCGGGCGCGGCCTGCGCACCGAGCACCTGCTCACCGCCCTGGCGGCGGAGATGCGCGAGAACGAGGACCTGCCCAACACCACCAACCCCGACGACTGGGCGCGGGTGAGCGGCAAGAAGGGCGAGCGGATCACCTACATCCGCACCCTCGCCGGCCGGGAGCCGGGGGAGGGCGGCCCGGAGGACGCCGGGGTCGCCGTCCCCGTCGTCGGCCCCGGCGCCGGGGAGGCGCCGGCGACGACGGTGGCCGGCGCCGCCGCGGCCGGGGCACGCGTGGGCGGGCGGGACGTGGACACCGTCACCCCCGCCGGCGGGTACCTGTGAGGGCGCGGGCATGAGCGTCCACCGCCCGATGGGCATCGAGACCGAGTACGGGATCATCGAGCCGGGCAACCCCGGCTCCAACCCGATGGTGCTGTCGGCCCACGTGGTCGCCGCCTACGCCGGGGCCCCCGGCAGCGCCGGCCGCGGCGGCCACGTGCGCTGGGACTACGCGGGCGAGGACCCGTTGGCCGACGCCCGCGGCTTCCGGCTCGACCGCGCCAGCGCCCACCCGTCCCAGCTCACCGACGACCCCGAGCACCCCGCCCCGTCCGAGGAGGACGCCCCGGCGCCGGAGGCGGCCCCGCCCGGCGGGGCCGGGCCGGGCGTGCGCACGACCACCCTGCGCCGGCCCACACCGGCCGAGCTGGCCCTGCCCACCGCCACCAACGCGGTGCTCACCAACGGGGCGCGGCTGTACGTCGACCACGCCCACCCGGAGTACTCCAGCCCCGAGGTCACCAACCCGCTGGACGCGGTGCGCTGGGACCGCGCCGGCGAGCTGGTCATGCGCGGCGCCATGGACGCCCTGCGCCACTCGCCGGGCATGCCCGAGGTCGTCGTGTACAAGAACAACGTCGACGGCAAGGGCGCCGCCTACGGCACCCACGAGAACTACCTGGTCAGCCGCGAGGTCAACTTCGGCGACATCATCCGCTACCTCACCCCGTTCTTCGTCACCCGGCCGATCTTCTGCGGCGCGGGCCGGGTGGGGCTGGGCCAGCGCAGCGAGCGGGCCGGGTACCAGATCTCCCAACGCGCCGACTACGTGGAGAACGACGTCGGCCTGGAGACGACGTTCAACCGGCCCATCATCAACACCCGCGACGAGCCGCACGCCGACGCCGGCCGGTTCCGGCGGCTGCACGTCATCGGCGGGGACGCCAACCTCATGGATGTCTCCACCTATCTCAAGATGGGCACGACGTCCCTGGTGCTGTGGCTGCTCGAGCAGGGCGCGGTGCCCCTCGAGCTCGACGCGCTCATGCTCGCCAACCCGGTGGGGGAGACCTGGGAGGTCAGCCACGACCTCACCCTCACCCACCGCCTCACGCTCGCCGACGGGCGGGAGCTGACCGCCCTGGAGATCCAGCGGGTCTACCTGCACGTGGTCGCCGACGCCCTCGCCCAGGCCGGACGCACCGACCAGGCCACCCGCGACGTCGTCGAGCGGTGGGCCGGCGTGCTCGACCGGCTCGCCAGCGACCCCGCCGGCGCCGCCGCCGAGGTGGAGTGGGTCGCCAAGCTCGAGCTCCTCGACGGCATGCGCCGGCGTGGCGGCCTGCCCTGGGACCACCCCAAGCTCGCCGCGCTGGACCTGCAGTGGTCCGACCTGCGCCCGGAGCGGTCGATCTTCAACCGGCTCGTCGCCGCCGGCCGGGTCGAGCGCCTGGTCCCCGACCCCGAGGTGGCGGCGGCCGAGCACACCCCGCCGGCCGACACCCGGGCCTGGTTCCGCGGCCAGGTGGTGGCCCGCTACCCCGGCCAGGTGGCCGGGGCGAGCTGGGAGTCGGTCGTCCTCGACCTGCCCGGCCACGAACACCTCGTCCGGGTGCCGATGACCGACCCGCTGCGCGGCACCCGCCACCACGTCGGCGCGCTGCTCGAGCGCGCCGGCACCGCCGCCGAGCTGCTCGAGGCGCTGACCGCCGGACGACCCGGTCACCCCGGGCGCGGCTGACCGTAGGATCGAAGCAAGAGGAGGGAGCACCGTCATGCCACAGCAGGAGCAGCGCCACACCACCCGCCGCGACGACCCGGGGATCGAGCCGGACCCGCCGATCGCCGTCGCCGCGCAGGCCCGCACCCAGCAGGTCGACGACCTGCTCGACGAGATCGACTCCGTGCTCGAGGCCAACGCCGAGACCTTCGTCCAGGGCTTCGTGCAGAAGGGCGGCCAGTGACCGCCAGGCGCATCTTCGGCGTCGAGACCGAGTACGGCATCACCTGCGCCGCGCCGCCCCCGGCGGCCGGCGCAGCGCCGCACCCCCCGGTCAGCGCCGACGACGCCGCCCGGTACCTGTTCCGCAAGGTCGTCCAGTGGGGCCGGTCCTCGAACGTGTTCCTGCGCAACGGGGCCCGGCTCTACCTCGACGTCGGCTCGCACCCGGAGTACGCCACCGCCGAGTGCGACGACGTGCGCCAGCTGGTCGCCAACGACCGCGCCGGCGAGGCGATCCTCGACCGCATGGTGGAGGAGGCCAACGCCCTGCTCGAGCAGGAGGGGGTGGCCGGCACCATCCACCTGTTCAAGAACAACCTCGACTCCGCCGGCAACTCCTTCGGCTGCCACGAGAACTACCTCGTGCGGCGGCGCCGCGACTTCCAGGCCATGGGCGACGCCCTCGTGCCGTTCTTCATCACCCGCCAGATCCTCACCGGCGCCGGGCACCTGCGCCCCCGTGCCGGGGGCGGGGCGACCTACGCCTTCTCCCAGCGCGCGGACCAGATGTGGGACGCGATGAGCTCGGCGACCACCCGCTCGCGGCCCATCATCAACACCCGCGACGAGCCGCACGGCGACGCCGACCTCTACCGCCGCATGCACGTCATCGTCGGCGACTCGTCGGTGGCCGAGACGACGACGATGCTCAAGGTCGGCATGACCGACCTGCTCCTCGGCATGCTCGAGGACGGCGTGCGGGTGCGCGACCTCGCCCTCGCCGAGCCGATGCGCGCCATCCGTGAGATCTCCCACGACACCACCGCCACCCTCCCCGTCGAGCTGACCAGCGGCCGGCGGATGAGCGCCCTGGCCATCCAGGAGGAGTTCCTCGCCCGGGTGACCGGCTACCTCGACGCCGAGGGGCTGACCGCGGAGCTCACCGCCGTCCAGCGCCGGGTGCTGGAGCTGTGGGAGCGGGGGCTGCGGGCGCTGCGCGAGCAGGACCCCACCCTGGTGGACACCGAGCTGGACTGGGCGATCAAGGGCCGGCTCATCGAGCGCTACCGCGCCCGCCACACCCTCGCCCTGGACGACCCGCGCGTGGCGCGTCTCTCCCTGGCCTACCACGACATCTCGCCCACCCGGGGCCTGGCCACCAGCCTCGCCCGCCGCGGGCTCATGGCCCGGCTCACCACCGACGAGGAGGTCGCGGCCGCCGTCGAGACCCCACCGGCCACCACCCGGGCGCGGCTGCGCGGGGAGTTCGTCGCCCGCGCCCAGGAGCGCCGCCGCGACGTCACAGTGGACTGGGTCCACCTGAAGATCAACGACGCCGCCCAGCGCACCGTGGTGCTCAAGGACCCCTTCGCCCCCGTCGACGAGCGGGTCGACGCCCTCATGGCGGCCCTGCAGCGCTGAGCCCGGCGGCCGCGGCGGTGCGCGACCGCCCGACGCGCCCGTGGCGCCGGACACCCGGGCCGGACGCCCGGGCCGGACGCCCGGGCCGGACGCCCGGGCCGGACGCCCGGGCCGGACACCCGGGCCGGACGCCCGGGCCGGACGCCGCCGGCGGCGACGTAGGCTGCCTTGCGTGAAGCGTTCATCGACCCGGGCCGTGCGGGCCCCGCGCGTCCTCGCGGCGTGGCTCGCCGCGGTGCTGGCCCTGGTCCTGCTCGGCGCGTGCACGCCGGGGAACAAGAAGGCCCAGGGGGACACGACCCCGGAGGTGAGCGTCACGGGGACGTTCGGCTCCATCCCCGTGGTGACCTTCCGCCCGCCGCTGCCGCTGACCGAGTCCTCGGTCGAGACCCTCATCGAGGGCGACGGGCGCGAGCTCGCCGACGGCGGGCCGGTGGTGCTCACCCTCACCGCCTACGACGGCGCCGACGGCGAGCTGGTCGACAACCGCCAGGTCGGCGAGGTGCGCACCCTCATGCTCACCAAGGAGGACGTGGGGGAGGACCTCTACCCCGTCCTCGTCGGCGCCCGGGAGGGCAGCCGACTGCTCGTGCGCCAGCCGGTGCACGAGAAGGGCACCGACCGGATGCTCGTGCTCGTCATCGACGTGCGCTACACCCGGGCCCGCGGCGAGCCGGTCACCCCGGCCGAGGGGCTGCCCGCCGTCGAGGTGGCCGAGGACGGCACGCCGTCGATCACCGTGCCGCAGGCCGACCCGCCCGGCGAGCTCGTCGTCCAGCCGCTGATCCGCGGCGACGGCGCGCAGGTGCGCCCCGGGCAGGACGTCACCGTCCAGTACACCGGGGTGGCGTGGGAGTCCGGCGAGCCGTACGACTCCACCTGGGCGGCGGGCAAGGTGCCGCGCACCCTCAAGCTCGACGAGACGATCCCCGGGCTGCGCGACGGGCTGCTCGACCAGACCGTCGGCTCCCAGGTGCTGCTCGTCATCCCGCCCGCGCAGGCCCGCGGCACCGACACCCTCGTGCTCGTCGTCGACATCCTCGCCGTCTCCGGCGGGCAGGACGCCTCGGTGGTGCCGCCCGCGACGAGCGGCTCCGGGCAGGACTGACCTGCCGGGGCGCGGGTCCGCGCGGAAACCGTCCGGCCGACCGTTCCGCGCGTGATGGCGTCGGGGCGCGACCGTGAGGGTCGTGGACGCAGCGAGGCGCGCGGCCCCGCGACCATGTAGCGGCCGCGGGGCCGCGCGCCGGCGACTGCGCGTCAGAGTCGGCGACTGCAGATCAGAACGGCGGTGATGCGCTCTGGCCTGGCGGGATCTCGAGGTCCCAGAGGGCGGGTGGGGCACCGGTCGTGGGCTCCGTCCCCGGGCCGTCAAGGTGCCACGTCGGCGACGGAACCGGTGGAGCCCCCGGTGGAGCCCCCGGTTGTGGTCCCGGTGGAGCCCCCGGTGGAGCCCCCGGTTGTGGTCCCGGTGGAGCCCCCGGTTGTGGTCCCGGTGGAGCCCCCGGTTGTGGTCCCGGTGGAGCCGCCGGTTGTGGTGGAGCCGCCGGTTGTGGTCCCGGTGGTGAGCCGGATTGCGGCAGCCCGGGCCCTGGGCGACTCTCCCGCACGCCGTTCGTCCCCGCGGCGGACGTCGCCACGGGGGCGTCCGCCGTGGTCGAGGGCCCGGCGGTCGGGGCCCCGCGCCGGGCTTGCGAGAGATCGGGCGGCCAGGAGGCGACGAGCGGGTCATGGCAGGTGGTGCGCGCCGGCGTCAGGGCGTCGTCGGTGGCCGGCATCGTCGCGGGACGGCCCCGGCCAGGCCCCGGTGGTCGGGTCGTGGTTCCCAGGTGGCGCCCGTCCCGATAGTGAAAGTCGAAGCCGCTGGCGAGGATCGTGATGCGGATGTGCTCCTCATGGACCCGGTGGTGGTGATACACGCACAGGGTGCACCCGTTGCACAGCGAGGTCGGGCCGCCGTCGGCGAAGAACCACACGTGGTGCACCTCGCACCACCCGGCGCGGATCGCGCATCCCGGCCACTGGCAGTGCCGATCACGGGTGGTCACGGCGCGGCGCATCTCACGGTTGTACAGCCGCTCGGTGCGACCGACGTCGAGCGGGACCGAGGCGGCGTCCATCACGATCCGAGTCGCCTCGCAGTCGCACAGGGTCCGCTCGAGCTCGGTCCCGGGAACTAGCGAGCCGTCCTCCAGCTCGGCAGGCGGCACATTGGGCAGGGGCGGCAGGTCGTCGAGGACCACGCGCCGCGGCGGTCGGCAGGCGCGGTCGTCCGCCCCGAGCATCCCCTCAGCTCCGAGCGTCCCCTCCGCCAGGGGCAGACCGTCTGCGTCGAGGACGAATGTCCCACCCTGCCAGCCGGCGGCAGCATCGACCGCGCGCTGGTCGGCCGCCTCGATGGCCTGCCGACGGCGCAGCGTCGCGTCCCACGTCTCCTCGGTGACGATCAACGCGAGGTGTGGCCGGATCTGTGCACCGTTCCGGTCGGCGCCGACCTGCAGCACCCGAGACGCCATGGTGACGAGCGCGTCCGCTCGCCGCTGTTCACGGGTGCGGTCGTCGTCCTTGGCCGGCTTTCCCACGATGGCGTCCAGAGCGGTCTCGACGATGGTCCCGCCGATGTCGTCGAGGAACCACTGCCCGGCTCTACCGCCGGCCGAACGGTGGGTCGAGACCGCGCGCCGGCGCCACACGGCGCTGTAGCTCTCCTGGGCGGCCTGGGCGTCGATCGCGGCCGCGACCTTCTTGGCCTCCCGGGCGAGCTCCGGGGCGCTGAGGTTCTTGGCCTTCTCGAGGAGATTGCCGGCGGCGCCGCTCTCGAGGGCGGCCTTGACCTCTTCGGACGCCGTGGCGCGCAGCCGGGTCAGTGCCCGCGCGTGCTCGATCGTGAGGTCACCGCCAGCCACGGCATCGGCGACGTCGGGCATGGCCTGCAAGCCTTCGGCGATCTGAAGCTCACCGACCGCCGGTCCGCGGCCGGAGCCGGTGGACCGGGAGCGCCAGTCGGCAAACTCCCTGTCGAGCGCGGTGCCCCACCTGCCGTCCTCCTTGTGGGCGAGGAGTATCTGGCCTCGGTACAGCGTCAGAGACTGGATCGCCGAGTCCAGACCCGAGATGACGGCCTCGCGCTCGCGCTGCTCCCACTCGATAGCGGCAGGGCCGGGCGCGCCCTTCGTCAGGCCGTCAACGGCCACACCGAGGGTCTCCAACAGGCGAACTGGTGACATGGCGCGGGTGCGGCGCTGACCGCCACGTGGATCCGACACACGGGCGGGGGTGGTCGCGGGGCCGTCCTGCCCCACACGCCGCGCGGTGGGATCGTCGGCCTGCTGTGCGGTCATTGCTCCCACCCCCCCTCAGATCCGCGTCGAACTGATGTGCTAAACGCTAGCCGACCCCGCCGACACGCGTCGGGGAGCGCGTCCCTGCTGTGGAAAAGTGCGGCGGATGCGTCGGCGGTGTCGGACGCCGGGGGGCGAGGGCGGGCGGACCGCCGCCGCCGTCGTTCCCGACGTCGAGTTCCCCGAGTGGGTCCGCCAGGTCGCCCTGCAGGGCGCCGACCTGCTCGCCGTCCCGGTGAACTGGCTGCTGTACCCGCGGCCGGACGCCGAGCGACCGGAGGGGATCACAGCCTGGGGCGGCGTCGCCCCCCGCCAGGTCGGCCCGGCGCGCCGCCGTTATCCGGTTCGAACCACGAGGTCGGCGGCCGCGCGCACGTCGCGCGCCTCGAGCAACGCCTGCTCCTGGGCCTCCCACGCCGCCCACAGGTGCGTCCAGCTGCTCGCGTCCCGGGCCATCGCCCGGCGGCGCCGCACCGCCTCGGGCGCCTCGAGCCACACCAGCCGGTGGACGAACGGGGCGCACGCCGCGGAGCCGGCGCCGCAGCCCTCGACGACCAGCACGCGCGGCATCGGCGCGCCGGGGGCGGGCACGACGAGATCGCCGTCGAGGGTGCCGGTCACCCAGTCGTAGCGGGTCACTGCGCCCGGGTGGCCCTGCGCCAGCGGCGCGAGCACCCCGGCGGTCACCGCCTCGACCCCCGCGGCGAGGCCGTGCCAACCGCGGTAGGCCTCCTCGAGGGCCAGCCCGGCGACGGCGTCGTCGCCCAGGCGGGCGCGCAGCAGCGGCAGGACCGCCGCGGCAAGGTCGGACTTCCCCGAGCCGGAGCGCCCGTCGATGCCGAGCACGAACGGCCCCGGGCCGCGGTGGCCGGGCAGCGCGTCGAGCACCAGGCGGGCCACCGCCGCCGCGGCCTCGGAGGGCGCGGCCGGGCGGCCGCCGGCGGCCGGTGTGGGGGCGGTCATGACGCCCGACGCTACCGGGCGGCTAACCTCGCTCCTGTCGGCAATTCCCGCCCGGGACGAAGGAGCAGCAGGATGAGTGTGGCGGTCCGGGTCATCCCGTGCCTCGATGTCGCCGGTGGCCGGGTGGTCAAGGGCGTGAACTTCCAGGGCCTGCGCGACGCCGGTGACCCCGTGGAGCTGGCCTACCGGTACGACCAGGACGGCGCCGACGAGGTGACCTTCCTCGACGTCTCCGCCTCGGCGGAGGACCGGGAGACGACGATGGACGTGGTCTCCCGCACCGCGGAGCAGATCTTCGTGCCGCTGACCGTCGGCGGCGGGGTGCGCGCGGTCGCGGACGTCAACCGGCTCCTCAAGGCCGGCGCGGACAAGGTGGGGGTGAACACCGCCGCCATCGCGCGGCCCGAGCTCATCAGCGAGATCGCCGACCGCTTCGGCAGCCAGGTCCTCGTGCTGTCCGTCGACGCCCGCCGGGTCACCGGGGAGACCCGCACGCCCTCCGGGTACGAGGTGACCACGCACGGCGGGCGCCGGGGCACGGGCATCGACGCGGTGGAGTGGGCCGCGCGCGGCGCCGAGCTCGGCGCCGGGGAGATCCTGCTGAACTCCATGGACGCCGACGGCACCAAGGACGGCTACGACCTGACCATGCTCCGCGACGTGCGCCGGGAGGTGCGGGTGCCCCTCATCGCCTCCGGCGGGGCGGGCAAGGTCGCGGACTTCGCCCAGGCGGCGCAGGCCGGCGCGGACGCGGTGCTCGCGGCGTCGGTGTTCCACTTCGGCACGATGACGATCGGCGAGGTCAAGACAGACATGCGGGCGCGCGGCATCGCGGTGCGCTGACCGCGGCCCCGGCCAGCCGCGCCCGGCGCCCGCCGAGGGGTGGGCGCGCCGCCCCTGGCCGACCGCCGGTGGCGGTCCGGGTTTCTCGCGGCAGACTGTGACCGGCAGACCAGCGGTTCGCACACCGACGGAGGGCTCGTGACCTGGATGGAGACCGAGCGCGCCGCGCTCGTGGAGACGTTCCGCCGCGCCGATCCCGACGCGCCCACCCTGTGCGAGGGCTGGACCGTGCGGCACCTGCTCGCGCACCTCGTCCAGCGCGAGCACCATCCGCTGCGTCAGGCCGCCGACGTCATCGCCCGGCCGCGCCCGGGCCGGGAGCGGTTCCTGGGCCGGCTCGTCGAGCAGGCCCGCACCCCGGCCGGGTACGCCGCCCTGCTGGAGACCTTCGCCGCGGGCATGTCGCCGCGGAACCCGGTGGGCTGGGCCGGTGACCGCGCGCACCACGTGGAGTACGTCATCCACCACGAGGACGTGCGCCGCGGTCGCGGTCCGGTCGACCCGCGTGTGCTGCCCCCGGACCAGGTGCGCGCGATCTGGGCCGAGCTGGCCCCGCTGGCGCGGCTGGGCTACCGGCGCAGCCCGGTCGGCGTCGTGCAGGCGGTCCCGGGCGGTCCCCGGCGGGTGGCCAGGCGCGCGCCCGACGCCGTGGTCGTCGCCGGTGACCCGGTCGAGCTGGCCCTGCACGCCTCGGGGCGCGTCGAGGCGGCCGACGTCGACGTCGTCGGGCGGGCGGAGACCGTCGAGCGGTTCCTGCGCTGGAGCGGCCCGACGGTCGCCGCCCGTGAGGACGTCGACGCGTGAGGACGGGGATGTCAGACGGCGGACCGACCGGTCGTGGCGACGTTGACGTCTGGTGACCAGATGACCGCTCGCGACGACGTCGACGTCTCGCCGCCGGGCCGGGCGTACGCGCTGCCGGGTGGCGCGCTGCGGCGCGGGGCGGCGCTGATCGCGCGCGGCGTCCTCGACTCGCGCCGTACCTCGGCCCTCGCCGCCCTCGGCGCCGCCCTGTACGGGGTGTGCACCGTCGCCTCCGGGTGGATGCTCGGCCGGGTCACCGACCGGGTCGTCGTCCCGGCGCTGACCACCGGTCAGGTCGACGCCGGCCCCCTGTGGGCCGCCGGCGGCCTGCTCCTGCTCGTCGGGGTGCTCACCGCCGTCGGCGTCGCGCTCCGCCGCATCTACGCCGGCTGGGCCGCCTACGAGGTGCAGGCGGCGCACCGGCTGCGGGTGACCCGCCAGTACCTGCGCCTGCCGATGAGCTGGCACCGCCGCCACCCCACCGGCCAGCTGCTCTCCAACGCCAACGCCGATGCCGAGGCCGCCGCCGGCGTGTTCTTCGTCTTCCCGTGGGCGCTGGGGGTGGCGGTCATGCTGGTCGTCGCCGCGGTGGCGATGATCGCCGTCGATCCGGTCCTCGGCGTGGTCGGGGTGGGCGTGCTGCCGCTGGTCGTCCTCGCCAACGGCGTCTACCGGCGGCGGATGGCCCCGGCGGCCGCCGGCGCCCAGCGCCTGCGCGCCGAGGTCGCCGACGTCGCCCACGAGAGCTTCGACGCGGCGCTGCTCGTGAAGTCCCTGGGCACCGCGGACATCGAGGAGGCCCGCTTCGCCGACCGCACCGCGGCGCTGCGCGACGCCAACATCGCCATGGGCCGCATCAGGTCCGTGTTCGACCCCGTGGTCGAGCTGCTGCCCTCCGCGGCCACCCTCGCCGTCGTCGCGGTCGGCGCCTGGCGGGTGCGCGCCGGCCTCGCCGCCACCGGCGACGTGGTCACCATCGCCTACCTGCTCACCGTCATGACGATGCCGGTGCGGGCCATCGGCTTCCTGCTCGGCGAGATCCCCCGCTCGCTGGTCGGCTACGACCGCATCGCCCGGGTCATCGACGCCACCGGGGCCCAGGCGTCCGGCCGCGCCGCGCTCCCCGGCGACGGCGCCGTGGACCTGCGGCTCGAGGGCGTCACCGTCACCGTGCCGGCGCGGCTGCGCGGCGCCCGGCCCGAGGACCTCGCCGGGCCCGGGCACCGGGCGGACGGCGGCGCCGGCGCGCCGACCGGTGGTGGCGCGCCGCCGGCGCCCGACGGACCCGCACCGGTCGTCGACCTCCTCCACGACGTCTCGCTGCACGCGGCCGCGGGCCGCACCGTCGCCCTCGTCGGCGCCACCGGCGCCGGCAAGTCCACCCTCGCCGCGGTCGTCGCCCGCCTCCTCGACCCCACCGGCGGCCGGGTCCTGCTCGACGGCACCGACGCCCGCGACCTCGACCCCGCCGCCCGGACGGCGGCGGTGGCCCTCGTCGGCCAGTCGACCTTCGTCTTCGACGACACCGTGCGCGGCAACGTCACCCTCGAGGACGCCGGCCGGTTCGACGACGCCGCGGTGTGGGCGGCGCTGCGCACCGCGCGGGCCGAGGGCTTCGTCCGGGCGCTGCCCGCCGGCCTGGACACGGTGGTGGGCGAGCGCGGCGCCACCCTCTCGGGCGGGCAGCGCCAGCGCCTGGCCCTCGCCCGGGCGCTCGTGCGCCGCCCCCGGCTGCTCGTCCTCGACGACGCCACCTCCGCCGTCGACCCCGTGGTGGAGCAGGAGATCCTCGCCGGGCTGCGCGGGGTGGGCGGGTGCACGGTGCTGCTGGTCGCCTACCGGCCGGCGACCATCGCGCTCGCCGACGAGATCGTCCACCTCGACGCCGGCCGCGTGGTCGACGCCGGCCGGCACGCCGACCTCGTCGCCCGCGACCCCGGCTACCGCGACCTGGTCACCGCCTACGCCCGGCGGGCCGCCGAGGCCGCCCTGGAGGCCGACGCCGACGCCGACGCCGACGCCGGCGCTCGGGAGGGGGCCCGGTGAGCGCCCGGATCTCCTCCGCCAGCGACCTCGGCGTCGTCGGCACCGTCCGGCGCGGCGTCCAGCTCTCCCCGGCCCTGACCGACGGCCTGACCGCCACGGTGCTGCTCGCCCTGGTCGCCACGGCCGGGCGGATGGTCGTGCCGGTGACCATCCAGCAGGCCACCGACCACGGCGTCCTCGCCCCCGGCGGGCCCGACGTCGGGCGCGTGCTGGCGGTGTGCGCCGTCGGCCTCGCCGTCCTGCTCCTCACCGGGCAGGCCAGCGCCCTGGTCAACGTGCGGCTGTACCGCACCAGCGAGCGGGGCCTGGCCCAGCTGCGGGTGCGGACCTTCCGCCACGTCCACGACCTCTCGGCCCTGACCCAGTCCGCCGAGCGGCGCGGCGCCCTGGTCTCCCGGGTCACCTCCGACGTCGACACCATCTCCACCTTCGTCCAGCGCGGCGGGCTCACGCTCCTGCTCAACGCCGCCCAGCTGCTGCTCGCCACCGTCGCGATGGTCCTGTACGACTGGCGGCTGGCCCTGCTCGTGTGGCTGTGCTTCGCCCCCATGGCCGTGCTGGCCCCCCGCGCCCAGCGGGCCATCTCCGCCGCCTACGCCGAGGTGCGGGTCCGGGTGGGCGCGATGCTCGCCGCGGTCGGCGAGTCCGTGGTCGGCGCCGAGACGATCCGCGCCTACGGGGCGGCGCGGCGCACCCAGCGGCGCATCGACCACGCGGTGCGCGCCCACCGCGGCGCGGCGGTGCGCGCGCAGACCCGGGTGTCGCTGGCGTTCTCCTCCGGGGTGGTGCTCTCCGGGGTGGCCCTGGCCGCCGTCGTCGTCGCGGGCACCCTGCTCGGCGCGGCCGGGCAGCTGAGCGTCGGCGCGCTGCTCGCCGTCCTCTTCCTCGTCCAGATGTTCACCGGGCCGGTGCAGAACGCCACCGAGATGCTCAACGAGCTGCAGAACGCCGTCGCCGGCTGGCGCCGGGTCATCGCGGTGCTCGAGACCCCCGCCGAGGTCACCGACCCGGTCCGGCCCACCACGGCGCCGCCCGGCCCGGGCCGCCTGGAGCTGCGCGGGGTCCGCTTCGCCTACCCCGGCGGTCCCGAGGTGCTCCACGGCGTGGACCTCGTCATCCCCGCCGGCGCGCGGGTGGCGGTCGTCGGTCGCACCGGCTCGGGGAAGACCACCCTGGTCAAGCTCCTCGCCCGGCTCATGGACCCCACGGCCGGGCGGGTGCTCCTCGACGGCGTCGACCTGCGCGACCTGGCCCTGCGCGACCTGCGCGCCCGGGTGGTGCTCGTGCCCCAGGAGGGCTTCCTCTTCGACGGCACCCTGGCGGAGAACATCGCCTACGGGCCCGCGCCCGCCGGCCCCGACCGGGTGCGCCACGCCGTCGCCGCCCTGGGCCTGGAGGCGTGGACGGACACGCTGCCCGCCGGCCTGGACACCCCGGTCGGCCAGCGCGGGGAGTCGTTGTCGGCGGGGGAGCGCCAGCTCGTCGCGCTCGCCCGCGCCTACCTCGCCGGCGCGGGCGTCCTCCTGCTCGACGAGGCCACCTCCGCCGTCGACCCGGCCACCGAGACCCGGGTCAGCCGCGCGCTCGACCGGCTCACCGCCGGGCGCACGTCGGTGACGGTCGCGCACCGCCTCGCCACCGCCGAGAGCGCCGACCTCGTGGTCGTGGTCGACGACGGGCGCGTCGTCGAGGTCGGCACCCACCCCGACCTGGCGGCCGCCGGCGGGACGTACGCGCGGATGCACCGCTCCTGGGTCACCCAGACGGCGTAGCCTCCCGGCGCGGACGGCGTCGGCGCCGCGGCGCGCCCGCGTGGCAAGATCGAGCGGTGCAGACCTCCCTCGATCCCGCCATCGCCGCCCGCCTCAAGCGCGACGACCACGGCCTCGTCGCCGCCGTCGTCCAGCAGCACGACACCGGCGAGGTGCTCATGGTTGGCTGGATGGACGACGAGGCGCTCGCCCGCACCCTCACCACCGGGCGCGCGTGGTACTGGTCGCGCTCGCGGCAGGAGTACTGGCGCAAGGGGGACACCTCCGGGCACACCCAGCACGTGAAGTCCGTGGCGCTGGACTGCGACGGCGACACCCTGCTGGTCCGGGTCGACCAGGTCGGGCCCGCCTGCCACACCGGCACCCGCACCTGCTTCGAGGCCGGCGGCGACCTCGGCGCCGTCGTCGCGGAGGCGGACGCATGAGCACGGAGACCACCTACCTGAGCACCCCCCGGGTGGAGTGGGGCGAGACCTGGCCCACCCTGCCCGAGTTCCGGCAGATGGCCGCCGACCGGCGGGTCATCCCGGTGGTCCGCCGCCTCCTCGCCGACGACGTCACCCCCGTGGGCCTGTACCGCCAGCTGGCCGGCGGGCGCCCGGGCACCTTCATCCTCGAGTCCGCCGAGCACGACGGCGCGTGGTCGCGCTGGTCCTTCGTCGGCGCCGCCTCCCGGGCCACCCTGACGAGCCGGGACGGACACGCGGTGTGGCACGGCGACGTCCCCGTCGGCATCCCGGCCGCCGGGCCGGTCCTGGACGTCCTCGGCGCCGCGCTCGCCGAGCTGGCCACCCCCGCCATCCCGGGTCTGCCGCCGCTCACGGGCGGGCTGGTCGGCTCGCTGGGCTGGGACGTGCTGCGCCAGTGGGAGCCGACGTTGCGCGCCCAGGCGCCCGTGGAGCACGACACCCCCGAGGTGGCGCTGTGCCTGGCCACCGACATGGCGGCGGTGGACCACCACGACGGGTCCGTGTGGCTCATCGCCAACGCGGTGAACTTCGACAACACCTCCCAGCGGGTCGACGCCGCCCACGCCGACGCCGTCGCCCGGCTCGACGCGATGGAGGCGGCGCTGCTGCGCCCGGCCACCACGGCCGCCGCCGTGCGGGTGGCGGCCGAGGAGCCGGAGCTGCGGTTCCGGACGCCGCGCGAGGACTTCGAGACCGCCGTGCTCGCCGCCAAGCAGGCGATCTACGACGGCGAGGTCTTCCAGGTGGTGCTCTCCCAGCGCCTGGACATCGACTGCGCCGCCGACCCGCTCGACGTCTACCGGGTGCTGCGCACCATCAACCCCTCGCCGTACATGTACTACCTCCAGCTCGCCGACCCCGACGGCCCGGCGGGCGACGGCGTGGCTCGCGAGGACGCCTCGGGCGGCGCCGCCGGCACGTTCGCCGTCGTCGGCTCCAGCCCGGAGACCCTCGTGCACGTCCAGGACGGCACGGTCACGACCTTCCCCATCGCCGGGTCCCGTCCGCGCGGGGCGACCCAGGCGGAGGACCGGGCCCTGGCCGAGGAGCTGCTGGCGGACCCGAAGGAGATCTCCGAGCACGTCATGCTCGTCGACCTGGCCCGCAACGACCTGACCAAGGTGTGCCGGCCGGAGACCGTCGAGGTGGTCGAGCTCATGGAGATCAAGCGGTTCAGCCACATCATGCACATCTCCTCGACCGTGCAGGGCCGGCAGCGGGACGCCACGAGCGCGCTGGACTGCCTCACCGCGACCTTCCCGGCCGGGACCCTCTCCGGGGCGCCCAAGCCCCGGGCGATCGAGCTCATCGACGCCCTCGAGCCGGCCCGCCGCGGCGTGTACGGCGGGGTGGTGGGGTACTTCGACTTCGCCGGGAACCTCGACATGGCCATCGCCATCCGCACCGCCGTCATCCGCGGCCACCGTGCCTCGGTCCAGGCCGGCGCCGGGATCGTCGCCGACTCGGTGCCCGCCACCGAGTACGAGGAGACCCGCAACAAGGCCGCCGCGGCGGTCCGCGCGATCCAGGTGGCGGCCGGGCTGCGCCCGCTGGCCGACCGCGCCGGGGCGCGGCCGTGACCGACGCCGGCGCCGCGCCCGGCTCGGGGCCGGCGGGCCCGGGCGGGACGCCGGGGCGGGTCACCCGCCGCGCGGTGGTGCTGGCCGCCCTCGGCCTCGCGGTGCTGCTCCTCGCCCTCGGCGGGCTGCCGTGGGTGCGCGGGGAGGTGGCCACTGTCATCGACGTCCGGCCGGTGAGCGTGACCGGCGCGGGCGCCACCCCGGCGCTGACCGCGGCCGCGCTCGTCGTCGGGGCCGCCGCGCTGACCGTGGCGATCGGGCGCCGGGTCGCCGTCGCCGTCGGCGGCGTGGTGCTGATCGGCGCCGCGGCGCTCGTGGCGGCGGCGGTGGTCGGCTTCCTCCAGGACCCGACGGCGCCCGCCCTCGCCGAGGCCGCGCAGGTCAGCGGCGTGCCGCAGCTGTCCGGCACGGCCCACGTGACCCCCTGGCCCTGGGCGGCGCTCGTGGTGGCCGCCGCGTTGGCGGTGCTGGGCGCGCTCACGCTGGTGCGCGGGCGGGCCTGGCAGAGCGGGGGACGACGCTTCGAGCGGACGACGGCGCCCGGGACGTCGGCCCCGGGCGCCGCCCCGAGCGCGGCCCGGGACGCGCGGACACGGGCCATGGACGACTGGGACGCCCTGGGCCGGGGCGAGGACCCCTCCGGTGGCGACGAGGCCCCGTCCGGCGAGGACCACGAGCCGCCGGCGCCCCGCTGACGACGACGCTCGCGCCACGCCGCCGTGAGGGCGCGCGTGGCCGGGCGCGGCGGGGAGCCGCGCTTTCCCGCTAGGGTGAGCCCTATACCGCTGACAGCCCGTGAAAGGGAAGAGAAGACATGCCACAGACGCCCGAGCCGGAGACCTACACGCTGCCCCCGGCCGCGCCGTTCGCCAACCACGGCCGGACGAAGGCCGCGTGGGTCCTCATGTGGTGCGTGTGCCTGGGCTTCCTGGTCACCGGCCTCGGCCTGATGCTGAGCAACCAGGTCGTGGTGATCGTCGGGGTCGTCCTCACCGTCGGTGGGGCCGTCCTCAGCCTGGTGATGCGCGGCATGGGGCTGGGCCAGCCGGCGACCGCCGGCGTGCACACCGACCAGCGCGACTGGTACTCCGCCTGATGGCGGGGGAGAACCAGCCCTCCGACGAACCGCGTTACGGCCAGCGCATCCCGCAGGCGCCGCGCGACGATCAGCCGCCGGCGTCCGGCCAGCCCGCCTACGGCGCCTACGCCCAGCAGCCGGCGTCCGGCCAGCCCGCATACGGCGCGTACACCCAGCAGCCGGCCTACGGCGACGGCTTCGGCCAGCCCTCCCCGGCGCAGCAGTACGGCCAGCCCTACGGCGCGGGCGCGTACGGGCCGACCGCGGAGAAGAACAACCTCGGCACCATCGGGCTCATCGCCTCGATCGTCGGCATCGTGGGCTCCTTCATCCCCGGGCTCAACGTCATCGCCGGCTTCGGCGGCATCGTCGGTCTCGTGCTCGGCATCCTCGGCCTGCGCGCCGCGAACGCGGGCCAGGCGACCAACCGCGGCATGTCGATCGCGGCGATCGTCGTCGGTGCCGTCCAGATCCTGCTGGGCATCGTGGTCATCATCGGGCTCGCGGCCTTCCTCGGCACGTACGGGACCTCCGGCCTCGAGTCCCTCTGACGCGCGCGACCTGACGCCCCCCGCGCCACGCCCCGCCCGGCCCCGGGCGGGGCGTCGCCGTCCCCGGGGACCGTCGCCCGGCCGCGGAGCTGCCACCCCGGAAGGAGCGCCACCGCGGCGCCCGGCGTCCCCCACCGCGGACGCCGTCCGGGGGTGTCGGCGGCCCGGCCTACCATGGGCGGGACGACAACGAGGGGAGACGGCACCGTGACCGTGCTGGAAGACATCGTCGCCGGGGTCCGCGAGGACCTCGCCGAGCGCGAGGCACAGCGTCCGCTGGACGTCCTCAAGGAGATGGCCCAGCGCCAGGTGGGCGCGAAGGACGGCGTCGCCGCGCTGCGCGGCGAGCACGGCGAGGTGACGATCATCTCGGAGGTCAAGCGCTCGAGCCCGTCCAAGGGCGCGCTGGCCGAGATCGCCGACCCGGCGGGCCTCGCCGCGGAGTACGAGGCCGGCGGGGCGAGCGTCATCTCCTGCCTGACCGAGCGGCGCCGCTTCGGCGGCTCCCTGGAGGACCTCGCCGCGGTGCGCGCGGCGGTGGACATCCCGGTGCTGCGCAAGGACTTCGTCGTCACCCCCTACCAGGTGTGGGAGGCGCGGGCGTTCGGGGCCGACCTCGTGCTCCTCATCGTCGCCGCCCTCGAGCAGGAGGTGCTCGTCTCGCTGATCGAGCGGGTCCACTCCCTGGGCATGACCGCGCTGGTCGAGGCCCACGACCGCGAGGAGGCGCAGCGCGGGCTGGACGCCGGCGCCCGGGTCCTGGGCATCAACGCGCGCAACCTGCACACCCTCACCGTCGACCGTGCGGTGTTCAGCCAGGTCGTCGACGTCGTGCCGAGCGGGGTCATCAAGGTCGCCGAGTCCGGCGTTCGCGGGCCGCACGACGTGCTCGACTACGCCCGCGCCGGGGCCGACGCGGTCCTGGTCGGCGAGGCGCTGGTGACCACCGGCAACCCCCGCCAGGCGGTGGCCGACATGGTCGCCGCCGGCTCCCACCCGTCCCTGCGGGCGGTGCGCAAGTGAGCGAGCAGCACACCGAGAGCACCCGGCCGGTCACGCTCCCCGAGCACCTCGCCGAGGCTCCGGGCCCCTACTTCGGCGACTTCGGCGGCCGGTTCGTCGCCGAGGCGCTCGTCGCGGCGCTCGACGATCTCACCGCCGCCTGGGAGGAGCTCAAGGTCGACCCGGCGTTCCTCGCCGAGATGGACCGCCTCAACCGCACCTACACCGGCCGGCCCAGCATCATCACCGAGGTGCCCCGCTTCGCCGAGCACGCCGGCGGCGCGCGGGTCATCCTCAAGCGCGAGGACCTCAACCACACTGGCTCGCACAAGATCAACAACGTCCTCGGCCAGGCGCTGCTCACCCGCAAGGTCGGCAAGCGGCGGGTCATCGCCGAGACCGGCGCCGGCCAGCACGGGGTGGCCACCGCCACCGCCGCCGCCCTGCTCGGCCTGGAGTGCACGATCTACATGGGCGAGGAGGACATGCGCCGCCAGGCGCTCAACGTCGCCCGCATGCGCCTGCTCGGCGCCGAGGTCGTCGGCGTCGCCACCGGCTCGCGGACGCTCAAGGACGCCATCAACGAGGCCTTCCGCGACTGGGTGACCAACGTGGAGACCACCAACTACATCTTCGGCACCGCCGCGGGCCCGCACCCGTTCCCCGCGATGGTCCGCGACTTGCAGAAGATCATCGGCGAGGAGGCCCGCCAGCAGGTGCTGGACCTCACGGGCGCGCTGCCCGACGTCGTGTGCGCCTGCGTGGGCGGCGGCTCGAACGCCATCGGCATCTTCAACGCCTTCCTCGACGACGACGGCGTGCGCCTGGTGGGCCTCGAGGCGGCCGGTGACGGCGTCGAGACCGGGCGGCACGCCTCCTCGATCACCGGCGGCACCCCCGGCGTGCTGCACGGCGCGCGCACCTTCCTGCTCCAGGACGAGGACGGTCAGACGGTGGAGTCCCACTCCATCTCCGCCGGCCTGGACTACCCCGGCGTGGGCCCCGAGCACTCCTGGCTGGCCAGCATCCACCGCGCCGAGTACCAGCCGGTCACGGACAGCGAGGCCATGGAGGCGTTCCGGCTGCTGTGCCGCACCGAGGGCATCATCCCGGCCATCGAGAGCGCCCACGCCCTCGCCGGGGCCATCCGCATCGGAAAGGAGGCCGCGGCCGCCGGGCAGCCGGCCCCGACCATCCTGGTCAACCTCTCCGGGCGCGGGGACAAGGACGTGGAGACGGCCGCGGCCTGGTTCCACCTCCTCGACGCCGACCAGCACGAGGGCGCCGTGCCGGAGGCCGCCGGGCCCGAGGACGCGGCGAAGACCGGCGCCGTGGACGGTGCGGGTTACGAGGCCACCGGGAGCGTGGAGCTGTGAGCATGACGACCACCGGCGCGGCGACCGCGTCCAAGACCGCGGCGGCGATCGACGCTGCCAAGGCTCGCGGGGGAGCGGCCCTCGTCGGCTACCTCCCGGTCGGCTTCCCCGACGTCGACACCTCCGTCCGGGCCGCCCGCCAGCTCGTCGCGGCCGGCGCCGACGTCATCGAGCTCGGGCTGCCCTACTCCGACCCGGGCATGGACGGCGAGACCATCCAGCGGGCCACCCAGGCCGCGCTCGACGGCGGCACCCGCACCGCCGACGTGCTGCGCGCCGTCGAGCAGGTCGCCCAGACCGGCGCCGCGGTGCTGGTCATGACCTACTACAACCCGGTGTACCGCTACGGCGTGGACCGCTTCGCGCGCGACCTCGCCGCGGCCGGCGGGGCCGGCCTCATCACCCCCGACCTGATCCCGGACGAGGCGGGGGAGTGGATCGCCGCCTCCGACGCGCACGGGCTCGACCGGGTCTTCCTCGTGGCGCCGAGCTCGACCGACGCGCGGCTGCGGCTGACCGCCGGCGCCTGCCGCGGCTTCGTCTACGCCGCCTCCACCATGGGCGTCACCGGCGCCCGGACCGCGGTGGACACCCACGCGCGTGGGCTGGTCGCCCGCACCCGCGAGGCCGGCGGCGAGCCGCGGGTGTGCGTGGGCCTCGGGGTGTCCAACCGGGCGCAGGCGGCCGAGATCGCCCAGTACGCCGACGGCGTCATCGTCGGCTCGGCGCTGGTGCGGACCCTCATGCGCCCCGACGGCGACACCGCCGCCGGGCTGCGCGACCTCACCGCGCTCACCGAGGAGCTGGCCACCGGCGCGCACGGCGGCTGACAGCGCTCGGCGGCGGTCGGCGGCGGGGGCGGGCGTGGCGAGCGGATAGTCTGCACGCGTGCTGACCTCCGCCGTCCTCGCCGCCCTGCCCAGCCCGCCCCAGGGGGTCTGGCAGCTGGGCCCGCTGCCGGTGCGAGCCTACGCGCTGGCGATCCTGCTCGGCGGGGTGGCGGCCTGGTGGATCCTCGACCGGCGCTACACCGCCAAGGGCGGCCCCAAGGACACCGCCATCGACGTGGTGTTCTGGATGGTGCCGTTCGGCATCGTGGGGGCGCGGCTCTACCACGTCGTCACGACCCCGGAGCCGTACTTCGGCCCGGGCGGCAACCCGTGGAACGCCTTCGCGATCTGGAACGGCGGGCTGGGCATCTGGGGCGCCGTCGCGCTGGGCGCGGTGGGGGCCTGGCTGGGCCTGCGCCGCCGTGGGCTGCGCCTGGCACCGTTCGCCGATGCCCTCGCGCCCGGGCTGCTCGTCGCCCAGGCCATCGGCCGGCTGGGCAACTACTTCAACCAGGAGCTCTACGGCAAGGCCACCACCCTGCCGTGGGGGCTGCGGATCGACGACGCCCACCTCGTCCCGGGGTATCCCTCCGGCACTCTGTTCCACCCGACGTTCCTCTACGAGCTGGTGTGGAACCTCGCCATGGTCGGCGTGCTGGTGTGGGCGGAGCGCCGGTTCCGGCTGGGTCACGGCCGGGTGTTCTGGCTCTACGTCATGCTCTACACCCTGGGCCGGGTGTGGATCGAGTACCTGCGCATCGACACCGCCGAGATCGTCCTCGGCCTGCGGCTGAACGTGTGGACGTCGATCCTCATCTTCCTCGTGGCCCTCGCCTTCTTCGTGGTCATCGGCCGGCGCACCCGCGGGGTGCCGGAGAGCCTGTGGCTGCCGGGCCGGGAACCGGTCGAGGGCACCGTCGCCGGGACCGACGACGGGCAGGAGCCCACGTCGACCGTCACCGTCGCCGCGGAGCCCGCACCGGTCCCTGGCGCGGAGGTGGACGGGCAGGTCGCAGGTGCACCGGGTGGCGCGCGAGCGCCGGGCGAGGAGCACGCCCCCTCGGCGTCTGCCGACGAGGACGTCCCCTCGGCGTCTGCCGACGAGGACGTCTCCGGCCGCGGCTGAGACCGCAGCCCGCTCGGGCCAGTCCGCAGGAGGTAGGCGCGCCGCGGTGAGGAAGCGGCGGCGAACACGCTGCCTGGGCGCAAAACCGCTGGACGGCTTGCCCACCTCGCTGGTTTGGCCCCGGACAGCCCCGAGTGGCGTGCCAACTCGCTGGTTCAGCCCCGGACGGCGTCGAGCGGCCTGCTGGCTCGGTGGTTCGGCCCGTGACGCCGCCCGCGAGGAGCGAAACCTGCTGGCTCGGCCGACGCCTGCGCGTTGGGTCGTACCGGACGGCAAGCGGGCACGGCGGCGCCAGTGAGTAACCGCGGGTCCCAGCAGTTCGAGGAGGTGCCCAGGCCCGCTCGCGCCCACGACGCCCTCACAGCCCGAGGCCCCGCGGCCCCTGCGACAGTCGATGTGACCCGCGGCCACGCGCCGCTCCACGGGCCTGACAACGTTGACAGTCGGGGGCCCGTGCGACTTGACAGCCCCCATCCTCGCGGCTTGTCTGGACGCGTCGTCCGCGGCGGCGGGCGGCCCGGTGTCAAAAATGTGGACACGTTGTGTTACCTCCTGGTCATCAGGCAGTAATATCGCGCCACCATCGGGACGACGGCGACCCAACCACCACTCAGCTCGACGATGCGGGGGTCCGTCAGGGGTCTTCGCGGTGAGGACGACACGCGGATGGAACCAGCTCAGGCGCCCAGTCCGTTTCACACCCGGGCCCGCCACGGTCTGTACGACCCGGCCCACGAGCACGACGCGTGCGGCGTGGCCTTCGTCGCGACCCTGCGCGGCAGCCCGGGGCGGGACATCGTCGAGGCGGCGCTGACGGCCCTGCTCAACCTCGACCACCGCGGCGCTGTGGGCGCGGAGGAGAACACCGGCGACGGCGCGGGCCTGCTCACCCAGGTGCCCGACGCCTTCCTGCGCGCCGTGGTCGACGTCGACCTGCCCGCGGCCGGCGCCTACGCCGTCGGCACGGCCTTCCTGCCCGGGCCCGGCGCGGAGGAGACCGAGCGGGCCGAGGCCGTGCGCCGCATCGAGGGCATCGCCGCCGAGGAGGGGCTGGCCGTGCTCGGCTGGCGCGAGGTGCCGGTCGACGCGTCGATGATCGGTCCCAGCGCGCTGGCCACCATGCCGACCTTCCGGCAGCTGTTCCTCGCCGACGGCGCCTCCACGGGCCTGGCCCTCGAGCGGCTCGCCTTCCGGGTGCGCAAGCGGGTCGAGCGTGAGCTCGGCCTGTACTTCGCCTCCCTCTCGGCGCGCACCCTCGTCTACAAGGGCATGCTCACCACCGGCCAGCTGCGCCCGTTCTTCCCCGACCTCTCCGACGAGCGCTTCGCCAGCGAGCTGGCCCTGGTCCACTCGCGCTTCTCGACCAACACGTTCCCGTCGTGGCCGCTGGCCCAGCCGTTCCGGCTGGTGGCGCACAACGGCGAGATCAACACCGTGCGCGGCAACCGCAACTGGATGGCCGCCCGCGAGGGCGTGCTCGCCTCGGCCGCGCTCGGCGACCTCGCGCCGCTGCTGCCGATCTGCACCCCCGGTGGCTCCGACTCGGCGACCTTCGACGAGGTGCTCGAGCTGCTGCACCTGGCCGGCCGCGCGCTGCCCGAGGCGGTGCTCATGATGATCCCCGAGGCGTGGCAGAACCACGACTCGATGGACCCGGGGCTGCGGGCGTTCTACGAGTACCAGTCCACCCTTATGGAGCCCTGGGACGGCCCGGCCGCGATGACCTTCACCGACGGCACCCTCATCGGCGCCGTCATGGACCGCAACGGCCTGCGCCCCGGGCGCTACTGGGTCACCGCCGACGGGCTCGTCGTGCTCGCCTCGGAGTCCGGCGTCCTCGACCTCGACCCGGCGCGGGTGATGCGCAAGGGCCGGCTCGAGCCCGGCCGGATGTTCCTCGTCGACACCGGCTCCGGCCGCATCGTCGAGGACGAGGAGATCAAGCGGACCCTGGCGGACCAGCACCCCTACCAGCAGTGGCTGGACGAGGGGCTGGTCCACCTCGAGGACCTGCCCGAGCGCGACCACGTCGACCACTCCCGGCTCTCGGTGATCCGCCGTCAGCAGACCTTCGGCTACACGGAGGAGGAGCTGCGCCTCCTCCTCGCGCCGATGGCGGCCACCGGCGCCGAGGCGCTCGGCTCCATGGGGACCGACACCCCGGTGGCGGTGCTCTCCGCCCGGCCGCGCCTGCTGTTCGACTACTTCTCCCAGCTCTTCGCGCAGGTGACCAACCCGCCGCTGGACGCCATCCGCGAGGAGCTCGTCACCGCGCTGGGCGGGGCGATCGGCCCCGAGCCGAACATCCTGGAGGACGGCCCCGAGCACGCCCGCAAGCTCGTCGTGCCCTTCCCGACCATCGACAACGACCAGCTCGCCAAGATCAAGCACATCGCCCAGACCCCGCGGAAGGGGAACCACTTCTCCGCGGCGACCATCGCCGGGCTCTACCCGGTCGCCGGCGGCGGCGCCGGCCTGCACGCCCGGCTGGAGGAGATCTTCGCCGAGGTCGACGCCGCGATCGAGCAGGGCCACAACGTCATCGTGCTGTCCGACCGCGACTCCACCGCGGCGCTGGCGCCGATCCCGTCGCTGCTGCTCACCTCCGCGGTGCACCACCACACCCTGCGCCGGCGCACCCGCACGAGGATCTCGCTCATCGTCGAGGCCGGCGACGTCCGCGAGGTCCACCACGTGGCCCTGCTCATCGGCTACGGCGCCGCCTGCGTCAACCCCTACCTCGCCATGGAGAGCGTCGAGCACCTGGTGCGCTCCGGCGTCGTGCGCGGGGTGACCCCGCAGCAGGCGGTGAGGAACCTCATCAAGGGCCTGGGCAAGGGCGTGCTCAAGGTCATGTCGAAGATGGGCATCTCCACCGTGGCCTCCTACCGCGGCGCGCAGGTCTTCGAGGCGATCGGCCTGTCCGAGGACCTCGTGGAGGCCTACTTCACCGGCACGCCGACCCCGCTGGGCGGCGTCGGCCTCGACGTCATCGCCGCCGAGGTCGCCGCCCGGCACGCCACCGCCTACCCGCACTCGGGCATCTCCCCGGCCCACCGCACGCTGCGCATGGGCGGGGAGTACCAGTGGCGCCGCGAGGGCGAGCCGCACCTGTTCGACCCCGAGACGATCTTCCGGCTGCAGCACTCCACGAAGACCCGCCGCTACGACGTCTTCCGCAAGTACACCGAGGGCGTCAACGAGCAGTCCCGCCGCCTCATGACGCTGCGCGGCCTGCTCCGGCTCAAGACCGGCGAGCGCGCCCCGGTGCCGCTGGAGGAGGTCGAGCCGGTCAGCGCGATCGTCAAGCGCTTCTCCACCGGCGCGATGAGCTACGGCTCGATCTCCGCCGAGGCGCACGAGACCCTGGCGATCGCGATGAACATCCTCGGCGGGAAGTCGAACACCGGCGAGGGCGGCGAGGACACCGACCGGCTGCACGACCCGCGGCGGCGCTCGGCCATCAAGCAGGTCGCCTCGGGCCGCTTCGGCGTGACGGCGGACTACCTCACCAACGCCGACGACATCCAGATCAAGATCGCCCAGGGCGCCAAGCCCGGCGAGGGCGGCCAGCTGCCCGCGCACAAAGTCTACCCGTGGGTGGCGCACACCCGGCACTCCACGCCCGGCGTCGGGCTGATCTCCCCGCCGCCGCACCACGACATCTACTCGATCGAGGACCTGGCCCAGCTGATCCACGACCTCAAGAACGCCAACCCGGCGGCGCGGATCCACACCAAGCTGGTCAGCGAGATCGGCGTGGGCACGGTGGCCGCCGGCGTCGCCAAGGCGCACTCCGACGTGGTCCTGATCTCCGGGCACGACGGCGGCACGGGCGCGGCGCCGCTGACCTCGCTCAAGCACGCGGGCGCCCCGTGGGAGATCGGCCTGGCCGAGACCCAGCAGACCCTCGTGCTCAACGACCTGCGCGACCGGGTGGTCGTCCAGGCCGACGGGCAGATGAAGACCGGCCGCGACGTCCTCGTCGCCGCGCTGCTCGGGGCGGAGGAGTTCGGCTTCGCCACCGCCCCGCTGGTGGTCGAGGGCTGCATCATGATGCGGGTGTGCCACCTGGACACCTGCCCGGTGGGGGTGGCCACCCAGAACCCCGAGCTGCGCAAGCGGTACACCGGCAAGGCCGAGCACGTGGTGACCTTCTTCGAGTTCATCGCCGAGGAGGTGCGCGAGCTCCTCGCCGCCCTGGGCCTGCGCTCGATCGACGAGGCCGTCGGCCGGGTCGACCTGCTCGACGCGGCCGAGGCGGTGGAGCACTGGAAGGCCTCCGGGCTCGACCTCAGCCCGCTGCTCGCGCCGGTGGAGCCCCGGCCCGGGTCGGCGCGGCACCACGCACGCGCCCAGGACCACGGGCTGGAGAAGGCGCTCGACAACGAGCTCATCCGCCTGGCCGGCCCCGCCCTGGAGGGCGGCGAGCACGTGCGGGCCGACCTGCCCGTGCGCAACGTCAACCGCACCGTGGGCACGATGCTCGGCCACGAGCTGACCAAGCGGTACGGCGCCGAGGGCCTGCCCGACGGCACCATCGACATCACCCTGCGCGGCTCGGCCGGCCAGTCCTTCGGCGCGGTGCTGCCCCGCGGCATCACGCTGCGCCTGGTGGGGGACGCCAACGACTACGTCGGCAAGTCCCTCTCCGGCGGCCGGATCGTGGTCCGCCCCGACGAGAGGGCGGTCTTCTCGGCCCAGGACAACGTGGTGGCGGGCAACGTCATCGCATACGGCGCGACCTCCGGGGAGATCTACCTCCGCGGCCGGGCCGGGGAGCGCTTCGCGGTCCGCAACTCCGGGGCCACGCTGGTCGTCGAGGGCGTGGGCGACCACGCCGCCGAGTACATGACCGGCGGCACGCTGCTCATCCTCGGCCCCACCGGCCGGAACGTGGGCGCCGGCATGTCCGGCGGCACCGCCTACGTCCTCGACCTCGACACCGCCAAGGTCAACGCCCCGGCGCTGGCCGGCGGCGAGCTGATCCTGTCCGCGCTGGACGCCGAGGACCACGCGATCGTCGTCGACCTGCTGCGCCGCCATCTGGAGCTGACCGACTCCGCCGTGGCGGCCGAGCTGCTGGCGGACCTCGACACCCTCGACGCCCGCCTCACCAAGGTGCTCCCGCGCCAGTACGCCGCCGTCTCCGCCGCCCTGGTCAAGGCGGCCGAGGACGGCCTCGACCCGAGCTCGCCGGACGTGTGGGCCAACATCATGGAGGCTTCCCGTGGCTGACCCCCAGGGTTTCCTGAAGCATCGCGAGCGGGAGCTGCCCCGCCGCCGGCCGGTGCCGGTGCGGATCATGGACAACAAGGAGGTCTACGAGCGCCGCGCGGAGGACGCCCCGGCCCTCGTGCGCCAGGCCGCCCGGTGCATGGACTGCGGCGTGCCCTTCTGCCACAACGGCTGCCCCCTGGGCAACCTCATCCCCGAGTGGAACGAGCTCACCCGCACCCAGGACTGGGCCGGGGCCATCGAGCGGCTGCACGCGACCAACAACTTCCCGGAGTGGACCGGCCGGCTGTGCCCCGCGCCGTGCGAGACGGCGTGCGTGCTGGGCATCAACCAGCCCCCGGTGACCATCAAGAACATCGAGCAGTCCATCGCCGACAACGCCTGGGACCGCGACCTCATCCGGCCGCTTATCCCCGAGCGGCTCACCGGCTCCACCGTCGCGGTGATCGGCTCCGGCCCTGCCGGGCTGGCCGCCGCCCAGCAGCTCACCCGGGCCGGGCACACCGTGGCCGTCTACGAGCGCGACGACCGCATCGGCGGCCTGCTCACCTACGGCATCCCCGACTTCAAGATGGCCCGCGCACAGGTCGACCGGCGCATCGCCCAGATGGAGGCCGAGGGCACCCGGTTCCGCCCGTCGGTGGACGTCGGCGGCGAGGGCATGCTCAGCGGGCAGGAGCTGCTCGAGCGGTACGACGCCGTCATCCTCGCCATGGGCTCGACCGTGCCGCGCGAGCTGCCGGTCCCCGGGCGCGAGCTCGGCGGGATCCACTACGCCATGGACTACCTCGTCCAGGCCAACCGGGTGGTCGCCGGCCAGGAGGTGCCGGACCAGATCCTCGCCACCGGCAAGGACGTCGTCATCATCGGCGGCGGCGACACCGGCTCGGACTGCCTGGGCACGGCCACCCGCCAGCAGGCCCGCACGATCACCCAGATCGACATCAACCCCGTCCCGCCGGAGGAGCGCCCGGCGAACCAGCCCTGGCCGACCTACCCCAAGGTCTACCGCGTCTCGACCTCCCACGAGGAGAACGGCGAGCGCACCTACGGCGCCTCGACGGTCGAGCTCCTCTCCGACGGCTCGGCGGGGGAGGGGCAGGTCACGCACCTGCGCCTCGTCGACGTCGACCGCACCTCGGGGCAGGCCGTGCCCATCGAGGGCACCGAGCGGATCATCCCCGCCCAGCTGGTCCTGCTCGCGCTCGGCTTCTCCGGGGTCCCGGCCGGCGGGCTGGTCGAGCAGCTGGGTGTCGAGCGGGACGCCCGCGGGCGCATCGTGCGCGATGAGACCTTCGCCACCTCGGTGCCGGGGGTGTACGTCGCCGGCGACGCCGGACGCGGCCAGTCGCTCATCGTGTGGGCCATCGCCGAGGGTCGGTCGGCGGCCTCCGCCGTCGACGCCTACCTGCGCGGGGAGACGGAGCTTCCGGCCCCGATCCTGCCCTCGACGGTGTCGGTCTCGGTCTGAGCGACGCCCGCGCGGCGCCGCCCGCCACGGCCCGGCCACCCGGTCATCCGGGGTCGCCGGGCCGTCGGCGTCCGTGCCGCGCAGCACACCGGTGAGCGGCACCACTGGGACCCCGCGCGGGCGGCCCGGGACCGCCAGGCCCTAGGCTGGGGCCCATGCGTAGAGCGAAGATCGTGTGCACCATCGGCCCCGCCACCGAGTCCCCCGAGAAGGTCCAGGAGCTGGTGGACGCCGGCATGGACGTCGCCCGGATCAACCGCTCCCACGGCGCCGTCGAGGAGCACGAGGCGGTCTACCGCAACGTCCGCGCCGCCGCACAGGCCTCGGGCCGCGCCGTCGCCGTCCTCGTCGACCTCCAGGGCCCGAAGATCCGCCTGGGCAACTTCGCCGACGGCAAGGTCAACCTCCGCGAGGGCGACACCTTCACGATCACCACCGAGGAGGTCCCCGGGAACGCCGAGATCGCCTCGACGACCTACAAGGGTCTGCCCGGCGACGCCAACCCCGGCGACCGCATCCTCATCGACGACGGCAAGGTCGCCGTCCGCGTCCTCGAGGTGGACGGCCCGCGCGTCGTCACCAGGGTCGAGGTGCCCGGCCCGGTGTCCAACCACAAGGGGCTGAACCTGCCCGGCGTGGCCGTGTCGGTGCCCGCCCTGTCCGAGAAGGACAAGGAGGACCTGCGCTGGGCCCTGAACATCGGCGCGGACATGATCGCGCTGTCCTTCGTCCGCTCCGCCGCCGACGTCGAGGACGTCCACGCGATCATGGACGAGGAGGGGCGCCGGGTCCCGGTAATCGCCAAGATCGAGAAGCCCCAGGCCGTGGAGAACCTCGTCGAGGTGGTGGACGCGTTCGACGGCGTCATGGTCGCCCGCGGCGACCTCGGCGTCGAGCTGCCGCTCGAGCAGGTGCCGCTGGTGCAGAAGCGGGCCATCGAGCTCGCGCGGCGCAACGCCAAGCCGGTCATCGTCGCCACCCAGATGCTCGAGTCGATGATCAACAGCCCGCGGCCCACCCGCGCCGAGGCCTCCGACGTCGCCAACGCCATCCTCGACGGCGCGGACGCGGTCATGCTCTCCGGCGAGACCTCCGTCGGGGACTTCCCGATCGAGACGGTGCGCACCATGGCCCGCATCGTGGAGAACACCGAGGAGAACGGCGGGGAGCGGATCGCCCCGCTGGGCTCGAGCCCGCACACCCGTGGCGGCGTCATCACCAAGGCCGCCTCGGACATCGGGGAGATGCTCGAGACGAAGTACCTGGTGACCTTCACCCAGTCCGGCGACTCCGCCCGCCGGATGTCCCGGCTGCGCTCGCCCATCCCGCTGCTGGCCTTCACGCCGTCGACCGACGTGCGCAACCAGCTGGCGGTCAGCTGGGGCGTGCAGACCTACACCGTGCCCCCGGTGAGCCACACCGACGACATGGTCAACCAGGTCGACCAGCTCCTGCAGACCACCGGGCTGGCCGAGGAGGGCGACCGGGTCGTCATCGTCGCCGGCATGCCCCCGGGTAAGGTCGGCTCGACCAACTCCATCCGCGTGCACAAGATCGGCGAGACGTACACCAAGGCCTGACGGTCCCGGCGGCGGGCGGCGCGGGTGCGCCGCCCGCCGCTGCGCGTCCGGGTAGGTGAGGTGCCCACGGCGGCCGTCGCGCCTCCGGGCCGCCGAGCGACCGCTCGCGCCGCGGGCGGGTGTTGCCGTCACGGGCGGCTGGTGGACCACCCGCCTGAGTCGCGACGACCCGCGCGGCGCGCCGCGCGAGGCTGCGCCGGACGGCGTCCGGGGCGCCCGCGCGGGCACGGTAACCTGATGCCCGCCTGAAGCTCCTGTGGTGAAACTGGCAGACACACCGCACTCAAAATGCGGCGCCGCGAGGCGTGCGGGTTCGAGTCCCGCCGGGAGCACCGCGACCTTGTCGCGCCCGTCACACGGCCGTTGTTGAACGCGTCACGTGGCGGCGTCCGCGCAGGCCCGCGCGGGGACCGGCGCTATAGGCTGACCCACGTGACGACGAAGAAGCGCAGCGAGGCCCCTGACGAGACGACGACCGCCCCCGACGGTGGCACCGTCCCCATCGACCTGCCCGGCCCCGAGGCCGCTGGCGCCGAGGAGGAGCCGGCTGTCCGCCGGCGCGTGGTCGTCGCGGAGGACGAGACCCTCATCCGGCTGGACATCGTCGAGAGCCTGACCGAGGCCGGCTTCGACGTCGTGGGCGAGGCCGCCAACGGTGAGCAGGCTGTCGCGCTGGCCACCGAGCTCGAGCCCGACGTCGTGGTCATGGACGTCAAGATGCCGGTCATGGACGGCATCACCGCCGCCGAGCGGATCATCGGCAACCGCACCTGCGCCGTGGTCATGCTCACCGCCTTCTCGCAGAAGGAGCTCGTCGAGCGGGCCCGCGACGCCGGCGCGATGGCCTACGTGGTCAAGCCGTTCACCCCCGCCGACCTGCTGCCCGCGGTGGAGATCGCCATCTCCCGCCACCAGGAGATCACCTCGCTCGAGGCCGAGGTCGCCTCGCTCGCCGAGCAGTTCGAGACCCGCAAGCGCGTGGACCGCGCCAAGGGTCTGCTCATGACCAAGATGGGGCTCAGCGAGCCCGAGGCCTTCCGGTGGATCCAGAAGACCTCGATGGACCGCCGCCTGACGATGCGCGAGGTCGCCGACGCCGTCATCGAGCAGGTCGGCGCCAAGTAACGGCCGGACGCCTCCCGGCGTCCCCCCGCGCGGCCCGGTTCCCCACGGAACCGGGCCGTCGCCGTGCCTCCCCGGCCCCAGGCGTCCCTGCCCCACGCCGTCCACCCGAGCCCACGCCGCCCCTCTCCGCGCCCCGTCGCACCGAGCGGCACCGAAGCCGTTCCCTCATCGCTCCGACCCGGCGCGCGTGTGACGCGCGTCACAATCGTGACCGTTCTGTGACATTACCGGACCGGATCCCCCTGACAAGGGGACGCGTCGTCAATACGTTGACGCGCACGGGCGAACCGGCCCGGCACGGGCGCAGGGGCCTCGCGGGCGCGCGCCGCACTCGGGAGACGAAGGAGACGGCATGACTCAGACGAAGACGGGCCTCCGCTCGCTGGCCGTGGTCGCGGCCGTGTCGCTGACGCTCGCGGCGTGCGGGTCCGGTGGCGGCGGCAATGCTGGCGGCGGCGACCCGGCCGGCGGGGGGCTGTTGATCGGCACCCTGCTGCCGCAGACCGGGTCCCTCTCGCAGCTCGGCCCGCCCGAGATCGCCGGCGTGGACCTCGCCGTCAAGGAGATCAACGCGGCCGGGGGCGTCAACGGCGCCGATGTGAAGGTCAGCCACAAGGACTCCTCCGACGCCGATAACGCGCAGGTGTCCACCCAGTCAGTCACCGAGATGATTAGTGAGAAGGTCAACGCCATCGTCGGCGCGGCCTCCTCGCTGGTCACCCTGAACGTCATCGACGACGTGGTCGGCGCGCAGATCGTCATGGTCTCGCCGGCGAACACCGTCGCGAAGCTGTCGGGGTACGACAAGTTCTACTTCCGCACGGCCCCGCCGGACACCATCCAGGGCGACGTCCTCGGCAACCTCATCATCAGCGACGGCGCCGCCAACGTGGGCATCCTCGTGTTCAACGACGACTACGGCACCGGGCTGCGCGACGTCGTGCTGAAGGTGGTTGAGGAGGGCGGCGGCACGGTCACCTACGGCAAGGTGGGGCAGGAGTTCGACCCCACCGAGCAGAACTTCTCCACCATCGTCGGCAACGTGCTGGCGACCCAGCCGGACGCCATCGCCATCATCGCCTTCACCACGCAGACGCCGCTCATCCTCCAGGAGCTCGTCAACCAGGGCTTCGATATGTCCAAGACATACTTCGTCGACGGCAACATGCAGAACTACGGCGAGGACTTCGACCCCGGCACCCTCGAGGGTGCGCAGGGCACCCAGCCCGGCGTGTTCCCGAGCGAGGAGTTCCGCGGCCGGCTCAAGGAGGTCGACGCGAGCCTGAAGGACTTCAACTACGCGGCGGAGTCGTACGACGCGGCCATGATCATCGCCCTGGCGGCGGTGCGTGGCAAGGGCAACGACGGCCCGACCATCCAGGCGAACATGGCCGCCGTCTCCGGCGCCAACGGCGGCGACGAGTGCACCGGCTTCGAGGAGTGCGCCAAGCTCCTCAAGGACGGCAAGGACATCACGTACAAGGCGGTCTCCGGCGTCGGCCCGTTCAACGCCGAGAACGACCCGTCGGCGGCGAACATCGGCATCTACCTGTTCGACGGCGAGAACAACAACTCCTTCCAGCGGGTGGAGTTCGGCGAGATCGCCGGCTGACGACGGCGCCCGTCAGGCGCGCCCCGCAGCACGCAGGGGCTCGGGCCTTCCGCCGGGCCCCTGCGTCGTGCCTGGGGGCGGTGCGACGGGGAGCGGTGGCGATCAAGCGCCCGCACCCGCGCCGGGCCGCGCCGGGTCAGCCCTGATCCACCGACGCTGAGCGGAGCCCGTTGGTCTGGCGGTCGCTGGGGTCGGGATGAGGTCGTGGGCATGGCGGGGCTGCCGGTCTGTGCCGGCCCTTCCACGTCGGGTTCCTCGGTCGTGC
>NZ_VUKE01000021.1 GCF_009193175.1 Georgenia ruanii | reverse complement strand
ATGTGAGAGGGTTTCACTTACGAGGTGCCCTTCTGGGTGGTCGGATCTCGACGTCGCAATCAAGATCTTCCCTGCCCAGAAGGGCTCTCTCGTTCTACGCCACGCTCACCACACCGGTGGATCAGGGGTCAGACGCCCGTGCCCCGCCCGATCACGCGCCGGCGCCCTCGGCGCCGGCCCGGTCGACGTCGGCCGCCAGGGTGCCCAGGTACAGCTCGACCACCTTGGGGTCGTCCATGAGGCCCCGGCCCCGCCCGGAGTAGGCATTGGTCCCCTGGTCGAGCACATAGGCGCGGTCGCAGATCTGCAGGCAGCGCCGGGCGTTCTGCTCGACGATGACGATGGAGACGCCCGCGCGGTTGATCTTGCGCGTGCGCAGGAACGTCTCGTCCTGCCGGACGGGGGAGAGGCCGGCCGACGGCTCGTCGAGGAGGAGCACCTGGGGGTCCATCATCAGCGCCCGCCCCATCGCGACCATCTGCCGCTCCCCGCCAGAGAGCGAGCCGGCGCGCTGCTTCCGCCGCTCACCGAGGGTGGGGAAGATCTCGACGATCCGCTCGAACCGCTCGGTGAAGCGCCGGGGGGCCTGGAAGACCCCCATCTGCAGGTTCTCCTCGATGGTGAGGGTGGGGAAGACGTTGTTGTTCTGCGGGACGAACCCCACGCCCCGGCGCACGAGGGCGTCCGCGCGCCGGTTGGTGATGGCCTCCCCGGCCAGGGTGACGGACCCCGACCGCACGTGCACGAGCCCGAACAGCGCCTTGAGCAGGGTCGACTTGCCGGCGCCGTTGGGGCCGATGATGCCCACCAGCTCGCCCGGGTGCAGGGCCAGGCTGCACCCGCGCAGGATGTCCACGCCGGGCAGGTAGCCGGCGACGAGGTCGTCGGCGAGCAGCAGCGGCTCGCCGGCCGGCGCGCCGGCGTGCGGGTCGGTCGCGCTGACGGTGGTGGTCATCGGGCCTCCTCAGTCCTCGAGCAGCGCGTCGTCGCCGAGGTCGGTGTCGTGGTGGGCGCCGAGGTAGGCGTCGACCACGGCCTCCTCGTGCATGACCGTGCGGGCCGGGCCCTCGGCCACGAGGCGGCCCTCGGCCATGACGACCACCCAGTCCGAGATGTGGCGGACCATGTGCATGTCGTGCTCGACGAACAGCACCGTCATGCCCTCGTCGCGCAGCTGGCGGATGTGCCCGAGCAGGGACTGGGTCAGGGCCGGGTTCACGCCGGCCATGGGCTCGTCGAGCATGATCAGCTTCGGGTCGCTCATCAGCGCCCGGGCCATCTCGAGGAGCTTGCGTTGCCCGCCGGAGAGGCTGCCGGCGAAGTCGTCCTTCTTGGCGTCCAGCCGGAATCGCTCCAGCAGCGTCATCGCCTTGTCGGTGATCTCGCGCTCGCGCCCCCGCCACAGCGGCCCCAGGAGCGCGACGGCGAGGTTCTCGCCCGGCTGGCCGGCCGCCCCCAGCCGCATGTTCTCCAGCACCGTCATGCGGTTGAGGGCCTTGGTCAGCTGGAAGGTGCGCACCATGCCGGCCCGGGCGGCGCGGGCGGCGCCGAGCCGGTCGGCGGGCTGCCCGTCGAAGCTCCACCGGCCGGAGTCGGCCCGATCGAAGCCGGTGAGGACGTTGAAGAATGTGGTCTTGCCCGCCCCGTTGGGCCCGATGAGGGCGGTGATGGCGTGCCGGGGCACCTCGAGGTGGGCGACGTCGACCGCCGTGATGCCCCCGAACGCCCGGGTGACGTCGTCGGCGACGAGGATCGGGTCCGCCTTGGGGGCGCCGGGGACGTGCGCGGCGCCGGCGAGGTCCGGCGCGGGGGCGGATGCGGCCGTGGTGGTGGTCTCAACGGGCATCGATCGCCAGCTCCTTCTTGTCCCCGAGGATCCCCTGTGGTCGGAAGATGATGAGCAGCATGAGGGTGACCCCCACCACGATCCAGCCGAACGCCTCGATCTCCGCGACCGACATGAAGCTCGGGGGCACCACCTGGCGCATGACGGACTTGATGAGCATGAGAGCCGACCAGAACAGCATCGAGCCGAGGATCGGGCCGAACACGGTCGCGGCGCCGCCCAGCAGCAGGATGGTCCAGACCCAGAACGTCGTGGGCCGGCCCATGGCGTCGGGCTGGACGGCCCGGGGCAGGACGAAGAGGATGCCGGCCATCGCGCCGAGGACCCCGCCGAGCACGAGGGCCTGCATCTTGTAGGCGAAGGCGTTCTTGCCCAGGGAGCGCACGGCGTCCTCGTCCTCCCGGATCCCCTTGAGCACCCGGCCCCACGGGCTCGTCATCAGCCGCCACACGAGCAGGCACGCGAGGGCGACGACGACCCACGCGACCAGCCGCAGCCACCAGCTGTTGGAGGCGTTGAGCGCGTAGCTGAACGGCCCCAGCGCGAAGGTGCCGTCGGGGAAGGGGGAGGCGTCCTGGAAGGTGTGCTTGAACGAGTTGCCCAGCAGGCCGTTGGACGCGCCGGTGAGGTCCGACAGGGCCGTCGACCGGCCGATGATGCGGACGATCTCGGCGGCGGCGATGGTGACGATGGCCAGGTAGTCCCCGCGCAGCTTCAGCGTCGGGATGCCCAGGACGACGGCGAACGCCACGGCGCAGACGACGGCGACGAGGACGGCGGCCCACAGCGGCCAGCCGGCGATGGTGGAGATCGCGAAGCCGTACGCGCCGAGCAGCATGAAGCCGGCCTGCCCCATGTTGAGCAGGCCGGTGAGGCCGAAGTGCACGTTGAGGCCGATGGCGGCCAGCGCGAACGCCGCCGTCGTGGGCGCGAAGAGCTCGCCGGTGACGTTGGTGAGGAGGTTCGTCCAGTCCATGAGCAGCCCTTCCGTTACCCGACCCGGGCGGCGCGGCCGAGGATGCCCTGCGGGCGCAGCAGCAGGACGAGGATGAGGATGACGAGGGCCGCGGCGTAGCGCATGTCGCTCGGGATGAACAGCGTCGACAGCTCCACGACGAGACCGATGACCAGCGAGCCGACGAGCGCGCCGAACGCGGTGCCGAGCCCGCCGAGGGTGACGGCGGCGAACATCAGCAGCAGCAGCGCGGTGCCCATGTTCCACCGGGTGGCGCTGAGGTAGAGCCCGAGGAGCACCCCGCCCAGCGCGGCCAGCCCGGTCCCGGTGGTCCACACGAGCCGGATGATGCGGTCCACAGCGATCCCGGAGGCCGCGGCCAGCGCGGCGTTGTCGGCCACGGCGCGGGTGGCGCGGCCGATCCGGGTGCTCGTGAGCACGTACCCCACGCCCGCCAGGACCAGCACGGCGATGAGCACCGAGACGGCGGACTGGACGGTCAGCCGGACCGGGCCGAGCTGGAGGACGTGCGGGTTGGAGGTGACGATGCGCAGCACCCCGCCGCCCGCGAAGAGGTTGAACGCGTATTGCAGGGCGAGGGCGAAGCCGATGGTGACGATGATCTGCTGGGTCAGGCCCACCCCGCGGTGGCGCAGCGGGGTCCAGATCGCCCGGTCCTGCAGGTAGCCGGACACCAGCCCCCCGAGGACGGCGAGGGCCCCGGCGACCGGCAGCGGCAGCCCCAGCGGCTGGGCGAACAGGTAGGCGAGCAGGGCACCGAGGGTCACCTGCTCGCCGTGGGCGAAGTTGCTCAGCCCGGTGGTGCCGTAGATGACGGACAGCCCCACCGAGGCCAGGGCGAGCAGGAGGCCGAAGATCAGCCCGCTGACGACGAGCTGGGCGACCCGCTCGGCGGTGAGGTCGCCGGTGGCGGCGGCGCTCTCGGCGGAGACGTCGGCCTCGCCGCCCGCGGTGCCCGCCTCGGTCGTCGGCTCCGCCCCGCCGCCGGTCCCGGTCGCCGTGGCCGTCGGTGACGGCGGCGCCACGCCGCCCCCCGCCCCGCCGAGCGGGAACAGGGCCCCGGCGCTGCTGCCCAGGTCGACCGTGACGGTGCGCGGGTTGTTGGCCGGGTCGCGCAGGGTCTCCCCGGCCGGCAGCGTCGCCGGGGCCAGGGTGACGGTGTACTGCCCGGCGGCGGTGACCGCGGCCGCCCACCGGCCGGCGTCGTCGGTGGTCGCCTCGACGGTGTCCCCCGCGCCCTCGATCTTCAGGACGACGCCGACGGCCGGCTGGCCGGCGGCGGTGCGGATGGTCCCGCCCAGGCAGCCGGTGGCGCCGTCCGGGGTGCACCCGGCTCCCGGGGCGGCGGCCGCCGGGCCCGCCCACCCGAGCTGGGCCAGGCCGAGGATCGCGGCGACGAGGAGCGCGAGGAACAGGGCAGGGGTTGTGCGGCGGGCGCGGGGGGGAGCGGCACCGGATGTCACCGGGGGCCTCCGTCCTGTCGGCTCGCTCGGGTTTCGGCCGCCCGAGTGGTGGTGAGCCTAGAGGACACCGGGGACACGGATGTGACGTTCGCCACACACGCTGCCGTGGCCCGGACGAGGGGCGACGCCGCCTCGGCGGGTCCGGACGCGGCGGTCGGTGGCGGCGCCGGCGTCGCCACCCGCGCTGACCGTGCCCGGAGCGCGCCGGTCAGCCGCTCCTGCCGGCTATGGCGTCGGCGCCGACGTCGACCGCGCGCCGTCCTCGACGAACATGCAGCTCAGCCGGGCGGTGCACACCCGGCGGCCGGCGTCGTCGACGATGGCGATCTCGTAGCTGGCGGTGCGCCGCCCCTCGTGCAGGGCGCGCGCCGTGCCGGTCACGTGCCCGTCCCGCCCGCCGCGGTGGTGGGTGGCGTTGATCTCGGTGCCGACGGCGGCGCGTCCCGGCCCGGCGTGGATCGTGGCGGCCAGGGAGCCCAGGGTCTCGGCGAGTGCCGCGGAGGCGCCGCCGTGCAGCAGGCCGGCGGGGGTGGTGTTGCCGGCCACCGGCATGCGGCCCACCACGTGGCCGGGGGCAGCCTCGAGCAGCTCGATGCCGAGCCGCTCGATGAGGGTGCCGGGGATACGGGCCCGCAGGCGGGCAAGGAGCGTGTCGTCGGTCATGGCACCAGGGTGGCACCGGTGCGGGCCTGCCCCCGCCCGGCGCACGCGCCCGGGCCGTCCTTCCCGCGCCACGGCCCGGCTCGTCCGTGCGATGTCGCGCGCCCGGCTCCTCCCTCCCGCGCCATGTGCCCGGGCCGTCACCTTCGCCACACCGGGCGCCGGCGCCGTCCTTTCCACCACCCCGTGCGGCTCGGTGTCGGTGCGGGCACTTAGGGTGTCTGTCGTGACCGAGAGCCAGACCGACAGCCAGCCGCCGCGCCTTCTCCTCATCGACGGCCACTCGATGGCCTTCCGGGCCTTCTACGCGCTGCCCGCCGAGAACTTCTCGACGAAGACCGGCCAGGTCACCAACGCCGTCTACGGGTTCTTGTCGATGCTCATCAAGCTGCTCGCCGACGAGCGGCCCACGCACCTGGCGGTCGCCTTCGACGTGTCGGACCAGACCTTCCGCACCGAGGAGTACGCCGAGTACAAGGGCACCCGGGACGCCACGCCCCAGCCGTTCAAGGGCCAGGTCCCGCTCATCCAGGAGATCCTCCACGCGATGAACGTGCCGGTGCTCGAGAAGGACAACTACGAGGCCGACGACATCCTCGCGACCCTCGCCTCCCAGGCCGAGGCCGACGGCCTCGAGGTGCTCATCTGCTCCGGGGACCGCGACACCTTCCAGCTCGTCACCGACCAGGTCACCGTGCTCTACCCGGTCCGCGGCGTGTCCACGCTGTCCCGGATGACCCCCGAGGCCGTGCTCGAGAAGTACGGCGTGGGGCCGGCGCGCTACCCCGACCTCGCCGCGCTCGTCGGCGAGACCAGCGACAACCTGCCCGGCGTGCCCGGCGTGGGCCCGAAGACCGCCGCGAAGTGGATCAACCAGTACGACGGCCTCGAGAGCGTGATCGCCAACGTCGACCTCATCGGCGGCAAGGCGGGGCAGAACCTGCGCGACAGCCTCGACCTGGTGCTGCGCAACCGCCGCCTCAACCGGCTGCTCACCGACCTGGAGCTGCCCCTCGCCGTCGACGATCTCGCCCGCCGTCCGCTCGACCGCGAGGAGGTGCACCGGGTCTTCGACGCCCTGGAGTTCGACACGCTGCGCCAGCGCCTGTTCGAGACCCTGCCCGAGGAGGAGACCACCGAGCCCGCCGAGGGGCTCGACGTCGACGTCGTGCCGCTGGACCGGCTGCCCGGCGGGCTGGGCCCGTGGCTCGAGGCCCGGCGCGGCACCGTGCTCGGCGTCGACGTCACCGGCAGCGCCGCGCAAGGCACCGGGGACGCCTGGGCGGTGGCCGTCGCCGACGGCGAGGGCCACGCCGTCGGCATCGACCTGACCACCGTGCCCGCCGAGGAGGAGCAGGTGCTGGCCGCCTGGCTGGCGGACCCGGCGCAGCCGAAGTCGCTGCACGAGGCGAAGTTCGCCTGGCACGCCCTCGACGGGCGCGGGCTGCGGCTGGACGGCGTCGTCTTCGACACCGCCCTGGCCGCCTACCTGTGCCACCCCGACCAGCGCCGCTACGCCCTGCCCGACCTGACCATCCGCCATCTGCGCCGCGAGCTGCGCGACGACGACGAGCCCGGCGGCCAGGGCGTGCTGGACCTGGACGGCGCGGCCGCCGACACCCGCGGCGGCGTGCGGGCCAGCGCCGTGGTGGAGCTGACCGCCGCGCTGCGCGCCGAGCTGGCCGACCGGGGAGCGGCCGACCTGCTGGAGTCCCTCGAGCTGCCCGTGCAGCGGGTGCTCGAGCGGATGGAGAAGGTCGGCATCGCCGCGGACGTGCCCAACCTCGAGGAGCTGCAGGCCGGGTTCGACCACGCGGTGGAGCGGGCGGCGTCCCAGGCGTTCGAGGCGATCGGCCACGAGGTCAACCTCTCCAGCCCGAAGCAGCTGCAGGAGGTCCTCTTCGGCGAGCTCGACATGCCGAAGACGAAGAAGACCAAGACGGGCTACACCACCGACGCCGACGCCCTGGCGGACCTGTACACCAAGACGCAGCACCCGTTCCTCCAGCACCTGCTCGAGCACCGTGACCAGATCCGGCTGCGCCAGACGGCCGAGGGGCTGCTGCGGTCGGTCTCCCCGGACGGGCGCATCCACACCACCTTCCACCAGACCATCGCCGCCACCGGCCGGCTCAGCTCCACCGATCCGAACCTGCAGAACATCCCGGTGCGCACCGAGGACGGGCTGCGGGTGCGCGAGGGCTTCGTCGTGGGGGAGGGGTTCGAGACCCTGCTGACCGCGGACTACTCCCAGATCGAGATGCGCATCATGGCGCACCTGTCCGCCGATGACGGGCTCATCGAGGCCTTCCGCTCGGGGGAGGACCTGCACTCCTTCGTCGCGTCCCGGGTCTTCAGCGTCCCCACCGACGAGGTCACCCCGGCCCAGCGCAGCAAGATCAAGGCGATGAGCTACGGCCTGGCCTACGGGCTGAGCGCCTTCGGGCTCTCCCGCCAGCTGAAGATCGACGTCGCCGAGGCCCGCGACCTCATGGAGGGCTACTTCCAGCGGTTCGGCGGCGTGCGGGACTACCTGCGCAGCGTCGTCGACCAGGCCCGCCGGACCGGCTACACCGAGACGATCATGGGCCGGCGGCGCTACCTGCCGGACCTCACCAGCGACAACCGGCAGCGCCGCGACATGGCCGAGCGGATGGCGCTCAACGCCCCCATCCAGGGCTCGGCGGCGGACATCATCAAGGTCGCC
The DNA here is from genome assembly GCF_009193175.1 of Georgenia ruanii. Taxonomy (GTDB): domain Bacteria; phylum Actinomycetota; class Actinomycetes; order Actinomycetales; family Actinomycetaceae; genus Georgenia; species Georgenia ruanii. The sequence goes on along the minus strand of NZ_VUKE01000021.1, from coordinate 67,624 downwards.
ATGGTCAACACCCAGCGCGCCCTCGACGACGCCGCGCTGACCTCGCGGATCCTGCTGCAGGTCCACGACGAGCTCGTGCTCGAGGTCGCCCCGGGCGAGGCCGCCCAGGTGGAGGAGCTCGTCCGCGAGCAGATGGGCTCGGCCGCCGAGCTGTCGGTCCCGCTCGACGTGTCCGTGGGGACCGGCCGGTCCTGGCGCGACGCGGCCCACTGAGGGGCCGCGGCGTGGCACGGGCGCGTTCCTGGGCGGAGATGAAGGACTGGATGGCCGGGCTCGTCGCGCGCAGCGGGGCGGACGTCACCGAGTGGAACCGGCGCATCGACGCCGCCGGGGTCACCGACGAGCCGGCGCTCCGCGCCTTCCTCGCCGCGCGGGGCGTCACCGGGTACGCCCAGATGCTGCTCGTCTTCGAGCGGTTCGGCTACCCGGACTTCTTCACCCGCACCGGTGAGGAGCTCATCGACGCGCAGTACGGCGACCGGGAGCACCTGCGCCCGGTGTACGACGCCGTCGAGCTGCTCGCGCTGTCGCTCGAGGGCACCCACGTCCAGGCCCGCAAGGGGTACGTGTCCTTCGTCGGGCCGCGGCGCACCTTCGCGGTGGTCCAGCCGTCCACCCGGTCCCGGGTGGACCTCGGGCTGCGGCTGGGCGACCCGGTCGGCGGCCGGCTCGCCGCGGCGCCCAGCGTGGGCAACGAGGCCATCCGGGTGCGGGTGGCCCTCGGCGCCGTCGACGACGTCGACGGCGAGGTCGCGGAGCTGGTACGCCGCGCCTACGCCGAGAATCTCTGAGCGCGGCGGGCGGTCAGGCCGGCCGGACGGGCCGCCCGGTCCGCGCCGACTCGTACATCGCCAGCACGGTGGCCAGCGTCAGCCGGCCCTCCGCCGTGCCGACCCGGGGTCGGGCGCTCGTGTCCCCGGCCCGGCGGGCGCGCACGACCCGCACGAGGTCGGCGAGCTGGCGACGGTGGGACGCGCCCAGGCCTCGCTCGTCCGCCGCGAGCCGGTCGGCGGCGGTCAGCTGGTTGGCCGCGGCGCCCGATTCCGCCATGGCGACCTCGGGCCGCGGCCCCGCGGCCGCGTGCCAGAACGCCAGCTCGTCGTCGACGATCGCGGCGGAGCCGGCGTCGCCGAAGACCCGGAGCGCGGCCTCGACGCCGGGATAGGCGGCGGTGGTCGCGTGGATGGTGCCCAGCGCGCCGGAGGCGAAGCGCAGCGCGGCGACGGCGGTGTCCTCGACCTCGAGGCGCTCGTGCGCGAGCGTGCCCGTGAACGCGAAGACCTCCACGGGCTCGCCCATCACGGCCAGCAGGAGGTCGATGACGTGCACCGCCTGGTTCATGGTCGCGCCGCCGCCGTCCAGCGCCCAGGTGCCGCGCCACGCCCCGGAGTCGTAGTAGGACTGCCCGCGCCACCACGCGCACGACGCGGTCGCCGAGGTGAGCCGGCCCAGGCCACCCCCGCGCGCGGCGGCAACCAGCTTCTCGCTCGACCGGTCGAAGCGGTGCTGGGAGACGACGGCGACGACGTTGCCCGTGCGGCGTTCCGCCTCGATGATGCGGTCCGCCGCGGCGAGGCTGACGTCGAGCGGCTTCTCGATCAGCACGTGCTTGCCGGCCTCGAGCGCCGGCACGGCGAGGTCGGCGTGCGTGCCCGAGGGCGTCGCGACGACGACGACGTCGATGTCGTCCGCCGCGAGACGGCCGGGGTCGGTGCTCCACGCGGCCGCGTGCGCCGCGGCCAGCTCCCGGGCGGAGCCCTCCGTGCGGGTGACGACGACCCGCAGCTCGGCGTCGTCGACCCGCGCGAGCGCGTCAGCGAAGACGCGCCCGATGGCGCCGGCGCCCACGAGGGCGAAACCGAGGGCCTCACGCGTCGATCCTGCCACCCCGCGGACGGGGACGCGGGCAACGGGCCCCGCGGACGGGAGCGGGCCACGGGCCGCGCGGACGGGAGCGGGCACCGGGCCGCGCGGACGGCCGTGGGTCGTCAGGCCCGGTGGGTCACGAAGATGGCCGTGCCGGGCAGGACGGCGCCGCGCTCGGGACCCCAGCCGCCCCAGACGTTGGTGTTGCCGGCGGGCCACTCGGGCTCGAGCAGGTCGTCGAGGACGAACCCGGCGGCGACGAGGTCGCGCACGTGGTCGCCGAGGGTGCGGTGGTACTCGGCGTACACCGGCGCCCCCTCCGCGCCGGTCTCCGCGTAGGGGGTGCGGTCGAAGTAGGACCGGTTCGCCGTCAGCCCGCGCGTCGTCGGGTCGTCGGGGAAGGCCCAGCGCACCGGGTGGGTCACCGACCAGACCCACCGCCCGCCGGGGCGCAGCACCCGGGCGACCTCGGCGTGCACCCGCGCGGCGTCCGGGACGAAGGGGATCGCGCCGAAGGCGGTGAACGCGACGTCGAACGTGGCGTCGGGGAAGGGTAGGGCGCGGGCGTCGGCGCGGACCGTCGGCACGGCCACCCCGGTGAGGGCGTCGAGCTCGGCGGCGCGCTCCAGCATCCCGGCGGCGACGTCGGTGGCCACCACGTCCACCCCGCGGGCGCGCAGCCACCGCGCGCACTGCGCCGCCCCGCAGCCCACCTCCAGCACCCGCAGCCCGCGCAGCCGTTCGAGCGGGCCCAGCAGGTGGGCCTCGCCCTCGCGCACCCCCTCGGGGCACCAGCAGAAGTCCGCGTCCCCGAGGAACGCGCCGTGCTCGGCGAGGTACTCACCCGAGGCGGCGCTCCACCAGGCCGCGTTGGCCCGGGCCGCCGCGGCGCCGTCGACGTCGCGGTAGCCGGCGCTGAGAAGGGGGCCGTCGGCGTCGCTCATGGGACCAGTCTGCGGCACGGCCGCTGTGACGCAGGGCGCGTCCGCGCGGGGGAGGGGCGGTTGCCCGGCCGCGAAGCCGCTCGGTAGGATCGTCCTTGGCGCACGTATGCTTTCACGGCTGCTGCACTGAAGCACGACCCATCCCTGTCCGCACTACTTCCTGTCCGCATCGGAGTCCATTCCTCAATGACCACCACTACGCCCACGCAGCCGACGTCCCCCCAGGTTGCCGTCAACGACATCGGCTCGGCCGAGGACTTCCTCGCCGCCGTTGACGAGACCATCAAGTACTTCAACGACGGGGACATCGTCGAGGGCACCATCGTCAAGGTCGACCGGGACGAGGTCCTCCTCGACATCGGTTACAAGACCGAGGGCGTCATCCTCTCGCGCGAGCTCTCCATCAAGCACGACGTGAACCCCGACGAGGTCGTCTCGGTCGGCGACCACATCGAGGCGCTCGTCCTCCAGAAGGAGGACAAGGAGGGCCGGCTCCTCCTCTCCAAGAAGCGCGCCCAGTACGAGCGCGCCTGGAGCACGATCGAGAAGATCAAGGAGGAGGACGGCGTCGTCACCGGCACCGTCATCGAGGTCGTCAAGGGCGGCCTGATCCTCGACATCGGCCTGCGCGGGTTCCTCCCGGCCTCCCTGGTCGAGATGCGGCGCGTGCGCGACCTCCAGCCCTACGTGGGCCGTGAGCTCGAGGCGAAGATCATCGAGCTGGACAAGAACCGCAACAACGTCGTGCTCTCCCGCCGCGCCTGGCTCGAGCAGACCCAGTCCGAGGTGCGCAGCCACTTCCTGCAGACCCTGCAGAAGGGCCAGGTCCGCCACGGCGTGGTCTCCTCGATCGTCAACTTCGGTGCGTTCGTGGACCTGGGCGGCGTCGACGGCCTCGTGCACGTCTCCGAGCTGTCCTGGAAGCACATCGACCACCCGAACGAGGTCGTCGAGGTCGGCCAGGAGGTCACCGTCGAGGTCCTCGACGTGGACATGGACCGCGAGCGCGTGTCGCTGTCCCTCAAGGCCACCCAGGAAGACCCGTGGCAGGCCTTCGCCCGCACCCACGCCATCGGCCAGGTCGTGCCGGGTAAGGTCACCAAGCTGGTCCCCTTCGGCGCGTTCGTGCGCGTCGAGGACGGCATCGAGGGCCTGGTGCACATCTCCGAGCTGGCCCAGCGCCACGTCGAGGTGCCCGAGCAGGTCGTCAAGGTCGGCGACGAGGTGTTCGTCAAGGTCATCGACATCGACCTCGACCGTCGCCGCATCTCCCTGTCCCTCAAGCAGGCCAACGAGGGCGTCGACCCCAGCAGCGAGGACTTCGACCCGTCGCTGTACGGCATGGCCGCGGAGTACGACGAGCAGGGCAACTACAAGTACCCCGAGGGCTTCGACCCGGAGACCAACGAGTGGCTCGAGGGTTACGACACCCAGCGCGAGGCCTGGGAGAACGAGTACGCCCAGGCGCACGCCCGCTGGGAGGCGCACAAGAAGCAGGTCGCGGCGGCCATCGAGGCCGACGCCGAGGCCGCCGAGGCGGGCACCCCGGGCGCCGGCCACGCCGGTCCGACCTCCTACACCTCGGCCCCGGCCGAGGCGCACGGCACCCTGGCCTCCGACGAGGCCCTGGCCGCCCTGCGCGAGAAGCTCACCGGCCACTGAGCCGGCCGGCGGGTCGCACCCGCTGAGCAACGACGAGGCCCGTCGCCCCTTCCCGGGGCGGCGGGCCTCGCCGCACGTGGGTCGCCCGAGCCGCACGTGGGTCGCCCGAGCCGCACGTCGGTCGCCCGAGCCAGGGTCACTCCGGGTGGTTCGCGGCGTCGCCGCCGATGACGTAGGGCGTCGTGACCCCGCCGTAGGCGAGGTGGGCGACCATGCCGTCGCTCGCGTGCTGCAGGTTGTGGCAGTGGTCGAGCCAGATGCCGGGGTTGTCGGCGACGAAGGCCACCTCGTAGCTGTCCCCGGACGCGACGTCGAGGGTGTCCGCCCACCAGGGACTGCCCGTCGCGGGCACGCCGTTGCGGCTCAGGACCACGACGTGGTGGCCGTGCAGGTGCATGGGGTGGACGGTGCCGGAGGAGTTCCGGAGCGTCATGACGACCACGTCGCCCTGCTCCACCATGAACATGGGCACGTCCGGGTAGAGGTGCCCGTTGATGGTCCACCACAGGCCGGGCCGGCCGTCGACGAACCCGATGCGCCGTCCCACCGCGTACTCGAACCGGCGGTCGGGGGCCGAGGCGTCGAACGGCAGCGGCGCGGGCGCGCCGTAGCTGAGCAGGTCCAGCTCCCGCGTCGGCGCCGTGCCCGGCTCCGCCGTCGGCGGCTCGCCGGGGCCCACGCTGAGTGTCGGCCGGCCGCCCACGTGGAGGATGAGGCCGCCGGCCGGGACGTCGACACCGAGGTCGACGCGGCCGCCGCCAGGTACGTGCACGGCCTCGCCGTGGACCGGGGTCGGCGCGTTGATCTCGCGGCCGTCGACGGCGAGCACCCGGAAGGCGGCGCCGGTGAGCCACGCGCGCATGTTCGCGCTGTCGGTGTTGAGCACGCGCAGCCGCAGCGGCGTGCCGGCCGGCACGGCGAGACGGGTGGGACCCGAGCGCCCGGCGACGGTGCGGACGCCGTCGTAGGTGTGCACGGGCAGGACCAGGTCGCGCGGCGCCGCGGCAGCGGTCGTGGCCACGGTCGTGGTCGTGATCGTGGTCGTGCCCATGGAGGTGGCCGTGGCCGTAACCACGGCGGACGGCGCCACCCCGTTCGGGTGCACGACCACCGCGCCGAAGAGCCCGCCGACGACCTGCTCGTGCGAGACCTGGTGCGAGTGGTACCAGTACGTCCCGGCGTCGCGGGCGACGAACCGGTAGGTGTGGCGCCCGTGGACCGGCACGGCGTCCTGGGTCACGCCCGCCACGCCGTCCTCGGCGTTCGGCACCGCGATCCCGTGCCAGTGCAGCGCCGCACCCTCGCGCACCGACTCGTTGACGAGCGTGACCTCCACCAGGTCGCCCTGCACCGCCTCGATCGTGGGGCCGGGGGAGGTGCCGTTGACCGTGAAGCCGTCCACCTCCTCGCCGGAGGCGAGGGCGAAGCGTTCCGCGCGGGCGGTGAGGGTCACCGCGACGTCGGGGACGCCGTCGCGCGGGCCGGTCAGGTCGGTGACGCCGAGGGCCCCCGCGCCCGGCTCCGGCGCCTCGGCCGCCGTCGGGGGTGCCGCCTGCCCGTGGTGGGTGGCCGGCGGCCGCGCGTGCGCATGCCCGACGGCGGACCCGCCGCCGTAGTCGGGATACCCCATGTCCATGACGGAGTAGGTCGACGGCACCAGCGAGACCCACCAGCCGGCGCCGAACACGCCCAGAGCCAGCGCGAGGAGCAGGACGCCCCACGTGGTCGGGCGCAGGAGCAGGTTTCGCCCGCGCCGACCCGGAGCCATCAGGCCGGGGGCGGCGCCGCCCGCACCGCGACGCCCCCCGCGCTCGGCACGGCGGATCAGGCGTCCGCGGTCGCGGGCCGGCGCGCCGCCGTCGGTACCGCGCCGCCCGCCCGTCCGGCCGCCCGCGCGGCCAGCAACGCCAGCGAGAAGACGGCCAGGGCGTTCGCCCCGTGCAACAGCCCGACGACCGGCGCGCCGAAGGCGAGGAGCCCGAAGGCCCACTGCGCCAGCACCGCGACGAAGGTCCACACCCCCCACGTCTTCGCGCCCGGGAACCGGACGAAGAAGGACGCCAGCAGCAGCAGGATCGCGAGCGCGCCGACGATCAGCGCCCCCATCGAGTGGGCGCTCAGCCCGGGGTTGGTCGAGCTGTCGTAGGTGGAGTCGATGACCGCGCCGCCGTCGACGTCGTTGATCATGTGGAACACGCCGAACGCGATGGCGGCGGCCTGGACCAGGACCCCGAGCGCGACCAGCAGGGCCAGGGCGCGGTACACGGAACGCATGACGACCTCCGACGGGCCCGGGCGCCCGCGGGCCGAGCGCCGGTGGCGCGACACTATGCCGACGGGCCCGCCCGGAACATCCCCGATGCCTGGGATACCGTGGCCCGATGACTCTGCCGACCGTCGCCGTCGGCGCGCTCGGCGGCACCATCGCCATGACGCCCGCGCACCCGGGCGAGCCCGTCGCGCCGGAGCTGAGCGCCGCGCAGCTGATCCGGACGGTGCGGGGCCTCGAAGCCGTCGCGCACGTGGCGGCCACGTCCCTGCGCAACCTCCCCTCGCCCGCGCTGACCACCGCCGACGTCCTCGACGCCCTGGCCTGGGCCCGCGCGCAGGTCGACGACGGCGCGGCCGGGGTCGTGCTCACCCACGGCACGGACACCCTCGAGGAGTCCGCGTTCCTGCTCGACCTGCTGTGGGACCGGCCCGCCCCGCTCGTCCTGACCGGGGCGATGCGCCCGCCCCGCAGCCCCGGCCCGGACGGGCCCGCGAACCTCTACGCGGCCGTGGTGGTGGCCGCCGCCCCTGCCGCCCGCGATCTCGGCGCCGTCGTCGTCCTCGACGACGAGGTGCACCTGGCGCGGTGGGTGACCAAGACCCGCACCGCCGGCGTCGGCGCCTTCGCCTCGCCCGGCGCCGGGCCGGTCGGCCGGGTGGTGGAGGGCGCGCTGGTCCTCACGCTGCGGCCCGCGCGGCGGGCCGCCCCGCTGCCGGTCCCCGCGGGCGCGGCGCAGGTCGCCCTGCTGGAGTTCACCCTCGGCGACGACGGCGCGCTGCTGCGGCTCCTCGGCGGCGCCGGGTTCGACGGCGTGGTCGTCGCCGGCGCCGGGGCCGGCCACGTCTCCCCGACGGCCGCCGAGGCGGTCTCCTGCGCCGCCGAGCGGATGCCGGTGCTCATCGCCTCGCGGACCGGCAGCGGCCCGACGGCGACCCGCACCTACGGCTACCCCGGGTCCGAGACCGACCTCGTGCGCCGCGGGGCGCAGCTGGCCGGCTCGCTGACCGGGCGCAAGGCCCGGCTCCTGCTCTGGGCGCTGCTGGCCGGCGGCGCGGACGCCGCGACCGTGCGGCGGGAGGTCGCCCGGCGCGGGGGCCTCGCCGGGGACTGACGGGCCGGGGTCAGGCGGGGCACTGACGGGAGCCGGGCGGGTGGTGGCCGGGCACGCGCGGGGCCCGCCGCCGGGGCGGCGGGCCCGGCGACGCTCAGGCCAGCTTGGCGGTCAGGGTGATCTCGGTGCCCTTGAGCGCCTGGCTGACCGGGCAGCCCGCCTTGGCCTCGTCCGCGATGCGCTGGAAGTCCGCCTCGGAGAGTCCGGGGACGTCGGCCTCGACCGTGAGGTGGACGCCCTTGATCCCCTCGCCGGCCACGAAGGTCACCTCCGCGGAGGTGCGCAGCTCGTTCGGGGCCGTGTCGTTCTGGGCGAGCCCGTTGGACAGGGCCATCGAGAAGCAGGTGGCGTGCGCCGCGGCGATGAGCTCCTCGGGAGAGGTGGTGCCACCGGCCTCCTCGGCGCGGGCCTTCCAGTTGACGTCGAAGCTGGCGAGGCCCGAGGTGTCCAGCGACGTGCGCCCCTTGCCGGAGAACAGGTCGCCGTTCCAGGTGGTGCTGCCCTTGCTCACGATCGGTGTTGGCATGGTCTCCTCCTTCGGGCGCCCGGACCCTCCGGGCACCGGCGGGCCCATCCTGCCCTGCCCGGCCGCCGGGGGCGCAACCGCAGGGCGCCCGGTGTGCCCGGGATAGGGTCGGGGGGTGACCGACGACCTCGCCGCCACCGCATCCGTCCTGCGCCGGGAGCGGGTGCGCCACCCCCTCGCCGTCCGCCGCCTCACGGTGGTGGGCCGCCGGCAGCTCAGCGCCCGCATGCTCCGGCTGACCCTCGGCGGGGAGGAGCTCGCCGGCTTCACCGCCGACGGGCCCGCCGACCACGTCAAGCTCTTCGTCCCGGACCCGGCCACCGGCGAGCTCCACGCCCCGCGCGCGGTCGGCGACGGGCTCGAGCGTCCCGCGGTGGCCCCGACGGTCCGCGACTACACCCCCCGCGCCCTGCACGACGAGGGCCTCGACATCGACGTCGTCCTGCACGCCCACCCCGGCCCGGTCTCGGCCTGGGCCGCGCGGGCCGTGCCCGGCGACCCGGTGGCGATCGCCGGGCCCCGCGGCTCCCAGCTCCTGCCCGCGGCCGACCACCTGCTCCTCGGCGGGGACGAGACGGCGCTGCCCGCCCTGGCCCGCTGGCTCGAGCAGGCGCCCGCCGGGCTGCCGGTGGACGTGCTCGTCGAGCTGTCCGACCCGGCCGACGTCGACTACCTCGCCGTGGTCGCCCGGCCCGAGCACACCCTGCACCTGCGCGACCGCGGCGACGCGGCCCCGGGCACGACGACGCTGCTCGCCGACGCCGTGCGAAGCCTGCCCGCCCGCCCCGGCACGGGCTACGCCTGGTTCGCCGGCGAGGCCGGCTCGCTGGTGGCGGTGCGCCGGTGGCTGCGGCACGAGTCAACATTTGCCCGGGCGAACGTCAAGGTGGACGGCTACTGGCGCCGCGGCGTCGTCGCCCTCGACCACCACGCCCCCGTCGACCCGCAGGACGTCGACTGACGGGGGCCCCGTCGGTGCCGAGCACGTCGCGGGCGGCGGCACTCCCGTGCGCCGCCCGTGCCGGGACGCGGGCTGGGCGGCGATAGGGTCGGCGGCGTGCTGACCATCGGCCTGACGGGCGGGATCGGCTCGGGCAAGAGCACCGTCTCGGCCGAGCTGGCGCGGCTGGGCGCCGTCGTCATCGACGCCGACCGGATCGCCCGCGACGTCGTCGCCCCGGGCACCCCCGGCCTCGCCGCCGTGGTCGAGGCCTTCGGCGCCGACGTCCTCCGGCCGGACGGCACCCTCGACCGGCCGGCGCTGGGGCGTCGGGTCTTCGCCGACCCGGCGGCGCTGCGCCGCCTCGGCGAGATCACCCACCCGCTGATCAAGGAAGAGACCGCCCGGCGCCAGGCCGCGGCGCCGGCGGACGCGATCGTCGTCCACGACGTCCCGCTCATCGTCGAGAACCGGCTGGCCGACGCCTACGACCTCGTCGTCGTGGTGGGGGCCAGCGAGGACGTCCGGCTCGACCGGCTGACCCGGGAGCGCGGCATGACCCCGCAGGACGCGCTGGCCCGCATCCGGGCCCAGGCCACGGACCCGGAGCGGCGCGCCGTCGCCGACGTGTGGCTGGACAACTCGGGCACGATCGACGATCTGCTCCGGGCGGTGCGCACGGTGTGGCGGGAGCGGGTCGTGCCGGCGAACGACCGGCTGCGGGCGGGCGAGCCCCGCCGGCCGCGCACCCCGCACGGCGCTGCCGGGCCCTGAGGCGCCGGCGGGACCGTCACTTCCCGGCGGACCCGGGGCGACGGCTCGCCGGGCCGGGACGACGGGTCAGCCGCTCGCGCAGCTGGCGCGCCGTCGTGGCGGACTCGATCGGCCAGTTGGGCGGCGTGTCGGTGCCGCCCAGCTCGCCGACCACGGCGGTGACCAGGCGTTCGCGCACGAGCGACCGACGAATCTCCTCGGACCGTTCATGGTCCGCGCGCAGGGAGCGGAACAGGCCCGCGCACATCAGGAGCATCACGACGCTGAAGGGTGCGGCGACGAGGATCGCCATCGTCTGCAGCGAGGCGAGGCCGCCCGTGGTGCCGCCGGCGCCGAGAAGGACCGCGGCGATGGCGCCCGACAGGGCGGCCCACGAGAGCCGGGTCCACAGCGGCGGGTTCGGGTTGCCGCCGGCGGACAGCATCGCCATGACGTAGGAGCCGGAGTCCGAGCTCGTCACGAAGAAGATGACGACGAGCAGGATGCCCAGGCCGGAGAGCGCCGGGCCGCCCGGCAGCCCGGAAAGCATCTGGAACAGGGCGGTGCTGTTGTCCACCGTCCCGTCCGGCCCGATCAGCCCGCCGGAGCCGAAGATCTCGCGGTACAGCGCGGTGCCGCCCATGACCGAGAACCAGGCGAACGTGACCAGCGTGGGCACGAGCAGCACGCCGACGATGAACTCCCGCACCGTCCGTCCCCGGGAGATGCGGGCGATGAAGATGCCGACGAAGGGGGACCAGCTCATCCACCAGCCCCAGTAGTACGTCGTCCAGCTCGCCAGCCAGGTCTCGCCCTTGACCCCCTGGTAGGGCAGGGTCGCGAAGGACAGCCGGACGATGCTGCCCAGGTAGGAGCCGATCGACTGGACGAACTCCCGCAGCACGAAGAGCGTCGGGCCGAAGCTGAGCACCAGGAGCATCATCAAGGCCGCGAGCACGAGGTTGATGTTCGAGAGCCACTTGATGCCCGCGTCGAGACCGGTGGCCACCGAGACCGCCGCCATGCCGGCGATGACCACGATGAGGACGACGAGCGTCGTCCGCGTGAGCGTGAGGATGCCGAGGAAGTCGAGGCCGGCGCCCACCTGCGCGACGCCGAACCCCAGGGAGGTCGCCACGCCGAAGATCGTTCCGACGACGGCGACGACGTCGACCAGATGGCCCCACCCGCCCTGGACCCGGCGGGTGCCCAGCACGGGCTCGAGCGTCCACCGCAGCGACACCGGCCGGCGGCGCCGGTGCACGACGTAGGCCACCGAGAGCCCCACCACGATGTAGATGGCCCAGGCGTGCAACCCCCAGTGCAGGAAGGTGTAGGTCATCGCCGCCTGGGCGCGGACGTCGGGGGCGCCCTGCACCTGGGGTGGCGGTGTCGCGTAGTGGTTGAGCGGCTCCGCCACGCCCCAGAACACCAGCCCGATCCCCATGCCGGCGGCGAACAGCATGGCGAACCAGGTGAAGAGCCCGTACTGCGGCGCCTCCTCGTCCCGGCCCAGCCGGATGTCGCCCAGCCGGGAGAGCGCCAGGAACAGCGCGAAGATGACGAACCCGGTGACGATGAGCACGTAGTACCAGCCCAGCGACTTCACGACGACGTCGTTGGCCGCGGTGATCACCCCGCTGAGCCAGCTGGGGAAGAGGAGCGCCGTGGCGACGAAGACCAGCACGATTCCGGCCGAGGGGTAGAAGACCGCCCGGGAGACGCCGTGCCGGATCGTCACCGGCCGGGGCCTCGTCGTCACGTTCTTCAGCGCCACCGCGCCGGCCGGGATGCCGCCGACCTCGGCCTGGTGGCTCGTGGACGGCTCGGCCGGCGGATGCTCGGGGCCGGACGCGGTGGTGCTCATGTCAGGTCTCCTCGTGCGGCGGCAGTCGTGCCTCTTCGAGGATGGGCGCGGGTCTCGTGTCCCGCCACATGGGGGCAGCGTCGGGGGCCGCCCGTTGGGGCAGCGTCAGGGGGACGACGGCGCCGTCCGACCGGCGGCGCCCAGGCTGCCCCCGGTACGGCTGGGGGCCGGCGCGCCGACCGCGTCCGTGCCCTGGTGGCCCGGCGAGCCCGGCGTGGCGCCCACCAGCTGCGGCGGGGCCGGGGTGCGTTCGATGCCCGCGACGGCGTACGCCTCCTCCTCGTCGAGCGTCTCGTGCTCCATGAGCGCCCGGACGATCGCCTCGAGCTGGTCGCGGTGCTCGCGCAGCAGGCGCCGGGCCTCGGCGTAGCACTCGTCGATGAGCCGGCGCACCTCGTCGTCGACGGCCTCGAGCAGCCCCTCCGAGGCGCCCGCCCCGCGCGGGTCCCCGTCGGGCGGGTAGACCTGGACCGGGCCGATCGTGGGGGACATGCCCCAGCGGCCGATCATCTGCCGGGCGATGCCGGTGGCGCTCTGCAGGTCCGACTCCGCGCCGGTGGTGACCACGCCGAAGATTTCCTGCTCGGCGGCCATCCCGCCGAGGGCGCCGATGATGCGGCCCTTGAGGTAGGCGACGTCGTAGCCGTACCGGTCGGCCTCCGGGGTGGAGAGGGTCACGCCGAGGGCGCGCCCGCGCGGGATGATCGAGATCTTGCGCACCGGGTCCGCGCCGGGCTGCAGCATGCCCAGCAGGGCGTGCCCGGCCTCGTGGTAGGCGGTGCGCAGGCGCTCCTCCTCCGGCAGCACCACGCCGCGCTCGGCCCCCAGCTGGATCTTCTCCAGCGCGTCCGCGAAGTCCCGGGCGTGCACCTGCTCCTCGCCCCGGCGGGCGGCCGTCAGCGCCGCCTCGTTGACGAGGTTGGCCAGGTCGGCGCCGGTCATGCCCGGCGTCGAGCGGGCCACCACCGCGAGGTCGACGTCCGGGGCCAGCGGCACCTTCTTCGTGTGCACCGCCAGGATCTGCTGGCGGCCCTTCTGGTCCGGGGTGGACACGGTGACCTTGCGGTCGAAGCGGCCCGGCCGGGTCAGCGCCGGGTCGAGCACGTCGGCGCGGTTGGTGGCGGCGAGAACGACGACGCCCTCCTCCCCGGAGAAGCCGTCCATCTCGGTGAGGATCTGGTTGAGGGTCTGCTCGCGCTCGTCGTTGCCGCCCATCGACCGTGCGCCCGTCCGCGCCCGGCCGATGGTGTCGATCTCGTCGATGAAGACGATGGCCGGCGCGACCTTGCGGGCCTCCTCGAACAGCTCGCGCACGCGCGAGGCGCCGACCCCGACGATCATCTCGATGAACTCCGAGGCGCTGGCCGAGAAGAAGGGCACGCCGGCCTCGCCGGCGGTGGCGCGGGCCAGCAGCGTCTTGCCGGTGCCCGGGGCGCCCTCGAGCAGCACGCCCTTGGGGACGCGGGCGCCCAGCCGGCGGTACTTGTCGGGGTGCTGGAGGAAGTCGACGATCTCGGAGATCTCGCTCTTGACCTCGTCGATGCCGGCGACGTCGGCGAAGGTCACCCGCACGTCGCCCGGCTCCACCCGCTTGGGCTTCCGGCCCCGGCCGAGCATCCCGCCCAGGCCCTGGGTCTGACGGCGGAAGAACCACACGTAGAAGCCGATGAGCAGCGCGATGGGCAGCAGGGAGATCAGGAGGTTGGACAGGATGCCGCGCTGCTGGGTCACGGGGGTGGCGCGCACGACGGTGTCGGACTTCTCCAGCGCGGCGAGCAGGTCGTCCTGGGCGAAGACCGGCCGTTCCGTGGCGAACTCGGTGTAGGTGCCCTTGCCGGCCGGGTCGGGCGCGGCGGTCTTGAGGACGCCCTGGATCGTCTGGCCGCGGGCGAAGACCTCCTTGACGTTGCCCGCGTCGACCTGCTCGGTGAACGCGGTGTAGGAGATCGGCGTGGTGCGGATGGTGCTGAGGTCCTGGAACGTCGTGATCGCGAAGAGCGCGAGCCAGCCGATCGCCACCCACAGCAGGATCTTGGTCCACCTGGGCCGCTGCGGCGGCTTCTTCTCCGGCAGCCCCTCGGTGCGCCACGGGCGGTTGGGCGACGACGGCGGGGCGGGAGCCTCGTCCTTGCGGTCGCGGCGGCCGTCCCGGGGACGCCGGGCGCCGTGCTGGTGGCGAACGTCCTGCGGGTGGCGCTCGTCCCGCGGCTCGCGGGCGTCCTGCGGGTCGGGCATCGGGTACTCCTTCGCGCGCTGGCCCCGCGACTGGTTGGACCTTCCCAACCAGGCTACGGACGGGCCGGGACGCCGTCAATTGGTTGGTGTAGCCTCCCTAACATGGAGAAGGTCAGGACTCGGCCCGGCCCCGCGGTGGTGGACGAGGCCCCCCGGCCCGGCGACGCTGACGAGCAGCTCCACTCCGCCTTTCTCGCGCTGCTGCGGTGGACGAGCCGCTCGGCGGTCCGCACCCGCCTGTGGACCGGCGACGGCGTGGAGCTCACGCCCACGGACGCCTGGCTCATCGACGCCCTTGCCGCGCACGGGCCCATGCGGGTCACCACGCTCGCCGGTTGGCAGGGCGTGGACAAGTCCACCGTCACCCCGCAGGTGCGGCGCCTGGAGCGGGCGGGCCTGGTGGACCGGCGCCCCGACCCCGAGGACGGCCGGGCGTCCCTCCTCACCCTGTCCGCTCACGGGCGGGAGGTCCGGGAGCGCGTCCGCGCGGCCGGCGGGCAGGCGCTCGCGCAGTCCCTCGCCTCCTGGGACGACACCGACCGGCGGGCCCTCGCCGAGCTGCTCACCCGGTTCGTCGCGACCGTCGAGCAGGCCGAGAGGGGAGAGGCTCTCGGCCATGGCGTCGGGCGGCCCGGGATGGCCCCGCGGGACGCCCCTCGCGACTGACCGGCCCCTTTGGCGCCGCGGCCCCGGTGGCGTCGTCCGCCGGTGGCGTACGCGACCGACCCGATGTCGGTGCCGCGACGTACCGTTGCCTCATGCGTCCAGTGACCGACCTCCAGCGTGCGGTGGCCCCGTTCCAGGTCGTCTCGGAGTACCAGCCCTCGGGCGACCAGCCCACGGCGATCGCCGAGCTGACCGAGCGGCTGCGGGCGGGGGAGAAGGACATCGTGCTCCTCGGTGCCACCGGCACCGGCAAGTCCGCCACGACGGCGTGGCTCATCGAGCAGGTGCAGCGCCCCACGCTCGTCATGGCGCCGAACAAGACCCTCGCCGCCCAGCTGGCGACGGAGTTCCGCGAGCTGCTGCCCAACAACGCCGTGGAGTACTTCGTCTCCTACTACGACTACTACCAGCCCGAGGCGTACGTCCCGCAGACGGACACCTACATCGAGAAGGACTCCTCGATCAACGACGAGGTGGAGCGGCTGCGCCACAGCGCCACCAACTCGCTGCTCACCCGCCGCGACGTCGTCGTCGTCGCCTCCGTGTCGTGCATCTACGGCCTGGGCACCCCCCAGGAGTACGTCGACCGGATGGTCCAGCTCCACGTGGGGCAGCAGGTCGAGCGCGACGACCTGCTCCGCCAGTTCGTCGCGATGCAGTACACCCGCAACGACATGGCCTTCACCCGCGGCACCTTCCGGGTGCGCGGCGACACCATCGAGATCATCCCGGTGTACGAGGAGCTGGCCATCCGCATCGAGCTCTTCGGCGACGAGATCGACTCCCTCAGCACGCTGCACCCGCTCACCGGCGACGTGGTGCGCACCGAGGAGTCCGTGCACCTGTTCCCGGCCACGCACTACGTCGCCGGCCCGGAGCGGATGGAGCGGGCGATCGGGGGCATCGAGGCCGAGCTCGCCGAGCGGCTGGACGAGCTCGAGCGGCAGAACAAGCTCCTCGAGGCCCAGCGCCTGCGCATGCGCACCACCTACGACGTCGAGATGATGCGCCAGATCGGCACGTGCTCGGGCATCGAGAACTACTCCCGGCACATCGACGGCCGCGAGCCCGGCAGCGCGCCGAACACCCTGCTCGACTACTTCCCGGAGGACTTCCTCCTCGTCATCGACGAGTCTCACGTGACCGTGCCGCAGATCGGGGCCATGTACGAGGGGGACATGTCCCGCAAGCGCACCCTCGTCGACTTCGGGTTCCGTCTGCCCTCGGCCATGGACAACCGGCCGCTGCGCTGGGAGGAGTTCCTCGAGCGGATCGGCCAGACCGTCTACCTCTCCGCGACCCCCGGTCCCTACGAGCTCAGCCAGTCCGACGGCGTCGTCGAGCAGATCATCCGGCCGACCGGGCTGGTCGACCCCGAGGTCGTGGTCAAGCCGACCAAGGGCCAGATCGACGACCTGCTCGGCGAGATCCGCGAGCGGGTGGCGCGCGACGAGCGCGTCCTGGTCACCACCCTGACGAAGAAGATGGCCGAGGACCTCACCGACTACCTGCTCGAGCGCGACGTCCGGGTGCGCTACCTGCACTCCGACGTCGACACCCTGCGCCGCGTCGAGCTGCTGCGCGAGCTGCGGATGGGCCAGTTCGACGTCCTCGTCGGCATCAACCTCCTCCGCGAGGGCCTGGACCTGCCCGAGGTCTCCCTCGTGGCCATCCTCGACGCGGACAAGGAGGGCTTCCTCCGGTCCTCGACCTCGCTCATCCAGACCATCGGCCGCGCGGCCCGCAACGTCTCGGGCCAGGTGCACATGTACGCCGACACCATCACCCCGTCGATGGCGCAGGCGATCGAGGAGACCACCCGCCGGCGCGAGAAGCAGGTGGCCTACAACACCGAGCACGGGGTGGAGCCGCAGGCGCTGCGGAAGAAGATCGCCGACGTCACCGACATGCTCGCCCGCGAGGACATCGACACCGCCGAGCTCCTCGAGGGCGGCTACCGCGGGGCGGGCAAGGGACCGGGCGGCAAGGAGAAGAAGAAGGCCGGCACGTCGGCGCGGGAGAAGCTCGCCGGGGCCGCGGCCAGCGACCTCGCCCAGCTCATCCAGGATCTCTCCGACCAGATGCACGGCGCCGCCGAGGAGCTGCAGTTCGAGCTCGCCGCCCGGCTGCGCGACGAGATCGGCGACCTCAAGAAGGAGCTCCGACAGATGACGGCGGCCAACGCCTGACCGGCCGCCGGCCCGGGGCGCCAACCGACCGGACCGCGGTGAGGGTCGGCGCCTGATCGGCCCCCGGCCTGCCGGCGAGTCACCCCTGGGGGCGCCGCCCGCGACGTCCCGGCGTGGTCCGGTGCACCGGGCCAGGAGGCTGGACGGTATCCTGGGACGGCGGAGGGGAGTATTCCCGCAACGGTGGTGCCGTCATCACGGCAGGCGTCGCGCCTGCTCGGTGCCACCGGCCGGGCCCGCGCCGGGAAGCCGGCGGGCGCGGCGGAAGAGACCTCCGGTACCTCGTGCTGCTCGCACATCCCTACGTACCGGAGGAAGTTGTGGACGTCCACGCCCTCGGATGGGCCGGCCTCGGGCTGGTCGTCGTCATCCTGATCACCATCGACATCCTCGGCCACGTGCGCACCCCGCACGCCCCGTCGATGCGGGAGGCGGCGCGCTGGACGGCGTTCTACGTGTCGCTGGCCGTGGTGTTCGGCCTGATCCTCTGGGGGATCTACGGCGCCCAGTACGCCGGCGAGTACTTCGCCGGCTACATCACCGAGTACAGCCTCTCGGTGGACAACCTCTTCGTCTTCATCATCATCATCGGCGCCTTCCGGGTGCCCCGGGAGTTCCAGCAGAAGGTGCTGCTCTCCGGCATCATCATCGCGCTGGTGCTGCGGCTGATCTTCATCCTCGTCGGCGCCGCGGTGATCCAGAACTTCTCCTGGGTCTTCTACCTCTTCGGCGCCTTCCTCCTCTACACCGCCTACTCCCAGGCGCGCGAGGGCTCCGGCGGGCCGTCCGAGGAGGAGGAGGGCTACCACGAGAACGCCGTCGTCCGGATGATCCGGCGCATCATGCCAGTCAGCGAGGGCTTCGTCGGGGACAAGATGCTCCACCGCGCCCACGGCAAGACGTTCATCACCCCGCTGCTCATCTGCATCTTCGCGCTCGGCACGGCCGACCTGATGTTCGCCGTCGACTCCATCCCGGCGGTGTTCGGCCTGACCAAGGAGCCGTACATCGTCTTCGCCGCGAACGCCTTCGCGCTCCTGGGGCTGCGCCAGCTGTACTTCCTCATCGACGGCCTGCTCGACCGGCTCGTGTACCTGCACTACGGGCTGGCCGCGATCCTGGGCTTCATCGGCGTCAAGCTCGTCATCCACGCCCTGCACGAGAACGAGCTGCCCTTCGTCAACGGCGGCGAGCACTGGGACGTCGTCCCCGAGCCGACCATCCTCGTCTCGCTGGCCTGGATCGTCGGCGTGCTGACGATCACCGTCCTCACGAGCCTCGCCAAGAACCGCAAGGACGCGCGCATCGCCGCCGCCGAGCGCTCCGTGGCGGAGGCCCGGGCCGCTCACGAGCGTCACGTCATCCCCGAGGCCCCGGCCGATCGCCGGCCCGCCGGCGACGCCGCCCCCGCCGCGGCGTCCAGCCCGGACACGACGGTCGAGACGCCCGCCGCGACCGAGACCCCGGTGGACGAGGGCACCAGCGCCCGGGAGTGGGCCCGGCCCCGGGGCGGGGGTCCGGGAGCGGGCCCGGCACGGGGCGGGGGTCCTGGAGCCGACCCAGCACGGGGACAGCGGCGTGCCCGGTAGCATGCCGGGAATGAGCGCAGGCGACGGCGCGCACCGTCAGGACCCCGGCGCGGGCGCCGACCTCACGACCGAGACCGCCCGCGCGTCGGAGACGATCCGCTCCCTCGAGCGCGGGCTGTCCGTCATGCGTATCTTCGACGCCGAGCACCCGCGGCTGACCCTGAGCGAGGCCGCGGTGCGCTCGGGGCTGCCGCGGGCCGGGGCGCGCCGGGCCCTGAACACCCTCGTCGAGCTCGGCTACGCCGGGCAGACGGGCCGCGAGTTCTACCTGCGGCCCAAGGTCCTCGACCTCGGTTTCGAGCAGCTCGCCGACGTCACCCTGGCCGAGGTCATCGCCCCGCACCTGCAGGCCCTGTCCGAGCGGGTGGGGGAGTCGGCGTCGGCCTCCGTGCTCGACGCGGGCCAGATCGTCTACATCGCACGGGTGGCCACCCGCCGCATCATGCGGGTGCGCATCCGTACCGGCACCCGCTTCCCCGCGGAGTCGACCTCGATGGGCCGGGTCCTGCTGGCCTCGCGCTCCGACGACTGGATCGCGGGGTTCGTGGCCTCCGTCCGCGTCGAGCGCCGCTCGGCGTACACCACCACCGACACCGGTCAGCTCCGCGCGATCCTCGCCCAGACCCGCCGGCAGGGGTACGCGCTGGTGGACCAGGAGCTCGAGGAGGGGCTGCGGTCGCTGGCCGTGCCGGTGCGCGACGGGGACGGCGTCGTCGTCGCCGCCATCAACGTCGCGACCGCGGTGGTCCCCGGGCGCCCGGACGACCTCGTCGCCCGTGTGCTGCCCGAGCTGCGCCGGGCCGCCGCAGCGATCGAGGCCGACCTGCGCCCGCTGGGCCACCTCGAGGTCTGACCGGCCCCGCCGCACCAACGATCAGACCGCGGCCCGCGGGCGCGCAATGCGGCCCCCGTGTCGGCGGCGGCCGCGACGCCGGCACCCGCACGCCTCACACCAGCCCGTCCGCCATCCGGCCTTTATGTACGCCTAACGAACAGCCGTCGGGCACAATGGCCTCCGGGCGTCGTCGACCCGACGCCCGGGCGATGCAGGAAGGCGCTCAGGACCGGCGCAGGGTGGCCGGCGGGGGGCCTCACCCAGGACGCCGGCGACGAAGGAGGCTGTCATGTTCGACGCGGAGCTGTTCGGGGACACCGACGACCACGGGGCGACCCGGGCGGTGGACGACGCCGCGGTCGTCGCCGCCATGGTGCGCGCCGAGGTGGCCCTGCTCCGCGCCCTGGAGGCCTGCGGGCTGGTGCCCGCCGACGACGGCGGTCCGGCCGCCGCGCTGGAGCGCGCCACCGCCGGCCTCGCCATCGACCCCGCCGACCTCGGGCTGCGCGCCCGCGGCGCCGGCAACGCCGTCGTGCCGCTGGTGAAGACCCTGCTGGCGGCGGTGCCCGAGGCGGCCCGCCCGTGGGTCCACTACGGCGCGACGAGCCAGGACATCGTCGACACGGCCCTCATGCTGCTCGCCCGGGACGCCACCGCCGCCGTCGCCGCGGACCTGCGCCGCGCCGCCCGCGCGGCGGCCGCGCTGGCCGACGCCCACCGCGGCACCGTCATGGCCGGGCGGACCCTCGGCCAGGTCGCCGTGCCCACCACCTTCGGGCTCAAGGCGGCCGGGTGGGCGGCCGGGCTGGCCGCGGCGGCGGCCGAGGTGGAGCGGGTCGGCCGCGACCGGCTCGCCGTCCAGCTCGCCGGCGCCGCCGGCACCCTCGCCGGCTACGGCGCCCAGGCCCCGGCCGTGGTCGCCGCCTTCGCCGCCGAGCTGGGCCTGGCGGCACCCGCGGCGCCCTGGCACACCGAGCGTTCCCGGGTCCGCGAGCTCGCCGCCGCCCTCGCCGGGGCCGTCGCCGCCCCGGGCAAGATCGCCACCGACGTCGCGCTCATGGCGATGTCCGAGGTCGGCGAGGCGCACGAGGGTGGCGGCGCCGGTCACGGCGGCTCCTCGGCCATGCCCCACAAGCAGAACCCGGTCACCTGCGTCCTGCTCCGCGCGGCCGCCGTGCGCGCCCCGGGCCTCCTCGGCACCGTCTTCGCCGCGAGCCTGCAGGAGCACGAGCGCGCCATGGGCCACTGGCACGCCGAGTGGCAGGCGCTGGAGGAGCTCATGGGCCTGGCGCGTGGGTCCGCCCAGCGGGTCGCCGCGCTGCTCGACGCCCTCGGCGTCGACGCCGCGCGCATGGCCGCCAACCTCGACGCCGCCCGCCCGTTCGTCATGGCGGAGGCCCTGGCCACCCGGCTGGGCCCGCGGCTCGGCCGCGGCGAGGCGCAGCGGGTGGTCAAGGCGGCGCTGCAGGACGCCGGCGCCCACCCCACGGACCGGGAGGTCCTCGCCGCCCTGGCCCGTCAGAGCCCGGCGGCGGACGACCTGCCCGCCGCCACGCTCGACCCCCGCGCGGCCCTGGCCGGCGCCGGGCCCCTCCTCGACCACGCCCTGCGCGCCCTCGGCGGCGGCGCCCCGGGCACCGCCTGACAGCCGCCACCGCGCCCGCCCGCGGCGCCCGGGCGGCGATCGCCCCGGGCCGCCACGCCAGCCCCGACCAGCCGACCGCCCACGAGGAAGGACCCTCCTTGGCCAGCACCGCCCCCACCCCCTACCTGCCCGCCCACGAGGTCAGCGGCCCCGCCGACGCCCCCGTCGTCGTCATGGGCTCGTCCCTGGGCACCGACCGGCACATGTGGGACGCCCAGGCGCGCCTGCTCGAGCGGCGCTACCGGGTGGTGCGCTACGAGCTGCGCGGCCACGGCCGGTCCGCCTCGCCGCACACCGACGCCCCGACGACGATCGCCGACCTCGGCGAGGACGTCCTGCGGCTCATGGACCACCTCGGCGTCGACCGCGCCCACCAGGTGGGGCTGTCCATCGGCGGCATGATCGCCCTGTGGCTCGCCGAGCACCGCCCGGACCGGGTGCGCCGCGTCGGCATCGTGTGCAGCGCCGCGTTCCTGCCGCCCGCGGAGAAGTGGCTGACCCGCGCCGCCACCGTGCGCGCGCAGGGCATGGGCGCGATCTGGGACGGCGTCGTGGCCGGCTGGTTCACCGGCACCTTCGCCGACGACGCCGCCCGCGAGCGGATGCACCAGACCTTCCTCGCCGTCGAGCCCGAGGGCTACGCCCAGTGCTGCGAGGCCATCGCCGGCATGGACCTGCGCCCCGACCTCGCGTCCGTCGCCGGACCCGTGCTGGTGCTGGCCGGCCGGCAGGACCCGGCCACCCCGCCGACGATGGCCGAGGAGCTCGTCGACGGCGTGCGCGTCGGCGGCGCCGAGGCGCGCCTCGAGCTGGTCGACGACGCCGCCCACATCGCCGCGGTCCAGCGCCCCGCCACCGTCACCCGCCTCCTGCTCGACCACCTCGACGCCGACCGGCCCGGCCACGCGGCCGGGATGCGGGTGCGCCGGGAGGTGCTCGGCGACGCCCACGTCGACCGCGCGCAGGAGGCCACCACGCCGCTGAACGCCGACTTCCAGGACTTCATCACCCGCTACGCCTGGGGCGACGTGTGGACCCGCCCGGGCCTGGACCGGCGCACCCGCAGCGCCATCACCCTGGCGCTGCTCATGACGCTGGGGCACGACGGCGAGTTCCAGATGCACGTGCGGGCGGCGCTGCGCAACGGCCTGAGCGTCGACGAGATCCGCGAGGTGCTGCTGCACGTGGCGGTCTACTCCGGCGTGCCGGTGGCCAACCACGCCTACGCGCTGGCCACCGAGGTGCTGCGCGCCGAGGGGCTGGTCTGAGTGGCCGGCGACGCCGGGGATGAGGACGCGCCCGCCGAGGGCCTGCAGTCCCTCGCCCGCGGGCTCGCCGTCATCCGGGCCCTGGCCGCCGAAGGCGAGCCGCGCACGCTGGCCCAGGTGGCCCAGGCCGCCGGGCTCAACCGGGCGGTGACCCGCCGGGTGCTGCTCACCCTGGTCGAGGTGGGCTACGTCCTGGCCCGCGGGCGGGAGTTCAGCCTGCGCCCGCGGGTGCTCGAGCTGGGCCAGGCCTACCGCACCAGCTTGCGGCTGCCGGCCCTGGGGGAGGCGGCGATGGCGGAGCTGGTCGCCACCACCGGGCAGTCCTGCTCCATGGCGGTGCTCGACGGCGACGAGATCGTCTACGTCCAGCGGGTGCCCGGCTCCCGGATCATCGACGCGGTCATTCACGTCGGCACCCGGCTGCCGGCCCACGCCACCGCCATGGGCCGGGTGCTGCTCGCCGCCCTGGACGACGCCGCGCTGGAGGACGCGCTCGGGACCGGGCGGCTCGCCGGGCTGACCGAGCGGACGGTCACCGACCCCGACGCGCTGCGCGCCGAGCTGGCCCGGGTGCGCGAGCGGGGCTACAGCCTCATCGAGCAGGAGTTCGAGCGCGGGCTGACCACGCTCGGCGCCCCCGTGCGGGACGCCGCCGGCACGGTCGTGGCCGCGATCAACCTGCCGCTGAGCAGCTACACCCTGCCCGAGGGGCGTGTGCCCGAGGAGTACCTCGCCGCGCTGCTCGCGACGGCGCAGAAGATCACGGACGCGGCGGCCGCGGCCGGCCTGGGCGGCTGAGCGGCTTCGGGCGCGGCTTGCCCGGGCCCCGAGACAGCGAAGCGGCGGGACAGCGTCGGACCTGCCGTCCCGCCGCTTCAGCTCGGGTCTGCGGTGCTCATGCCTCCAGCACGACCGCCAGGCCCTGGCCGACGCCGATGCAGATGGCGGCCACGCCGATGCCGCCGCCGCGGGCCTTGAGGGCATGGGCGAGGTGGCCGATGATCCGCCCGCCGGAGGCGCCCAGCGGGTGGCCGATGGCGATCGCGCCGCCGTCGACGTTGACCTTCGCCGGGTCGAGCTCGGGCCACAGCTTGAGGCAGGCGAGCGACTGGGACGCAAAGGCCTCGTTGAGCTCGACCAGGTCGACGTCGTCCCACGTCTTGCCCGCGCGGCGCAGCGCGAAGTTGGCGGCCTCGACCGGGCCGATGCCGAACACCTGCGGCTCGACCGCCGAGACCCCGCGTGCGACCACCCGGGCCAGCGGCTCGCCGTCGAAGTCCTCCCCGGCGAGCAGCACCGCCGAGGCGCCGTCGTTGAGCGGGGAGGCGTTGCCGGCGGTCACCGTGCCGGTGTCGGCGGGCCGGAAGGCGGGCCTGAGCTTGCCGAGGGCCTCCAGGGAGCTGTCCGGGCGGATGTTCTCGTCGCGGGCGAGGTCCACGCCCGGGACGGCGACGATCTCGCCGTCGTAGCGCCCAGCGTCCCAAGCCTCGGCCGCCAGCCGGTGGCTGCGCAGAGCGAACTCGTCCTGCTCCTCGCGGGAGATGGCGTGCTGGTCGGCGAGGATCTCGGCGCCCTCGCCGAGGGCGACCGTCCACTCCGTGGGCATCTTCGGGTTGACCAGGCGCCAGCCCAGGGTGGTGGACACGAGGGTCTGGTCGCCGGCGGGGAAGGGCCGCTCGGTCTTGGGCAGCACCCACGGCGCGCGGGACATCGACTCCACGCCGCCGGCGAGGATGACGTCGGCGTCACCGGTCTCGATGGCGCGCGAGCCCTGGATGACGGCCTCGACGCCGGAGCCGCACAGGCGGTTGACCGTCACCCCGGGCACCGCGGTGGGCAGCCCGGCGAGGAGGGAGGACATCCGCGCGACGTCGCGGTTCTCCTCCCCGGCGCCGTTGGCGTTGCCGAAGATGACGTCGTCGATGCGCTCGGGGTCCAGGCCCGGGTTGCGCTCGAGCACGGCCTTGATGACGACGGCGCCGAGGTCGTCGGGGCGCACCCCGGCCAGGGCCTTGCCGTAGCGGCCGAACGGGGTGCGGACGGCGTCGTAGACGAACGCGGACATGGGCTGTCTCCTCACCGCACCGGGGCGGTCTGGTCGATGAGCGCGAGGCCGGTGGTCTCGCGCAGGGTGTCGATGGTGTCGTTCCCGAAGGTCTCCAGGACGGCGACGCCGTCGGGGGTGATGTCGAAGACGGCGACGTCGGTGTAGACGCGGCTGACGCAGCCGATGCCGGTGAGTGGGTAGGTGCACTGCTCGACGAGCTTGGACTCGCCCTTCTTGGTGAGCAGCTCCATCATCACGTAGGTCCGCTTGGCGCCGATGGCCAGGTCCATGGCGCCGCCGACGGCGGGGATGGCGTCGGGCTTGCCGGTGTGCCAGTTGGCGAGGTCGCCGGTGGTGGAGACCTGGAAGGCGCCCAGGACGCACAGGTCGAGGTGGCCGCCGCGCATCATGGCGAAGGAGTCGGCGTGGTGGAAGTAGGCGGCGCCGGGCAGCTCGGTGACGGGGATCTTGCCGGCGTTGATGAGGTCGGGGTCGATCTGGTCCCCGTGCGCCTCGGGGCCCATGCCGAGCATGCCGTTCTCGGTGTGCAGGGTGACGCGCCGCTCGGCCTCGAGGTAGTCGGAGACCTTGGTGGGCATGCCGATGCCGAGGTTGACGTAGGCGCCGACCGGGATGTCCCGGGCCACGCGCTGGGCGATCTGGTCGCGGGTCAGCGGCTCGCTCACTGTCCGACCTCCTCCTTCGCCGGCGCGGGCGCGACGGGCACGATGCGGTTGACGTAGATGCCGGGGGTGACCACGGTCTCGGGGTCCAGGGCGCCGGTCTCGACGACCTCGCCGACCTGGGCGATGGTGGTGGTCGCCGCGGTCGCCATGACGGGTGCGAAGTTGCGGGCGGTCTTGCGGTAGACGAGGTTGCCCACCCGGTCCGCGCGCAGCGCCTTGATGAGGGCGTAGTCGGCGCGGATGGGGTATTCGAGGACGTAGTCGCGCCCGTCGATGCGGCGGGTCTCCTTGCCCTCGGCGAGCAGGGTGCCGAAGCCGGTGGGCGTGTAGAAGGCGCCGATGCCGGCGCCGGCGGCGCGGATGCGCTCGGCGAGGTTGCCCTGCGGGACCACCTCGAGCTCGATCTCGCCGGCGAGGTACTTGGCGTCGAAGTGCCAGGAGTCCTTCTGCCGGGGGAAGGAGCAGATGATCTTGCGGACCCGGCCCAGGCGGATCAGCTCGGCCAGGCCGACGTCGCCGTTGCCGGCGTTGTTGTTGACGACGGTGAGGTCGGTGGCGCCCTGGGCGATGAGTGCGTCGATGAGCTCGACCGGCTGCCCGGCGGTCCCGAAGCCTCCGATCATGACGGTGGCCCCGTCCGGTATGCCCTCGACCGCCTGGGCGATGTCGTCGGTGATCTGCAGCATCGGTGCCGGCCACCCCTTCGTGTGTTCGGTATGCGTACGACTGCGCGTGTAATGAACAGAATGATGGGTGGCGGCGGGCGGGGTGTCAAGGAAGCGGCCCGCGGCGGCGGGTTGACAGCCCTCGGTGTGGCCACCCAGCGGCGGGCGCCGCCGAGCGCTGGTCCTCCCGCGGCCGCTCTGCTCGAAGGGCTGCTGTTCGCGTCGACCCGCGCTCGCGCTTGTGGCCGGCCGGGAGCGCACCCGCTCGCGGGCCGTGCTCTCCGTGACCGGGCGCCGGCTCAGCGGCGCCGCGCGAGGTGCCGGGCGAGCACGGCGCACACCACCAGCTGCAGCTGGTGGAACACGATGACCGGCACCGCCACCGTCGCGGCCGCCGCCGGCGCGAAGAGGACGGCCGCCATGGGCAGGCCGGTCGCCAGGGACTTCTTCGAGCCGCACATGAGCAGGGCCACGCGGTCGGCGACGTCGAGCCGCAGCGCCGCCCCGCCGTACCAGTTGACCGCGAGCACGACGGCGAGGACGACGGCGCTGAGCACGAGCAGCGCCGCCACCATGCCCCAGGTGACCCCGGCCCACACGCCCCCGGCCGTCGCCGAGGCCACCGCGCCGAGCACGACCAGCAGGATGGTGCCACGGTCGACGGTGCGGCTGATCCACCGTCGCGCCCGGACCCACCGGCCGACGAACGGCTGCAGGAGCTGACCGACGAGGAACGGGACGAGCAGCTGCAGCAGAACGTCGCGCAGCCCGCCCGTCCCGGTGCTGCCGGCCCGGCCCATGAGCCAGAGCACGAGCAGCGGCGTGAGGAACATGCCCGCCACGTTGGACACCGTGGCGGCGCAGATCGCCCCGGCCACGTTGCCGCGGGCGATGGAGGTGAACGCCACCGAGGACTGCACCGTGGAGGGCAGCAGCGTGAGGTAGAGCAGGCCGGCCGCCAGCGCGGTGCCGAGCCACGGCGTGGCGACGGCGTGGACCAGCAGCCCGATCGCCGGGAAGAGCACGTAGGTCGCCGCGAGGATGGCGCCCTGCAGCCGCATGTTGCGCAGGCCGGCGACCACCTCCGTGGTGGACAGCCGCATGCCGTAGACGAGGAAGAGCATGGTGACGGCGACGTCGCCGGCGCCCGAGACGACGCCGAGCACCGCCTTCGGGAAGGGGACGAGGAGGCCGAGGGCGAGGGTCGCGAGGAGCGCGACGACGAAGGGGTCGATCCAGGTCCGGAGGAACCGCAGCATCACCCGATGGTGCCGATGACCGGCTGCCACGCACGGGCGTGCCGGCGGACGATGAGGTGCGCCCGGTGGAACGGGTCGGGGTCGAGCAGCTTCAGCGCGGCGTCGTGGTTGTCCGCCCGCAGCAGCAGCAGCGCCCCCGGCGCGGCGGCGTCGAGCCAGGGCCCGGAGGCCACCAGCACACCGGACTCGTGCA
The DNA here is from genome assembly GCF_009193175.1 of Georgenia ruanii. Taxonomy (GTDB): domain Bacteria; phylum Actinomycetota; class Actinomycetes; order Actinomycetales; family Actinomycetaceae; genus Georgenia; species Georgenia ruanii. Next base: position 40,406 of record NZ_VUKE01000021.1, on the reverse strand, counting down.
GCTCGCGGAGGAACGCGCGGTGCTGCGGCCGGAGGGTCTCGATGTCCGACGTGCGCGCGATGTCGTAGTGGTACTCCACGGCGAAGAGCGTCATAAGGGGGAGGGTAGTGGCCCCGCCGCGACGGCGGGACTCACCTGGGCCCGCGCTCGACCACCGCACCGCGCCAGACCTCACGCGGCCGGGCGTGCCGGGCTCACCAGCCCCGGGCGCGCCACTCGGCCAGGTGCGGGCGCTCGCGGCCGAGGGTGGTGTCGTCGCCGTGCCCGGGGTAGACCCGGGTGTCGTCGGGGAAGCGGTCGAAGACCCGCGCCTCGAGGTCGTCCATGAGGGACTCGAAGTCCGCCGGCGACCAGGTGCGCCCCGGCCCGCCGGGGAAGAGCGAGTCACCGGTGAACAGGTGCACCCGGCCGGGGGAGGGGGCTCCGTCGGGCTCGGTCAGGGCGAGCGTCACCGACCCGGGGGTGTGCCCGCGCAGGGCGATGACCTCGAGGCTGAGCGGGCCGAGGGCGATGCGGTCGCCGTGGGCCAGCGGGCGGTCGGTGGGCGCGGGCAGCTCGGGCGCGTCCGGCGCGCCGGCGAGGGCCACGGCCCCGGTGGCGGCGAGCACCCTCGGCAGGGCCCGGTGGTGGTCCCAGTGCCGGTGCGTGGTCACGACGGCGTCCAGGCGCCCGGAGCCCTCGGCGACCAGCCCGAGCACCCGGTCGGCGTCGTCGGCGGCATCGATCAGCAGCTGGGCGCCGTCCGGGGCGGTGACGAGGTAGGCGTTGTTGTCCTCGGCCGAGACGCTGGCCTTGCGCACCGTCACCGGCCCGAGCTCGTGGACGGCGGTGGGTCCGCCATGGGTGACGTGGCCGCCGGGCAGGGCGCCGGCGTCGTCGGCCGAGTCCTCGGCGGGGTGGTGGTCGGTCATGGGGGGCTGTGCTCCTCCTAGGCGCGGACGTCAGTACGTGGTGGGCTCGCCCGCCGCCCCCACCGGGGCGTGCGGGCCGACCGGCTCCACACTGGCACGGGCGGCGCGCAGGGCGTGGGCGGCGCGCGCGAGCGCGAGGTGGGAGAAGGCCTGGGGGTAGTTGCCCATGTATCGCCGCCGCACCGGGTCGTACTCCTCGGCGAGCAGGCCGACGTCGTTCATGGCGGCGCACAGCGCGCGCATGTGGTTCGTCGCGGTGACCACGTCGCCGGTGCGGGCGAGGGCCCCCACGAGCCAGAAGCAGCACGCGAGGAACGGGTGCTCGTCCCCGCGCACGCCGTCCACCCCCGTGCCGGCCCGGTAGCGGCGCACCCACGGCCCGTCCGCCAGCTCGGCGCGCACCCGGGCGATCGTGCCGAGCAGGCGGGGATCGTCCGGGGGCAGGAAGCCCACCTGGACCATCTGGAGGAGCGCGGCGTCGGTGTGCCGGGCGCCGTAGTACTGCACGAACGAGCCGAGCCCGGGGTCCCAGCCGTGGGCGAGGACGTCGGCGTGGATCTCCGCCCGCGCCACCCGCCAGTCCTTCACCGGCCCGTCGCAGCCGTAGTCCTCCACGGCCCGGATGGCGCAGTCCAGCGCCGCCCAGCACATGACCTTGGAGTGGGTGAAGTGCCGCAGCGGCCCGCGCACCTCCCAGATGCCGTGGTCCGGCGAGCGCCAGCGGTCCAGGAGGTTGTCGACCAGGTGCCGCTGCAGGGCCCAGCCGTCGTCGCTGGCGGGCAGGCCGACGCGGCGGGCCAGGTCGAGGGCGAGCATGACCTCGCCGAGCACGTCGTTCTGGTGCTGGGCGACGGCACCGTTGCCGGTGCGCACCGGCCGGGCCCCGCCGTACCCGGCCAGGTGCGGGAGCTCCCGCTCGGGCAGGTCTCGCGACCCGTCGAGGCGGTACATGATCTGCAGGTTCTCCGGGTCGCCGGCCACCGCGCGCAGCAGCCAGCTGCGCCACGTGTCGGCCTCGCGGCGAAAGCCCAGCTCCAGCAGGGCCTCGAGGGTCTGGGCGGCGTCGCGCAGCCAGCAGAAGCGGTAGTCCCAGTTCCGCTCGCCGCCGGCCTCCTCGGGCAGGGAGGTGGTGGCCGCCGCGGCGATCCCGCCGGTCGGGTGCTGGGTGAGCACCCGCAGCGCGAGCAAGGACCGGACGACCCGCTCGTCGAACTCGCCCTCGAAGGTGCTCGTCCGGCACCACCGCGCCCACAGCCGCATCGTGCGCACCAGCTCGGTGCTGACGTCCGGGGCGCCCGGGACCGGCTCCCACGAGTGGTTCCAGGTGAGCACGAGATCGACGTGGTCGCCGGGGCCGACGGCGAAGCGGTCGCGGTGGCGCCCCTCGGCGCCCGCGGGGAGCCGGTCACCGTGCAGCGTGAGCGCGTCCGGGCCGGCGATGGCTCGGATGATCGCGCGGCCGTCGGGGTCGACGTCGCGGTGGACCCAGGGCCGGGTGCGGCCGTAGCCGAACCGGACCACCCACTCGTGGACGAAGACCACCTGCCCCTCGAGCCCCTCGACCCGGCGGATGATGTCCGACCGGCCCTCGGTCAGCGGCATCGCCTCCACCACCCGCGCCCGGCCGGTCGGCGTCGTGTAGGTGGTCTCCAGGACGAAGCTGTCCCCGAGGTAGCGCCGCCGCACCTCCGCCTCGCCGGCGTCGGGGTCCGCCGTGAGCAGCCAGCGGCCGTTCTCCGGGGTGCCGAGCAGCGCGGCGAAGCAGGCGTCGGAGTCCAGCCACGGCAGGCACAGCCAGTCGATCGAGCCGTGCCGGGAGACGACGGCGACCGAGCGGGAGTCCCCGAGCACGGCGTAGTCCTCGATGGGCGTCGGCCCGGGCGGTGCCCACGCGCCGTCGCTGGCGGTCACCTGCGTCATCCTCCCACCACAGGTACGTGGGTCGCCCGTCCGCGGATGGGGCCGCGCGCCGGCGCACTGCTGCCGCGGCCCGCCGGTACGCTCGCCGCCACCAGAAGACGGCGCCCGCGGGCGCGGCGTGGCGGCCACCGGCCGGGCGCCGCACGCGGGCCGGACGGGGAGGTAGGCGTGGCCGACAAGCTGGAGGAGCTCCTCGTGCCCGACGCCGCCGCCTGGCGCGCCTGGCTCGCCGAGCACCACGCCACCTCGCCGGGGGTGTGGCTGGTCCTGCACAAGAAGGGCGGCAACACCACCGCGCTCACCTACGACGCGGCCCTGGACGAGGCCCTGTGCTTCGGCTGGATCGACGGCCAGGTGGCCACCCGCGACGGCGAGTCCTACCGGCAGCGGATGACGCCGCGCCGGCCGCGGAGCCGGTGGTCCGCCCGCAACGTCGACCACGCCGCGCGCCTCGAGCGCGAGGGCCGGATGCACGAGGCCGGCCGGGCGCAGGTCCGCGCGGCGCAGGCGGACGGACGCTGGGAGCAGGCGTACGGCTCGTCCACGACCGCCGCGGTGCCCGAGGACCTGGCCGCCGCCCTCGCCGCCGACCCGGAGGCGCAGGCCATGTTCGACGTCCTCACCAGCACGAACCGGTTCGCGCTCATCTACCGGGTGACCTCGGTGAGGCGGCCGGAGACCCGCGCCCGCAAGATCGCCGCGATGGTGGCCGACCTGGCGCGCGGGGTGACGCCCCACCCCCAGAAGCGCCGGCCGGAGGGGTGGGACGCCTGAGCCGCGGGAGTCAGCCCAGCCGCGGGTAGTTGCCCCGGCGAAGGTCGAGTCGCCCTGCGAGGAGGCGACGAGGTAGCCCGTGTCGCCGGGGCCCCAGACGATGTCGACCCCCTCGGCGTCGGCCGTGAGGAGCTCACGCCGACGCCGGCGTCGGCGCCGGTCGGTCTCCTGGTCGACGACGACGCCCTCGAACAGCGGGCGGGCCCCGGGCTCGTCGCACGGCGCCCGGTCGTGCCGTCCGGCAGCGCGAAGGCGGCGGGCATGTCGATGCTGCCGGCCGCCTCGTGGCCCATGCGGCCGGCCCGCCCGACGAGCCGGAAACGGCGGGGGAGGAGGTGCCCGGGGTGCCGGGGGCGACGGCGCTGGGGCGGCCGCCCGGAGGGGAGGCGATACCGAGTGCCGGCGTTGACACCGGAGCGCCTCGCCTGGCAGGTTTGTATCACTGTATTGAATCAATGAGGAGAGTCGTGGCTGTCGCTCTCGTGCTGCTGCTGGCCCCCTGGGCCGTCCTCGTGGTGGTGCTCGCCGTCGTGGTGGGCGTCGGGCGCCGTGCCCGCCCGCAGAACACCCCTGTCGCCACCCTGCTGGCCGCCCGCCGGCACGAGAACCTCACCTCGGCGCTCGCGCTCGCGGGCGGGCTGGCCGTCGCCGTCCTCCTCCTGACGGCGGACGCGGCCGCGCTGCCGGGGCCGCCCGGGGGGCTGACCGCGGTGAGCCTCCTCGGTGCCGGGCTGGCCGCCCTCCTCGTGCACGCCGTGGGCGAGCTGACCTGGCCGCGCCCGGTGGGGGTGGTGCGCCATGCCTCGCTGCGCCGCCGCACGATGCGGGCGATCGGCGGCCGCCGCGTCGCGCTGGCCGGGGCCACCGCCGCGCTCGCGGCCCTCGCCCTCGTGGTCTTCGGTCTCACCGCCGACGCGACCGGCCGGGCCGTGCCCCATCCCGTCACGCCCCTCGCCGCGGGCGAGGGGTACGTCAGCGGCGCCTCCGGCCCGTACCCCGGCTGGGCCTACGGCCTGCCGTTGCTCGCGGCGCTCACCGTCGTGCTCGCCGTCGGCGCCGGCGTGCTGCGCCTGGTGGTGCGTCGCCCGGCGGTGGCCGGCACGCGGGAGGCGGACGACCTCGCGCTGCGGCGCACCAGCGCCCGGCGCGTCCTGGCCGCGGTCCAGCTGGTCGTCGGCGGGACGCTGGCGGCTGTCCTGCTCGTCGCGGCCGCCGCGCTCGGCAACGCCGGGTGGGCGCCGGCCGCCTGGGGCGCCGGCGGTCTCGCGCTGGTGGTGGGGACCGCCTCGCTGGTGGCCGCCGGCACGGCGATCGTGCCGCCGCCGGGGCCGCCCGCCGCCGGGTCGCCCGCCGCCGTGCCGCCCGCCGCCGTGCCGCCCGCCGCCGGGTCGCCGGCGTGAGCGCCGGGATCACGCTCGACCTGTCGTCGGGGGTGCCGCCCTACGAGCAGATCCGCGCCCAGGTCAGCGCGCTCGTCGCCGCGGGGACGCTCATCGAGGGCGCGCGGCTGCCCACCGTCCGGGACCTGGCCGCCGACCTGGGGATCGCCCCCGGCACGGTGCAGCGGGCGTACCGCGAGCTGGAGGCGCGGGGGGTGGTGCGGTCGCGCCGTCGTGCCGGGACCGTCGTCGCCATGGGTGCCGGCGGCGGCGCCGCGGCGGCCGTGCAGGGGCGGGCCCGCGACTTCGTCCGCGGGGCGCGCGCCGCCGGCCTGGACGACGACGGGATCCTCGACCTGGTGCGCGGCGCCCTCATGACGGCGTGAGCCCGGCGCCTGTTCGCGCGCGCCGGGGGAGGGGGCGGGGCTCCGCCACGCCGTCGGCTCTGCACGTGTGATCGAACACATGTGCGGGATGTCGGCGCGTCGTCTTATCATCGGCGGGTGAGTGATCACCTCCTCGTGCGTGGTGCGCGCGAGCACAACCTCCGTAACGTCAGCATCGACCTGCCGCGCGACCAGCTCATCGTCTTCACGGGGCTGTCCGGGTCCGGCAAGTCGTCGCTGGCGTTCGACACGATCTTCGCCGAGGGGCAGCGGCGGTACGTGGAGTCCCTCAGCTCCTACGCGCGCCAGTTCCTCGGCCAGATGGACAAGCCCAACGTCGACTTCATCGAGGGCCTGTCCCCGGCCGTCTCGATCGACCAGAAGTCGACCAACCGCAACCCGCGGTCCACCGTCGGCACCATCACCGAGGTCTACGACTACCTGCGCCTCCTCTTCGCCCGCGCCGGCACCCAGTACTGCCCGGTGTGCGGCGAGCGGGTCACCGCGCAGACGCCCCAGCAGATCGTCGACCGGCTGCGGGAGATGCCCGAGGGCACCCGGTTCCAGGTGCTGGCCCCGATGGTCCGCGGCCGCAAGGGCGAGTACCAAGACCTGTTCCGGGACCTGCAGAGCCAGGGGTACGCCCGCGCCCGCGTCGACGGGCAGGTGGTGCCGCTGTCCGAGCCGCCCACGCTGGAGAAGAAGCTCAAGCACAACATCGAGGTCGTCGTCGACCGGCTGGTGGTGCGCGAGAACGTCCGGCAGCGGCTGACCGACTCGGTCGAGACCGCCCTGCGGCTGGCCGACGGGCTCGTCGTCGTCGACTTCGTCGACCTGGACCCGAAGGACCCGGGCCGGGAACGGCGCTTCTCGGAGAAGCGCGCGTGCCCCAACGACCACCCGCTCACGCTCGAGGAGATCGAGCCGCGGACGTTCTCCTTCAACGCCCCCTACGGCGCGTGCCCCGAGTGCACGGGCATCGGCTCGCGCCTGGAGGTCGACCCTTCGCTGGTGGTGCCGGACGAAGAGCTCAGCCTGGCCGAGGGCGCGGTGGCGCCGTGGGCCTCCCAGCCGGAGTACTTCCAGCGCCAGATGACGGCCCTGGCGGACCAGCTGGGCTTCTCCATGGACGTGCCGTGGCGCGCCCTGCCGGCCCGCGCCAAGCAGGCCATCCTCGAGGGCAACGACTACGAGGTGAAGGTGCGCTATCGCAACCGGTGGGGCCGGGAGCGGGCGTACACCACCGGCTTCGAGGGCGCGATCACCTTCATCAAGCGCAAGCACGACGAGACCGAGTCCGAGTGGTCCCGGGAGCGCTACGAGGGCTACATGCGCGAGGTGCCGTGCCCGGTCTGCAAGGGCCAGCGGCTCAAGCCCGAGGTGCTCGCCGTGCGGGTGGGCGAGCTCAACATCGCCGAGCTGTGCGACCTGAGCATCGCCGACGCCAAGGCGTACCTCACCGATCTCACTCTGGGGGTGCGCGAGACCGCCATCGCCGGTCAGGTGCTCAAGGAGATCCACGCCCGCCTGGGCTTCCTGCTCGACGTCGGCCTCAACTACCTCACCCTCTCGCGGGCGGCCGGCACGCTCTCCGGCGGGGAGGCCCAGCGCATCCGCCTGGCCACCCAGATCGGCACGGGCCTGGTGGGCGTGCTCTACGTCCTCGACGAGCCGAGCATCGGCCTGCACCAGCGTGACAACCGCAAGCTCATCGACGCCCTGACCCGGCTGCGTGACCTGGGCAACACCCTGATCGTCGTCGAGCACGACGAGGACACCATCCGGGTGGCGGACTGGATCGTCGACATCGGCCCCGGCGCCGGCGAGCACGGCGGGCGGGTCGTGCACTCCGGCGACCTCGCCGGCCTGCTCGCCACCGAGGAGTCGGTCACCGGCGCGTACCTGTCGGGCCGCCGGCAGATCGCCGTGCCGGGGCAGCGGCGGAAGGTGGACAAGAAGCGGCAGATCACGGTCGTCGGCGCCCGGGAGAACAACCTCCAGGACGTCACCGTCTCCTTCCCGATCGGTACCTTCGTCGCCGTCACCGGCGTCTCCGGCTCGGGCAAGTCCAGCCTGGTCAACGGGATCCTCTACAAGGTGCTCGCCAACGAGCTCAACGGCGCCCGCGGGGTGCCGGGCCGGCACAAGCGGGTGACCGGCCTGGACGACCTCGACAAGGTCGTCCACGTCGACCAGTCCCCGATCGGGCGCACCCCGCGGTCCAACCCCGCCACCTACACCGGGGTGTGGGACCAGATCCGTAAGCTGTTCGCGGAGACCACCGAGGCGAAGGTCCGCGGCTACGGGCCCGGGCGGTTCTCCTTCAACGTCAAGGGCGGCCGCTGCGAGGCCTGCAAGGGCGACGGCACGATCAAGATCGAGATGAACTTCCTGCCGGACGTGTACGTGCCGTGCGAGGTGTGCGGCGGCGCCCGGTACAACCGCGAGACCCTCGAGGTCCACTTCAAGGGCAAGACCGTCTCCGACGTCCTGCACATGCCCATCGAGGAGGCGGTGGACTTCTTCGGCGCCGTCCCGCGCATCACCCGGTACCTGCAGACCCTCGTCGACGTCGGCCTCGGCTACGTCCGGCTGGGTCAGCCCGCGCCGACCCTCTCCGGCGGCGAGGCGCAGCGCGTCAAGCTCGCCTCGGAGCTGCAGCGCCGCTCCACCGGGCGCACCGTGTACGTGCTCGACGAGCCCACCACCGGCCTGCACTTCGAGGACGTGCGCAAGCTGCTCGGCGTCCTGCAGGGCCTGGTCGACAAGGGCAACACGGTCATCGTCATCGAGCACAACCTCGACGTGATCAAGAGCGCCGACTGGGTCATCGACATGGGCCCCGAGGGGGGCTCCGGCGGTGGCACCGTCGTGGCGACCGGGACCCCGGAGCAGATCGCCGAGGTTCCCGAGTCCTACACCGGGCAGTTCCTCGCCGAGGCGCTCGCCGCGCACCGGGCGCCGGTCCCGGTCGGGTAGCGGCCGCTCGACGGCGGCCCAGGTGCGCGCCCGGCTCCGACCGAGCGGCCGGGGGACCTGTCGCCGGTGCACGTGGGCCGGAAGGCCTCGCCGGGGCTGTGGTCCGCCGGTAGCGTGGCTCCATGGGAGCACTCCAGACGTACCACGTGACCGTCGACTGGACCGGCGCGGACGAGCGCGGCACCGCGAGCTACACCAGCTACTCGCGCGACCACGAGGTGCGGGTGGAGGGCAAGCCGACGCTGCTGGCCACCTCGGACCTCAAGGTGCGCACCGACGTCAGCCGCTACCGCGCCGAGGAGCTCTTCGTCGGCGCCATCTCCCAGGCGCAGATGCTCTGGTTCCTGCGCACCGCCGCCCGCCACGACGTCGTCGTGCTCGGCTACGCGGACAAGGCCACCGGCACCCAGCGGGTCGAGGCGGCGGGTTCCGGCCCGTTCGTCGAGGTGGTGCTGCGTCCGCGGGTGACCTACGCCGGGGAGGTCGGCGAGGAGCTGGCCGCCCGGCTGCACCACGAGGCCCGCGAGCACAACCACATCGCCCGCTCGGTCCACTTCCCGGTCCGCGTGGAGCCCACGGTGCCGGCCCGTCCGGCGCCGGTACCCGCCGTCGAGTGACGGCGCGGGGGGCGCCGGCCGGCAGGTGACGCCGCCGGGCGCGTCGGCCGGCAGGTGACGCCGCCAGGCCCGCTCGGCTCCCGGCGGTGTCGGTGCCCTGACGTAGGCTTGGCGATCATGGCCGACCCGTCCACCTATCGTCCACGGCCGGGTGAGGTGCCCGACTCCCCGGGCGTCTACCGCTTCCGCGACCCGTACGGGCGCGTGATCTACGTCGGCAAGGCGAAGAGCCTGCGCAACCGCCTGGCCAACTACTTCCAGGACCTCTCCGCGCTGCACCCGCGGACCCAGCAGATGGTCACCACCGCCGCGTCGGTGGAGTGGACCGTGGTGGGCACCGAGGTCGAGTCCCTCGCGCTCGAGTACGCCTGGATCAAGGAGTTCGACCCGCGGTTCAACGTCAAGTACCGCGACGACAAGTCCTACCCCTACCTCGCTGTGACGATGGGGGAGGAGGTGCCGCGGGTGCAGGTCATGCGCGGCGCCAAGCGCAAGGGCACCCGCTACTTCGGCCCCTACACCCACGCCTGGGCGATCCGCGAGACCGTCGACCTCCTGCTCCGGGTCTTCCCCGTGCGGACCTGCTCGGCGGGGGTCTACCGGCGCGCCGAGGCCTCCGGCCGGCCGTGCCTGCTGGGATACATCGACAAGTGCTCTGCGCCGTGCGTGGGGCGCATCTCCAAGGAGGACCACCGGGCGCTGGCCGAGGAGTTCTGCCGGTTCATGGAGGGCGAGACGGGCCCGCACCTGCGGCGGCTGGAGAACGAGATGCGCGAGGCCGCCGCGGCGATGGACTACGAGCGCGCCGCCCGGCTGCGCGACGACATCGGCGCGCTGCGCAAGGTGGTGGAGAAGAACGCCGTCGTGCTGCCCGACGGCACCGATGCCGACATCTTCGCCCTCGCCGCCGACGAGCTCGAGGCCAGCATCCAGGTCTTCCACGTGCGCGGCGGGCGCATCCGCGGCCAGCGGGGCTGGGTGGTCGAGCGGGTCGAGGAGCTCGACGACGCCGGACTGGTCGAGCACTTGCTCCAGCAGGTCTACGGCGACGCCGAGCGCGAACCCATCGCGCCCAGGGACCAGCAGTCCGTGGGCAAGGCCCGGGCCCGGGCCGTGGACGGACAGGCCACCAGCGTGGACGACCGGGCGCACACCCCCACCACGGCCGTGCCCCGGGAGATCCTCGTGCCGGTGCTGCCCACCGACGCCGCCGGCATGGAGGACTGGCTCACCGGCCTGCGCGGGGCGCGGGTGCGCATCCGGGTGCCCCAGCGCGGGGACAAGAAGGCCCTGGCCGACACGGTGCACACCAACGCCGAGCAGGCGCTCGCCCTGCACAAGGCCCGCCGTGCCGGCGACCTCACGTCGCGCTCGAAGTCGCTCACCGAGCTCCAGGAGGCGCTCGAGCTGGCCGAGCCGCCGCTGCGTATCGAGTGCTACGACATCTCGCACACCCAGGGCACCCACCAGGTGGGGTCCATGGTGGTCTTCGAGGACGGCCTGCCCAAGAAGTCCGAGTACCGCCATTTCGTGGTGCGCGGCGAGAACGGCGAGGGTGCCCGCGACGACACCGCCGCCATGGACGAGGTGCTCCGCCGCCGGTTCAAGCGCTACGTCGCCGAGCGAGAGGCCCTGGAGGCGGGCCCGGCCGCCGCGCGCGGCACCGACCCGGTCGCCGCCGCCCTGGAGGGCGACGACCCCGACCACGCCGGCCCCGACCTCGACGCGCTGGACGACGACGGCGTGCCGCTGCGCTCCGGCCCCGTCGACCCCGCCACCGGCCGGGCCCGCAAGTTCGCCTACCCGCCCAACCTCGTGGTGGTCGACGGCGGCCCGCCCCAGGTGGCCGCCGCGCAGCGGGTGCTCGACGACCTCGGCATCGACGACGTCGCCCTCGTGGGCCTGGCCAAGCGGCTGGAGGAGGTGTGGGTGCCCGGCGACGAGTTCCCCGTGGTGCTGCCGCGCACCAGCCCGGCGCTCTACCTGCTCCAGCACCTGCGCGACGAGTCCCACCGGTTCGCCATCACCCACCACCGGTCCCGGCGCGCCAAGGCCATGACCCGCTCGGTGCTCGACGGCGTCGCCGGCCTCGGTCCCACCCGCCAGGCCGCGCTGCTCAAGGCGTTCGGGTCGGTGAAGAACATCCGCGCGGCGAGCGTCGAGGAGATCGCGGCGGTCAAGGGCGTCGGCCCGCGCACCGCGCGCGCCGTCCTCGAGGCGCTCGGTGGGGCGGTGCCGGCGGAGGTCGCCTCGCCGTCGGCCGCCACCCCGGCGGGCGATGTCGCGCAGGCCGCGACCCCGGGGGACGGTGCCGCGTCGGCCGCGACCCGGGCGGAGGCCGCGTCGTCGGGCCCCGCCGCCGAGGAGCCGACGGACGTCACCGCGGGGCGCGACGCGCACCTGGCATCCTGAGGGCATGACTGCAGGCAGCGACCACCGGCCTCCCACGGTGCCCGAGGGCATCCCGCAGCTCGACGCCGAGGCCCGGCTGCCCGAGGCGGACCCGCCCGAGCTCCTCATCATCACCGGCATGTCCGGCGCGGGGCGCTCGCGCACCGCCGCGGCGCTGGAGGACCTGGACTGGTACGTCGTCGACAACCTCCCGCCGCGCATGCTCGCCGCCCTGGCCCGCATGATGACGCCCACCGGCGGCGGGGTGCACCGCCTGGCCGCCGTCGTGGACGTGCGCAGCCGGGAGTTCTTCACCGAGCTCGTCGCGGTGCTCGACGAGCTGCGCCTGCAGGGCACCGACTACCGCATCGTCTTCCTCGACGCCACCGACGACGAGCTGGTCCGGCGCTACGAGTCGGTGCGCCGCCCGCACCCGCTGCAGGGCGACGGCCGGCTCCTCGACGGCATCACCGCCGAGCGTCAGCTCCTCGCCCACCTGCGGCGCCGCGCCGACGTCCTCATCGACACCACCGACCTGTCCGTGCACGACCTCGCCCGCAAGGTCCGCGAGCTCGTCGCGGGGGAGAGCGAGCGGCCGCTGCGGCTGACGGTGGTCTCCTTCGGCTTCAAGTACGGCCTCCCGCTGGACGCCGACCACGTGGTGGACGTGCGCTTCCTCACCAACCCCTACTGGGTCAGCGAGCTGCGCCACCTCACCGGGCAGGACGAGGCGGTGCGGGACTACGTGCTCGGTCAGGACGGGGCCAGCGCCTTCGCCGACCGGTACGTCGAGGCCATCGCCCCGGTGCTCGACGGGTACATCAACGAGCTCAAGCCGTTCGTCACGATCGCCGTGGGCTGCACCGGCGGCAAGCACCGCTCGGTCGCGATGGCCGAGGCCATCGCCCAGCGCCTGCGCGAGCGCGGCCAGTCGGTGCGCACCCTGCACCGGGACCTGGGGCGCGAGTGACCGCCCGGCCCGGCGCCGCCACGCCCCCCGAGCCCGCGCTCGCCGCGATGCTCGGCAACCGGCCGCTGCCCGCGCCGCTGCGCCCGCGGCTGCAGCCGGGCGCCCGCGGCCCGGCCGTCGTCGCGCTGGGCGGCGGGCACGGCCTGGCGGCCACCCTCGGCGCGCTGCGGCACATCTCCGACAACCTCACCGCCGTCGTCACCGTCGCCGACGACGGCGGCTCCTCCGGCCGGCTGCGCCAGGAGCTCGGGGTGCTGCCGCCCGGGGACCTGCGCATGGCCCTGTCCGCCCTGTGCGACGACGGCGAGTGGGGCCTGACCTGGCGGGACGTGCTGCAGCACCGGTTCGACTCGGACGGGCCGCTGAACAACCACGCGGTCGGCAACCTCCTCATCGTGGCGCTGTGGGAGCTGCTCGGCGACGAGGTCGCCGGCCTGGACTGGGTGGGCCGGCTGCTCGGCGTGCGCGGGCGGGTGCTGCCCATGGCGGCGGTGCCGCTGGAGATCGAGGCGACCGTGGTGGACGCGGCCGGGCGGCACACGGTGCGCGGCCAGTCTCGGGTGGCGGTCACCGAGGGGCGCGTGGACCACGTCCAGCTGGTCCCGGCGGACCCGCCGGCGTGCCCCGAGGCGGTCGCCGCCGTGCGGGCGGCCGACTGGGTCGTGCTCGGCCCGGGCTCCTGGTACACCTCGGTCATCCCGCACCTCATGGTCCCCGAGCTGGCCGAGGCGCTGCACACCACCCCGGCCCGCCGCGCGCTCACCCTCAACCTCTCCCCGCAGACCGGGGAGACCGAGGGCATGACGGCCGCCGACCACGTGCGCACCCTGCGCGACCACGCCCCCGGCTTCCGGCTCGACGTCGTCGTCGCCGACCCCGCGGCGGTGGAGGACCTCGACGACCTCGCCGACGCCGCGGCCGGCGCCGGCGCCGAGCTGCTGCTGCGCCAGGTGGGCATCGGCGACGGCAGCGCCCGCCACGACTCCCTCCGCCTCGCGGCGGCCTTCCGGGACGCCTTTGAGGGTGTTCTTGGCGACGTGGGCCCGGGTCCGGACGGAACCACTGCCCGATGAGTGCGAAGATGACCGGCATGTCGTTGACCTCTGCCGTGAAGGACGAGCTCGCCCGGCTGCGGGTGGACAAGGTCTCCGCCCGCAAGGCGGAGGTGGCCGCCACCCTGCGGTTCGCCGGGGGCCTGCACATCATCTCCGGCCGCATCGTCGTCGAGGCCGAGCTGGACACCGGTATCGCAGCCCGCCGCCTGCGCCAGACCATGCAGGAGGTGTACGGCCACTCGAGCGACATCATCGTCGTCTCCGCCGGTGGCCTGCGCCGGGGCAACCGCTACGTGGTGCGCGTGGTGAAGGAGGGCGAGTCGCTGGCCCGGCAGACCGGGCTGCTGGACAACCGGGGCCGGCCGGTGCGCGGGCTGCCGCCCCAGGTGGTCTCGGCCGGCGTCGCGGAGGCGACGGCGGCCTGGCGCGGGGCGTTCCTGGCGCACGGGTCGCTGACGGAGCCGGGCCGGTCCAGCTCGCTGGAGGTGACCTGCCCCGGGCCCGAGGCCGCGCTGGCGCTGGTGGGCGCCGCGCGCCGGATGAACATCATCGCCAAGGCCCGCGAGGTGCGCGGCGTGGACCGGGTGGTCATCCGCGACGGCGACGCGATCTCGGCGATGCTCACCCGGATGGGGGCGCACGACGCCGTGCTCGTGTGGGAGGAGCGGCGCATGCGCCGGGAGGTGCGCGGCACCGCCAACCGGCTCGCCAACTTCGACGACGCCAACCTGCGCCGCTCGGCCCGCGCCGCGGTGGCCGCCGGCGCGCGCGTGGAGCGCGCCTTCGAGATCCTCGGCGAGGACATCCCCGAGCATCTCGTCCAGGCCGGCCGGCTGCGCCTGGAGCACAAGCAGGCGAGCCTGGAGGAGCTCGGGCAGCTATCCAGCCCGCCGCTGACCAAGGACGCCGTCGCCGGCCGCATCCGGCGGCTCCTGGCCATGGCGGACAAGCGGGCGCACGAGCAGGGCATCCCGGACACCGAGGCCACGCTCACCCCGGACATGCTCGACCTCTGAGCCGCAGCGCCCTTCGGGCCGCAGCCAGCAGGTCATCCTGGCCGCAGCCAGCAGGTCATTCCGGTCGCAGCCGGCAGGTCATCCCGGTCGCAGCCGGCAGGTCATTCCGGTCGCAGCCGGCAGGTCATTCCGGTCGCAGCCGGCGTGGCGTGCGGGTCGCGACCGGACGGGCGACCGGTGCGCCGTCGTCGACCCCCCCGGCCGGCCGTGAGCGAGCACCGCCGGCGCACTGTGAGCCGCCTCACCGGGCCCGCCGGACCATGGTCCCCGCGAGGTTTCGCCCCGGAATGGCTAGACTCGAACCGCTGGCAAGGGAACATTCCGGGCGCCCCGCGCGCGGGTCTTCCGCCAGGAGCACCCACTAGCGGTGCTGACGAATTCGCGACGATGCGTGCGCCACCGGCGCACACCAGGAGGACATAGTGACCATCCGCGTCGGCATCAACGGCTTCGGCCGCATCGGCCGTAACTTCACCCGCGCCGTGCTGGCCTCGGGCGCCGACATCGAGATCGTCGGTGTCAACGACCTCACCGACAACAAGACCCTGGCGCACCTGCTCAAGTACGACTCGATCCTCGGCGTCCTGCCGCAGGAGGTCTCGTACTCCGAGGACAGCATCACCGTCGGCCGCATGACCTTCAAGGCCCTCGAGGAGCGCGACCCGGCCAACCTGCCGTGGGGCGAGCTCGGCGCCGACATCGTCATCGAGTCGACCGGCCGGTTCACCGACGCGACGAAGGCCAAGGCGCACATCGACGCCGGCGCCAAGAAGGTCATCATCTCCGCGCCCGGCAAGAACGAGGACGCCACCTTCGTCGTGGGCGTCAACCACACGGACTACGACCCGGCGAACCACAACATCGTGTCCAACGCCTCCTGCACCACCAACTGCCTGGCCCCGATGGCCAAGGTGCTGCACGAGGAGTTCGGCATCGTCCGCGGCCTGATGACCACGGTCCACGCCTACACGGCCGACCAGAACCTGCAGGACGGCCCGCACAAGGACCTGCGCCGCGCCCGCGCCGCCGCGATCAACATCGTCCCCACCTCCACCGGTGCCGCCAAGGCCGTCTCCCTCGTGCTGCCCGACCTCAAGGGCAAGCTCGACGGCTACGCCCTGCGCGTGCCGGTGCCGACGGGCTCGGCCACCGACCTGACCTTCGAGGCGGAGAAGGAGGTCTCCGTCGAGGCCGTCAACGCCGCCATCAAGAAGGCGTCGGAGAGCGAGGAGCTCGCCGGCATCCTCGGCTACACCGAGGACCCGATCGTCTCCTCCGACATCATGGGCGACCCGCGCCCGTCGATCTTCGACGCCGGCCTGACCAAGGTCATCGGCAACCAGGTCAAGGTCGTCTCCTGGTACGACAACGAGTGGGGCTACTCCAACAGCCTCGTCAGGCTCGCGGCCTACATGGGCGAGCGTCTCTGACCCTCGGCCCCAGGCCACAGCAGCAGTGACGGACGTCCGCGTGCGCAGCTCCCGCTCGCGCACGCGGACGTCCGCGCGTCCGGGGCCCTCGCGCCCCGGGCGCTCCGCCGACGACGTAAGGAGAAGCTCGTGAAGACCATCGAGGACCTCGGCGACCTGCGCGGCAAGCGCGTGCTCGTCCGCTCCGACTTCAACGTCCCCCTGGACGGGACCACCATCACCGACGACGGCCGCATCCGCGCCGCGCTGCCCACCATCGAGGCGCTGGTCGCCCAGGGCGCGAAGGTCGTCCTCACCGCCCACCTGGGTCGTCCCAAGGGCGCCCCGGACCCGAAGTATTCCCTCGCCCCGGTCGCCGCGCGCCTGGGCGAGCTGCTGGGCAAGGACGTCACCCTGGCCAAGGACACCGTCGGCGAGGACGCCCGGCGCGTCGTCGACGGCCTCGGCGAGGGCGACGTGGCCCTGCTGGAGAACATCCGCTTCGACGCCCGGGAGACCTCCAAGGACGACGCCGAGCGCGAGTCCCTCGCCGCCGACCTCGCCGCGCTGGCCGACGCCTACGTCTCCGACGGCTTCGGCGTGGTGCACCGCAAGCAGGCCAGCGTCTACGACGTCGCCAAGAAGCTCCCGCACGCGGCCGGCAAGCTCGTCTTCACGGAGATCGCGTCCCTGTCCCGGGCGACCGAGAACCCCGAGCGGCCCTACGTCGTCGTCCTCGGCGGGTCGAAGGTCTCCGACAAGCTCGGGGTCATCGCCAACCTGCTCGGCAAGGCCGACCGGCTGCTCATCGGCGGCGGCATGGTCTTCACGTTCCTGGCCGCCAAGGGCTACGGCGTGGGCACCTCCCTGCTCGAGCGGGACCAGGTCGAGACCGTCAAGGGCTACCTGACCCAGGCGGAGGCGAACGGCGTGGAGATCGTCCTGCCCACCGACATCGTCGTCGCGCCGGAGTTCAAGGCCGACGCCCCGTCCGCCGTCGCGGCGGCCGACGCCATCCCCGACAACCAGATGGGCCTGGACATCGGGCCCGAGTCGGCCCAGGCGTTCGCGGCGAAGATCGCCGACGCCAAGACCGTCGTGTGGAACGGCCCGATGGGCGTCTTCGAGTTCCCCGCCTTCGCCGCGGGCACCAAGGCCGTGGCGCAGGCGATGAGCGACGCCGCCGGCTTCACCATCGTCGGCGGCGGCGACTCGGCCGCGGCCGTGCGCACGCTGGGCTTCGACGAGTCCACCTTCTCCCACATCTCCACGGGCGGCGGGGCCTCCCTGGAGTTCCTGGAGGGCAAGACCCTCCCCGGTATCGCCGTCCTGGAGGACTGAATGGCCACCACCCGCACCCCGCTGATGGCGGGGAACTGGAAGATGAACCTCGACCACCACGAGGCCATCGGCCTCGTGCAGAAGCTCGCCTGGACGCTCACCGACGCCCGGCACGACTTCGCCGCCGTCGAGACCGTCGTGCTGCCGCCGTTCACCGACCTGCGCTCGGTGCAGACCCTGGTCGACGGCGACAAGCTCGAGGTGCGCTACGGCGCCCAGGACGTCTCCGCGCACGAGTCGGGCGCGTACACCGGCGAGGTGTCCGCGACGATGCTGGCCAAGCTCGGCTGCAGCTACGTCGTCGTCGGCCACTCCGAGCGGCGCCAGTACCACGGCGAGGACGACGCGCTGGTCGGCGCGAAGGCCAAGGCGGCGCTGGGCAAGGGCATCACCCCCATCATCTGCGTGGGGGAGGGGCTCGAGGTCCGCAAGGCCGGCGAGCAGGTCGCCCACACCCTCGCCCAGGTCGACGGCGCCTACGCCGGCCTCGACGCCGAGCAGGCCGCCACGACGGTCATCGCCTACGAGCCGGTGTGGGCCATCGGCACCGGCGAGGTCGCCACCCCCGAGGACGCCCAGGAGGTGTGCGGCGCGATCCGCGGGCGGCTCGCCGAGCTGTACTCCGCCGACGTCGCCGACGCCGTCCGGGTGCTCTACGGCGGGTCGGTGAAGTCGTCCAACGTCGCCTCGATCATGGCGAAGGACGACGTCGACGGCGCCCTGGTGGGCGGCGCGAGCCTGAAGGCCGAGGAGTTCGCCGCGATCGTGCGGTACCGCGACCACCAGGCGTAGGCCGCCGCACCGGGCCGGGGCGGGCCGGGTGTCCGCGCGACACCCGGCCCGACCCGGCCGACGTCGTCGCCCCGGGGGGCGCGGCGGGCCGGCGGGCGCGGCGGCCCGGAAGATGCCAGGTGACCGGAGCCCGGTTGCCCCTTACCGACACGCAGATCGCTTATCCTGAGTGCGGCGCCCGGTGCGCCGACGAGAACTGACGACGACGAACGGACTATGCCCCGTGGATGTACTGCGGATCATCCTGCAGGTGCTGCTGGTGCTGACCAGCTTCTTCCTGATCCTGACCATCCTCATGCACAAGGGCAAGGGCGGCGGCGTCTCCGACATGTTCGGGGGCGGGTTCTCGAGCAGCGTCGGGTCCTCCGGTGTGGCCGAGCGCAACCTCAACCGGCTCACGATCGGCATCTCGCTGATCTGGGTTACGTGCATCGTGCTCATCGGGCTCATCCAGAAGTTCGCGCTGTAAAGGAGACTGACGTGGCAGGTGGTAGTGCGATCCGCGGCTCACGCGTCGGCGCTGGGCCCATGGGCGAGTCCGAGCGCGGCGAGGCCGCGCCGCGGGTGTGGGTCTCGTACTGGTGCTCCCAGGGGCACGAGGTGCGGCCCAGCTTCGCCAAGGAGCCCGACATCGTGATCCCGGAGACCTGGGACTGCCCCCGCTGCGGGCTGCCGGCCGGGCAGGACAAGGAGAACCCGCCGGTGCCGCCGAAGAACGAGCCGTACAAGACCCACCTCGCCTACGTCAAGGAGCGCCGCTCCGACGAGGACGGCGCCCAGCTCCTCGAGGAGGCCCTCGCCGCGCTGCGCGAGCGCCGGGGCGGCTGACGGGCGTCCCCGCGACGGGACGACAGAGGGCGGGCGACGCATTCGTGCGTCGCCCGCCCTTCGTCGTGCGTGCCCCTTCTCAGGCGAGCTCGACCAGCGGCAGCCCCCGGGTGAGGACGTCGCCGTAGGTGGGGTCCGGGTCGAGCCGGCGCAGCTCCTCGATGAGGCAGTTCTCGATGTCCCGCTGGGGCAGGTTCACCCGCTGGTCGGGGCGGCCCGGCCGGCTGAGCACGGCCACCGTGGAGCCGTTCGCGCGGGTCAGGCTCACCGGCCCGGACTCGCGCTGCAGCACGACGCCGCTGATGGCGTCGTCGCCGTCCACCCCCTCCATGGTCACCGGCACCTGCAGCCGCTCGGCCAGCCAGCCCGCGAGCAGGGCGATGGAGGGGTGGTACGGGGAGCCGGTCACGGTCGCCGCCGTCACCGCCTCCATGGGCGGCTCGTCCAGCGCCGCCGCGAGCACGCTGCGCCACATGGTGAGCCCGGCCCAGGACAGGTCGGTGTCGCCGGGGGCGTACTGCTCGCGCAGCTCGGCCATGACCAGGCCGGGGTCCGGGCAGTGCATGGAGTTGGTGATGCGCCGCTGCGCCATCCGCCCGATCGGGTGCTGCGAGGGCGCCGCCGGGGGTGTGTTCACCCACCAGGCGACGATCGGGGCGTCGGGCAGCAGCAGCGGCATGATCAGCGTGTCGGGCCGGGTGCCGGCGCCGCCGTACGGGCGCAGCACCACGACCTCGGAGGCGCCCGCGTCGCGCCCGACCCGGATCTCCGCGTCCAGCCCGGCGCGCCCCTGGGCGTCGCCGTCGGGCAGCACGACGAGCACCCGGGAGGGGTGCTCGTGCGAGGCGACGTTGGACGAGCGGATGCCGGCCTCGGCGGACGCCTCGTCCTCGGCGAGGATCACGAGGGTCAGCACGCGGCCCAGGGCGACGGCGCCGCCCTCCTCGCGCAGCGAGACGAGCCGGTTACCGACGGCGGCGGAGGTGGTGTCGTTCAGGGTGACGATCATCGGCGGACCTTCCCAGTGAGGGGCGACGGCGCGGCGGGCGGCGTCGGGAGCACGGACGGCACGGGGGCGGGGCGGGTCACGGCCGCCGCCAGGTGCGGCCGTCGATCGCGAGCATGTCGTCGCCGCCCGCGGGGCCCCACGAGCCGGGCGCGTACGGCTCCGGCTGCCCGCTGCGCGACCAGTGGTCGATGATCGGGTCGAGGATCTGCCAGGAGAGCTCGACCTCCTTCTGGCGCGGGAACAGCGGCGGGTCGCCGAGCAGCACGTCGAGGATGAGCCGCTCGTAGGCCTCGGGGGAGTTCTCGGTGAAGGCGTGGCCGTACCCGAAGTCCATCGTGACGTCCCGGACCTCCATGGCGGTGCCCGGCACCTTCGAGCCGAACCGGATCGTCACGCCCTCGTCCGGCTGGACCCGGATCACCAGGGCGTTCTGCCCGAGCTCCTGGGTGGCGGTGCTGTCGAAGGGCAGGTGCGGCGCCCGCTTGAAGACGACGGCGATCTCCGTCACCCGCCGGCCCAGCCGCTTGCCGGCCCGCAGGTAGAACGGCACCCCGGCCCAGCGGCGGGTGTCGACGTCGAGGCGCATGGCGGCGTAGGTCTCGGTGATCGAGGTCGGCGGGATGCCGTCCTCGTCGAGGTAGCCGCGCACCTGCACCCCGCCCTGCCACCCGGCGGCGTACTGGCCCCGCGCGGTGTGCAGGGACAGATCCTCGGGGAGCTTGACGGCGGAGAGCACCTTCTCCTTCTCGGCGCGCAGCGCCTCGGGGCCGAAGGAGACCGGCTCCTCCATGGCGGTCAGCGCGAGCAGCTGGAGCAGGTGGTTCTGGATGACGTCGCGGGCGGCGCCGATCCCGTCGTAGTACCCGGCCCGGGTGCCGATGCCGATGTCCTCGGCCATGGTGATCTGGACGTGGTCGACGTAGTGGGCGTTCCACACCGGCTCGAACATCTGGTTGGCGAAGCGCAGCGCCAGGATGTTCTGGACGGTCTCCTTGCCGAGGTAGTGGTCGATCCGGAAGACGGAGTCGGGCGGGAACACCTCCGAGACCACCTTGTCCAGGTCCTGCGCGGAGGCCAGGTCGTGCCCGAACGGCTTCTCGATGACCACCCGGCGCCACCCGGTCGCGTCGCGGCCGGACAGGCCCGAGCGGGCCAGCTGGCGCAGCACCACCGGGAAGGAGTCCGGCGGCACGGACAGGTAGAAGGCGTGGTTGCCGCCGGTGCCGCGCTCGGTGTCGAGCTCGTGGACGGTCTGGGCGAGCCGGTCGAACGCGGCGTCGTCGTCGAACTCGCCCTGGACGAACCGGAACCCGGACGCCAGCTGGTTCCAGGTGCGCTCGTTGAACGGGGTGCGGGAGTGCTCGCTGACGGCGTCGTGGACCACCTGGGCGAAGTCGTCCGTGCTCCAGTGCCGGCGGCCGAAGCCGGTCAGCGCGAACGACGGCGGCAGCAGCCCGCGGTTGGCCAGGTCGTAGATCGCCGGCATGAGCTTGCGGCGGGCCAGGTCGCCGGTGATCCCGAAGATCACCAGGCCGGACGGGCCGGCGATGCGGGGCAGCCGGCGGTCGCGCGGGTCGCGCAGCGGGTTGCCGACGGCGGGGGTGGTGGTGCGGATGGTGGTCATGCTGCAGGCCCTTCCAGGACGCCCGCCAGCCAGGCGAGCGCGTCAGCGTTGGTCACGTGCAGGCGCAGCACGGGGCGCCCGCGCTCGGTGAGCACGGCGGCGTCGCCCGCGGCCTGGGCGGAGATGAGGGTGGCGAAGTCGAAGTCGCGGCCGGGGATCTGCACCTGGTGCCGGGCGGTCCCGGTCAGCTGCAGGAAGGCGCCGACCGCCGGGCCGCCCTTGTGCAGCTGCCCGGTGGAGTGCAGGAACCGCGGGCCCCAGCCGAAGGTGACCGGCCGGCGGGTGCGGGCGGCGAGGGCGGCGCGCACCCCGGCGAGGGTGTCACCGGCCCGGCCCTCCCGGTCGAGGTAGGCCATGACGGCGAGGTAGCCGTCCGGGCCGAGCCGGCCCAGGAGGTTCCCGACCGCCTCGGCCACCGTGGTGGCGCCGGCCAGCAGGTCCGCGGGGCCGCGGACCTCCACGCCGGAGTCGGTGAACGCCGGCGGCTCGGGCGCCGGGGTCTGCTCGAGCAGGCCGCGGGCGGCCGCCTTGGCGGACTCGACGTCGGGCTGGTCGAAGGGGTCGATGCCGAGCAGGCGCCCGGCCACGGCCACCGCGTGCTCCCACAGCAGCAGGGTGCCGCCGAGCGTGCCGCCGACGGTGACCTCGGTGCGCGCGGCGCCCGCGGCGTCCTCCCCGCCCTCGTCCGTCTCGTCGGTCAGCGGGACGAGCACCACGGGCAGCACGTCCGCGGCGGGCGCGGCGAGCTCGGGGGCGTCGGCGCCGACGACGACCGGCAGCAGGCCGGTGCCGTCCTTGCCGGTCGACTCCGCGAGCAGCTGCTCGGCCCAGTCCCCGAGGTGGAACAGTCCCGAGCCGGCGTCACGGATGACGACCTTGCCGCGCAGCGGGGCGGTGCCGCCCAGGGCCGCGCCGAGGACGAGCGCGGGGTTGGCGTCGGAGTCCTCGGCGAAGAACGGGGCGACGGCGGCGGCGTCGTCGAGCACCTGCTCGACGTCGACCCCGGCCAGCGCCGCGGGCACCAGCCCGAACGCGGTCAGCGCCGAGAACCGGCCGCCCACGTGCGGGTCGGCGGTGAAGACGGCGCGGTAGCCGGCGGCGGTCGCCGCCGCCTCGAGCGGGGAGCCCGGGTCGGTGACGACGACGACGTGGCGGGCCGCGTCCAGCCCGGCGGCGGTGAACGCCGCCTCGATGGTGCGGCGCTGGGAGTCGGTCTCCACCGTCGTCCCCGACTTCGAGGAGACCACGAGCACGGTGGCGCGCAGGTCGCCCTCCAGGGCGCGGTGGACCTGGTCGGGGTCGGTGGAGTCGAGCACCGTCAGCTGGGCGCCGGCGGTGCCGGCGAGCACCTCCGGCGCCAGGGAGGACCCGCCCATCCCGGCCAGGACCACCCGGTCGATCCCCTCGGCGGCCAGCTCGGCCCGCAGGGCGGCCAGCCGCGCGAGCAGCGGCCGGGAGGTCTCGTGCAGGCCCGTCCAGGCCAGGCGGACCCGCGCCTCGGCCTCGGCGGCCGGACCCCACAGGGTGGGGTCCTGGGCGGCGAGCCGGCTCGCGACCCGCTCGGCCACCAGGCCCGGCACGTGCGCCGCGACGGCGTGGGCGGCGTCGCCGGTGGCGGTGACCTCGATGAGGGCACCGCCGTCCGGCCCCGCCCACGCCACCGTGGCGGCGGGGGCGCTCACTTCGCGACCGCCTGCCCCGCACGGTCGAGGGCGGCGGTGACGGTGTCGAGGAGCTCGGCCCAGCTCTTCTCGAACTTCTCGACGCCCTCGGCCTCCAGCACGTCGGTGACGTCGGTGTAGGAGACCCCGAGCCGCTCGAGCTCGTCGAGCACGCCGCGGGCGTCGTCGTAGGTGCCGTGGACGGTGTCGCCGCGCAGGTTCGCGTGGTCGGCGGCCGCCTTCATGGTCTTCTCCGGCATGGTGTTGACGACGCCGTCGACCACGAGCTCGTCGACGTACATCGTGTCCGCGTAGGCCGGGTCCTTCACGCCGGTGGAGGCCCACAGCGGGCGCTGCGGGTGCGCGCCGGCCGCGGCCAGCTCCTCCCAGCGCGGGGTGGAGAAGATCTCCTCGAAGGCCTCGAAGGCGAGGCGGGCGTTGGCGACGCCGGCCTTGCCCTTGAGGGCCGCGGCCTCCTCGGTGCCGATGGCGTCGAGGCGCTTGTCGATCTCGGTGTCCACCCGGGAGACGAAGAAGGACGCCACCGAGCGGACGGTGCTCAGGTCGATGCCGGCGCGCTGGGCCTGCTCGAGGCCGTCGAGGTAGGCGTTGGCGACGGCGCGGTAGCGGTCCAGGGAGAAGATCAGCGTGACGTTGACGCTGATGCCCTCGCTGATGGCCTTGGTGATGGCGGGCAGCCCCTCGAGGGTCGCCGGGATCTTCACCATGGTGTTGGGCCGGTCGACCGTGTGCCACAGCAGGCGGGCCTGCTCGATGGTGGCGTCGGTCTGCTTGGCCAGGCGCGGGTCGACCTCGATCGACACCCGCCCGTCCTGCCCGTCGGTGGCGCGGTAGACGTCGGCGAACAGGTCGGCGGCGGAGCGGACGTCGTCGGTGGTGATGGTGAGCACCGCGTCGTCCAGGCTGGTGCCGGCGGCCGCGAGGGTGGCCACCTGCTCGTCGTAGTCGTGGGCCTTGGCCAGGGCGCCGGCGAAGATCGTCGGGTTGGTGGTCACGCCCACCACGTGCTTGGTCCGGATGAGGTCGGCGAGGCCGCCGTCGTTGAGCCGGCCGCGGGAGAGGTCGTCGAGCCAGATGGAAACGCCCTGGCTGCTCAGCTCGCCCAGTCGGTCAGTCGTGCTCTCGGTCATGTTGTGTGCTCCAGACTCCGTGATGGTGAGGTGTGGTGGGCGTGACCGCCGCGGTCACTTGGGCAGGTCGCCCGTGCCTGCCGTGGTGGGGGTGGTCGTGCCGGACGGCGCGGCGTCGCCCTTGGCGGCCGCGATGGACTCCTTCGCGGCGGCGGCGACGGCGTCGGCGGTGATCCCGAACTTCTCGTAGATCACCTTGTAGTCGGCCGAGGCGCCGTAGTGCTCGAGGGAGACCGAGCGGCCGGCGTCGCCGACCAGGTGGCGCCAGCTCATGGCGATGCCGGCCTCGACGGAGACGCGGGCGCGCACCGCCGCGGGCAGCACCTCCTCGCGGTAGGCGGCGTCCTGCTCGGCGAACCACTCCTGGCTGGGCACGGACACCACGCGGGCGTGGATGCCCTCGGCGGCGAGCTGCTCGCGGGCCGCCAGGGCCAGCTGCACCTCCGAGCCGGTGCCCATGAGGATGACGTCGGGGGTGCCGCCCTCGGCCTCGGCGAGGACGTAGGCCCCGCGCAGCGTGCCCTCGGCGCTGGCCAGGGTCTCGGCGGTGGCCGCGCCCTCGCCGCGCTCGGGGTTGGGCACGTCCTGGCGGGTCAGGACGATGCCGGCCGGGCGGTCGGTGCGCTCGAGGATGCCGCGCCAGGCCCAGGCGACCTCGGCGGCGTCGGCCGGGCGGACGACGTCGAGGCCGGGGATGGCGCGCAGGGCGGAGAGGTGCTCGACCGGCTGGTGGGTCGGGCCGTCCTCGCCCAGGCCGATGGAGTCGTGCGTCCACACGAACGTCGACGGGATGCCCATGAGGGCGGCCAGACGCACCGCGGGGCGCATGTAGTCGGAGAAGGTGAGGAACGTCCCACCGTAGGGGCGGGTCAGCCCGTGCAGCACGATGCCGTTGAGGATCGACCCCATGGCGTGCTCGCGGACGCCGAAGTGCAGCGTGCGGCCGTAGGGGTTGCCCGGGAACATCTTGGTGGCGCGGTCCTCGGGCAGGAAGGACGGCTCGCCCTTCATCGTGGTGTTGTTCGAGCCGGCCAGGTCGGCGGAGCCGCCCCACAGCTCGGGCAGGGTGCCGGCCAGGGCGGAGAGGACCTCGCCGGAGGCCTTGCGGGTGCTCACGGCCTTGCCCGCCTCGAAGGCGGGCAGGTCGGCCTCCCAGCCCTCGGGCAGGGTGTGGGCCTGGAGACGGTCGAGCAGCGCTGCGGTGTCGGGGTGCTGCTCGCGCCAGGCGGCGTAGGCGGCGTCCCAGGGCTCGTGGGCGGCCGCGGCGCGGGCGGTGGCGTTGCCCCTGGTATGGGCGATGACGTCGTCGGCGACCTCGAAGGACTTCTCGGGGTCGAAGCCGAGGACCTTCTTGACGGCCGCGACCTCGTCGGCGCCGAGCGCCGAGCCGTGAACGGCGCCGGTGTTCTGCTTGGTCGGGGCGGGCCAGCCGATGATGGTGCGCAGCGCGATGATGGACGGGCGGCCGGTCTCCGCCTTGGCGGCCTGGATGGCGTTCCAGAGCGCCGGGACGTCCTCGGCGTACTCGGTGCCGCCGTGGGTCCAGTCCACGCGCTGGGTGTGCCAGCCGTACGCGGCGTAGCGGCCGAGCACGTCCTCGGTGAAGGCGACGTTGGTGTCGTCCTCGATCGAGATGTGGTTGTCGTCATAGATGACGACGAGGTTGCCCAGCCGCTGGGTGCCGGCGAGGGAGGACGCCTCGCCGCTCACGCCCTCCTCGAGGTCGCCGTCGGAGGCGATGACGAAGATGTGGTGGTCGAACGGGCTGGTGCCGGGGGCGGCGTCGGGGTCGAGCAGGCCCCGCTCGCGGCGGGCGGCCATGGCCATGCCGACGGAGGAGGCGATGCCCTGGCCCAGCGGGCCGGTGGTGATCTCCACGCCGGTGGTGTGGCGGTACTCCGGGTGACCGGGGGTCTTCGAGCCCCAGGTGCGCAGCGCCTGCAGGTCCTCCAGCTCCAGGCCGATCCCGGCGAGGTAGAGCTGGATGTACTGGGTGAGGGAGGAGTGGCCGGCGGAGAGGACGAAGCGGTCACGACCGAGCCAGTGCTCGTCCGCGGGGTCCAGCCGCATGACCTTCTGGTACAGCAGGTAGGCGGCGGGCGCGAGCGACATCGCGGTGCCGGGGTGGCCGTTGCCGACCGTCTGGACCGCGTCGGCGGCGAGCACCCGGACGGTGTCGACCGCGCGCTGGTCGAGGTCCGACCACTCCAGGTCGGTGCTCTGGTCGGTGGCGGCTGGCGTTGCGTTCACAAATCCTCGATTCCTCATCCGGACGTCGGGTCCGGGGCTCGGCCTGTGAGGGCGCCCGCGGGAGCACCCGTGGCGCCGATGTCTGTACGTTTGCGACCCTACCGGCGCGGCGTGGGGGTGGAACGCCGACCCCAGGTGTTGCGCCGCTCACGGCCCGTTCGCGAACGGTCCGCGGGGCGGCACGAGCGCCGCCGGGGGGCCACGTACGATGGAAGCACCAGGGGCGGAGCAATATTCCGCCCTCGTCGCGCCCGGACCGGGCAGATGGGAAGCAGGGATCGCGTGCACAGTGCCCAGCCAGCCGCCGAGCGGCCCGCCCGTGTGGCGGACGCCGAGGGTGCGCCCCAGGGTGCCGACGTCGCGGCGGGCGCACCACCCGTCGCCGGTTCTCCGGCTTCCGCCGGCCCGCTGCACCCGCAGGCCCGGCCGGCCCGGGCGAAGTTCTGGGCCTACCTGGCGCTGACCAAGCCCCGGATCATCGAGCTGCTGCTCATCACCACCGTCCCGACGATGATCGTCGCCGCGGGCGGCTGGCCGGGCACCTGGCTGACGCTGCTGACCCTGGTGGGCGGCGCGTTCGCCGCGGGGTCGGCCAACGCGTTCAACATGTACATCGACCGGGACATCGACCGGCTGATGAACCGCACCAAGCAGCGGCCGCTGGTGACCGGCGAGCTCACCGACCGGCAGGGCGTGGTGTTTGCCACAGTCCTCGGGGTGGTGTCCATCGCCTGGTTCGCGGTGCTCGTCAACGCCGTCGCCGCCGGGCTCACGCTGGCCGCGATCCTGCTCTACGTGGTCTTCTACACGCTCGTCCTCAAGCGGCGGACGGCGCAGAACATCGTCTGGGGCGGCGCGGCCGGGTGCATGCCGGTGCTCATCGGCTGGTCCGCGGTGACCGGGTCGCTGGACTGGGCGGCCCTGATCCTCTTCCTCGTCATCTTCTTCTGGACGCCGCCGCACTACTGGCCGCTGTCGATGAAGTTCAAGAAGGACTACGCCCGCGCCGGGGTGCCCATGCTCCCCGTGGTGGCCGACGACGTCCGGGTGGCCCGGCACATCCTGGCCTACGCCGTCGCCATGGTGGCCGCCACCCTGGCGCTGGTGCCCGTGGCCGGGATGGGCTGGGTCTACACCGCCGCCGCGGGGGTCGCCGCGGCGTGGTTCCTGGGCATCTGCGTGCGGCTCTATCGCCGGGCGCTGCACCCGGAGCGGGGCAAGCTCGCCGCCATGAAGGTCTTCCACGGGTCGATCACGTACCTCACGATCGTCTTCGTCGCCGTGGCCGTTGATCCCATGCTGCCGTACTAGGCCCTGGTTGGCGTGCGGTGAGGGCGGGCGTGAGGACGGCGGCGCCGTGACGGCGCAGCCCCGGGCCGGCGCCGCGCCGGCGCAGGCCCAGGCGGGCGCCGACGCTGCGGCGGCGCAGGCCCAGGCGGGCGCCGGAACGCTCGGCCGCGCGCTCGCCGACTACCTCGCCCACCTCACCGTCGAGCGCGGCATGAGCGAGCACACCGTCGCCGCCTACCGCCGCGACCTCGAGCGCTACACCGCCTACCTCGCCACCCGCGGCGTGCACGCGTTGGGCGAGGTGCGCGAGGCCGACGTCGCCGGTTACGTCGAGGTCATCCGCACGGGCGCGGACGGGCGCAGCGCGCTCGCCGCCTCCTCCGCCGGGCGGGCGGTGACGGCGGTGCGCGGCTGGCACAAGTTCGCCCTCGAGGAGGGGACCACCGCCGAGGACCCCAGCGCCGCCGTCCGCCCGCCCGCGGCGGGCAAGCGGCTGCCCAAGGCGATCAGCGTCGAGGAGGTCGAGCGGCTGCTGGAGGCGGCATCGCTGGGGGAGGGGCCGGTGCCGCTGCGCGACCGGGCGCTGCTCGAGGTGCTCTACGGCACAGGGGCGCGCATCAGCGAGGCGGTGGGCCTCGCCGTCGACGACCTCGCCCTCGACGGCGACGTCGCCACGCTGCGGCTGTTCGGCAAGGGCCGCAAGGAGCGGGTGGTGCCGGCGGGCCACTACGCCGTCGAGGCGCTCGAGGCGTACCTGGTGCGGGCCCGGCCGGCGTTGGCGCGTGCCGGGCGCGGCACGCCGCTGGTGTTCCTCAACACGCGAGGCAACCCGCTGAGCCGGCAGAGCGCGTGGGCGGTGCTCCAGCAGGCGGCCGGGCGCGCCGGGCTGGACCAGCGGATCTCCCCGCACACGCTGCGCCACTCCTTCGCGACCCACCTGCTCGCCGGCGGCGCGGACGTCCGCGTGGTCCAGGAGCTGCTCGGGCACGCGTCGGTGACCACCACGCAGATCTACACCCAGGTGACGGTCCAGACGATGCGGGAGGTCTACGCCGCGGCCCACCCCCGCGCCCGCGGCTAACCCGTCGGCGCTCGCTACGGCCCGGTCGGTGCCTGCCTCCGCCCGCTATGGCCCGTTCGGTCCCCCCGATGCCAGGCGCACAGGCGGGGCGACCGCCCGCCGCGCGGCGCGCGCGGCCCGGCTGACCTGGGCCTCGAGCGGGCCCTGCCCGACCCTGCGGCGCCAGACGAGGGCGAAGAGGAGGGCGACGGCCACCTGCCCGAGGTAGTCGACGGCGGGGTCGAGATCCGTCGCGCCCAGGGCGTTCGTGGCGACCACGTGCGCGCTGTAGAGTGTCAGGGTCATGCTGCCCGCGGCGGCGAGCACCCCGACCCCGGCCCGGACGGCGGCGCCGCGCGGCGCCACGCGATCGGTGAGCAGCAGGAAGGCGCCCAGGAGGGCGACGGCCACCCCGGTGGAGTGCAGCAGGTTCACCGGGGTGTTGGTGTGGGCGGCGTCGGTGACCAGCCACCACCACGTCGAGGTCGGCGTGGTGCCGTCCGCCTCCACGTTGAGCATGTAGGACACGTCGCTGCCGGGCAGGCCGGACGCTGCCGCCGCGGCATACAGGGCGTGCCGGCCGCCCAGCGGCCCGAGCGCCACTCTCGAGACGAGGGTCCCGATCAGTGCCAGCCCCAGCCCCCAGCCGAGGAGACGGGCGGCCACCCGGGGGGAGGACAGCGGGAGCCGGCCGACCACCAGGCCCGCGCAGATATAGGTCATCCAGCTCAGCACCGGGTAGGCCCCGGTCAGCAGCAGCTCGATCACCTGGCCGACGGGATCGCCCACCAGGTGCGCGAACGTGGGGTTGGCCCCGGAGAACGGCGGCAGGTGGGAGCGAGCGACGTGGCTGAGCACCGGCACCCCCACGGCCACGACCGCGCCGGTGACGGCCACCGCCCGGGTGGACAGGTACGTGAGGGGGATGGCGAGCAGGAACAGCAGTCCGTAGTAGGGGAGGATCACCTCGATGTTGTCGGGGTCCGCGAAGCCGAGCGCCAGCCCGATGCCGCCGATGAGCAGCGCCCGCGTGGCGAGGGCCGCCGCCACGCCCCGCCGTTCGGGCGGCGGCACCGGGCGCCTGCCGCTCAGGAAGGCGATGCCGACCCCGGCCAGCAGAGCGAAGGTGGCGGCCATGCGCCCACCGGCCAGGGCGGCCGTCCAGGTCACGTGGCCGGCGGCGTCGGTGGTGGGGAGGGTGTGCATCGACATGATGCCCACCAGCGCCAGGCCGCGGGTCGCATCGACGCCCACCAGGCGCCGCTTCACGGTGGAGACGTCGCTCGGAGCCACAGCACCTCCCATCGCGTGCCCTGAGAACATGTGCCCCACATACGGGTGTGGCGACGCTAGGCCACCAGGGCGCCCGGCGGAAGGGGCGCCGGCGAACGCGGAGGCATCGATTCGGCGGTTTCGTGCCTCGGCGCAGCGGTGTCCTCCGTGACTCAGCGGATTCGCGGCCCAAGACAGCAGTTCGGCGGCGACTAGCTGGTTCTGCGCTGCTGGCTCGCGCAACGGTGCTGGGGCATGCCGGGTGTCGGCTGGTTCGCGGCCCGCCGGTGCTGGGTCGAGGCCGGTGTGCGCTGGTTCGCGGCCCGTCCCCGCTCCGGCGGGCGAGGGAAGCGGCCTGGTCGCCGTCTGACGACGCGCGGGCGTTTTTGGCCCGGGAGCCCCCGAAGCGTCGACTACCGTGGCGGGGTGAGCATCGAGCAACCAGGACTGATCTCCCAGACCGCAACGGGCGCGAGCCCCGACGGCGCGGCCGAGGACTTCCCGGTGCCCGCCCCGCTCCGCACCCACGGGCCCGCCCGGATCATCGCCATGGCGAACCAGAAGGGCGGGGTGGGCAAGACCACCTCGACGATCAACCTCGCCGCCGCGCTGGCCGAGTACGGCCGGCGCACCCTCATCGTCGACTTCGACCCCCAGGGCGCGGCGTCCGCCGGGCTGGGCATCAACGCCCACGAGCTCGACGAGACGATCTACACCCTGCTCATGACCCCCCGCTCGGACGTGCGCGAGATCATCGAGCACACCGAGGTCGAGGGGCTCGACGTCGTGCCCGCCAACATCGACCTGTCCGCCGCCGAGGTCCAGCTGGTCAACGAGGTGGCCCGCGAGCAGGCCCTCGCCCGGGTGCTGCGGCCGGTCCAGGACGACTACGACGTCATCCTCATCGACTGCCAGCCCTCCCTCGGCCTGCTCACCGTCAACGCGCTGGCCGCCGCGCACGGCGTGATCATCCCGCTCGAGGCCGAGTTCTTCGCGCTGCGCGGCGTCGCGCTGCTCGTCGAGACCATCGAGAAGGTCCAGGACCGCATCAACCCGCGCCTGCGCATCGACGGCATCCTCGCCACCATGGTCGACCTGCGCACCCTGCACTCCCGCGAGGTCATCGAGCGGGTGCGCGAGGCCTTCGGCGAGAAGGTCTACACCACGATGATCTCCCGCACCGTGAAGTTCCCCGACGCCTCCGTCGCCAACGAGCCGATCACCACCTACGCGCCGACGCACGCCGGCGCCGAGGCGTACCGCCGCCTCGCCCGCGAGCTCATCGCCCGTGGCGACGCGGCCTGACGCGACGACGACGGCGCCCGCCCCCACCGGTGCCCGCGCCTTCGAGCTCCAGCTGGAGAACTTCTCCGGACCGTTCGACCTCCTGCTCTCCCTCATCGCCAAGCACCGCCTCGACATCACCGAGGTGGCGCTGGCGCAGGTGACCGACGAGTTCATCGCCCACATCTCCGCCCAGAGCGAGTGGGACCTGGGGCAGGCGAGCGAGTTCCTCGTCATCGCTGCGACCCTGCTCGACCTCAAGGCCGCCCGCCTGCTGCCGCGCGGCACGGTCGACGACGAGGACGACCTCGAGCTGCTCGAGGCCCGCGACCTGCTCTTCGCCCGGCTGCTGCAGTACCGGGCCTACAAGGAGGTCGCCGAGCACCTCGAGGAACGGTGGGCCGCGCAGGGCAAGAGCTACCCGCGCAGCGTGCCGCTCGAACCCCACCTGGCGGCGCTGCTGCCCGAGCTCGTCATGCAGGTCGGGCCCGACGAGCTCGCCAGGCTGGCCGCCGGCGCCCTCGCGCCCAAGCCCGGCGCGCCCCAGGTCGACATCGCCCACGTGCACGACCCGGTCGTGCCGGTGCGCGAGCAGGCCGCGGTCCTCGTCGAGCGGCTGCGCCGGCTGCGCGCCAGCACCTTCCGCGCGCTCACCGCCGACGCGACGTCCACCGCGGTGGTGGTCGCGCGCTTCCTGGCGCTGCTGGAGCTGTTCCGCGAGCGGGCGGTCTCCTTCGACCAGCCCGAGCCGCTGGGGGAGCTGACCATCCGCTGGTCGGGCGCCGAGGAGGGCGAGGTGGCCGTGGGGGACGAGTACGACGACGACGCAGCCCCGGCCGACGCCGGCGCCAGGGCCGCTGCCGCCCCGGCCGACGCCGCCGCCCCGGCGCCCGCCATCGCCCCGGCCACCACCGTCGCCGCGCCGTTCGCCCCCACCGAGCCCGCCGAGGACCCCGCATGAGCGACACCGAATACGAGCCCGTCCCCGACGACGCCCTGCCCGAGACCCACCTGGCCGCCCTCGAGGCGGTCCTCATGGTGGTCGACGAGCCGGTCCCGGCCGCCCAGCTCGCCTCGATCCTGGGGCTGCCCACCGGGCAGGTCGTCGAGCTGCTCGAGGAGCTGGCCGCGGAGTATCGCGGCGAGCGCGGCGCCCGGGCCCGCGGCTTCGAGCTGCGCCAGGTCAGCGGCGGCTGGCGGGTCTACTCCAGCCCCGCCCACGCCGACGTCGTCGGCCGCTTCGTGCTCGACGGGCAGACCGCCCGCCTCACCCAGGCCTCCCTGGAGACCCTCGCCGTCATCGCCTACCGCCAGCCCGTCTCCCGCGGACGCATCGCCGCCATCCGCGGGGTCAACGTCGACGGCGTCGTGCGCACCCTGGTGGCCCGGGGCCTGGTGGAGGAGGCGGGCCACGACCCCGAGGGCGGTGCGATGCTGTATCGCACGTCCTCGTACTTCCTGGAGCGGATGGGCCTGGACTCCCTGGCAGACCTGCCCCCGCTGGCGCCCTACCTGCCGGAGGTGGACGCGCTGGACGACGTCGACGGAGAGATGCGATGAACAACGACACGGACGTGCACGACCCGAGCGGCGTGCGACTGCAGAAGGTGCTCGCCGGGGCCGGCCTGGGATCGCGGCGGGCCTGCGAGGAGATCATCGCCGCCGGGCGGGTGACCGTGGACGGGCAGGTGGTGCGCGAGCTGGGCGTGCGGGTCGACCCGACCCGCGCCGTCATCCACGTCGACGGGCTGCGCGTGCAGCTCGACGACTCCATCGTCACCCTCGCGCTCAACAAGCCCCGCGGCGTGGTCTCCACCATGGACGACGACCGCGGCCGCCCCAGCCTGGCCCAGTTCGTCGCCGACCGGCCCGAGCGGCTCTTCCACGTCGGGCGCCTCGACGCCGACACCGAGGGCCTGATCCTGCTGACGAACGACGGCGAGCTGGCCCACCGTCTCGCGCACCCCTCCTACGAGGTGCTCAAGACCTACCTGGCCACCGTCGAGGGCCGCGTGCCGCGGTCGCTGGGGCAGAAGCTCAAGCAGGGCGTCGAGCTCGACGACGGGCCGGTCCGGGTGGACTCCTTCACGGTCAAGGAGACGACGGCGGACGCCTCGCTGGTGGAGGTCGTGCTGCACGAGGGGCGCAACCGGATCGTGCGCCGGCTCATGGACGCCGTCGGCCACCCGGTCACGCGGCTGGTGCGCACCCGCATCGGGCCGGTCCGGCTCGGCACCCTCAAGCCCGGCCGCACCCGGGTGATCGCGGGCGCCGAGCTCGGCCAGCTCATGCGCGAGGTCGGCCTCTGAGCCCCTCAGCGCCTGAGCCCCTGAGCCCCTGAGGCCCGAGGCGACATCTCCTCCCGGGGGATGGGGGTGCGGGGCACGTCACGCGCCGCGACGCCACCCCCGGGCAAGGCGCGAGGGCGCCGGGCGGTAGTCTGCCCGGGTGCCCGAGAACATGCCTCGCCCCGCCGTGGCCACGGTCGGCCCGGTCCGGGTGGTCGGCACCGGGCTCCTCGGCGCGAGCCTCGGCCTGGCGCTGAGCGCCGCCGGCGTCGACGTCCAGCTCGAGGACGTCTCGCCGTCGGCCGTCGCCCTCGGCCGCGACATAGGCGCCGGGCGCCCGGTCACCGCGGAGAGCCCGGCGCCCCGCCTCGTCGTCGTCGCGACCCCGCCCGACGTCGCCGGCCCCACCGTGCTGGCCCAGCTGCGCGCCCACCCCGGCGCCGTCGTCACCGACGTCGCCTCGGTCAAGGCCCGGGTGGCCGCCTACGTCGAGCGCCACGGCGGGGACGACGCCGCCCGGTACGTCGGCTCCCACCCGATGGCCGGCCGCGAGCGGTCCGGCGCCGCCGCCGCGGACGCCGACCTGTTCGTCGGCCGCCCCTGGGTGATCGTCCCGGGCCCGCGCTCGACGCCGGACGCCGTCCTGACGGTGCGCTCGCTCGCCGTCGACGTCGGCGCCGCCCCCACCACCCTCGGCGCCCAGGAGCACGACGACGCCGTGGCCCTCGTCTCCCACCTGCCCCAGCTCGCCGCCTCGATGGTGGCCGCGCGGCTGCGCGAGGCCCCGGAGACGGCACTGGGCCTGGCCGGGCAGGGGCTGCGCGACGTCACCCGCATCGCCGCCTCCGACCCGCAGCTGTGGGCCGCGATCCTCGTGGGCAACGCCGGGCCGGTGGCCCGGGCGCTGCAGGCGCTGCGCGACGACGTCGACACCGCCCTGGCCGCCCTGCGGCGGGCCGCCGCGGACGGGCCGCTCACCGAGGGGGCGGCCGGGCCGCTCGCCCGGGTCGTCGCGGCCGGCAACACCGGCGTCGCGCGCATCCCCGGCAAGCACGGCGGGGCGCCCCGGCGCTACGCCGAGGTCAGCGT
The DNA here is from genome assembly GCF_009193175.1 of Georgenia ruanii. GTDB lineage: Bacteria > Actinomycetota > Actinomycetes > Actinomycetales > Actinomycetaceae > Georgenia > Georgenia ruanii. Next base: position 5,660 of record NZ_VUKE01000021.1, on the reverse strand, counting down.
GCTCGTGCCCGACCAGCCCGGCGAGCTCGGCCGGCTCTTCGGCGAGGTGGGCGAGGCCGGGGTCAACATCGAGGACCTGCACCTGGAGCACTCCGCCGGGCAGCCGGTGGGCCTGGCGATCCTGTCCGTCGACCCCGCCGCCGCGACCCGGCTGGAGGCCGAGCTCGACCGGCGCGGCTGGCGCCTGGTGGCCGGCGGGCGGGCCGAGGCTTGAGGCCGCGCGAGCGCGCCACCGCCCGCGAGCGCGCCACCGCCGGCGGGAGGTCAGCGGGCCGGGCACGAATCCACGGCGCGCGCAGGAGCTGACGCCTCACGCGCTCATCGACGTCGCGCGCACCGGGCGACGTCTCATCACACTTTCTGAGGAGGACACGGTGGAGCAGGCAGGCAGGCCCGACGGGCGCGGGCTCGTGGTGGCGATCGACGGGCCCTCGGGGACCGGCAAGTCCACCGTCTCCAAGCGCCTGGCCGCCGAGCTCGAGCTGGCCTACCTGGACACCGGGGCCATGTATCGCGCCGCCACCTGGTGGTGCCAGCACGAGGGCGTCGACCTGAGCGACACCGACCGGGTCGCCGCCGCCGTCGAGGCCATGCCGCTGCAGATGGTCACCGACCCCGCCGACCCGCGGGTGGTGTGCGCCGGGACCGACATCACCGCCGCCATCCGGGAGGCGGCGCTGACCGCCGTCGTGTCCACCGTCGCCACCAACCTCGCCGTGCGCGCCGAGCTGTGCCGCCGCCAGCGCGCCGAGATCGACGCCGAGGCGTCCGGCGCCCCGGGCGCCCGCTCGGCCGGGCGCGGCATCGTCGCCGAGGGCCGCGACATCACCACCGTCGTCGCCCCCGACGCCGACGTGCGCATCCTCCTCACCGCCGACGAGGCCGCCCGCCTGGCCCGCCGCGCCCGGGAGCGCCACGGCAGCGCCGACGCCGCCGCCATCGCCGCCACCCGCGACGAGGTGGTGCGCCGCGACGCGCAGGACTCCACCGTCTCGACCTTCATGACCGCCGCCGACGGCGTCACCACCGTGGACACCTCGGCGTTCGACGTCGAGGGCACCTTCCGCGCGGTGCTCGGCGTCGTCCGCGCGGTGAGCGGGGCGCGCTGATGGGCGCGGACGCCGCGGGCGCGACCCGCGGGCAGCGGGTGCGCCCGGAGGACATCTACCGCTGGGGGCCGACGTGGTCCCGGCGCGTCGGCTGGGTGCTCGACCACGTCTGGTGGAACACCACCGTGCACGGCGCCGAGAACGTCCCGGCCACCGGCCCGGTGATCATCGCCTCCAACCACACCGGCATCGTCGACGGGCCGGTGCTGCACGGCGCCCTGCCGCGCGGCTCCCACGTGCTCGTCAAGCAGGAGTTCTTCGACTCCACGATCGGCTTCCTCATGACCTGGGCCGGGCAGATCCCGGTGGACCGCGCCTCGGGCCGGGCCGCGCTGGCCGTTGGCAGGGCGCTGCTCGACGAGGGCCGCGTCGTCGGCATCTTCCCCGAGGGCACCCGCGGGCGCGGCGACGTCGCCGAGGTCCGCGCCGGCGTCGCCTGGCTCGCGGTCAACTCCGGCGCCCCGGTCGTGCCCGCCGCGGTCCTGGGCACCCGCCGCACCGGCGACCGGCGCGGCTACGTCCCCCCGCCGCGCGCGAAGCTCCACGTCGTCCTCGGCAAGCCGCTCGACCTCGCGCTGCCCGACGGCGCCAGCCGGCGCGAGCGCCTGGCCCGCGCCATGGACGGCATCGGCGCCGGGCTCGCGGCCCACGTCGCCGCCGCCGTCGCCCTCACCGGGGTGTCGCTGCCGGCCTCCGCCCAGGACCCGGTCGGCCCCACGGCCACCGACAAGGAAGAATGAGACTTATGAGCACCGATCCCGCGCGCGAGCCGCACCTGGCCGACCCCGCCGAGGCGGAGGACCTGCGCACCGCCGAGCAGATCGCCGCGGAGGAGGCCGAGGAGAACCGCCGCGCCGAGGCGCTGCGTGCCGGCCTGGCCGACTACGTCCTGGAGGAGGAGGACCTCGCCGTCCTCGAGGGCGCCGAGGTTGCCGAGGCGCCGGGGGGGCGGGCCGGGCTGCCCGTCCTCGCCGTCGTCGGCCGGCCCAACGTGGGCAAGTCGACCCTGGTCAACCGCATCCTCGGCCGGCGCGAGGCCGTCGTCCAGGACACCCCCGGCGTCACCCGCGACCGGGTCAGCTACCCGGCGGAGTGGGCCGGGCGCCACTTCACCCTCGTCGACACCGGCGGCTGGGAGGTCGACGTCGCCGGCATCGACGCCCGGGTGGCCGAGCAGGCCGAGGCGGCCGTCGAGCTCGCCGACGCGGTGATGTTCGTCGTCGACGCCACCGTCGGGCCCACCGACACCGACGAGCGCGTGGTGCGCCTGCTGCGCCGCTCGGGCAAGCCGGTGGTGCTGGTGGCGAACAAGGTCGACTCCCCGATGCAGGAGGCCGACGCGGCCATGCTGTGGTCGCTGGGCCTGGGCGAGCCCTACCCGGTCTCCGCGCTGCACGGGCGCGGCTCGGGCGACGTGCTCGACGCCGCCATGGCCGTGCTGCCCGAGGTCTCCGCCGTCGCCGGCAAGCTCCCCGAGGGCGGGCCGCGCCGGGTGGCGCTGGTCGGCCGGCCCAACGTGGGCAAGTCCTCGCTGCTCAACATGCTCGCCGGGACCGAGCGCGTCGTCGTGCACGAGACTGCCGGGACCACCCGCGACCCGGTCGACGAGCTCATCGAGCTCGGCGGCAAGCCGTGGTGGTTCGTCGACACCGCCGGGATCCGCCGCCGGGTGCACCAGACCTCCGGGGCGGACTTCTACGCCTCGTTGCGCACCCAGGCCGCGCTGGAGAAGGCCGAGGTCGCCGTCGTCCTCGTCGACGCCTCGGTGCCGATGACCGAGCAGGACACCCGGGTCGTCCAGCAGGTCATCGACTCCGGCCGGGCGCTGATCATCGCCTACAACAAGTGGGACCTCATGGACGAGGACCGCCGGCCCTTCCTCGAGCGCGAGATCGAGCTGGACCTGGTCCAGGTGCAGTGGGCGCCGCGGGTCAACTTCTCGGCCAAGACCGGCTGGCACACCAACCGGCTGGTCCGGGCGCTGGAGACGGCGCTGGACTCGTGGGACACCCGCATCCCCACCGGGCGGCTCAACGCCTTCCTGGGCGAGCTGACGGCGGCCCACCCCCACCCGGTGCGCGGCGGGAAGCAGCCGCGCATCCTCTTCGCCACCCAGGTCTCCAACCGCCCGCCGCGGTTCGTCATCTTCGCCACCGGGTTCATCGAGGCGGGGTACCGGCGGTTCATCGAGAACCGGCTGCGGCAGAGCTTCGGGTTCGCCGGCTCCCCGATCGAGATCAGCGTGCGGGTGCGGGAGAAGCGGCGGCGCTGATGCCCAGGCCCCGGCGCCGCGCGGCGGGGGAGCGGCCGGTGGCCGCCGCCCCCGAGGGGACTGTGCGCGGGCGGCCGGGCCAGTCGCGTGCTCGGCGGGGGCAGGAGCCCGATCAGCGGGGGCGCGAGCACGATCGCGCACAGCGCGCCCCCTCGCAGCGGGGGCGCGCGCCCGAGCGCCCCGGACGGCTGCTGCGGTGGGGGCTGCCGCGGGACCCCGAGGCGACGGCGCACGTCACCGGGTTCGTGGTCACCGCGGTGCTCACCGTGGTGGTCACCCGCGCGTTCCTCCAGCTGGCCGGTTTCCCGCAGGTGGGCGGCGGCGGGCTGCACGTCGCCCACGTGCTGTGGGGCGGACTGCTCCTGGCGGTGGCGGTCGTGCTCGCGCTGTCCTTCGCCGGGCCGGTCGTGCGCCCGCTCGTGGCGTTCATCGGCGGCATCGGCTTCGGCCTGTTCATCGACGAGGTGGGCAAGTTCCTCACCCAGGACAACGACTACTTCTACGCGCCCGCGCCGATGATCATGTACGTCACCCTCGTGCTGCTCACGGTCTGGGCGGACGTGCTGCACGGCCGGCGCGCGCACCACCGCCGCGAGCACCTCGCCGCGGCCGCCGACCACGCGGTCTCCGGCCTCGTCGGCGGGCTGAGCCAGCGGCGCCGCGCCGTCGCGGAGGGCCTGCTCGCGCGCGGGCGGGGCGCGCGCGGCTGGGCGGAGACGGCCGCGCTCCTGCGCGCCATCCCCGACGACGAGGAAGAGGTCCTCGACCCCGTCGACGCCGCCCGGCAGCGGCTGCGGGCGCTGATGCGCGGCGTGGTGCGCCGGCGGTGGACGACGGCGCTGACCGGCGCGCTGCTCCTCGTGCTGCTCGCCGGGGCGCCGGCCACGCTCATGGTGCACCGCGCCCAGGGGCAGACGTCGCCGGGCTGGGTCGAGGCCGGGGTGCTGGGAGCGACGGCGCTGACGCTCGTCGTCGCGGCGCGCGGGTGGCTGCTGCTGCCGACGGACCGGTACGGCGCCTTCCGCTGGCTGCGTGGGGCGGTGCTGGTGACGCTGCTCGTCACCCAGGTGGCGCTCTACCGGGTGGAGCCGTGGTTGGCCTCCGCCGGGCTGCTGCTGGCGGTCGCGGCGCTGGGTGTGACAGGGGCGGAGCTGCGGCGGCTGCAGCGGGTCGCGGGTGCGCCGGCGTAGCGACATCGGGTTCCGCTGCGCTGGTTGGCGTTGCCGCCTCCGGCGGCCGGTCCCAGACTGGGAATTCGTCGACCAGGAGGAGCGACTGTGAGCGAGCAGGACCAGCGAGGCCAACGCCCGGGCGGCGAGGAGCCGCGCAAGCACGGCCGGCACGTCAAGGAGGACGGCGGCGTGCCGAACCCGGCGACGGGCGCCGGCCTCGGTGCCGGCGAGAGCAGCACCTTCGAGGGCGAGGAGGACGCCGACACGGCGGCCGACAAGTAGGTCTTGCGGGTTCCCGGGGCGGATGAGGCGACCGTCACAGGCGGACGGATTCGGTCCCACCGGGTGCGCTGGGGTAACCTTTCGGAGTCCGCTTCGGCGGGCAACGGGCTGTGGCGCAGCTTGGTAGCGCACTTGACTGGGGGTCAAGGGGTCGTGGGTTCAAATCCCGCCAGCCCGACGTTGTGATGTCGCAAGACATCCGCGACAGCCCGAACCCTCAGTTTGAGGGTTCGGGCTTTGTCGTTGTCTGGGGCTGGTAGGTGCGGCTGGTGTGGAGGGTGAGCTGGCGGAGGATCTCGCCGGTGGCGGCCGCGGCGATGGTGATGTGCAGGTCCTGGATGACCATCACGACGGCGGTGCGGGCGTGGGGGCGGCCGACGCCGATCTTGTAGAGGCGCCCGCTGTGGCGCAGGGTCACCTTGCCGAAGGCGTCGATGCGGTCGGTGCGGACTCTGTTGTCGCGTCCGTGCGGCGAGCCGAGCGGGACGGCCCTGGGGGTGGCGGCGTAGGCGGCCGCGGGGGTGGTGTGCTCCAGGGCCCGGTGGGGGCGGGTGTGGTTGTAGTAGGCGACGAAGGCGTCGAGCTGGGCCTGCAGTTGCTCGAGCGTGGTGGCACGCTCGCGGGTGGCGAGGTGCTTCTTGAGGGTCTGCTGGAAGCGTTCGACCTTGCCCTGGGTCTGGGGGTGGTGCGGGGCGCCGTTCTTCTGATGGACCCCCAGGGCGATGAGCAGGCGCTGGAAGGCGTTGCGGGCGCCCAGGGACCGGGTGGTGTAGACGAGCCCGTTGTCGGTCAGCACGGTCGCCGGGATGCCGTACGTGACGGTGG
>NZ_VUKE01000020.1 GCF_009193175.1 Georgenia ruanii | reverse complement strand
CCGCAGCGCCGGCCCGGCCAGCGGCCCGCCCCGCGGCCCGCCCCGCGGCCCGGCCCGCTGCCGACGCGGCCCGGTGGGGCGCGGCCCGGCGGCGCCCGGCGTGCCGGGTGCCGTGCTCGCCCGCGAGCACCCCGGCCGCCCACAGCGCCTCGCGCCGGTCCAGCCCGAAGCACCCCAGCGCCCCGGCGGTGGCGAGCGCCTCGAGCTGGGCCGCGGTGAGGTCCACCCGCCGGGCCAGGTCCGGCAGGTCGGCGAACGGGCCGCCGCGCTCGCGCTCGGCGACGATCCGCTCGGCGGTCTTCTCCCCCACCCCGCGCACCGGCGCCAGCCCCAGGCGCACGGCCAGGTGGGCGTGGGGGCGGACGAGACCGGCGGCGTCGGCGGACGCCGGGGGCTGCAGCCGCGTGCCGGCGGCGGCGGACGCCGGGGGCTGCAGCCGCGTGCCGGCGGCTGCGGGCGCCGGGACCGTGCCGACGTCGCCGTCTCGTGCCGGACTCGGCGTCTCACCGGGGTGAGCGGAAGCTGACGCCTCCCCCGTGACCAGCCGCTCCACCTGGGCCTGGGCCGCCGAGGCGTTGACGTCGGCGCGGCGCACCGCCACCCCGTGCCGGCGGGCGTCGGCCACCAGCGACTGCGGGGAGTAGAAGCCCATCGGCTGGGCGGCGAGCAGGGCCGCGAAGAACGCCTCGGGGTGGTGCACCTTGAGCCAGGCGCTGGCGTAGACGAGGTAGGCGAAGGAGAAGGCGTGCGACTCCGGGAAGCCGAAGTCGGCGAAGGCCTTGAGCTTGTCGTAGATCGCCTCGGCCACCTCCCCGGTCACGCCGTTGGCGGCCATCCCGGCCAGCAGCCGGCCGTGCAGGGCCTCCATCCGCTCGGTCGAGCGCTTGGAGCCCATGGCCTTGCGCAGCTGGTCCGCCTCCGCCGGGGAGAAGCTGGCGACGTCGATGGCGATCTGCATGAGCTGCTCCTGGAACAGCGGCACGCCGAGGGTCTTCGACAGCGCCGGCTCGAGCAGCGGGTGCAGGTAGGTCACCTTCTCCCGGCCCAGCCGCCGGTTGATGTAGGGGTTGACCGAGTCGCCCTGGATGGGCCCGGGCCGGATGAGCGCGACCTCGACGACGATGTCGTAGAAGCACCGCGGCCGCAGCCGCGGCAGGGTGGCCATCTGGGCGCGCGACTCCACCTGGAAGACCCCGACGGTATCCGCCGCGCACAGCAGGTCGTAGACGGCCGGGTCCTCCTGGGGCAGGGAGTGCAGGCCGATCTCGGCGCCCCTCGCGTCCGCGTCCGCGCGGTAGCCGGGGGCGTTGATCGCGTCGAAGGCCAGGCGCAGCGCGGTGAGCATGCCCAGCCCCAGCAGGTCGAACTTCACCAGCCCGGCGTCGGCGCAGTCGTCCTTGTCCCACTGCAGCACCGTGCGCCCGGGCATGGTGGCCCACTCCACCGGGCAGACCTCGATGACCGGCCGGTCGCACAGCACCATGCCGCCGGAGTGGATGCCCAGGTGCCGGGGCAGGCGCAGCATCCGCTCGGCGACGTCGAGCACGGGGTCGGGGATGCCGCTGACGTCGTCCGCCGGGGCCGGGGCCCGCCCGTCCCGGGTGAGCACCTCCGTGCCGCGCTGGCCGTCGTCGGGGCCGCGCAGGCTGCCCCACCGCTCGATGCTCTTCGACCACGCGTCCTGCTGGCCGACGTCGTACCCGAAGGCCCGGGCGGCGTCGCGCACCGCCGAGCGGGGCCGGTAGGAGATGACGTTGGCCACCTGGGCGGCGTGCTCGCGCCCGTAGCGCTCGTAGACGAACTGGATGACCTCCTCGCGCCGGCCGGACTCGATGTCGAGGTCGATGTCCGGCGGGCCCGAGCGCCCCGGGGAGAGGAAGCGCTCGAAGAGCAGCCGGTGCTGGACGGCGTCCACGGCGGTGATGCCCAGCGCGAAGCAGACCGCGGAGTTGGCCGCCGATCCCCGGCCCTGGCACAGGATGTGCCGGCTCCGGCAGAACTCCACGATCTCGTGGACGATGAGGAAGTAGCCGGGAAAGTGCAGCTGCTCGATGACCTCCAGCTCGTGCTCGATCATCGCGTAGGCGCCGGACACGCGCTCCGCCCCGCGCGGGCCGTAGCGCTCGGCGGCGCCGCGGGAGGTCAGCTCGCGCAGCCACGTCGCCTCGGTGTGCCCGGGCGGGACGGGGTGCGGGGGCAGGTCCGGCGCGACGAGCTGGAGGTCGAAGGCGCACCCGGCGGCCAGCGCCACCGACGCGGCGACGGCGTCGGGGTGGCGGTGGTGCCGGGCGGCCATCTCCGCCCCCGAGCGCAGGTGGGCCGGGGAGGCGGGGAGCCAGCCGTCGATCTCCTCCAGGCTCGCGCGGGCCCGGGTGGCGGCCAGGACGTCGGCGAGCACCTGGTCGCCGGGGCGGGCGCAGTGCACCGCGCCGGTGGCCACCAGCGGCAGGCGGGCGGCCCGCGCGAGCTCCGCCAGGGCGTCGTTGCGGGCGGAGGCCGCCGGCCCGTCCTCGGTGATCTCCACGGCCACGTTGTCCCGCCCGAACAGGGCGGCGAGCCGGTCCAGCTCGGCGCGCGCGGCCCGCTCGCCGTCGGCCCCCTCCAGGGCCCGGCGCACCGCGCCCTTGCGGCAGCCGGTGAGCACCAGCCAGTGCCCGCCCGCCTGGGCGGCGAGGTCCTCGAGGTCGTAGTCGGCCCGGCCCTTGGCCCCCGCGGACAGGTGCGCCCGGGCCAGGGCGCGCGAGAGACGCCGGTAGCCCTCCGGGCCGCGGGCCAGCACGAGGAGGTGGGAGCCGTCGGGATCCATCTGCCCGCCGGCCCCGGCCGCCGTGGCCCCGCCGGCACGCCCGGTGGTGGCCAGGTTCAGCTCGGCGCCCAGCACGGTGGCCAGGCCCAGGGACCGGGCCGCCTCGGCCAGGCGCACCACGCCGTAGAGCCCGTCGTGGTCGGTCAGGGCCAGCGCCTCCAGCCCCAGGCGGGCGGCCTCGGCGGCGAGCTCCTCGGGCTGGCTCGCGCCGTCGAGGAAGCTGAAGGCCGAGTGCGCGTGCAGCTCGGCGTAGGGGACCGCCACCCGTGCAGTATATCGAACGTGCGTTCGAAGTTCCTCGGCTCGAGCGGCGTCGTTCGCGCTCGGTCGGACGACGACATGTCCCGACAGTGGCTCACGGCAGGGAGAGGACGATTCGCGAGGCCAAGGCGGCGCGTCAGCCCGCCTCGCGCGCCCGCCGGTGGCGCAGCAGCACGACGCCGTTGCCGAAGGTCCGGGTCTCGACCAGCCGCAGCGGCAGCCGCGCCCCGGCGTCGGCGAACAGCGGCTTGCCGCGGCCGATGAGGACGGGGTGGACGTAGGTGCGGAACTCGTCGATCAGGTCGTGCCGGAGGAACGCCGCGGCCAGGTCCGCCCCGCCGAGCACCAGGTCGCCGCCGGGCTCGGCCTTGAGCGCCGCGACCTGCTCGGGAACGACGTCGCGCACGATGGTGCTGTTCCAGCCCGCCTCCTGCAGGGTGCGGGAGTAGACGTACTTGGGCTTTTCCCGCCAGATCCCGGCGAACTCACGGATGATGTCGGGCGCGGCGGGGTCGGCGTCGGCGGTGGGCCAGAAGTCCTCCATGAGCTCGTAGACGACGCGGCCGTGGAGGAACGCGCCCATCGGGCGCAACGAGTCGTTCATGTGCTGATGCAGCTCGTCGTCGACGACGTGCCAGTCGATCTCCCGGTTCGGGCCCTCGATGTAGCCGTCCAGCGAGATTCCCATGTGCAGGATGACCTGACGCATCGCCGCTCCCGTGGTCGTCGCCGTACCCGGCACGTCCGGCCGGCAGGCCTCAGTGTGCCCGCCCAGCACGGCGCCCGCGCGAGGTTCGGGGCGGGATCCGTCAGTCGCCGTCGTTCCGCGCAGCCGCTGCCGGTCAGGTCTCGTCGTCGTGCTCGCCGTTGACCCAGGCGATGTGCCGGGCGGCCGAGTACCGCACGGCGGCCTTGGCGCCGGCCGGGACGACGCCGGCGAAGTTGCCGTAGAGCCGGTCGAAGGCGAGCGGCTCGACGGCGCGCGCCAGCCGCTCGACGACCGCCCCCGACAGCGGGATGCGGTTCGGGTAGCTCCGCATGAACGAGACCGTGACCCGGTCCGGGTTCGGCGAGATCGTGTCGCCCGCCAGCAGCGCCCCGGCCCCGCCGGAACCGGCCGGCCAGTGCGCGACGGCGCTGCCCGGAAAGTGCCCGCCGATCTGGTGCACGGTCACCCCGGGCACGACCTCGAGGGTGCCGGACCAGGACCGCACCGCCGCGTCGGGGCGGGCGAGCCAGCGGGCGTCGGCCTCGTTGACGAGCACCGGGACCCCGCCCAGGGCACGGCTCCACTCGACCTGGACGCCGAACATGTGCGGGTGGCTCGCCGCGATGGCGACCACGGGCCCGAGGTCGCGCACCCGCCGGACGGTGTCGTCGTCGAGGTAGCCGGTGGGGTCCCACAGCAGGTTGCCCGCCCGGGTGCGCACGAGCAGCGCGCGCTGCCCGATGCCGACCTCCGGGTCGACGGTGATGCCGAACAGGTCGGGCTCGACCTCCTCGACCGCCATCTTCCGCTCCGGGGTGTGCAGCTCCTCGAGCGTGGTCCACCGCTGGCCGGCGGCGGGCACCCACTGCCGCTCATCGGCGCAGATCTCGCACACCTGCGGCGGGTGGTCGGTGTCGGGGTGCTCGACGGCGCAGGTGCGGCAGATCCAGACGGTCATGGGGCGATCCTGCCCATCCGCGCCTGATTTGCCCAGCCTCTCGCGCGCGGACCGCGGCCGCGGACTATCCTCGGCGTCACGTGTCGTCGAGGGGGCAACCGTGGACGGTGACGTGACGCTCGCGCCCCGCGGGGCCCCGCTGGTGGTGCCGCTCGCCGACCCCCGGGCGCGCGCCGTGGCGGTCGCCGGCGGGAAGGCGGCGAGCCTGTCCGCGCTGCTGGGCGCCGGGCTGCCGGTGCCCGACGGGTTCTGCGTCACCACCGCCGCCTACGACCGGGCCGCCGCCGACGCCGACCTGGGCGCGGCGGTGGCGGCGCTCGCTGCCGAGCCGGCCGAGGGCGACGGGCCGGTGGGGAGCGGGGCGGGAGCCGGCGCGGCGGCCGACACCACATCGGCGGCCCAGGGGCGGGCCCCGACGACGCTGCGCACGGCGTTCGCCGTCCCGGCCGCGCAGGCCCGGTCCCGGCTGCGCGCCACCCCGGTCCCGGCCGCGACGGCCGCGGCCGTCCACGCCGCCTACGCCGCGCTCGGCCCGGACGTCCCGGTCGCGGTGCGCTCCTCGGCCACTGCCGAGGACCTGCCCGAGGTCAGCTTCGCCGGCCAGCAGGACACCTTCCTCGGCGTCGTCGGCGCCGAGGCGGTGCTCGACGCCGTGCGCCGGTGCTGGGCCTCGCTGTGGACCGACCGGGCGGTGGCCTACCGGCAGGCGAACGGCATCGACCACCGGGCGGTGGGCATCGCCGTCGTCGTCCAGGTCATGGTCGAGGCGGCAGTGTCCGGGGTGCTCTTCACGGCCAATCCCCTCACCGGCCGACGCGGGGAGACGGTCGTCGACGCCGCCCCGGGGCTGGGCGAGGCGCTGGTCAGCGGAGCGGTCAACCCCGACCAGTGGGTGGTGGACACCGCGACGGGCGAGATCCTGCGCCGCACGCCCGGCCAGCGGCCCGGGCCGGCCGAGGATGCCACGCCCGGGCTGTGCCTCACCGACGCCCAGGTGCGTGAGCTGACCCGGCTGGGGGCGCGCGCCGAGCAGGGGGCCGGGCTGCCACAGGACGTGGAGTGGGCCGTCGGGGCGGACGGGCGGATCTGGGTGGTGCAGTCCCGGCCCATCACCACGCTGTACCCGCTGCCCGAGCCGGACGCCGACGACGGCTCGCGGGTCTACCTGTGCGCCAGCCTGCTGCAGGGCATCACCGGCCCGATGACCCCGATGGGCCTGTCGGTGTTCGACACGATGCTGGTGCGCTACCGGCCCACGGCGCCCGGGTCGGCCGAGACCTTCCGGTACGCCCACCCCGGGCTGCGCCTGTACCTCGACATGACCGGCTCGCTGCGGACCACGGGCGGGCGGGCGATGTTCGCCCGGGCGATGAGGATCGCGGATGCCCGCTCCGTGGCGGTGATCCACCGGCTCATGGAGGACCCGCGCTTCGCCGTCACCCAGGGGTGGACCCCGCGCTCCCTGCTGGGGATGTACCGCTCGCTGCCCCAGCTCAAGGCGCTGCCGCAGGTGGCCGTCGCCCTGGTGCGGCCGGCGGCCGCGACGGACCGCAGCCGGCGCGCCGCGCAGGCCGCCCGCGAGGCTGCGGACCTGCCCGACCGCGCCCGGCCCGAGCAGCGGCTGGACCTCGTCGAGCAGCAGCTCGGCCCGGACCTCATGATGGTCGTGATCGACCAGGTCGCCCCCGCCGTGGCCGCCTACATCTGGTTCGGCGTCGCCCGGGGGCTGCTCGGCCCGCTCGCCCGGCCCGGCGAGCTGCCGACGGTGCTCCAGGGGCTGCCCAACAACGTCACCACGGAGATGGACCTGGAGCTGTGGCGCACCGCCACCCTGGTGCGCGAGGACCCCGCCTCCGCCGCCGCACTGCGGGACGCGGACCCCCGGGTGGTCGCGCGCCGCTACGCCGAGGGGTCCCTCCCGCCGGTCGCCCAGCACGCCCTCGGCGACTTCCTCGCCCGCTACGGGCACCGTGCGGTCGCCGAGATCGACCTGGGGGTGCCGCGCTGGGCCGACGACCCCACCCACATCGTCAACGTCCTGGCCAACTACCTCCGCCTCGCCGACCCCGAGCAGGCCCCGGACCGGCAGTTCGCCCGGGCCGCCCGGGAGGCGGAGGCGATGGCGGCGGAGCTCACCCGGCGGGCGGAGCGGCGCGGCCGGCTCCGCGGCCGGGTGGTCGGCTACGGCCTGCGTCGCGCCCGGGCCGCCGCCGGGCTGCGCGAGCAGCCCAAGTTCGCCCTGGTGCTCGTGCTCGCCGCGCTGCGCCGCCAGGTCGCCCAGGTGGGCGCGGCGCTCGCGGCCGCCGGGCGGATCGCGACGGTGGAGGACGTCTTCTTCCTCGACCTCGCCGAGGCGCGGGTCGGCCTGCGCGGCGCGGACCTGCACGAGGTGGTGGCGGAGCGCCGGCGGGTCTACGAGCGGGAGACGCGCCGCCGCCACGTCCCGCGCGTGCTGCTCTCCGACGGCACCGACGTCGAGGCAGCCATCGCCGCCGAGGCGGCGGCCGCCGGCGGCGCTTCACCCGGGACGCTTTCCGGGGCGCCGGCGTCCCCCGGCACCGTGACCGGGCGGGCCCGGGTGGTCCTCGAGCCCGCCGGTGCCCGCCTCGAGCCGGGCGAGATCCTCGTGGCCCCGTCCACCGACCCGGGCTGGACCCCGCTGTTCCTCACCGCCGGCGCGCTGGTGATGGAGATGGGCGGGGCCATGTCGCACGGCGCGGTCGTCGCCCGCGAGTACGGCATCCCGGCGGTCGTCGGCGTGCCGGAGGCGACGGCGCGCATCCGCACCGGGGACACCGTCACGGTCGACGGGTCCGCCGGAACCGTGACTCTGGGCAGCGGAGCGCCCTGACACGCTTCCCCGGCACCTACACCTGCGCCGGCACCGGCACCGGCACCTGCGCCGGCACCGGCACCGGCAGCAGGTCGGCGCACCGCGGCGCCGTCAGTCGTACACGCCCTCGACCTGCCAGGCGCCGCGCTCGACGGCGAGCAGCAGGGCCGGCGCGCCGTCCGGGACCACCTGGACGTAGGCCCGGCGCCGCCCCTCGGCGCTCCACCACCGCTCGGTCACCGGCCACGGCCCGGCCCAGGCCAGCAGCGGGTACTCCCCCGCCGCCACCGGCGCCGGCCCCTCGGGCCGGTCGGGCGCGGGCACGACGACGCGCGCCGGGGCGGCGCTCGCCCGCCCGCGGGCGTCCACCCGCACGGTGGCCCCCGCGGCGTCGACCAGCCCGACCGGCACCGGGTCGCTCGGCACGGTGGCCGGCCACGGCGCGGGCACCTGCCCCGGCCACGGCGCGTCCGGGCGGCGCAGCGGCGCCGGGTCGTCGCCCCAGGCCACCAGCCGGGCGCCGGACCGCGGGTCCCGCCCGCCCTGGAGCACGGGGACGAGCACCCCCTCCGCGCCGAGCAGGCCCTGCACGCGCAGCGCGGCCCGCCCGGCCTGGACCTGCCCGCGCAGCGAGCGGCCCCACAGCCCGTCCTGCACCGCCCCGGCCGGGCTGACCTCCTGCGCCGCCAGCTCCAGGTGGGTCAGCGGGGCCGACGGCGCCCGCCCGCTGCGCCCGGCGAGCCAGCCCTCGAGCTGCCAGCGCACCCGGTCGGTCAGCTCGGCGGCGGTGGGGGCGCCGTCGAGGCTCCACGTGCGGACCAGCTCGTTGCCGTCCTCGGTGCGGGCGGTGACCTGCAGCCGGGCGCACAGCACCCCGCGGCGCAGCATGCGCTCGGTGAGCTGCTCGGCCAGGGCGCGGGCGGCGAAGGCCGCCACGTCGGCGCGCGCGGCGGGCGGGTCGAGCTCGGTGGCGGCGAGGACGTCGTCCTCCGGGCGGCGCGTGGCGGGCGGGCGGGCGTCCAGGCCCCGGGCCAGGCGGTGGGCGAGGAGGCCGCGGGTGCCGAAGCGGGCGGCGACGTCGCCGGTCTCCAGCCGGGCGAAGGCACCTAGGGTGCGCAGCCCCAGGCGGCGCAGCAGGTCGACGAGCTCGGCCGTCTCGGCGTCCGCCTGCCGGGTGCTGGCGGCCAGGGCCAGGGCGCCGACGTCCTGCCCGCCGAGGAAGGCCGCGGTGGCCTCCGCCCCGGCGGGCACGAGGACCCCGGCGCGCGCGGCGAGCATGGCGGCGAGCAGCCCGTCGCCCAGGCCCACCTGGCACTCGGCGCCGGTCTCCGTGGCGACAGTGCCCACGAGCAGCTCGGCGAGGCCCTCCTCGGAGCCCACGTGCCGCACCGGGCCGCGGGCGAGGAAGACCACCATGCCCGGGCGCACCACCTCGACCTCGGCCACCACCGTCTCCACGGCCTGGACGAGCGGCTCGAACGCGCGCGCGTCGCGCACCGGGTCGGTGGGCAGCAGCACGAGCTCGGGGCACAGCTGCTGGGCGCTGCGCCGGCGCATGCCGCGCCGCACCCCGGCCGCGCGGGCGGGGGCGGAGGCGACGAGGACGCCGCGGTTGTCGTGCACCGCGACCGGCACCTGGGGGTCGACCATCCCCTCGGCGACGGCGGCGGCCACCGGCCAGTCCGGCACCCACAGCACGCCGCGGCGCGCCGCCCGCCCCTCCGACGGGGCCACGTCACACCGCCCGCAGCAGGGCGGCGTCCGGGCTCGCCGCAGCCGGGTCGAGGAGACCCGCGGCCGGGTCGAGGCGGCCCGCGGGCAGGGCGAGGTTGCCCGCGGCCGGAGCCCCGGCCGGTCCCGCGGCGGGCATCGCGGCGGTCCGCGCGGGCGCGCGCATCCCCTCCGCGCCCACCTTGATCCGGACCTCGCGGGCGCGCACGGCACCACCACGCCCGGTGGCGCGCACCGTCAGCTCCTGGTCCCCCAGGTGGCCCCAGCCCTGGCCGAGACCGTCCCAGCTCCGCGCCGCCGCGCGCAGGACGAGGTGGGCGCCGGGCCAGGGGTGGGTGCTCAGCAGCACGGCCCCGCGGGTCCGCAGCCGAGAGCCCAGGAGGCGGCGGTCCCGCTCTCCCAGCGCCGGGCACGGGCCGACGACGAGCACGTCGAAGCCGTCCACCAGCGCCCCGACCACCGCGGCGGCGTCCGGGCCGGGGCGCGGCACCACCGCCACCCGGTCCAGGGCCAGCCCGGCCGCGGCGCCCGCCCGCCACCCGACATCGGGCAGGGCAGCGAGCGAGCACCAGGCCCCGTCGGCGCTGGCGGCGCCGGCGAGGGCCAGCAGCACCGAGGTGGAGCCTGTCACCTGGACGACGCTGCCGCGGGCCAGCGCCCCGGCGGGAAAGAGCGGGGCGAGCGCACCGGGCACCGGGAGGTACCGGTCGTCGCCGGGGACGGGGCCGGCGTCCGGCACCGCCCCCGCGTCGGGGGCGGCCGAGGCGCCGGCGAGGTCCGGCGAGGACGGCACGGACCGCGCGTGGTCCCCGGGGACGGCGACCAGCGCCGGGCTGGTGGTCAGGCGCGGCCCCGGCGCCGGGACCGCCGTCGCCGGCGGGCCGTCCAGCCGGGTCCGCAGGCCGGCGGCCAGCTCGGCGCGGGTGAGCGCAGCCCGGGCCGCCGCCAGCCGGTCCTGATCCGTGGGACACGGCTCGGCGCGCACGGCCGTGAGCACGGTCCCCATGGCCCCTCCTCGTCCCTCGTTGACACACCTCGTTCGAACATGGGTTCGAACACTCTTAGTTTTCGACCACGGTCCAGGCTTGTCAACCGCGCCCCACCGCCCTGGGGACGGGGGCGGGCGTCCCGCCTCTGGAGCATCGCGTCGACCACCGACATCGGCGGCCCCCGGTGCCATGGGCGGAGCACCTCCTCCGGCGCCCCTAGCGTCGGGCCAGCTCCTCGGCGGGACCGCCGGAGGTCGGCTCCTCGGCGGGACCGCCGGAGGTCGGCTCCTCGGCGGCGGCCGCCGACGTCAGGACAGCACGTCCTTGGTCAGGAACCGCCAGGCGGCCAGCGCGCCGCACACGATCACGTACCCGGCCTGCAGCCGCAGGTTGTCGCCGAAGGAGGCCCACAGCACCGGCTGGCGCAGCAGGTCGGCGAAGCCGAGCCAGTAGTGGCTGAACAGCCAGGGGTGCAGCCAGGCCACCTGGCTCAGCGAGTCGAGCACCTGGGCGACGACGGCGAGCACGACCGTCGTGGCCATCGCCCCGACCGGCACCTCGGTGAGGGTGGAGACGAACAGGCCGACGGCGGAGAGCCCCAGCAGGGAGACCGTCACGTACGCCGCCACGAGCAGCGCGCGGACCACCGACTCCCCCACCCCGATGGTGTCGCCCGACAGCAGCGTCACCGGGCCCACCGGGAACAGTGCGGCCCCGATGGCGGCGCCGACCAGCACGATCGTCAGCGTCGCCGCCAGGCAGAACGCCGCGGCACCCGCGTACTTCACCGCCAGCAGGCGCGCCCGGCCGGCCGGCGCGACGAGCAGGTAGCGCAGCGTGCCGAGGCCGGCCTCCCCCGCGACGGTGTCGCCGGCGACCACGCCGATGGTCAGCGGCAGGAACAGCGGGATGGTGACCACCAGCGCGGTCATCGCGACGAACAGGCCGTTCTGGGTCACCCGGTCGAGGAAGGGCGGGCCCTCCCCCGGCCCCGGGGGCGTGGAGGACAGCTTCACCGCGACGGCGATGAGCACCGGGATGGCCGCGAGCGCCACGAGCATCGCCCAGGTGCGCCGGCGCCGGAAGAGCACGGCGAGCTCGGAGCCCAGCAGCGCCCACCCGGCGGCCGGCGGCGCGGCCCGGCGCTCGGGAATCGCGAGCGGCACGTCAGCGGGCAACGTCGAACCCCTCCCCGGTGAGGGCCACGAAGCGTTCCTCCAGGCTGGCCGCCGCGACCGTGAAGCCGCGCACCCGCACCCCGGCGCCCACCAGGCCCGCCACGATCGTCTCCGGCGCCGGCGCGTGCTCGGGCAGCGGCGCGGTGACCATCGCGGCGCCGTCGGCGCCCGGCGGCGGGCCGAGCACGTCGTCGGCGACGACGCCGAGCCGGGCGAGCTCGCGCCGGGCGGCCGCGACGTCGGGGGTCAGGAGGCGCAGCCGGGCCTGGCCGGCGCGGCGGAGGTCCTCGAGGCTGCCCTGGGCCACGAGCGCGCCGGCGCTCATCACCCCGACGTGCGTGCACATCTGCTCGACCTCGGCGAGCAGGTGGCTGGAGACGAACACGGTGGTGCCCCCGGCGGCCAGCGAGCTCACCAGCGCGCGCACCTCGCGGGTGCCCTGCGGGTCCAGCCCGTTGGTCGGCTCGTCGAGGACGAGCAGCTCGCGCGGGCACAGCAGGGCGACGGCGAGGCCCAGCCGCTGCTTCATCCCCAGCGAGTAGGCCCGCACCTTCTTCTCGGCGGCGTGGGCGAGCCCGACCCGCTCGAGCGCGGCCCGCACCCGGGCGGCCCGGGTGGCCCCGGGGGCGTGGCGGTTGGCGGTGTCGAGCCGGTGGAGGTTGGCGGCCCCGGAGAGGAAGGGGTAGAACGCCGGCCCCTCGACCAGGGCGCCCACCCGGGGCAGCACCTGGCGCAGGTCGTGGGGCATGTCCCGGCCGAGGACCCGCACCTCCCCGCCGGTGGCGCGGGCCAGGCCGAGCATCACCCGGATGGTGGTGGTCTTGCCCGAGCCGTTGGGGCCGAGGAAGCCGAAGACGCTGCCGCGCGGGACGGCCAGGTCGATGCCGGCGACGGCGAGCTGGTGGCCGAACCGCTTGGTGAGGTGGTGGGTCTCGACGGCGAGCTCGGGCCGGTCCGCGGCCGCGGCGCTCGTCGGCCCGCCGCTCACTTCCCGGCGGCGGCCTGGAGCCGCTCGAGCGGGACCGCGCCGACGAGCACGCGGCCGTCGTCGGCGAGCATCGCGGTGACCAGGCGGGAGGACACCACCCGCCCGCCGGCGACGGGCTGGCTGGCCTGCTGGAGCATCGGCACCGCGGCGGGGTCGACGGTACCGGCGGGCAGGACGGCGACGGCGTCCCACCCAGAGCCCACGATCGTCGGCTCGGGGCCGCTGGCCTGGGGGCGCGCCTGGGGGCCGCCTCCCGGGGTGCCGGTGCCGGCGGCGCCGTCGTGCTGCGGCACGGCCTTCTCCGTCACCTTCGCCCCCGGGGGCGGGGTGAAGGCGAACCGGGCGGCGTCCGGGGCGCCGAGGTCGAGGGCGGTGAAGGCGGCCTCGAACGCGGGCTTGGCGTGGTCGCGGGCGAGCACGGCGAGGCGCAGCGGCAGGCCGGTCGCGCCGTCGACGGCGATCTCCACGGACCCGACGAGGGTGTCAGCGGTCTTGGGCGTGAGGACCAGCTGGTAGGCCGGGCGCCCGGCGACCTCGACGTCCTTGCCGACGGCGAGGGTGGTGGTGGGCCCGACCTCGCGGACGATCCGGTCGGCCAGCTGGTCGGGGCTGGCCGTCCCGGCCGCCCCCGTCCCGCCCTCGTGGGGCCCGGCCGTCCCGTTCTCGGCGGGCAGGGTGAGGTGGGTGGCGGCGTTCTCCCGGGAGTCGTAGAGCCAGACGTCGGTGCCGTGGCGCACGACGTCGCGCTCAGCGAGGGCGTCCATGACCTGGAGCCGGGCGGTGTCGGGGCCGCCGACGTACACCCGTCCGGTGTGGGAGCCGGTGAGCACGTCGAGCAGCTCGGCGGGCGTCAGGCCGGCGCCCGATGCCGTGCCGGTGCCCGATCCCGTTCCGGCGCCCGGTGGCAGGGCGGGCAGGCCGAGGTCGGAGGTCTGCCGGAAGGTCCCGGAGAACGGCGCGTCGTCGCGCTGGGCCATGAGCGCGAGGACCTGCTGCGGGGACTTCTCGGGCAGGTCGGCGGCGGCGCCGGCCTGGGAGGCGGCGAGCACCGCGGCGACGGCGGCGGGCACCGCGGCGACGGGCACCCACCGGGTCCAGGTTCGGGCCATCTGACCACCTCACAGGCGTCTCGTCCCGAACGCTACGTCGCCCCAGGTGCGCGCGCCAGCCCCGATCCGGCCGGCCCCGGGCGCGGCGGCGCCGTCAGGCCCGGTCGATCTGCAGCACGCGGGCCCGGCCCGGCTCGCCGGGGTCGTCGGTGATCTCCCGGCCATCGAGCCAGGAGGAGATGACGTGCGCCAGCTCGCCGGGGTGGCTGAAGTTCATGGCGTGGGCCGCGCCCTCGACGACCGCGACCGTCACGTGCGCCGGCGCCAGCCGCCCCACCTCCCGCACGCGGTGCGGCGGGGGCATGAGCGGGTCCCGGGTGCCGAGCACGGCCAGCGAGGGCACCGGTGTGCGCAGCAGGCGCTCGAGCGAGGGGAACCGGGTGAGCTCGCTGAACAGGTGCAGGGCGTTGACCGGGCCGAAGCGGACGTAGTCCGGGAGCGCCACGGGGGCCATCCGCGGGCTCTCGCGGGCGATGTCGGCGGCGAGCTGGGCCAGCGCCCGCGGCAGCGGCTGGTTCTGCACGCCGCCCGCCGGTGAGACCAGGACGAGGCGGTGCACCCGCTCGGGTGCCACGTGCGCGACCTCGAGGCTGACCGGACACCCCATGGAGTTGCCCACGAGGACGACCTCGCGAAGTCCGAGGGCGTCGAGGATCACCAGCAGGGCGTCGGCCAGGGCCGGGATGCCGAGGGCGCGGCCCGGGTGCTCGCTGCGGCCGTAGCCGGGGAGGTCCGGCACGACGTTGGTCCGGTGGGCGGCGAGCCGGCGCGCCGTGGGCATGAGGTAGGCACCGGAGATCGCGAAGCCGTGGACGTGGACGATCGGCACGCCGTCGTGGCCGCCGTCACTGCGCCGGTAGAAGACGGACCGGCGGTCCACCGTCACGGTCCCGGTGGTCCAGCCGCTCCCGTCGGTGGTCACGCCCCGCTCCCGTCGGTCACGCCCTCGATGCTGACAGCGCGCGAGCCCGCGCGGCTCCCTCCGCAGGGGTGATGGCCACCGCTGGGTGCCGGCCACCTCGCGGCCGGCCGCCGTCCGGCGAGCCCGGCACGCCGCGCCCGCCGTCCCGCGCAGTCGGCGGGGATGTCCTAGGTTGGGGGCCGAGGGGCGGCGCCGCGGGCGGCGTCTCGACCCACCGAGCACGGAGGACTCCATGAGGCTTGACCGACCGCTGGCGCAGGACCCCTACGAGAAGCTCCCCGCCGTCCCGTCCTTCACGGTGACGTCGGCCGACCTCACCGACGGCCGGCCGATGGCCGCCACGCACAGCGCCGCGGGCGGCAACGTCTCCCCGCAGCTGGCCTGGTCGGGCTTCCCGCAGGAGACGCGGGGCTTCGTGGTGACCTGCTTCGACCCGGACGCCCCCACGCCGTCGGGCTGGTGGCACTGGGCGGTGCTCGACCTCGGCGCCGACGTCACCGAGCTCGAGCAGGGCGCCGGCCAGTCGGACCTCATGCTCCCCGGCGCGGGCATGCACCTGCGCAACGACGACGGCGAGCACGCCTACACCGGCGCCGCCCCGCCGCCCGGGGACCGCGAGCACCGCTACTACTTCGTCGTGCACGCGCTCGACACCGAGACGCTCGAGCTGGACGAGGACGTCTCGTTGGCCAAGACCTCCTTCCTGCTGCTGGAGCACACCATCGCCCGGGCGGTGCTCGTGGCGACCTTCAAGAACTGAACGCGGGAGGAGCACGCATGACGGCGGAGACGCCGACCACGCCGGGCGCGGCACCCGAGGGCGCCGCGGCCCCCCAGGACCCACCCGCCGAGCCGACGGCGGTGCTCGGCGAGCCCGGCGCCGTCGCCTTCGGGACCCTGGTGTGGGTGCCGGCCCTGTCCCGGCCCGAGCTGCTGGCGGAGCCCGTGCGCCTGGCGCTGGCCACCCTGGCCGACCGCCACCCGGACCTCGGCGCCCAGGTGCTGGTGGCCGAGATCGACCCCGGGCTGGCCGACACCGCGGCCATGACCGAGGCCCACCGGCTGCCCCTCGCCGCGTCGGCGAACTGCGTCCTCGTGGCCGGCAAGCGTGCGGGCGAGGAGCGGGTGGCCGCCTGCGTCGTGCGGGCCACCACCCGGGCGGACGTCAACAACGTCGTGCGCCGGCTGCTCGACGTGCGCAAGGCCTCGTTCTGGCCCACCGAGCAGGCCGTGGCGGCCTCGGGCATGGAGTACGGCGGCATCACCCCGGTCGGTGTCCCGGACACGTGGCGGCTGCTGCTCGACCCGCGGGTGACGCACGGGCACGCGATCATCGGCTCCGGGATCCGCGGCTCCAAGCTTCTCCTGCCCGGCGAGGTGCTCGCGGCGCTGCCGGGCGCGGAGGTCGTCGAGGGGCTCGCGGTGGCCTAGGGCGCCGGGCCCGCGCGGGCCCGGTGCTCGTCGTCGCCCTCAGTCCCGCACGCCGTCGAACGCCACCTGCAGGTGCCGCGGGCCGCGCAGGAAGGCGTTGCGCCGGTACGGGGGTGGGTCGTTGACGAGGCGGGGGTTCTCCAGCCGCCGGACCAGCTCCCCCAGCGCCACCTGCGTCTCCATCCGGGCGAGCGGGGCCCCGAAGCAGTAGTGGATCCCGCCGCCGAAGCCGAGATGTTCCCGTTCCTCCCGGTCGGGGTCGAACCGGTCGGGATCGGCGCAGAAGGCGGGATCGCGGTTGCCGGAGCCGAGCACCAGGGTGACCGCCGCGTTCTTCGGGATGGTGGTCCCGCCCACCTCGACGTCGGCGACTGTCGTCCGGAAGGGCACGAACTGCACCGGCGAGTCGTAGCGGATCAGCTCCTCGAAGACGCGGGCGATCAGCTGCGGCTCCCGGCGCAGCCGCTCGATCACCTCGGGGTGGCGCAGGAGGGTGAGGGTGCCGTTGCCGATCATGTTGACCGTCGTCTCGTGCCCGGCGATGAGGAGCAGGACGGCGGTGTTGAGCATGTCGTCCTCGGACATCCGGCCCTCGGGACCGTCGTCGGTCACCAGCCCGGAGAGCATGTCGTCGCGCGGCGCCTGGCGGCGCTCCTCGGCCAGCCCCGCGAAGTAGTCCCGGGCCTTGGAGATCACCTGCTCGGCCCGCTTCCGCCGCGCCTCGAGATCGACCGGGCCGGTCGCCTCGCCGGGCTGGATGATCTCCTCGACCCACTCGTGGAAGAGGGGCTCGTCCTCGTGCGGCACGCCGAGCACGTCGCAGATCACGGTCACCGGGAACGGGTAGGCCAGCGCGTCGACGATGTCGACCTCGTGCCGGCCGGCGAAGGCGTCGATGCGCTCGCGGACGATGCGCGCCATGTCCGCCCGCAGGCCGTCGAGGAAGGCGGGCCGGTGGGGCGGGCCGAAGTGCCGCATCGCCAGCCGCCGGAGCAGGTCGTGCTCCGGCGGGTCGAGCAGGATGAAGCTGAAGGACATCCCGTCGCCCTCCCCCGCACCCGCGCCGCCGTCGGGCCGGTTGCGGGCGTCGGAGCTCAGTCGCGGGTCGTGCAGCAGCTGGACGATCTCCCGGTAGGTGCCGACCAGGTACGTGCCGTCCTCCTCACGCCGGACGGGCGTCCTGCGCAGCTCCTCGTAGAGCGGGTACGGGTCGGGCCGGTTGGCGTAGTCGAGCATCCGCTGCATCAGGCTGGTCTGGCTGGTCTCGGTCATGTCCTTAGCTCCTGCGCTTGGATCGGTTGCGGCGCCGGCACCGCGGGGGTGCGGGGCTTGCGGGGCCGCCACACCGCCTGCCACTCGCTGGGCTCGTGCCCGGTCACCGCGAGGGTGGCGTCCTCGCTGGCCCGCCAGGGCATGACCGGGGCGGGCATCTGGGCCGGCACGGGTCGCATCCCGTCCGGCTCGTCGGCGGCCTCGCGGGGCGGGAAGGGCGCCGCCTCGGCGATGAGCCGCTGGTAGTGCTCCAGCCACTTGGACTGGTCGACGGTGACGGCGGCGACGAGGCGGCCCCGGCGGCCGTAGGCCGCGACGAACGACCGGTCCGCCACCGACCCCTGGGTGATGACCACCTCGTCGGCGATGGCGGACACCCCGGCCGACTTGATGACGTGGCCGAACTGGATGGACCAGAAGACCGGCACGGACAGGTGCGGCCAGCGTCGCGCCTGGCCGGTCACCATGTTGTGGGCGGCGATCTCGGCCTGGGCGACGGCGTTGCCCCAGTGCTCGAGCGCCAGGAACTCGAAGCCGAACATCGGGTGGGGGAACCGTGCGACGTCGCCGGCGACGAAGACGTCGTCGGTGACCAGCCCGTTGAGGTCGAACACGCGGCAGCCCGCGTCGCAGGCCACGCCCCAGGCGCCGGTGGCCAGGCCGGAGCCGCGAAGCCACTCGACGTTGCGGACGGCGCCGAGCGCCACCACGGCGACGTCGGCGTCGACGGTGCTGCCGTCGGACAGCCGGGCACGTCGCAGCCGTCCGGCGTCATCCCCCTCCAGCTTCGTGACGGTGACGCCGGTGCGGAGGTCGACGCCGTGCTCGCGCTGGATCTCCCCCGCGACGGCCCCGATGACGCCGCCGAGCGTGGCGAACAGCGGCACCGGTCCGCGCTGGACGACCGTCACCGGCACGTCGAGCTCGCGGCCGACCGAGGCGACCTCGCACCCGGTGAACCCGCCGCCGAGGACCACGACCCGGCCGGGCCGCGCCGCGAGCCGCTCCCGAAGGTCCGCGGCCTCCTCCTGCGTGCGGAGGGTGAGCACCCCGTCCAGGCGGGCCTCGGCGGGGTCGGGCCAGGGCCGGGACCGGGTGCCCGTGGCAATCAGCACACGGTCGAAGCCCACCTCCTCACCGGTGTCCAGGCGCACCCGCTTGGCAGCGAGGTCCAGGCCGGTGGCGGCGACCCCGAGCCTCCACTCGGCGTCCAGCGCCCGGAGCCGGGGCAGGACGGTGTGGTCCACCGGCATCCCCTCCAGGACCTCCTTCGACAGCGGTGGCCGGTCGTAGGGCTCGGCCGCTTCGTCGCCGATCAGCGTCAGTCGGCCGGCGAAGCCCTCCGCACGGACCGCCTCCGCCGCCCGCAACCCCGCCAGGGAGGCGCCGACGATGACGACGCGGCCGTCCGGGCGCAGGGGACCGGGCGCGGCCTCGGGGCGGGCGGCCCGCGGGCTTCCCCCCGCCGGCCCTCGGTAGTCCGGGCGGTCGAGGTGGATGGCCTGGACGGGGCAGGCGGCGGCCGCCTGCAGGATCTTGTCGCGCTCGGAGTCGGCCGGCCCCGAGTCGTACAGCAGCGCCTCCCGGCCCCGGATCCGGAACGCGTCGGGCGCCAGGAAGCAGCACTGGGCGTAGCCCTGGCACTTCGTCATGTCCACGACCAGTCGCATCTGCGCCTCCTCGGTCGGGTGACGCCCTGGTCAGGTGCGGGGACCAGGGCGGGACGTCCCCCACCGCTCGCCCGACCGGTGCCACCGCCTCTTCCATGAAAGAGCGTCAGGCTGAAAGGACGCTGGCCGCAAGGCCTCCGGATGTCCGTGCTCCCCCGTCTCGCCCGGGAGGGCGGGCGCCGTCACCGTCACCGCCGTGACCGAGACGACGACGTCGACGTCGCGGCCGGCGGCGTAGGCGGCCGGCGGTGGCTGCGAGCAGATGGACGCCATGGTGGCACCGGCTCGACCGGTGGCTGTACCGCGGCGGGCCGAGCGCGCTCGCCAAGGCGCTCAATCGGCTCACCGCCGCCCAGTAGGGGGCGGGGTACTGACGATGGGCCGCCGGGGTGACGCTCGAGGTGCGCGGCCGCCGCAGGGCAGGACGGTGGCGTCCCCGCTGGTGCTCACGCGGTACCGTCCGCGAACTCGAGCGGGTCGCCGCCCCGTTTCGTCGCCTCACGACCGGCAGCTAGGCACCCCATGCCAGCGAGCATCGTGGTTCAACGAACGTCACCTGGCCCGGGCGACCGCCTGATCTCGGCGTTGATCAGGCCTCGTACTCACCGACGAGCTGCGCCGGCTGCGGCGCACCGATGTGCCCTGCCTCCCGCAGAATCGGCGCCACGTCCGGGTCGGACACGTAGTGCTGCCAGCCGTCGGCATCCCAGTCGAAGAGGACCCAGACCCTGTCCTTCTCGACGGGATCACGAAAGACGGATGCCCCCTTGGAGCCGTGCTGTCGACGCTTCTCGGCGCCCTTGGTCGAGAAGATCCTCAGGAAGCGGTCCAGGTCCTCGACCTTCGTCGTTGCCAGCATCATCTCGGAACTCCCTTGTCCTCCGCGCCGCGACGCGACGCCGTGGGCAGCGTACGCCGAGCCGGTTGGCGCCACCCTCGGGGCCGCCGGTGGCTACGCTCCCGACGTGTCGGGGTACCTCGGCACAACCACGCGTGCTGGCGCGGGCTCGCTGCATGGCACGCCCCTGCAGGACGGGGATGGCGGCCCGGCGGCCGGCGGGAAGCCGCCGACGCGCCGACGACGCCATCCCTCGGTCGACGGCGGAGGACCGGCGGCGCTTCGGCGGGGAGGGAGTTCTGACGGGGAGAGGCGGCGCCACGTGGGAACATGGGCCCTCGTGTTCCACGTGATCTTCTACGAGCCCCGCATCCCGCCGAACACCGGCAACGCGATCCGGATGGTCGCCTGCACCGGTGCCACCCTGCACCTCGTGGAACCCCTGGGCTTCGACCTCTCCAACGCCCATCTGCGCCGCGCCGGACTGGACTACCACGACCTCGCCAACGTCGTCGTCCATCCCGACCTCGACGCCGCGCTGGCCGCCGTCGCGCCGGGCCGGGTCTTCGCCTTCACCGGGCACGCCACCCGCAGCTTCGCCGACGTCGCCTACCGGCCCGGCGACGCCCTGCTCTTCGGGCCCGAGCCCACCGGCCTGCCGGCCGAGGTCCTCGCCGACGCCCGGATGAGCGACCGGCTGCGCATCCCGATGGTCCCGGGCATCCGTTCGCTCAACCTGTCCAACTCCGCCGCCATCGCGGTGTACGAGGCCTGGCGCCAGCACGGGTATCCCGGCGGGATCTGAGCGAGCCTGGTCCGCGCCGGAGCGCGCCCCCCTGCAGGCGGCGTACGTTTCCGCCATGACGACGCCGCGGTCGGTCGTGCGCATCTACCTCGTGCTCATGCTGGGGAACACCCTCGCGGCGTCGCTCATCTGGGGCATCAACACGATCTTCCTGCTCGACGCGGGGCTGTCGAACCTCGAGGCCTTCACCGCCAACGCGTTCTTCACCGCCGGCATGGTGGTCTTCGAGGTGCCCACCGGCGTCGTCGCCGACACCGCCGGGCGGCGCTACTCCTACCTGCTCGGCACGATCACGCTGGCCGTGACCACCGTGCTGTACGTGCTGCTGTGGCACACCGGCGCGGCGTTCTGGCTGTGGGCGGTCGTCTCGATGCTCATCGGCCTGGGCTTCACCTTCTTCTCCGGGGCTGTGGAGGCCTGGCTGGTCGACGCGCTGGGCGCCACCGGCTACACCGGCGACATGGAGGCCGTCTTCGGCCGGGGCCAGATCGTCTCCGGGGCCGCGATGCTCGTCGGCTCGGTGGCAGGCGGCATCATCGCCCAGGCGTCCAACCTCGGCGTGCCCTACGTGCTCCGCGGTGTGGTGCTCGTGGCGATGTTCCTCCTGGCCTACCGCCTCATGCACGATCTCGGCTTCAGCCCGCGGCGCGGGCGGTCGCCCACAGCCGAGGTCCGCCGGGTGCTCTCGGCGTCGATCCAGTACGGCTGGCGCCGGCCCCCGGTGCGCTGGCTGATGCTCGAGGCGCTGTTCACCGGCGGCGTGGGCATCTACGTCTTCTACGCCCTCCAGCCGTACCTGCTGCAGCTGTGGGGCGACCCGCGGGCGTACTCGATCGCCGGCCTGGTGGCGGCCATCGTCGCGGGCTCGCAGATGCTCGGCGGGCTCGCCGCGCCGCGCCTGCGCCTCCTGTTCCGCCGGCGTACCTCCGCCCTGCTCCTTGCCGCGGCGGTCAGCGCGGGCACCCTCGTGCTCGTGGGCACCATCGCCCAGTTCTGGGCGGTCCTGGCCGTGATCGTCGTGTGGGGGCTGCTCTTCGCGGCCGCCGCGCCCATCCGGCAGGCCTACCTCAACGGCATGATCCCCTCGGCGCAGCGCGCGACGATCCTGTCCTTCGACTCGCTCAACAGCTCGGCGGGCGGGGTGTGGGCCCAGCCGGTGCTCGGCCGGGCGGCCGACGTGTGGGGCTACGGGCCGTCCTTCGTCGTCGGCGCGGGGATCTCGCTGCTCGGCCTGCCGTTCCTGGCGCTCTCGCGCCGCGAGCACGATCCCGCCGACCGCCGGAGCGGCACCCCGGCCACCGCCCCGGCCACCGCCCCGGCCCAGCCCTCGGCACCGCCGACGACGCCGGCCAGCCCGCCGCCCAGACTGCCGCCGACCCCGCCGCCCGGCGCCTCGCCCGCCTTGGACGAGTGAGCGCCGGGCGGGCGAGCGGGGCGCTGAGCGGGCGAGGCGGCGGACGAGTGAGCGCTGCGCAAGCCGGGCGGCGGGGGCCGGTCAGGCCGGGACCTCCGCGGTGATGGTGTCGAAGAGCAGGTTCAGTCCCTCGGCCATGGTGGGGTGGGTGATGACCGCGTCCCGCACCTGCTGGTAGGTGAGGTGGCCGAGCATGGCCATCTGCACCGCGGCGACGACCTCGCCGGCCGAGTGGCCGAGGAGGGCGACGCCGAGGATCTCGTCGGTGGCGCCGTCGACGACCGCCTTCCACGTCCCCTGGCCCATGCGGAGGGTCTTGGCGCGCGGGATCGCCGCGACGTCGAGCCGGGCCACCTTGACGTCGCGGCCGGCGGCGCGCGCCTGGGTCTCGGTCATGCCCACCCGGGCGAGCTCCGGCGTCGTGAACACGGTGTAGGGCACGAGCCGGCCCGCGGTGGAGGCCTCGCCGCCGGTGAGCAGGGCCTTGAGGATGCGGAAGTCGTTCCACGAGGCGTGGGTGAACTGGGGGCTGCCCGCGACGTCCCCGGCCGCCCAGACGTGGTCGGCGGTGGTGCGCAGGTGGTCGTCGACGACGACGAAGCCGCGGTCGGTGAGCTCGACGCCGGCGGCCGCGAGGTTGAGGTCCGCCGTGACGGGGGTCCGGCCGGTGGCGACCAGCAGCTCGGCGCCGGTGGCCTCCGTGCCGTCGGAGAGGGCGACGACGGCGCCCTGGCCGTCGCGGCGCACCGCGGTGGCGCGCACGCCCAGGCGCAGGTCGACGCCCTGGCCGCGCAGCACGTCCGCCACCGCCGCGGCGACGTCCGGGTCCTCGCGGGGCAGCAGCTGCCCCCGGCCCTGCACGAGCGTGACGGCCACGCCGGTGACGGCGAGCATGGAGGCGAACTCGCAGCCGACGTACCCGCCGCCGAGGATGACGATGGACCGGGGCATGCGCTCCATCCGCAAGATGCCCTCGGAGTCCCACGGGTCGACGTCCGCCAGCCCGGGGATGTCCGGGTGCGTCGGGGTGGTGCCGGTGTTGATGACCACGTCGCGCCCGCGCAGCACCCGGGTGCCGCCGTCGTTGAGCGCGACCTCGACGGTGCGCTCGCCGACGAACCGGGCGGTCCCCATGAGGAAGTCCATGCCCGAGTCGTGGAACATCTTCGCGTGCGCGGCGACCATGCCGCCGACGACGCCCTCCTTGTGCGCGCGCAGGCCCTCGAGGGTGGCCGCCGGCGCAGTGCCGTCGAGCTCGATGCCCATCTCGCCCGCGTGCCGGGCGGTGAGGAGGGTGCGCGCCGAGGCCACCAGCGACTTGGTCGGGATGCAGGCGACGTTGATGCACGTGCCGCCGATCTTGTCCCGCTCGACCATGGCGACCTTCCAGCCGGCCTTGGCCCGGTCCATCGCCAGCGACTTGCCGGCCTTGCCCCCGCCGATCACCAGCAGCTCGACGTCCTCGATCTCGGTCATGACTCTCCTTTCACCCGGGGCGGACCATGACGCACCCGGCACCCATCTCCGAGTCTCTCCCTCGACCGCGCGGGCAGCAGGTCGGGCGCCGCGGCCGGCAGCTGGTCCTGCCCGCCGCCCGGCCGCCACCACACGATGAGTGACTTGATATATTCATCAAGTCACCAGTCCCGACCGAGTGGAACCTGCCCGTGCCCGACCGCGCCATCGCGACACCCGTCTACGAGATCAAGGCCGAGCTGTTCAAGGCGCTCGGCCACCCGGTGCGCATCCGCACCCTCGAGCTCCTCGCCGAGGCCGACCGGCCGGTCAGCGCGCTGCTGGCAGACATCGGCATCGAGGCCTCCCACCTGTCCCAGCACCTCACCGTGCTGCGGCGGGCGGGGGTGGTGACGAAGTCGCGGCGCGGCAACGTGGTGACCTACGCCCTGGCCGACCCGTCCGTGGCGCAGATGCTCGCTGCCGCCCGGACGTTCCTCCTCCACCGCCTCGACGCGGCCCGTGGCGCCCTGGCGGAGCTGTGAGCGGGCTCGAGGCGCTGCAGCCGCGCTGGACCGTAGCCGCCCTCGGCCGCCGGGCGGCCGGCCTGGTCCTGCCCCGGCGCAGCGACTACGCCGGCCTGTCCCGCTCGTGGCGCCGGGACCTGGCGGCCGGGCTGACCGTCGGCATCGTCGCCCTGCCCCTGGCGCT
This sequence comes from Georgenia ruanii, assembly GCF_009193175.1. Lineage (GTDB taxonomy): Bacteria > Actinomycetota > Actinomycetes > Actinomycetales > Actinomycetaceae > Georgenia > Georgenia ruanii. The sequence continues at coordinate 53,840 of NZ_VUKE01000020.1, read as the reverse complement.
GGGCTTCGGCGTCGCCTCCGGCGTGGGGGCGGCGGCGGGGCTGGTCACCGCGATCGTCGCCGGCCTCGTGGCCGCCGTCCTCGGCGGCTCCCACCTGCAGGTGTCCGGGCCCACCGGCGCGATGACGGTGGTGCTCGTCCCGGTCGTCGCCCACTACGGCCCGGAGGCGGTCTTTGCCCTGTCCATCCTCGCCGGCCTGCTCGTGGTCGTCATGGGCCTGGCCGGTATGGGGCGGCTGGTCTCGGTCATCCCCTGGCCGGTGGTCGAGGGCTTCACGCTAGGCATCGGGGCGATCATCTTCCTCCAGCAGGTGCCGCTCGCCCTGGACACCCCCCGGGCCGCGGGCGTGAACGCCGGGCTGGTGGCGCTGGGCACCCTCGAGGCCGCGGACCCGCGCCGGGCCGCGGTGCCGCTGGCGGTGACCGTCGGGGTCATCGTCCTCATGCTCGTCCTCGGCAAGGTTCGCCGCTCCCTGCCGGCCTCGCTCATCGCGGTCGCGCTGGCGACCGTGGTCGCCGAGGCGGCGCGGCTGCCGCTGGCCCGCATCGGCGCGATGCCGGCCTCGCTGCCGGCCCCGGCCTTGCCCTCCTGGGATGCCGAGGCGCTCGCGGCGATGTTCCCCTCGGCCTTGGCGATCGCCGCGCTGGCGGCGCTGGAGAGCCTGCTCTCGGCCCGGGTGGCCGACGGGATGGTCCAGGAGGTGCCCCGCGCCCACGCCGACCGCGAGCTGGTCGGCCAGGGACTGGCGAACATGGCCAGCGGGGTCTTCGGCGGCATGCCGGCCACCGGGGCGATCGCGCGGACGGCGGTCAACGTGCGCGCAGGTGCCCGCACCCGGGTCGCCGCCGCCAGCCACGCCGTCGTGCTCGTGATCGTGGTCCTGGCCGCCGCGCCGGTGGTCGCGCTGGTGCCCACCTCCGCCCTCGCCGGGGTGCTCATCGTCACCGCGCTGCGGATGATCGACCTGCGCACGGCCCGCTCGATCGTGCGCTCGAGCCGCGCGGACGCGTTGGTGTACGTCGTCACGGTGGCCGTGACGATCGTCTTCGACCTGGTCGTCGCGGTGCAGGCGGGTGTGGCGGTGGCGGCGTTTCTCGCGCTGCGGGCGATGTCGCGCGTCTCCGGGCTGCGGCGGCTGGGGGTGCGCGAGCTCGACGCCGCCGAGGAGGACGCGCTGCTGCACGAGCACATCGCCGTCTACCGCTTCCACGGCGCGCTCTTCTTCGGCGGCACCAAGCAGTTCCTCGACGAGCTCACGGCCGTCAGGGGCGTTCGCGCCATCGTCCTCGTGCTCACCGACGTGCGGATGATGGACGCCTCAGGCGCCAATGCGCTCGGCGAGATCATCACGAGCCTGCAGCGCCGCGGCATGACCGTCCTGCTCAAGGGCCTGGACGCGGACCAGCTGCGGGTGGCGGGGGCGGTGGGCGTGCTCGACGCCATCGGTGCGGCGCACTACTTCCACGACCTGCCTGCCGCCGTCGCGCACGCGCGCCACCACGTGCGCCACGAGCTGGACGGCCGGTCGCTGCTCGACTGCGCGGCCGTGCCGACCCGCTGACCGGCCCGCCACCCCGGCGCCGCACCACTGGCCTCAGTCCCACCACAGCCACCAGCCCTCGCGGTGCGGCGCCCAGGGTGGGCGGATCCGGTGCAGCTCGTCGGGGAGCTCGCCGTCGAGGCCCAGGACGTCGCCGACCAGCCCCCACAGCTCCCCGCACCGGCAGCCCGGGCCGTGGTGGGGGCTGACCACGACGTCCGCGAACGCATAGACCACCAGCCCCTCCGCGGTCACCCGCTCGTCGCACCGTTGCGGACCGATGCCGTAGCCGTGGACCTCCACCAGGCCGGGGTGCTCGGCCGCGGCGCCGAGCATCGCCGCCAGCTCCGGGGCGTCGTTCTGCCGGTCGAGAAGCTGTGCGGACGGTAGCCGGTCGAGCAGCTCCGCGGCCGCCGCGCCGTCGAGGCCGGCCCAGGAGACGTGGTCGCGGGTCGGTGCCCCCGCCACCACCGCCGCGGGCGCCTCGGCCGCGCCAGGTTCGTCGGGCGGCTCCCCGGCGCCCTCCCAGGCCGTCCAGGGCACGTACCGGGGCATGGTGAACGGCGCGAGCACCTCCCACACCCCCGCCCGCACGCTCCACCCGCGCGGCCCGTACAGCTCTCGTTCGGTCAGCGTGCCGACCTCACCCGTGGCGTCCACGACGTCCCTCCCTCCGGCGACGGCGGTCGCGTCGCGTGGGCAGCAGCGTGCCCGGACCGCGGGCCGGGGCGCGGCCCGGCCGGGGCCGGGCTGTGGACGACGTGGCGCGAGGCGGCGCGGCGGTGGGCGGGCCCCACGGCCTGCACCGCCGCCGCCGGCGTGCTCATGTGACGCGGCTGCGGGCCGCGCCGCTCAGGCCCGCGTGCGGGCCGCGGGGCTGCCCTCGGCGTCCAGCCGGGCCACCAGCCGGGCGCCGGCCACCTGCCGGTAGGACCCGTCGAGCAGCTCGGCCACCTCGGCCCAGTCGACCCCCTCGGGCCCGGTCCGCCCGCCCGCCGCCAGGTCGAGCCCCACCCACCCGCTGGGCCCGAGGTAGGCGGGGAGGAAGAAGCGCGCGTCCTGCTCCAGCGCGAGCCGCTCCCCCGCCTCGGGCAGCACGACGAGGCCGTGGTCGTAGCGGAGCCGGGTCTCCGCCGGGCCCTTGGTGCCCGAGCCGTAGACCGCGAAGACCTTCTTGACCCGGAAGTGCGGCCGGCCGTGCGAGATGACCTCCGCGGCGTCGGGGAAGGCGAGCGCGACCGCGCGCAGGCGTGCCAGGTAGGGGTCGTCGTCGTCGAACATGATCGGGTGCACCATCGCCGTCCCTCTCGGCTGACCGTGGGGCCACACTAGGGGCTGGCGGTCGCGCGCGGGGCGGGTCCGCCGCACCGGCAGGGGCCGGAGGAGGACGGATGAGCCCGATCCCGCTGTGGGTGGGCCGGGTGAACAAGCGGGCGCTGAACCGCGTGATGCGGTTCGTGGCCCCGTACCTGCCCGGCTTCGCGCTCCTGGTTCACCGAGGTCGCCGCTCCGGCCGCGAGTACGCCGTGCCGGTCAACATCTTCCGCGACGGTGCCGGCTACCGAATCGCGCTGACCTACGGCCCGTCCACCGACTGGGTGCGCAACGTGCGCGCCGCCGGCGGATGCCGGGTGCGGACCCGTGGCCGGTTGGTGGAACTGACGAACCCGCGCCTGGTGCACGACCCGGGGCGCTCCTGGGCCCCGCCGGTGGTGCGCCAGATCCTCGGGCTGGCCCAGGCGCCGGACTCGCTCGTCCTCGACGCGGACGCCGAACACTGACCGGGCCACGCGCACGGGCGCGGCCGTCGGACCCGGGCACGGGCGGCGCGGGCACGGGCGGGGGCGCGGGCTGAGGGAACCCATGTCGGGGACCGAGCCGCCCGGCCCCCGCGAACGTCGGACGACCTGCCGGAGAGAGTCGTCCCGGACCTACCTCCCGGCCTGCCCCGGGGACTGCGTCAGGCGGGCGGCCAGGGCGACGGCACCGACGGCCTCCGCCACCCCGAGCGCCCGGGTCAGGCCCGGACGCTCCCTGAACCAGGCCAGCACCGGGGCCCCAGGGCCCCCTCTCCCACCGGGCGGTGTGTGCCACCGGGAACAGAGCGCTGAGCACGCCGTCACCGATCGCCACCATGGTCAAGGACTCGACGATTCGCGCGTCCATGACGTCCCCTCTCGAGCGGAGCACCACTGCCTGCCGGGCGGTCGCGTGCGACCGGTCTGCGCCGTCGTCGCGCCTCGCGACAGCGCGTCGTCAGGCCCTAGCCCGCGTCGCCCAGAACGCCACCGCCGAGGCGGCCGCGAGGTTCAGGGAGTACACCCCGCCGGCCATCGGGATGCGCACGACCACGTCCGCCGCGTCGACGGTCGCGCGGGCGAGGCCTTCCCCCTCGGTGCCCAGGACCAGGGCGATCTTCGAGTCGGGCGCGGTAACGGCCGGGGAGGCGGCGAAGTCGTCGAGGCTGACCGAGTCCTCGCTCAGGGCGAGCGCGGCGACGATGTAGCCGGCGTCGTGGAGCCGGTCGATGGCGCCGGGCCAGATGGTCAGCCGGGTCCAGGGCACCTGGAAGACGGTGCCCATGCTCACCCGCACCGAGCGGCGGTACAGCGGGTCCGCGCAGCGCGGCGTGACCAGCACCGCGTCGACCCCGAGCCCGGCGGCGCTGCGGAACATGGCCCCGACATTGTTTAAATTTGGTCGGCCTCTCGGCGCGTCGCAGCACACTGAGAGCCCGCGACCGCAACCATGCCCTCATGGTGGACGATACGTTTAAGTTGCCTGGCGCGTCGTACGAGACGCTCTCCCGGATTGTTCAGGCGTACAACCATGTGGGCGGGAAGACCAACCTGGAGACCGTCGCAGGAATCGCCGGCTCCCCTGCGGGAGAGATCAGCCGTAACACGGGGTTCCTTGTATCGGTCGGCGTACTAGAAGGCGGCCGGGATAAAGGTGTAACGGCAGTCGGCCAGAAGCTGGCTCGCGCACTGGATTTCAGAGAAGCGAACGACATATCAGCGGCATGGCGCGAAGTCCTCTCCGGCCAGACCATCATCCAACGCATCATCGCCGCGATCCGGGTACGTGGCGGCATGGACGCGTCAACACTGGCGACGCAAATCGTGTATACAGCTGGGGCTGACAAGAGCACGCGGGCACTGGCCGGCGCCGCCGCCGTCATCGAGATGATGAAACAAGCGGGGCTCGTGGCCGAACGCGACGGTCAGGTGGTCGCTCTAAACATCAGTGAAAGTGCCACCCCTGTCGATGAACCCGTCCGCCCTCCGGGGGACGCACCCATGCCGTCGCCCGAGCCTCTGCCCATTCAGGGCCCGACCGTCCAGCGGGTAATCGAACAGGCGCCCGGGGGAACTTCCGTTGCTCTGAAGTTGATTGTGAACATCAGTGTAGAGCCGAGCCAACTTCCCGACCTTGGCGTTCAAATTCGAACGATGCTCGACTCGATCGAGCGCGCGGCCGATGAGCTCGAAGGGCTCGACGGCGACGACCCACGATGACGCGGCTCGCAGATACCACGGCTGACAACGTCGTTGGTGCCGTGCAGGGCGTGGTCGCCGGCCGAGATGCGGCGACGGCGGACATGGTCGCAGACTTCCTCGATTTGCCGAATGTCAATGCTGTGGCGGCGCTTGAACTCGCCGAAGATTTAGGACTAATTCGGTGCGACGGTAACTGCTACAAAGCCGCTAGTCCCCTCGCTCGCCTCCTCAATACCCCAGTGTTAGCACAGAGGGCCGCTGTACTTCGAATAGCTGTTGAGGCATACGAACCGTTTCGCGTGTTTCGGGAACTCCTCCACCTGTCAGGCGAAGGAGCTGGAACCGCTGCCCAGCAAACGCGCGCACTGCTTGGACTAGCGGCTCACAGGGAGACAATCAAGCAGACCCTCCTCAGCCTAGGAACCTATTGCCAGAGTCTACGAGCAACGGCAGGAGGCAATCATGAGGTCCGTTTTGAACTAGAGGAAGACTTCACAACCCTCCTCGCCGGAGCGGTTGCGGAACTCGCCGAAGCGGAGCTACGCGTCCGCGACTGGATGTCCGAGCGCGCACGCAACTACGTGGACCATTCTTCAGTACTTCAACCTCTCGCCGAAGCGTATCTGAAGGTCAGCCAGAGCGACTCTCGTGGAGCAGTGGTATCGGCGGGAAACGCCATCGAATCGTATCTCTCTCAACTCGCTTCGGACATGTCGGTAAGCGTAGCAGGGGCGACAGGCCTAGGCGCCAAGGTCGATGCATTCGATAGGGCCAGAGCATTACCAAAGAAGGTTGCTGCAATAGGCAAGTATCTTTCAAATGTCCGAAATGCGGCGGACCATGGCGTCGACTCTGACATCGGCGCCGCGTGGACAATACGAGCCGGCACAGGAGAAGATTATCTCCGGATCTCAATTACGTTTATCGAAATCACTACCTCAATCAAGGATGCACAACCGTACGCTGTCTGAATCGAATCCTAGGGCGGTTTGCGCAGGTCGATACCGGGCGTTACCCCGACATATAGAACATTCGGGCGTATACGCAGCAGACTACTAAGAGCATGGCCTGACTAGCGGCGGCGAGTCGCCCAGAAGGCGACGGCGGAGGCGGCGGCCACGTTGAGGGAGTCCACCCCGCCCGCCATGGGGATGCGCACGACGACGTCGGCGGCCTCGACCGTGGCGCGGGCCAGGCCGTCGCCCTCGGTGCCGAGCACCAGGGCGACCTTCGCGCCGGCGTCGGCGACGGCCGGGGAGGCGGCGAAGTCGTCGAGGCTGACCGCGTCGTCGCTCAGGGCGAGCGCGGCGACGGTGAAGCCGGCGTCGTGGAGGCGGTCGATGGCACCGGGCCAGGTGGTCAGCCGGGTCCAGGGCACCTGGAAGACGGTGCCCATGCTCACCCGCACCGAGCGGCGGTACAGCGGGTCCGCGCAGCGCGGCGTGACGAGCACCGCGTCGACGCCCAGCCCGGCGGCGCTGCGGAACATGGCCCCGACGTTGGTGTGGTCGACGATGTCCTCGAGGATCGCGACCCGGCGCGCGCCGGCGCCCGCGCGGGCCCCCTCGAGCAGCTCCCGCACGCCGGCCAGCGGGGGGCGGTGCATCGCCGCGAGCGCCCCGCGGTGCAGGTGGAAGCCGGTGATGGCGCGCAGCACCGGCTCCTCGGCGACGAAGACCGGCACCTGCTCCCCGCCGTCGGGCGCGCCCTCGCAGCCCGGCGCCGCGGCGATGACCGGCGCCATGGACTCGAGCCACTTCTCGGCCATGAGGAAGGAGCGGGGCCGGTGGCCGGCCTCCAGGGCACGGCGGATGACGTTGGAGCTCTCGGCGATGTACAGGCCCTTGGCGGGCTCGTGCTTGGAGCGCAGGGCGACGTCGGTGAGGTGGGTGTAGTCGCCGAGGCGGTCGTCGGCGGGGTCGGTGATGCGGATCAGCACCGGAGCATTCTCCCCCGCCGGCGCCCGGCCCCCGTCAGGCAGCCCGGCCCCCGTCAGGCAGGCCGGGGCCGCCGCGCGGTCGACGACCGGCGGCCGGGTGTCACGCAGGTCTCACGCCTGTTCGGCGACCGGGGCGGCGAACTGCGACTGGTACAGCCGCGCGTACGCGCCGTCGGCCTCGAGCAGCCCGGCGTGAGTGCCCTGCTCGACGATGCGGCCGTGCTCCATGACGAGGATGAGGTCGGCGTCGCGGATGGTCGAGAGGCGGTGCGCGATGACGAAGCTGGTGCGGCCCCGGCGCAGCTCGGCCATGGCCTGCTGGACGAGGACCTCGGTGCGGGTGTCCACCGAGCTCGTCGCCTCGTCGAGGATGAGGATCTGCGGGTCCGCGAGGAACGCGCGGGCGATGGTGATCAGCTGCTTCTCGCCGGCGGAGACGCCCCCGCCCTCCTCGTCGATGACCGTCTCGTACCCCTCGGGCAGGGCGTGGACGAAGCGGTCCACGCTGGTGGCCCGCGCGGCCGCGAGGACGTCCGCGGGGGTGGCCCCGGCCCGCCCGAAGGCGATGTTCTCGGCGATCGTGCCCTTGAACAGCCAGGTGTCCTGGAGCACCATCCCGACCTGGTCGCGCAGGTCCTCCCGGCTCATGCGGCGAGTGTCGACGCCGTCGAGGCTGATGGTGCCGGCGTCGATCTCGTAGAACCGCATGATGAGGTTGACCAGGGTCGTCTTGCCCGCGCCGGTGGGGCCGACGACGGCGATGGTCTGGCCCGGCTCGACGACGAGGTTGAGGTCCTCGATGAGCGGGGTGTCCGGCGTGTACCGGAAGCTGACGTGGGAGAACTCCACCCGGCCGCGGACCTGGGCGGGCCGCTCGGACGGCACTGGGTCGGGCGTCTCCTCCTCCGCGTCCAGGAGCTCGAAGATCCGCTCGGCCGAGGCCACCCCGGACTGGACCAGGTTGGACATCGAGGCGATCTGGGCCAGGGGCTGGCTGAACTGGCGGGAGTACTGGATGAACGCCTGCACCTCCCCGAGCGTCAGCGCGCCGGACGCGACCCGCAGCCCGCCGACCACCGCGACCAGGACGTAGTTGAGGTTCGAGACGAAGCTCATCACCGGCATGATCGTCCCGGAGATGAACTGGGCCTTGAAGCTCGAGCGGTACAGCCGGTCGTTCTCGGTCTCGAAGCTCGCCGTGAAGGTGTCCTGGGCGTTGAACGCGGTGACGAGCTCGTGCCCGGTGAAGGCCTCCTCCACCCGGCCGCCGAGGTCCCCGGTGGACTTCCACTGCATGACGAACTGTCCCTGGGCCCGCTTGGCGATAACGACCGTGAGGATCGCCGAGAGCGGCACGGTGACCAGCGCGATGAGGGCGAGCTGCCAGGAGAGGTAGAACATCATGACCAGCACGCCGATGACGGTGAGGACGCTGGTGACGAGCTGCGAGAGCGTCTGCTGCAGGCTCTGGGTGACGTTGTCGATGTCGTTGGTCACCCGGGACAGGACGTCGCCGCGGGGCTGGGCGTCGAGGTGGGCCAGGGACAGCCGGTCGATCTTGGCCTGGACGTCCTGGCGCAGCCGGTAGCCGGTGCGCTGCACGACCCCGGCGAGGATGCGTCCCTGGAGCCACAGGAACACCGCGGAGAGCACGTAGACGCCCAGCACCAGGAGGATCGTGCGTCCCAGCGCGTCGAAGTCGATGCCCTGCCCGGGCACGAGGTGCTTCATGCCGGCGACCATGTCGGCGATCTGCCCGTGGCCGCTGGCCCGGAGCCCCTCGACGGCCTGCTGCTGGGTGACGCCGGCGGGCAGCATGCGCCCGACGACGCCGTTGAAGACGATGTTGGTCGCGTCGCCGAGGATCTTCGGGCCGAGCACGGCCAGCGCGACCGACACCGACCCGAGGATCCCGACGGCGATCAGCCGCGGGCGCTCCGGGCGCAGGGTCCGCACCAGCCGCCGCAGCGAGGCGCCGAAGTGCATGGACTTCTGCCCGGGGGCCACGCCGGGCCGGCCGCCGGGGCCGGGCCCGTGCGCGCTCATGCCGCCTCCTCCGCGCTGAGCTGGGACAGGACGATCTCCTGGTAGGTCGCGTTGGCGTCCATGAGCTCCTGGTGGGTGCCCGAGCCGACCACCTGGCCGGCGTCCAGGACGACGATGGTGTCCGCGTCGCGGATGCTCGCCACCCGCTGGGCGACGACGAGCACGGCCGCGCCGCGCGTCGCCCGGGGCAGCACGGCGCGCAGCCGGGCGTCGGTGGCGTAGTCGAGGGCGGAGAAGGCGTCGTCGAAGAGGTAGATGTCCGCCCGGCGCACCAGCGCCCGGGCGATGGCCAGGCGCTGGCGCTGCCCGCCGGAGAAGTTCGTGCCGCCCTGCTCCACCGGGGCGTCGAGACCCCCGGGCAGCGCCTCGACGAAGTCCCGGGCCTGGGCGACCTCGAGGGCCTCCCACAGCTCGGCGTCGGTGGCCGCGGGCCGGCCGTGGCGCAGGGTGGAGGCGACGGTGCCGGAGAAGAGGTAGGCCTTCTGGGGCACGAGCGCGACGTGCTCGCGCAGCTCGCGCGGATCCACCTCCCGCACGTCCACCCCACCCATCCGCACCGCGCCGGCGGTGACGTCGATGAGGCGCGGGATGAGGTTGACCAGGGTGGTCTTGCCCGCGCCGGTGGAGCCGATCACCGCGGTGGTCCGGCCCGGCTCCAGCCGCAGGGTGACGTCGCGGAGCACGGGGGCCTGGGCGCCGGCGTAGCCGAAGGTGGCCCCGTCGAGCTCGACGGCGAGGTGCCGGCCGAGCGCGCCGTCCGCGCCGCGCAGCTCGCCGGCGGCGCCCGGCACGTCGCCGCCGCGGAACCCGTCGCCGCCGCGGAACCCGTTACCGGCCCGCACCCCGTTACCGGCCCGCACCCCGTCGCCGACCGCCGGGCCGCCCGGAGGCCCGGCGGCCGCCGCACCACCCGTGCCAGCGCGTGCCGCGGCGCCCACCGTGGCGAGGCGCACCGGCTCGGCGGGGGCGACGATCTCCGGGTCGGTGGCGAGCACCTCGCCGAGGCGCTCGGCGGAGACCTGGGCGCGCGGCACCATCATGAACATCATGACCGCCATGAGGACGGACATGAGGATCTGCATGAGGTAGTTGAGGAAGGCCACGAGCGACCCGACCGGCATCGCGCCGTCGTCGATCCGCCCCGCCCCGAACCAGATCACCGCCGCCGACGAGGCGTTCATGATGAGCATGACCGCGGGGAACACCAGCGCCATGAGCCGGCCGACGCCGAGCGCCGTCCGGAACAGCTCGGTGCTGGCCCCCTCGAACCGCTCCCGCTCGGTCGGCTGCCGGTTGAAGGAGCGGACCACCCGGACGCCGGCGATCTGCTCGCGCAGCACGAGGTTGATCCGGTCCAGCCGCTTCTGCATCTTCCGAAACAGCGGCCCCATGCGCCAGATCGCCAGTCCCATGACCACCGCGAGCAGCGGCACGACCACGAGGAGCAGCGCGGAGAGGCCCACGTCCTGGTGCAGCGCCATGACCACGCCGCCGACCATCATGATCGGGGCCATCACCATGATGGTGAAGGTCAGCAGGGTCACCATCTGCACCTGCTGGACGTCGTTGGTCGAGCGGGTGATGAGCGACGGGGCCCCGAAGCGGCCCATCTCCGCGAGCGAGAAGCGCTGCACCCGGTCGAAGACGGCCGAGCGCAGGTCCCGGCCCGCGGTCATGGCGGTGCGCGCGCCCACGTAGACGGCGAGGATCGCGCAGGTCACCTGCACCGCCGTGATGCCGAGCATCACGGCGCCGGTGCGCATGATGTAGCCGGTGTCGCCGCGCACGACGCCGTCGTCGATGATGTCCGCGTTGAGGGTGGGCAGGGACAGCGCGGCCAGCGTCTGCACGAGCTGGAGCGCGACCACCAGCGCGACGTCGCGGCGGTAGGGGCGCAGGAAGCGCCGCAGGACACGGATGAGCATCGGACCCCTTCGGGCGGTGCCGCGAGGGCCGCGGCGAGCACACAGTATGCGATGGCACCGACAGCGTCCCGCACCGTGCGGGCGGCGCCGGCCCGCCTCCGCGCACGGCGAAATGAACGCCCCTCGGAGTGGGGGGTCAGCCTGAGCCGATGCGGACGCGGTCGCCGTCGTCGCGCGCCTCGGTGCCGAGGGCGGCGCACGCGGCCCGCAGGCGCCGGCGTACCCAGGCCGCGTCGTCGCCTGCGGCGAGCTCGGTCAGCGCCAGGCGCAGCCGCACCGGCACCGCCTCCACCGCCCGGACGGTCCCGCCCGCCAGGTGCACCAGCCACAGGGCGCCCAGGTCGTTGCGCAGCGTCGGGTGCACCGCGTAGTCGTCGAGGAAGTCACCGAGGTCGAAGAGCACCCGCCCGGCCACGCCCTGGACGACGTGCGCGGAATGCCCGGCCACGAGCGCGGCACCGGCGGCGACCAGCTCCGCCGCGGCGCGGCGCACGTACGGCAGCGGCTCGGTCGCCATGTTCGGCCCCCAGTGCGGGCTGACGAGCACCGGCGCGCCGGCGCCGCCGATCGCCGCGGTGACCCAGCCGGGCACGGCGGAGCGCAGGTCGGCGAAGGCGACGCCGGGCCGGTCCGGCGCGGCGGCGAAGTCGGCCGGGTGGTCGGTCAGGCCCAGCAGCGCCAGCGGCTCGCCGGCGACGTCGAGCGCCCCGGGGCGACGCGCCGCGGCGACGTCGGGACCGGCGCCGACGGCGACGACGCCCGCGGCCGCGAGGTGCTCGAGGGTGTCGACCAGCGCGTCACGGCCGTAGTCGAGGGCGTGGTTGTTGGCCAGGGTCACCGCCCGCACGCCGAGCTCGGCGAGCCGGTCGGCGGCGAGGGGCGGGGCCCGGAAGAAGAACGGCTTGCCCGGCGCGAGCCACCGCCGGCCGCGGGCGGAGACGCAGCACTCGAGGTTGAGGACGACGGCGTCGGCCGCGGCCAGCGCGGCGCGCAGCCGCGGCCCCACCAGCGGCGCCCGCGGATCCTCGGCCAGGACCTCCGCGACGCGCCGGCCGAGCATCGTGTCGCCCGCGAGGGCCAGCACGGCCATGCCGCCTCCTGCGCTCGGCGCCTCGACGGTGCGGCTCGTCCCCGGTCCCGGCCGCGCCGCGGACCGGGGACGCGGCGGGTCAGGGGCGCGGCGGCTGGGCGCCGTCGTCGCCGGGGTCCTGCGGCGGCGGCGCGAAGCGGGTGTCGTCGCCGCTGAGCTCCTCCGCCCGGCGCAGCGCCTCGCGGCGGGCCCGCTCCCCGCCGGCGCCGAGCGCGTCGTCGCGGCGCCGCTCGGCGCGGGTCGGGCCCTCCTCGGCCGGGCGCTGCCCGCGCTCGGCGCTGGAGGAGAACGGCATGCCCGAGGCCGTGCCCGCCGTCGTCGCCTCCGAGGTGGCCCGCTCGGCGGAGGAGCGCGCCTCGGCGAGGGCCTCGTCGGGGTCCTGCAGGCTGGTCTCCTGCAGGTCCCCGGCGAGCGCGCCGCCCTGCGGGCCGAAGTCGACCGGCGGGACCGGCTCGCCGCCGCCCTCGCCGCCACCGACGCGCCCGTTGCCACCGAAGGCCCCGGTGATCGAGCTCAGCGCGGCGGTGAACTCGGTGGGGATGACCCACATCTTCGAGGAGCTGCCCTCGGCGATCTTGGGCAGGGTCTGCAGGTACTGGTAGGCCAGCAGCTTGGGGTCGGCGTTGCCGCGGTGGATGGCGTCGAAGACCTGCAGGATGGCCCGGGACTCACCCTGCGCCTTGAGGATCGCCGACTGCGCCTGGCCCTCGGCGCGCAGGATCGCCGACTGCTTCTCGCCCTCGGCCGTGAGGATCTGGGACTGCTTGACGCCCTCGGCCGTGAGGATCGTGGCGCGCCGGTCCCGCTCGGCGCGCATCTGCTGCTCCATCGCGCCCTGGACGGAGGCGGGCGGGTCGATCGCCTTGAGCTCGACGCGGTTGACGCGGATGCCCCACCGGCTCGTGGCCTCGTCCAGCACCCCGCGCAGCTGGCCGTTGATCTGGTCGCGGCTGGTCAGGGTCTGCTCGAGGTCCATCGAGCCGATGACGTTGCGCAGCGTGGTGACGGTCAGCTGCTCGATGCCGGTGATGAAGTTGGCGATCTCGTAGGTGGCCGACTTGGGGTCGGTGACCTGGAAGTAGATCACGGTGTCGATGCTGACGACGAGGTTGTCGGAGGTGATCACCGGCTGGGGCGGGAAGGAGACCACCTGCTCGCGCAGGTCCACGGTGGAACGCACCCGGTCGACGAACGGGATGAGGAAGTGCAGCCCGGCGTGCATCGTCGTCTGGTACTTGCCCAGCCGCTCGACGATGAGCGCCACCGCTTGCGGCACGATGCGGACGGCGCGCCAGATCGCGACGATCACGACGATGGCGAGCAGGACGAGGATGGCGGTCAGGAAAAGGCTGCCCAGGCTCTCGGTCATGGCGCTCCTTGGTCGGGGATCAGGGGTGCAGCGTGGTGTCGGCGGTCGCCTCGACGACGGCGATCGCGCCGTCGATGCGCACCACGCGCACCGTGGTGCCGGCGGGCAGGACGGTGCCGGGGCGCGCGGCGCGTGCCGTCCAGACCTCGCCCATGAGCTTGATGCGCCCCGCCCGCTCGGTGACGTCGATGAGGACGGTGGCCTCGCGCCCGACGTGCGCGGCGACGTTGGTGAGGGTCTCGGGGGTCGACCGGGCCAGCAGCCGCTTGGCCCACGGCCGCACGCCGAAGAGCAGGACGACCGAGACGACGGCGAAGACCAGCACCTGCCCCCACAACGGGGCGCCGAGGAGGGCGGCGAGGGCGCCGGCGAGCGCTCCCCCGGCGAACATGAGGAAGATGAGGTCGACCGTGACCAGCTCGACGACGCCGAGGACCAGCGCGGCCCCGAGCCACCAGAGCCAGGCCATGTGCGCTCCCCTCACCCGTCCTGACGTGCGCGGTTGCGCAACCGTGTGGCCCAGATCCTACCCGTCGCGGCGGGCGCCGGGACGAGAACCGCCCGGTTTGCGGACGGGAAGGCGTGGTTTCTGGGGCGCGGGGCGTGGGGGCTGGCGGGACGCCCTACCGGTGGTCAGCGCCCCATGGGAACTTCGTCCGGCATAGCCGGACGAAGTTTTCCCACTGTGGTCCTGAGGCCACGGCGGACGGAGACCGACAGGCGTCGCACTGCTCGCCCCGACGGCGTCGAGGCCGTGCGTTCGCCGCGCCGGGCGCCTGTGCGGTCTGTTCGCCGCGCCCGGCGCCTGTGCGGTCTCAGGAGACGTGCGCCCCGGCCCGCGCGCCGGCGCCCGCGGCCCGGGCGCTGAACCGGTCGCGGTGGCGCTCGACCTCGAGCTCGAGCCCGAAGGCACGGGAGAGGTTCTGCGGCGTCAGGACGTCGTCGATCGGCCCGGCGGCCTCCACCACGCCCTCGCGCAGCAGCAGGGCGTGGGTGAAGCCCGGCGGGATCTCCTCGACGTGGTGGGTGACCATCACGATCACCGGCGCCCGGTTGTCGCCGGCGAGCTCAGCGAGGGCGGCCATGAGCTCCTCCCGCCCGCCGAGGTCGAGGCCGGCGGCCGGCTCGTCGAGCAAAAGCACCTCGGGGTCGGGCATGAGCGCCCGGGCGATCTGGACGCGCTTGCGCTCGCCGGAGCTGAGCGTGCCGTAGGTGCGCGCGGCCAGGTGGCCGACGCCGAAGACGTCGAGCAGCGCCTGGGCCCGGTCGGTGTCGAGGGTCTCGTACTGCTCGCGCCACCGGCCGGTGATGCCGTAGGAGGCGGTGACGACGACGTCGATCACCCTCTCCCCCATCGGCAGGCGCTGGTCGAGGGCCGCCGAGGCGAGCCCGACCAGCGGGCGCAGCTCGTTGACGTCGACCTTGCCGAGCTGCTCGCCGATGATCGTCACCGTGCCGGACGTGGGGTGCAGCCGGCCCGCGACCATCTGGATGATGGTCGTCTTGCCGGCGCCGTTGGGGCCGAGCACCACCCAGCGCTCGCCCTCGTTCACGGACCAGTCGACCCCGCCGAGGATCGTCTTGGTCCCGCGGCGCACGGAGACCCCGGCCAGCTCGAGCACATCACCCATGCCTCGACCCTAGATCACTCCTCGGTCCTGCCCCGCGCGCGCACGCCGCGCGAGACGCATCCCGGCCCGCGGCGGTGCGGGCCCGCGGCGGGGCCCGCCCGGACAGGTTCCGGACACCGTGCGGCGGGTCGTGGGCCGCCGGGCCGTCCGCGGCTGGCGCGGGTTCGTATCGTGGTACCCATGTCCGGCCCGGCGATCCTCGAGCTCCCCGCCTCGGTCACGCTCGCGCTGTGGCTCCCGACCGTCACCGACCGCGACTCCGCCTTCCGGGCCGCGCGCGCCGTCGCCCGGTCCGGCGAGCACCACGAGGTCCACGTCCGCCCGCGGGCGGCGGCCGAGACGGTCCCGTCCCCCGTGGCCCGGCGTGGTCCCGACGTGACGGCGTCCGCCTGGCTGGCCGCCCTGCACGAGCTCTTCACCGGCCTGACCCCGGTGATCGAGGTCGCCGCGCTGCTGCCGCGGGCCGGGGACCCCATGGGCGCGCCGGCCGCCCGGTCGGCGGACCTGCTCGACGCCGGCGAGGGGCTTCTGCTGCGCCGGGCGGACGGCGCCGCGGAGGTGTGCAGCGTCGTCGTCCCGGTGCGCAGCACCTACGGCAGCATCTACGAGCGCGGCGAGCTGGTGACCTGGACGGTTGAGCAGGACATCACCGACCTCCTGCCCGCGCCCAGCCTGCTGCTCGCCGGGGTGGACTCCGTCTCCCAGGCGCGCCGGGAGATCCAGCTGGCGCTGACCGAGGCCGTCGAGGTGCTCGAGGACCTCGACGTCGCCCGCGACCGCCCGGACCTGGCCGAGCACCTGCTCGACCTCTCGCTCGCCACCCTGCCGGACCGCCTGCTGCCCCCGGGCCTGGACCCGCGCCAGCTCGACGTCCTCGAGCGCGCGGCGCGGCTGCTCGCCATCATCGACCTGGCCCTGAGCGACGACGGCGGTGCCGTGACGGCGGCGCAGATCTCCCAGCGGGCGTCGGCGCTGGCGTCGGTCGAACGGGCCGCCCGGCACGCGCTGTGCGCGGCCAGCGCGACCCGGCCCGCCCGGCGACCCTGACACCGGCGGCCGGCGTCCCGGCGGCCGGCGCCCCGGCCCAGCCCCCGCGGGCGGCGCCGGCGCGAGCGCTCAGGCGGACCGGCTCCGGTACCCGGACAGGACCGTCTCGTAGACCTCGATGGTGCGCTGGGCGATCGCGTCCCAGGAGAAGTGCTCCTCGACCCGCCGGCGCGCGGCGACGCCCATCTGCGCCGCCCGCTCCCGGTCGGTGACCACCTCCGTCAGCGCCGCGGCCAGGTCGTGCTGGAACTTCTCCGGGTCCAGCGGCGTGCCGGTGCCGTCGGTGGCCTGCTCGATCGGGACGAGGAGGCCCGTGACGCCGTCGTCGATCACCTCGGGGATCCCGCCCGTCGCGGTGCCCACCACCGGCAGCCCGACGGCCATGGCCTCGAGGTTGACGATGCCGAGCGGCTCGTAGATCGACGGGCAGACGAACACCGTGCTGGCGGCCAGCACCGCGATGAGCTCGCGCCGGGGCAGCATCTCCTCGATCCAGACCACCCCGGCGCGGCGGTCCTGCAGGTCCTCCACCAGCCCGGTGACCTCCGCCGCGATCTCCTTGGTGTCCGGCGCGCCGGCGCACAGCACGAGCTGGACCTCCGCCGGCAGCTGCTCGACGGCGCGCAGCAGGTGCGGCAGGCCCTTCTGCCGGGTGATACGGCCGACGAAGACGACCGTGGGCCGGTCGGGCTCGACGCCGAGCCGGGCCAGCGTGGCCCGGGCCGCCTCCCGCGCGGCGTCGTCCTGCGGGCGGTGCCACCCGGACAGGTCGATGCCGTTGTGGACGACGTGCACCTTGTTCGGGTCCACCTGGGGGTAGGCGCGCAGGATGTCGTCGCGCATGCCGCCGGAGACGGCGATGACGCCCGCCGCCTGCTCGTAGGCGGTGCGCTCGGCCCAGCTCGACAGGGCGTACCCGCCGCCCAGCTGCTCGGCCTTCCACGGGCGCAGCGGCTCGAGAGAGTGGGCGGAGAGCACGTGGGGGACGTCGTTGAGCAGCGAGCCCAGCGTGCCGGCGAGGTTGGCGTACCAGGTGTGGGAGTGGACGAGGTCCGTCCCGGCCAGGTTCCCGGCGATCTGAAGGTCGACGCCAAACGTCCGCAGGGCGGCGTTGGCCCGCTCCAGCTCGGGCAGCTCGTCGTAGCCGGTGACCGGGACCTCGGCGTCGTGGTGGGTGTCGCCGTTCAGGCGCGGCCCGTCGAAGGCGTGCACGCGCACGTCGATGCTCTTGGCGAGCACCCGGGCGAGCTCGGTCACGTGGACGCCGGCGCCGCCGTACACGTGTGGTGGGTACTCCCGGGTGAGCATGTCGACCCTCATGCCAGTTCCTTCCCTCGTCCCCCGGCCGGCGCGGCCTTGCGCGGCACCTAAGGATGCCCACACCGGACGTGATGCGGACAACACGAGGCAATTTGTTGCCGTTCTTCTGCCGATGGCGGCGCCGCGCCATATCGTCTGTGGCATGGCGGCATCCCCACGCGTACTGGCCATCGTCCTGGCGGGCGGCGAGGGCAAGCGGCTGATGCCGCTGACGGCCGACCGCGCCAAGCCCGCGGTGCCCTTCGGCGGCATCTACCGGCTCATCGACTTCGCGCTGTCCAACCTCGTCAACTCCGGCTACCTGCGCATCGTCGTGCTCACCCAGTACAAGTCGCACAGCCTGGACCGGCACGTCGCCAAGACGTGGCGGATGTCGACGCTGCTGGGCAACTACGTCGCGCCGGTGCCCGCCCAGCAGCGGGTGGGCAAGCACTGGTACCTCGGCAGCGCCGACGCGATCTACCAGTCGCTCAACCTCATCGACGACGAGCGGCCCGACATCGTCGTCATCGTCGGCGCGGACAACATCTACCGCATGGACTTCTCGCAGATGGTCGAGCAGCACATCGACGCCGGCTTCCCGCTGACGGTGGCGGGCATCCGGCAGCCGCTGTCGCTGGCCGACCAGTTCGGCGTCATCGAGGCCGACGAGGACAACCCGCACAAGATCGGCGAGTTCCTCGAGAAGCCGACCGAGGCCCGCGGCCTGGCGGACTCCCCCACGGAGATCCTCGCCTCGATGGGCAACTACGTCATGGACGCCGACGCGCTCGTGGAGGCGGTCACCGCCGACGCGCGCGACGAGAGCTCCAAGCACGACATGGGCGGGTCGATCGTGCCCGCCTTCGTCAAGGACGGCGCCGCGGGTCTGTACGACTTCACCTTCAACGACGTGCCGGGCTCGACCGACCGGGACCGCAACTACTGGCGCGACGTGGGGACGGTGGAGGCCTTCTACGAGGCCAACCAGGACCTCATCTCCGTCTTCCCGGTGTTCAACCTCTACAACGAGCAGTGGCCGCTGTACACCGGGTACGTGGGGCTGCCGCCGGCGAAGTTCGTCTACGGCCACCGCGAGCGGCTGGGCCACGCGCTGGACTCGATCATCTCCCCCGGGGTCATCATCTCCGGCGGGGAGGTGGTCGGCTCCGTGCTCTCGCCCGGCACCCGGGTGAACTCGTGGTCCTCGGTGCGTGACTCCGTCCTCTTCGACGGCGTCAACATCGGCCGCAACGCCACCGTCAACCGGGCCATTCTCGACAAGAACGTCGTCGTCGAGCCCGGCGCGCAGCTGGGCCTGGACCGCGAGCGCGACCTCGAGCGCGGCTTCACGGTCACCGAGAGCGGGATCACCGTGGTCCCCAAGGGCGGGGTCGTCCGGCGCTGAGCGGACGCCGCGGCGATCGGCCTGCCTGATGGGCACCCCCGCCGCGGCCCCCCGGGCCGCACCTACCCTGATCCGGTGAGCCAGGACCCCATCGAGAGCCCCGCCGCGCCCGCCGCCGTCCCGCCGTCTGCCGCCGTCCGCGCCGGGCTGGTCGCCCCGCGGCCGATCCCCGCGACGCTGGTGCGGCACGCCGAGACGCTGCTGGAGCGGGTCGGCGACGGCGTCACGGTCACCGACACGTCCCGCGCCGGCTGGTACGGCCTCGCCCTCACGGGCCGCCTGCGCCCCGGCGCCGCGGTGGAGGAGGCGCGGGCGGAGCTGCGCACGCCCGCCATCGCGCTCGGCGTGGACGCCGCCCTGACGACCGGGCCGCTCGCCGCCGAGGGCGTGGGCCTGCTGGTCACGGACGTCGACTCGACCTTCATCACCGCCGAGGTCATCGAGCTGATCGCCGAGCACGCGGGCACCCGCGAGCAGGTGGCGGAGGTGACCGAGCGGGCCATGCGCGGCGAGCTCGACTTCGCCGCGAGCCTGCGCGAGCGGGTGGCCACCCTCGCCGGCCTGGACGTCGCGGTCCTGGAGGACGTGCGCGCCGCCGTGACGCTGACGCCGGGGGCGCGCGAGCTCGTCGAGGCGGTGCACGCCGGCGGCGGGCGGGTGGGCCTGGTCTCCGGCGGCTTCGCCGAGATCGTCGACCCGCTGGCCCGGTCGCTCGGCATCGACCACGTCGTGGCGAACCGCCTGGAGGTCGACGGCGGCCGCCTCACCGGCCGCACGGTCGGCCCCGTCATCGACCGCGCCGCGAAGGAGACGCACCTGCGCGCCTGGGCCCGGGCGGACGGGGTCCCGATGGAGCGGGTGGTGGCGGTCGGCGACGGCGCGAACGACCTCGGCATGCTCGCCGCAGCCGGGCTGGGCGTGGCCTTCTGCGCCAAGCCCATAGTGAAGGCCGAGGCCGCCGCCGCCGTGGGATTTCCCCGGCTGGACGCCGTCCTCGGCCTGGTGGGGCGCTGAGTCAGCGCAGGGTGGGTTCGAGCTCTTCAGCGACGAACTCGGTGGGTGCCTCGGCCTCGACCGGGGCGGCGGTCTCCTTCTCCGGCTCGGCCTTCGGAGTCGTCTCCTCCTGGCGGCGACGGCGCTCCCTCTCGGCCCGGTAGTAGTCGCTGTAGCTTCCGTAACACATATCGGCTCCTCCCTCCGACCCCTCGATTGTCTCTCGCCCGCGGGTGTGCGGCCAGGGGGAGCGCAGGGGGAACGGCAGCCGTGTCAGCGGCCCGGGGAGGCCCGCGCCAGGCCGGTGGCGGTGCGGGCACCGATGCCGGTCCCGGAGCCGACGAGCCGTCAGTGCGGCGAGCGGACCAGCCGGTCGAGGTGGGCGGTGCTGCGCTCGAGGTCGCGCCAGGTGCCCGGCACGGTCAGCACGCAGGCGGTGGCGGTGGGCACCCCGAGGCTGACCTGCCGCGCCAGGTCGTCGCGGGTGTCGTGCAGCAGGTAGGCCAGCCCGGAGATGGTCGGCTCGTGCCCGACGACGAGCACCGTGCGGGCCGCCTCGGCGACATCCTGCAGCAGCCCGAGCACGGCGCGCGGGCCGCCCTGGTAGAGGTCGTCGACCACGCTCTGCTCGCGCACGGGCAGGCCCGCGGCGACCAGCTTGAGGGTCTCGGTGGTGCGCAGCGCCGAGGAGACGAGCGCGAGGTCGACCGCGCCGGCCGCCTCGGCCAGCTGCGGTCCCAACGCGCTCGCCTGCCGCCGGCCTTTGGCGGCCAGCGGCCGCATCGCGTCCCCGAGGTCCCCCTCCGGCTCCGCCTTGGCGTGCCGGAGGAGCACGAGGGTGTGCGCCATCAGATCCCCATCGCGTGCACACCGCCGTCGGCGTGCACGATCTCCCCGGTGGTGGCCGGCAACCAGTCCGAGCACAGCGCCACGACGGTGCGCGCCGTCGGCTCGGCGTCGGTGACGTCCCAGCCCAGCGGGGCGCGCTCGCCCCAGCCGCCCTCGACCTGGTCGAAGCCGGGGATGGAGGTCGCGGCCGTCGTCCGGATGGGGCCGGCGGAGACGAGGTTGACGCGGATGCCGTCCCGGCCCAGGTCGCGGGCGAGGTAGCGGGAGGTGGACTCGAAGGCGGCCTTGGCCACGCCCATCCAGTCGTAGACGGGCCAGGCGAAGGAGGCGTCGAAGGTCAGGCCGACGACGGCGGAGCCCGGGCCCATCAGCGGCTTGGCGGCCGCGGCGAGGGACTTCAGCGAGAAGGCGGAGATCTCCACGGCCGTGGAGACGTCCTTCCACTCGGCGGCGAGGAAGTTGCCGCCCATGACGGACTGGGGCGCGAAGCCGATGGAGTGCACGACGGCGTCGAGGTGGTCGGCGTGCTCACGGACGGCGTCGGCGAGGTTGGCGAGGTCCTCGTCGCTCTGGACGTCCAGCTGGACCACCGGCGCGGGCTGCGGCAGGCGGCGGGCGGTGATCTCGGTGAGGCGGAACTGGCGGCCGAAGGAGGACAGGATCACGCGCGCGCCCTGCTCCTGGGCGAGCCGTGCCACGTGGAAGGCGATGGAGTTGTCCTTCAGGACCCCGGTGACCAGGATCGTCTTGCCCTCGAGCAGGCCCATGTGCGTTGTCTCCTTCTACTCGGCACGCCGGGGTGCCGCGGGTGGTTGTCGGTGAGGTGCGGGTGGGTCAGTGGCCCATGCCCAGGCCGCCGTCCACGGGGATGACGGCGCCGGAGATGTAGGCGGCGGCGTCGCTGGCGAGGAAGTGCACGGCGGCGGCGACGTCGTCGACCGCGCCGAAGCGCCCGGCCGGGATGGCGGCGAGATAGGCCTGCTGCTGCTTCTCGGGCAGCGCCTGCGTCATCGCGGTGTCGATGAAGCCGGGGGCGACGACGTTGGCGGTGATGCCGCGCCCGCTCAGCTCGCGGGTGATCGAGCGGGCCATGCCGATCAGCCCCGCCTTGGACGCGGAGTAGTTGACCTGGCCGGGCCCGCCGTACGTGGCGACGACGGAGGAGATGAGCACGACCCGGCCGCGGCGCAGGCGGATCATCCCCTTGCTGGCGCGGCGGGCGACGCGGAAGGCGCCGGCGAGGTTGGTGTCGAGCACGGTGTCGAAGTCCTCGTCGCTCATGCGCATGAGGAGCTGGTCGCGGGTGACCCCGGCGTTGGCGACGACCACCTCGACCGGGCCGTGCTGAGCCTCGATCTCGGTGAAGGCGGCGTCGATCGAGGCGGTGTCGCGCACGTCGCCGACGACGCCGAGCACGCCCGCGGGCAGCTCCCCGGAGCGGTAGATGGTGGCCACCTTGTCCCCGGCGGCCACGAACCGCTCCGCGATGGCGCGGCCGATGCCCCGGTTCGCCCCGGTCACCAGCACACTGCGCCCGCCCTGCTCGCTCACCCGTCGTCTCCCGTTCGTCTGGCTGTCGCTGCGGGGAAACCGTAGCCGACGGCGCACCGCCCGGGCGAAGCCGTCCCCGCGCACGGACCGCCCCGGACGGGTGGTGACGCCGCCTCGGGCGATGGTCGCCGGCCGCCCAGGGCCACCCCGCCGGCCGGTGACAGGTGACGCGGACCGGGCTCCGCCCTCGGCCCGGCCGCGGCGTAGCCTGGTGGGGTGAGGGGACGAAAGGGCCACAAGGCCGAGCCGGTCTACGCGATCACCTCCGCCCCGCGTGCCCTGGCCGAGGACGTGCACGCGCGGACGGTGCGCTACCTCACGTCGATGGGCATCCGCACCTCCTGCATGATCTTGCTGCTCGTCGTGCCAGGGTGGTGGAAGTGGGTGTGCGGGGCGGGCGCGATCTTCCTGCCCATGCTCGCCGTCCTCTTCGCCAACGCCGGGCGCGAACGCCCGAAGGAGCCCGAGGCGCTGCTGCCCCAGCCCGGCGGCGACGAGCCGAAGCAGCTGCCCCGCCTGCCCTACGACCCCAAGACGGAGTACCTCGCATGAGCCCCGACGCCGCGCTGCCCTATGTCGAGGACGTCGGGCAGCTGGTCTGCAGCGCCAAGGGGTGCCGGGAGCCGGCCGTGCACGCGCTGCTGTGGAACAACCCGCGCCTGCACACGGCCGGACGGCGCAAGGTGTGGCTGGCCTGCGACGCGCACCGCGAGCACCTCTCGCAGTTCCTCGCCGCGCGCTCCTTCCTCCGCGACGTCGTCGGCGTCGACGAGCTCGCCGAGTCGCACGGGTGAGCGCGCCGACGCCCCCGGCCCGGCGCTACGCCTTCCTCAGGACCCCCCGCTGGATCGGCCTCATCGCCCTGATGGTCGCCGTCGCGGTCGCCTGCGTGTTCCTCGGCCGCTGGCAGTGGCACCGGTACGAGTCCCGCCACGCCGACTCCCGCCAGATCGGTGCCGTCTACGACGCCGCGCCCGTCCCCCTCGAGGACGTGCTCACCGGGACCGGCGTGCCGCCCGGGCACGAGTGGCGGCCGGTGACCATGACCGGGCGCTACGTCGACGGCGGGACGGTGGTGCTGCGCAACCGTCCCGCGGAGGGCCAGGCGGCCGGGCACCTGGTGGCCCCGTTCGTCGCCCGGCTCGGTGACGGGCGGGAGGTCGTCGTCGTCGTGGACCGCGGCTGGCTGCCCGCCGACGAGGTGGAGGAGCCGGGCAGCGCCCTGCCCCAGCCGCCGAGCGGCCAGGTGACCGTGACGGGGCGGCTCCGCGCGCCCGAGGCGCCCGTGGACCGCAAGCGGCCCCACGGGCAGATCTACACCCTCACCCCGCCGCAGGTCCTCGCCGCGGCCGCCCAGGTGACCGACGTGTCGGCGGCGGCCGGGCTGCCCGTCATGGACGGCTACGTCCTGGGTGCCGCGGAGCGGCCGCCGGCCGCCGTCGCGCTCGGCACGTACTCCCGGCCGAGCCTGAACTGGGGCCTGAACCTCTCCTACACCATCCAGTGGGGGCTGTTCGCGGCGGCCGCGCTGGGCGCGATCGTCATCCTCGCCCGGCGGGAGGCCGCCGAGCGCGCCGGCATGGGGCCGGTGCGCCGGGTCACCCGCGACGACCTCGAGGAGGACCTGGAGGTCTCCGAGCAGCTGCGCCGGGCCGCGCGGGGCCTGCCGGCGGCGCCGCGACGCGAGGGCGGGTCCGGACGGCCCGAGCTCCTCGTCATGCCCGAACCGGCCGCGCTGCCGCCGGCGGACGACGCCGGGCGGGCACCGGGCGCGCAGGACTGATCCCGTCAGCCAACCTGCCATCCTGGCTGCAGCCAACCTGCCATGGTGGCTACGGCCAGACGGCCATGGTGGTCGCTGGGACCAGCGTGCCCGCGGACAGGGCGCGGATCAGGCCAGCGTGACCAGGTCGAGGTAGCTGTCGTTCCAGAGGTCCTCGTCGGCGTCGGGCAGCAGCAGCACCCGCTCGGGCTGCAGGGCCTCGACGGCGCCCTCGTCGTGGGTGACGAGCACGACGGCGCCGGTGAAGCTGCGCAGCGCGGCGAGGATCTCCTCGCGGCTGGCCGGGTCGAGGTTGTTCGTCGGCTCGTCGAGCAGCAGCACGTTGGCGGAGGAGACCACGAGGACCGCGAGCGCGAGCCGGGTCTTCTCCCCGCCGGAGAGCACCTTGGCGGGCTTGTCGGCGTCCTCCCCGGAAAAGAGGAAGGAGCCGAGCACGCTGCGCACGCCGGTCTCGTCCAGGTCCGGGGCGGCCGAGCGGAGGTTCTCGACCACGGTGCGCTCGACGTCGAGGGTCTCGTGCTCCTGGGCGTAGTAGCCGACCTTGAGGCCGTGCCCGGGGATGACGTCGCCGGTGTCGGGGTTTTCCACGCCGCCGAGGATCCGCAGGAGCGTGGTCTTGCCGGCGCCGTTCATGCCGAGGATGACCACCTTGGACCCGCGGTCGATGGCCAGGTTGACGTCGGTGAAGACCTCGAGGGAGCCGTAGGACTTGCTCAGCCCCTCGGCCGTCAGCGGGGTCTTGCCGCACGGGGCGGGGTCGGGGAAGCGCAGGTGCGCGACCTTGTCCGCGCGGCGGGTGTCCTCCAGGCCGGCCATGAGCCGCTCGGCGCGCCGGGCCATGTTCTGGGCGGCGACGGTCTTGGTCGCCTTGGCGCGCATCTTGTCGGCCTGCGCCATGAGGGCCCCGGCCTTCTTCTCGGCGTTGGCCCGCTCGCGGCGGCGGCGCCGCTCGTCCGCCTCGCGCTGCTTGACGTAGGCGTCCCAGCCCATGTTGTACACGTCGAGGACGCCGCGGTTGGCGTCGAGGTAGAAGACGTGGTTGACCGTCTCGCGCAGCAGCTCGACGTCGTGGCTGATGACGATGAACCCGCCGTTGTAGGTCTTGAGGTAGTCGCGCAGCCAGATGATCGAGTCGTGGTCGAGGTGGTTGGTCGGCTCGTCCAGCAGGAGGGTGTCGACGCCCGAGAACAGGATCCGCGCGAGCTCCACGCGGCGGCGCTGGCCACCGGAGAGGGTCTCCAGCGGCTGCTCGAGCACGCGCTGGGGCAGGCCGAGGTTGGAGGTGATGCGGGCGGCCTCGGCGTCCGCGGCCCAGCCGCCCTGGGCGGTGAACTCGGCATCGAGGCGGGCGTAGCGCTCCATCGCCTTGACCTGGGCGTCGCCGGTGGCGGTGGCCATGGTCTGCTCCGCCTTGCGGATGCGGCGCAGGATGGCGTCGATGCCGCGGGCGGAGAGGACCCGGTCGCGGGCCAGGACGTGCAGGTCGCCGGTGCGCGGGTCCTGCGGCAGGTAGCCGATCTCCCCCGTGCGCACGATCTGGCCGGTGTGCTCGATGACGGAGGCGGTCTCCTCCTGGCCGGAGAGCAGCTTGGTCAGCGTGGTCTTGCCCGCGCCGTTGCGGCCCACGAGCCCGATGCGCATCCCCGCGTCGACACGGAACGACGCCTCGTGCAGCAGCTCACGGGCGCCGATGCGTACGGAGACGTCATGGGCGGTGATCACAGGCAGACCTCAAGACATGTCATGGGAAGGGGGGTACGCCGCGGGGCGCGGTTCCAGTGTACGGCGGTCCGCTTCGCGCGTTCTTGCCATTTTCGCCACGTCCGACGGCGGCGCACGCCGCACCGCCCCCGGCCGCCATGGCGCCCGCCGCGCTCGGGACGGCCGGCGGCGCGGGGCGGCCGGCGGCTCGGGGCGGCCCGGGGCTCAGCCGGCCAGCACCTCCCGCAGCGCGTGGTCGCCGACGGCGCGCAGCACCGGTGCGTCGTCGGAGTGGGCGAGGAGGGCGGTGGCGAGCGCGAGGGCCCAGGCGCGGGCGCGGCGCCAGGTGGCGGCGTCGTAGGCGTGACCCAGCGCCCGGACGAACCGCTCCCGCCCGGTGGCGTCGAAGGTCAGCCAGGCGGCGGCGAGGTCGGTGGCCGGGTCGCCCGCGGTGAGGTCGCCGAAGTCGAGGACCGCCGCCAGGCCGCCGTCGGCCACGACGAGATTCGCCGGGTGGAGGTCGCCGTGGAGCCACAGCGCCGGCCCGGCCCACGCCGGCGTCGCGCTGAGCTCGGTCCACAGCGCGGCGGCGCGATCCGCCTGCGGGACGAGCCCGCTGGTGAGCCGGCCGATGACGGCGTCGCGGCGGGCGGCCAGCGGCACCCCGCGGACTGGGTTGTGCGGGGCGTCCGGGGGCGCGGGCCGGTGGAGCGCGGCGACGACGGCGGCCAGCGGCTCGGCCTGCGCGCGCCGCTCCCCCGCCGGCACCTCGGCCGCCGTCGTCCCGGGCCTCCACCGCGTCACCGTCCACGCCCACGGGTAGCCCAGACCCGGCACGCCGCGGCGCACGGGGACCGGGACGGCGACCGGCAGGCGTCTCGCGAGCTCGGGGAGCCAGCGCTGCTCGTGCTCGATGAGGTCGGCCGCGGCCGCGCGGCGCGGCAGCCGGACGGCGAGGTCGTCGCCGAGCCGGTAGATGACGTTGTCCCAGCCGCTGGCGACCAGGCGGAGCGGCGGCCCGGCGAGGTCGGCGTGCTGGGCCGCGAGCAACCGGCGCACGAGGTCGGTGTCGACGGCGACCTCGGCGGCGGGCTTGTCGGCCACCTGCTGCTCCTCCGCTTCTCGGTGCGCTCCCGTTCGGAACGCGGTGTGCAGGATCCCACGTCGGGGCAGGATGGCGTCCGGCCGCGTGTCGGCCGCAACCTTCCCCCGGCAGGGCGGCCCGCCCGCCACCGCATTACGGTCGGCCTATGACCTTCAACGACGACGTCCGTGCGGACACCAGCCGGGTGCGCCGCGGCGGCGGCAAGGGCATCGCCGTCGGCGGCGGCGCCGGACTGGTTGCGCTGCTCGTCCTCCTGTTCACGGGCCAAGACATCTCGAGGTTCCTGCCCGGTGGCCAGCAGACCGCCGCGCCCGCCCAGGACTTCGCGCACTGCGTGACCGGAGCGGACGCCAACCGCTACACCGACTGCCGCATGGTCTACACCGCCGACGCGCTCGACCAGTACTGGCTGGCGGCGCTGCCCGAGCAGGGCGGGGTGCAGTACCGCGAGCCGACCTTCCAGCTCTTCGAGGGTCAGGTGGCGACCGGCTGCGGCAGCGCGACCTCCGCCGTCGGGCCGTTCTACTGCCCGCCCGACGAGAGCGTGTACCTCGACCTGGGCTTCTTCGACCAGCTCGAGACCCAGCTCGGCGCGGAAAACGCGCCGCTGGCGCAGGAGTACATCGTGGCCCACGAGTGGGGCCACCACATCCAGAACCAGCTCGGCACGATGGCCACCATCGACCAGCGCTCGACCGGCCCGCAGTCCGACGGCGTGCGCCTGGAGCTGCAGGCCGACTGCTACGCCGGGCTGTGGGTGGGCCACGCCGCCAGCGTCGTCGACCCCGACTCGGGCCAGACCTTCCTCCAGCCGCCGACGCCGGAGCAGATCGGCGACGCGCTCGACGCCGCGGCGGCCGTGGGCGACGACCGGATCCAGGCCGGGGCGGGCCAGCAGGTCAACCCCGAGTCGTGGACGCACGGGTCGTCGGAGCAGCGGGTGCGGTGGTTCACCACCGGGTACGAGCAGGGCACGCTGGCCGCCTGCGACACGTTCGCCGCGCAGCAGCTGTAGGGGCCCCACGAATCCGGCGCCAACCGGAGCCGCGAACCGTCCGGCCCGGCGTGAGTGGAGACCATGTCGACCTTCGCTGAAGCTTCCGTACGGATAGTCCGCACGTGCTCTTCGGCCAGCGTCGCCTGAGCGCCACCGCCGACCGGACGGGCGGTGGGGCCACTGGCATCCGGTCGCGGCGGCCGATGGGCCAACGCCGTCACGGCGATGGCCAACGCGGTTGCGCACGCCGCTCGCGTTTGATGATCCGCTCGCGGCTGTCGGCGGGCGCCCGGCGCCCGTCTGTGGGAATCCCGCCCCCGGACTCCATGCAAACCGAAACCTCCGTACGGATTGTCCGTACGGAGGTTTCGGCTACCCGGTCGAGCGCCGCGCGTCAGGCCAGCACATCCTGACCGCGGCCCGCTCGGGTCACGGCGCAGCGGCGCGGCGGGCCGAGGTCACACGTTGAACCCGAGTGCCCGCAGCTGCTCGCGGCCCTCGGGAGTGATCTTCTCCGGGCCCCACGGCGGCATCCAGACCCAGTTGATCCGGATGCCGGCGACGAGGCCCTCCGTCGCGATCCCGGCCTGATCCTCGATGACGTCGGTCAGCGGGCACGCCGCCGAGGTCAGGGTCATGTCGATGACCGCCTCGTTGTTCTGGTCCACGGTGATGCCGTAGATCAGGCCGAGGTCGACGACGTTGATGCCGAGCTCGGGGTCGATGACGTCGCGCATCGCCTCCTCGACGTCGGCCGCGGTCGTCGGCGACGGGTTCATGGTCTCGCTCATGCGGTCTCCTTGGTGGTGGCGTCGGGGGTGGGCTCGGCCGTCAGGGCGTGCGCGAGGGCGTCGCGCAGGGCCATCCAGCCGAGCAGCGCGCACTTGATCCGGGCCGGGAACTGGGCCACGCCGACGAAGGCGGTGGCGTCCTCGAGCTCGTCGGACTTCGCCGGCTCGAGCTCCTTGCCGCGGCCGTGCATGAGCTCGCGGAAGGTCTCGTTGAGGTGGTCGACGGTGGGGATGTCCTTGCCGGTGACCAGGTCGGTGAGCACGGACAGCGAGGCCTGCGAGATCGAGCAGCCCTCCCCCTGCCAGCCCACCTCCGCGACCCGCGGGGCACCGGCGGAGTGGTCGATCCGCACGCGCAGGGTCACCTGGTCCCCGCACGTGGGGTTGACCTGGAAGGACTCGCCGTCGAACGGGTCGATCTGCCCCGCGCCGTGCTTCGCGCGCGCGTGGTCGAGGATCACCTGCTGGTACATCTGCTGCAGCGGGTCAGCCATGGTCCACCCCGAAGAACTGCCGGACCTCGCCGAGCTTGTCGACGAAGGCCTCGATCTCCTCCGCCGTCGTGTACACCCCGGCGGAGGCGCGCGCGGAGGCGTGCACGCCCAGGCGCCGGTGGATCGGCTGGGCGCAGTGGTGGCCCACGCGCACCGCGATGCCGTGGCTGTCGAGCACCTGGCCCACGTCGTGCGGGTGCACCCCCGCCACGTCGAAGGCGACGACGGCGAGCCGGTCGGCCGGGTCTGCGGGACCGAGGATGCGCACGCCGGGCACCGAAGCCACGCCGTCGAGCAGCAGCCGGGTCAGCCCGGCCTCGTGCTCGGCGACGGCGTCCATGCCCAGCTCGGCGAGGTAGTCGACGGCGGCGTGCAGGCCGGCGGCCTGGGCGACCATCTGCGTGCCCGCCTCGAACCGGGTCGGCGGCGCGGCGTAGGTGGTGGACTCCATGGTCACCACCTGGACCATCGACCCGCCCGTGAGGAACGGTGGCATGGCCTCGAGCAGCTCGGCCTTGCCGTAGAGCACGCCGATGCCGGTGGGACCGAGCATCTTGTGGCCCGAGAACACGGCGAAGTCCACGTCCAGCGCCTTGACGTCGACCGGCAGGTGCGGGACGGACTGGCACGCGTCGAGCACGACCAGCGCGCCGGCCGCACGGGCCCGGGCGACGACGGCGGCCACCGGGGCGACGGCGCCGGTGACGTTGGAGGCGTGGGCCAGCGCCACGACCCGGGTGCGCTCGGTGATGACGTCGAAGGTGGCCGGGTCCAGCCGGCCCTCGTCGGTCACGCCGATCCAGCGCAGGGTCGCGCCGGTGCGGGCGCACAGCTCCTGCCACGGGACGAGGTTGGCGTGGTGCTCGGCCTCGGTGACGACGATCTCGTCGCCGGGGCCGACGTCGAACAGCTCGCGCGCCGTTGCCCCGCCACGGCCCAGCGCCGCGTTGGACATGGCGTACGCGACGAGGTTGATGCCCTCGGTGGCGTTCTTGGTCCAGACGATCTCGTCCTCGCCGGCCCCGACGAAGCGGGCGACGGCGGCACGGGCGGTCTCGTAGGCCTCGGTGGCCTCCTCGGCGAGCGCGTGCGCGCCGCGGTGCACGGCGGCGTTGGTGCGCTCGTAGAACTCGCTCTCGGCGTCGATGACGCACCGGGGCTTCTGCGAGGTGGCGGCGGTGTCGAGGTAGACCAGCGGGCGGTCCCCGCGCACGGTGCGGACGAGCAGCGGGAAGTCCGCGCGCACGGCCGCCAGCTCCGCCGCGCTCAGGGAGCGGGCGGGGCCGGCGGCCGCCGCGGCGACGCCGGTCACCGAGGTCCCGGCAGCAGTCATGCGCCTCTTCTTCCTCAGACGGTGGCGGTGAGGTAGCGGTCGTAGCCCTCGTCCTCGAGCCGGTCGGCGAGCTCGGGGCCGCCCTGGTCGGCGACCCGGCCGTCGACGAAGACGTGGACGAAGTCGGGCTTGATGTACTTGAGGATCCGCGTGTAGTGGGTGATGAGCATGACGCCCAGGCCGGTGGCCTCGTGCACCCGGTTGACGCCCTCGGAGACGATGCGCAGCGCGTCGACGTCGAGGCCGGAGTCGGTCTCGTCCAGGACGGCGAACTTCGGCTGGAGCAGCTCCATCTGGAGGATCTCGTGGCGCTTCTTCTCGCCGCCGGAGAAGCCGTGGTTGACGTCGCGCTGGGCGAACTCGGGGTCCATGCGCAGCTGGTGCATGGCGTCCTTGACGTCGCCGACCCACTTGCGCAGGGCGGGGGCCTCGCCGGTGATGGCGGTCTTGGCGGTGCGCAGGAAGTTCGACACCGTCACGCCGGGCACCTCGACCGGGTACTGCATGGCGAGGAACAGCCCGGCGCGGGCGCGCTCGTCCACGCTCATCTCCAGGACGTTCTCGCCGTCGAGGAGGACCTCGCCGTCGGTCACGGTGTACTTGGGGTGGCCGGCGATGGAGTAGGCCAGGGTCGACTTGCCCGAGCCGTTGGGGCCCATGATCGCGTGGATCTCGCCGGAGCCGATGGTCAGGTCCACGCCGCGCAGGATCGGCTTGGGGCCGTCGTTCGTCTCGACGCTGACGTGGAGGTTCTTGATCTCAAGGGTGGACATTCGTCTTCTTTCTGGCTGGGGCGGCGGGGGGCGTCAGCGCGCGACGTCGGCGGTGGTGTCGACGTCCACCAGGACGCGCTCCCCGTCCACGGTCACGGGATAGACGGGGACGGGCTGGGTGGCGGGGAGGCTCAGCGGCTTGCCGGTGCGCAGGTCGAAGGTCGACCCGTGCAGCCAGCACTCGATGGTGCAGCCGTCGACCTCGCCGTCGGAGAGGTTCACCTGCCCGTGCGAGCAGATGTCCGAGATGGCGTGGAACTCCCCGTCCTCGTCGCGCACCAGCGCGACGGGCAGCGGCGTACCGTCCGCGGCCTCGAGGTCCAGGCGCATGGCCTCGCCCGGCTCGAGGTCCGCGGTGTCGCAGGCGTGCTGGGCGGTCATCGAGCCGCGGCCCCCATGGTCTTGGACAGCTCGAGCTCGATGGCCTCCATGAGCCGCTCCTGCACCAGCGGCACGCCGATCTGGTTGATGAGCTCGGCGAAGAAGCCGCGCACCACCAGGCGGCGGGCCTCCTCCTCGGGGATGCCGCGCGAGCGCAGGTAGAACAGCTGCTCGTCGTCGAACCGGCCGGTGGCGCTGGCGTGGCCCGCGCCCTCGATCTCGCCGGTCTCGATCTCGAGGTTCGGCACGGAGTCCGCCCGGGCGCCCTCGGTGAGGACGAGGTTGCGGTTGAGCTCGTAGGTGTCGGTGCCCTCGGCCTCGTGGCGGATGAGCACGTCGCCCACCCACACCGAGTGCGCGCCGTCGCCCTGCAGGGCGCCCTTGTAGGTGGCCCGGGACTTGCAGCTCGGCACGGCGTGGTCGACGAAGAGGCGGTGCTCCTGGTGCTGGCCGGCGTCGGTGAAGTACAGGCCGAGCAGCTCGACGTCGCCGCCGGGAGCGGTGAAGGACACGTCCGGGGTCAGGCGGACGATGTCGCCGCCGAGGCTGACGACGATGTGCTTGAGGCGCGCGTCGCGGCCCAGCCGCGCCCGGTGGTTGGCCACGTGGACCGCGCCCTCGTCCCAGTCCTGGACGGACACGAGGGTGAGGTGGGCGCCGTCGCGGACGTCGATCTCGACGGTCTGGGCGAGCTCGGCGCTGCCGCGGTGGTCGAGCACCACGAGGGACTCGCTGAGCTCCTCGGCCACGACGAGCACGTGCTCGGCGGCGGGGGCGGATGCGGTCTCGGCGTCGCCGTTGATGGCGATCATCGTGTGGCGGGCGTCGACGTGGTTCTTCGGCACCGTGACCACGAGGGCCTCGCCGAAGGACTGCCACGCGGCGGCCGCGACCCGGTCGCCGGGCGCGAGGACCTGGCCGAGGCGGGCGTCGTCGCGGCCGACCCGCTCGACGCGCACGTCGTCGTCGGACTCGACGGTCACCACCGGGCCCGTGCCGGTGAGGTCACCGGCGAAGAGCCGCTGGAGTCGGTCCACCGGGGAGAAGCGCCAGTCCTCCTCCCGGCCCGTGGGGACCGGGAAGTCGGCCAGCTCGAAGGACGAGCGGCGGTCGGCGCGGGACGTCTCCGGCACCGTGCCGCCGCCGTGGGTGTGGGCGGCGTCCGCGGTGGCGCGGGTGTGGTCGGTGGACATGTTGGTGGTGGCGGTCATCAGCCGACGGATCCTTCCATCTGCAGCTCGATCAGGCGGTTGAGCTCGAGGGCGTACTCCATCGGCAGCTCGCGCGCGATGGGCTCGACGAAGCCGCGCACGATCATCGCCATGGCCTCGGTCTCGGGCATCCCGCGGGACATGAGGTAGAAGAGCTGGTCCTCGCTCACCTTCGAGACGGTGGCCTCGTGGCCCATCTCGACGTCGTCGACGCGGACGTCCACGTAGGGGTAGGTGTCGGACCGGGAGATCTGGTCCACCAGCAGCGCGTCGCACAGCACGTTGGACTTCGAGTGCGCGGCGCCCTCGAGGACCTGCACCAGGCCGCGGTAGGAGGCGCGGCCGCCGGAGCGGGCCACGGACTTCGACACGATCGAGGACGACGTGTGCGGGGCCAGGTGCACCATCTTCGAGCCGGTGTCCTGGTGCTGCCCCTCGCCGGCGAAGGCGATCGACAGGGTCTCGCCGCGGGCGTGCTCGCCCATGAGGTACACGGCCGGGTACTTCATGGTGACCTTGGAGCCGATGTTGCCGTCGATCCACTCCATGGTGCCGCCGGTCTCGACCGTGGCGCGCTTGGTCACCAGGTTGTACACGTTGTTCGACCAGTTCTGGATCGTCGTGTACCGGACGCGGGCGTCCTTCTTGACGATGATCTCCACGACCGCCGAGTGCAGCGAGTCGGACTGGTAGATCGGGGCGGTGCAGCCCTCGACGTAGTGCACGTAGGAGCCCTCGTCGGCGATGATCAGCGTCCGCTCGAACTGGCCCATGTTCTCGGTGTTGATGCGGAAGTAGGCCTGCAGCGGGATCTCGACGTGGACGCCCTTGGGGACGTAGACGAAGGAGCCGCCGGACCACACCGCGGTGTTGAGCGAGGCGAACTTGTTGTCCCCGGCGGGGATGACCGAGCCGAAGTACTCCTCGAAGATCTCCGGGTGCTCCTTCAGGCCCGTGTCGGTGTCGAGGAAGATGACGCCCTGGGCCTCGAGGTCCTCACGGATCTGGTGGTAGACCACCTCGGACTCGTACTGGGCGGCGACGCCGGCAACCAGGCGCTGCTTCTCGGCCTCCGGGATGCCCAGGCGGTCGTAGGTGTTCTTGATGTCCTCGGGCAGGTCCTCCCAGCTGGTGGCCTGCTTCTCGGTGGACCGGACGAAGTACTTGATGTTGTCGAAGTCGATGTCCGACAGGTCCGCGCCCCAGCCGGGCATGGGCTTCTTGTCGAAGAGCTTCAGCGCCTTGAGCCGGCGCTTGAGCATCCACTCCGGCTCGTGCTTCAGGGCCGAGATGTTGCGAACGACGTCCTCGTCCAGACCACGCCGGGCGTTGGCGCCCGCGTCGTCGGCATCGGACCAGCCGTAGGCGTAGCTGCCGATCGAGGCAATGATCTTCTCGTCCTCGGTCATCGACGCGTCGGGCACCGTGACCTCCTGCTGGGTGGGACTTGTCATCAGTTTCCTTCCGTGACGCCGCTGGGCGACTTGGTCCGGGAACGGGCGGCCCCGGCGTCACGCGTGGTGAGCGGGGTGGGGACCGCGGAGAGGGGCACGTGGGTGGTGCACACGTGCCCGCCGCCGGCGAGGGTGGCGAGGCGCTGCACGTGCACGCCGAGCAGGCGGGAGAACGCCTGGGTCTCAGCCTCGCACAGCTGGGGGAAGGCCTGCGCCACGTCTTGCACGGGGCAGTGGCCCTGGCACAGCTGCAGGGCGAAGCCCTTGGGGCCGACGGCGCGGGTGGTGGCCGCGTACCCGTCCGCCGTCAGGGCGGCGGCGAGGGCGTGCGCGCGTGCCGCAGGGACCGGGCCGGCCTGCTCGAGCAGCGGGGCGTAGCGCCGCTCCAGCTCGCCGACGCGGGCGTCGACAAAGGCGTCGAGGGCGCCCTCGCCGGCGACGTCCCGCAGGAACTGCAAGGCCTGGGTGGCCAGGTCGGAGTAGGCGTCCGAGAGCACCGACCGGCCCGCGTCGGTGGCCACGTAGTGCCGCGCCGGGCGACCGCGGCCGCGCTGACCGGTGCCGGTGGGCTCGTGCACGCGGATCTGGCCGAGCTCCTCGAGGTGCGTGGTGTGACGGCGCACCGCGGCCGGGGTCAGGTCGAGGACCCGTGCCAGGGTCGCCGCCGGCACCGGGCCGCGCTCGACGATGAGCTCGAGCACCCGCTCGCGCGTGCCGGCCTCGTCCGTGGACGTGCCGCGACGGGGCGCCGTGGGCTGGCCGGGCGTGGTCACGTGCGTCTCCCCTCGTCCGTTCCGCGTGCCCGCAGGCCTTCCGTGCGGGCCGGGGCCCGCCTGCACCGGGCACGCTCCGCCCGGCACGATTAGAAAACATTGTTGTTCCCAAAATCGTTCCCCGCAAGGAAGGTCAGCCTCACCTGGCTGTGAGACCGGGCACCGGGGCGGACGGCGGGATCGCGCCTCCTGGACGACGGCGTCCGGCGCTTCGAGGTGGACGGCGTCCCGGCGCCTCCTGGTCGACGGCGTCCCGGCGCCTCGTGGCCGACGGCGTCCCGGCGCCTCCCGG
Organism: Georgenia ruanii; assembly: GCF_009193175.1. GTDB lineage: Bacteria > Actinomycetota > Actinomycetes > Actinomycetales > Actinomycetaceae > Georgenia > Georgenia ruanii. Next base: position 18,565 of record NZ_VUKE01000020.1, on the reverse strand, counting down.
TCGACGGCGTCCCGGCGCACTGTGACGCGCCCCACTCCCCCACGCCCGATGCCCGGCGTCGCCGCGCGCGTGTCTACGCTGTGCGGGTGCGTGCGCCCTCTCGCCCCGACCTCTCCGGGCCGCCGTCGGCGTCCCCCGGCTCCTCGCCCGCGCCGGCCGCGCCCGCCCTGGCGGTGCGCGGGCTGCGCAAGTCCTACGGGGGCCGCGAGGTGGTCCGGGGCCTCTCCCTCACCGCCGAGCGGGGCCGGCTGACCGCGGTGCTGGGGCCGAACGGCGCTGGCAAGACGACGACCATCGAGTGCTGCGAGGGGCTGCGCCGCCCCGACGCCGGCACCATCGAGGTGCTCGGCCGCGACCGCGCCGCGCGCGGGTCCGACGCGCCGCTGCGCGAGCGCGTCGGCGTGATGCTGCAGGACGGCGGGCTGCCGATGGCCCCGAAGGCCGGCGCCGTCCTCGCCCACCTCGCCCGGCTCCACGCCGACCCGCTGGACCCGGCCGCCCTGCTCGAGCGGCTGGGCCTCGCCGAGGTCGCCCGCACCTCCGTGCGCCGGCTCTCCGGCGGCCAGCGCCAGCGCCTGGCGCTGGCCGGGGCGATCGTCGGGCGCCCCGAGCTGGTCTTCCTCGACGAGCCCTCCGCCGGGCTGGACCCGCAGTCCCGGCTGGCGGTGTGGGACCTGCTGCGCGAGCTGCGCGCCGGCGGCACGTCCCTCGTGCTCACCACCCACCTCATGACCGAGGCCGAGGAGCTGGCCGACCACGTGGTCATCATCGACCGCGGCCAGGTCATCGCCGAGGGCACCCCGGCCCAGCTGACCGACGGCGTCCGGGTGCGTATCGGCCTCGACGGGGCCCCGGCCGCTGAGGTCGCCGGGCTCGCCGCCGCGCTGAGCGCCGCGCTGGCCCGCGCCGAGCGCGCCGATCTCGGGGTCCACGCCGTCGCCGACGCCGTGGAGGTGACCCCCGACGGCGACGTCGACGCCGGCACCCTGGCCGCCGTGTCCACCGCGGTGGCCGAGGCCGGCCACCCCGGCGCGCACGTCGCCGTCCACCGCCGGACCCTGGAGGACACCTTCCTCGACCTCACCGGCCGGGCGCTGCGCGAGGGGACGAGCGCGTGAAGGAGCAGGACATGACCGCCCAGAGCCTCGCGGTCGACGGCGTCCCCCGGGCCGACGCGGGGACCCGCGCCCGCCGGGTGCTCGCCCAGACCCGGTTCGAGACCGCCGCGGTGCTGCGCAACGGCGAGCAGCTGCTGCTCACGTTCATCCTCCCGGTGATCGCGCTGGTGGTGCTCGTGCGCACCGATCTCGTGCCGCTGCCCGGCGCGACGCGCGCGCCCGCCGCGCTGGCGGGGGTCCTCGCCCTGGCCGTGGCCTCCACCGCGTTCACCTCCCAGGCGATCGCCGTGGCGTTCGACCGGCGCTGGGGCGTGCTGCGCATGCTCGCGACGACGCCGCTGGGCCGGCGGGGCCTGCTCGCCGGCAAGCTCGGCGCGGTGGTGTGCGTGCTGGCCGTCCAGGCCGTGGTGCTGCTGCTCGTCGCCGCCGTGCTGGGCTGGCGCGGTGAGGGCTTCGGCGTCGCCGCGCTGGCCGGCGGGGCGCTGTTCGTGCTGCTCGGGGCCGCCGTGTTCGTCTCGTTGGCGCTGCTGATCGGCGGGACGCTGCGACCCGAGGCGGTGCTCGCCGTCGCGAACCTGCTGTGGGTGCTCATGGCCGGCGGCGGCGGGCTGCTGCTGCCCGTGGACACCCTGCCGGCCCCGCTCGCCCAGGTGGTCGTCCTCCTCCCCTGCGGCGCACTGGGCGAGGGGCTGCGCCTGCTGGCCACCACCGGGCGACTCGACCTCGCGGCCCTCGCCGTGCTCGCGGTGTGGACGGCGGCCGGCTCCTGGCTCGCCGCCCGGTACTTCCGGTGGGACTGAACCCGCGGGCGCGGCGTGCCGGCTCCCGGCGCGCCCCGGCGTGAGCAGCCCCACGCCCGTACCCCGCCCGGGCCGCCTCCCGCGGCCCTGACGCCCACCGCGGTCCACGTACCCTGGTGCGGTGAGCACCGCGATCCGTCCCCGCCGGCCCGACGACGCCGCCGGGGCCACCCGCACCCCCGCCGCCGGCCGGGTCGACCGCCTGACGTGGGTCCTGGCCGTGGCGAACCTCGTCGCGCAGATCGGCATCATCGTCACCGGCGGCGCGGTGCGACTGACCGGCTCGGGGCTGGGCTGCTCGTCCTGGCCGATGTGCGAGCCGGGCTCCTTCACGCCCGTCTTCCACGAGGCGACCTCGATCCACCCGTACATCGAGTTCGGGAACCGCACCCTCACCGGGGTGCTCAGCGTCATCGCGGTGGCGCTTCTGTGGGCGGTCTACCGCCGCGAGCCCACCGCCTCGCGGCCCCCGGCGCTCAGGCGGCTGGCCTGGCTGCCACTCGCCGGCATCGCCCTGCAGGCGGTCGTGGGCGGGGTGACCGTCTGGGTCGACCTGCACCCGGCCATCGTCGGCTCCCACATGCTCATCTCGCTGGCTCTCGTGGCCGTGTCCACCTACGTGCTCGTGCGGCTGCGCCAGGGCGACGGTCCCGTCGTCCGGCTCGCCGACGGGCGGCTGCGGGCGTTGCCGTGGGTCCTGGCGGGGCTCGCCGCGGTCGTCGTCGCGCTCGGCACCGTGGTCACCGGCTCCGGACCGCACTCCGGTGACCTCGACGAGGCCTCGCGGTACGCCCTCGACCCGCTGGCCATCACGCGGATGCACTCGGGATCGGTGTGGCTGTTCGTCGTCGCGGTCGTGGCCGGCGCGGTGCTGCTGGGCCGCCGGCGCGACGACGCGCGCCTCGACCGGGCGCGCCGGGTGTGGCCGTGGCTGCTCGGCGTCGTCGTCGTCGAGGGCGTGATCGGCTACACCCAGCACTTCCTCGGGCTGCCGGAGGTCCTCGTGGGCCTGCACATGCTCGGCGCCGGCCTGCTCACGGTGGCCGTGACGTTCGCCTGCAGCGCGTTCTACACGCGCCGCGCCTGACCGCGCCGTCGGGCTTCGCATCGTGGGCCGTGCCGACGCGCACCGCTCGCCCGTCCCGTCACCGCCGACGGCGGTTCAGCGTCCCAGCTCAGGCGCCGGAGCAGCCGCCGTCAGCGCAGCCACTCCGCGTCCGTCGGGCGCAGCGGCGCCCACCCCCGGGCCCGCGCGGAGGCGGCCGCGAGGATGCCGACGACGGCGCTGGGGTTGTGGATCCGCCCGGCGTGGACGGCCATGACCGCCTCGTCCAGCGGCACCCAGACGGTGGCCATGTCCCGCTCCTCGTCCTCGCGCTCGTGGCGCTCGTCGCCGTCGACGTCGGTGACGTCGCGGGCGAGGTAGACGCGCAGGGACTCGTCGGACCCCCCGGGGCTGGTGAAGTAGTCCACCAGCACGTCCCAGCGGGCCGCGCGCAGATCCGCTTCCTCGTAGAGCTCGCGCTCGGCGGCGGCGCGGTAGTCCTCGCCGGCGACGTCGAGCAGGCCCGCGGGGACCTCCCACAGCTGGGCGCGCACGGGGTGGCGGTACTGCCGGATGAGCAGGATCTCCTCCCCCGCCTCGCCGTCGCGCAGGGCGACGACGGCGACGGCGCCGGGGTGGTCGAGGTACTCGCGGACCACCGGCTTCTCGTCGTCGGGGTGCAGCCGGACCTCCTCCCCCACCAGGTCGAAGACCCGGCCGGCGTGGATGGTCCGGTGCGCGACGACCTCCCGGCCGGCGTCCTTGGCGTCCGCCAGCTCCCCCGGCGCCGTCACGCCGGCTCGCCGCTCTCGCCGGCGGTGGCGGCCACCGGGGCCTCGTGCTCGAGGCCGACGGTCTCCGGCTCGTCGAGCTCGAGCAGCCGGCTCGCGCGCTGACGCTCGAGCGCGGCGCCGACGAGCCCGGCGAACAGCGGGTGGGCGCGGGTGGGCCGGGACTTGAACTCCGGGTGGGCCTGGGTGGCGATGTAGTACGGGTGCAGGTCCCGGTCGAGCTCGACGAACTCCACCAGGGAGGAGTCCGGGGAACGGCCGGAGATCTTCAGGCCCACCTTGTCCAGGGCGTCGCGGTAGGCGTTGTTGACCTCGTAGCGGTGGCGGTGCCGCTCGGTCACCCGCTCGGCGCCGTAGACCTCCGCGGCCAGGGAGCCCGGCTCGAGCACGGCCTCGTAGCGGCCCAGGCGCATGGTCCCGCCGAGGTCGCCCTCGCCGCCGACGATGGCCAGCTGCTCCTCCATGGTGGCCACCACGGGGTCGGGGGTGCTCGGGTCGAACTCGGTCGAGCTGGCCTTGTCCAGGCCGAGCATGTTCCGGGCGGCCTCGATGACCATGCACTGCAGGCCCAGGCAGATGCCGAGCGTGGGGATCTGGTTCTCGCGGGCGTGGCGCAGCGCGCCGAGCTTGCCCTCGATGCCGCGCACGCCGAAGCCGCCGGGCACGAGGACGGCGTCGACGCCGTCGAGCGCCTTGCGGGCCCCTTCGCCGGTCTGGCACGTGTCGGAGGCGACCCACCGGATCTTCACGCGGGCGCGGTGGTGGAAGCCGCCGGCGCGCAGCGCCTCGGTGACGGAGAGGTAGGCGTCGGGCAGGTCGATGTACTTGCCGACCATGGCGACCTCGACGAAGTCCTTGGGGTGGCGCACCCGCTCGAGGAGCCGGTCCCACACCGTCCAGTCGACGTCCCGGAAGCTCAGGGACAGGCGGCGCACCACGTACGCGTCCAGGCCCTCGGCGTGCAGCACGGCCGGGATCTCGTAGATGCTCGGCGCGTCCTGGCACATGACGACGGCCTCGCGGTCGACGTCGCACATCGACGCGATCTTGGCCTTGACGCTCTCGGGCAGCTCCCGCTCGGAGCGGCACACGATGGCATCGGGCTGGATGCCGATGGAGCGCAGCTCGGCGACCGAGTGCTGTGTCGGCTTCGTCTTCAGCTCCCCGCTGGCCGCGATGTAGGGCACCAGCGAGACGTGCAGGAAGAAGACGTTGTCGCGGCCGAGGTCCTGACGCACCTGCCTGGCGGCCTCGAGGAACGGCAGGGACTCGATGTCGCCGACCGTGCCGCCGATCTCGGTGATGATGACGTCCGGCGGCTCCTCGCCGTCGACCGGCTCGGCCTGGGCGCGCATGCGCGCCTTGATCTCGTCGGTGATGTGCGGGATCACCTGGACGGTGTCGCCGAGGTACTCCCCGCGGCGCTCCTTGGCGATGACGGTCGAGTACACCTGGCCGGTGGTGGCGTTGGCCTTGCCGGAGAGCTCGACGTCGAGGAAGCGCTCGTAGTGGCCGATGTCCAGGTCCGTCTCGGTGCCGTCGTCGGTGACGAACACCTCGCCGTGCTGGAAGGGGTTCATGGTGCCGGGGTCGACGTTGATGTACGGGTCGAGCTTCTGCATCACCACGCGCAGCCCGCGGGCGCGGAGGAGGTGGCCGAGGCTGGACGCCGTCAACCCCTTCCCCAGGGAGCTGACGACCCCGCCGGTGACGAAGATCTGGCGAGGGATGCTGGCCTGGTTGCCGGGAAGCCGGCTCGGTTGGTTGACCACGGACTTCGACCCTAGCATCGCTCGCCGCGGCTCGCCCAGGGCCGCGGACGGCTCCCGGTGTGCCGTCAGACACCGCCGGCGAGGGGCCGCGGACCGTGCTGCCGGCGGGCGTGCTACCGGCGGGCGTAGGCCCCCCGCAGCTGGGCCAGGACGTCCTCCGGCCCGGGCAGCTCGGCCGCCCGGGCCCGGGCCGCGGCGCGCAGCGCCTCGCGCCGGGCGGGGTCGGCGAGCAGGCCGCGGACGGCAGCGGCGACGGCGGACCCGTCGCCGCCGGGGACGAGCACCGCGGCGTCGTCGGTGACCTCCCGGGTGCCGCCGACGTCGGTGGCCACCAGCGCCGCCCCGGCGCGCAGCGCCTCCTGCACGGCGATGGGCTGGCCCTCCCAGGCGGCGGTGGAGACGACGACGTCCGCGGCGGCGAGCAGGTCGGGCACGTCGTCGCGCCGGCCGGCCAGCAGCACCGGCAGGTCGGCGGTCCGCTCGGCGAGCGTGGCGCGCAGCGGCCCGTCGCCGACGACCACCCAGCGCCAGGACGCGGCCGCGGCGCCCGGCCCGGCCCCGGCACCGGCACCGGCACCGGCATCGGCACCGGCGAGCCGGGCGGCGGCGTCGGCCAGCACGTCCAGGCCCTTCTGCGGGGCCAGCCGCGCGACCGTGAGCAGCAGGTGCTCGTCGGCGCCCAGCCCCAGGGCCGCGCGCACCGCGGCGGGCGGGACGGTCGCGGCGGGCCGCTCCGGCGCCGGGACGAGGGCGCGGGCGACGGCCCGGGCCCCTCGGGCGCGCATGCGGGCGACGAGGTCGCCGCTGACAGCCAGCACCGCGTCGGCGCCGCGCGCGACGAGCGTCTCGAGCACCGCGGCGACCGCGCGCACCTTCCCGCCGCCGACGGGCAGGTTGTGCACCGTGACGACCAGCCGGGGTCGACGCGCCAGGGTGCGCACGGCCAGCACGGCGACGGCCCCGGCCCGCAGCCCGTGGGCGTGCACGACGTCGGCGCGGGCGGCCAGGCGGCGGACGGCCCGCACCGCGGCGACGTCGGCGGGGCGGGGGCGGTCGGCGATGTCGACGACCACCGGCCGGTACCCGTCCGGCTCGGCCGCGTCGACCACGTCGGCGGGGCCGGCGAGGACGACCTCGTCGCCGTCGGCGGCCAGCAGGGCGCTGATCTCCCGGGCGTGCCGGGCCACCCCGCCCGCGCTCGATCCCGTCAGCTGCAGCACCCGCATGCTCGTCCTCCCTCGCTCGGCGCCCCAGTATCGCCCAGGCCCCCGCCGGACCGGCTCACGCACGGTCCCGGGCACTCACGCGCCGGGCGCGCACGGGGTCCGGGCGCGCCCGGGCCGGCGTCATCACGGCCGCGAGTCCGCCCCCGACTCCTGCGACCACGCCCCGGCCCGCACCGTCCCGCGGTCGAGCAGCAGCACCGCCGCCGCGGCCGGCGCGGCCGCCACCACGGCCCCGGCCACGGCGGCCACCACCGCCCCGGCCAGGCCCGCGCCCACGGCGGCGAGCAGGGCGTCGACCACCCACCGGCCGGCCAGCGCGCCCAGCGCCGCGCCGGCGACGACGACGACCCCGGTCCGCGCGAGCCCGCCGAGGGTGCCCGGCCCGCCCGCCCGGCGCATGGCGGCGAGCAGCAGCACGCCGGCCACGACCATCCCCAGCGAGGAGCCCAGCGCGAGCGCGGTGAGGGTGGCGGGCCCGTCCCCGCCGTCCGGCGCCAGCAGCGCGGTCAGCGCCCACGACGCGACCGAGACCACCAGCCAGCCGCTCGCCGTCGCCGCCACCGCCGCGCGGCCGCGGTCCACGGCGTACAGCGCCCGGGAGATGTGGAAGATCAGCGCGTAGCCGACGATGCCCGGCGCGAACCAGGTGATCGCCGCCGTCATCCCCGGCATCGGGAAACGCAGCGAGAACACGGCGGTGGCCGCCGGGGCGACCGCCACGAGCAGCGCGGCCCCGAGGAGGGCGACGGCCACCACCAGGCGGGTGGACCCGGCCGCCAGCGCGGCGAAGGCGCGTCGGTCCCCGGTGCCGGCGTGCTCGGCCAGCCGCGGGAACACCGCGGTGGAGACCGGGACGGCCAGGACGGCGTAGGGCAGGAAGTACACCGCCTGGGCGTAGCCGTAGACGTTGATGGTGCCCACCTCGCCTGCGGTGTTGGCCAGGTAGAGGACGACGACGACGCTGAGCTGCTGGGCGAGCAGGGCCCCGATGCCGGCGGCGGCGAGCCGCCCGGCCCGGCGCGCGACGCCCGGCGGGAACCGCAGCCCCGGGCGCAGCCGGACGCCAGAGCGCAGCACCGGGGGCAGCTGGCACAGGCTCATCGCCGCCACCCCGGCGGTGGTGCCCCACGCCAGCCAGGCCACGGCGGCGCCGGGCAGGGCGGCCGGGTCGTCCTGGTGGCCGCCGGCCAGCGCCCCGAAGGCGAGGTAGCTGGCGACGACGACGAGGGAGGACAGCAGGGGCGCGAACGCCGGCCAGAAGAACCGCCGCTGCGCCTGGAGCACGCCGGAGAGCACCACGCCCACGCCGTACAGCGGCACCTGGAGGGCGAAGATTCGCAGGAACGTCGTCGTCAGGGCGACCAGGGCCGGATCCACGTCGCGGCCGGGCAGCAGCAGCCCGGCCAGCGGGCCGGCCGCGGCGGCGACCGCCGCGGCGAGCGGCACGAGCACCAGCAGCGCCCAGCCCAGCAGCGCCGAGGCGGTGCGGTCCACGTCACGGCGCAGGTGCCGGGCCAGCGGCACGGCCAGCAGCGGCACCACCGCCCCGGCCAGCGCGCCGCCGGCGGCGACCTCGAACAGGACGTTGGGGATGCGGTTCGCCGTCTCGTAGGCGGTGCCGGCGCCGGAGGCCCCGACGGTCCAGGACTGCACCAGCCAGCGGACGAACCCCACGGCCCGGGAGGCGAGGGTGACGACGGCGATGAGACCGGCGGCGCCGAGGACGCCGCCGAGCAGGGAGCGCAGGCGGTCCATTCCTCAGCGCCGGCCGAGCGCGTCCAGCCGCCGCAGCGCGGGCGTGCCCTCGATGACGGCGGAGAAGCTCACCTTCTCGCTGAGCAGGGTGAGGGCGACGACGCCGGCCAGCGCGCCCGCGCGCACGGCGCGGGAGGGGTGGGCGGCCAGGGCGGTGCCGACCAGGGCGCCGACGGCGTTGGCGCCGGTGTCGCCGAGCATGGCCCGCTCGGCGAGGTCGTCGGGCAGGGCGGCGCCGGCCACGCCCAGGGCGGCGGCGGCCAGCGTGCCGGGGGCGCCGGCGGGCGCGGCCAGGGCGAGCGGCGCGCTGAGCGCGGCGGCGACCTTGAGGGAGCGGCCCGGGCGCAGGTCGAAGAGGTTGTGCAGGTTCGCGGTGCCGGCCACCAGGGCCGCGCCGGCGAGGACGTCGGCGGCCCGCGCACCCGGCGCGCCGGGCCGCCGCGGGCGCGGGGTGGCCAACGCGGACGCTGCCAGCGCGCCGGCACCGATGCCGAGGATCTTCAGCGCGCCGGTGGTCAGCCGGCCGCGGCGCAGCGCCCCGAGGTGCCCACGCAGCCCCTTGGCGGCGGCGGTGGTGTCCTCGGTGAGGTCGTCGACGGCGCCGAACGCGGCGCCCGCCCCGGCGGCGACCGCCGCGGCGGCCACCCGGGGGTGCCCGCCGGCCACCGCGGCGAGGAGCGGGGCCGCGGTCGCGCCGATCCCGGCCGCCGCGCCGCCGAGCAGGGTGACGTCCCGGCCGGCGAAGTTCGTGCGCCGCCAGCGCTCGCGCCCGCCGGGGGGCCGCGCCTCGAGGGCGGCCTGGGCCACGGCGGTGGCCGCGGCACCCAGCGCGGCGGGCGCCGCCAAGTCGAGCAGGCGGCTCATGCAGCGTCCTGCGTGGCGGCCGCCTCGTCCTCCGCGGGCGCCTCGGCCGGGGCCTCAGCGGTGGCCGGCGTGCGCGAGGGCAGCTCGACGCGCGGTGGCACCGGCTCGGTGGCGCCGGACTGGAAGCCGTAGTGGTCGTGCCCGCCGGAGAGGGCGACGGCGGTGGCCAGCGGCGTCGAGAGCGCGGCGGTGATTTCGCCGACGGAGTCCACGGTGGTCACCCGCCGGGCGACGTCGCCGTCGTGGCGCACCGCGGCGACGAGGTCGAGGTCGGAGGCCGCGGCGCCGACGGTGACGGACGGGCCCGCCGTGGCCAGCCCGTCGGCCAGGCGCACGTAGCTGTCCAGGACGACGGCGGCGGCGTCGGTCTGCTCCTTGGGCGTGCCCGGAGCGGGCGGCGTCGTCGGCCGCGGGCCGACGAGGACGGTCGCGTCGGCCGGGGCGGTGGGCTCGGCGGTCAGGGTGACCAGCGGCGCGTCCGCCGAGGTCAGCAGGTCCATCAGGGTCGAGGCGTCGGCGGTGCGGCCGCCGTCCTCCGCGCTGCGGGTCAGCGCGTGCCCCAGCGCCAGGCCGAAGATGGTCTCGGCGGAGGCGTCGGCGGCCGGCGCGGGCTGGAGGTAGCCGAGCAGCTGACCGGCGAAGGTCTGCCGGAAGGAGCGGTTGTTCGGGTCGGTCCACGCGTCGGTGACGGCGACCTCGCCGTCCACCTGGGCGCCGGCCTGGGCGAGCCGGTCGCGGACCGCCTTGACGTCGTCGGTGGTGGTGCCCGGCAGCGTCACCACGGTGACCCGCTGGTCGGTGAGGGTGTTCTCCAGCAGCACCCCGGCGGACTGCTCGAGGTAGGTGGTGCGCTCGGTGACGTCCAGCTCGGTCGCCTCGAGCTCGCCGCGCAGCCGCTCACGGTCCGCGCGCAGGTCCTGCACCTGACCCGTCAGGGTGTCCCCGATGGTGTCGCGCAGGGGTCCCGCGCCCAGCACGATGCCGACGGCGAGCGCCAGGAACACCGCGATGAGCGAGACGAGGTGGTAACGGAAGTCGATCATCAGCTCTCCACAGGTCAGGTCGTCGGCGCGGGGGCCAGCCCCACGAGCGACCGGAAGAAGTTCACGAGGTCGTCGAACCAGGCGCCGAAGAGGCCGAAGGTCGTCTGTCCCACGTTGGTCGTCGCCAGCGCGACGAACAGGGCGAGCACGCCCGCCGCCGCCAGCAGCACCAGCTGCCAGGTCGAGATCCGGGTCCGGTACAGGCGCGAGACGCCCTTGGCGTCGATGAGCTTGCTGCCCACGCGCAGCCGGGTCAGGAACGTCGAGGCCATGCCGGCGCGGCCCTTGTCGAGGAACTCGATCATCGTGTCGTGCGTGCCGACGGCGACGATGAGCTCGGCGCCCAGGTCGTCGGCCATGAGCATGGCGATGTCCTCGCTGGTACCGGTGGCGGGGAAGACGACGTGCTCGACGCCGAGGTCCTCCACCCGCCGCTGCCCGGGGGCGCGGCCGTCGCGGTAGGCGTGGACGACGATCTCGGCGCCCGAGCGCAGCGCCTTGTCCGACACGGAGTCCATGTCGCCGACGATGACGTCGGGGCTGAGCCCGGCCTCGAGGATGGCGTCCGCGCCGCCGTCGACGCCGATGAGGAGCGGCCGGTACTCGCGGATGTACGAGCGCAGCATCGCGAGGTCTTCCTTGTAGTGGTACCCGCGCACCACCACCAGGGCGTGGCGCCCCTCGAACTTCGTGCGCACCTTCGGGGTGCCGACGCCGTCGACGAGCAGCTCGCGCTCGCGCTGGACGTAGTCCATGGTGTTCGCGGCGAAGGCCTCGAGCTGGACGGACAGCCCCTCGCGGGCCTGGGCCATGTTGGTCTCGATGGTCTCGGCGTCCTGCACGGTGCCGGCGGCGACGAGCTTGTCGCCGGCGTAGACCTCGGTGCCGTCCAGGCGCAGCGGCTGGCCCTCGCGCACGGACATGACGGCCGGGCCGAGGTCGTCGACCAGGGGGATGCCGGCCTCGAGGAGGATGCCCGGGCCGAGGTTGGGGTAGCGGCCGGACGTCGAGCGGGCGGCGTTGAGCACGGCGGCGACCTTGCAGCCGACCAGCGCCTCGGCGGAGACCCGGTCGAGGTCCTCGTGGTCGATGACGGCGATGTCCCCCGGGTGCAGCCGCTTGGTGAGGTTCTTGGTCCGGGCGTCCACGCGGGCCGGGCCCGAGACCCCGGGCCCGGTGTCCGTCAGGGCGCGGCGTCGGAAAAGGGCAGTCACCGCCTCATCGTTGCACGTCGGCCCGCTCCAGAAGCTCCGCGGCATGCCGGAGGGCCGTCTCGGAGTCCTCCTGCCCGGAGAGCATCCGGGCCAGCTCACGCACGCGATCTGGCCCTTCCACGCTGGTCACGTCCGTGGCGGTGACGACGGCGTCGTCACCCGGGGTGTTCTTCCTCACCACGAGGTGCCGGTCGGCGAACGCGGCCACCTGGGCGAGGTGGGTCACCACGATCACCTGGGCGCCGCGGGCGAGCCGCGCGAGCCGGCGGCCGACCTCGACGGCGGCCTTGCCGCCCACGCCCGCGTCGACCTCGTCGAAGACGAAGGTGCGCAGCTCGCCGTCGGCCGGGGACGCCCCGGCGAGGGCGACCTCGATGGCGAGCATGACCCGGGAGAGCTCCCCGCCCGAGGCGCCCTGCCCCAGGGGGCGGGCGGGCGCGCCGGGGTGCGGCGCGAGCAGCAGCTCGACGCCCTCGAGGCCGTGCGGGCCGGGCTCCTCCAGGGCGGTGAGCCGGGCGGTGAGGTGGGCCCCGGCCATGGCCAGGCCGGCGAGCTCGGCGTCGACCGCGGCGGCCAGCCGCTCGGCCACGGCGTGGCGAGAGGCGGTCAGGGCGGCGCCGGCCCGGGTGACCGCCTCCTGGGCGGCGGCGAGTCGCTCGCGCAGCTTCTCGGCGGTGTCCTCCGGGCCGTCGAGGTAGTCCAGCCGCGCCCGGGCCTGCTCGGCCCACGCGAGGACGGCGTCGACGTCCGGGCCGTGCGCGCGGGTGAGCTCGGCGAGGGCGGCGCGGCGGGCGTGGACCGCCTCGAGCCGGACGGGGTCGGCGTCGAGGGAGTCGAGGTAGGCGGCCAGCTCGGCGGCGACGTCGGAGAGGAGGTAGGAGGCCTCGGCGAGGCGGCCGGCCCAGCCCTCCAGCGCGGCGTCGTTGTCGGCGGCCTGCTCCAGGCTGCGGCGGGCGGCGTCGAGGAGGGTGGTGGCGTCCACCGACTCGGGGGCGTCGACGTCGCCGGTGAGGGCCTGGTGGGCCCGGCCGGCGGCCAGGCGCAGCTCCTCGACGTTGCCCAGCCGCAGCGCCTCCTCGCGCAGGGCGTGGTCCTCCCCCGGCTGCGGCTCGAGCGCGTCGACCTGCTCGAGCCCGGCGCGGAGCAGGGCGATCTCGTGCTCGCGGGCCCCGGCCTCGCGCTCCCACTCGGCGAGGCCCTCGCTGGCGGCCACGAACGCCCCGTGCGCCTCGCGGTAGGCGCCCAGCAGGGCCGCGTGGTCCGGGCCGCCGAAGGCGTCCAGGGCGGCGCGCTGCTGGGACGGGGCGCGCAGGCGCAGCTGGTCGGCCTGCCCGTGCACGGTGACGAGCTGCTCGCCGATCTCGGTGAGCAACCCGGTCGGCACGGTCCGCCCGCCCAGGTGGGCGCGGGAGCGGCCGGCGGCGGGCACGGTGCGGGCGACGAGGAGCTCGCCGTCCTCCACGGCGGCGCCGGCGTCCTCGGCGCGGGCCGCCGCCGGGCCGTCATCGGGGACGGTGAAGGTGCCCTCGACGACGGCGCGCTCGGCGCCCCGGCGCACCAGCGCGGCGTCCGCCTTGCCGCCGAGCAGCAGGGCCAGGCTGGTGAGGACCATCGTCTTGCCCGCGCCGGTCTCGCCGGTGATGACGGTGAGGGCGGGGTCGAGGTCGAGCTCGGCCGCCGCGATGACGCCGAGGTTCTCGATCCGGACCTGGTCGATCACGCGCGCTCCTTCACGCCGCGCCAGCCCTGCACGGGCAGGTGGAACTTGGCCACGAGCCGGGCCGAGAACGGCGCCTGCGTCAGCCGGGCCAGGCGCACCGGCTGGGCGCCGCGGCACACCCGGATCCGCGAGCCGGCGGGGGCGTCGAGCATGCGGCGCCCGTCGCACCAGACCACGGCGTGCTTGTCCTCGTAGGGCAGCACCTCGACCTCGAGGGTGGAGCTGGGGCCGACGACCATCGGGCGGGCGAACAGCGCGTGGGCGGCGATGGGCACCACGAGCATGGCCTCGACGTCGGGCCAGACGACCGGCCCGCCGCCGGAGAAGGCGTAGGCGGTGGAGCCGGTGGGGGTGGCGAGGATGACGCCGTCGCAGCCGAAGGTCGACAGGCCGCGGCCGTCCACGCCGATGGTGGCCTCGACCATGCGGGCCCGCTCGCCCTTCTCCACCGTGGCCTCGTTGATGGCCCAGTCGTGCCGGACCTCGCCCTCAGGGGTGGTGACGGTGATGTCGAGGGTCATGCGTTCCTCGACGACGTAGTCGCGGGCCACCACCCGGCCGACGACGTCGGGCAGCGCCTCCTCCTCGGCCTCGGCGAGGAAGCCGACGTGGCCCAGGTTGACCCCGAGGAGCGGGACGTCGTGGGCGCGCGCGACCTCGGCGGCGCGCAGGATCGTGCCGTCTCCGCCCAGGACGATGACCAGCTCGGCGTCCTCGGCGCTGCCGTCGCGGGCGGTGTCGATGCCGTTGCGGCGCAGCGCGGCGCTGACCTTGTCCGCCGCGATGACCGCGTCAGGCCGTCCCTCGTGACTGACGACGAGGATGCGGCGGCTCATGGGGTCTCCCGGTGGGGATCGGCGGGCGCGGCGGCGCCCGGGTCGGTGGGGCGGATCGCGCCGGCCGGGCTGGCGTCCGCCGGGTGGGCGCCGGCGTTGCCGGTGCCGGCCGGGCCGGTGCGCACGGCCCCGGCGGCGGCCGCCTCGAGGTCCGCCCCGCGCAGCGGGCGCGGGTGGTCCCGGCGCAGCGCGACGAAGTACTCGACGTTGCCGGACGGCCCGGGCAGCGGGCTGGGCACCACGGCCCAGGTGTCCAGGCCATCTCGCGCCGCGGCCGCGGCGACGGTGAGCACGGACTCGACGTGCAGGGCGGGATCGCGCACCACGCCGCCGTGCCCGAGGCGCTCCTTGCCGACCTCGAACTGCGGCTTGACCATGAGCAGCAGGTCGGCGTCCGGGGCGGCCGCGCGGGCCAGCGCCGGCAGCACGAGGGTGAGGGAGATGAACGACATGTCCCCGACGACGAGCTCGGGCGCCGGGGCGACCATCTCCGGGGTCAGGGTGCGGACGTTGGTGCGGTCGAGGACGGTCACCCGCGCGTCGGTCTGCAGCGACCAGGCGAGCTGGCCGTAGCCGACGTCGACGGCGACGACGTGCGCGGCGCCGCGCCGCAGGAGCACGTCGGTAAAGCCGCCGGTGGAGGCGCCGGCGTCCAGGCAGCGGCGCCCGGCGACCACGGGAGCGGCGTCCCCGAGGGCGTCGAGGGCGCCGGCGAGCTTGTGGGCCCCGCGGGAGACGTAGTCGTCGGTCTCGGCGAGGTCGACGCGCAGCGCCTGGGCGGGGTCGACCTGGCGGGCGGGTTTGGTGACCACCTCGCCGTCGAGCAGCACGTGCCCGGCCGCGAGGAGCTCGGCGGCGTGCTGGCGCGACCGGGCCAGCCCGCGGCGGACCAGCTCGGTGTCGATGCGGACGCGACGCGCCACGTCAGTGCTCGGCGCTCGACAGGCGCCCGGACAGGTGGGCGTGGATGGCCTCGAAGACTGCGACCTGTTCGGCCAGCGGGGTCTCCGCGAGGTCGCCGAGCCGTGCCAGCGGGTCCTCCCCCGCGGCACGCGCCGCCAGATCGGCAGGCGTCACGCCCATCCCTCGCTCCTTCCGTGGCCTTTCCGCCGTCCCGAAGAGGTTATCGCGGGGCGACGACCTCGAGCACCGGCACCTGCTGGTACGTCAGCGGCGCGCCCATGTCGGCGGCAGACCAGGCCGCCGCGGCGAGGCACCGCCAGGCGTCGAGTGAGACGGTCACCGGGTCGGCGCCGTCGAGCGTGATGGTCCGCCCGGCCAGGCTCACCTCCAGGTGCGGCTCGGGGCCGCACACCCGCGCCGCGGCCGCGCCGCAGCGCCACCAGTCCCCCGCCCGCTCGGGCGCGGGGTGGGGCTGGACGAGAGCACGCAGGTCCACGGCGAGGAAGCTCGGGCGCTCGTGCGGCGGGGCGAGGACGACGTCCCGGGCGTCGCTGACCCCGGTGAGGACGTGCAGGCCCGGGACGTCTGCGGCACGCGCGCCGGCGAGGTCGGTGTTGAGGCGGTCGCCGACGGCGAGCGGGCGGCGGGCGCCGGCGCGCCGCGCGGCCTGCCGGAAGATCTCCGGCTCCGGCTTGCCGGCGGACACCGGGACGACGCCCGTGGCGTTGGTGACCGCGGCGACGAGGGAGCCGTTGCCCACGGCCATGCCCCGCTCGGTGGGCAGCGTGGCGTCGAGGTTCGTCGCCACGAAGCGGGCGCCGGCGGCGATGGCCAGGGCGGCCTCAGTCAGCTGCGGCCAGCCCACCTCGGGCGCGAAGCCCTGGACGACGGCGACGGGAGCGTCGTCTGCGCTGGCGGCGAGCCGGAACCCGGCCTCCGTGAGCGCCGAACGCAGGCCCGCCCCGCCGACGGGCAGCACGAGCGCGCCGGCGGGCAGGTCCTCGGCGAGGATCGCCGCCGCGGCCTGGGACGAGGTCATCACGTCGGTGCCGTCGGTCGGGATGCCGAGGGAGGTGAGCTGGTCGGCCACCGTCTGCGGCGCGCGGGCGGCGTTGTTCGTCACGAACATCATCCGCATGCCGAGCCCGCGCGCGGCCGCCACCCCGGCATCGGCGAACGCGACCGGCTCCGCTCCGCGGTAGACCACCCCGTCGAGATCCATGAGCGCGACGTCGTACGCGCCGGCGAGCGGCTGGTCGCTCGCCAGCAGGGTGGGGGCCGCTGCCGTCACGGGCGCTCTCCGTCCTCGGTGGCGCCGGGCTCCTGGTCCGCCGTCGTCGTCGTGCCGTCACCACTCGTCGGCTCCTGGGAGGCTTCCGAGCCGGAGAGGCCCTCTGCCTCGGCGTCCTCCGGCGATCGCTCGACATGCTCCGGCGAGGCCTCAGCCCCGTCGGCATCTGCCGATCCGGGCGTCACATCCGTCGCAGTCGCCCCACCCGACTCCTCCTCCGCGCCCGGGTCGAGCTCCGCGAGGTCGACCACGATGACGGGCTCGTCCGGCTCCGGCTCGGGCCCGGCGGCCTCGCGCAGGGCTGCCGCCTCCTCGGTGCGGCCGAGCTCCTCGAGGCGGTCGGCGCGTACCAGCGAGAGACGACGGACCAGCTCAGGCTGCTTCACCCGGTCGACAAGCGGGGACTCGAGGACCAGGAGGCCGGCCTCGTGCTCGCCGAGGTCGGCGCGGGCGCCGCTGGCGACGATAGCCAGCTCGGCCGTGTCCTCCTCGGACAGCGCCGCCGGCTCGGTCTCCGCGACGATGGCCAGCGCGCGCTCGGGCCGCCCCAGGCCGCGCTCGCAGTCCGCCTCCATGGGGCGGTGCGCGTCGATGCCGGAGAGACGGCGCACCGTGCGCAGCTCACGCAGTGCCTCCGCGTAGCGCCCGGTCGCATAGGCGGTCAGCGCCAGCGCCTCTCGGACGACGTCGACGCGCCCGGCGCGCCGCATGGCGGCCTGGGCATGCTGGTACGCCGTCTCCGGCTCGTCGTCGATGAGCCGTCCGGCCATCACCAGGTGACGAGCGACGAGATCGGCGTTGTTCTTGCCCAGCGTGCGCAGCCGGGCGCGGGCCGCCCGGTCGAGCATCTGCGGCTCGACCTCGTCGGGGATGTGCGGCTCGGCGGGACGATCCGCGCGCTCCTCGCGGCGTGGCCGGCTCCCTCCGGCACGTGCGTAGCCCTCACCCCGACCTGCGCCGTCACGCCGCGGGGAACTGCCGTCGCGCCGCTGATAGCCGCCCTCACGACGCTCACCATCACGCCGCTGGTAACCACCCTCACCGCGCTGGTAACCGCCTTCTCGACGGTCACCATCACGCCGCTGGTAACCACCCTCGCCGCGCTGGTAACCGCCTTCTCGATGGTCACCATCACGCCGCTGGTAACCGCCTTCTCGACGGTCACCATCACGCCGCTGGTAACCACCCTCGCCGCGCTGGTAGCCGCCTTCTCGACGGTCACCATCACGCCGCTGGTAACCACCCTCACGACGCTCACCATCACGCCGCTGGTAACCGCCCTCACGACGCTCACCATCACGCCGCTGATAGCCGCCCTCACGACGCTCACCATCACGCCGCTGATAGCCGCCCTCACGACGCTCACCATCACGCCGCTGATAGCCGCCCTCACGACGCTCACCATCACGCCGCTGGTAACCGCCCTCACGACGCTCGCCATCACGCCGCTGATAACCACCCTCACCGCGCTGGTAGCCGCCTTCTCGACGGTCACCATCACGCCGCTGGTAACCGCCCTCACGACGCTCACCATCACGCCGCTGATAACCACCCTCACCGCGCTGGTAGCCGCCTTCTCGACGGTCACCATCACGCCGCTGGTAACCACCCTCACGACGGTCGGTCTGCTCGGAGCGCGCGCCGTCAGAACGGGCGTACCGCTTGCGGGCCCTCTCTCGGAACGCGTCATCGCCGCGGTCGCCGCCGCGGCCACGAGCCGGCGGGTTGGAGCCATTGCCCTTGCGCGGAGGACGCTCCGACTCCGGTCCTTCATGCTGGCTCGACATGGCTTTCCTTTTCCTCATTCGGCGCGCTCGAGAATGGCGCGATATCAGTGCGAATTGTCCGTATACGACGAGGAGGCCGCAACAGGTGTTGCGACCTCCTCGTGAATGGGTGTTCGGCGGTGTCCTACTCTCCCACACGGTCTCCCGTGCAGTACCATCGGCGCTGAGGGGCTTAGCTTCCGGGTTCGGAATGGGACCGGGCGTTTCCCCCTCGCTATGACCGCCGTAACTCTATGGAGATATCCGGCCCAACACGCAGGTTGTGGGGCGTATCTCGGGAACCGTACAGTGGACGCAAGCAGTGCTTTGATGCTTAGTTTGTTGTGGCAAGTTGTCGGCCAATTAGTACCGGTCAGCTCCACGCGTTACCGCGCTTCCACGTCCGGCCTATCAACCCAGT
>NZ_VUKE01000001.1 GCF_009193175.1 Georgenia ruanii | reverse complement strand
CCGGCGGCGATCACGTCGGCCTTGCGCGGGTCCAGCGCCCCGCGGGCCAGCGCCTCCCCGGTGGCCTGCAGCGGCCCGGTCAGCGCCATCGCGGTGCGCACCAGCCGGGTGGCGCCCGGGCGGGAGACGCCCTGGCGCATGGCGACCTCGGTCGCCACCGCGGTCACCGCGTTGACCCCGTCGCGGTCGATGGCCTGCACGGCCAGGACCGACAGGGTCTCGGCGCGCTGATAGTGGGCCCAGGCGATCACCCGCGACCACTGCGCGGCCAGCTCGACCAGGTCGCCCGGGTCCTGCCCGTCCGGGACCACCGCGGCCAGCCCGACCGCCAGCGGCAACCCCACCAGCGCGGACACCGCCTGAAGCACCCCCGCCAACCCGGCCGGCCCGCCCACGCCGTCCGCGTGGTCTTCGGCGCCGCCCGGGCCGGCGGCGCCAGCCCCGGCGGTGGCCGCGCCGTCGTCCCCCGCGGCGGCCGACGGATCGACGCCGTCGCCGCCCACCGGCCCGTCCCCCTGCTCGTCATCGAACATGCGTCCACGCTATGCCACCCCACCGACATCGCGCCGGACGCCCGCCCGGGCTGTGGACAACGCTGCGCCACCGCACTCCCACATCGTGACGCCCCCACGGCGTTGCGTATGGAAGCCGCTGAGGACCATGGAGTGGGCGTGGCCCGCCAGGCGGTGTCGATCAGGCTCGGAGCCGGCAGTGCGCCGCCGGAGTGTACGGCGTGACCGGACGTCGCTACGCTGGTACGACCGTACTAGAAAAGGAGTGGTGATCATGGCGTGGGTCGTTCTCATCCTCTCCGGCCTTCTCGAGGCCGGATGGGCGCTGTGCCTCAAGGCGTCCGAGGGCTTCAGCAAGCTCTGGCCGACCGTGGGATTCCTGGTCCTCGCCGTCGCGAGCTTCGTCGGCCTCTCCTACGCCCTGCGCACGCTGCCGGTCGGCACGGCGTACGCCGTGTGGACGGGCATCGGCGCGAGCATCACCGCGATCGTCGGCATGGCGTTCCTGCAGGAGGGCGTCTCCGTGCTCAAGCTCGTCTCCCTGGTGCTCATCGTGGCGGGCATCGTCGGCCTCAACCTGGCGGAGAACGGCGTGGCTCTCGCCCTCCCGGACAGCGCCGGCCGATGACATCCACGGGAGCCTCGAGCGCGCGCGGCGCCCGGCGCCGGCAAAGTCTGGTCGAGGCGGCCGCCGAGCTCGTCGTCGCCGAGGGGCCGGCGGCAGTGACTCACCGCGCTGTCGCAGAGCGTGCCCGAGCATCCCTGTCCGCGACGACCTACTACTTCTCGGGCCTCGACGACCTCCTCGGAGCGGCCGGTGCACATCTGGTGTCGCGGTGGGCGGAGCAGGCCGAGCACGTCCGGGACGAGGTACGAGAAGGGCTCCGGCGGGCGGAAACGGGCGGACCGGCAGGCGAGCAGGAGCCGTCGGACGAGAAGGAGCCGTCGGGCGAGGACGCGCGGGCAAGCGAGGAGGCACAAGCGGGCGAGCAGCCGCAGGGAAACGAGGGGGCACGGGCGAGCGAGCAGGTGCCGGCCGGTGGGCCGGAGCCGACCCCGGAGCTCGCCGTCGCCGCCGTCCTGGCAGCGCTGCTGCCGCCCGAGGGGCAGGTGCGCGGTCACTACCAGCAGCTTCTTGCGGCCGGCGCGACGCCCGCCGTCGCCCGGGCCTTCCACGCCGGCCGCACCCGGCTCGACGCCGCCATCGGCGACATCCTGGCCGCCACGGGCAGCCGGTGCCCGGCCGCCCTGGCCGTCGCCGTCGTCGACGGTGCGGTGGTGAGCGCCCTCAGCGAGGGCCGGGACGTCCGCAAGACCGCGGCGGAGCTGCTCCGGCGCGTGCTATGACGCGGCGGCACCATCCGGCAACCGTCGCGGCGAAAGCCGGGGATGCACCCCCGCCCGGCGGCGTCCTGACGGGGCGCCCTCCTATCCTGGCCACCATGCCCTCCTCCATCGCCACCGGACCCCTGCAGGTGCGCGCCGTCTACTCCACCCCGCTGCGCACCCGCTTCCGTGGCATCACCGTGCGCGACGGCGTGCTCCTGCGCGGGGACGCCGGCTGGGGCGAGGTCTCCCCGTTCTGGGACTACGACGCCGCCGAGTCCGCCGCCTGGCTGCGCGCCGGGCTCGAGGCCGCCGAGGAGGGCTGGCCGGAGCCGGTGCGCGCGCGGATCCCGGTCAACGTCACCGTCCCCGCCGTCGGCCCCGAGCAGGCGGCACGGATCGTGGCGGGCTCCGGCGGGTGCACGACGGCGAAGGTCAAGGTCGCCGAGCCCGGCCAGTCCGCCGCGGAGGAGCAGGCGCGGCTCGAGGCGGTGCGTGACGCGCTGGGGCCGGCCGGGAAGATCCGCGTCGACGCCAACGCCGGCTGGGACCTCGACACCGCCGTCGCCCGCCTCGCGCTGCTCGACCGGGCCGCCGGGGGCCTGGAGTATGCCGAGCAGCCCTGCCCCGACGTGGCCGACCTCGCCGCGCTGCGGCGCCGCACGCACGTGCCTGTCGCGGCCGACGAGTCCATCCGCCGCGCCGCCGACCCGCTCGCCGTGCGCCGCGCCGAGGCGGCCGACGTCGTCGTCCTCAAGGTCCAGCCGCTCGGCGGGGTGCGGGCGTGCCTGCGGCTGGCCGAGGAGGTGGGCCTGCCGGTGGTCGTCAGCTCCGCCCTCGAGAGCTCGGTCGGCATCGCCGCCGGCCTCGCGCTGGCCGCGGCGCTGCCCGAGCTGCCCTACGCGTGCGGCCTCGCCACGGTGCACCTCTTCGCCCGCGACACCGTCCCGTCCCCGCTGCTGCCCGTCGAGGGTCACCTTGAGGTCCGCCGCCCCGAGCCCACGGCGGACTCCCTGGCCGCCGTGGCGGCCCCCGCGGACCAGGACCGCCGCTGGCACGAGCGGCTGGACGCGATGGCCGAGCAGATGCGGGCCGCCGCGTGAGCGCCGACGGCGTCCGCGGTCGCGCCGCCCGGGCCGACGTCGAGCCCGCCACCGCCACCGCCCGCCAGCTCGTCACCGCGCTGGTCGCCCACGGCGTGCGCCACGTCATCCTGGCCCCCGGCTCGCGCAGCGCGCCGCTGGCCTACGCCCTGCTCGCGGCCGAGGAGGCCGGGTGGCTCCGGCTGCACGTGCGGGTCGACGAGCGCGTGGCCGGGTTCGTCGCCCTCGGGCTCGCCCGGGCCGGCGCGGCGTCGCCGGACGCCGAGCCGTCGGAAGCCCCGACCCCGCCGGCCCCGGTCGCCGTGGTGAC
Organism: Georgenia ruanii; assembly: GCF_009193175.1. GTDB lineage: Bacteria > Actinomycetota > Actinomycetes > Actinomycetales > Actinomycetaceae > Georgenia > Georgenia ruanii. The sequence continues at coordinate 651,529 of NZ_VUKE01000001.1, read as the reverse complement.
CACCTCGGGCACCGCGGTGGCGAACCTCCACCCCGCGGTGCTCGAGGCCGCCCACTCCGGTCTCCCGCTCGTGGTCGTCAGCGCCGACCGGCCGCACGAGATGCGCGGCACGGGCGCCAACCAGACCACGGACCAGGTCGGCATCTTCGGCTCTGCCCCGCGCTACGCCGTCGACCTGCCCGCGGGTGCCCCCGGCGGCCCGCTGCTGGACCAGGTCGTCACCCGTGCGCTGGCCGCGGCCCAGGGGCTGCGCACGAACGCCCCCGGCCCGGTGCACCTCAACGTCGCGCTCCGCGACCCCCTCGCCCCGGCCACGACGTGGCGGCCGGGTCCGCCGCCCGCCGAGCGCCGCGTCGTCGCCGCCCCCACGGCGCCCGCGCCGGCCCGGCTCGCCCGGGGGCCGCGCACCGTGGTCGTCGCCGGCGACGGCGCCGGTCCCGGCGCCCGGCTGCTCGCCGAGGCGGCGGGCTGGCCGCTGCTGGCCGAGCCCACCTCCGGCGCCCGCGCCGGCGACCACGCGATCGGCCCGTACCGGCTGCTGCTGGGCGAGCCGGCGCTGGGCGGGGCCGTCGAGCGCGTGGTCCTCGTGGGCCACCCGACGCTGTCCCGCCCGGTCAGCGCCCTGCTGGCGCGCCGCGACGTCGAGGTCGTCGTCGTCGCCCCGCAGGGGGAGTGGACCGACGTCGCCGGCACCGCGGCGCGGGTCGTGCTCGCCGCCGCCGCGCCCCCCGGCCCCGTGCCCGGCGCCGACGCGGCCTGGCTCGAGCGCTGGCGCCTCGCCGGTGCCGCGGCGCAGGAGGCGCTCGACGCCGTCGTCGCCGAGCCGGGCCGGCCCCTCGACGGGCTGCTCCTCGCCCGGCACGTGGCCCGGGCCGCCGGCCGCTCCGGCCCCCGCGTGCTCGTGGCCGGCTCGTCCAACACGGTGCGCGACCTCGACGTCGTCGCCGCGCCCTGGCACCCGGACCACCACCCGGTCGCCGTCGCCAACCGTGGCCTGGCGGGCATCGACGGCACCGTCGCCACCGCCACCGGCCTGGCGCTCGGCCTCGAGGAGCCCGTGCGCGCGCTCATGGGCGACCTCACCTTCCTCCACGACGCCGGGGCGCTGCTGCGCGGCCGGCTCGAGGACGAGGTGGACCTCCAGGTCGTCGTCCTCAACGACGGCGGCGGCGGCATCTTCGCCACCCTCGAGCACGGCGCGCCCGCGCGGGCCGCGCAGTTCGAGCGCATCTTCGGCACGCCCCAGCAGGCGGACCTCGCCCGCCTCGCCGAGGCGTACGGCGCCCGGCACACGCCCGTCGAGGACGGCGGCCAGCTGCGCGAGGTGCTGGCCCGCCCGGTGCGCGGGCGCAGCGTCGTCGAGGTCACGGTGGACCGGGCCGGGCTGCGGGAGCACCGCGCGGACCTGCGTCGCCGGGTCGCCGAGGCGGTGCGCGCGGCGCTCGCGGGGGCGCCCGCCTGACCCATGGTCCTCTCAGGGACCTCACAGACTGCGCGAAGGCGTCCGTCAGGTTGTCGGTGTTACCTGGTACCAACGGCAAGCACGGAGGAAACCATGAGCACGGACGACAAGACCCCCGGGACCCTGCCCTGGCGAGCGCCGGACCGCGGAGCGGGCAGTGACCCGTTCGCCGCCCCCGCCACGAACCGCACGGGCAGCGGCTGGAACAACCCCTACCGCCCCACCGAGGGGCCGTACCGGGGCGGCGCGTTCGGGCCGGGGCAGGCGCCCGGCGCCCAGCAGCCGGGCCCACAGCAGCCCGGGGGACCCCAGGGGCCAGGCGGACCCCAGGGGCCCGGCGGACCCCAGGGGCCCCTCGGCCCGCACGGGCCCTGGCGGCCGGGTCCCGGCCCGCAGGGCCCCGACGAGACCCGCGACGAGGCCGCGCGCGCCGGTCGGCGCCGCCGGCCCACCTGGGTGGCCCTGGTCGGGACCGCGGCCGGCGCGGCCCTCCTGGCCAGCGTCGGCACCGCCGGGCTGACCGGCGCCCTCGACGGCACCACGACGGGCAGCCCCACCGGCACCACCCAGAGCGAGTCCCGCGAGAACTCCGCGCCCGTGGTGACGTCGACGACGAAGAACCCCGACTGGGCCAACGTCGCCGAGGCTGTGCGCCCGACCGTCGTGGCCATCACCGTCCAGACCGGCGCGGGCACCGCCCAGGGCTCCGGCGTCATCCTCGACGCCCAGGGGCACATCGTCACCAACCACCACGTCGTCGGCGACGCCGGGGACGGCGGCATCCAGGTCACCCTCTCCGACGGGCGCATCTACCAGGCGAGCGTGGAGGGCACCGACCCGGCCACCGACCTCGCCGTCATCACCCTCAAGGACCCGCCCAAGGACCTCCACGCCGCCACCCTGGGCAACTCCGACACCGTCGTCGTCGGCGACCCGGTCGCCGCGGTGGGCAACCCGCTGGGCCTGAGCTCGACGGTGACCACGGGCATCGTCTCCGCCCTCGACCGGCCGGTGCAGACCAGCGAGCAGACCCAGGGTCCCGGCCAGCAGGGCGTGCAGGTCGTCACCAACGCGATCCAGGTCGACGCCGCGATCAACCCGGGCAACTCCGGCGGCCCGCTGTTCGACGCCACCGGGCGGGTCATCGGGATCAACTCCTCGATCGCCTCGATCCCCAACGCCAGCGGTCAGGCCGGCAGCATCGGCCTCGGCTTCGCCATCCCCAGCAACCTCGTCAAGCAGATCTCCGGCCAGCTCATCAAGGACGGGGTCGCCCAGCACGCGTTCCTGGGCGTGACGATGAAGGACGGCACCGCCTCCGACGGCGGCGCCACCCGGACCGGCGCGGAGGTCCAGGCGGTGCAGCCGGGCACCCCGGCCGCCGAGGCCGGGCTGCAGCCGGGCGACGTCATCGTCGCCATCAACGGCGACCCCGTCGACGGCGCCCTGTCGCTGACCGGGTTCGTGCGCCAGTACGCCAGCGGCGACAAGGTGACCCTCACGGTGATCCGGGACGGCAAGTCCCTCGAGCTCCCCGCCACCCTGGTGGCCAAGGAGGACCAGAAGATCTGACCTCAGCGCCCGGCCAGCGCCCCGCGCATCGGCTGGAGCTTCGCCTCGGACTCGGCCAGCTCGGCGGCCGGGTCCGAGGCGGCCACCACCCCGCAGCCGGCGAAGAGCCGGACCTCGCGGGCGTCGCTCGCGCTCAGCTCGCCCGAGCGCAGCGCGATGCCCCACTCGCCGTCGCCGTCGGCGCCGATCCACCCCACCGGGCCGGCGTAGCGCCCCCGGTCCATCCGCTCCTCCTCGGCGAGGATCGTCGTCGCCTCGCGGGTCGGCGTGCCGCCGACGGCGGCGGTGGGGTGCAGCGCCGCCGCCAGCGCCAGGCTGGACGGCCCGGTCCCGCCGGCGCCGTGGGTGGGGAAGGTGCTCGGGTGTCCCAGGGCGCCGTCGACCACGCCGGTGACGTCGCTGGCCAGGTGCATGACGTTGGGCAGGTGGAGCACGAACGGCGCCTCGGGCACGTTGATGCTCGCGCAGTACGGCCGCAGCGCCCGCACGAGCGAGGCCACGGCCAGCTCGTGCTCCTCGAGGTCCTTGGAGGAGCGGGCCAGCTCGGCGGCGCGGCGCAGGTCGTCGGCGTCGTCGCCGGTGCGCCGGATCGTCCCGGCGAGCACCCGGCACGCCGCCAGGCCCTTCTCGCGGCGCACGAGCAGCTCCGGCGTGGCCCCGACGAGGTGGTCGACGGCGAAGGTCCAGCACCCGGGGTAGTCGGCGGCCAGCCGCCCCAGCAGGTGGCGCACGTCCAGCGGCGCGGCCGCGCGGGCCACGACGTCGCGGGCCATGACGACCTTGGCGACCTCCCCGGCACGGATGCGCCGGACCACCCCGGCGACGGCGGCGCGCCACTCCTCGGCGCTCAGTGCGCCGTCGCGGAAGGTCACCGCGCCGGGCGCGGTCACCGGTTGCGGCGTGCGCAGCTCCGGCGCCGCGGATCCCGGCCCGGCGTCGGCCCGGCGCACCGTGGTCACCCAGGCGCGCCCCTCGCGCCGGCCCACGACGACCTCGGGCAGCACGAGCACGCCGCCGGCGGGGGAGGCGGGGGAGAAGGAGAAGGAGCCGAACGCCACGGCGCCGGTGCCGGGCAGGCCGACCTCGTCGTGCACGCGCAGCCGCCCGACGGCGGCGGTCCAGGCCGCGTCGGCGGCGCGGATGCGCCCGGGCCCGGCGGTGGAGATGCGCAGCGCCTCGCCCCAGCCGACGATGCCCTCGCCGCGGCGCACCCAGGAGAACGTCCGGGCCGGGTCGGGGCCGGGCAGGCGGGCGAGGAGGTCGTCGACGTCGTCGACCGCCACGGTGTGCACGAGCAGCCCGGCGGCCGCCTCGGCGGCGCGCTCGGCTGCCTCGGTCGGGACGGCGCGGGGCGCGCCCAGGCTGGTGGTCATCGGGGGCAACCATAAGCCCGCGCCGCGGGCCCCGCCGACCTGGGATGATGGCGCCATGAGCCGAGCCAGCCTGGAGAAGAAGCCCCGCGAGGTCGCCCGGATGTTCGACGGCGTGGCCCAGCGCTACGACGTCACCAACGACGTCCTCTCCCTGGGCCAGGACCGCATCTGGCGCGTGGCGACCCGCAAGGCCGTCGGCGCGCGGCCGGGCGAGCGGGTCCTCGACCTCGCGGCGGGCACCGGGACCTCCTCCGAGGAGTACGCCGACGCCGGCATCGACGTCGTGCCCTGCGACTTCTCCACCGGGATGATGGCCGTGGGCAAGCGGCGCCGGCCGGACCTGCCCTTCGTCGCCGGCGACGCCACGGCGCTGCCGTTCGCCGACGCCTCGTTCGACGCGGTGACCATCTCCTTCGGGCTGCGCAATGTGGTCGACACCGGGCGGGCGCTGCGCGAGATGCTGCGCGTGACCCGGCCCGGCGGCCGCCTGGTCATCTGCGAGTTCTCCCGCCCCACCTGGGCGCCGTTCCGTGCGGTGTACGAGACCTACCTGCGCCAGGTGCTGCCCCGTATGGCCTCGCTGGTCTCCTCCAACACCGACGCCTACGGCTACCTCACCGACTCCATCCTCAGCTGGCCCGACCAGCAGGGCCTGGCCCGCACGCTCCAGCGCGCCGGCTGGCGCCAGGTGGGCTACCGCAACCTCTCCGGCGGCATCGTCGCCCTGCACCGGGCGGTCCGGCCGGCCTGACGGCCGGCGCCCGGTCACGGCCTGCCCGGCCGGCGCCCGGTCACGGCCTGCCCGGCCGGCGCCCGGGGGCGGGCCGGCACCTACCACCACCAGGCACGAGACACAGCGACCGAAGGTCCCACGTGGGCCCGCTCACCCCTGGTTAGGTTGTCCTCACAAGACGACGCCAGCGGGCATTTGTAGACTCGCGGCGGCGGGGCGGCCAGTCGGCCGCCCCTTTCCTCGGCCAGAGTTGGGAGGGCCCTCGTGCGTGCGGACGACGACGCCGACGTGATCGTCGTCGGGGCGGGACCCGGCGGCGCGGCCACCGCCCACTACCTCGCCCAGGCCGGCCACGACGTGCTCCTCCTGGAGAAGGGCACCTTCCCGCGCGACAAGGTCTGCGGCGACGGGCTGACCCCGCGCGCCGTCGCCGAGCTCATCCGGATGGGCGTGCCCACCCCCGAGTCCGAGGGCTGGATCCGCAACTGGGGCCTGCGCACCTACGGCGCCGGGCACTGCCTCGAGCTGCCCTGGCCGGACCTGGCCGAGATGCCGAACTACGGCCTGGCCAAGGCCCGCATGGGCCTCGACGAGACCCTCGCCCGCCACGCCGTCGCCTCCGGCGCCCGCCTGGAGGAGGGCGTGCTCGTCACCGGCCCGGTGCGCCACGAGCGCTCCGGCCGCGTCCTGGGGGTCACGGCCCGCCGGGTGGACGCGAACGGCCGCCGGACCGGCGAGGAGCTGACCTACCGGGCGCCCCTGGTCGTCGACGCCGGCGGCGTCTCGGCGCGCCTGGCCACCGCCATGGGCATCGAGAAGGCCGTGAACCGCCCGATGGGCGTGGCCGTGCGCACCTACTTCCGCTCCCCGCGCCACGACGACCCGATGATGGAGTCGCACCTGGAGCTGTGGGACGGCAAGCCGGGGGAGTCCAACCTCATGCCCGGCTACGGCTGGATCTTCGCCCTCGGCGACGGCACGGTGAACGTCGGCCTCGGCTCGCTCAGCCCCACCGCCAAGGCCACGAACCTGGACTACAAGGCGCTGTTCCGCACCTGGATGCGCAACGTCCCGGAGGAGTGGGGCTTCACCGAGGACAACCAGGTCGCCGAGCTGCGCAGCGCCGCCCTGCCGATGGCGTTCAACCGCAAGCCGCACTACACCCAGGGCCTGCTCCTCGTGGGCGACTCCGGCGGCATGGTCTCCCCGTTCAACGGCGAGGGCATCGCCTACGCCCTGCAGTCCGGCCGCATCGCCGCCGACGTCATCGCCCAGGCCCTGGCCCGCCCCACGCACTACGCGCAGGAGAAGGCGCTGCGGACCTACCCCGAGATCCTCGGGCGCGAGCTCGGCGGGTACTACACCCTCGGCCGCGGCTTCGCCCACCTCATCGGCCGGCCCGAGATCATGCGGTTCTGCGTGCGTCACGGCCTGCCCCGCCCGGTCCTCATGCGCTTCGTCATGAAGCTGCTCTCGGACGGCTTCGACCGTCACGGCGGGGACTGGATGGACCGGCTGATCACGGCCGCCGCCAAGGCGGTGCCGGCCGCATGACATACCGGACGTGGACTGTGGCTAATGTCATGCCCGGCAGCATCTACGCTGACCATGAGACGTCCGTCACGGCGGCGGGCGTCCCGGGAGCTTTCGCGGAGGAACGATGACGAACCCCTACGTGCCGCTGCTGCTGATGATGGGCGTGGCCGCGGCCATGGCCATCGGCGGCATGGTCGCGAGCGCGCTCATCGGGCCCAAGCGGTACAACCGGGTCAAGGTGGCCAACTACGAGTGCGGCGTGGAGCCCACCCCCCGCGCGCCGCGGTCCGGCCGCTTCCCGGTGAAGTACTACCTGATCGCCATGACCTTCATCATCTTCGACATCGAGGTGGTCTTCCTCTACCCGTGGGCGGTGGCGTTCTCCGAGCTCGCCGCCTTCGGCCTGGTGGCCATGCTCGGCTTCATCTTCCTCATCACGGTGCCCTACGTGTACGAGTGGCGCCGCGGTGGGCTCGAGTGGGACTGAGGTAGCAGAACATGGGTATCGAGGAGAAGGCGCCCGCCGGCTTCCTGCTCACCACGATCGAGAAGGTCGCCGGCTGGAGCCGGAGCCGCTCGCAGTGGCCGGTGACCATGGGCCTGGCGTGCTGCGCCATCGAGATGATGGCCGCCGGCACCCCGCGCTTCGACATGGCCCGCTTCGGCCTGGAGGTCTTCCGGGCCTCCCCGCGCCACGCCGACCTGATGATCGTCTCGGGCCGGGTGAGCCACAAGATGGCGCCGGTCGTGCGCAACATCTACGACCAGATGCCCGAGCCCAAGTGGGTCATCTCCATGGGCGTGTGCGCCTCCAGCGGCGGGATGTTCAACAACTACGCCGTCGTGCAGGGCGTGGACCACATCGTCCCGGTGGACATCTACCTGCCCGGCTGCCCGCCGCGCCCCGAGATGCTCATCAACGCCATCCTCGCGCTGCGCGAGCAGGTGCAGAGCTCCCCGCTGGGCGTCAACCGCGAGGAGGCGGCGCGCAAGGCGGAGGAGGCCGCGCTGGCCGCCACCCCCACCCACCAGATGAAGGGCCTGCTCGCGTGAGCGACCGAGACGACGAGAAGCAGTCCGCCGCCGCGGCCGCCAAGCCCGGCGCCACCGGCGCCGAGGTCGGCCAGCGGGCGACGGCGGCCGCCGCGGAGGCGGGCGCGCAGAACATCCCCGCCGGCCCGCGCGGGGGACGCACCGAGCTCGAGGTCGTGGCCACCCGCCACGGCATGTTCGGGGTCGAGGGCCCGGGCGACACCTCCGGCTTCGGCGGGCTGGTGAGCACCGTCGCGATGCCCCCGGCGTCCGAGCGGCCCTACGGCGGCTGGTTCGACGAGGCGGTCGACGTGCTCGTGGAGATCCTCACCGAGCAGGGCCTCGACCCCGACGCCGTCCTGGAGAAGGTGGTCGTCGACCGCGGCGAGCTGACGATCTTCGTCGTCCGCGACCACATCGGGACCGTGTGCCGGGCCCTGCGCGACGACCAGGACCTGCGCTTCGAGCTGTGCCTGGGCGTCTCCGGCGTGCACTACCCCGGCGACGCCGGCCGCGAGCTGCACGCCGTCTACCACCTCTTCTCCGTCACCCACGTCCGCCAGCTGCGCCTCGAGGTGACCTGCCCCGACGGCGACCCGCACGTGCCCACCGTCGTCGACGTCTACCCGGGCAACGACTGGCACGAGCGCGAGACCTGGGACCTGTTCGGCATCGTCTTCGACGGCCACCCCAACCTGGCCCGCACCATGCTCCCGGACGACTGGGTAGGCCACCCCCAGCGCAAGGACTACCCGCTCGGCGGCATCCCCGTGGAGTACAAGGGGGCCGTCGTGCCGCCGCCCGACAACCGGAGGTCGTACAGCTGATGTCCGCGTCCACCAACGCCATGCCCCACGCCGCCGGACCGGCGGGCGAGGCCCCGGGCGCGCCGGAGTTCACCGCCGACGGCGGGGACTGGGCGGAGATCGCGGCCGAGGCCGAGCGCCTGGGCGAGGAGCGCATCGTCGTCAACATGGGCCCGGTGCACCCCTCGACCCACGGCGTGCTCCGCCTCATCCTCGAGATCGACGGCGAGACCGTGCGCGAGCTGCGCGTCGGCACCGGGTACCTGCACACCGGCATCGAGAAGAACATGGAGTACCGCACCTGGACCCAGGGCGTGACGTTCTGCACCCGCATGGACTACGTCGCCCCGCTGTTCCAGGAGGTCGCCTACTGCCTCGGGGTCGAGAAGCTCCTCGGCGTCACCGACGAGATCCCCGCCCGGGCCACCCTCATCCGGGTGCTCATGATGGAGCTCAACCGCATCGCCTCCCACCTGGTGGCCATCGGCACCAGCGGCAACGAGCTGGGCGCGACGACGATGATGACCGTCGGCTTCCGCGGCCGCGAGGACATCCTGCGCATCTTCGAGCGCATCACCGGCCTGCGGATGAACCACGCCTACATCCGCCCCGGCGGGGTGGCCCTGGACCTGCCCCCGGGGACCACCGACTACGTCCGCGAGCTGCTGCCCAACATCCGCCTGTCGGTCAAGGAGCTGCAGGACCTCGCCGCGCAGAACCCGATCTACAAGCTGCGCCACGTCGACGTCGGCTACATCTCCCTGCCCGCCGCGATGGCGCTGGGTCTGACCGGGCCCTCGGTCCGCGCCGCCGGCCTGCCGCTGGACCTGCGCAAGGTCCAGCCGTACTGCGGGTACGAGACGTACGACTTCGACGTGCCGGTGCGCGACAAGTCCGACGCGTACAACCGGGTGATGGTCCGCTTCGACGAGTGCTACGAGTCGATCAAGATCGTCACCCAGGTCCTCGACCGCCTCGACGCCACGCCGGGGCCGGTCATGGTCGCCGACAAGAAGATCGCCTGGCCCGCCCAGCTGTCCATCGGCTCCGACGGCCAGGGCAACTCCCTGGCCCACATCAAGGAGATCATGGGCACCTCGATGGAGTCCCTCATCCACCACTTCAAGCTGGTGACCGAGGGCTTCCGGGTGCCGGCCGGGCAGGTCTACCAGACGATCGAGCACGCCAAGGGCGTCATGGGCGTCCACCTCGTCTCCGACGGCGGCACCCGGCCCTACCGGGCGCACTTCCGCGACCCGTCCTACTCCAACCTCCAGTCCACGGCGGCGATGACCGAGGGCGGCATGCTCGCCGACGTCGTCGTCACCCTGGCCTCGCTCGACCCCGTCCTGGGAGGGGTGGACCGCTGACATGAGCGACACCTACGCACCTGAGGCCGACGCGCGCCTGCGCGCCGAGGCCGCGCAGATCCTCGCCCGCTACCCCGACCCGCGCTCGGCCCTGCTGCCGCTGCTGCACCTGGTGCAGTCCGAGGACGGCTACGTCTCCCCGCGCGGGATCGCCCTGTGCGCCGACCTGCTGGACCTCAGCCGCGCCGAGGTCTCCGCGGTGGCCACCTTCTACAGCCAGTACAAGCGCCACCCCAACGGCGAGTACACGGTCGGGGTGTGCACCAACGCCCTGTGCGCCGTCATGGGCGGGGACCTCATCTTCGAGCGGCTGAGCGACCACCTGGGCATCGGCCACGACGAGACGACGGCGGACGGCAGGATCACCCTCGAGCAGGTCGAGTGCAACGCGGCCTGCGACTACGCCCCGGTCGTCATGGTCAACTGGGAGTTCTTCGACAACCAGACGCCCACCTCGGCCGTCGACCTCGTCGACCAGATCACCGCCGGCCGGCCCGTGCACCCCACCCGCGGCGCCCACACCGTGGCCACCTTCCGCGAGGTCGAGCACGTCCTGGCCGGGTTCGAGGACGGCCGGGCCGACGAGGGCGTCGCCGCCGGCGAGGCCAGCCTGCTGGGGCTGCGCATCGCCCGCGAGCACGGCTGGACCGCGCCGCGGGTCGAGGGCGACGGCACCAGCTCAGAGGCCGCCGGCGGCGACGTGGCGCCCGCCGTGGGCGCCGCGGGCTCCAGCGCCGAGCGCCGGCCCACCACCGCAGCGGACTCCTCGGCGCAGCCGCGCGCCGACGAGGCGAAGGGGAACGTGCAATGACGATCACCGCCCCGGACCGGCTCACCCCCGTCCTCACCGACCTGTGGGACGCCCCGGAGCCCTGGAAGCTGGCCACCTACCGCGCCCACGGCGGGTACGAGGGCCTGGCCAAGGCGCTGACCATGGCGCCCGAGGACGTCGTCGCCGAGGTCAAGGCCTCCGGCCTGCGCGGGCGCGGCGGCGCCGGCTTCCCCACCGGGCTGAAGTGGTCCTTCCTGCCCGCGCCCGACGGCGGGCCGCGCTACCTCGTCGTCAACGCCGACGAGTCCGAGCCGGGCACCTGCAAGGACGTCCCGCTCATGCTGGCCAACCCGCACTCGCTCATCGAGGGCATGGCCATCACCTCCTACGCCATCGGCGGCAACGTCGCGTTCATCTACCTGCGCGGGGAGGTCGTGCACGTCTACCGCCGGCTGCTCGCCGCGGTGCGCGAGGCCCGCGAGGCCGGCCTGATCGGGACCGGGCTGGGCCCGAACGGCGACTACGACCTCGAGATCGTCGTCCACGCCGGCGCCGGGGCGTACATCTGCGGCGAGGAGACGGCGCTGCTGGACTCCCTGGAGGGCCGCCGCGGCCAGCCGCGCCTCAAGCCGCCCTTCCCGGCGGTCGCGGGCCTGTACGCCCGGCCCACCGTGGTCAACAACGTCGAGTCGATCGCCTCCGTGCCCGGCATCATCCGCCACGGCAAAGACTGGTTCACCGCCATGGGCACGCCCAAGAGCACCGGGCACGGCATCTTCTCCATCTCCGGGCACGTGAAGAACCCCGGCCAGTTCGAGGTGCCGTTCGGCATCACCATGCGCGAGCTCATCGAGCTCGCCGGCGGCATGCGCGACGGGCACCGGCTGAAGTTCTGGACCCCCGGCGGGTCCTCCACCCCGATCTTCACCGAGGCCGAGCTCGACGTCCCGCTGGACTACGACTCCGTCGGCGCCGCCGGGTCCATGCTCGGCACCCGCGCGCTCATGGTCTTCGACGAGACCACCTCGGTGGTGCGGGTCATCGCCCGGTGGACCGACTTCTACCAGCACGAGTCCTGCGGCAAGTGCACCCCCTGCCGCGAGGGCACCTACTGGATGAAGCAGGTCATGCACCGGCTCGAGGCCGGCACCGGCCTGCCCTCCGACGTCGACCTCCTGCTCGACGTCGCCGGCAACATCCTCGGCCGCTCCTTCTGCGCCCTGGGCGACGCCGCCGCGACGCCGATCCAGAGCGGCATCAAGCACTTCCGCGCCGAGTTCGAGGCGGGGCTGCACACCCCCGCCTGGGAGCTGTTCCCCTACGAGGCCTCGGCACTCTTCAGCGAAGCAGGTGTCCGATGACAGCGACGACCGACCGTCCCACCGAGGCGCCGGTGGAGATGCTCACGGTGACCATCGACGGCGTGGAGGTCCAGGTGCCCAAGGGCACCCTGGTCATCCGCGCCGCCGAGAGGGCCGGCATCCAGATCCCGCGCTTCTGCGACCACCCGCTGCTCGCCCCGGCCGGGGCGTGCCGGCAGTGCCTGGTGGACATCTCCACCCCCGACCGCGACGGCAACCTCCGGGCCATGCCCAAGCCGCAGGCCTCCTGCACGATCGAGGCCACCCCCGGCATGGTCGTCGCCACCCAGCACACCTCCGACGTCGCCGACAAGGCCCAGCACGGGATCATGGAGTTCCTCCTGATCAACCACCCGCTGGACTGCCCGGTGTGCGACAAGGGCGGGGAGTGCCCGCTGCAGAACCAGGCGATGAGCAACGGCCGCTCGGCCACCCGCTTCACCGACATCAAGCGCACGTTCCCCAAGCCGCTGAAGATCTCCACCCAGATCCTCCTCGACCGCGACCGGTGCATCCTGTGCCAGCGGTGCACCCGCTTCTCCGCCGAGATCGCCGGCGACCCGTTCATCGCCCTGCAGGGCCGCGGCGGGGGCACCCCGGGCCGCGAGGTCCACGGCATGAACGGCTCGCAGATCGGCACCTTCGACAGCCGGGTGCTCCACTTCGCCGACCCCGACGCCGAGCTGCGCGCCCTGGCCCCGGACGTCGCCGGGCCCGACGGCGAGCCCGGCCTGGCCGGCGCGCTGGCCTCCGGGCCGGTCGGGGCGGCCGAGGCCGACGCCTCCGGGCGCCCGTTCGCCTCCTACTTCTCGGGCAACACCATCCAGATCTGCCCGGTCGGGGCCCTGACCTCCGCCTCCTACCGGTTCCGGGCCCGCCCGTTCGACCTCGTCTCCACCGAGTCGGTGGCCGAGCACGACGCGTGCGGCTCCGCCATCCGGGTCGACCACCGCCGCGGCGTCGTCGTGCGCCGCCTGGCGGGGGAGGACCCCGAGGTCAACGAGGAGTGGATCACCGACAAGGACCGCTTCGCCTACCCCTGGCAGTCCGCCCCGGACCGGCTCACCGTCCCGCTGGTGCGCGACGAGGAGACCGGCGAGCTGGTCCCCACCAGCTGGTCCGAGGCCCTCGACCTGGCCGCCACGGCGCTGCGCCGGGCCCAGGAGGCCGGCGGCGTGGGCCTGCTGCCCGGCGGGCGGCTGACCCTCGAGGACGCCTACGCCTGGTCGAAGTTCGCCCGGGTGGTCCTGGGCACCAACGACATCGACCACCGCGCCCGGGTGCACTCGGCCGAGGAGGACCAGTTCCTCGCCCAGCACGTGGCCGCCACCGGGCTGGGGGTGACCTTCCGCGACCTGGAGAGGGCCGGGCAGGTCCTTCTCGTCGGCCTCGAGCCCGAGGACGAGGCCGGCACCGTCTTCTTGCGGCTGCGCAAGGGCGTCCTGGCCGGCACCGTCCAGGTGGCCACCCTGGCCCCCTTCGCCACCCGCGGCACGACCAAGATGCGCGCCCGGCTGCTGCCCACCGTGCCCGGCGCCGAGGCGCACGTGCTCGCCGGCATCGACGCGGGCGGCCCCGAGGAGGACCTCGCCCGGCGCCTGGCCGCCCCCGGCGCGGTCGTCGTCGTCGGCGAGCGCGCCGCCGCCGCGCCCGGCACCCTCTCCGCCGTCGCCGCCCTGGCCGCCCGCACCGGCGCCCGCCTGGCGTGGGTCCCGCGCCGGGCCGGCGAGCGCGGCGCCGTCGACGCCGGCACCCTGCCCGCGCTGCTGCCCGGCGGGCGGCTGGTCGCCGACCCGGCCGCCCGGGTCGACGTCGCCGCCGTGTGGGGCGCCGACCGGGTGCCCGCGGCGCCCGGGCGCGACCTCACCGGCATCCTCGCCGCCGCCCGCGACGGGGCGCTCGGCGCCCTGGTGGTCGGCGGTCTCGAGCCGCGCGACCTGCCCGACCCCGAGCTCGCCCGCGCCGCGCTGGCCGCGGCCGGCTTCGTGCTCCAGCTGGAGGTGCGCCGCTCGGAGGTCTCCGCCCACGCCGACGTGGTCCTGCCCGTCGCGCCGCCGGTGGAGAAGGCCGGCACCTTCGTCAACTGGGAGGGGCGGGTGCGTCCCTTCGGGCAGGTGCTCGTCTCCCGCGCGCTGTCCGACCGGCAGGTCCTCGACGCCCTGGCCGCGGAGATGGGCGTGGCCCTGGGCCTGGGCGAGCTCAAGGCCACCCACGCCGAGCTCGGCGAGCTCGCCGGCTGGGAGGGGCAGCGGGCCGGGTCGCCGGTCACCGCGCTGGCCCCGGTGCCGGCCGCCGGCCCGGGCCGGGCCGTGCTCGCCACCTGGAAGCCCCAGCTCGACGCCGGCCGGCTGCAGGACGGCGAGCCGCACCTGGCCGGCACCGCCCACCGCCCGGTGGTGCGCCTGAGCGCCGCGACCGCCGCCGCCCTCGGGGTGCGCGACGGCGCCGCGGTGACCGTCGCCGGCCCGCGCGGCAGCATCACCCTGCCGCTGGCCGTCACCACGATGCCCGACGACGTCGTGTGGCTGCCGGAGAACTCTGCCGGCTCCAGCGTGCGCGCCATCGGCGCGGGCGCCGGCGCCGTCGTCACGCTCCTGTCCGAGGAGGACCGATGACCATCCTGGCGAGCTCGGCGATGCCGACGGCCGACTTCAGTCAGGACACCTGGTGGATCTGGCTGATCAAGGCCGTCGCCATCCTGCTCTTCCTCGTCCTGTCGGTGATCTTCGCCCTGTGGGTCGAGCGCCGCGGCCTGGGCCGCATGCAGACCCGCCTGGGCCCGAACGTCACCGGCCCGCTGGGCTTCGGCCAGGCGTTCGCCGACGCCCTCAAGCTCGTCCTCAAGGAGGACTTCTGGCTCAAGGGCGCCGACAAGTTCATCTACATGCTCGGCCCGTTCATCGCGGCCTTCACCTCGTTCCTCGTCTACGCGGTGCTGCCGTTCGGGCCCGAGGTGTCGATGTTCGGGATCACGACGCCGCTGCAGCTGACCGACATGCCGGTCGCCGTCGTCTACATCCTCGCCGTGACCTCGCTGGGCGTGTACGGCATCGTGCTGGGCGGCTGGTCGTCGAACTCCACCTACCCGCTGCTCGGGGCGGTGCGCTCGTCGGCGCAGATCATCTCCTACGAGCTGAGCATGGGCCTGTCCCTGGTGAGCGTCTTCCTCGTCTCGGGGTCGATGTCGACCTCCCAGATCGTCGACGCCCAGACCCAGCTGTGGTGGGGCATCTCGCTGCTGCCGGCCTTCGCGATCTACTTCGTCTCGATGGTCGGTGAGGTCAACCGGCTGCCCTTCGACCTGCCCGAGGCCGAGGGCGAGCTCGTGGCCGGGCACTCCACCGAGTACTCCTCGATGAAGTTCGCCTGGTTCTACCTCGCGGAGTACATCAACATGATGAACGTCTCCGGCGTGGCCGTGACCCTGTTCCTCGGCGGCTGGCGGGCGCCGTGGCCGCTGTCCGCCCTCGGCGACGGGGTGCTCAACACCGGCTGGTGGCCGGTGCTGTGGTTCCTCGTCAAGGTCTGGCTCGTGATGTTCGTGATGATCTGGCTCCGCGGCACGCTGCTGCGCTTCCGCTACGACCAGTTCATGCGCCTGGGCTGGAAGGTGCTCATCCCCGTCGCCCTGGTCTGGCTCGTCGCCGTCGCCGTCATCCAGGGGGTGCGCCAGTTCGCCGCGATCGACCTGCGCACGCTGCTGCTGTGGATCGCCGGGGCGTTCGTGGTCCTCATGGTGGCGCTGCTGCTGTGGCCCGCCAAGGAGGGGGAGAAGAAGCCCGAGGAGCCCGAGACCGCCCCGCGGCCCGACGTCGTCCCCGCGGGCTCCACCTTCGACGCCTTCGCCGGCGGCTACCCGGTGCCGCCGCTGCCGGGACAGACCCTGCCGCCGTCGCCGCGCCGCGCCAAGCGCGAGGCCGCCGCGATGGCCGCTCAGACCCAGGACAAGGAGGGCCAGGATGTCTGAGGACTCCCAGGGCGCCGAGCTGGGGCGCCGCGAGAAGCGTCGCCGCGGCGAGGTCGCCAAGTACGACCCGCAGGCGCTCGGCCCGGCGCAGAAGGGCCCGCTGGGCCAGCTGTTCGCGCCGGTCGCCGGGTTCGGGGTGACGATCTCCTCGATGTTCCGCCCGGTGGTCACCGAGCAGTACCCCTTCGAGAAGGTCCCCACCCAGCCGCGCTACCACGGCCGCCACCAGCTCAACCGCTACGCGGACGGGCTGGAGAAGTGCATCGGCTGCGAGCTGTGCGCGTGGGCCTGCCCGGCGGACGCGATCTACGTCGAGGCCGGCGACAACACCGTCGACGCCCAGTACTCCCCGGGCGAGCGGTACGGCCGCGTGTACCAGATCAACTACCTGCGCTGCATCTTCTGCGGCCTGTGCATCGAGGCGTGCCCCACCCGGGCGCTGACGATGACCAACGACTACGAGCTCACGGGGCCGACCCGCGAGGGCCTGATCTTCGAGAAGCAGGACCTGCTGGCCCCGATGCTCGAGGGCATGCTCGCCGCCCCGCACCCGATGGTCGAGGGCACCGAGGACGACGACTACTACCGCGGCGAGGTCACCGGACCGACCGGGGCGCAGGTGGACTGGGTGCGCTCGCGCCGTCCCCAGGACCCCACCCTGGCGACCGCCCGCGTCGTCGCACCCGCCCAGGAGGGCGCCAAGTGACCACCGCTGCCGTGCTGCCGACGACGCTGGCCCAGACGGGCACCGTCAGCGGCGGCGAGACCGTCCTGTTCTGGGTGCTCGCGCCGATCATGGTGATCGCCGCGCTCGGGCTGCTCTTCGCCCGCCGCGCGGTGCACGCCGCGCTCAGCGTCGTCGTCGTCATGATCTGCCTGGCGTTCCTCTACGTCGCGCAGGAGGCGCCCTTCCTCGGCGTCGCCCAGGTCGTCGTCTACACCGGCGCGATCATGATGCTGTTCCTGTTCGTGCTCATGCTCGTCGGCGTCGACGCCTCCGACTCCCTCACCGAGACCATCCGCGGGCAGCGGTGGGTCGCCGTCGTCGGCGGCCTGGGCCTGGCCCTGGTGCTCGGCGGGGTCGTCGCGGCGGCCACGCTGCCGAAGGCGCGCGGGCTGGCCGCGGCCAACACCGACTCCAACCCGGTGGGCGTGGCCCGGCTGATCTTCTCCGACCACGTGTTCACGATGGAGATCACCGGCGTGCTGCTCATCACCGCCGCGGTCGGGGCCGTCACGCTGACCCACATGGAGCGGCTGCGGCCCAAGGCCACCCAGCGCGACGTGCTCGAGCAGAAGATGCGCGCCTTCGCCGCCGGCCGGGGGAGCATCGCCCAGCTGCCCGCCCCGGGCGTGTACGCCCGGTCCAACGCCGCCACCGTGCCCGCGCTGGACGCCGACGGCGAGGCGCTGGAGGTCTCGGTGCCCCGGGTGCTGCGCATCCGCGGCCAGGAGCGCACCCTCGCCGAGGTCAGCCCCGAGACCGTCGCGGCGATCGCCCGCGCCCGCGCCGGCGCGGCCGACGGGCTGCACGGCGGCGCGGTCAGCCGCGCGGTGGGCCAGTCCGGCCTGCCCGGCATGCGCGGCGAGGCCCCGCCCACGCCCCAGCTGCCCGGCAGCCCGGGGCAGGAGCCCACGCTCGAGCGCTCCGCCCGGCTCGCCGTGGACCACACCGACGGCGCGGCCAAGGAGGAGGAGCGATGAGCCTCGTCAACTACCTGGTGCTGGCCGCGATCCTGTTCGCCATCGGCGCCACCGCCGTGCTCGTGCGCCGCAACGCGATCATCGCGCTGCTGGGCGTGGAGATCATGCTCAACTCCTCCAACCTGGTGCTGGTGACCTTCTCCCGGCTCCACGGCGACCTCACCGGTCAGGTCGTCGCCTTCTTCGTGATGGTCGTGGCCGCGGCCGAGGTCGTCGTCGGCCTGGCGATCATCGTGTCCATCTTCCGAACCCGCAGGTCCGCGTCGGTCGACGACGTCAACCTGCTGAAGAGCTGACGGGGGCCGGCGTGACCGCCACCTTGTTCTCTGTGTCCGCCGCCGACGGCGCCGCCGCCGGGGGAGCGATCTCCCTGGCGTGGCTGCTCGTCGCCCTGCCGCTGCTGTCCGCCGGCGTGCTGCTCGTCCTGGGCCGCCGCGCCGACCGGTGGGGCCACTGGCTCGGCGTCGCCGCCTCCGCCGGCGCCCTCGTGGTGGGCGTGGCCGTCGCCGTCCAGCTCCTCGCCCGCCCGGCCGCGGACCGCGTCGTCGACGTCACGCTGTTCCAGTGGATCCCCGCCGGCGCGCTCGACGTCCCGGCCGGGATGCGCATCGACCCGCTGTCGGTGACGTTCGTGCTGCTGGTGACTTTCGTCGGCACCCTCATCCACATCTACTCCGTGGCCTACATGGAGCACGACACCGACCGGCGCCGGTTCTTCGCCTACCTCAACCTGTTCGTCGCGGCGATGCTGCTGCTGGTGCTGGCCGACAGCTACGCGCTGCTCTTCGTCGGCTGGGAGGGCGTGGGCCTGGCGTCCTACCTGCTCATCGGGTTCTGGAACTACCGCACCGACTACGCGGTGGCCGCGAAGAAGGCCTTCGTCATGAACCGCGTCGGCGACGTCGGCCTGCTGCTGGCCATGGCGATCATGTTCGCCGCGTTCGGCTCGGTGAGCTTCACGGGCGTGTTCGGCGCGGCCGCCGGGGCCTCGGAGGGCGTGCTCACCGCCATCGGCCTGATGCTCCTGCTCGCCGCGTGCGGCAAGTCGGCCCAGTTCCCGCTGCAGGCCTGGCTCGGCGACGCCATGGCCGGCCCTACCCCGGTCTCCGCGCTGATCCACGCCGCGACCATGGTCACCGCCGGCGTCTACCTGCTCGTGCGGTCGGGGCCGATCCTCAACGGCGCCCCCGACGCCCTGCTCGTCATCGCGATCGTCGGCGCCTTCACCCTGCTGTTCGGGGCGATCGTCGGCTGCGCCAAGGATGACATGAAGAAGGTCCTCGCCGCCTCGACGATGTCCCAGATCGGCTACATGATGCTCGGCGCGGGCCTCGGCCCGATCGGGTACGCCTTCGCGATCTTCCACCTCGTCACCCACGGCTTCTTCAAGGCCGGGCTGTTCCTCGGCGCCGGGTCGGTCATGCACGCCATGGACGACCGGGTCGACATGCGCGGCTTCGGCGCGCTGGCGCCGTACCTGAAGATCACCTGGGTCACCATGGGCCTCGGCTGGCTCGCGATCCTCGGCATCCCGCCCTTCTCCGGGTTCTGGAGCAAGGACCTCATCATCGAGACCGCCTTCGTCGGCGAGGGCTGGCGGCCGTGGGTCTTCGGCCTGGTCGCGGTGCTCGGCGCCGGGATCACCGCCTTCTACATGTCCCGGCTGTTCTTCATGGTCTTCCACGGCAAGGCCCGCTGGAAGGACCCGGCCGCCGAGCCCGTGCACCCGCACGAGGCCCCGGCCCTCATGACGGTGCCGATGATCGTCCTGGCGATCGGGTCGGTCGGCCTCGGCGGGTTCCTCGCGTGGAGCGACACCTTCGTCACCTGGCTCGAGCCCGTCACCGGGCACGCCGAGCACGGCGAGCCGGTGCTGCCCGTGGCGGCGATCATCACCCTCACGCTCCTCGTGGTGCTCGTGGGCGCCTTCCTCGCCTGGCGCGCCTACGGCGTCGCCGAGGTGCCGGTGGAGGCCCCGCGCGGCTCCGCGCTCACCCGCGCCGCCCGGCAGGACCTGTACCAGGACGCCGTCAACGAGGGCGTGTTCATGCGGCCCAGCCAGTACCTCACCCGCTCGCTCGTGTACACGGACTCCTCGGTCGTCGACGGCGGCGTCATGGGCATCGCCCGGGCGACGGCGGGCCTCGGCGGCCTGCTGCGCCGGGTCCAGAACGGGTACGTCCGCTCCTACGCCGCCCTCATGCTCGCCGGCGTCGTGCTCGCCCTTGTCGTCGTCCTCGCCTCGCGCGTGCAGGCCTGAGGGAGAAGGTCACTCACTGACATGCAGACACTCAACGCGGCCTTCCCCTGGCTGACCGTCCTCATCGCGCTGCCCCTGGTGGCCGCGGCGGTGCTGTGGCTGGTCCGGCCCCTGCACAAGGTCGCCCGCCCCTACGGCCTCGCCGTCTCCCTCGTCGAGCTCGTCCTCGCCGTCGCGGCGGCCACCCAGTTCGACGTCGCCCAGGCCGGCCAGCAGCAGCTCACCGAGCTGGCCAGCTGGATCCCCCAGCTCGGCGTGTCCTACGCCCTCGGGGTCAACGGCCTCGGGCTGGTCATGGTCCTGCTCGCCGTCTTCCTCGTGCCGCTGGTGCTGCTGGCCGCCTGGCACGAGCAGGAGGCGGTGCCCGAAGGGGCGGTGCTCGAGCGGCGGCAGATGGGCTTCGTCGCCCTCGTGCTCGCCCTCGAGGCGCTCATGGTGGCGGTCTTCGCCGCCCGGGACGTGTTCCTCTTCTACGTCCTGTTCGAGGCGATGCTCGTCCCGGTGTACTTCCTCATCGGCAACTACGGCGGGGCCCGCCGGCGCACCGCCGCGCTGAAGTTCCTGCTGTACTCCCTCGCCGGCGGGCTGATCATGCTCGTCGGGGTGGTGGCGGTCTACCTCGCCGGCCCCGGCGGGGAGCAGGGCTTCCTCGTCGACACCCTCGCCGGGCACCTCGAGGTCTCCCCGGCCGTCGAGCGGCTGCTGTTCCTGTCCTTCTTCATCGCCTTCGCGGTCAAGGCGCCGGTGTGGCCGGTGCACACCTGGCTGCCCGACGCCACCCAGCAGGCCCCCGCCGGCACCTCCACGCTGCTCGTCGGGGTCCTGGACAAGGTGGGCACCTTCGGGATGATCACCCTGTGCCTGCCGCTGTTCCCGCAGGCCTCCGTGTGGGCGGCGCCGGCGATCATCGTCCTGGCGCTGATCTCGATCATCTACGGCGGGCTGCTCGCCGTCGGCCAGCGCGACATCATGCGGCTGATCGCCTTCACCTCGGTGAGCCACTTCGGGTTCATGGTGCTGGGCATCTTCGTCCGCGACCAGGTGGCCCTGACCGGGACGATGCTCTACATGGTCGCCCACGGGGTGTCCACGGCCGCCCTGTTCCTCATCGCCGGGTTCCTCACCCGGCGCGGCGGGAGCCAGCAGATCCCCGCCTACGGCGGCATGCAGCGGGTGACCCCGGTGCTGGCCGGCACGTTCCTCGTCGCCGGCCTGGCCTCCATCGCCCTGCCCGGCCTGAGCGGGTTCGTGCCCGAGTTCCTCGTCATCCAGGGCACCTTCCGCGTCAACATCGTCGCCGCCGTGGTCGCGGTGCTCGGCGTCATCATCGCCGCGGTGTACATCCTGCTGCCCTACCAGCGCATCTTCACCGGCCCCAAGGTGCCCGAGCTGGCCCGCATCCCCGACCTCGGCGCCCGGGAGAAGTGGGTGGTCGGCCCGCTGGTCGCGGTCATGCTCGCCCTCGGCTTCTACCCGGCGCCGGTGCTCGACGCCGTGCGGCCGGTGGCGCAGGCCGTCGCGCTCGATCAGCCCAGCTCCATCGAGACCGCCTGGGGCCCGGCCGGCCCCGCGGACAGCGGCGCGGTCCTCGCGGCCGGCCCGGAGGGAACCACCAAGTGAACACGTTCGTCGCGCCCGAGGTGAACTGGGCCGCGCTCACGCCCGTCCTCATCGTCCTGGCCGCCGCCGTCGCGGGCGTGCTCGTCGAGGCCTTCGTGCCCCGCCCCGCGCGCCGCCCGGTCCAGCTCGTGCTCGGGCTGCTCGCCACCGCCGGCGCGCTGGTCGCCGTCGTGTGGCGGTGGACCGTCGTGCAGGACGGCGGGCCGAGCGCCCTCGTCGCCGGCGCCCTCATCGAGGACGGCCCGGCGCTGGCCGCCCAGGCGGTCCTGGTGCTGTTCGGCCTGCTGGGGCTGCTCGTCATCGCCGACCGCACCGAGTCCGGCGAGGGCGCCTTCGTCGCCCAGGCCGCCGCCCGGCCGGGCTCGACCGACGAGGCCGACGCCACCCGCGCCGGGATGGCGCAGACCGAGGTCTACCCGCTGACCCTGTTCGCGCTGGCCGGCATGCTGCTCTTCGCCGGGGCGGGGGACCTGCTGACCCTGTTCGTCGCCCTCGAGGTGCTCTCCCTGCCGCTGTACGTCCTCTCCGGGCTCGCCAGGCGCCGTCGCCTGCTGTCCCAGGAGGCGTCGCTGAAGTACTTCCTGCTCGGCGCGTTCGCCTCGGCGTTCTTCCTCTTCGGCATCGCCCTGCTGTACGGCTACTCGGGCACCGTGCGCCTGTCCGGCCTGGCGCAGTCGGTGCCGGCCACCGTCGGGATGGACTGGCTGCTGCTCGGCGGCGCGCTGCTGGTCATCATCGGGCTGCTGTTCAAGGTCGGCGCGGTGCCGTTCCACGCCTGGACCCCGGACGTCTACCAGGGCGCCCCCACCCCGGTCACCGGATTCATGGCGGCCGCCACCAAGCTCGCCGCGTTCGCCGCACTGCTGCGGTTCCTCTACGTGGTCCTGCCGGGCATGAGCTGGGACCTCGAGCCGGTGATGTGGGTGGTGATCATCCTCACCATGCTCATCGGCACCGTGCTGGGCATCGTGCAGACCGACGTCAAGCGGATGCTCGCCTACTCCTCGATCGCGCACGCCGGGTTCGTCCTCATCGGCGTCATCTCGCTGCGCAGCCTGGGCATCGCGGCGGTGCTGTTCTACCTGCTGGCCTACGGCCTGGCCACCATCGGCGCCTTCGCCCTGGTCACCCTGGTGCGCGAGCGCGACGCCGACGGCAACGTCACCGGCGAGGCCACCCACCTGGCCCAGTGGGCCGGGCTGGGCCGGCGCAGCCCCACCGCCGCCGTCGCGATGGTGATCTTCCTCCTGTCCTTCGCGGGCATCCCGCTCACCGCGGGCTTCATCGGGAAGTTCGCCGTCTTCTCCGCCGCGATCGACAGCGGCGCGGCCGTGCTCGTGGTCCTGGCGGTGCTCGCCTCGGCCGCCACCGCGTTCTTCTACGTGCGCCTGGTGGTCCTGATGTTCTTCACCGAGCCGGACGGCGAGAGCACCGCGGTGGTCGCCTCCGAGGGGCTCACCTCGGTCGCGGTGGCCGTGTGCGCCGTCGGCACGGTGCTGCTCGGCGTGCTGCCCGGGCCCGTCCTCGACCTGGCCAACCAGGCGGCAGTGTTCCTTCCGTGAGTACCGTGCACCCTGTGACGACCTCCATCCTGCCCCTGGGCGACCACGAGCTCGAGGAGCGCCTGCTCCCGCTGATGTCCGACGTCGAGACCCGCCTGCGCGCGGCCGTGACCGGCGCGGACCAGCTCGTCGACGCCCCGGCCGCGCACCTGGCCGCCGCCGGGGGCAAGCGGCTGCGCCCGCTGCTGACGCTGCTGACCGCCGAGCTGGCCGGGGGCGTCAACGAGGAGGTGCTCACCGCAGCCGTCGCCGTCGAGCTGACCCACCTCGCCACCCTGTACCACGACGACGTCATGGACTCCGCCCCGATGCGCCGCGGGGCGCCGGCCGCCCACGAGGTGTGGGGCAACTCCGTGGCGATCCTCACCGGCGACCTGCTCTTCGCCCGCGCCTCGCAGATGGTGGCCCGGCTGGGCGCCGACGCCGTGCGGGTGCACGCCGAGACCTTCGAGCGGCTGTGCCTGGGCCAGCTGCACGAGACCCTCGGGCCCGGGGACGGGGAGGAGGCGGTCGGGCACTACATCCGGGTGCTCGCCGACAAGACCGGCTCGCTCATCGCCGCCGCGGCCCGCTACGGCGCGACCTTCTCCGGGGCAGGGGCCGAGGTGGCCGACACGCTGACCCGGTACGGCGAGAAGGTCGGGGTGGCCTTCCAGCTGGCCGACGACGTCATCGACCTCTCCGCCGACGCCGCCACCACCGGCAAGACGCCCGGCACCGACCTGCGCGAGGGCGTGGACACCATGCCGGTGCTGCTGCTGCGCCGTCGGGCGGCCGAGGGCACCCTCGACGCCGCCGGGCTGGCCCTGCTCGACCGGCTCGGCCGCGACCTGGGCTCCGACGAGGCGCTCAGCGCCATCGTGGCCGACCTGCGCGGGCACGACGTGGTCGCCGAGGCCCGCGACCTCGCCGCCGCCTGGGCGCAGGACGCCGTCGCCGAGCTCGACCCGCTGCCCGCCGGGGAGGTCAAGGACGCCCTGGGGGCGTTCGCCGGGCTGCTGGTCGACCGCCTGGCCTGATCCGGGCCGCCGGGCCGCCGGGGCCGCGTGGGCTCAGGGCTCGGCCCGGGCCGGCCGGGGCCGGTGCACCCACCCGTCCAGCGTGAGCACGCCGATGGCCGCCCACACGAGCACGAAGCCCGCCCACCGCTCCGGAGGCATGGGCTCGTGGAACAGCGCCACGCCCACGAGGAGCTGGAGCACCGGGGTGAGGTACTGCAGCATCCCCATGACGCTCAGCGGCAGGCGCCGCGCCGCGGCCCCGAAGAGCAGCAGCGGGACCGCGGTGAGCGGCCCGGCCAGGGCGAGCAGCACCATGTGCTCGGTCCGGTCCGCGCCCCCGGCGCCGAAGGTCCCGGCGCCCGTGTGGGCGAGCCAGAGCAGGTAGCCCAGCGCGAGCGGGAACAGCGCCGTCGTCTCCACCGCCAGGCCCGGCAGCGCGCCCACCGTCCGCCCCACCCGGTTCTTGGCCAGCCCGTACAGCCCGAAGGACCCCGCCAGGGCCAGGGCGATCCACGGCGCCTGCCCGTAGCCGACCGTGATGACCACCACGGCCAGGGCGCCGATCCCGGTCGCGGCCCACTGCATGGGCCGGAGGCGTTCGTGGAGCACCACGACCGCGAGGAGCACCGTGACCAGCGGGTTGATGAAGTACCCCAGCGCGGCGTCGACGGTGTGGCCGGAGTTGACCCCGTAGACGTAGACCAGCCAGTTCGTCGCCACCAGCACCGCCGCCAGGGCCAGCTGCGCCACCGCCCGCGGCCGGCGCAGGACGGCGGTGAAGTCGCGCAGTGTGCGGGTGACGAGCAGCGCCAGCAGGCAGAAGCCCAGGCTCCACACCGCCCGGTGCGCCACGATCTCCACCGGGCCGGCCGGCTCGAGCAGCCGGAAGTACAGCGGGAACGCGCCCCACAGCAGGTAGCACGAGAGGCCGAGGGCGAGCCCGGTGCGGTCCGCGGCGGGCGCCGAGGAGCCGGCGGGGGCGGCCGCGGCGGGGGCGCCGGCGCGTTCGGCGGGGGAGTGATCGGCCACCGACCCACTCTGGCACCTCGGGGCCGTGACCGCGCTCACCGGCCGGAATGGGTGCGCGGCCGTAGACTGGAGGGTGGTTTTCCGCGACCCAGCCGCGCGCTGGTGCGTCGCGGTCGTCCCGTACACCCTGCACGAGAGGCACCCGTGACCAGCTCCCGCCCGCTCAGCGTGGCACTCGTCGGCGCCGGACCCGCCGGCATCTACGCCGCCGACATCCTGTCCAAGTCCGGGCTGGAGGTGAGCATCGACCTCTTCGAGCGGCTCCCCGCCCCCTTCGGGCTGGTGCGCTACGGCGTCGCCCCGGACCACCCGCGGATCAAGCAGATCATCGTCGCGCTGTACAAGATCCTCCAGCGCGGCGACATCCGCCTCATCGGCAACGTCGACGTCGGCCAGGACGTGACGCTGGAGGAGCTGCAGAAGCACTACGACGCCGTCATCTTCTCCACCGGCTCCGACCGCGACGCTCCGCTGAACATCCCCGGCGTCGAGCTGCCCGGCTCCTTCGGCGCCGCCGACTTCGTCTCCTGGTACGACGGCCACCCTGACGTGCCGCGCACCTGGCCGCTGGAGGCCAAGGAGGTCGCCGTCGTCGGCGTGGGCAACGTGGCCCTCGACGTCGCGCGCATGCTCGCCAAGCACGTCGACGACCTCATGGTCACCGAGATCCCGGACAACGTGGCCGAGGGGCTGCGCCGCAGCCCGGTCACGGACGTCCACGTCTTCGGCCGCCGCGGCCCCGCCCAGGTGAAGTTCACCCCGCTGGAGCTGCGCGAGCTGGGCAAGGTGCCCGACGTCGACGTCATCGTCTACGACGAGGACTTCCAGTTCGACGCCGGCTCGGAGGAGGCCATCCGCTCGTCGAACCAGACCAAGCAGGTCGTCAAGACGCTGATGGACTGGACGCTGCGCGACCCCGCCGAGCGCACCGCCTCGCGCCGCATCCACCTGCACTTCCTGCACCGCCCGGTCGAGATCCTCGGCGACGGCAAGGTCGAGGCCATCCGCACCGAGCGCACCGAGCTGACCGGCGACGGGTCGGTGCGCGGCACCGGGGAGTTCGTCGACACCCCGGTCCAGGCCGTCTACCGCGCCGTGGGTTACTTCGGCTCGGCGGTGTCGGGGCTGCCGTTCGACGAGCGCAGCGGCGTCATCCCCAACACCGAGGGCCGCGTCCTCGGCGCGGACGGCGAGTACCTGCCCGGCGTGTACGCCACCGGCTGGATCAAGCGCGGCCCGGTCGGCCTCATCGGCTCGACGAAGTCCGACGCCCAGCAGACGATCGCCCACCTCGTCGAGGACGCCCAGGCCGGGCTGCTCCACGCCCGCAGCGAGGACGAGGCCGGCGTCGGCCACGACGCCATGCTCGCCGCGCTCGAGGCCGCCGGGGTGCGCTACACCACCTGGGAGGGCTGGGAGCTGCTCGACGCCTTCGAGAGGTCCCTGGCCGAGCGGTACAACGGGCTGGACCGCGAGCGGGTCAAGGTCGTCCAGCGCGAGACGATGACGGCGATCTCCCGTGGCGAGGAGCACGACGGCCGCCTGCTCTGAGCCTCGCCCCCGGCCTGCGCTGACGCCTCCCCCGCGGCCGGGCTGCCCTTCTGGTCGCGGCCGGGCTGCCCTGACGGGCGTCCGGAACGAACGAGGCGCCGTCGGCGTTCAAGAGGGTGTCAGGCCCGCCGTGCGCCCCACGGCGCGCCCCGGCACGGATCTTGACCGACCAGGAGCAGCGACCACCATGACGGACCGGCACCACAACGGGCTGAAAACCACCCTCCTCTTCGCGGTGATGTGGGTCATCCTGCTCGCCGTGGGGGCCCTGGTGGCCTCGGGGACGGGCAGCTCGTCGTTCATCTGGATCTTCGCCCTCATCGGCCTCGGGACGACGTTCTACGGCTACTGGAACTCCGACAAGCTGGCGATCCGGGCCATGGCCGCCCGCCCGGTCAGCGAGGCCGAGGCGCCGTGGCTCTACGCGATGGTCCGCGAGCTCGCCACCACCGCGCGCCAGCCGATGCCGCGGATCTACATCGCCCCGACGGCGCAACCCAACGCCTTCGCGACGGGCCGGAACCCGCGCAACGCCGCGGTGTGCGTCACCGAGGGCATCGTGCGCATCCTCGAGCCGCGCGAGCTGCGCGGGGTGCTGGGCCACGAGCTCATGCACGTGTACAACCGGGACATCCTCACCTCCTCGGTGGCCGCGGCGTTCGCCGGCCTGATCACCGCCGTGGCGCAGTTCCTCGTGTTCTTCGGCGGCCGCGACCGGAACGCCAACCCGCTGGCGCTGCTGGCGACGGCGCTGCTCGCGCCGATCGCCGCGTCGCTCATCCAGCTGGCCATCTCCCGGACCCGCGAGTTCGACGCCGACGAGGACGGCGCCCAGCTCACCGGCGACCCGCTCGCCCTGGCCTCGGCCCTGCGCAAGCTCGACCGCGGCACCGCTGCCCAGCCGCTGCAGCCGACCCAGCGGCTGGAGAACGTCAGCCACATGATGATCGCCAACCCGTTCCGCGCGGGCGGGGTGGCGAAGATGTTCTCCACCCACCCGCCGATGAACGAGCGGATCGCGCGCCTGGAGCGCATGGCGGGGTACTGAGGGGCGCCGCCCCCAGCCAGGTCGAGGTGTCGAGGGGTTGGCTGTGACAGCAGCCGGTACCTCGACCTCGTCGCGGGTGAGCGTGGCCCGGTCGCCCGGCCCCGGGCATGGCAGCAGGCACCCAGCGCGGCCTCGTCCTCGAAGGGCGCTGTGCCGCGGGCGCCTCTGCAGCGCCTTCCCAGGCTCGTCGCCGAGGTTGACGGCCGAATCGCGCACGCCGACTTCGAGGCCGAGCGTGAGAGGCTCAACGCCCTGACGCTCGCCGGCGACACCGTGCTGCGGTTCACGTGGCGCCAGCTGGTGGACCGCCCCTGGGACGTGCGCGACCCGAGCGAAGCGGCCCTGCGCCTGGCGAGTCGCTGAGCGTTCGCTCGTCCGAGGCCCACGAGGTCGAGGTGTTGGTCACAGGCATGACCGGAACCTCGACCTCGCGGTGCTGCTGGGTCCCCGCCCGCGGGGCCGTCAGCGGTAGTTGGTGAACTGCAGCGCCGCGTCGATGTCATCGGCGCCCTTGAGCAGGGCGATGACCTGCTGGAGGTCGTCGCGGCTCTTCGAGGTCACCCGCACCTCGTCGCCGGTGATCTGCGCCTTGACGCCCTTGGGGCCCTCGTCGCGGACGAGCTTGGTGATCTTCTTCGCCACGTCCTGACCCAGCCCCTCCTTGAGGGAGCCGACGAGCCGGTACTCCTTGCCCGACGCCTTCGGCTCGCCGTCGCCGGTGTCCAGGGACTTGAGCGAGACGCCACGCTTGATGAGCTTGGACTCCAGGACGTCGAGGACCGCCTTGACCCGCTCGGGGGAGTTCGCGGTCATCGTGATGGTCTCGCCCGCGAGCGTGACCGAGGCGCCGACGTTCTTGAAGTCGTAGCGCTGGGCGATCTCCTTGGCGGCCTGATTGACCGCGTTGTCGACCTCCTGGTGGTCGACCTTGCTGACGACGTCGAACGACGAATCGGCCATGACGCTCTCCTCCTGGATGGTGCGGCGGGGGTCTCCGGGCGGGGCGCGGTCCACGCCGCGGGGCGCGCCGGTGTGACCTTCCTCGCCCCCGAGCCGGTTAACGACCACCCGCGAGTTGTTGCTATCGTTCCGTGTGCACCTTACGGGGTGCGAGGCGAGTTGCCCGAGCGGCCAAAGGGAGCTGACTGTAAATCAGCCGCGGAATGCTTCGCAGGTTCGAATCCTGCACTCGCCACGGACCGGCCCATCACCTGCGCGCAGCGGTGGTGGGCCGTTGTCATGTCTGGGGCCTGTCCACGGGGTCCGGGGCCGATCGCCCCGGCGGCCGCTCGCGCGCCGAGCGGCCGTTCGCGTCGAGCGCGCCCGGCGTGCCACCCGCGGTCGGCGCGGCGGACAGCCTGCGGCGAGAACGGCCGCGCATGCCGCGGCGGCCGGCACCCGCACCAGCCGGCGCCCGCACCAGCCGGCACGCGCCCCGGAGGGCACGCCGACGGCCAGGCATCACGGCCCCCCGGGCCGGCGCCCGAGGCCCCACCGCCGGCCTGTGAGCGGACTCACGGCCCGAAGGGGCCATCCGGATTTCACCTCCGGGCCCCCGGGTGTGTAGTGTCTTCACCGCTGCCCCGATAGCTCAGTCGGCAGAGCGTCTCCATGGTAAGGAGAAGGTCAAGGGTTCGATTCCCTTTCGGGGCTCTGGTCTACGGACCGCTACCGCCCGCGGCGCGCGGCAGGTAAAGTGGTGCGGTCCGCAGGACGCGGCGGGGTAGCTCAGTTGGTGAGAGCGCACGACTCATAATCGTGAGGTCGCGGGTTCGAGCCCCGCCCCCGCTACCAGCATGGAACAGACGAAGCAGCCGGGAATGGCCGCTCGCACGACCGATACGTGAGGAACCGCCGTGGCCAGCAAGTCCACCGACGTTCGCCCCAAGATCACCCTCGCCTGCGAGGTGTGCAAGGAGCGCAACTACATCACCAAGAAGAACCGTCGGAACAACCCCGACCGGCTCGAGCTGGCGAAGTACTGCCCGCGCTGCAACGCCAAGACCACGCACCGCGAGACCCGCTGACCCGCTCGGTCACCGCCCTGCCCTAGTCTGGGGCGATGACCGAGAGCAGCACCCGCCCCACCGGCGTCAATGCGACGCTCGTGGGGCGTTCTTATGCCCCCACCGAGACCTACGAGGTCTCCCGGGTGAAGATCGCCGAGATGGCCCGGGCCACCGGTGCCACCCACCCGGCCCACTACGACCCGGACGCCGCCTGGGCCCTGGGGTACGCCGACGTCGTCGCCACCCCGACCTTCGCCGTCGTCGTCGCCCAGCGCGCCGAGCAGGCCTACGTGGGCAGCGAGGAGGCCGGGATCGACTTCTCCCGGGTCGTCCACGCCGAGGAGCGCTTCACCCACCACCGGCCGATCGTGGCCGGTGACCGGCTGCGCACCACGGTCCATGTCGACAAGATCCTCGAGCGGGCCGGGCTGACCCTGGTCAGCACGCGCGCGGAGATCGCCGACGCCGACGACGCCCCGGTGGCCACCGTGCGCTCCACGCTCGCCGTGCGGGGGGAGGGCCGATGAGCGACAACCAGGAGCCCGCAGTGCCCGAGCAGCCCGTCCTCACCGAGGTCGAGATCGGCGAGGAGCTCTTCCGCCGCACCTTCGCGGTGGACCGGGCGCTGCTCGTGCGCTACGCCGGCGCCAGCGGGGACTTCAACCCCATCCACTACAACGACCGCGTCGCCCGCGAGGTCGGGCTGCCCGGGGTCATCGCCCACGGCATGGCGACCATGGGCCTCGCGGCCGCGGCGGTGGAGGACTGGGCCGGCGACCCCGGCGCCGTCGTCGACTACGGCGTGCGCTTCACCCGCCCCGTGGAGGTGCCCGACCCCGGCACGGCGGAGGTCGTCGTCGTCGGCAAGGCCGGCGCGGTGGACCTCGCGGCCAGCTCCGTGCGCGTCGACCTCACCGTCACCACCGGCGGGGTGAGCGTGCTCGCCAAGGCGCAGGCGCTGGTCCAGCTGCGGTGACGCCCCGGCGGGCGGCGAGGGTCACAGGGCCGGCCGACGGCGCCCCCTCGTACCCTGGAGGCGTGACCTCAGCCCCCGTGACCTCCCTCGCCGCCCCCGCCGGCGCCACCTTCGCCGCCGGCACCCCCACGCTGGCCGAGCTGACCACGCTGCGGGTGGGCGGCCCGGTCGCCGGCTACGTCGAGGCGAGCACCGAGGCCGAGCTCGTCGAGGCCGTGCGCGGCGCCGACGACGCCGGCACCCCGGTCCTCGTCCTGGGCGGCGGGTCGAACCTGCTCGCCGCGGACGCCGGGTTCGACGGCGTCGTCGTGCGCGACGCCCGCCGCGGTCTCGCCGGCCAGTCGGACTCCTCCTGCGCCGGCGCCAACCTCACCGTCCCCGCCGGCCAGCCGTGGGACGAGGTGGTGGCCACCGCCGTCGCCGAGGGGTGGATGGGCGTCGAGGCCCTCTCCGGCATCCCCGGCTCCACCGGCGCCACCCCGGTGCAGAACGTCGGCGCCTACGGCCAGGAGGTGGCCGAGACGCTCTCGTCGGTGCGGGTGTACGACCGCCTCGAGCGGCGCACCCGGATGCTCGCCGTCGGCGAGCTCGGCCTGGGCTACCGCACCTCGGTCCTCAAGCGCTCCCTCACCGACGCGACCGCCGGCGGCGGCCGCACCTGGGGGCCCACCCCGCGGTTCGTCGTCCTCGAGGTCAGCTTCCAGATGCGCCTGGCCACGCTCTCGGCGCCGGTGCGCTACCCCGAGCTCGCCCGCCGGCTCGGCGTCGACGTCGGCGCCCGGGTGCCGGCGGCCGAGGTGCGCGAGGCGGTGCTCGCGCTGCGCCGGAGCAAGGGCATGGTCCTCGACGCCACCGATCACGACACCTGGTCGGCGGGCTCGTTCTTCACCAACCCGATCCTGACCGTGGCGGAGGCCGACGCCCAGCTCCCGGCGGAGGCGCCGCGCTACCCGGTGACCGACCACACCCGCATCGGGCAGATCGGCGCCGCGGCGCCCACGGTGGACGGGCTCGTCAAGACCTCCGCCGCGTGGCTGATCTCCCACGGCGG
Organism: Georgenia ruanii; assembly: GCF_009193175.1. Taxonomy (GTDB): domain Bacteria; phylum Actinomycetota; class Actinomycetes; order Actinomycetales; family Actinomycetaceae; genus Georgenia; species Georgenia ruanii. The sequence goes on along the minus strand of NZ_VUKE01000001.1, from coordinate 619,734 downwards.
CTTCGACAAGGGCTTCGGCCTGGGGGCGCCGGCCACGCTGTCGACCAAGCACGCCCTCGCGCTGACCAACCGCGGCGGGGCGACGGCGGCGGACCTCGTCGGGCTGGCCCGCGCGGTGCGGGACGGGGTGCGCGAGGCCTTCGGGATCACGCTGGTGCCCGAGCCGGTGCTGCTGGGCGTCGGCCTCTGACGCCTCAGGCCAGCTCCGCGACGGCGCGGTCGACCTCCGCCAGCACCTCGGGGTCGGCCAGCACCCGGAAGTGCCCGCTCGCGGCCACCTCGACGTTGCGGCGCGCGCCGGGCAGGCGGGAGCCGGACGGGATGTGCGGGTCCCACGCGGGCACGATGGCGATGATGCGGTCGTCCACCGCGCGGTCGCGCGCCAGCGCCAGCAGCCCGGCGCTGCGGGGGGCCAGGCGGCGCACGGGCGACCACGGCGGGAAGAGCGCCGCGTAGCTCGACCCCGCCCATGGGGTGGCCACCGCGACCATCCCGCGCACGCGCTCCTCGCGCAGCATCAGCGCCTTGCCCACCAGGCCGCCCTTGGAGTGGGCCACGACGACGACGTCGCCCGGCCCGGCCTCGTGCAGGTACCGCGCCGCCCGCGCCGCGCCGTCGAGGACCTCGGCGCTGTTGAGCCCGAGCGCGCTCACCACGTGCACCGGGTGGCCGCCGGCGTGCAGGTGCGCGGCGAGCGGCTCGAGGAAGCGCCACGACTCGTAGATGCCGGGTAGGAGCAGCACCGGGGTGCCGGGACCCTCCGCGACCCGGAACGCGTCCGGCCGCGAGCGGCGCAGCCACCCGGCCCCGGCCCGCGCCAGGCCGCGCGCGGCGAAGGCGTAGTCCGCCGCCCACGCCCCCGCCTGGCGCCACGGCGGCGGCCCTGCGCCCTCGGGCGGCTGCCCGCCCTCGGGCGGCTGCCCGCCGTGCCCGAGCGCGACCGCCCGGGGCCCCCTCATGCGGCCGGCACGGGGTCGCGGGCCAGCCAGGCGTCGACGTCGGTGAGCATGGCCTGCTTGGACCGCTCGGACGCCAGCGACGCCCGGATCGAGGAGCGGGCCAGGTCCGCCAGGGCGTCGTCGTCGAGGCCGTGGACGTCCCGGGCGATGCGGTACTGGTCGGCGAGGCGGGAGCGGAAGAGGAGCGGGTCGTCCGCACCCAGCGCCACCTGGGCGCCCGCGTCGAGCAGCTGGGGCAGCGGCACGTGGGCCGGGTCGGGGTAGACACCGAGGGAGACGTTGGAGGTCGGGCAGACCTCCAGGGCGATGCCCGCGTCGACGAGCCGGGCGAGCAGGTCGGGGTCCTCGGCCGAGCGCACCCCGTGGCCGAGGCGGGCCGGCTTGAGGTGGGCGACGACGTCGCGCACGTGCTCGGGCCCCAGCAGCTCCCCGCCGTGGGGCACCCCGGCCAGCCCGGCGTGCCGGGCGATGCGGAAGGCCGGGGCGAAGTCGGCGGTGTTCCCGCGCCGCTCGTCGTTGCTCAGCCCGAAGCCGATGACCTGCCCGGGACCGTCCCCGGCGTGCGCGGCGGCCAGCCGGGCCAGCGTGCGGGCGTCGAGCGGGTGGCGGGTGCGGGAGGCAGCGACGATGACGCCGACCTCGACGCCGGTGGCGGCGCTGGCGAGCGCGGCCTCGTCGAGGATGATCTCCAGCGCCGGGGTGATGCCGCCGACGAACGGGGCGTAGGAGGTCGGGTCCACCTGGATCTCCAGGCGCCGCGAGCCCTCGGCGGCGTCGTCCTCCGCGGCCTCGCGCACGATGCGGCGCAGCGCGTCCTCGGAGCGGACGACGGCGCGCGCGGCGTCGTAGGAGCGCTGGAAGCGGAACCAGCCGCGCTGGTCCGCCGGCACGTGCAGCGCCTGGTTGTCGAGGAGGTGCTCGGGCAGCACGATGCCCTGCTCGCGGGCGAGCTCGGACAGGGTCGCGAGCCGCATGGAACCGGTGAAGTGCAGGTGGAGATGCGCCTTCGGGAGGGCCTGGAGGTCACGCACCTGGTCGAGTCTGCCACCGGGCCCGGCGGACGACCCACGGCGGCCCGGCCGACGCGCGGCCGGCCCGCGCCGGCGGCCGGTGCCGGGCGCAGGCCCGTTTCTGGCTCGTGTCCGTGGGTGAACCGGCGCCACGACGTGATGCACTATGAGCCATGACCGTTCCCGTCGCCGCGCAGCACGAGCCGGCCGACGTCGCGCTGCTCACCGGGCCGGAGGCCGGGACCATGCTCGCGGGCGCCCTCGACGTCGAGGGCAGCCGCCTCGTGGCGTGGCAGGTCCACACCGTCCACCACCGCCCCGGCGCCGGGGTCACGGTGGGGTACACGGTCACCGTCGAGCGGGACCTGCCCGGCACGCCCGCGCCGTTGCGCACCGAGGAGTATCTGTGCGCGACGACGGCGCGCCTCAGCCACCGCGCCGGCCCGGGCCTCGTGCGGCTCGAGCAGGCCGGGGACGGCCCGGCGATCCACCTGTGGCGCCACCCGGCCGATCCCGAGCTGCCCGCGCTGCCGGTGGCCTGCGACGCCACCGCGCTCTCGCGCCGGCTCGGCACGCCGGTGACCGTCGAGCTGCTGGCCTACCGGCCCACCCGGCGGGCGGTGCTGCGCGTGCGGCGCTCGGAGCCCGACGCGACGGCGTACCTCAAGGTGGTCCGCCCCTCCGGCGCCCGCGTGTTCGCCGACCGGCACCGCATGCTCACCGCCGCCGGGGTGCCGGCCCCGCAGGTGCTGCGCGCCGACGACGACGGCCTCGTGCTGCTGGGGGAGGGGCGCGGGATCGCGCTGTCGAACCTGCTGGCCCGGGGCCTGGGCCGGGCGGCACCGGCCGTGCTGGCCGCGCTGCTGCGCACCCTCGACGCCCTGCCCGCGGCCGCGCTCGACCTGCCCCGCCGGCCCGCGTGGTCCGAACGCGCCCACCACTACGCCCACGCCGCGGCGACCGTGCTGCCCGAGCACGCCGACCGGGCCCGGGCGCTCGCGGACGGCATCGACGACCTGCTCGCCGTCGCCGACCCCGGGCCGGTGGTGCCCACCCATGGGGACTTCTACGAGGCCAACGTGCTCATGGACCCGCGCGAGGAGGTCGTGGCGGTGACGGCGCTGCTCGACGTCGATGCCGTCGGGCCGGGGCACCGGGTGGACGACCTGGCCTGCCTCCTCGGGCACGTCAGCGTGCTGCCGCACCTGGCGCCCGCGACCTACCCGCACGTGCCCGACCTGCTGGAGGGCTGGACCCGCGCGTGCGAGCAGCTCGTCGACCCCGTGGCGCTGCACGCGCGGTGCGCGGGGGTGGTCCTCTCGCTCGTGGCCGGGGCGCGGCGCTCGGACGGCGGGGAGTGGCTGGCGGACGCCGAGGGGCGCCTGGCCCGCGCGGAGGCCTGGCTGGCGCGCGGGCGCGAGCTGCTCGCCCAGCGCGGCCCGCACTGACCCTCGGCCGGTCCGGGCCGGGCGCCGGACCGCCCGGCGCGGCCCGCCCCGGTCCTCGGTTGCGCCATGCGCGCGTACCCAACCGCGGTCCCCGGTGCACGCGCGCGTTCGGCACTGCGGACGCCGCGCGATAGCCTCCCCGCGTCGCCGTGGAAAGGGAGCCGGACATGATCACCGTCGTCGGACCCGGGGCCGTGGGCGGCCTGCTCGCCGCGCTGCTGCACCGCGCGGGGGAGGACGTCGTCGCCGTCGCGCGTCCGGCGACCGCCCAGCGCATCGCCGCCGAGGGGCTGCAGGTGCGCTCGGACGCCTTCGGCACGTGGACGGCGCACGTCCCGGCGACCACCGCGGTCCCCGCCGGCTCCGCCGTCGTCCTGGCGGTCAAGGCCTACGCCCTCGACGACGTCCTGCCCGGCATCGTCGCCGCCCGGCCGCGGGCGGTGCTCGCGCTGCTCAACGGCACCGCCCATGCCCGGGCGCTGCACGCGGCCGGCCTCGAGGACGTCGCCTGCGCGTCCATCCAGGTCGAGGCCGCGCGGGAGCAGGAGGCCATCGTCCACCGCGGGGGGTACTGCATCGTCACCGTCCCGGACGCGGCCGCCGGCGGGGCCGTGCCCGAGGCGCTCGCCCGGGCGGGCGTCACCGTGCGCACCGGGGGCAGCGAGAACGAGGTGCTGTGGCGCAAGTACAGCTTCCTGGCCCCCACGGCGCTGCTCACCAGCTGGACGGACCTGCCCATCGGGCCGGCGCTCGAGCGCGACCCCGCGGTGACCGCCGGCGTCGTCGAGGAGGTCGCCGCGGTCGCCACGGCCGAGGGGCTGACGCTGGAGCCCGAGCGACTCATGGCCGCGCTGCGCAAGCTGCCCGGCACGCTGGAGTCCTCGCTCCAGCACGACGTGCGCCGCGGCGGGGCGAGCGAGCTGGAGGCGCTCGGCGGGAACCTGCTCGCCCTGGCCGCCGAGCACGCGATCCCGGCGCCGAGCCTCGAGCGGGTGGTCGGCGACCTGCGGGGCCGGCACGACTGACCCGCCCCGCCTGCGGCGGACCGCTCCGGCTGCGCCGCACCGGCGGCCCGCCCGAGGAGGCGCCGCCGTCGCCCCCGCGCCCGACGTGCGGCCGCAGCGGCCGGTACTTTTGGGACACTCAGCGGCCGCATTGCTGCGGTGTGGGGGCCGTTCGTGCTCATCCCGCTGCTCCTGGGGACCGGCCTGTACCCGACGATCCGCCCACGACCCGGACCTGCGCCACGAGCCGGCGTTCTCGACGCTCGACGGCCCGGTGGACGCGCGGGTGCGGTGAGCCGCGCGCGCGAGCCGGCGCGGCGCCCGGCGTCCACCAGGAACGACGACGGGCCGGGACCGTCCGGTCCCGGCCCGTCGAGCGGCTGGTCAGGCGAGCAGCTCCTGGATGCGCCCGACGCCCTCGGCGAGGTCGTCGTCGCCGAGCGCGTAGCTCAGACGGAGGAACCCGCTCGGGCCGAACGCCTCGCCGGGCACGACGGCGACCTCGACCTCGTCGAGGATGAGGCTCGCCAGGTCGGCGGAGGTGGTCACCGTGCGCCCGCGGATGGTCCGCCCGAGGATCCCCTCGATGGAGGGGTAGGCGTAGAAGGCCCCGCGCGGGGTGGGCAGCTGGACGCCGTCGATCGCCCGGAGCATCTCCACCATGGTCCGGCGGCGGCGGTCGAAGGCCGTGCGCATGTGGTCGACGGCGGAGAGGTCACCGCTCAGGGCGGCGATGGCGGCGCGCTGGGAGACGTTCGCGACGTTGGAGGTCAGGTGCGACTGCAGGTTGGTGGCCGCCTTGACGACGTCGCTGGGGCCGATGAGCCAGCCCACGCGCCAGCCGGTCATGGCGTACGTCTTCGCGACGCCGTTGAGCACGATGGAGGTGTCGACCAGGTCGGGCACGACCTTCTGGATCGGGGTGAACACCGCGTCGTCGTAGACGAGGTGCTCGTAGATCTCGTCGGTGATGACCCAGATGCCGTGCTCGACCGCCCAGCGGCCGATCGCCTCGGTCTGCGCCGGGGAGTACACCGCCCCGGTGGGGTTGGACGGCGAGCAGAACAGCAGCGCCTTCGTCGCCGGGGTGCGCGCCGCCTCGAGCTGGTCGACGGTGACCAGGTACTCCTGGTCCACCCCGGCGAAGACCTCCACGGGCACGCCGCCGGCGAGCTTGATGGCCTCGGGGTAGGTGGTCCAGTACGGCGCCGGCAGCAGCACCTCGTCGCCCGGGTCGAGCACCGCGGCGAAGGCCTCGTAGACGGCCTGCTTGCCGCCGTTGGTGACGAGGATGTTGTCCGGGGAGACCTCGTAGCCGGAGTCGCGCAGCGTCTTGGCCGCGATGGCCTCGCGCAGGGCGGGCATGCCCTTGGCGGGGGTGTACCGGTGGTTGGCCGGGTCCTTCGCGGCGGCGACGGCGGCCTCGACGATGTAGTCGGGCGTCGGGAAGTCCGGCTCGCCGGCGCCGAAGCCGATGACGGGACGACCGGCGGCCTTGAGGGCCTTGGCCTTCGCGTCCACGGCCAGGGTGGCCGACTCGGCGATCGCCGCCAGGCGTGCGGACACGCGGGGCTTGGTCACGGGGGAGATGGGTGCGCTCACGCGCCCTATCGTGGCACGCGCCACGTGGACGGCACACGGGCCGGTCGGGTCCTGGACCGGGCGCGGGCCACGCCCGTCGGGAGGACCGGCCCGCGCCGTCGGGAGGACCTGGCCCGCGCCGTCGGGGCGACCCACCCCGCGCCGCTGCGGGTAGGCTGGTGTCCCGCCGTCGGCGAGGCCCGCGGGACGGGTGTGACCAGGCTCCCTGCGGAGCGGGTTCGACCAAAGTGCTGATGAGGCCGTACACTCGACGGCGGTGGTTGACGTCCACCAGACTGGAGCACGCCCACGAGGTGCTCTCCGGCTCCCGCGGACGCCGATCGCTGATAGGGCAGTGGCGCAATTGGTAGCGCACCGGTCTCCAAAACCGGCGGTTGTGGGTTCGAGTCCCTCCTGCCCTGCCAGGACTGGCTCCTGACCAGCAGGGGCCGAGGCGTCCTGAAGGCTCCGCCACCCGGCGAGCCTGACCCGCCCCACGGGGCGGCGAGAGGACCTGGCCGGAAACCGTGAGGGATGGACCTGTGAGCGAGTCTGCAAGCGCGACCTCGGGGCGGCCCGAGCGCGCCCGCAGCACGTCCGAACGAGACGTCAAGAAGCGCGGGTTCTTCGGCCGGATCGTCCTGTTCTTCCGTCAGGTCATCGCCGAGCTCAAGAAGGTCGTGCGCCCCACGCGCAGCGAGCTGATGACCTACTTCGTCGTCGTGCTCGTCTTCGTGGCGGCGATCGGCGTCTACGTGGGCCTGCTCGACCTGGGCTTCGGCCAGCTCGTGCTGTGGGTCTTCGGCTGAGCCACATGACGTCGTCCGCCCGCCCCCAGCTGGCTGACCCGCCAGCGAAGTCCCAACTGAGCAGAAAGCAGGTCGCCTGTGTCTGAGAACCTCGAGCCTACGAACCTCGACGAGGCGTCGGCCGAGTCCGCACAGCCGGAGGTCGGTGCCCTGGGCGCCGACGTCGACGCGCCCGCTGCCGCCGAGGACGAGCTGACCACCGAGGCCGACGACGACGTCGAGCCGGCCGCCGACGAGGCCACGGAGGAGGCCGAGGCTCCCGCCGAGGGCGAGGAGGCCGAGGCCGCCGAGGGTGAGACCGCCGAGGCCGAGGCCGAGGAGCTCGACCCCGCCGAGGCGTTCCGCCGCGAGCTGCGCACGCTGCCCGGCCAGTGGTACGTCGTGCACACCTACGCCGGGTACGAGAAGCGCGTGAAGGCCAACCTGGAGAACCGCATCCAGAGCCTGAACATGGAGGACTACATCTACCAGGTGGAGGTCCCCATGGAAGAGGTCGTGGAGATCAAGAACTCCCAGCGCAAGCTGGTCAACCGCGTCCGCGTGCCGGGCTACACCCTCGTGCGCATGGACATGACCGACGAGTCCTGGGGCGCCGTGCGCCACACGCCCGGCGTCACGGGCTTCGTGGGCAACACCCACCAGCCGGTGCCGCTGACCGAGGACGAGGTCTTCTCGATGCTGGCCGCCAACATTCAGGCGAAGACCGCCGCCGCGCCCGCGAAGGCGGCGGCCGGTGGTCAGGCCGCCGCGCCGATCCAGGTGGACTTCGAGGTGGGCGAGTCGGTCACCGTCACCGACGGGCCGTTCGAGACGCTGCCCGCCACCATCTCCGAGATCAGCCCCGAGAGCCAGAAGCTCAAGGTGCTCGTCACGATCTTCGGCCGGGAGACGCCGGTCGAGCTGTCGTTCTCGCAGGTCGCCAAGATCTGACGCGCGGCAGCACCGCGCCGGACGTCCGGTCCGGCCACACCCGAGGAAGAACCGTAAGGACCCGAACATGCCCCCCAAGAAGAAGGTTGCAGGCCTGATCAAGCTCCAGATCCAGGCCGGCGCCGCGACCCCCGCGCCGCCGATCGGCCCCGCGCTGGGTCAGCACGGCGTGAACATCATGGAGTTCTGCAAGGCCTACAACGCGGCCACCGAGTCGCAGCGCGGCAACGTGATCCCGGTGGAGATCACGGTCTACGAGGACCGCTCCTTCACGTTCATCACCAAGACCCCGCCGGCCGCGGAGATGATCAAGAAGGCCGCCGGTGTGGCGAAGGGCTCTGCCACCCCGCACACGGTGAAGGTCGCCAAGATCACCCGTGAGCAGGTGCAGGAGATCGCCCGCACCAAGCAGGAAGACCTCAACGCCAACGACCTTGAGGCCGCCGAGAAGATCATCGCCGGCACCGCCCGTTCCATGGGCATCACCGTCGAGGGCTGACCGAACATCCGAATCCGCGCCCCCGGGCGCGCAGTGGCAGGGTCCGCGCCGACCCGTACCACGACTGCTCAAGGAGAAGCAGATGGCAACGCGCAGCAAGAAGTACCGCCAGGCCGTGGAGAAGATCCACGACGGCGAGGTGTACGCCCCCCTCCAGGCCGTGCGCCTGGCGAAGGAGACGTCCACCACCAAGTTCGACGCCACCGTCGAGGTCGTCTTCCGCCTCGGCGTCGACCCCCGCAAGGCAGACCAGATGGTTCGCGGCACCGTCAACCTGCCGCACGGCACCGGCAAGACCGCTCGGGTCCTGGTCTTCGCCGTCGGTGAGCGGGCCAACCAGGCCATCGAGGCCGGGGCGGACGAGGTCGGCGGCGACGAGCTGATCGAGAAGGTCGCGGCCGGGTACACCGACTTCGACGCCGCCGTGGCGACCCCCGACCTCATGGGCAAGGTCGGCCGCCTCGGCCGCGTGCTCGGCCCGCGTGGTCTCATGCCGAACCCGAAGACCGGCACCGTGACGATGGACGTGGCCAAGGCCGTGTCCGACATCAAGGGCGGCCGCATCGAGTTCCGCGTGGACAAGCACTCGAACCTGCACTTCATCATCGGCAAGGCGTCCTTCACGGACGAGCAGCTGGTGGACAACTACGCCGCGGCGCAGGAGGAGGTCCTGCGTCTGAAGCCGGCCAGCTCCAAGGGCCGCTACATCACGAAGGCCACCATCAGCACCACCATGGGCCCCGGCATCCCGCTGGACGCCACGAAGACGCGCAACCTCAAGACCGAGGACGCCGCCTGACACAGGCCCGCACGCACGCACGACGGCCCGGCACCCGCGAGGGTGCCGGGCCGTTCGCGCTGGGGCGCGCGCGGCGAAGCCGCCTTGTCCACGGACGAGCCGGTACCGCCGTCGCCGGGCCGCGCCCGTTCCGCCGCGAGGTAGCGAAAGTGTGCCTCTAGGTAGTGCCTGTGCGGGGAGACAGCGCGACCGACCCCGCTGGGTCGACTCGCACCCGCGTGGCCAACGTCACCGCCCCGGGGGACCCCGGCGCGCCCCGGACGTTTGCCCCCAGCCGCCCGCGCCCGGTACTGTTCTTTCTGCCAAAGACCGCCGGTCGCCCGTGACAACGGGGCCAAGTCCGCAGCAGCGGAGCCAGCGCAGGTGTGTACAGCTTCCCGCCCCAGAGGCGGGCCGAGCCCCGTGCCGTCTGCGCACGGGGCTTTTCTGATGTCTGGACCCTCGACCGCGCGGCACTATCGGAAGGAGGGCCATGGCGAGGCCTGACAAGGCGGCAGCGGTTGCCGAGCTCACGGAGCAGTTCCGTGCGTCGAGCGCCGTCATGCTGACCGAGTACCGCGGGCTCAGCGTCGCCCAGCTCAAGCAGCTGCGCCGCTCGCTCGCCGGTAACGCAAGCTACGCCGTGGTGAAGAACACGCTGACGGCCATCGCGGCGAAGGAGGCCGGCGTCGACGTGCTCGACGGCGACCTCACGGGCCCGACGGCGATCGCCTTCGTGACCGGTGAGCCGGTCGAGGCGGCCAAGTCGCTGCGTGACTTCGCCAAGGCGAACCCTCAGCTCGTGATCAAGGGTGGGGTCCTGGAGGGTCGCAAGCTCTCCGCCGAGGACGTCTCCAAGCTCGCCGAGCTCGAGTCCCGCGACGTGCTGCTGGGCAAGGCAGCCGGCGCGTTCAAGGCGGCCCTGTTCCAGGCTGCCTACCTCTTCACCGCGCCGGCCACCAAGGCCGCCCGCACCATCGAGGCCCTGCGCGAGAAGCAGGCCGCCGAGGCCTGAGCCTTCAGGCACCGGCACGCACCACCCCCACCTCTGCTCGCGTAGCAGGACAACCAGGAAGGAACGCCAACCATGGCGAAGCTCAGCACCGAAGAGCTCATCGAGGCTTTCAAGGAGCTCACCCTCATCGAGCTCTCCGAGTTCGTGAAGCAGTTCGAGGAGACCTTCGAGGTCACCGCCGCCGCCCCCGTCGCCGTCGCCGCCGCGCCGGCCGCCGGTGGTGCCGCCGGTGGCGAGGAGGCCGCCGAGGAGAAGTCCGAGTTCGACGTCATCCTCGAGTCGGTCGGCGACAAGAAGATCCAGGTCATCAAGGAGGTGCGCGCCCTGACCTCCCTCGGCCTGAAGGAGGCCAAGGACCTCGTCGACGGCGCCCCGAAGCCCGTCCTCGAGGGCGTTGCCAAGGACGCCGCGGACAAGGCCAAGGAGCAGCTCGAGGGCGCCGGCGCCACCGTCACCCTCAAGTGACCCCGACCGGCCCCCGCGGCGGCGCGCGCAGCGTCGCCTGAGGGACGCCGGCTCAAGGACGAGGCCCGCACCGGAGACGGTGCGGGCCTCGTCCCGCGTGGGCGACGACCCCGGGGACCACCCACCAGCCGCCTCACCTACCACAGGTCGCCGCGCCGGACGACTCTGGACACGCACTACCACAGCGGCTATGCTGTCGCTTTGCGCTGACTCATGCCTGGACGCCAGGCACCCCACCCGCCCCGGTGGTCGGCGCTGGTTGCAACCCATTCGCAGGGAAGGACCCCCTTTGGCTGCCTCGCGCACCTCTTCCGCACCTACTGCTGACGCTATCGCGACCCGCACGGCGTCGCGTCGCATCTCGTTCGCCAAGATTCATGAGCCGCTCCAGGCTCCCAACCTGCTCGGTCTGCAGACTGAGAGCTTTGACTGGCTGCTCGGCAACGACGCCTGGCGTGCCCGCGTCCAGGCCGCCGCCGAGAGCGGCGACACCAATGTGCCGACCACCTCGGGCCTGGAGGAGATCTTCGCCGAGATCTCCCCGATCGAGGACTTCGGGCAGTCCATGTCCCTGAGCTTCCGGGACCACCGCTTCGAGCCGCCGAAGTACACGGCGGAGGAGTGCAAGGAGAAGGACTTCACCTACGCGGCGCCGCTGTTCGTCACCGCGGAGTTCGTCAACTACACCACGGGCGAGATCAAGTCGCAGACGGTGTTCATGGGCGACTTCCCGCTCATGACCGAGCGCGGCACCTTCATCATCAACGGCACCGAGCGCGTCGTCGTCTCCCAGCTGGTGCGCTCGCCGGGCGTGTACTTCGAGCGCGTGCCGGACAAGACCTCCGACAAGGACGTCTTCACCACCAAGGTCATCCCGAGCCGCGGCGCCTGGCTCGAGTTCGAGATCGACAAGCGCGACGCCGTCGGCGTGCGCATCGACCGCAAGCGCAAGCAGTCGGTCACCGTCTTCCTGCGCGCGCTGGGCATGACCGAGTCGGAGATCCGCGAGGAGTTCGCGGACTACCCGGTCCTCATCGAGACCCTCGAGAAGGACAACGTCCACACCCAGGACGAGGCCCTGCTCGACATCTACCGCAAGATCCGCCCCGGCGAGCCGCCCACGGTCGAGGCCGGCCGGACCCTGCTGGAGAACTACTACTTCAACGCCAAGCGGTACGACCTCGCCAAGGTCGGACGTTACAAGATCAACAAGAAGCTCGGGCTGACCGCCGACCTCGGCGAGTCGGTCCTGCGCATCGAGGACGTCACCGCGGCGATCAAGTACCTCCTCGCCCTGCACAAGGGCGTCGAGGAGCTCGACGGCACCCGCAACGGCGAGCCGGTCAAGGTCCGCGTCGAGACCGACGACATCGACCACTTCGGCAACCGCCGCATCCGCGCCGTCGGCGAGCTCATCCAGAACCAGGTCCGCACCGGCCTGTCCCGGATGGAGCGCGTCGTGCGCGAGCGCATGACCACGCAGGACGTCGAGGCGATCACCCCGCAGACCCTGATCAACATCCGCCCGGTCGTGGCGTCGATCAAGGAGTTCTTCGGCACCTCGCAGCTGTCGCAGTTCATGGACCAGAACAACCCGCTGGCCGGCCTGACGCACAAGCGGCGCCTGTCCGCGCTGGGCCCGGGTGGTCTGTCCCGCGACCGCGCCGGCATGGAGGTCCGCGACGTCCACCCGTCGCACTACGGCCGCATGTGCCCGATCGAGACCCCTGAGGGCCCGAACATCGGCCTCATCGGCTCGCTGGCCACCTACGCGCGCATCAACCCCTTCGGGTTCGTCGAGACCCCGTACCGCAAGGTCACGGGCGGCCACGTCACCGATGAGGTCGTCTACCTCACCGCCGACGACGAGGACCGCCACGTCATCGCCCAGGCCTCGGCCCCGATCGACGACAACGGCAAGTTCGTCGAGGACCGCGCCCTGTGCCGCATGAGCGGCGGGGAGCCGGCCCTGGTGCCGGTCGACGAGATCGACTACATGGACGTCTCGGCGCGCCAGATGGTCTCCGTCGCCACCGCGATGATCCCGTTCCTCGAGCACGACGACGCCAACCGCGCCCTCATGGGCGCGAACATGCAGCGCCAGGCCGTGCCGCTGCTGCGCAGCGAGGCCCCGCTGGTCGGCACCGGCATGGAGCGGCGCGCCGCGGTCGACGCCGGCGACGTCATCGTCGCGACCAAGCCCGGCGTCGTCACCGAGGTCTCGGCCGACGCCATCCACGTCGCCGCCGACGACGGCTCGAACCAGCTCTACCGGGTCGCGAAGTTCCGCCGGTCCAACCAGGGCAACTCCTACAACCAGCGCGTGCTGGTCGAGGAGGGCGCCCGGGTCGAGGTCGGCTCGGTGCTCGCCGACGGCCCCGCCACCGACGAGGGGGAGCTCGCCCTGGGCAAGAACCTCCTCGTGGCGTTCATGTCGTGGGAGGGCTACAACTACGAGGACGCGATCATCCTGTCCCAGCGCCTCGTCGCCGACGACGTGCTCACCTCGATCCACATCGAGGAGCACGAGGTCGACGCCCGCGAGACGAAGCTGGGCGCCGAGGAGATCACCCGGGACATCCCGAACGTCTCCGAGGACGTGCTGGCCAACCTCGACGAGCGCGGCATCATCCGCATCGGCGCCGAGGTCAGCTCCGGCGACATCCTCGTCGGCAAGGTCACCCCGAAGGGCGAGACCGAGCTGACCTCCGAGGAGCGGCTGCTGCGCGCCATCTTCGGCGAGAAGGCCCGTGAGGTGCGCGACACCTCCCTGAAGGTCCCGCACGGCGAGTCCGGCATCGTCATCGGCATCCGCGAGTTCTCCGCGGACAACGACGACGAGCTGCCCCCGGGCGTGAACCAGATGGTCCGCGTCTACATCGCCCAGCGCCGCAAGATCACCGAGGGCGACAAGCTCGCCGGCCGCCACGGCAACAAGGGCGTCATCTCCAACATCCTCCCCGTCGAGGACATGCCCTTCCTGCCCGACGGCACCCCGGTCGACGTCATCCTCAACCCGCTCGGCGTGCCGGGCCGCATGAACGTCGGCCAGGTCCTCGAGCTGCACCTGGGCTGGATCGCCGCGCAGGGCTGGGACGTCACCGAGGCCCGCAAGGCCGCCGAGGAGTGGACCCGGCACATGTCGGACGCGGCCCTCACGGCCGAGCCGCGCACCCCGGTGGCCACGCCGGTGTTCGACGGCGTCCAGCACGAGGAGCTCACCGGGCTGCTCGCGCACACCCGGCCGAACCGCGACGGCGAGCGCATGGTGGGCACCAACGGCAAGGCGCAGCTCTTCGACGGCCGTTCCGGCGAGCCGTTCCCGGAGCCGATCTCGGTCGGCTACATGTACATCCTGAAGCTGCACCACCTGGTGGACGACAAGATCCACGCGCGCTCCACGGGCCCGTACTCGATGATCACCCAGCAGCCACTGGGTGGTAAGGCCCAGTTCGGTGGCCAGCGCTTCGGCGAGATGGAGGTGTGGGCCCTCGAGGCCTACGGCGCCGCCTACGCCCTGCAGGAGCTGCTCACCATCAAGTCCGACGACGTCACCGGCCGCGTGAAGGTCTACGAGGCCATCGTCAAGGGGGAGAACATCCCCGAGCCGGGCATTCCCGAGTCCTTCAAGGTGCTGATCAAGGAGATGCGGTCGCTCTGCCTGAACGTCGAGGCGCTCGACGCCGAGGGCAACGCCATCGAGCTGCGGGACGCCGACGACGAGGTGTACCGCGCGGCCGAGGAGCTCGGCATCGACCTGTCCCGCCGCCCGGACGCGAGCAGCGTCGAGGAACTCTGAGCCTGGCGGGCCGGCCGCGGTGCGCCGGGGGAGCGTTCGGAACACGCTGCCCCGGCGCCCGCCGGCCCCCATGGCCCGGCCAGCTCCACTAATGCTGTACACGGTGTTCTACCGGAGGAAGTAGGAACCCTTGCTCGACGTCAATGTCTTCGACCAGCTGCACATCAGCCTGGCCACGGGTGCCGACGTGCGCGAATGGTCGCACGGCGAGGTCAAGAAGCCCGAGACGATCAACTACCGGACGCTCAAGCCGGAGAAGGACGGCCTGTTCGGCGAGCAGATCTTCGGTCCCACCCGGGACTGGGAGTGCGCGTGCGGGAAGTACAAGCGCGTGCGCTACAAGGGCATCATCTGCGAGCGCTGCGGCGTGGAGGTCACCCGCTCGAAGGTCCGCCGCGAGCGGATGGGCCACATCGAGCTCGCCGCGCCCGTCACCCACATCTGGTACTTCAAGGGCGTGCCCTCGCGCCTGGGGTACCTGCTCAACCTGGCCCCGAAGGACCTCGAGAAGGTCATCTACTTCGCGGCCTACATGATCACCGAGGTCGACGACGACGGTCGCCACGAGGACCTCACCATGCTCCAGAACGAGATGGATCTGGAGAAGAAGCAGGTCGAGACCAAGCGCGACGCCGACATCGAGGCCCGCGCCCAGCGCCTCGAGGCCGACCTCGCCGAGCTCGAGGCGTCCGGCGCCAAGGCCGACGCCCGCGAGAAGGTGCGCAAGTCCGCCGAGCGCGAGATGGCCCAGCTCCGCAAGCGTTCCGAGCAGGACCTCGACCGCCTCGAGCGGGTGTGGGACCGGTTCAAGAACCTCAAGGTCGGCGACCTCGAGGGCGACGAGGTGCTCTACCGCGAGCTCCAGGCCCGCTACGGCATCTACTTCAAGGGCGCCATGGGCGCCGAGGCGATCAAGAAGCGCCTGGAGACCTTCGACCTGCAGGCCGAGGCCGAGTCGCTGCGCGAGACCATCGCCACCGGCACCGGCCAGCGCAAGACCCGCGCGCTCAAGCGCCTCAAGGTCGTCAACGCCTTCCTCACCACCGGCAACTCCCCGCTGGGCATGGTGCTGGACTGCGTCCCGGTCATCCCGCCGGACCTGCGCCCGATGGTCCAGCTCGACGGCGGCCGCTTCGCCACCTCGGACCTCAACGACCTCTACCGCCGGGTCATCAACCGCAACAACCGCCTCAAGCGGCTGCTCGACCTGGGCGCGCCGGAGATCATCGTCAACAACGAGAAGCGCATGCTCCAGGAGTCCGTGGACGCGCTGTTCGACAACGGCCGCCGCGGGCGTCCGGTGACGGGCCCGGGCAACCGCGCCCTGAAGTCGATCTCCGACATGCTCAAGGGCAAGCAGGGCCGGTTCCGCCAGAACCTGCTCGGCAAGCGCGTGGACTACTCCGGCCGCTCGGTCATCGTCGTCGGTCCCACGCTCAAGCTGCACCAGTGCGGCCTGCCCAAGCAGATGGCGCTGGAGCTGTTCAAGCCGTTCGTGATGAAGCGGCTCGTGGACCTCAACCACGCCCAGAACATCAAGGCCGCCAAGCGCATGGTCGAGCGCTCGCGCCCGCAGGTGTGGGACGTCCTCTCCGAGGTCATCCGCGAGCACCCGGTGCTGCTCAACCGCGCGCCGACGCTGCACCGCCTGGGCATCCAGGCCTTCGAGCCGCTGCTGGTCGAGGGCAAGGCCATCAAGCTCCACCCGCTCGTCTGCGGCGCGTTCAACGCCGACTTCGACGGCGACCAGATGGCCGTGCACCTGCCGCTGAGCGCCGAGGCGCAGGCCGAGGCCCGCATCCTCATGCTCTCGAGCAACAACATCCTCAAGCCGTCCGACGGCCGGCCCGTGACCATGCCCTCGCAGGACATGATCATCGGCCTGTTCCACCTGACGTCGGACCGCGAGGACGCCAAGGGTGCCGGGCGCTCCTTCTCCTCGGCGGCCGAGGCGATCATGGCCTTCGACGCCGGCGAGCTGGACCTCAACGCCGTCATCAAGGTGCGCATGCCCGAGCTGGTCCCGCCGACCGGCTGGACCGCCCCGGAGGGCTGGGAGGAGGGCGACCCGGTCACCCTCGAGACCACCTTGGGCCGGACGCTGTTCAACGAGCTCCTCCCGGTGGACTACCCGTACATCAACGGCGTGGTCGACAAGAAGGTGCTCGGCTCGATCGTCAACGACCTGGCCGAGCGGTACCCCAAGGTCGAGGTCGGGGCGAGCCTGGACGCGCTCAAGGAGGCCGGCTTCCGGTGGGCCTCGCGCTCGGGCGTGACCATCGCGATCTCCGACGTCGTGGCCCCGGAGGCCAAGGCCGGCATCCTCGAGAAGTACGAGGGGGAGGCCGAGAAGATCCAGGACCAGTACGACATGGGCCTGATCACCGACGACGAGCGTCGTCAGGAGCTCATCGACATCTGGACGCAGGCCACCAACGAGGTCGACGAGGCGATGCGGGAGAACTTCCCGCAGCGCAACACCGTCTTCCGGATGGTCTCCTCCGGTGCGCGTGGTAACTGGATGCAGGTGCGTCAGATCGCCGGTATGCGCGGTCTCGTGGCGGACCCGAAGGGCGAGATCATCCCGCGCCCGATCAAGTCCAACTACCGCGAGGGCCTGTCGGTGCTGGAGTACTTCATCGCCACGCACGGCGCCCGCAAGGGCCTGGCCGACACCGCGCTGCGGACCGCCGACTCCGGGTACCTCACCCGTCGTCTGGTCGACGTCTCCCAGGACGTGATCGTCCGCGAGGACGACTGCGGCACCCGCATGGGCCTGACCATGCCCATCGCCGATCGCCTCGGCGACGGCAGCCTGGTGCGCGCCGACACGGTGGAGACGAGCGTCTACGCCCGCACGCTGGCCACCGACGTCAAGGACGCCGAGGGCAACGTGCTGGCCGAGGCCGGGGACGACGCCGGCGACGTGCTCATCGCGCGCCTGGTCGAGGCCGGGGTCACCGAGGTCAAGGTCCGCTCCGTGCTCACCTGCGAGTCGCGCGTGGGCACCTGCGCCAAGTGCTACGGCCGCTCCCTGGCCACCGGCAAGCTGGTGGACATCGGCGAGGCCGTCGGCATCATCGCCGCGCAGTCCATCGGCGAGCCCGGCACGCAGCTGACGATGCGGACCTTCCACACCGGTGGTGCCGCCTCCGCGGAGGACATCACCCAGGGTCTGCCGCGCGTCCAGGAGCTGTTCGAGGCCCGCACCCCCAAGGGCGAGGCCCCGATCGCCGAGGCCGCCGGCCGGGTCAAGATCGACGACACCGAGCGCACCCGCAAGATCGTCATCACCCGCGACGACGGGCAGGAGGACGCCGTCTACCCGGTGACCAAGCGCGCCCGCCTGCTGGTGGAGGACGGCGAGCACGTGGCGGTGGGCAAGCAGCTCATCGCCGGTGCGGTGGACCCGAAGAAGGTCCTGCGCATCCTCGGCCCGCGCGCCGCGCAGAAGCACCTGGTGGAGCAGGTCCAGGAGGTCTACCGCTCGCAGGGCGTGGACATCCACGACAAGCACATCGAGGTCATCGTCCGGCAGATGCTGCGCCGGGTGACGGTGCTCGACTCCGGCGAGACCCGCCTGCTGCCCGGTGAGCTCATGGAGCGCACCCGGTTCGAGGACGAGAACCGCCGCGTCGTGTCCGAGGGCGGGGCGCCGGCGGCCGGCCGGCCCGAGCTCATGGGCATCACCAAGGCCTCGCTGGCCACCGACTCGTGGCTCTCCGCCGCCTCCTTCCAGGAGACGACGAAGGTGCTCACCGAGGCGGCCATGAGCGGCCGGCGCGACCCGCTGCTGGGCCTGAAGGAGAACGTCATCCTCGGTAAGCTCATCCCGGCCGGGACGGGCCTGCCGCGCTACCACGAGGTCGTCGTGGAGCCGACCGAGGAGGCCAAGGCGGCCGCGTTCAGCCGCCTGGGCTACAGCGACATCGACTTCGCGCCCGCCGCGAGCAACGACTCCATCCTGCTCGAGGAGCTGGACTTCGGTCCGGACACCTACGGGCTGGAGTTCCGCTGACACACTGACGTGCGGTGGGGCGGGTCCGTCCCGTCCCACCGCATGCGTGCGTCCGCATCACCGCGGCCCCGGCAGAACGCGGGCCGGAGCCGCGGGGCGGGACGCCCCAACCTGGTGGTGGACGCCACGCCCGGCGGCCCTTCCTACACTTTGACGCCGTAATCCGCCGCAGAGTACTCTGGTCGGCGGTGCCCGCGACATCGGGCTCTCGTGCGTGCGCCTCTCCCGCGGCCGGAAGTACCGGCGGCCGTGGCTGGAGCGGGGTCCGCAGGCGTCCTCGCCAGCTGGGCAGCCAGCGTCCGTCCCCTTCAGGGTGGCAGACCTGGAGCGCCCGTTGCTGGTCGACACGCCCGACAACGGGGGCAGGGGAGCGAGCCAGGACGGGCGGAAAGTCCCAGCGCCCGAGCCGGTCGACCCCATGGTCGGGCGAGCAGCAACATCGACACAGCAAGAACTTCGAGACGGAGACGTAGTGCCTACGATTCAGCAGCTGGTCCGCAAGGGCCGCAGCCGCAAGGTCGGGACCTCCAAGACGCCGGCCCTCAAGGGCAGCCCGCAGCGGCGCGGTGTGTGCACCCGCGTGTACACGACCACCCCGAAGAAGCCGAACTCGGCGCTTCGCAAGGTCGCCCGCGTGCGCCTGTCCAGCGGCATCGAGGTCACCGCGTACATCCCGGGCGTCGGCCACAACCTGCAGGAGCACTCGATCGTGCTCGTGCGCGGCGGCCGTGTGAAGGACCTGCCTGGTGTGCGTTACAAGATCGTCCGCGGCGCCCTCGACACCCAGGGTGTGCGTGGCCGCCAGCAGGCTCGCAGCCGGTACGGCGCGAAGAAGGAGAAGAAGTAATGCCTCGTAAGGGCCCCGCACCCGCTCGCCCGCTCGTCGTCGACCCGGTCTACGGCTCGCAGGTCGTCACGCAGCTCGTCAACCGCGTGCTCATGGACGGCAAGAAGTCCACCGCCGAGCGCATCGTCTACGGCGCGCTCGAGGGCGTGCGCGAGAAGACGCAGGGCGACCCGGCCGTCGTCCTCAAGCGCGCGCTGGACAACGTCAAGCCGTCCCTCGAGGTCCGTTCCCGCCGCGTCGGCGGTGCCACCTACCAGGTCCCGATCGAGGTTCGCAGCTCTCGGCAGACCCAGCTGGCGCTGCGCTGGCTGGTCAGCTACTCCCGCGCGCGCCGCGAGAAGACCATGACCGAGCGGCTCATGAACGAGATCCTCGACGCCTCCAACGGCCTCGGCGCCGCGGTGAAGCGCCGCGAGGACACGCACAAGATGGCCGAGTCCAACAAGGCCTTCGCGCACTACCGCTGGTAGTGCCGGTCGCGCGGCCGCCCCACCCGCGGCGGCCGCGCTCCGTCCTCACACCCACCGACACGACCGAAGAGAGCCTCACGTGGCACTTGACGTGCTGACCGACCTGACCAAGGTCCGCAACATCGGCATCATGGCGCACATCGACGCCGGCAAGACGACGACGACCGAGCGGATCCTGTTCTACACCGGCATCAACTACAAGATCGGCGAGACGCACGACGGCGCCTCGACGATGGACTGGATGGAGCAGGAGCAGGAGCGCGGCATCACCATCACCTCCGCCGCCACCACCTGCTTCTGGAAGAACCACCAGATCAACATCATCGACACCCCGGGCCACGTGGACTTCACGGTCGAGGTCGAGCGCTCCCTGCGCGTGCTCGACGGCGCGGTGGCCGTCTTCGACGGCAAGGAGGGCGTCGAGCCCCAGTCCGAGACGGTGTGGCGCCAGGCGGACAAGTACAACGTCCCGCGCATCTGCTTCGTCAACAAGATGGACAAGCTCGGTGCGGACTTCTTCTTCACCATCAAGACCATCGAGGACCGCCTCAAGGCGACCCCGCTCGTGATGCAGATCCCGATCGGCTCGGAGTCGGACTTCCAGGGCGTCGTCGACCTCGTCAACATGCGCGCGCTGACCTGGCGCGGCGACGTCAAGATCGGCGAGGACTACGAGGTCGAGGAGATCCCCGCCGACCTCCAGGACAAGGCCGAGGAGTACCGCGCCAAGCTCATCGAGCAGGTCGCGGAGGCCGACGAGGAGCTGCTCGAGAAGTACCTCGGCGGCGACGAGCTCACGGTCGAGGACATCAACAAGGGTGTCCGGGCCCTCACGGTCGCCGGCGAGGCCTACCCGGTCTTCTGCGGCTCGGCGTTCAAGAACAAGGGCATCCAGCCCATGCTCGACGCCGTCATCGCCTACCTCCCGACCCCGCTCGACGTCCCGGCCGTCCAGGGCCACGCCGTCGGCGACGAGGAGAAGGTCCTCGAGCGTCACCCGAACGAGAACGACCCGTTCTCCGCGCTGGCCTTCAAGGTCGCCGCCCACCCGTTCTTCGGCAAGCTCACCTACGTCCGGGTGTACTCGGGCAAGGTGGCGCAGGGCGTGCAGGTGCTCAACTCCACGAAGGGCAAGAAGGAGCGCATCGGGAAGATGTTCCAGATGCACTCCAACAAGGAGAACCCGATCGAGGAGGCGCACGCCGGGCACATCTACGCGTTCATCGGCCTCAAGGACGTCACCACGGGTGACACCCTGTGCGCCATCGACGCGCCGATCGTGCTCGAGTCGATGACCTTCCCCGAGCCGGTCATCCACGTCGCCATCGAGCCCAAGACCAAGGGCGACCAGGAGAAGCTGTCCACGGCCATCCAGAAGCTGGCCGAGGAGGACCCGACGTTCTCCGTCGAGCTGGACGAGGAGACCGGCCAGACCGTCATCGGCGGCATGGGCGAGCTCCACCTCGACATCCTCGTCGACCGCATGCGCCGCGAGTTCAAGGTCGAGGCCAACGTCGGCAAGCCGATGGTCGCCTACCGCGAGACCATCCGCCGCAAGGTGGAGAAGATCGACTACACGCACAAGAAGCAGACCGGTGGGTCGGGCCAGTTCGCCAAGGTCCAGGTCAGCTTCGAGCCGCTGGACACCGCGGACGGCGAGCTGTACGAGTTCGAGAACAAGGTCACCGGTGGCCGCGTCCCGCGCGAGTACATCCCCAGCGTCGACGCCGGCATCCAGGACGCCATGCAGAACGGTGTGCTGGCGGGCTACCCGCTGGTGGGCATCAAGGCCACCCTGCTCGACGGCGCCTACCACGAGGTCGACTCCTCCGAGATGGCGTTCAAGATCGCCGGCTCGATGGTCCTCAAGGAGGGCGTCCGCAAGGCGGACCCGGTCCTGCTCGAGCCGATGATGGATGTCGAGGTGCGTACGCCCGAGGAGTACATGGGCGACGTCATTGGCGACCTCAACTCCCGCCGTGGCATGATCCAGTCGATGGAGGACGCGAGCGGCGTCAAGGTCGTCCGCGCTCTTGTGCCGCTGTCCGAGATGTTCGGCTACGTCGGCGACCTGCGGTCCAAGACCCAGGGTCGCGCGGTGTACTCGATGCAGTTCGACAGCTACGCGGAGGTTCCTCGGAACGTCGCCGAGGAGATCATCAAGAAGACCCGGGGCGAGTGAGTCCCACAGGTCGACCCTGCAAGTAATCCATAACCGACCCGTAGGACCCCACCGGCCTCGGCGGGAGCACCCCGCACCTGTCAGAGCTGTGAGACAACTACCCAAGTCCCAGGAGGACCCCAGTGGCGAAGGCCAAGTTCGAGCGGACCAAGCCGCACGTCAACATCGGCACCATCGGTCACGTCGACCACGGCAAGACGACGCTGACGGCTGCCATCACCAAGGTGCTGGCGGACAAGTACCCGGACCTGAACTCGTTCACCCCGTTCGACCAGGTCGACAACGCTCCTGAGGAGCGTCAGCGCGGCATCACGATCAACGTCTCGCACGTCGAGTACCAGACCGAGAAGCGCCACTACGCGCACGTCGACGCCCCTGGTCACGCCGACTACATCAAGAACATGATCACCGGTGCCGCCCAGATGGACGGCGCGATCCTGGTGGTCGCCGCGACCGACGGCCCGATGGCCCAGACCCGCGAGCACGTGCTGCTCGCCCGCCAGGTCGGCGTGCCGTACCTGCTGGTCGCGCTGAACAAGTCGGACATGGTCGACGACGAGGAGATCCTCGAGCTCGTCGAGATGGAGGTCCGCGAGCTGCTGTCGTCCCAGGGCTTCCCCGGCGACGACGTCCCCGTGGTCCGCGTCTCCGCGCTCAAGGCCCTCGAGGGCGACCCGCAGTGGGTCAAGTCGGTCGAGGACCTCATGGAGGCCGTCGACGAGAACGTGCCGGACCCGGTGCGCGACATCGACAAGCCCTTCCTCATGCCGATCGAGGACGTCTTCACCATCACCGGCCGCGGCACCGTGGTCACCGGCCGCGTCGAGCGCGGTCAGCTCAAGGTGAACGAGGAGGTCGAGATCGTCGGCATCCACCCCGAGAAGCAGAAGACCACGGTCACCGGCATCGAGATGTTCCGCAAGCTGCTCGACACGGCTGACGCGGGCGAGAACGTCGGTCTGCTGCTGCGCGGCACCAAGCGCGAGGACGTCGAGCGCGGGCAGGTCGTCTGCAAGCCGGGCTCGATCACCCCGCACACCAAGTTCGAGGGCGCGGTCTACATCCTCGCCAAGGACGAGGGTGGCCGTCACAACCCCTTCTACTCGAACTACCGTCCGCAGTTCTACTTCCGGACCACGGACGTCACCGGCGTCATCACGCTGCCCGAGGGCACCGAGATGGTCATGCCCGGCGACAACACCGACATGACGGTCGAGCTCATCCAGCCGATCGCCATGGAGGAGGGCCTCGGCTTCGCCATCCGCGAGGGTGGCCGCACCGTCGGCTCGGGCCGGGTCACCAAGATCATCGAGTGATCTGACGCCGGGGCGACCCGGCACCGCCGGCACCCGCCGGCCGCCGGCCCAGGCCGGCACGCAGGACCCAGAGGGCCCGGCAGCTCCGCGAGCTGCCGGGCCCTCGGCGTATCCGGGCATCCGGGCGCGTCCCGGCCGAGCCCGGCGGAGAGCAGCCCATCCCGGTGCATGTCCGTCCACGGGCGCGGGAGCCGGCCCGGTGGGCAGGCTCACAGGACCGCTTCGTCAAGGAGGCTCGCGGGCGAGGCGCCCACCCTGGTAACGTTGCGGAGCCGGGCGCGCGACTGCGCGCCTGCCGGACGTGACCGGGGCCTCACCGCGTAGGACCCGGTCGGATTGGCCAAGGCGCCGATCCGTCTGGCAGACTAGACCGGTTGCCTGGGGCTGCACCCCAGGCGGAATGACTGCCCGGAGCGGGTGCCACCACCCGCCCCCACAAGCATCACAACGACCTGCCCCGTGCCGGGGTGCCCGGTCGGAGCGCGCCGCGATTCGCGACACGCCCGAGTGCGGGGGTCGGTACAGGTAGCGGTACGAGAGAGGTTAGACGACGCCATGGCGGGACAGAAGATCCGCATCCGGCTCAAGTCCTACGACCACGAGGTCATCGACAGCTCGGCGCGCAAGATCGTCGACACGGTGACCCGCGCTGGTGCGACGGTCGTGGGCCCGGTGCCGCTGCCGACGGAGAAGAACGTCTTCGTCGTCATCCGTTCGCCCCACAAGTACAAGGACAGCCGCGAGCACTTCGAGATGCGCACGCACAAGCGGCTCATCGACATCGTCGACCCGACGCCGAAGGCGGTCGACTCGCTCATGCGGCTCGACCTGCCCGCGGACGTCAACATCGAGATCAAGCTCTGAGGACACCTGCAATGACTACGACTTCCCAGCAGGCTGCCGACCGCGCCGTCAAGGCGCTGCTCGGCACGAAGCTCGGCATGACCCAGGTCTGGGACGAGGCCGGACGCCTCGTCCCGGTCACGGTCGTCCAGGTGGGCACGAACGTGGTGACGCAGGTGCGCACCCCGGAGACGGACGGCTACAGCGCCGTCCAGCTCGCCTTCGGCCAGATCGACCCGCGCAAGGTCACCCAGCCGCTCAAGGGCCACTTCGGCAAGGCCGGGGTCACCCCGCGCCGCCACGTCGCCGAGATCCGCACCGCCGACGCCACCGAGTACAGCCTCGGCCAGGAGCTGACGGCGGCGGCGTTCGAGGCGGGGACCACCGTCGACGTCGTCGGCACCACCAAGGGCAAGGGCACCGCGGGTGTCATGAAGCGCCACGGCTTCGCCGGCGTCTCGGCCTCGCACGGTGCGCACCGCAACCACCGCAAGCCGGGCTCCATCGGCGGCGCGTCCACGCCCTCGCGCGTGTTCCGCGGCCTGCGCATGGCCGGCCGGATGGGCAACGCCCGCCACACCACCCAGAACCTGACGATCCACGCCGTCGACGCCGAGAAGGGCCTCCTCCTCGTCACCGGCGCCGTGCCCGGCCCCAAGGGCGGGATCGTCGTGGTTCGTACCGCCGCGAAGGGGGCGTGAACCGGATGACTGACCAGACCGTGCAGACCGTCCGTTCTGTCGATGTGCTGGACGCCTCGGGATCCAAGGCCGGCTCGGCCGACCTTCCCGCCGACGTCTTCGACGTCCAGACGAACGTTCCGCTGATCCACCAGGTCGTCGTCGCGCAGCTCGCCGCCGCGCGCCAGGGCACCCACGCCACCAAGACCCGCGGCATGGTCCGCGGCGGCGGGAAGAAGCCCTACAAGCAGAAGGGCACCGGCCGCGCCCGCCAGGGCTCGGTGCGCGCCCCGCAGTTCGCCGGCGGTGGCACCGTCCACGGCCCGCAGCCGCGCGACTACTCCCAGCGGACCCCCAAGAAGATGAAGGCCGCCGCGCTGCGTGGCGCCCTCTCCGACCGCGCCCGCGCCGGCCGCGTCCACGTGGTCAGCGCCCTGGTCGAGGGCGAGGCCCCGAAGACCAAGGCCGCGCTCACCGCGCTGCGCAACATCGTCGCCGAGCGCTCCGCGCTGGTCGTCGTCGAGCGCACGGACGAGCTGACGGTGCTGAGCCTGCGCAACGTGCCCAGCGTGCACCTGCTCTGGGTCGACCAGCTGAACACCTACGACGTCCTCGTCAACGACGACGTCGTGTTCACCGCCGGCGCGCTGTCCGCCTTCGTCGGCGGCGCCGAGGAGGAGACCAAGTGAGCATCGAGGCGAGCAAGAACCCCCGGGACATCATCATCAAGCCGATCGTCTCGGAGAAGAGCTACGGCCTGATCGACGAGGGCAAGTACACCTTCGAGGTGGACCCCCGCTCGAACAAGACCGAGATCAAGAACGCCATCGAGAAGATCTTCGACGTCAAGGTCGCCTCGGTGAACACGGCGAACCGGCAGGGCAAGACCCGCCGGACGAAGTTCGGCCTCGGCAAGCGCAAGGACACCAAGCGCGCGATCGTCACGCTGCGCGAGGGCTCCATCGACATCTTTGGCGAGGTGGCCGGCTGAGGCCGGCTCCACCAGAGGGATTGAGGATCGACACCCATGGGAATCCGTAAGTACAAGCCGACGACGCCGGGCCGCCGCGGTTCGAGCGTGGCCGACTTCGTCGAGATCACCCGGTCCGAGCCGGAGAAGTCGCTGGTCCGTCCGCTGAGCAAGTCCGGCGGCCGCAACTCCACCGGCCGGATCACCACCCGCCACAAGGGCGGCGGCCACAAGCGCGCCTACCGCGTCATCGACTTCCGTCGCCACGACAAGGACGGCGTCCCGGCCAAGGTCGCGCACATCGAGTACGACCCCAACCGCACCGCTCGCATCGCGCTGCTGCACTACGCCGACGGCGAGAAGCGCTACATCATCGCCCCGAACAAGCTCAAGCAGGGCGACCGCATCGAGGCCGGCCCGGGCGCGGACATCAAGCCCGGCAACAACCTGCCGCTGCGGAACATCCCGGTCGGTACGGTCATCCACGCCATCGAGCTGCGGCCCGGCGGCGGCGCGAAGATCGCCCGCTCGGCCGGCGCCTCGGTGCAGCTCGTCGCCAAGGAGGGCATGTTCGCCCAGCTGCGGATGCCCTCCGGCGAGATCCGCAACGTCGACGTCCGCTGCCGCGCCAGCATCGGTGAGGTCGGCAACGCCGAGCAGTCCAACATCAACTGGGGCAAGGCCGGCCGCATGCGGTGGAAGGGCAAGCGCCCGACCGTCCGCGGTGTCGTGATGAACCCCGTTGACCACCCGCACGGTGGTGGTGAGGGCAGGACCTCCGGTGGTCGTCACCCGGTCAGCCCGTGGGGCAAGCCCGAGGGCCGTACCCGCCGTCCGAACAAGCCGAGCGACAAGCTCATCGTGCGCCGTCGCCGCACCGGCAAGAAGCGCTGATAGGGAGAGGGCGACGACATGCCGCGCAGTCTGAAGAAGGGTCCCTTCGTCGACGACCACCTGCAGAAGAAGGTGGACGTCGCCAACGAGACGGGCTCGAAGAACGTCATCAAGACCTGGTCCCGCCGTTCCGTGATCACCCCGGACTTCCTCGGGCACACCTTCGCGGTGCACGACGGGCGCAAGCACGTCCCGGTCTTCGTCACCGAGGCGATGGTCGGCCACAAGCTCGGGGAGTTCGCCCCGACCCGCACGTACCGCGGGCACGACAAGGACGACCGCAAGGCCCGCCGCCGCTGACGCGCGGGTCCCCGAGCAACCGAACCGACAAGTAAGGCAGGAACATGGAAGCCAAGGCGCAGGCGCGATTCGTCCGCGTCACGCCCCAGAAGGCACGCCGTGTCGTGGACGTCGTCCGCGGCAAGCGCGCCGAGGAGGCTGTGGCAGTGCTGCGGTTCGCCCCGCAGGCGGCGGCCGAGACCGTGCGCAAGGTCGTCGAGAGCGCGATCGCCAACGCGCGCGTCAAGGCCGACCAGGCCAGCGAGGCCTTCGACGAGAGCAAGCTCGTCGTCCTCGAGGCGTACGTCGACGAGGGCCCCACCCTGAAGCGGTTCCGTCCGCGGGCTCAGGGCCGGGCGGCGCGCATCCTCAAGCGCACCAGCCACATCACGGTCGTCGTGGGTGAGGCTGAGACCAAGGGCGCGGCCACGCTGGCCGCCGGCACGAAGGGGAGGACCCGCTAGTGGGTCAGAAGGTCAACCCGACCGGGTTCCGGCTCGGCATCACCACCGATCACCGCTCGCGCTGGTTCGCCGACAGCACCAAGGCCGGCCAGCGGTACCGCGACTACGTCCGCGAGGACGTCGCGATCCGCCGCCTGATGTCCGCGGGCCTCGAGCGCGCCGGCATCTCCAAGGTCGACATCGAGCGCACCCGCGACCGGGTCCGCGTCGACCTGCACACCGCCCGCCCGGGCATCGTCATCGGGCGCCGCGGCGCGGAGGCCGACCGCCTGCGCGGCGAGCTGGAGAAGCTCACCGGCAAGCAGGTCCAGCTGAACATCCTCGAGGTCAAGAACCCCGAGGTCGACGCCCAGCTGGTCGCCCAGGGCATCGCCGAGCAGCTCGCGAGCCGCGTCTCCTTCCGTCGCGCCATGCGCAAGGGCATGCAGTCCGCCCAGCGGGCCGGCGCCAAGGGCATCCGGGTGCAGTGCTCCGGCCGCCTCGGCGGCGCGGAGATGTCGCGCTCGGAGTTCTACCGCGAGGGGCGCGTGCCGCTGCACACCCTCCGCGCGAACATCGACTTCGGGTTCTTCGAGGCCCGGACCACCTTCGGCCGCATCGGCGTGAAGGTGTGGATCTACAAGGGTGACGTGACCGAGAAGGAGTACGCCCGCGAGCAGGCCGACTCCGCCGGCCGGGCCCCGCGTGGTCGTGGCGAGCGCCGTGGCGGCGCGCGCCGCGAGGGCGGGCGCGGCGGCGAGTCCCGCGCGCAGGGCGCTCCCCAGGCGGCGGCTGCGCCGGCCGGCGACACCTCGGCTACGACCGGAACGGAGGCCTGAGCCGTGCTCATCCCTCGGCGGACCAAGCACCGCAAGCAGCACCACCCCACGCGTCGCGGCGTGGCGAAGGGTGGCACCACGATCGCGTTCGGCGACTACGGCATCCAGGCCCTCGAGCCCGCCTACGTCACCAACCGGCAGATCGAGGCGGCCCGTATCGCCATGACCCGCCACATCAAGCGTGGCGGCAAGGTGTGGATCAACATCTTCCCCGACCGTCCGCTCACCAAGAAGCCGGCCGAGACCCGCATGGGCTCCGGCAAGGGCTCCCCGGAGTGGTGGGTCGCCAACGTCAAGCCCGGCCGCATCATGTTCGAGCTCGCCGGCGTCGATGAGGGGCTCGCGCGCGAGGCCATGAGCCGCGCGCAGCACAAGCTCCCGATGAAGACGCGCTTCGTGCGTCGTGAGGGTGGTGAATGATGGCCATCGGATCCAAGAACCTGACCCCGGCCGACCTGGACGGGATGGACAACGACCGCCTGGCCGAGGAGCTGGACAAGGCCAAGGCCGAGCTGTTCAACCTGCGGTTCTCCGCCGCGACCGGGCAGCTCGAGGACCACGGCCGGCTCAAGGCCGTGCGCCGGGACATCGCCCGCATCTACACGATCGTGCGCGAGCGCGAGCTCGGCATCCGTACCGCGCCCAGCACCGAGAAGTGAACGAGGTCCCAGTGAGCGAGAACCAGACCGTCGAGCCGACGGCCGCCGGCGAGCGGAACTTCCGCAAGACCCGCCGCGGCTACGTCGTCAGCGACAAGATGGACAAGACCGTGGTGGTCGAGGTCGAGGACCGCGTCAAGCACGCCCTGTACGGCAAGGTCATCCGCCGCACCGAGCGGGTGAAGGCGCACGACGAGCAGAACGAGGTCCGCGTCGGGGACCTGGTCCTCATCATGGAGACCCGTCCGCTGTCTGCGACCAAGCGGTACCGCGTGGTCGAGATCCTCGAGAAGGCCAAGTAACCCGGCCTTCCCAGCCCACCATCCGTTCGGCCAGGCTCGGCAGAGCCGAGAACCGGCACGACGACAGGAGTACAACGAATGATCCAGCAGGAGTCGCGGCTGAAGGTCGCCGACAACACCGGTGCCAAGGAGATCCTTTGCATCCGTGTGCTCGGCGGCTCCGGCCGGCACTATGCCGGCATCGGCGACACCATCGTCGCCACCGTCAAGGACGCCATCCCCGGCGGCAACGTCAAGAAGGGCGACGTGGTCAAGGCCGTCGTCGTCCGCACCACCAAGGAGCGTCGTCGCCCGGACGGCTCGTACATCCGCTTCGACGAGAACGCGGCCGTGATCCTCAAGGGCGACGGCGAGCCTCGTGGCACGCGCATCTTCGGCCCCGTGGGCCGGGAGCTGCGCGACAAAAAGTTCATGCGCATCATTTCTCTGGCGCCGGAGGTGCTCTGATGGCGAAGATCAAGAAGGGCGACCTCGTCGTCGTCATCGCGGGCCGGGACAAGGGCAAGCAGGGACGGGTGCTCGAGGTCCAGAAGGACGACCAGCGCGTCGTCGTCGAGGGCGTGCAGCGCGTGAAGAAGCACACCAAGGTTGGCCAGTCCAGCCGCGGCGCGCGCACGGGCGGCATCGAGACCGTCGAGGCCCCCATCCACGTCAGCAACGTGATGCTGGTCGACCCGGAGACCAAGAAGGGCACCCGGGTGGGCTACCGCACCGAGACTGTCGAGCGCGACGGGCGCACCCGCACCGTGCGGGTCCGCGTGGCCAAGCGCTCCGGTAAGGACATCTGAGCATGACCGAGACCACCACCCTGCCGCGCCTCAAGCAGCGCTACCGCGACGAGATCGTCGCCGGGCTGCGCGAGGAGTTCCAGCACGCCAACGTCAACCAGGTCGCCGGCCTGACCAAGATCGTGGTCAACATGGGCGTGGGCGACGCGGCGCGCGACTCGAAGCTCATCGAGGGCGCCATCCGCGACCTGAGCCTCATCACCGGCCAGAAGCCGCAGGTCACCAAGGCCCGCAAGTCCATCGCGCAGTTCAAGCTGCGCGAGGGTCAGCCGATCGGCGCGCACGTCACGCTGCGCGGCGACCGGATGTGGGAGTTCCTCGACCGGCTGCTCTCCCTCGCCCTGCCCCGCATCCGCGACTTCCGCGGGCTGAGCCCCAAGCAGTTCGACGGGCACGGCAACTACACCTTCGGCCTGACCGAGCAGTCGATGTTCCACGAGATCGACCAGGACAAGATCGACCGCGTGCGTGGCATGGACATCACGGTCGTCACCTCGGCCACTACCGACGAAGAGGGGCGGTCGCTGCTGCGCCGCCTGGGCTTCCCGTTCAAGGAGGACTGAGATGGCGAAGACCGCTCTGATCCAGAAGGCCAACCGCAAGCCGAAGTTCGGCGTGCGCGCCTACACCCGGTGCCAGCGCTGCGGGCGCCCGCACTCGGTGTACCGCAAGTTCGGGCTGTGCCGCATCTGCCTGCGCGAGATGGCCCTCGCCGGGCAGCTGCCCGGCATCACCAAGTCCAGCTGGTAACACTGACGTCGCAGGTCCCGTGAGGAAACCGCGACGAGGAAGGGCCGAGGCCCGATGACTATGACTGACCCCATCGCAGACATGCTCACGCGTCTGCGTAACGCCAACTCGGCGTACCACGAGTCGGTGTCCATGCCGTACTCGAAGCTCAAGGCGAACATCGCGGAGATCCTCAAGTCCGAGGGTTACATCGCCGGCTGGCAGGTGGAGGACGCGGAGGTCGGCAAGAAGCTGACCCTGGAGCTGAAGTTCGGCCCCAACCGCGAGCGTTCCCTCGCCGGCGTGCGCCGGGTGTCCAAGCCCGGCCTGCGCGTCTACGCGAAGTCGACGAACCTGCCCAAGGTCCTCGGCGGCCTGGGGGTGGCGATCCTGTCCACCTCCTCCGGCCTGCTGACCGACCGCGAGGCACAGAACAAGGGCGTGGGCGGGGAAGTCCTCGCCTACGTCTGGTGACCAGGAAGGAAGACGAGCATGTCCCGAATCGGTAGGCTCCCCGTCCCGGTCCCCGCTGGCGTCGACGTCACCATCGACGGCCGCGCCGTGACGGTCACGGGCCCCAAGGGCACCCTGACCCACACCGTCGCCGAGCCGATCACGGTCTCGCGCGACGAGGACGGCGCGATCGTCGTCGCCCGCCCCAACGACGAGCGCGAGTCCCGCTCGCTGCACGGCCTGACCCGCACGCTGCTGTCGAACCTCGTCACCGGCGTGACCCAGGGCTACACCAAGGACCTCGAGATCGTCGGCACCGGCTACCGCGTGCTGGCCAAGGGCGCGGACCTCGAGTTCGCCCTGGGCTTCTCGCACCCCGTCATCGTCCGGGCGCCGGAGGGCATCACCTTCGCGGTCAACGGCGCGACGAAGTTCTCGGTCTCCGGGATCGACAAGCAGCAGGTCGGCGAGGTCGCTGCGAACATCCGCAAGATCCGCAAGCCCGAGCCGTACAAGGGCAAGGGCGTGCGCTACGCCGGCGAGCAGGTCCGCCGCAAGGTCGGAAAGGCTGGTAAGTAAGCGATGGCTATCTCCGTCAAGGGCAAGGGCAAGGCTGTCGCCCGCACGCGCCGCCACATCCGGCTGCGCAAGCGCATCAGCGGCACCGCCGCCCGTCCCCGCCTGGTCGTCACCCGCTCGAGCCGCCACATGGTCGCCCAGCTCGTGGACGACACCACGGGCCGCACGGTGGCCTCGGCCTCCACGCTGGAGGCGGACCTGCGCGCCGCCGAGGGCGACAAGACCGCCAAGGCCCGCCGGGTCGGCGAGCTCGTCGCCGAGCGGGCCAAGGCCGCCGGCGTCGAGGCCGCGGTGTTCGACCGCGGCGGCAACAAGTACCACGGCCGGGTCGCGGCGGTGGCCGACGGCGCCCGCGAGAGCGGTCTGACCCTGTGACCATGCCGACCGTACGAGAGCAGAGGAACATCTGATGGCTGCACCGCAGCGAAGCAGGACCGGCTCCGGTCCCGCCACCTCGGGCGAGAACCGCGAGGGCGGCAACCGCCGCGAGGGTCGCCGGGGCGACCGCCGCGACAACCGCCGCGGGGCCGAGGAGAAGAGCAACTACATCGAGCGCGTGGTGACGATCAACCGCGTCGCGAAGGTCGTCAAGGGCGGGCGCCGCTTCAGCTTCACCGCCCTGGTCGTGGTCGGTGACGGCGACGGCACCGTCGGCGTGGGCTACGGCAAGGCCAAGGAGGTGCCCGCGGCGATCGCCAAGGGCGTGGAGGAGGCGAAGAAGAACTTCTTCCGCATCCCGCGCGTCAAGCGGACGATCCCGCACGCCGTCCAGGGCGAGGCCGCCGCGGGCGTGGTCTTCCTCCGCCCGGCCTCCCCGGGTACCGGCGTCATCGCCGGCGGCCCGGTGCGCGCCGTCCTCGACTGCGCCGGCGTGCACGACATCCTCAGCAAGTCGCTCGGCTCGTCCAACGCGATCAACATCGTCCACGCCACCGTGGCGGCGCTGAAGATGCTGGAGCAGCCGGAGGCCGTCGCCGCCCGCCGTGGCCTGCCGCTGGAGCACGTGGCCCCGGCCGCGCTGCTGCGCGAGCGCGCCGAGGGCGAGGCGAAGGACCGCGAGGCGAAGGCCGCGACCGAGCAGACCGTCGGGGCAGGTGCGTGATGGCACAGCTGAAGGTGACCCAGACCAAGTCCGTCATCGGCGGCAAGCAGAACCAGCGTGACACGCTGCGCACGCTCGGCCTGCGGAAGATCGGCCAGTCGGTCGTCCGCGAGGACCGGCCCGAGGTGCGCGGCATGATCACGACGGTGGCGCACCTCGTCACCGTGGAGGAGGTCGACTGATGTCCGACAGCACGAACAACGGCACGCCCCTGCGGGTGCACCACCTGCGTCCGGCCCCCGGCGCCAAGACCGCCAAGACCCGCGTGGGTCGCGGTGAGGGCTCGAAGGGCAAGACGGCGGGCCGCGGTACCAAGGGCACCAAGGCCCGGTACCAGGTGCCGGAGAGCTTCGAGGGCGGGCAGATGCCGCTGCACATGCGGCTGCCCAAGCTCCGCGGCTTCAAGAACCCCTTCCGCACCGAGTACCAGGTGGTCAACCTGGACAAGCTCGGCGCGCTGTACCCCGAGGGTGGCGCCGTCACCGTCGAGGACCTGGTCGCCAAGGGCGCGGTGCGCTCGGGCCGGCCGGTGAAGGTCCTCGGCACCGGTGAGCTGGGCGTCAAGCTCGAGATCGCCGTGGACGCGTGGTCCGCGTCGGCGAAGGAGAAGATCGAGGCCGCCGGCGGGACCATCTCCGCCAAGTGAGCCATCCGCGCGGGCGGCCCGGCACAGCCGGGCCGCCCGCGCTGCTGTCTGCGGCCGGGCCCGTCGGGACCCGGGCCGCCCGCGGTCCGGTGGACCGCCCGGCGCCGGCCCCATCCGCGATAGTCTGACCCGCGGCCCGTGCCGCGTCCGGCGGCCGTCAGGCCCTCTCGGGCCACACACGCAGGAGGAAGTTTTGCTCAGCGCATTCGCCCAGGCGTTCCGCACGCCTGACCTGCGGCGCAAGCTGCTGTTCACGCTGGGGATCATGGCGGTCTTCCGGCTCGGGACGTTCATCCCGGCCCCGGGCGTCAGCTACGGCAACGTCCAGCAGTGCATCGCGGCCGCGGGCACCGGGGACCTGCTGGGGATGGTCAACCTCTTCAGCGGCGGCGCGCTGCTCCAGCTGTCGATCTTCGCGCTGGGCATCATGCCGTACATCACCGCGAGCATCATCATCCAGCTCATGCGCGTGGTCATCCCGCGGTTCGAGGACCTCCACAAGGAGGGCCAGGCCGGCCAGGCGAAGCTCACCCAGTACACCCGGTACCTGACGATCTTCCTCGCGATCCTGCAGTCCGCGGTCATCGTCACGGTCGCCAACACCGGCCTGTTCGCCGGCTGCCCGGTCAACCCGATCCCGAACGACTCCCCGGTCAACCTGCTCATCACCATCGTCGCGATGACGGCGGGCACCGGCCTGGTCATGTGGCTCGGCGAGCTCATCACCGAGCGCGGCGTGGGCAACGGCATGTCCCTGCTGATCTTCACCTCGATCGTGGCGTCGTTCCCCTCGCGGCTCGGCTCCATCGCCGGCGGCACCGACGGCATCCTCCACGTGCTGGTCATCGTGGGCCTGCTGCTCGTGGTGACCCTGCTCGTCGTGTTCGTCGAGCAGTCCACCCGCCGCATCCCGGTGCAGTACGCCAAGCGGATGGTCGGCCGGCGCATGTACGGCGGCTCGTCGACCTACATCCCGATCAAGATCAACATGTCCGGCGTCATCCCGGTGATCTTCGCGTCCTCGCTGCTCGCGCTGCCCACGCTGGTGGCCCAGTTCGGCAACCAGAACGAGCCGTGGGTGCAGTGGATCGTGGCCAACGTGGCCAACCCGACCGCGCCGTTGTACATCGTCATCTACGCGGTGATGATCCTGTTCTTCGCGTACTTCTACACCTCGATCACGTTCAACCCCGAAGAGGTCGCCGACAACATGAAGCGCTACGGCGGCTTCATCCCCGGCATCCGCGCCGGCCGGCCCACCGCGGAGTACCTCCAGTACGTCATCTCCCGCATCACCACCGCGGGCGCCATCTACCTGACCCTGGTGGCCCTGCTGCCCACCATCGTCATGGGCCAGATGAACATCACCCAGCTGACCCTGGGCGGGACCTCGATCCTCATCGTGGTGGGCGTGGGCCTGCAGACGGTCAAGGAGATCGACTCCCAGCTCCAGCAGCGCCACTACGAAGGGTTCCTGCGATGAGCGCACGCCTCGTCCTCCTCGGTCCGCCCGGTGCCGGCAAGGGCACCCAGGCCGTCCGGATCTCCGGCCGCCTCGAGGTGCCGGCCATCTCGACCGGCGACATCTTCCGCGCCAACGTCGCCGAGCAGACCGAGCTCGGCAAGCGGGCCCAGCGCTACATGGACGCGGGGGAGTACGTCCCCGACGAGGTGACCAACGCGATGGTGCGCGACCGGCTCGCCCAGCCCGACGCCGTTCCCGGCTTCCTGCTCGACGGCTACCCGCGCACCTCCGACCAGGTCGCCGAGCTCGACGGCATGCTCTCCGACGACGGCCAGCGCCTCGACGCCGTCGTCGAGCTGACCGCCGACACCGACGAGGTGGTCACCCGGCTGCTCAAGCGGGCCTCCGAGCAGGGCCGCGCCGACGACACCGAGCCGGTCATCCGCCGCCGGCTGGAGGTCTACGCGGAGCAGACGGCGCCGCTGGCCCGGCTCTACGCCGACCGGGGCCTGCTCGTCCAGGTGGACGGCATCGGCGAGATCGACGAGGTCACCGACCGGATCCTGGCGGCCCTGACCCCCAAGCTGGGCTGACCCCCGCCCCACTCACGCGGCGCCGTCCGACCCGGACGGCGCCGCGTCGTTCGAACAGGCGCCCCGGGGGCGCCGCAGAGGAGATGGCCATGTTCGGCCGCGAGAAGATCGAGTACAAGACGCCCGAGCAGGTCCGCACGATGCGCCGGGCCGGGCTCGTGGTGGCGGACATCCACGCCGCGCTGCGCGCCGCGGTGGCCCCCGGCATGACGACCGCCGACCTCGACGCCGTCTCCGCCGAGGTCCTGGAGCGGGCCGGCGCGCGGTCGAACTTCCTCGGCTACCAGGGCTTCCCCGCCACCGCGTGCATCTCCGTCAACGAGGAGATCGTCCACGGCATCCCGGGCGACCGGGTCATCCAGGACGGCGACGTCGTGTCGTTCGACTGCGGCGCCGTGGTCGACGGCTGGCACGGCGACGCCGCGTTCTCCATGGTGGTCGGGCACGCCGCCGCCGACGACCTCGCCCTCGTGGAGACCACGGAGGCGGCCATGTGGGCCGGCATCGCCGCGCTGGCCTCCGGCAGCCGGCTCGGCGACGTCGGTTCGGCCGTCGAGGACGCCGTCGAGCGGGCCAACGCCGAGCGCGGCCTCCGGCTCGGGATCGTCGAGGAGTACGTCGGCCACGGCATCGGCACCGCGATGCACCAGCCGCCCGAGGTGCTCAACTACCGCACCCGCGAGAAGGGCCCGCGGCTGCGCCCGGGCATGTGCCTGTGCGTGGAGCCGATGATCACCGTCGGCTCGCCGGAGAACACCGTCCTCGACGACGAGTGGACCGTGGTCACGCTCGACGGCTCCCGTGCGGCGCACTTCGAGCACACCGTGGCCGTGCTCGACGGCGGCATCTGGGTGCTCACCGCCCCCGACGGCGGCGCCGCCGCGCTCGCCGCGCACGGCGTCGAGGTCGCCGCGCTCGCCTGACCCGCCCCGGGCTCGCCAGGGCAGACCCGCGCCGAGGGTCCGCACCGGCAGCCCGACGCACGCCCCCGGTTGACCGGGGCGGCCTGACCCCCGGGCCTCCGGCCTGCGGCGTCGCGGCGGCGGGGTGAGACCGCCTCACCCCCGTCCGGCCGCGCCCGGCCACGCCCCCGCCCGCTCGCCGTCATCCGTCACCCGCCTCATCCCGGCCGTTTCAGGCCAGCATCATCCACGGCACCAGACCCTCGCGACGGCCCCCGCTGGTTGCCTGCTGTCCACTCCCCAGACGCCGGCCGACCTCGGTCGTGACCGCTGGGGCGGCGGCAGAGGGGGATGCGTGGGCAACACGGCGAGGAGCGCGGCCGGGGTCCTTCTGCGGGCGGGGGTGGCCCCATGGCGGTGACCGTCGCGGGCACGCCGATCGGCCTGCCCACCCGCAGCGCCGACGGCGCGACGGCGGGCAGGCGCGCCGCCCCGCCCCCGGCGCGCCGGGCGGGCACCTCCCGCGGCGTCGTCGCCGGCGCCGACCTGATCCTCGCCGCCGTGGCGGTCGTCCTCGCGACCCGCGGCGTGGCACCGGCCGTCGAGGCGGCCCTGGCGGCCGCCGCGGGTGGCGCCCTGGTCGCGCTGGTCGCCGCGCACCACGGCTACGCCCGCCGCGCCGCCGGGCACGGTGCCGGCGACTACCGCGCCGTCGTCCGCGGCGGCACGGCGTGGGCCGCGGCCGTGCTCGCCCTCGTGGTCGCGACCGGCGCCGGCACGCCGGGGCCGACCCTGCCGGCGGCGCTGGCCGCCACGGTGGGGGGACTCCTCGCCGTCCGGGTCGTCGACCGGGCGGTCCTGCGCCGGCGGCGCCGCCAGGGTCGCCTGACGCGGCCGGCGCTCGTGGTCGGCCCGCCCGAGCACCTGCCGGACCTGCTGGCCGCGCTGGGATCCGCCGAGGACGGCCTGGACGCGATCGGCGCCTGCACGACCGCCGGGCCCGGCGCGGCGGGCGGGCTTCCCGTGCTCGGGCCCCCCGACGCCGCCGCCGCGGTGGCCGGCGCCGTCGGCGCGGAGGCCGTCGTCGCCTCCGCCGCCCTGGGCGCCGACCAGCTGCGCCGCCTGTCCTGGGCGCTGGCCGGCCGCGGCGTCGAGCTTCTCGTCGCCCCGCACCTCCTCGAGGTCGGCGCCGCCCGGGTCGAGGTCCGCCCGGTGGGCGCGACCGCCTTGCTGGCGGTGCGCGTGGACGTCCCCCGCGCGCACCACCTGGTCAAGGCCGCGGCGGACCGGGTGGTCGGCGCCCTGCTCCTCGCCGCGTCGGCGGTCGTGCTGGTGCCCGCCGCGCTCGCCGTGCGGCTGACCTCGCCCGGCCCGGTGTTCTACCGCCAGACCCGCATCGGCCTGGGCGGCCGGCCGTTCACCATGTACAAGCTGCGCTCGATGACGACGGACGCCGACCGGCGTCGGGCCGAGCTCGCCGAGCGCTCGGACGGCAACGGCACGCTGTTCAAGATGCGCCAGGACCCGCGCGTGACGCCGGTGGGCCGGGTCCTGCGCCGGTACTCCATCGACGAGCTGCCCCAGCTCCTCAACGTCGTGCGCGGCGAGATGTCCCTCGTCGGTCCCCGCCCGCCGTTGCCCGCGGAGACGGCCACCTACGACGACGTCGTGCGCCGCCGGCTGCTGGTCAAGCCGGGCCTGACGGGCCTGTGGCAGGTCTCCGGCCGCTCCGACCTGGACTGGGAGCAGTCGGTCCGGCTCGACCTGCGCTACGTGGACAACTGG
Organism: Georgenia ruanii; assembly: GCF_009193175.1. Classification (GTDB taxonomy): domain Bacteria; phylum Actinomycetota; class Actinomycetes; order Actinomycetales; family Actinomycetaceae; genus Georgenia; species Georgenia ruanii. The sequence continues at coordinate 581,653 of NZ_VUKE01000001.1, read as the reverse complement.
TCCGTCCCCATGGACCTGGCGATCCTGGGCCGCACCGCCGGCGCCGTGCTCGGCGCCCGGGGCGCCTACTGAACCTCACCCTCCCTCACCCACCCCCAGGAGGCCCCACGGCGGACACCGCCCTCCATGTGCACCGGCGCGGCCCCCACGAACATGGGGATGCCGTTCCGCGCCGACACGTGTCGCCCGTCACCTAACCTTCAGCAGCGGGGCAGATGTCGCACGGGGCGACGTCGGGGGTGATCCGCAGAGCAGGTGGGGTGAGAGGTGTGATCGACACGGCGCCGCCGGTGGTCATCAAGCGTCCCCGCACGCCCAGGGACATCGTGGTGGACCCGGAGCTGCTCCGGCTCCTCGGCTCCCACAGCCCCCTGACGGTGGTGCGCGGGCCGCGCGGGTTCGGCAAGACCACCCTGGTCGGGGCGTGGCTGGACGCGCTGCCCGCCGAGGAGGAGGTCGTGTACCTGCGCCTGACCCGCGCGTGCAACGACCCGGCCGTGTTCTGGCAGGGGCTCGCCGAGGGCCTGCAGGCCGCCGGCGCCGTCGACCCGGTCGCGGGTGCGGACCACCGCGGCGAGGTCGTGCGGCTGCTCACCACCCGCACCCGCCCGCTGACGGTCATCCTCGACGACTACCACCACGCCGGCCGGCAGGCCGACGCGGCGGACATCGACGACGAGCTCGTCGAGCTCGTCCGGCAGAACGACCACCTGTTCCTCGTCGTGGCCACCCGCACGAGCCGGGTGCTGGAGACCACCGGCTCGCTGTCCATCGACGTCACCGTGATCTCCCCGCGCGAGCTGCGACTGACCCCCGCGGCCGTCGCGGCGCTCGCGGCCCGCGCCGGCGTGACGGTCGGCGAGGCCCAGGCGGGCCGTCTCGCCGTCGGCTTCGGCGGGTGGCCCGCCGCGATCCGCGACGTGCTGGTCCGCTCGCGCGGCGACGGCGGCCGCCTCAACCTCGCCCTGGCCGACCAGTACATCGCCACGATGGTCCGCGACCTGCGCCACGAGGCGGTGCGCAGCTTCATGCTCCGCACCGCCGTGCCCGACGAGTTCGACGCCGAGCTCGCCGGCCGGATCGCCCCCGACGAGCGGGTGCTGGCCATCCTGCGCAACGTCCGCTCGGCCGGCCTGCTGGGCGAGGAGGTCCGCGACGAGCGGCGGGTGTACTCCTACGCGCCGCTGGTGCGGCAGGCGCTGGTGCGGGTGCTCACCGAGAGCCGGCCCGAGGAGCTCCGCGACGTCCACGCCACGCTCATGGACTGGCACCTGCAGGCCGGGGACCCGGTGCGGGCGATCGTCCACGCCGTCCACGCGGGCAGCTGGGACGCGGTCGAGCGGCTCATGGAGGAGCACTGGCCGCGGCTGATCACCCAGGAACCGTGGGCGATGGTGGCCGCGGCCCAGCTCATCCCGCCGGAGGTGGCGGCGACCCACCCGCGGCTGCAGGTGGCCCGGGACGAGGTGGGGCCGGCGCTGCCTGCCCAGGACGAGACCGCGCTGCCGGTGCCGCCGTGGCCGACCGGCGACCTGCAGGGCATCACCGCCGAGCTGCGCGCCCAGGTGGCCGGCCCGGGCCGGGACGGCACGGCCCTGGCCCTGCTGCAGTGGGGGGTCGCGGCCGTCATGGCCGGGGACCTCGCCACCGGGCTGTACGCCTTCGGCCGGTGCCGCGAGCGCGGCCACGAGCGGGCCGCGCTGGCCGGTGCGGTGGCGCCGGCCACCGCCGGGCTGGCCCTGACCCACGCCCTCCTCGGCGACGTCGAGATCGCCCGCGCCTGGCTCGCCGACCCCGCGCTGAGCGGCCTGCGGGCCGGTGTGGACGGGCGCTCCGCGCCGGAGGACCTCGCCGCCACCGCCGCGCGGATCGCCCGCGCCCTCGTCGCCGTCGACGCCCTCGACGAGGACCTCGAGGACGTGGTGGACGCCATGGGCGAGCGGCACCGCCGCGACGAGCTGTGGGCGCTGACGGTGTTCGTGCGCGCCGCCCGGGCGGGGCTGTCCGGGCAGGGCGGCGAGGTGTCGCGATGGGCCGCGCACCTGCGGGCGGCCGGCCACTACCTGCCCCGGGCGGGACTGGCCGAGACCCTCGTGCGGGTGGCGCTGGTCGACGTCCTCCTCGACGGCGGCATGGCCGTGGCCGCGCGGCAGGCGGCGCAGGACCTGCCTGTCTCCGTCGTCAGCCTGGCCACCCTCGCCCGGCTCAGCCTGGCCGACGGCGACTACCCGCGCGCCGTGGCCCACGCCCGCACCGGCCTGGCCCACCCGCGTCTCTCCCAGCGCGCCGCCCTCGACTGCCACCTCGCCATCGCCTCGGCGCAGCACGCCCTGGGCGAGCGGATGGCGGCGCGCCGGGCGTTCGAGCAGGCCGTGGAGGCGGCGGTCGGCTCCGGGCAGCGCCGCCCGCTGCTCGGCATGCGCTACGCGACCTTTCTGCAGCTGGCCGGCAACGACGCCGACGTGCTCGCGCTGTGGCCCGAGCGTTTCCGGCCCACCAGCGCCGAGGCCCTGGTCACCACCACCACCCGGCCCGCCGAGCCGCTCAGCCGGCGCGAGCGCCAGGTGCTCGACGCGCTCGCTCGCCACTCCGGCGCCGTGGGCGTGGCCCAGGAGCTGGGACTCTCGGTCAACACGGTCAAGACCCACCTGCGCGCGGTGTACCGCAAGCTCGGGGTCGGGAGCCGGGAGGAGGCCCTCGTAGCCGCGGTCTCCCGCGGCCAGGCGGTGCCGAGCCCGCTGTGGGCCAAGGGATGACGGCGGTGACGGGCACGGGCCGCCGCGGGGTGAGCAGCGGGCTGCCGCGGGTGCCGGCCACCTTCGCCCCGACCGCCCGCGCCCGCGAGGCCCTCGCCGCGCTGCCCACCGTCGCCGTGCTGCGCGCGCCGCGCGGGTTCGGCAAGTCCAGCACCGCCGCGCAGTGGCTGCGCCGGCCCGACCTGCCCGACCGCGACGTCGTGTGGGTCTCCCTCCCGCCGCGCGGCCTCGCCGGCCCGGCGTTCTGGCACGCCGTCGACCTCGCCCTGGAGCGGGCCGGCCTGGAGAGCGCCGCCGCGGTCGGGTGGGACGGCCTGGCGATGCGGGCGCGCGAGCGCCGGCGCCGGCTGGTCCTCGTCGTCGACGGCCTGGACCGGGTGGAGGACCGCCGGGTCGACGACGAGCTCGTCGCCCTCGTGCAGGCGCACGCGGAGCTGCACCTCGTGCTCCTCATGCGTGCCCAGCGCCCGGTGGAGGCGCTGGCCCGGGTCGCGGCCGACACCGTCGTGCTCACCCGCGAGCACCTCGCGCTCGACGCGCCCGCCGTCGCCGACCTCGCCCGGCGCACCGGCCGGGCGGTCCGCCCGGAGGAGGCCCGGTGGCTGGCCGCGGAGCTGGGCGGGTGGCCCGGGCTGCTGCGCGCCGCCCTGCTCACCGCCGGGCGCGGGCCGGAGGACGAGCTCGTGCTCGACACCGCCAGCCTGGCCGACTACGTGCGCCTGGTGCTCCAGGACGACGAGCTCGCGGCGGTCGCGGAGGACCTCACCGCGCTCGCCGTTCCCGAGCGGATCACCGCCGAGGTCGCCGCCCATCTCGTGGGCCGGCACGTCCTGCCCGGCGCCCTGGCCCGGGCGCAGGCCGCCGGGCTCGTCGCGGGGGAGGGGCCGCTGGCCTTCCCGACCGTGGTGCGGGACCTGCTGCGCCGGATCCTGCGGGAGGACTGCCCCGCGCGCTACCGCGAGCTGAACCGGACGATGATGGAGCACCGCGGGCGCGCGGGCGACGCGCTCGCCGCGCTCCGCCACGCGGTGCGCACCCAGGAGCCCGACGCGGTGCTCGGCGTCGTCGAGGACGGCTGGGCCGCGCTCGTCGCCCACCCCACGGAGGTACGCGCTGCGCTGGCCGAGGTGCCGGTGGACCTGCTCGCCCGCTCCGCCAAGGGCCTGGTGGCGCTCGAGCACCTGCGCCCCGCCCAGGTGCCGCCGGCCTTTCTCCTGGCCCTGGTCAGCGGGCTCCGGCCGGGCGTGCCGTGGCAGGACGACCCCGTCGGTGCGCCGGCCCCGGCCGACGTCGGCGAGGTGCCCGAGCTGCTCGTCCAGCTCGGCACGCGCCTGCTCCTCGACGCCGACGTGCTGCGCGCCACCCACGCCTTCGCCGACGCGGCGGTGCGGGCCGGGGCCGACGGGGCGACCGCCGCACCGGCCCGGGCCGGCGCCGCGCTCGGACTGGTGCTGCTCGGGCACACCGACGCCGCCCGTCGCTTCCTGCCGGGGGAGGGGGGCGATGCACCCGGCGATGCCCTGACCGCGCTCGCCACGCGGGTGGGGCCGGCGCTGCTGGCCCTGGACGCGCTCGTCGCCCCCGCGCCGCCCGACCCGAACGTCGACCTGCCCGCGCCCCTCGCCGCCCTGGAGGGCCTCGCGCTGTACGTCCGGGCCACCGCGGCGGTGCCCGCGGGCGAGGGCGCCGGCCTGGTGGGCGAGCTCGAGCGGTTCCGACACGGTCCCGCGGGCCAGGCCCCCCTCGCCGCCGGGCTCGCGCTCGCCGCGCTGGCCGACCTGCACCTGGCCCACGGCCGCGGGGACCGGGCCCGAGCGCTGTTCACCGGCGCGGCGACGCCGCCCGACCGGCCCTTCGTCGGGGCGGCGCGGGCCCGGGTGGCCCTCTACGCCGGCGAGCACGAGCTGGCGCTGCGGCTCAGCGCCCGCGCGCCGGAGCTGGCCGCCGTGTGCCCGCGGCCCGCCGTCGAGCTCAGCCTCGTCCGGGCCGTCGCCGCGCACCGCACCGGCCGGCCGCACGTGGCCGGGGAGGCGTTGGACCTGGCCACCTCGCTCGCCGAGAGCACCGGCATCCTGCGCCCGTTCCTCCTCGTGCCCCGGGCCGACCTCGACCAGCTCGCGACGACGCTGCCGCGAGCCCGCGCCCTGCTCGCCCGGCCCGAGCTGACGGTGCGGGGCGAGACGATGCCGACGCCCAACCGGCCGGTGAACCTCTCCCGCAGCGAGCTGCGGGTGCTGGTCGAGCTGTCCTCCGGGCGGCCGGTCACGCACGTGGCCCGGCGGCTGTTCGTCTCCGAGAGCACCGTGAAGACACAGGTGCGCAGCATCTACCGCAAGCTCGACGTACACTCTCGGGCCGAGGCGCTCGGCCGGGCCCGCGCCCTGGGGATCCTGCCCCCGGCGTGACGGGCAGCGCCGCCGGTGAGCGCGGTCACCGCCGCGGCGGTTTCCCGGGTCGTCGCGATGCCGTAGGATGGACCGCTGGGTATGGCTCTACCTTCGTGCGTCCGCACGCGGGCGGGCCGGCACCACCATCACAGCAACCGACGTTAGCGGGGGTCATGGCGAAGAAGGACGGCGTCATCGAGATCGAGGGCAGTGTCGTCGAGGCACTTCCCAATGCGATGTTCCGCGTGGAGCTGAGCAACGGGCACAAGGTCCTCGCCCACATCTCGGGCAAGATGCGCCAGCACTACATCCGGATCCTCCCCGAGGACCGGGTGGTCGTCGAGCTGAGCCCGTACGACCTCACCAGGGGTCGCATCGTCTACCGCTACAAGTAACCACCACGAGCACATCGCCGTCGTGACGGACCACGGGTCCACCATGCGCGGCGGCGGAGGAACCACATGAAGGTCAAGCCGAGCGTCAAGCGGATCTGCGACAACTGCAAGGTCATTCGTCGCCACGGCCGCGTCATGGTGATCTGCACCAACGTGCGCCACAAGCAGCGCCAGGGCTGAGAGGCCCGCACCGCCGGTCACTCCGGCACCACGCACCACCAGCGCCCCCAGGGGTGCGACCCTCGGTTCGGAGGCCGGGGCCCGCAGCAGCGGGAGGGTGGGGCACAGACCTCCGACCCACAACAGGAGTGAAAGTTGGCACGTCTTTCTGGCGTCGACCTCCCCCGCGAGAAGCGGCTCGAGGTTGCGCTCACCTACATCTACGGCGTCGGGCGCACCCGCGCCGCCGAGACGCTCAAGGCGACCGGCATCAGCCCGGACCTGCGCGTCAAGGACATGACCGACGCGGACCTCGTCGCGCTGCGCGACTACATCGAGGGCAACTTCAAGGTCGAGGGCGACCTCCGCCGCGAGGTCGCCGCGGACATCCGCCGCAAGGTGGAGATCGGCTGCTACCAGGGCCTGCGCCACCGCCGTGGCCTGCCCGTGCACGGCCAGCGCACCAAGACCAACGCGCGTACCCGCAAGGGCCCCAAGCGCACCGTGGCCGGCAAGAAGAAGGCCGGCAAGAAGTAGTAGCCCGTCCCGCGCTCCGGCGCAGGACCGGTCCGACGACCTCATCAGGAGAAGAAACCCCTTATGCCTCCCAAGACTCGTACGGCGACCGCGGCCCGCAAGCCGCGCCGCAAGGAGCGGAAGAACGTCTCCCACGGCCACGCCTACATCAAGAGCACCTTCAACAACACCATCGTGTCCATCACGGACCCGACCGGCGCCGTCATCGCCTGGGCGTCCTCCGGCCAGGTCGGCTTCAAGGGCTCGCGCAAGTCGACGCCCTTCGCCGCCCAGCTCGCGGCCGAGGCCGCGGCGCGCCGCGCCCAGGAGCACGGCATGAAGAAGGTCGACGTCTTCGTCAAGGGCCCGGGCTCGGGCCGCGAGACCGCGATCCGCTCCCTCCAGGCCACCGGCCTCGAGGTCGGCTCCATCCAGGACGTGACGCCCCAGGCGCACAACGGCTGCCGCCCGCCGAAGCGCCGCCGCGTCTGAGTTCTCCAGCGCCCGGCCGGGGCGTGCGCCCGCCGCACGCCCCGGCCGGGCGTCGCGCGGCTCATGCCGCGCGACGCAGGTGCCCCCGCACCGCCCCTGCCGGACGGACCGATGACCGGCAGGTCCTCGCACGGCGTCATATGGCGGACGCCGGCTGAAAGGAACCCCAGTGCTCATCGCACAGCGCCCCGCGCTCACCGAAGAGGTCGTCACCGACTACCGCTCCCGGTTCGTCATCGAGCCGCTCGAGCCCGGCTTCGGCTACACCCTCGGCAACTCCCTGCGCCGGACCCTGCTCTCCTCGATCCCCGGAGCAGCGGTCACGTCCATCCGCATCGACGGCGTCCTCCACGAGTTCTCCACCGTGCCCGGTGTCAAGGAAGACGTCACCGAGATCATCCTCAACATCAAGAACATCGTCGTCTCCTCGGAGAACGACGAGCCCGTCGTGATGTACCTGCGCAAGCAGGGCCCGGGCGTCGTCACCGCCGGTGACATCACCCCGCCGGCCGGCGTCGAGGTGCACAACCCCGACCTGCACATCGCCACGATCAACGCCAAGGGCAAGCTCGAGATCGAGCTGACCGTCGAGCGTGGCCGCGGGTACGTCTCGGCCGTGCAGAACAAGAGCGCCGACGCCGAGATCGGCCGCATCCCGGTCGACTCGATCTACTCCCCGGTGCTCAAGGTCACCTACAAGGTCGAGGCCACCCGCGTCGAGCAGCGCACCGACTTCGACAAGCTCATCGTCGACGTCGAGACGAAGAACGCCATCAGCCCGCGCGACGCGCTGGCGTCGGCCGGCAAGACCCTCGTCGAGCTCTTCGGCCTGGCCCGCGAGCTCAACATCGAGGCCGAGGGCATCGAGATCGGCCCCTCGCCGACGGACGCCGCCCTCGCCCAGGACCTCGCGTTGCCGATCGAGGACCTCGGGCTGCTGTCGCGCTCGTACAACTGCCTCAAGCGCGAGGGCATCCACACGGTGGGCGAGCTCGTCGCCCGCAGCGAGGCCGACCTCCTCGACATCCGTAACTTCGGTGCCAAGTCGATCGGGGAGATCAAGGAGAAGCTGGCCGGCCTGGGGCTCAGCCTCAAGGACAGCCCCGCCGACTTCGACCTCGCGGCGCACGCCGGGGACGAGGACGAGGACGCCTACGGCGACATCCAGTTCAGCGACGAGCAGTCCAGCTGACCTGCTCACCCGACACATCTACTAGGAGACACCATGCCTACCCCGTCCAAGGGACCCCGTCTGGGTGGCAGCGCTGCGCACGAGCGGCTCATGCTGGCCAACCTGGCCACCGCGCTCTTCGAGCACAAGAAGATCACCACCACCGAGCACCGCGCCAAGCGGCTGCGCCCGGTGGCCGAGAAGCTCATCACGCTGGCCAAGCGCGGTGACCTGGCCTCGCGCCGCAAGGTGCTGACCACCGTGCGCCGCAAGGACGTCGTCGCCGAGCTCTTCGAGCAGACCGCGCCCCAGTTCGCCGAGCGCAACGGCGGCTACACCCGCATCACCAAGATCGGCCCCCGCAAGGGCGACAACGCCCCCATGGCGGTCATCGAGCTCGTGCTCGAGGCGGTGAGCCCCAAGCAGGCCACCGTGCGCGAGGCCGAGAAGGCGGCCGAGCGCGCCGCCGCCCAGGCCGCCCCCGCCGCGGAGCCGGCGGAGGTCACCGAGGCCCCCGAGGTCGCCGAGGCCGTCGAGGCCGCGACCGTCGAGGCCCCGGCCGCCGAGGGCACCGAGACGGAGCAGGCCGAGCAGGCCGCCGCGGAGCAGTCCGCGGCCGCCGAGGACGCCCAGGCCACGGACGCCCAGGCCGGCTCGTCCGAGGGCCCGGAGGACCGCCGCGCCTGACGGCCCCCACCGACGAGGCCTGGCCCAGACACCGTCTGGACCAGGCCTCGTTCGCGTCTGCGCGGCCGGCCGCGCGTGCGACCCTGACGCCGTGACGACCCCAACGGTGCTGCTCGTCCACGGAGTCCGGGCCTCGGCCACGATGTGGCGCGCCCAGCTGCGGGCGCTGCGCGCCGCGGGCGTCCCGGCGCTGGCGCCCGACCTGCCGGGCCACGGCGCGCGGGCGGGGGAGGCCTTCACGGTGGAGCGGGCGCTGGCCACCCTCGACGACGCGGCCGGCGCCGTGGGAGGCCCCGTCGTCGTCGTGGGCCTGTCGATGGGCGGCTACCTCGCCCTGCACTGGGCGGCCCGGACCGGTCGTCCCGCCGCGGTGCTGGCGGCCTCGTGCTGCACCCGGCCGGCCGGGCCGCCGCTGTGGGCCTACCGGCGCCTGGCCGGCGCCATCGCCCGGCTGCCCGACGGCGGCGCCCGGCTCGGCGAGGTGCTGGCGCGCCGGGCGCTGCCCGCCCAGGCCCTCGCCGACGTCAACGCCGGCGGGATGAGCGTGGGGGTCATGGACGCCGTGCTCGCGGGGCTGGCGCACATCGACCCGCTCGCGGACCTGCGCGCCGTCGCGGTGCCGGTCTGGCTCGTCAACGGCCGCTGGGACCACTTCCGCACCCAGGAGCGGCGCTTCCTGCGCCAGTGCGCCGCCGGCCGGCTCGTCGTCGTCCCGGGCGCGAGCCACCTCGTCTCCCTGGTGCGGCCGGTGGCGTTCAACCGGGTGCTGCTGGAGCTGGTGGACACCGTCGGCGCCCGGCCGACCCCCACCGCCGGGCCGGGGGCGGCCCTGCCCGCGCCCGCCCGCGCTCCCGGGCCGGTCCGACCGGTCAGCCCGGCGCGCCGCCGGCCGGGCGCGGCCCGCGGCGCCGCGGCGCCGCGGCCGCCTGGTCGTTGAGGATCCGCTCCACCCGGGCGGGGGTGACCCCCGCCGCGGCGGCGATGTCCTCGGCCGGGTAGCCCCGGCCGGCGGCCTCCTTGACGAGGCTGCGCCAGGTGCGCTCGGCCGCGTCGAGCGCCTGCTGCACGACGACGTAGGCGGTGGCGGCGTCCGCGAGGGGCTGCAGCCCCGCGTCCGGCGGCACGCCGCGCCGCCGGACGGGCCGGGCGCGGCCCGGCTCGGTCCCGCCGCCGCGGCGCACCAGCACGGCCTCGGAGGCCCGCAGCGCCACGTGCCGCCCGTCCGGCAGCTCCACGGTGAAGGGGTAGTCGCCCGCGACGACGCGCACGATCCGGCCCTCCTGGCCGTGCAGACGCTGCTCGTCGGTGTACAGGGTCCGCTCGACGCGCACCCAGTCCCCCACCCGCACCGGCTCGGTCATCGCCCCTCCCTCGGGGTCCGATGCCCATCGTGGTGTCGCCGGGCCGGGGACGCGACCTGTCCGTGGCGGCCGTCAGCCCTCCGAAACGGGGCCGCGCCCGCGCAGGTCCCACGCCCGCACCCCGCCGACGATCCCGGCGCTGTTGGGCACGATGACGACGTCGTCGCCCAAGCGCTCGACCACGGGGGCGACGATCCGCCGGGAGTTCCCGCCGCCGAGGTAGAGCCGGTCCCACAGGTACATCGGCCGCAGCGCCTCGACGACCTTGCGCACGCGGCGGGACCAGTGCGCGTCGCCGAGCCGCAGCCGCTCGTGCTCGCCGATGTAGTCGTCGTACGTCAGGCCCCAGCGCACCGGCCCCTGGCTGAGCTCGACGTGCGGGGCCAGCACGCCGCCGTCGAAGACCGCGTTGCCCAGCCCGGTGCCGAGGGTGACGATCATCTCCAGGCCCGCGCCGGCGATGACGCCGGCGCCGTGCACCTCCGCGTCGTTGAGGACGAGGACCGGCACGCCGAGGGCGTCCTGGAGGGCCCGGCGCATGTCGAAGCCGGACCAGTGCAGCACCAGCTCCGGCAGCACCCGGGTGCGGGGCCCGGAGCGGGTGATGTAGTGCGGGGTCGCGACGACGACGCCGTGGCGCAGCATGCCCGGCATGCCCACGGTGGCGCGGCCGGCCGGCGGCAGCTGCTCGGCCAGGGAGGCGATGGTGCGCACGAGCCGGGTCGGTGGCAGCGGGTAGGGCGTGGCGGTGCGCACCGGCGCGGCGTGCACCGTGCCCTGGGCGTCGAGGACGGAGGCCTTGATGCCGCCGCCCCCGCAGTCCACGGCGAGGGTCGTGACATCGGGCTCCACGACGGCGAGACTACCGGGCGGCCGGGGGCGTGACGGTGCGCCGGTCGTCCGGCAGGCGCCGGGTCAGGCCCCGGCGGTCGAGGTGCTCGAGCAGCGGCAGCACCACCCGCCGGGAGGTGCCCAGGCGCACCCGGGCCTCGCTGGTGGTGAACGGCTGGGCGAGCTCGGCGAGCCAGGCGGCCGCCGTCTCGGCCGCGCCGGGCGGCAGGACGATGCCCGGCGCCGGGCGCAGCACCCGCCCGGCCCGCGCGGCGGCCGCCAGGGCCGGCTCGTCCAGGCCGAGCTCGCGCAGCCGGTCGGCGGTGGGGGCGAGGAAGGGGGCCGCCGCCAGGTCGGCGGTCAGGGCCGCGAGCGCCCGCTCCAGCGGCTCGGGCAGCGCCGGGGCGGTGCGGGCGGTGACCCGCCCGGCGACGACGGCGAGCGGGGGGCGCAGCACCGCCCGCAGCAGCGGCTCGGGCAGGCCGAGCCGCTCGGCCAGGGCGGCCGGCGGCACGCCGGGGCTGAGCGGCTCGGCGGCGTCGTGGACGCGCACCAGGCGCGCGGCCGCGGCGGCGGCGGCCTCGGCCCGCTCCGGGGACAACGCCCACCGCCCCGCCCGCACCGCCACCTGGTCCGCCCCGGCGACGGGCACCCCCAGGCGGGCCAGCAGGTCCAGGTCGGCCACCGGCCGCCGGCGCAGCTCGGCGGCGAGGTCGGGGACGCCGGTGGCGTCGGCCAGCGCCGCGCGGCGGCGGGCGGCGTCACCGCGCCGGCCCAGCGGCGGGGGCGCGGGGTCGAGGACGGTCACGCCCCACAGCGCGCGGGAACCGGAATCACGCAGGATCGCCCGGTCGCCCACCCGCAGCGGCAGCGGTCGCTCCAGGCGCAGCCGGGCCAGGCCGTCGCCGAGCGGGCGGTGGTGGGCGCCCACCGCCGTCGCGCCCACGTGCAGCAGCGGCCGCTCGGGCGGCGTGCCGGCGCCGCTCAGGCGCACGTCCACCGTCTCGCCCAGGTGCCAGGCCCCGGGCGTGAGCAGCACGCTGCCGCGCCCGACCTCCTCCACGCCGTCGCCGGTGAGGTTGAGCGCCACCCGGGCCACCGCCGCGGCGGCGTCGACCTCCCGGCCGAGGGACTGCACCGCGCGCACCCGCAGCCGCCGGCCCGCGTGCTCGAGCCGGTCGCCGGCGGCCACCCGGCCCGCCGCGAGGGTCCCGGTCACCACCGTCCCGGCGCCGCGCACGCTGAAGCGGCGATCCACCCACAGCCGCACGTCCCCGGCGGCGTCCGGGGCCGGCAGGGCCAGCAGCATCTCGCGCAGCGCGGCGCGCAGCGCCTCGAGCCCCCGCCCGGTCACGGCGCTGACCGGGACGACGGCGGCCCCGCCCAGGGAGGTCGGTTCCAGCTCGGCCCGGGCGCGGGCGACGGCCGGGGCGGGGTCGGCGAGGTCCGCGCGGGTGACGGCGACGACGCCGTGGGCCACCCCGAGCGCGTCGAGCGCGGCCAGGTGCTCGGCGGCCTGCGGCATCCACGGGTCGTCGGCGGCCACGACGAGCAGCACCGCGGGCACCGGCCCGATGCCGGCGAGCATGGTGGGCACGAACCGCTCGTGTCCCGGCACGTCGACGAACGCGACGTCGCCGACGCCGGGCAGGGCGGTCCAGGCGAAGCCGAGCTCGATGGTCAGGCCCCGGCGGCGCTCCTCAGCCAGCCGGTCGGGGTCGGTGCCGGTCAGGGCGCGCACGAGGGTGGACTTGCCGTGGTCGACGTGCCCGGCGGTGGCGACGACGTGCATCAGGACCGCTCGGTCGCGGGGACCGGCGCCGCCGCGGCGCCCGCCGCGGCGACTTCGGGCGCTGTCGCCGCCGCGGCCCGCACGGCGGCCTCGACGACGGCGTCGTCGGCGGGCGCCACCATCACCAGGTCGAGCAGCAGCCGGCCGCGCTCGACGTGCCCCACCACCGGCACCGGGCCGGCGCGCAGCGGGGCGGCGAGCGCGGCCGGCAGGGCGAGGGCGGCGCTCGGGAGGGGCACCCCGGGCGCCCCGCCGCCGCCCACCGCCGCCGTCGAGGGCACCGCGGCGGCCGGCACGACCGGCCGCAGCCGGGCGGCCAGGGCCTCGGCGCGGCCGAGCAGCGCGGCCGGGTCCGCCGTCAACGCCGCGCGGACCGGCGGCACCGGCCCGGTCAGCGTCGCCTCCAGCGCGGCCAGGGTGAGCTTGTCCACCCGCAGCGCCCGGGCGAACGGGTGGCGGCGGAGGTCGCGGACGAGGTCCGCCCGGCCCAGCAGCAGCCCGCACTGCGGACCGCCGAGCAGCTTGTCGCCCGAGGCGGTGACGAGGGCGGCGCCGGCGCGCAGCGTGCTGGCGGCGTCGGGCTCGGCGGGCAGCCGAGGGTGCGGGGCGAGCAGGCCCGAGCCGATGTCGGCGACCACCGGCACCGGCAACGTGGCCAGCTCGTCGACCGGCACCGACGCCGTGAACCCCTCGACGACGAAGTTGGACGGGTGCACCTTGAGCACGAAGGCCACCGAGTCGTCCATCGCCGCGGCGTAGTCCGCCAGGCGGACCCGGTTGGTGGTGCCGACCTCGCGCAGCGTCGCGCCCACGGACTCGAGCAGCTCGGGGATGCGGAACCCGTCGCCGATCTCGACCATCTCCCCGCGGGCGACCAGCACGGTGCGCCCCGCCGCGAGGGCGAGGCTGACCAGGGCGAGGGCGGCGGCGCCGTTGTTGACCACGTGGACGTCCCCGGCCGCCGGGACGGCGGCCCGCAGCGCGGCCAGCGCCCCGGCCCCGCGCGGGCCGCGGCGGCCGGTGGCCAGGTCCAGCTCGACGTCGGTGGCCCCGGCCGCGACCTCCAGCGCCGTCACCGCGGCGGGGGAGAGGGGCGCCCGGCCGAGGTTGGTGTGGACGATGACGCCGGTGGCGTTGACCACCCGGCGCAGCGAGGTGGCCGCCGCCGGCAGCGCCGCGACGGCGGCGTCGGCCACCCGGGCCGGGTCCACCTCGCCGGCCCGGCACCGGGCCAGCGCGCCGGCGACCGCGGCCTTGACCAGCCGGTCGCCCAGGCGGCCGGCGGCCGCGCGCAGCCGCGGGTCGGCGAGCACGCGGTCGGTGCGCGGCGTGGTGCGGCGGCGGTCGGGACGGTCGGGCACGCGCGCTCCTCCTCGAGAGTGGCGGAGGCGGACGGGAATCGAACCCGCCTGGCCGAGCTGCTCGGCCACAACGGTTTTGAGGACCGCGCCCGTCACCAGACGAGGTACGCCTCCGCCGTCACCCTAGCCGCCCTCCGGCCGGAGGAGGACCCGCCGGGCGCTCCTTCTCCCGGGCGCTGGTCTTCTCTCCGGGCGCTGGCGTTCCCGCGGGGCGCAGCTGTGCTCGCCGGGGGACGGGAAGCCCGCCCCTCTGGCCGGCGTCGGCGCGGGTCCCTAGGCTGACGCGGGTGACGACGCTGACACGGCCCCTCCGCCTGACGCAGTACGCCGCCGGGGGCGGCTGTGCCTGCAAGGTCCCGCCCGGCGAGCTCGAGCGGGTGCTCGGCGGGCTCGCCGTCCCGGCCGGCGCCGACCTCCTCGTGGGCCTGGAGAACGGCGACGACGCCGCGGCCGTGCGCATCGACGGCGGCCGGGCCGTGATCGCCACCGCGGACTTCTTCACCCCGGTCGTCGACGACCCCTACGACTGGGGCCGCATCGCCGCCACCAACGCCCTCTCGGACGTCTACGCCATGGGCGGCACCCCGCTGGTCGCCGTGAACCTGCTGTCCTGGCCGCGCCAGAAGATCCCCTTCGACGTCGCCGGCGAGGTGCTGCGCGGCGGCGCCGACGTGTGCGCCGCCGCGGGCGCCTTCCTCGGCGGCGGGCACAGCATCGACGACCCCGAGCCCAAGTACGGCCAGGCGGTCACCGGCCTGGCCGACGCCGACCGGCTGCTGCGCAACGACGCCGGCGAGGCCGGGCTCCCGCTCACCCTGACCAAGCCGCTGGGCCTGGGCGTGCTCAACAACCGGCACAAGGCCACCGGCGAGCGTTTCGAGGAGGCCGTGGCCCAGATGACCACGCTCAACCGCGACGCCGCCCGCGCCGCGCTCGACCTCGGCGTCCGCTGCGCCACCGACGTCACCGGCTTCGGCCTGCTCGGCCACCTCTACAAGCTCGTGCGCGCCAGCGGCCTGAGCGCCGTCGTCGACGCCGCCGCCGTCCCGTACGTCGACGGCGCCCGGCAGGCGCTCGCCGACGGGTTCGTCCCCGGTGGCAGCCGGCGCAACCTCGACTGGGTCCGCCCGCACCTGCGCTCGGCGGTGAGCGAGGACGAGCTGGTCCTGCTCGCCGACGCCCAGACCTCGGGCGGGCTGCTCGTCGTCGGCGAGATCCCCGGCTACCCGGTGGTCGGGGAGCTGGTGCCCGCCCGCGAGCACGCCATCGAGGTGCGCTAAGGCGCGCGCGGCGCCGCGGTGGTCGCTAGGGTCGCGGCAGGAAGGGAGATCGGTCATGGACGGTCGGAAGGTGTTCCTCAGCTGGCCGGTGGTGCGCCAGCTGACCGGCCCCGACGCGCTCGGCCGCGGGCCCGCCGCCCGCTCCCGCGCCACCGAGAAGCTCACCGCCCGCACGGTCACGGCCGACCGCGTCGCGCGCAGCGTGTGCCCGTACTGCGCCGTCGGCTGCGGCCAGAAGGTCTACGTCAAGGACGAGCAGGTCGTCCAGATCGAGGGCGACCCCGACAGCCCGATCTCCCGCGGCCGGCTGTGCCCCAAGGGCTCGGCGAGCAAGAGCCTCGTCACCGGCCCCAACCGGCTGAGCACGGTGCGCTACCGGCGCCCGTACGCCACCGAGTGGGAGGACCTCGACCTCGACGTCGCCATGGACATGATCGCCGAGCGGGTCGTCCGGGCACGGGAGGAGACCTGGCAGGAGCACGACGAGCAGGGCCGGCGGGTCGCCCGCACCCTGGGCCTCGCCAGCCTGGGCGGGGCGACGCTGGACAACGAGGAGAACTACCTCATCAAGAAGCTCTTCACGGCGCTCGGCGCGTTGCAGATCGAGAACCAGGCGCGTATTTGACACTCCGCCACGGTCCCCGGTCTGGGGACCAGCTTCGGTCGCGGCGGCGCCACCGGCTTCCAGCAGGACCTCGCCAACGCGGACTGCATCGTCATCCAGGGCTCGAACATGGCCGAGGCCCACCCCGTGGGCTTCCAGTGGGTGATGGAGGCCAAGGCCCGGGGCGCGAAGGTCATCCACGTCGACCCGCGCTTCACCCGGACCAGCGCGCTGGCGGACACCTACGTGCCGCTGCGGGTGGGCACCGACATCGTGTTCCTCGGGGCGATCATCAACTACGTCCTGAGCAACGAGCTGGACTTCCGCGAGTACGTCCTCGCCTACACCAACGCCTCCACCATCCTCAGCGAGGAGTACGCCGACCCCGAGGACCTCGACGGGCTCTTCTCAGGCTTCGACCCCGACACCCGCACCTACCACACGCGCAGCTGGCAGTACGCCGGGGACGAGGACGCCGCCCCGGACGAGATGGGCAGCACCCGCCAGCGCGCCACGGCCAGCGCGATGCAGCACGAGACCCACGGGGTGCAGGTGCAGGGCCACCCGCCGCGCGACGAGACGCTCCAGCACCCGCGGTGCGTCTACCAGGTCCTCAAGCGGCACTTCGCCCGCTACACCGCGGAGCTCGTCGAGGAGACCTGCGGCGTCCCGCGCGAGCAGTTCCTCGAGGTGGCCCGCGCCTGGGCGCAGAACTCCGGGCGCGAGCGGACGACGGCGCTGGTCTACAGCGTCGGATGGACCCAGCACAGCGTGGGCGCGCAGTACATCCGCACCGGCGCCATCCTCCAGCTGCTGCTGGGGAACATGGGCCGGCCCGGCGGCGGGATCATGGCCCTGCGCGGGCACGCGAGCATCCAGGGCTCCACCGACATCCCCACGCTGTTCAACCTCCTGCCGGGCTACCTGCCCATGCCTCAGGCCGTGGACCACCCCGACTTCCAGGCATGGGTGGACAGCGTGCGGCACCCCGGCGCCAAGGGGTACTGGAGCCATGCCGACAGCTACGCCGTCAGCCTCCTCAAGGCCTACTGGGGGGCGGCGGCGACGCCGGAGAACGACTTCTGCTACGACTACATGCCCCGCATGACCGGCGACCACGGCACCTACCGGACCGTCATGGACATGATCGACGGCAAGGTCAAGGGGTACTTCCTGCTCGGCCAGAACCCCGCGGTGGGGTCGGCGCACGGGCGGGCCCAGCGCCTGGGCATGGCGCAGCTCGACTGGCTCGTGGTCCGCGACCTCTACGAGATCGAGAGCGCGACCTTCTGGAAGGACTCCCCGGAGGTGGCCACCGGTGAGATCGTCCCCGAGGAGTGCGCCACCGAGGTCTTCCTCATGCCGGCCGCCTCCCACGTGGAGAAGGAGGGCACGTTCACCCAGACCCAGCGGATGCTGCAGTGGCGCGAGAAGGCCGTCGAGCCGACCGGGGACCGCCGCTCGGAGCTGTGGTTCTTCTTCCACCTCGGCCGCCTCGTGCGGGAGAGGCTCGCCGGGTCCACCGAATCCAAGGACCGGCCCGTCCTCGACCTGGCCTGGGACTACCCCACGCACGGCCCGACGGCGGAGCCCAGCGCCGAGGCCGTGCTCATGGAGATCAACGGCTACGAGACGGCCACGCGCCGGCCGTTGTCGTCCTACACCGAGCTGCGGGCCGACGGGTCCACCGTGGGGGGCTGCTGGATCTACACGGGCGTCTTCGCCGACGGCGTCAACCAGGCCGCCCGGCGCAAGCCCGGCGCGGAGCAGTCCTGGGTGGCCCCCGAGTGGGGCTGGGTGTGGCCGGCCAACCGCCGCATCCTGTACAACCGCGCCTCGGCCGATCCCGACGGGCGACCGTGGAGCGAGCGCAAGGCCTACGTGTGGTGGGACGAGCGGGCCGGGCGGTGGACCGGGCACGACGTGCCGGACTTCGAGCCGACGAAGGCGCCGTCCTACCGGCCGCCGGAGGACGCCGCCGGGGTCGAGGGCCTCGCCGGCGACGACGCCTTCATCATGCAGGGCGACGGCAAGGGCTCGCTGTTCGTGCCGCAGGGCCTGGTCGACGGGCCGCTGCCCACCCACTACGAGCCGGTGGAGTCCCCCTTCGCCAACCCGCTGTACGGCCAGCAGGCCAACCCGACCCGCGTCGAGTACCGCCGGGAGGTCAACCCGCTCAACCCCAGCCCGCCGCTGGCGCGCAGCGAGGTCTTCCCGTTCGTGTTCACCACCAGCCGGCTGACCGAGCACCACACCGCCGGCGGGATGAGCCGGTTCCTGCCCTACCTGTCCGAGCTGCAGCCGGAGATGTTCGTCGAGGTCTCCCCGGAGCTGGCCGCCGAGCGCGGGCTCGAGCACCTGGGCTGGTGCCACGTCGTCACCGCCCGCGCCGCCGTGGAGGGCCGGGTGCTCGTCACCGACCGGCTTCGGCCGCTGCGCGTGGAGGGGCGCACCGTGCACCAGGTCTGGCTGCCCTACCACTTCGGCGGCAGCGGCCTCGTCCGCGGCGACTCGGCCAACGACCTGTTCGGCATCACCCTGGACCCCAACGTGCTCATCCAGGAGACCAAGGCCGGCACCTGCGACGTGCGCCCCGGGCGGCGGCCCACCGGCCCGGCGCTGCTGGCCTACGTGCAGGACTACCGCCGGCGCGCCGGGGTGACGGGGGAGCACTACGCCCCCTTCGTCACCGCCCGGGGCGCCGAGGCGCAGGAGGACGCTGATGGCTAGGCACAGCCTGTTCGGGCCGATCGACCCCGCCACGGAGGCCGGATACGTCGACCCGCCCCCGCGCAAGGGCTTCTTCACCGACACCAGCGTGTGCATCGGCTGCAAGGCCTGCGAGGTGGCCTGCAAGGAGTGGAACCTCGTGCCCGACGAGGGCTTCGACCTGCTCGGCATGTCCTACGACAACACCGGCGCGCTGGGCGCGAACACCTGGCGGCACGTCGCCTTCGTCGAGCAGCCGGCCGGCGGGCGCGCCCGGGTGGACCTGGGCATGCCGACGGTCGGCCCGCCCGGCGGGGCGGCCGCCGAGGCGGGCGCGGGCGCGGGAAGCGCCGGGGCGGGCGTTGCCGGCGTCGAGGGCGGGGCGGCCGGTGCGGAGGGCGGCGGTGAGGAGGCGGGCGTCGGCGACGACGAGCGGCCCGACTTCCGGTGGCTGATGTCCTCCGACGTGTGCAAGCACTGCACGCACGCCGCCTGCCTGGACGTGTGCCCGACCGGCTCCCTGCTGCGCACCGAGTTCGGCACCGTCGTCGTCCAGCCCGACATCTGCAACGGCTGCGGCTACTGCGTGCCGGCCTGCCCCTACGGCGTCATCGAGCGGCGCAAGGGCCCCGCCGGCGCCCGGAACGTCGGCATCGCCCAGAAGTGCACGCTGTGCTACGACCGCCTCGGCGCCGGGATGGAGCCGGCCTGCGCCAAGGCCTGCCCCACGGACTCCATCCAGTTCGGCGACCTCGACGAGCTGCGTGAGCGGGCCCAGGCCCGGGTCGAGAGGCTCCACGAGGCCGGCGTGGCCGAGGCGCGGCTGTACGGGGAGGACCCGCACGACGGCGTGGGCGGGGCGGGGGCGTTCTTCCTGCTGCTCGACGAGCCCGAGGTCTACGGCCTGCCCCCGGACCCGGTGGTGACCACCCGCGACCTGCCGCACATGTTCAACCGCGCCACCGCGGCCGCCGCCGCGCTCCTGGTCGGCGCGGCCGCCGCGTTCCTGGGGAAGCGGTGAGCGCGGGCGCCGCGCCGGGGCCCGACGGCCTCCGGCAGGGCGGGTGGGCCGGCGCGGGGCAGCGGCGCGGGCGCGGCGGCGCGGGCCCGGGCGGCGAGCGGGCGATGGTGCCGCCGGCGGAGTTCACCTCCTACTACGGCCGGCCGGTGGTCAAGCCGTCGCCGTGGGAGATCGACATCCCGGCGTACATGTTCGCCGGCGGGCTCGCGGCCGGCTCCTCGCTGCTGGCTGCCGGGGCGGACCTGACCGGGCGGCCCGCCCTGCGCCGGTCGGCCCGCCTCGGCGCCCTCGGCGCCCTGGGGTTCAGCTTCGCGGCCCTCGTGCACGACCTGGGCCGGCCGGCCCGGTTCCTCAACATGCTGCGCACCGCGAAGCTGACCTCGCCGATGTCCGTGGGCACGTGGATCCTCATGGCCTACGGGCCCTTCGCCGGCACCGCCGCCGCCGCCGAGGCCACCGCCCTGCTCCCCGCCCGCTGGCGCCGGGGGCCGGTGCGCCTGCTCGCCGCCCTCGGGCGCCCGGCCGGGCTCGTCGCGGCCGTGACGGCGCCGCCCGTGGCCGCGTACACGGCGGTGCTGCTGGCCGACACGGCCACGCCGTCGTGGCACGAGGCCTACCGGGAGCTGCCGTTCGTCTTCACCGCCTCGGCCGCCGCGGCGGCCGGCGGCCTCGGCATGGTCAGCGCGCCGGTCGCCCAGGCCGGGCCGGCCCGGCGCCTCGCGCTCGGCGGGGCGCTCGTCGAGCAGCTCGCCGAGCGGCAGATGGAGCGGTCGATGGGGATCACCGCCGAGCCGCTGCACCAGGGCAAGGCGGGCCGGCTCATGCGCGCGGCACGGGTGCTCACCCTCGGCGGGGCGGCGGGCTCACTGCTCGCCGGCCGCAGCCGCGTGGCGGCGGTGGCCTCCGGCGTCGCGCTGCTCGCCGGGTCGTTGTGCACCCGGCTGGGAGTCTTCGAGGCCGGCCAGCAGTCGGCGCGCGACCCCCGCTACACCGTGGTCCCCCAGCGCGAGCGGGTGGACCGCGGCGAGCCGGTGCGCGCCGAGGCGTGACACGAGCCGCTGCGCGCCGAGGTACTCCCGAGGCGTGACGCGAGGAAGGGCCCCGGCCGGCGGGTCACCGCCGCGCCGGGGCCCTGGGCGCCGGCCGGGTGTCAGCCGACCTTGATCATCTCGTTCGGGTTGAGCACGAACTTCTTGGCGACGCCGGAGTCGAAGTCCTTGTACCCCTGCGGCGCCTGGTCGATCGAGATGGCCGTGGCGTTGACGTTCTTCGCGATCTGCGTCTTGTCGTGCAGGATCGCGTTCATCAGCTGCCGGTGGTACCGCATGACCGGGCACTGGCCGGTGGTGAAGGAGTGGGACTTCGCCCAGCCGAGCCCGATACGGATCGAGAGGGACCCGACCTTGGCGGCCTCGTCCTTCGCGCCAGGGTCACCGGTGACGTACAGGCCCGGGATGCCCAGCGCCCCGCCCGCCTTGGTGATGTCCATGACGGTGTTGAGCACGGTCGCCGGCTTCTCCTCGGCGGCCTCCTTGCCCTGGCCGTGCGCCTCGAAGCCGACCGCGTCGACGCCGCAGTCCACCTCGGGCACCCCGAGGATCTGCTCGATCTGGTCCTTCGGGTCGCCCTCGGAGACGTCGACCGTCTCGCAGCCGAAGCTGCGGGCCTGGGCCAGGCGCTCCTTGTTGAGGTCGCCGACGATGACCACCGAGGCACCGAGCAGCTGCGCCGCGGTCGCGGCGGCCAGGCCCACCGGGCCGGCGCCGGCGATGTAGACCGTCGAGCCGGTGCGCACCCCGGCGGTGAACACGCCGTGGTAGCCGGTGGGGAAGATGTCCGAGAGCATGGTCAGGTCCATGATCTTCTCCATGGCCTGGTCCTTGTCCGGGAACTTCAGCAGGTTCCAGTCGGCGTAGGGCACGAGCACGTACTGCGCCTGGCCGCCGACCCAACCGCCCATGTCGACGTACCCGTAGGCCGAGCCCGGCCGGTCGGGGTTGACGTTGAGGCAGATGCCGGTCTTGCCCTCCTTGCAGTTCTGACACCGCCCGCAGGCGATGTTGAACGGGACCGAGCAGAGGTCGCCCTCCTTGATGAACTCCACGTCCGGCCCGGTCTCCACCACCTCGCCGGTGATCTCGTGGCCGAGGACGAGGCCTTCGGGCGCCGTCGTCCGGCCGCGCACCATGTGCTGGTCGGAGCCGCAGATGTTCGTGGCCACCACCTTGAGGATGACGCCGTGGTTGACCTTGCGGCCCACATTCGCCGGGTTGACCCCGGGGCCGTCCTTGAGCTCGAACGTCGGGTAGTCGGTGTCGATGACCTCCACCTTGCCGGGTCCTGCGTAGCTGACTGCCTTGTTGCCGCCCACAGCGGCCTCCTTTTCGTCGGACGTCGTTGTACGAACCTGGAGCCCGGCCGCGGCCCGCGGGTCGTGGCCGGAATTCCACCCTGCCACGCGCCCCTGTGGGGCGGAAGGGGGACGGGGCGGACGGTATCCCTCCGTTCGCGGGGGAGGTCCGGCGGGGGCGTTAGCCTGCCCTCGTGACCAGCACCGACCCCGCCGAGGCGCCCGCCGTCCGGGTACGCCTGGACCTGGCCTACGACGGGTCGGCCTTCGCCGGCTGGGCGACCCAGCCCGGGCTGCGCACCGTCCAGGGGGTGCTCGAGCAGGCGCTCACCACGGTGCTGCGCCTGCCCGGGCCGGCCCGCCTGACGGTGGCGGGCCGCACCGACGCCGGCGTGCACGCCCGCGGGCAGGTGGCCCATGTCGACGTCCCGGCCGCGGCCTGGGCCGCCGTGCCCGGGCGCAGCGACCGCAGCCCGGGGGAGGCGCTGGTGGCCCGCCTCGCCGGGGTGCTCGGCCGGGGCGGCGCCCCGCGCGGGGCGAGCGACGTCGTCGTCCACCGCGCCGCCGCCGCCCCGGCGGGGTTCGACGCCCGCTTCGCCGCCGTGTGGCGCCGCTACGCCTACCGGATCGCCGACGACGTCGCCCGCCGCGACCCGCTGCGCCGCCAGGACGTGCTCTGGCACGGCCGCCCGCTCGACGTCGCCGCGATGGACGCCGCGGCGCAGCGGCTGCTCGGCGAGCACGACTTCGCGGCCTACTGCAAACCGCGCGAGGGGGCGACCACCATCCGCACCCTGCTCGACCTGCGCTGGCGGCGGCTGCCCGCGGGCGCCGCGGACCCGGGGCTGGTCGTCGCCGAGGTCCGGGCGGACGCGTTCTGCCACTCCATGGTCCGCGCCCTGGTGGGGGCGTGCCTGGCCGTGGGGGAGGGGCGCCGGCCGGTGGGCTGGCCCGCGCGGGTGCTCGCCGCCGGGGTTCGCGACGCCGCCGTGACGGTGGCCCCGGCCCACGGCCTGACGCTCGAGGAGGTCGCCTACCCGGCCGACCACGAGCTCGCCGCCCGGGCGCGGCAGGCCCGGGCGCGCCGGGTGCTGCCCTAGGCGCGGGTCCCCCGCCCGCCTCGAGGTCGGCAGCCACCCCTCAGGCGAGGATGCGGTGCTCGCCGGCGTAGACGTTGACGCTCTCGCCCCGGCTGAACCCGACGAGGGTGAGGCCGCACTCCTCGGCGAGCTCGACGGCGAGCGCGGAGGGGGCGCTGACCGCCGCCAGCGCGGGCACCCCGGCCATGTGCGCCTTCTGCACCAGCTCGAAGGACGCCCGGCCGGAGACCTGCAGGACGGCGCGGCGCAGCGGCAGGCGCCCCTCCCGCAGCGCCCAGCCGACGGTCTTGTCGACGGCGTTGTGCCGGCCGACGTCCTCGCGCAGACACTCCAGGCGGGCCGTCCCGTCGTCGTCGACGGCGAACAGGCCGGCCGCGTGCACCCCGCCGGTGGTGTCGAAGACCTGCTGGCCGCGGCGCAGCCGCTCGCCGAGGGCGAGGAGCTCCTCGAGCCGGATGCGCAGGTCGTCCCCGGCGGGCGGGAACCGCGAGGCGCGGGTCACCGCCTCGATGGAGGCGGTGCCGCAGATGCCGCACGAGCTGGAGGTGTAGACGTGCCGGGTCAGCGTGGGCGCCGGCGGGGCCACCCCCGGGGCCAGGCGGACCTCGACGACGTTGTAGCTGCGGGTGCCGTCGGGGTTGACCCCCGCCCCGTAGCCGACGGACGCGACCTGGCCGGCGTCCCAGATCACCCCCTCGGAGACGAGGAAGCCGGCCACGAGGTCGAAGTCGGCGCCCGGGGTGCGCATGGTGACGCTGTACGGGGCGCCGGCCACCCGGATCTCCAGCGGCTCCTCGCCGGCGAGGGTGTCCGCGCGGGCGCGGCGGGCGCCGTCGGCGGTCAGCCGCACCACCGGGCGTCGCTTCGTCGCTCGCACCGCCGCACCTCCCTCGTGGTGCGGTGCAGTCTAGGCGCGCGGCCGGTGGCGCGGCGGGCAGGCGCCGGTCAGGCCCGCCCCTCTTCGTCGGTCGCGTCGGCCTCGCCCGTGAAGTCCCGCTGCGCGGCGGTGAGGTCCTCGTCCTCCGGCTCGACGCTGCTGCCCTCGTCGACGGCGAGGTCGTCGCCATCGGTGACGTGCATGGCGGCCTCCTCGGGCAGGAACCGGGCCCCGTCCACCCCGACGTCCTCGGCCAGGACGTCCTGCTCCTCGCCGACCTGGTCGGAGGGGTCGTCGTCGTCGGGCTCGGCGACGAGGCGGCCGACGCCGGCGTCGGCGACGTTGTCGGGGGCCGGCTCGCCCGTGGGCCCCGGCCCGGCGTAGGGCGAGGCCTCCGCGTCCGGCCGCTGCTCCTCCCACACCTCGGGCTCCTCGCGGGCGACCCGCTCGTCCAGCGTGTCGCCCGCCACGAGGTCCTCCTGGGTGAGGGGCTCGCCGGCCAGCGGGTCCTCGTCCGGCGGGTTGAGCCCCTCGTCCAGGACGTCGTCCGCGGGGGTGTCGAGGAGCATGTCCTCTTCGCCGGGCTGCCACGACTCGTCGGGCAGGAACTGGTCGCCGCCGGGGGAGCCTTCGGTGCTGGGGATCTCGGTGTTGCCGTCGGTGCTCATGCTGCCAGCGTGCCACCGGCCCCGGGGGCCCGCACCGGGAGGCCGGGCCGCCCGCCGGGCGGCCGCGCGGGTGCGCACCCGGGGCCGGCATGGCCGCGCCCGCCTGCCGAAATTGCGTGGACCGGCCCGGTCGCGGCGGGCGATGCTGGGGCCCGTGGCCCACCTCGACCTCGCCGGCATCGGCTACGACCTTCCCGACGGCCGCGGGCTGCTCGCCGACGTGTCGCTGCGGGTGGGGCCGGGCGAGCGCGTCGCGCTGGTCGGCCCCAACGGCGCGGGGAAGACGACGCTGGTGCGCATCGCCACCGGGGAGCTGGCCCCGCACCGCGGCGCCGTCGGCCGCGGCGGGTCCCTGGCCGTCATGGGCCAGCTGGTCGGGCGGACGGCGGACGAGCGCACCGTGCGCGACCTGCTCGTGGAGCACGCGCCGGACCGGTTGCGGGAGGTGGCCTCGCGCCTGGCCGCCGCCGAGCTCGCGATGATGACCGACGACGACGAGCCCGCCCAGCTGGCCTACGCCCAGGCGCTCGCGGACTGGGCGGACGTGGGCGGGTACGCCGCCGAGGCGGGCTGGGACGAGATCACCCAGGAGGTGCTCGCGCAGCCGTTCGAGCGGGCGCAGTGGCGCGCGGTGACGTCGCTGTCGGGCGGGGAGGCCAAGCGCCTCGTGCTCACCGCGCTGCTGCGCGGCCCGGCCGAGCTGCTCGTCCTCGACGAGCCGGACAACTCCCTCGACGTGCCGACCAAGCGCTGGCTCGAGGACCAGCTGCGCGCCACCGCCAAGGGGGTGCTGTTCGTCAGCCACGACCGCGAGCTGCTCTCCCGCACCGCCACGCACGTCGCCGCGCTCGAGCCCGGCCCCGCCGGCGCGACGGCGTGGGTGCACGGCGGCTCCTTCGCCACCTTCCCCGCCGCCCGGGCCGAGCGGATGAGCCGGCTGGAGGAGCTGCGTAGGCGGTGGGACGAGGAGCACGCCAAGCTGCGCCAGCTCGTCGTCATGTACAAGCAGAAGGCCGCCTACAACGCCGACATGGCCTCCCGGCTCCAGGCCGCTCGCACCCGGCTGGCCCGGTTCGAGGAGGCCGGCCCGCCCGAGGCGGTGGCGACCGAGCAGCAGGTGACCATGCGGCTGCGGGGCGGGCGCACCGGCCGGCGCGCCGTCGTCTGCGAGGCCCTCGCGCTGAGCGGGCTCACCCGGCCGTTCGACCTGGAGGTGTGGTTCGGCGAGCGGGTCGCCGTCCTCGGCGCCAACGGCACGGGCAAGTCCCACCTGCTGCGCCTGCTCGCCGCCGGCGGCACCGATCCCGGCCCCGAGCACCTGCCCGCCGACGGCCAGCCCGTGCCGCCCGTCGGCCACACCGGCGTCGCCCGCCTGGGGGCGCGGGTCCGGCCCGGCTGGTTCGCCCAGAGCCACCAGCGCCGCGACCTCACCGGGCGCACGCTGCTCGACGTGCTGCACCGCGGGGAGGGCGGCCGGGGCGGGATGGGCCGCGAGCACGCCGGCCGGGTGCTGGACCGCTACGACCTCGCCCACGCGGCGGATCAGCGGGTCGAGACCCTCTCCGGCGGGCAGCAGGCCCGGTTCCAGATCCTGCTGCTCGAGCTCTCCGGTGCCACGCTGCTCCTGCTCGACGAGCCGACGGACAACCTCGACCTGCACTCCGCGGAGGCGCTCGAGGCCGGCCTGGCGGCGTACGAGGGCACCGTGCTGGCCGTGACCCACGACCGCTGGTTCACCCGCGGCTTCGACCGGTTCCTCCATGTCGGCGCCGACGGCTCGGTCGTGGAGACCGCCGAGCCGGTGTGGGAGGACGACGGCGCCCGGGTCCGCTGAGCCGGAGCGGTCGGACGACGGCGCCCGGGTCCGCTGAGTCGGAGCGGTCGGACGACGGCGCCCGGGGCCGCTGAGCCCGCGTGGGAGGGCGACGGCACCCGGGACCGTGGAGCGGTGCGCCGGACGTGGCGGGTCTCACGCGCGAGTTCGGTCCGCAAAGTTTTGACCCCGTCGCTCGCCGCACAGTACCCTGGGACGTCGTTGTGCATCCCCATGCGCTCCCGGTGCTCCCACTCGCCGGCGCAGCGGCGCGGATGCGCGCAGCGAGCACCACATTGACCATGGGTTCCAGCGCCGCCATAGCTGTACCCGACGACAAGAACGCTGAAGAAACGAAGGCTACGCCCGTGCGCACGTACACACCGAAGCCCGGCGACGTCACGAAGAACTGGTACGTCATCGACGCTACCGACGTCGTCCTCGGCCGACTGGCGACCCAGGTCGCCGCCCTGCTCCGTGGGAAGCACAAGCCGACCTTCGCCCCGCACGTGGACAACGGCGACTTCGTCATCGTCATCAACGCTGACAAGGTCGCCCTCACCGGTAACAAGCTCGAGAAGAAGCTTGCGTACCGCCACTCCGGCTACCCGGGCGGGCTGAAGGCCACCAACTACGCCGAGCTCCTGGAGAAGAAGCCGGAGCGCGCCGTGGAGAAGGCGATTCGCGGCATGCTCCCGAAGAACTCCCTCGGCCGCGCCCAGCTCAGCAAGCTGAAGGTCTACCGCGGTGCGGAGCACCCGCACAGCGCGCAGAAGCCGCAGACCTTCGAGATCACCCAGGTCGCCCAGTAGCTCCGGCTGCCGGCACCGCAGGACAAGGACTGAAGGAGAACTGTGGCTGAGACCACTTCCGACATCGAGCTGGACGACGAGAACGTCCCCAGCAGCTACACGAGCGAGAGCGCCGCTCCCGCCGGCGGCCAGGGTCAGTCCCTGACCGCCCCCGGCCAGGCCCTCGGCCGCCGCAAGGAGGCCGTCGCCCGCGTGCGCCTCGTGCCCGGCACCGGGCAGTGGACGATCAACGGGCGCACGCTCGAGGACTACTTCCCGAACAAGCTGCACCAGCAGCTGGTGCGCTCGCCGTTCACCCTCCTGGACATCGACGGCCGCTTCGACGTCATCGCCCGCATCAGCGGCGGCGGCATCTCCGGCCAGGCCGGCGCGCTGCGCCTGGGCATCGCCCGCGCGCTCAACGAGATCGACCGTGAGTCGAACCGCCCGGCGCTGAAGAAGGCCGGGTTCCTCACCCGCGACGCCCGCGCCATCGAGCGCAAGAAGGCCGGTCTGAAGAAGGCCCGCAAGGCCCCGCAGTACTCCAAGCGCTGACCGGCGCTCCCACCGACGGCCCCGTCCCGCCTCGTGCGGACGGGGCCGTGGTGCGTCCGGGCGCCCCGCGGGCGTCCCGACCCACGTTCCGGACCAAGATGGTGCGCCAGAGGTGGCACCATGGATCCGGCTCGCGCGGGCCGGCCCAGCACCCGAGCCGGGCCAGCGCCCCGAGCAGACGCGACCGGCGTGACCGGCGCGCCGCCCGCCGGGCCCGGCCCCGGCGAGGCCCCGCCCCGTCGCCCACCACGGCACGCACCCGCAGCACAGGAGGACACCACATGGCACGGCTCTTCGGCACCGACGGCGTGCGAGGACTCGCCAACCGCGACGTCACCGCCGAGCTCGCGCTCGCCCTGGGCGCGTCGGCCGCGCGGGTGCTGACCGCGTCGGGCGACTTCGCCGAGCGCCGGCCGCGGGCCGTCATCGGCCGGGACACCCGCATCTCCGGGGAGTTCCTCTCCTCCGCCGTCGCCGCGGGCCTGGCCAGCGCGGGCGTGGACGTCACCCAGGTCGGGGTGCTGCCCACCCCCGGGGTGGCGCACCTGACCGCCAGCACCGACGTCGACCTCGGCGTCGTCATCTCCGCCTCGCACAACCCCATGCCGGACAACGGCATCAAGTTCTTCGCCCGCGGCGGGTTCAAGCTCGACGACGCCATCGAGGACCAGATCGAGGCCGGCCTCGCCGCGGACTGGGAGCGCCCGGTGGGCGGGGACGTCGGCCGGATCACCGTCGAGTCGGCGCTGGCCGACCGCAACTACATCGACCACCTCGTCGCGGCCGCCGGCACCGACCTGCGCGGGGTGCGCATCGCCGTGGACTGCGCCAACGGCGCCGCCAGCGACATCGCGCCGCTGGCCCTGCGCGAGGCGGGCGCCGACGTCGTCGTCATCAACGCCTCCCCGGACGGGCGCAACATCAACCGCGACTGCGGCTCGACCCACCCCGAGCAGCTCCAGGCCGTCACCGTCGCCTCCGGCGCGGCGTTCGGCGTGGCCTACGACGGCGACGCCGACCGGTGCCTCGCCGTCGACCACACCGGCGCCCTCGTCGACGGCGACCAGATCCTGGGGCTGCTCGCCACGGCCATGCAGGCCGACGGGACGCTCGCCGGCGACACCCTGGTCGTGACGGTGATGAGCAACCTCGGGCTGCTGCTGGCCATGAAGGAGGCCGGCATCGCCACGGTGCAGACCGGCGTGGGGGACCGGTACGTCCTCGAGGCGATGCGCGCCGGCGGGTACACCCTCGGCGGGGAGCAGTCCGGCCACATCATCAACGCCCAGCACGCCACCACCGGCGACGGCGTCCTCACCTCCCTGCTCCTCGCCGCGCAGGTGGTGCGCACCGGCCGCACGCTCGCCGACCTCGCCGCCGTCGTCACCCGGCTGCCGCAGGTCCTCGTCAACGTCGCCGGGGTGGACAAGAACCGCGCCGCCAGCGACGAGGGGCTGGCCGACGCCGTCGCCGCCGTCGAGGCCGAGCTGGGCGAGACGGGCCGGGTGCTGCTGCGCCCCTCCGGCACCGAGCCGCTCGTGCGCGTGATGGTCGAGGCCGGCACGCAGGAGGAGGCCGACTCCGCCGCGCACCGGCTCGCCGGGGTGGTGCGCGACCGGCTGGCCCTGTGACGCCCGGCCGGCCGGCCCCCTCGCACCCCTGACGAACCCCCCCCGGCCGGACCAGGGACGGCTCGGGGACGACCCCCATCCCGCGGCTCGGTGCCGTGACGTACCGTTGGTGGCAGGCGCCATCGCGGCGCTGGCGCCGCCGGGCGTCGGACCCGAGGAGCCGACTTGCACGAGGCCATGACCGTGATCCAGGACGCCGTCCTCGGGCTGGCGGGGTCGCCGTGGATCCTTCTGGCCGTCGTGATCCTGGCCACCATCGACGGGTTCTTCCCGCCGGTGCCGAGCGAGTCGGTCATCATCGCCGTCGCCGTGCTGGCCGTCGCCGGTGACGGGCCGAGCCTCTGGCTGCTGATCCTCGCCGGCGCGGTGGGCGCGTTCTGCGGCGACGTCATCGCCTACACGATCGGCACGAAGCTCCCGATCGACAGACTCCGGCTGTTCTCCTCGCGCCGCGGCCAGGCGACCCTGCGGTGGGCCAAGCACGCCCTCGCCCGGCGCGGCACCGTCTTCATCCTCTCGGCCCGGTTCGTGCCCATCGGGCGGGTGGCGGTGAACATGACGGCCGGGGCGGTGGGCTACCCGCGGCGCCGGTTCGTGGTCATCGTCGCCGTCGCCGCCCTGATGTGGGGCAGCTACTCCACGGTGCTGGGGATGAGCGCCGGGGTCTTCCTCCACGACCACCCGCTGGTGGGCGTCGCCGTCGGGGTGGTCGGCGGCGTGTTCGTGGGGCTGGGCGTGGACAAGCTGCTCGGGGTGGTCCAGCGCCGGTGGTTCCCGACGGTGCCCACCCCCGAGGAGATCCTGGAGCAGGACCTGCCCGCGCCCGGCACCGAGCCGGCCCCTGCCCCGGCGGTCCCGGTGCCGTCGCCGGCCCAGGCGACGTCGGCGGACGAGGCGGCCCGGGGGCCGGAGGCCGGCCCCCGGCAGGCCCGCCCCCGGGAGACCCGCCACCGGGAGCCCCGCCCCACCGAGGCTCCGCGCGCCGGCGACGACGGCTGGGAGCTGCGCGGCACGGGCCCGGCGGCGGCCGACGCCTGAGGGGCCCTACAGCTTGCGCAGCCGCATCCGGTGCATGCTGTGGTCGGCCGACTTGGTCAGCACCAGCGTGGCCCGCCCGCGCGTCGGCAGGATGTTCTGGGCGAGGTTGGGGGCGTTGATGGCGTCCCAGATGGACTCGGCCCTGGCCACCGCGGCGGCGTCGTCGAGGTCGGCGTACTTGCGGAAGTAGGAGCTCGGCTGCGAGAACGCGGTGCGGCGCAGCTTGAGGAACCGGTCGACGTACCACCGCTTGACGTCGGCCGTGCGGGCGTCGACGTAGATGGAGAAGTCGAAGAAGTCGCTCACCGCCAGGGAGGACGTGCCGTCCGCCCGGGCCCGCGCCGGCTGCAGGACGTTGAGGCCCTCGACGATGAGGACGTCGGGCCGGTGCACCACCTGGTGCTGGCCCGGGACGATGTCGTAGCCCACGTGGTCGTACAGCGGCGCCGCGACCTCCGCGGCGCCGCCCTTGACCGCGGCCACGAAGCGCAGCAGCGCCCGCCGGTCGTAGGACTCCGGGAAGCCCTTGCGCTCGAGCAGGCCCCGCCGCTCCAGCTCGGCGTTGGGGTAGAGGAACCCGTCGGTGGTGACGAGCTCCACGCGCGGGGTCTGCGGCCAGCGGCGCAGCAGCTCGCGCAGCAGCCGGGCCGTGGAGGACTTCCCCACGGCCACCGACCCGGCCACCCCGATGACGTAGGGGGTGCGGGTGGCCCGCTCGCCGAGGAACGTCGAGGTCGCCTGGTGCAGCGCCCGGGTGGCGGCCGCGTACAGCTGGAGCAGGCCCGACAGCGGCCGGTAGACGACGTCCACCTCGGCCAGGTCCAGCGGGTCGCCCAGCCCGCGGAGGTTGACGACGTCGGCGTCGGTCAGCGGCAGCGGCGTGGTGGCGGCCAGCCGGCTCCAGGCGTCCCGGTCGAACTCGACGAACGGGGAGGTGGCGACGGCGCGGGATGGGGCGGGCACGGCCCTTAGTGTGGCGTACCCGCAGGCGTGCGGGCGACGACGGCCGTCCATCGGCCCGTCCGGAATCCCGGGCCCACGGGCGTGAGCCCGATCATGGCGGCGCCCCGCCGCCCGCCAGTTATCCTGAC
This sequence comes from Georgenia ruanii, assembly GCF_009193175.1. Taxonomy (GTDB): domain Bacteria; phylum Actinomycetota; class Actinomycetes; order Actinomycetales; family Actinomycetaceae; genus Georgenia; species Georgenia ruanii. Next base: position 550,217 of record NZ_VUKE01000001.1, on the reverse strand, counting down.
GCGCATGTGTGGAATCGTCGGGTACGTGGGCTCCGCCGCCCCCAGCAACCGTCCGCTCGAGGTGGCCATGGAGGGCCTGGCCCGCCTGGAGTACCGCGGGTACGACTCGGCGGGCGTCGCCGTCGTCACCCCCGACGGCCTCGCCAGTGCCAAGCGCGCCGGCAAGCTGAGCAACCTGCGCGAGGCGCTCGAGACCGCCCCGCTGCCCGCCGGCACCGTGGCCATCGGGCACACCCGCTGGGCCACCCACGGCGCGCCCACCGACCTCAACGCCCACCCGCACCTGAGCGAGGACGGCCGCCTCGCCGTCATCCACAACGGCATCATCGAGAACTTCCAGACCCTCAAGGTCGAGCTGCTCGACGCCGGGGTGAGCTTCCAGTCCGAGACCGACACCGAGGTCGTCGCGCACCTGCTCGCCCGCGCGTACGCCGAGAGCGAGGACCTCACCGCGGCGATGCTCGCCGTCACCCGCCGGCTCGAGGGCGCCTACACCCTGCTGGCCGTGCACGCCGCCGAGCCGGGCACCGTCGTCGGCGCCCGCCGCAACTCCCCGCTGGTCATCGGCCTGGGCGACGGCGAGAACTTCCTCGGCTCCGACGTCGCCGCCTTCATCTCCCACACCCGCGAGGCGCTGGAGATGGGCCAGGACCAGGTGGTCACCATCACCGCCGACGACGTGCGCGTGGTCGACGCCGACGGCAACCCCGCCGAGGGGCGCCGCTTCACCGTGGACTGGGACGCCAACGCCGCGGTCAAGGGCGGCTTCGGGACCTTCATGGAGAAGGAGATCCACGACCAGCCCAAGGCGGTGGCCGACACCCTCCTCGGGCGCACCGACGGGCAGGGCAACCTCGTCCTCGACGAGCTGCGCATCGACGAGGCCGTGCTGCGCAGCGTCGACAAGATCATCGTCATCGCCTGCGGCACCGCCGCCTACGCCGGGCACGTGGCCAAGTACGCCGTCGAGCACTGGTGCCGCATCCCGGTCGAGGTCGAGCTCGCGCACGAGTTCCGCTACCGCGACCCGGTGGTGAGCGAGAAGACCCTCGTCGTGGCCATCTCCCAGTCCGGGGAGACCATGGACACGATCATGGCCGTGCGCCACGCCCGCGAGCAGGGCGCGAAGGTGCTCGCCGTCGTCAACACCCACGGCTCGACCATCCCGCGCGAGTCCGACGCGGTGCTGTACACCCACGCCGGGCCCGAGGTCGCCGTCGCCTCCACCAAGGCCTTCCTCGCCCAGATCACCGCCTGCTACCTGCTCGGGCTCTACCTCGCCCAGCTGCGCGGGAACAAGTTCCCCGACGAGGTGGCCGGCTACCTCGAGGAGCTGGGCAAGCTGCCCGAGAAGATCCAGCACGTCATCGACCACGCCGACGAGGTCCGCGCGGTCGCCGAGGCGATGAAGGACGCCTCCTCCGTGCTCTTCCTCGGCCGGCACGTGGGCTACCCCGTGGCCCTCGAGGGGGCGCTGAAGCTCAAGGAGCTCGCCTACATCCACGCCGAGGGCTTCGCCGCGGGCGAGCTCAAGCACGGCCCGATCGCGCTGATCGAGGAGGGCCAGCCGGTCTTCTTCATCGTCCCGACCCCGCGGCGCCCCGTGCTGCACAACAAGGTCGTCTCCAACATCCAGGAGGTCCGCGCCCGCGGCGCGCGCACCCTGGTCATCGCGGAGGAGGGCGACGAGGCGGTCAACGAGTTCGCCGACGTCGTCTTCCGCGTCCCGCGCACCCCGACGCTGATGATGCCGCTGGTCACCGTGGTGCCGCTGCAGATCTTCGCCTGCGCGCTCGCCGGCGCGAAGGGCTACGACGTCGACCAGCCGCGCAACCTCGCCAAGTCCGTCACGGTCGAGTGAGCGCCCACGACGCCGGGCGGGGGCGGCGATGATCGTCGCGGTCGGCGTCGACGTGTGCGACGTGGCCCGGTTCGTCGCCGAGCTCGCGCGCGTCCCGCGGCTGCGCGAGCGGATCTTCACCCCCGAGGAGCGCGACCTGCCCGACGCCTCCCTGGCGGCGCGGTTCGCCGCCAAGGAGGCCATCGCCAAGGCCCTCGGCGCCCCGCCGGGGATGCGGTGGCACGACTGCACCGTCCACCGCATCGCCGGGTCGGCGCCGGTGGTGGAGATCCGCGGCACGGTGGCCGCCCGCGCGGCGGCGCTCGGCATCACCCGCTGGCACCTGTCCATCACCCACGACGGCGGCATCGCCTCGGCCATGGTGGTGGCCGAAGGTCCGGACGTTCCCCGCGAATAACGCCCATCGGACGGCCGGATCGGGCGCGGCGGGGCACGATGGGGCCATGATCCGCGCGCACACCGTCGCCGCCGTCCGCGAGGCCGAGGCTCCCCGCCTGACCGCCGGGGAGCCGCTGATGGCCCGGGCCGCCTTCGCCCTCGCCACCCGGGTCGCCGCCGAGCTGCGCGAGCGCGGCCACCGCGTCAGCGGCTCGGTGGTGCTGCTCCTGGTCGGCGGGGGCAACAACGGCGGCGACGCCCTGTTCGCCGGCACCCACCTGGCCCGCCGCGGGTGCCAGGTGCACGCGGCGCTGCTCGGCGAGCGCCCGCCCGCGGCGGGCCTGGCCGCCGCCCGGGCCGCGGGGGTGCGCGTGCACGAGGTGCTCGCCGCGCCGGACGTGCCCGGCGCCGTCGTCGCCCTCGCCCGGGCCGCCGGGGTCTGGGTGGACGGGCTGACCGGGATCGGGGCCCGCGGCCCGCTGCGCGCGCCGCTGACCGCGGTGGTCGGCGCGCTCGCGGCCGAGAAGGCCGCCTCCCCGGACGAGCCGGTGGTGGTGGCCGTGGACGTGCCCAGCGGCATCGGCGTCGACGACGGCGCCCTGCCGGGCCCGGTGCTGCCCGCCGACGTCACGGTGACCATGGGGACCGCCAAGCCGGGCCTGCTGCTGCCCCCGGCCGCCGCGGTGGCCGGCCGGGTCGAGGTGGTCGACCTCGGCCTCGACGGCGACCTCGCCGCCGCGGCGCCCGCCGTGTGCCGGCTCGCCCCGGCCGACGTCGCCGACCTGTGGCCGGTGCCCGGGCCCGCCGACCAGAAGTACACCCGCGGCGTGCTGGGGGTGGTCGCCGGCTCGCAGGCCTTCCCCGGCGCCGCGGTCCTCGCCGTCGCCGGCGCCGTGGGCGCCGGGCTCGGCATGGTGCGCTACCGCGGCCCGGAGGTGCCCACCGGGCTGGTGCACGCCCGCCACCCCGAGGTGGTCGCCGCCCCCGGCCGGGTCCAGGCCTGGGTCATCGGGTCGGGCATCGACCCCGACGACGCCGCCCGCACCCAGGCCATGGAGGAGAGCCTGGCCGCCGCCCTGGCCGCCCGCCTGCCGGTGGCGCTCGACGCCGGCGGGCTCAGCCTCGTGCACGACGACGGCCACCCCGACCTGCCCGCCACCGTGGTGCTCACCCCGCACGCCGGCGAGCTGGCCACGCTGCTCACCGCCCGCGGGGAGGAGGTCACCCGGGCGGACGTCGAGGCGGCCCCCGCCCGGCACGCCCGCCTCGCCGCGGAGATCACCGGCGCCACCGTGCTGCTCAAGGGTGCGGCGACGGTCGTGGCCGCCCCGGACGGGCCGCTGTACGCCCAGGCCGACGCCACCCCCTGGCTGGCCACGGCGGGCGCCGGGGACGTCCTCGCCGGCGTCCTCGGCGCGCTGCTGGCCGGCTACGGCGACGCGATCGCCGCCGACGAGGAGGGCCGGCTGACCGCCCTGCCCGCGCGCCTGGCCGCCGCCGCCGCCCTCGTGCACGGCCGGGCGGCGCGCCGCGCCGCCGGGCAGGGCCCGGACGGGTCCGGGCCCGGCGCCCCGATCACCGCCCAGGACGTCGCGGCCGCGCTGCCGGGCGCCGTCGGGGCGCTGCTGCGCTGAGCGGCCGGGCCCAGGTGGGAGACTGAGGGGCGTGAGCCTGCCCGAGACCGCCACGCGCCCCGCCGGGGTGCACGTCCACCCGGCGCGCGCCGTCGTCGACCTGGGCGCCATCGCCGACAACGTCGGCGTGCTGCGCGCCGCGGCGCCCGAGGCCGCGGTGATGGCCGTGGTCAAGGCCGACGCGTACGGGCACGGGCTGCTGCCGGTGGCCCGCGCCGCGCTGGCCGGCGGGGCGACCTGGCTCGGCGTCGCCCAGCTCGCCGAGGCGCTGGAGCTGCGCGCCGGGCTGGACGCCGACGGTGCGGACGCCGCGGCCGCGCACCCGCCCATCCTCAGCTGGATCTTCGCCCCCGGCGCCCCGCTCGCCCGCGCGCTCGAGGCCGACATCGACCTCTCCGCCGGCGCGCCGTGGGCGGTGGCGGAGATCGCCGCCGCCGCCCGGGCCACCGGCCGCACCGCCCGCGTCCACCTCGAGGTGGACACCGGCATGGGGCGCGGCGGCGCGCGGCCGGAGGCCTTCGGCGCGCTGGTGGCCGCCGCGGCCGCCGCGCAGGCCGAGGGCAGCATGGACGTCGTGGGCGTGTGGTCCCACCTGGCCTGCGCCGACGAGCCGGAGCACCCCGCCACCGGGCGGCAGGTGGAGGTCTTCACCGAGATGCTGGACCAGGCCGAGCGGGCCGGGCTGCGCCCGCGGGTGCGCCACCTCGCCGCCTCCGCCGGCACCCTGTTCCACCCGGCCACGCACTTCGACCTCGTGCGCCCGGGCATCGCCGTCTACGGCCTGTCCCCGGCCCCCGCCGTCGCCTCCTCGGCGGCGCTGGGCCTGCGCCCGGCGATGACCCTCGAGGCCCGCCTCACGGTCGTCAAGGCGGCCCCCGCCGGCACGCCGCTGTCCTACGGGCACACGGCGGTGACCACGACCGACACCCACCTGGGCGTCGTGCCGCTCGGCTACGGCGACGGGATCCCCCGCGCCGCCTCCGGCCTCGGCCCCGTCGCGGTGGCCGGCCGGCGCTACCACATCGCCGGGCGGGTGTGCATGGACCAGGTCATCCTCGACCTCGGACCCGAGAGCACCGACGTGGCGGTGGGCGACACCGCCGTGCTCTTCGGCGACGGCCGGGACGGCACGCCGACGGCGGACGACTGGGCCGCCGTCGTGGGCACCATCAACTACGAGATCGTCACCCGGCTGGGCTCGCGCGTGCCGCGGGTGCACGTGCCGGCCGGGCGGGAGGACGCATGACCGACCTGACCCTCACCGTCGCCGACGCCGACGCCACCCGGGCGCTGGGCACCCGCCTGGCCGGGCTGCTGCGCGCGGGGGACCTCGTGCTGCTCAGCGGCCCGCTCGGGGCGGGCAAGACCACCCTGACCCAGGGCATCGGCACCGGGCTGGGCGTGCGCGGCCAGGTCGCCTCCCCGACCTTCATCATCGCCCGCGTCCACCCCGCGCTCGGCGCCGGGCCCGACCTCGTGCACGTCGACGCCTACCGCCTCGGCTCCCTGGAGGAGGTCGACGCGCTCGACCTCGACACCTCCCTGGAGGAGTCGGTGACCGTGGTGGAGTGGGGCGAGGGCAAGGTCGAGGCCCTGGCCGAGGACCGGCTCGAGGTCGAGGTGCGCCGCCCGCGCGGCGGGGCGGCGGCCGAGGCCCCGGTCGCCGCGCTCGCCGGGTCGAGCCCGCGCGAGGTGCTCGTGCGCGGCGTGGGGCCGCGGTGGGCCGACGTCGACCTGCCCGGCGCCCTGGATCCGCGGTGAGGGCTGCCGCCTCCGCGGCCGTGGCGGCCCTCGCCGTCGCGGCGGGGCTGGTGCTCGGCCCCGCCGGTCCCGCCCAGGCCGCGCGCGACGACGACGCCGCGACCAGCACCCCCGCGCCGGCCGTCGGGCCCGGCGTCCCGGCCGAGGTGGCCGAGTGGTTCCGGGCCGAGGGGCCCAACGCCGTCATCGCCGGCGCCGCCCAGCTGCCCGAGCTGACGCCGCAGCAGCGCGGCGAGGTGCGCGTCGGCCCGGTGCGCACCGTGATGACGTGGTCCGAGGGGCTGCTGGCGGGCACCGACCTCACCCCCGCCGTCCAGCCCGCCAGCCCCGAGCAGTGGGCGGCCCCGCTCGAGCTGGGCGAGGCGGCCGTGGGCGTCCTCCTCGCCGGCCGGGAGGGGGCGGGCCGGCAGCTGCACGCCGAGGTCCGCGGCGACGCCGCCCTGGGGGAGGCGGTCCGCGGCCTCGACCTGGCCACCCCGCTGGTGCACGACGAGCCGCTCGACGGGTGGTTCGCCGTCGGCGACGGCGAGGTCCGCCCGCTCGACGCCGCCGCCCGCGACGCCCTCGCCGGCGCCGTGCCGGTGGAGGTCTACCAGCCGCTGGTGGCCCAGCGCTACGAGCGCTACCACCAGGCGGCCAGCGCCGAGCCCGGCTCGGCCGCCGAGCAGGCCCGGGCGGGCGGCAGCGGCGCGGTCGTGTGGGTGGCCGGTGTCGTCGTGGTGCTGCTGGTGTGGGCCGGCGTGATCGTGTGGCTGCGCCGGCCCGAGGACGCCGGGCGCGGCGTCCGGGCGCGCGAGCGGCACCCCCGGCGCGCGACGCGGCGCTGACCGGACCGGCGGCCCCGCACGGCACCGCACTACCCTGGCGGGGTGCGGATCTTGTGCATCGATACCTCCAGCGGCAGCGCCGTGGCCCTCGTCGACGCCCCGGCCACCGGGCCGACGACCCTCCTGCGGGCGGCGCACAGCGCCGACCCCCGCCGGCACGCCGAGACCCTCGGCCCGCTCGTCCAGGACGTCATGACCGCCGGCTCGCACGCCGACGCGATCGCCGTCGGCACCGGCCCGGCGCCGTTCACCGGGCTGCGGGTGGGCCTGGTCACCGCCGCCGCGCTGGGCCGGGCCCGCGCCGTCCCCGTGCACGGCGTCAGCTCCCTCGACGTCCTCGCCCGCCAGGCGCTCGACGCGCGGCCGGACGCCGAGGTGCTCGTGGCCACCGACGCCCGCCGCCGGGAGGTCTACTGGGCCCGCTATCGGGCGCTGGGCGCCGACGACGTCGAGCGGCTGGCCGGGCCCGAGGTGGCCCGCGCGGCGGTCGCCGCCGAGGCGGCCGCCGGCGCGCTCGTCGCCGGCGCGGGCGCCGCCCTGTACCCCGCCGACCTGCCCGCCACCGCCGGCCTGCCCGCCGTGCTCGACCCCGCCGTCCTCGCGCGGCTGGTGCGCGCCCGCCTGGCGCGCCGGGAGCACGGCGCGGAGGTCGAGCTCGGCACCGAGCCGCGCTACCTGCGCCGCCCCGACGTGCACGTGGCGGCGGCGCCCAAGCGCGCCACCGCATGAGCGCCCCGGCCCGGCTGCGCCCGCTCACGGCCGCCGACCTGGACCGGGTGCTCGCCCTCGAGCCCCAGCTCTTCGGCCGCGGCGCGTGGAGCCGGCGGGTCTACGACGAGGAGCTGGTCACCGCGGGCCGCACCTACCTCGCCGCGGTCGTCGACGACGGCCCCGGCGAGCTGCTGGTGGGCTGGGCGGGCCTGGCCGCGGGGGAGGAGGCGCAGGTGATGACCATCGGCGTCGCGCCCGGCTACCGCCGCCGCGGCATCGCCACCCAGCTGCTCGGCGCCCTCCTCGACCTCGCCCGCGGGCAGGGCGCGCGCAGCGTGCTGCTGGAGGTGCGCGCCTCCGACGACGGCGCCCAGGCGCTCTACGCCCGCGCCGGCTTCGTCCCCATCGGCCGGCGGCGCCACTACTACGTCGCCGAGGGGGAGGACGCCATCGTCATGCGCGCCGAGCTGCGCCGCGGCCCCGGCCCGGTCGGCAGCGAGCAGGCGGGCGGACGATGACCCGCCAGGACGTGCTCGTCACGCCCGGGGAGCTGGCCGCCGAGCTCGCCGGCCCCCGCCCGCCCGTGCTGCTCGACGTGCGCTGGGCGCTGGGCGCCCCGCACGGGCGGGCCGCCTACCGCACCGGCCACCTGCCCGGCGCGGTGTTCGTCGACCTCGAGGCCGAGCTCGCCGCCGCGCCCTCGCCCGCCGCGGGCCGGCACCCGCTGCCCGCCCCGGCCGACCTCCAGGCCGCCGCGCGCCGCTGGGGTGTCCGCGACGGCGACCGGGTGGTCGCCTACGACGCCGTCGGCGGCACCTCCGCGGCCCGCGCCTGGTGGCTGCTGCGCTGGGCCGGCCTCGCCGACGTCCGGCTCCTCGACGGCGGCCTGGCCGCCTGGCAGGACGCCGGACTGGCGGTGGAGACCGGCGAGGTCCGCCCCGCCGAGGGCGACGTGGTCCTGCCGCTGGTGGCGTCCGGCGCCGCGGCGATGCCCACGGTCGACGCCGACGGCGCCGCCGCCTGGCCGGCCACCGGCGTGCTGCTCGACGCCCGGGCGGGGGAGCGGTTCCGCGGCGAGGTGGAGCCGGTGGACCCGCGGGCCGGCCACGTGCCCGGCGCCCGCAGCGCCCCGACCACCGAGAACCTCACGCCCGCGGGCACCTTCCGCCCGGCGGCGGAGCTCCGCGCGCGCTTCGCGGCCCTGGGCGTCGGCGGCGACGCCCCCGTCGCGGTCTACTGCGGCTCGGGCGTCACCGCCGCCCACCAGGTGGCCGCCCTGGCCAGCCTCGGGGTGCCGGCCGCGCTCTACCCCGGCTCCTGGTCGCAGTGGTCCGCCGACCCCGCCCGCCCGGCGGCCACCGGCGGCGGGTGACCGTCCGGGAAACGCGCACCCGGTCGGAACGTGGTCGCCACGAGCGCCCCTCGAGCCCCCTGGTGCCAGCCCAGCGAACACTCGTCTAATGAGCGAACACATCGGACGATGCCCGCGTCGCGCCCGCCAGGGCCCGGCGGGCGGGGCGGGGCGGGCGGCGCCGCGCCACCGCCGGTCGGTGCGCACCGCGGCGGGGAGTAACGGACGAGCGGCGCGGTCGGATCCCGGTAACGGGTGTGATCCGGCCCACGTCGTGGCCGGTATGCGAACGAATTGCCGCACAGGCGCCCGGACGGTGGCGCAGCTGTGACCTAGAACTCGGTACGATCAGGACCATGGTCACGACCACCGCGCCGACGAGGCCGCGCCGCGCCCGCTACACCACCGTCGCCCTCAAGGCGTCGATGGCCGTCACCGGCGTCATCTTCGTCCTCTTCGTTCTCCTGCACATGTACGGCAACCTCAAGGCCTTCGCCGGTCAGGAGGCCTTCGACGGCTACGCGGCCAGCCTGCGCACGCTGCTGTACCCGTACCTGCCCCACGAGGGCTTCCTGTGGATCCAGCGCGTCGTCCTCGTCGTCGCGCTGGTCGTCCACTTCGCCGCCGCGGTGACGCTGTGGGCCCGGGCCCGGGCGGCCCGCCACACGCGGTACGTCATGCACAAGCGGCAGGTGCAGACCTACTCCTCGCGGACCATGCGCTGGGGCGGGCTCATCATCCTGGCGTTCGTCATCTTCCACCTGCTGCAGTTCACGACGCTGACCATCAACGTCGGCGGCACGTTCGACAGCCCCTACCAGCGCCTCGTCGCCGCGTTCGGGGTCTGGTACGTCTGGCTGGCATACCTCGTGGCCATCGTCATGCTCTCCATGCACGTGCGGCACGGGGTGTGGAGCGCCGCGCAGACCCTGGGCCAGAACAACCGGCGCCGCCAGCGCGGCCTCAACCTCGCCGCCTACGTGGTGGCCGGCCTGCTCCTGGTCGGGTTCATGGCGCCCCCGACGGCCATCCTGCTCGGCTTCCTGAACTGAGGACGACACCACCATGACGCAAACCATCGAGACCCAGAGCGACCTCATCAACGGGCTGTACCGCGAGGGCGCGAACATCGGCGACACCAAGGCGCCGCACGTGCCGCTGCGCGACCGCTGGGAGGAGCGCAAGTTCCGGGCCCGGCTGGTCAACCCGGCCAACCGCCGCAAGCTGCACATCATCGTGGTCGGCACCGGCCTGGCGGGCGCCTCCGCCGCCGCCACGCTCGGCGAGGCGGGCTACAACGTGTCGGCCTTCTTCTACCAGGACTCCCCGCGCCGGGCGCACTCCATCGCCGCGCAGGGCGGCATCAACGCCGCGAAGAACTACAAGAACGACAACGACTCGGTGCACCGGCTGTTCTACGACACCGTCAAGGGCGGGGACTACCGCTCGCGCGAGTCCAACGTCTACCGGCTGGCCGAGGTCAGCGCGAACATCATCGACCAGGCCGTGGCCCAGGGCGTGCCGTTCGCCCGCGAGTACGGCGGCCTGCTCGACAACCGCTCCTTCGGCGGCGTGCAGGTCTCGCGCACCTTCTACGCCCGCGGCCAGACGGGTCAGCAGCTGCTGCTGGGCGCCTACCAGGCGCTCGAGCGGCAGGTCGCCGCGGGCACCGTGACCACCCACCGGCGCCACGAGATGCTCGAGGTCGTCGTCGTGGACGGGCGCGCCCGCGGCATCATCGCCCGGGACATGGTCACCGGCGCGATCGAGACACACCTGGCCGACGTCGTCGTCCTCGCCACCGGCGGCTACGGCAACGTGTTCTACCTGTCGACCAACGCCATGGGGTCCAACGTCACCGCCACGTGGCGGGCCCACCGCAAGGGCGCCTTCTTCGGCAACCCCTGCTACACGCAGATCCACCCCACCTGCATCCCGGTCTCCGGCGACTACCAGTCCAAGCTCACCCTGATGAGCGAGTCGCTGCGCAACGACGGGCGCATCTGGGTGCCGAAGCAGAAGGGCGACGACCGCGACCCGCGGCAGATCCCCGAGGACGAGCGCGACTACTACCTCGAGCGCAAGTACCCCGCGTTCGGCAACCTCGTGCCCCGCGACATCGCCTCCCGTGCCGCCAAGCAGGTGTGCGACGAGGGCTACGGCGTGGGCCCCAAGGTCGACGGCGTCTCGCGCGGCGTCTACCTCGACTTCGCCGAGGCCATCCAGCGGATGGGCCGGGCGGCGGTGTCCGCCAAGTACGGCAACCTGTTCGACATGTACGCGCGCATCACCGGGGACAACCCCTACGAGGTGCCGATGCGCATCTACCCGGCCGTGCACTACACGATGGGCGGGCTGTGGGTGGACTACGACCTGCAGTCCTCCATCCCGGGCCTGTTCGTGGCCGGCGAGGCGAACTTCTCCGACCACGGCGCCAACCGGCTGGGCGCCTCGGCGCTCATGCAGGGCCTGTCCGACGGCTACTTCGTGCTGCCCAACACCATCAACGACTACCTCGCGGACGGGCCGTTCGAGAAGGTCTCCTCGGACCACCCGGCGGTGGTCGAGGCGGTGACGTCGGTGCGCGAGCGCATCAAGTACTTCCTCACCAACAACGGCTCGCGCTCGGTGGACAGCTTCCACAAGGAGCTGGGCCACATCATGTGGGAGTACTGCGGCATGGAGCGCACCGAGGAGGGGCTCAAGAAGGCGATCGAGCTCATCCGCGCGCTGCGCGAGGAGTTCTGGCGCGACGTCAAGGTGCTCGGCACCAACGAGGAGCTCAACCAGGCGCTGGAGCGCGCCGGCCGGGTGGCCGACTTCCTCGAGCTGGGCGAGCTCATGTGCATCGACGCCCTGCACCGCCGCGAGTCCTGCGGCGGCCACTTCCGGGCGGAGTCCCAGACGGAGGACGGCGAGGCCCTGCGCCACGACGACGAGTTCGCCTACGTCGCGGCGTGGGAGTGGGCGGGGGGCGACCAGGCGCCGGTCCTGCACAAGGAACCCCTGGTCTACGAGAACATCGAGATGAAGCAGCGGAGCTACAAGTGAAGATCAACATCAGGGTCATGCGCCAGGCCGGTCCGCACGCCGAGCCCCGCCTGGTCAACTACGAGGTGCCCGGGGTCTCCGAGGAGATGTCCTTCCTCGAGATGCTCGACGTGCTCAACGAGCGGCTCACCGCGCGCGGCGAGGACCCGGTGGCGTTCGACTCCGACTGCCGCGAGGGCATCTGCGGCATGTGCGGCATCGTCATCAACGGCGTCGCGCACGGCCCGGAGCGCACCACCACCTGCCAGCTGCACATGCGGTCCTTCAAGGACGGCGACACCATCACCCTCGAGCCGTGGCGCTCCAGCGCGTTCCCAGTCATCAAGGACCTCGTGGTCGACCGCTCCTCGTTCGACCGCATCATCGACGCCGGTGGGTACATCTCGGTCAACACCGGCGCCGCGCCGGACGCCCACGCGATGCCGGTGCCCAAGCCGGACGCCGACCGCGCCTTCGAGGCGGCGGCGTGCATCGGCTGCGGCGCGTGCGTGGCGGCCTGCCCGAACGCCTCGGCGATGCTGTTCACCGCCGCCAAGGTGACCCATCTCGGCCTGCTGCCCCAGGGCCAGCCCGAGCGGGACGCCCGCGTGGTCAACATGCTCGCCCAGCACGACGCCGAGGGCTTCGGCGGGTGCACCAACATCGGCGAGTGCGCCGCGGTGTGCCCCAAGGAGATCCCGCTCGACGTCATCTCCACGCTCAACGCCGATCTCGAGCGCGCGATGGTGCACGGCCGCTGAGCCGTCCCGCCCCTGCCGCGGCCCCCGGGTTCTCGCCCGGGGGCCGCGGCCGTTCCCGCCCCGGGGCCGCGGCCGTTCCCGCTCCGCCCGGCGGCCAGAGGTCACGCCCGGCGTGACGCCCCCTCGACGGCGCCCCGCCGGCCGCCGCCGTCGCGCGCGTACCCTGGTGCGGTGAGCGAACCCCTCATCCTCGGCATCGAGACCTCCTGCGACGAGACCGGCGCGGCGGTCGTGCGCGGCCGCGAGCTGCTCGCGGACGTCACCGCCTCCTCCATGGACGAGCACGCCCGCTACGGCGGCATCGTCCCCGAGGTGGCCTCCCGGGCCCACCTCGAGGCCTTCGTGCCCACGATCGACGCCGCCCTCGCGGCCGCCGAGGTGGACCTGGCCGACGTCGACGCCATCGCCGTCACCGCCGGGCCCGGCCTGGTCGGCTCCCTCACCGTGGGCGTGTCCGGCGCCAAGGCCCTGGCGCTGGCCACCGGCAAGCCGCTGTACGGGGTCAACCACGTCATCGGGCACGCCGCCGTCGACGAGCTGGTCCACGGCGCCTTCCCCGACCGGTTCATCGCCCTGGTCGTCTCCGGCGGCCACACCTCGCTGCTGCTGGTGGACAACATCGCCACCGGCGTCACCGAGCTCGGGCAGACCCTCGACGACGCCGCGGGCGAGGCGTTCGACAAGGTCGGGCGGCTGCTGGGGCTGCCCTACCCCGGCGGCCCGCACGTCGACCGGCTCTCCCAGCAGGGCGACCCCGACGCCATCCGGTTCCCCCGCGGCCTGTCGACCGGCAAGGACAAGGTCCGCCACCCCTACGACTTCTCCTTCTCGGGCCTGAAGACGGCGGTCGCGCGGTACGTCGAGGGCTGCGAGGACCGCGGCGAGCCCGTCCCGGCGGCCGACGTCGCCGCCGGCTTCTCGGAGTCCGTCGCCGACGTCCTCACCGCCAAGGCGCTGGCCGCCTGCCAGTACCACGGCTGCGACACCCTCGTCGTCGGCGGCGGGTTCTCGGCCAACTCCCGGCTGCGGTCGCTCGCCGCGGAGCGGGCGGAGCAGCACGGCATCACCGTGCGCATCCCGCCCATCCGGTACTGCACCGACAACGGCGCGATGATCGCGGCCCTCGGCTCCGCCCTGGTGCGCGAGGGGACGGCGCCGTCGTCCCTGGACCTGCCCACCGACTCGGGCATGCCGCTGGAGACCGTCCGCGTGTAGCCCCGGACGACGGGTGTCGCCGAGTGGGGTTATGTTGGGAAGCCCACCCCCGGAGCGCGCTGATGAGCACAACGGTGAGCCGGCCGGTCGTCTCCCGCGCCGCCCGGCGCCGCCTCCGCGCGAGCGCGGCGACCGCCAGTCCCGGCTACCGCTGGGTCGTCCTGTCCAACACCACCCTCGGTGTGCTCATGGCGACCATCAACGCCTCCATCCTGCTCATCGCCCTGCCGGACATCTTCCGCGGCATCGGCATCAACCCGCTCACGCCGGGCAACACCAGCTACCTGCTGTGGCTGATCATGGGTTACATGGTCGTCACCGCCGTGCTGGTGGTGAGCTTCGGCCGGCTCGGGGACATGTTCGGTCGGGTCCGGATGTACAACGCCGGCTTCGCGGTGTTCGCGGTGTTCTCGATCCTGCTCTCGGTGACCTGGCTGCACGGCACCGGCGGGGCGCTGTGGCTCATCGCCATGCGGATCCTGCAGGGCGTGGGCGGGGCGATGCTCATGGCGAACTCGAGCGCCATCATCACCGACGCCTTCCCGGTCGAGCAGCGGGGCCTGGCCCTGGGACTGAACCAGGTGGCCGGGATCGCCGGGTCGTTCCTGGGGCTGATCATCGGCGGGGTGCTCGCGCCGATCGACTGGCGCCTGGTCTTCCTCGTCTCGGTGCCCGTCGGCGTCGCCGGGACCGTCTGGGCGTACCTCAGCCTCCACGACACCGGGCTGCGCCGGCCCGCCCGGATGGACTGGTGGGGCAACCTCACCTTCGCCGTCGGCCTCGTCGCCGTCCTCGTGGGGATCACCTACGGCATCCAGCCCTACGGCGGGCACGCCATGGGCTGGACCAAGCCCGCCGTGCTGGTCGCCCTCGTCGGCGGCGCGGCGGTGCTGGCGGTCTTCTGCCTCGTGGAGCGGCGGGTGGCCGAGCCGATGTTCCACCTCGACCTGTTCCGCATCCGGGCCTTCACGGCCGGCAACCTCGCCGGGCTGCTGTCCTCGCTCGGCCGGGGCGGGCTGATGTTCATCCTCATCATCTGGCTGCAGGGCATCTGGCTGCCGCGCCACGGCTACACCTTCGCCAGCACCCCGTTGTGGGCGGGGATCTACATGCTGCCGCTGACGGTGGGGTTCATCGTGGCCGGGCCCGTCTCCGGGTGGCTGTCGGACCGGTTCGGACCGCGGCTCTTCGCCACCGGCGGCATGGTGCTGGCCGCCCTGAGCTTCGTGGGCCTGATGGTGCTGCCGGTGGACTTCCGCTACGGGGAGTTCGCCGCGGTGCTGCTGCTCAGCGGCATCGGGATGGGCCTGTTCGCCGCGCCCAACCGGGCGGCGATCATGAACAGCCTGCCGCCGTACCAGCGCGGGGTGGGCGCCGGGATGAGCACGACCTTTCAGAACGCGGCGATGGTGCTCTCCATCGGGATCTTCTTCAGCCTCATGATCTCCGGCCTGGCCCGGTCCCTGCCGCACGCCCTCGTCGCCGGGCTGACAGCCCAGGGCGTGCCGGGCGCGGACGCGGCGCGGGTCGCCGCGCTGCCGCCCGTCGCGGTGCTCTTCGCCTCCCTGCTCGGGTACAACCCGATCCAGAGCCTGCTCGGCCCGGGCGTGCTCGGGCACCTGCCCGCCGAGCACGCCGCCTACCTCACCGGGCGCAGCTTCTTCCCGGCGCTGATCTCCGACCCCTTCGCGCACGGGCTCACGGCGGCGTTCACCTTCGCCGCCGTGGCGTGCCTCGTGGCCGCCGCCGCGTCGGCGCTGCGGGGGCGCCGGTACGTGCACCACGAGGAACCGGCCCCGGCCCCGGCGCCGGCCCGGCGGACCGGCTGACCGTCGGCGCGGCTGACGGCGCCCCGCGGCCGACGGCGCCCCGCCGCGGGTCAGGGGTGGTCGGGCCGCAGCGCCGGGACCACCCGCCAGCCCCGGGCGCCGAGGACGAGCAGGACGAGGGCAAGGACGAGGCCCCAGGGGAAGCCCTCGCTGCTGACCGAGAACGTGGCGTCCGTCGCGACGACCGTGAGCTCGAGCCAGAGCAGCCGCGCCGCCACGCCGGCAGGCCCCGCGCCGTCGGCGACCTGGACGAGGGCGGCGGCGAACGTCGTCACCGCCAGCAGCCAGGCCACCAGCCAGGCCGCCGCCCAGGTGGCACCCACGAGCCAGCGCGGGCGGTCGCGGGGGAGCAGGGCGAGGTACTCGGCGGCGAGGGCGCGCGGGTTGCCGAGCCCGGCGATCGCCCGCGCCATCGAGGTGTCGGCCGCGGCGGCGTCGAGGTCGGCGCGCAGCTGCGCCACCAGGGCGCGGCGCGGCTTGCCCGGGTAGGTGTCCAGCCAGAGCTGGAGGCGCAGCAGGTAGGCCTCGCGGCGGACGCGGTCGCGCAGCCCGGGCCGCGCGACGGGAACGGGGACGGCCGGCGGGGTGGTCATGACCGGTGCTCCTTGGGGTGCGGGGGAGGGGTGAGGGCGAGCGTGACGACGTCGCTCAGCGCCTGCCAGGCGCGCCGCTGGGCGACGAGGCGCTGGAGCCCGGCGGCGGTGGGCCGGTAGTACTTGCGGGCCGGGCCGGCGGAGGACTGCACGAGGTAGGACTCCACGTCCCCGTCGCGCTCCAGCCGCGTGAGGACCGGGTAGACGGAACCGGCGGCGATGTCCTCGAGCCCCACGTCCTGCAGGCGCGTGACCAGCTCGTAGCCGTAGGAGTCGCTCTCGCGGAGCAGGGCGAGCACGAGCATGGGCAGCACGCCCTTGAGCAGCTGGGGGTCGCGCGGCGGCGCCGGGCGTCGGGGAGGCACGACGGGAATGTATCGCCAGGTACTTGGTATTGACAAGTAGTGGGCGACGTTGGAGATGGGAGGCGGGCGATGCGGTGCCCGGGGCGGGCGTCGCGCCGCGTCGGGTCAGAGGGGGTGGCCGGCGCGCATCTCCGCCACCATCGACGCGACGACGCCGTCCAGGCCGCTGCGCTCGGCCACCCGCAGCTGGCGCTGGTAGGAGGCGCCGTCGTCGAGGATGCGCCGGACGTCGCCGAGCTCGGCGACGCACCCCAGCCGCTCGGCCACAGGGGCGAGCTCGTCGAGCATGCGGGTGACCGTGTCGGTGACCAGCTCCTCCTCCCCGGCGTCGTCGAGGATGAGGATGGCGTCCATGCCGTAGCGGGCCGAGCGCCACTTGTTCTCCGCGACGAACCACGGCGGGACCGTCGGCAGGGTCTCGCCGGCGTCGAGCCGCGCGGAGTAGTGCTCCACCAGGCAGTGGGTGAGCGCCGAGACGGCGAGGACCTCCTGGAGGTTGGTCGCGGCGTCGCACACGCGGACCTCGATGGTGCCCAGCGCGGGGGAGGGCCGGATGTCCCAGCGCAGCTCGCTGAAGGTGTCGATGACGCCGGTGCGGGTCATGTCCTCGACGTAGGCCTCGAGGTCGCCCCACCGGGAGAACTGGTAGGGCACCCCGGCGGTGGGCAGCTGCTGGAACATCATCGCCCGGTTGGACGCGTACCCGGTGTCCTCCCCGCCCCAGAACGGGGAGGAGGCGGCGAGGGACTGCAGGTGCGCGAAGCGGGTGAGCAGGGCACCGATGAGGGGCAGCACCTTCGCCCGGTCCTCGACGCCGACGTGCACGTGCACCCCGTACAGCAGCATCTGCCGGCCCCACCAGCGGGTGCGGTCGATGAGGGTGGCGTAGCGCTCCTTGTCGGTCACCCGCTGGTAGGCGGGCCGGGCGAAGGGGTGCGTTCCGGCGCTGGCCAGCTCGATGCGCAGCGCCTCGGTCACCGGCCGCAGGTCCTCGATCGCCCCGGCCAGGTCCGCGCCCGCGCCGCCGACGGTGCGGTTGACGCCGGAGACCACCTCCACGGTGTTGAGCAGCAGCTCGGGGTGGACGTGCGGGTGCGGGCGCCCGTCCGGGCCGGCGACACCGTCCAGGACCGACGGCGCCGCCTGGCGCAGGTCGCCGGAGTCGGCGTCGACGAGCTGGAGCTCCCACTCGATGCCGACGGACGAGCGCGGGGAGGAGGCGAAGGGCAGGCTCACGGGGTCAGTGTGCCGCCTGCCCGGACCGCGGCGCCCGCCCGGCCCCGCCGACGCGGCGGGTGGGCCCGGCCCGGCGGGCCCGGCCCGGCGGCCCCGGCCGGCTCCGCGCCGCGACGGCCTCAGCCCGCCCCGACCGGCACGAGGGCCGCGACCGCGTCCGCGAGCGCACCGTCCGAGGCGGCCGCCGGCACCGGCTGGGGCGCGCGGAAGGCCACGTCCTGGGCGCACACCGTCCCGGCGGCGGGCAGCGTCCCGCTCACCAGGTACGCCTCCGCGGCGCCGTTGACGCAGGCCGAGCTCATCCCGTAGGCGCCGTGCCCGTCGCCGTCGACCGTCAGCAGCCGGGCGTTGCCGAGCACGCGGACCAGGTGCCGGGCCCCGGGGTAGGGCGTGGCCGGGTCGTGGGTGAGGTTGACGACGAGCGCGGTGGGCGCGCCGTCGGGCACCCGGAACGGGCCGCGGTAGGCGTCCGGGTCGTGGGTGGGCCACAGCGAGTAGCTGATCTCCGCGTAGCCGCTGTTGCCCCAGAAGTGCGGGTAGTCGGCCCACGAGCGCGCCCCGCGGCCGAGGTAGCGGCCCAGGTGGTCGCGAGGGTAGTCCTGCTCGGCCGCGGTGATGGTGAAGTACCGGTCGAGCGTGGGGGCGTAGGTCCCGTCCGGCCGCCGGTCGTAGAACCGGTCGACGAAGGCCCGGACCAGAGCGCCGTCCCCGCCCCCGGCGTGGGCCAGCGCGAGAGCGAGGTACCCCCACAGCTGCTTGGCGTACAGCAGCGACATCGTGGCGGTGCGGATGTCGTCGGCGGTCACGGGGCGGGGGTCCGCGGCGTAGCCCGCGGCGGGGATCGGGGCCCGCTCGGCCGCGGCGAGGAGGTCGTCGTAGGCCACGGCCGGCTCGCTCCCGCCGAATCCCGAGCAGGCCGCCCGGTCGGCCGCGCAGGCCGTGAGGAAGCGGTCGAGCGCGTCCTCGAAGCCCGCCGTCTGATCGGCGATGTTCTGCATGGGCGCGTGCAGGTAGCTCGGCGCGTCGACGGCGGAGTCCAGCACGACGGCGCGGTAGCGGTCCGGGAACATGCTCGCGTAGGTGGCGCCGAGGACGGTGCCGTAGGAGTAGCCCAGGTAGGTCAGCCGCTGGTCGCCCACGGCCGCGCGCAGGGCGTCGAGGTCCCGGGCGACGTTCGCGGTCGAGACGTGGGCGAGGATCGCGCCGTCGTGCGCCTGGCAGGCCGCGACGTAGGAGCGGGCCTTGGCGAGATAGGCGTCGACGTCGATGTCCAGCGGCGTGGGCACGGGCAGGGAGTAGATGCCCTCGGTCTCCTGGTCGACGTGGCAGTCGATGGCCGGCACCGACTGGCCGACGCCGCGCGGGTCGAAGCCGACGATGTCGAACCGGTCGTTGAGGCCGGCGAACAGGCCCGCCCCGCGGGACTGCAGGTAGTCCACCGCGGGCCCACCCGGGCCGCCGAGGTTGAAGAACAGCGAGCCGATCCGGTGCCCGGGGTTCGTGGCCGGCACCTTGGCGACGGCGAGGCGGACCTGCGCGCCGTCGGGGGCGTCGTAGTCCATGGGCAGCGTGGCGGTGGCGCACTGGACCTTCGCGGCCCTGGCGGCGGGGGTGGTGCCGCACGCGGACCAGGTCAGCCGCGGGGCGGGTCCACGATCGGGGGAGCCGGGCGGGGCGCCCGCCGCGGCCGCCGCGACGCCGGGCAGGAGCGCGAGCAGCACGCCCGCCAGGGCGGCGCGGCGGCGCATGGTCCACGACATGGCGGCCTCCCCGGATCGTGGGGGCGCTGCGCGGACCCCACGGCGGCCCCCATCCCACACCCGCGCTCGCGGCGGCGGCAACGGGACGCCGGTGGTCGCGTGGCCGGGCCCGGCCTCAGGCGGGCTCGACGACCAGGACGCTGTGCCGGCCGCCGAGGCGGGTGAGCACGATGGTGGCGGGACGGCTGCCCTTGAGGGCGAGCTGGCGGCGCAGCTGCTCGGGCTCGACGGCGGTGCCCCGCTTCTTGATCGTCAGCGCGCCGACGTCCCGGGCCCGCAGGTACGCCCGCAGCGGCTTGAGCGCGAAGGGGAAGTGGTCCAGGACGCGATAGGCGGTGGCGAACGGGGTGGCCACCAGGCGGTCGCCGGTGAGGTAGGCGATTCCCTCGCTGAGCAGGCCGGCACCCAGCAGCTCGCCCACCCGGGCGACCAGGCCGGCGCGGATGACGGCGCCGTCGGGCTCGTAGAGCACCCCGCCGGGCGCGCGGACCTCGCCGGTGCGGGCGGGGGCGTCCGGCGCGTGCGCCCCGGCGGCGTCCTCCCGCTCGGCGAGGACGTCGGCGCGCCCGCCGGTCAGGAGGACGGCGGAGCGGCCCGGGCCCTCGGGCGCCACGGCGCCGAACCACAGCCCGGCCTCGACGACGTCGCCGTCCACGCTGACCCACCGGGCGTGCGCGTCCGCCGGGAGCGCGGCGTAGGGCACCCCGGGCGCGACCTTGACGCCCAGGGCCGCCACCCGCGCGCGCAGCGCGAGCACCGCGTCCAGCGGCGGGGAGTAGGCGGCCGGGTCGAACACCCGCCGCCCGCCCGCGCGCCGGGCGGGGTCGGCGAAGACGGCGTCGACCCCCGCGGCGGCGAGGTCGAGGGCCAGCGCGTCGCCCGGGCGGACCGTGGCGGTGGGGTAGGGGCGCAGGTTCGCCGCGGCGAGGGCCGCCGTCGTCGCGTCCGCCTCGACGGCGAGGACGGGCACCCCGAGCTCCGACAGCGCCAGCGCGTCCCCGCCGAGCCCGCAGCCCAGGTCCGCCACCAGCCGGCAGCCGGCATCGGCGTAGCGGCGGGCGTGCTGGAGGGCGACGACGTGCCGGGTCGCCTGCTCGAGGCCGTCGGGGGTGAAGACCATGGCGTCGGCGCGCTCGCCGAACTTCGCCCGCGCGCGGGCTCGCAGCCGCGACTGGGTGAGCGCGGCGGCGACGAGGTCGGCGTCGACGCCGCGCGCGCGCAGCTGCTCCGAGACGTGCAGCACCGAGCGCTCGGAGTACGGCGGGAGCTGGCCGAGCAGCTCCTGGCCCGCGGGGCTGAGCAGCTTGGTGAGGGAGGCGGGGTCCACCGCTCGATCCTGCCACCGGCGGCGCGGCGGACCGCGCCGGGCCCCTGCCGCGCCGACGGGCGGCGTCTCACCTGCCGGGATTTTCGGGCGGCCACTGACCGGTGCGCCCGGAGGCCCGGGTTAGGTTCGGTGAGCCGGTGCGGTGGGCACCCGCGCCCCTGCAGCACGAGGAGAAACCCCATGAGAAGACGTCACGCCCTCGCGAGCATCGCCCTGGTGGCCTCGGCCACCCTGCTCGCCGCCTGTGGCGGCGGGGGCGGCGCGCCGGAGGCGGCACCGGACCCGGCAGGCGCCGTCATCGAGGTCGGCTCGCTCTACGAGCCGCAGAACCTCAGCAACGTCGACGGCGGCGGCCAGGGCGGCAACGAGGCCCTGACCGGCAACGTGTACGAGGGCCTGTTCCGCCTCACCGACGACGGCGAGGTGGAGAACCTCCTCGCCAGCGACTACTCGGTCAGCGAGGACGGCCTCACCTACACCGTCACCCTGCGCGACGGCGTGACGTTCCACTCGGGCAAGGCGCTGACCTCGGCGGACGTCAAGAGCAGCGTCGAGCGGGTCACCGCCGAGACCTCCCAGTCCGCCCGCAAGTCCTCCCTCGCCACCATCGCCGGCATCGAGACCCCGGACGAGCGCACCGTCGTGTTCACCCTCGACGCGCCGTCGATCTCCTTCCCGTACAACCTCTCCTACGTCTGGATCGTCAGCGCCGAGGCGACCGACCTCAAGAACGCCGAGGACGGCACCGGGCCGTACACCCTCGGCGACTGGAAGCGGGGCAGCACCCTGACGCTGACCCGCTGGGACGGGTACTGGGGCGAGCCGGCCGCGAACGCGGAGGTGGTCTTCCACTACTTCACCGACGCCAGCGCGCAGAGCAACGCCCTGCTCACCGGCGAGGTGGACCTGCTCACCTCCGTCCAGAGCCCAGACGCCCTGGCCCAGTTCGAGGGCAACCCGGACTACACGATCTCCGAGGGCACCTCGACCACCAAGGAGCTGCTGGCCTTCAACGACCGGGTCGCGCCGTTCGACAGCGTCGAGGTGCGCAAGGCCGTGTACTCGGCCATCGACCGGGAGAAGCTGCTCGGCGCCATCTGGGGCGAGTACGGCACCCTGATCGGCTCCATGGTCCCGCCCACGGACCCGTGGTACGAGGACGTCACGGGCGAGAACCCCTACGACCCCGAGCTGGCCAAGACCCTCCTCGCCCAGGCCGGGCACCCGGACGGGTTCACCTTCACCCTCGACACCCCCACCTACGACCCGCACCCGGCCGTCGCCGAGTTCGTCGCCGGCGAGCTGGCCAAGGTCGGCATCACGGTGGAGATCAACCCGATCTCCGCGGACGAGTGGTACTCGAAGGTCTTCCAGGAGCGCGACTTCCAGGCCACGCTCCAGGAGCACGTCAACGACCGCGACGTCGTCTGGTACGGCAACCCCGACTTCTACTGGGGCTACGACAACCCCGACGTCACCGCGTGGGTCGAGGAGGCCGAGCAGGCCGGCACCGTCGAGGAGCAGGCCGCCACGCTCAAGCTGGTCAACCAGCAGATCGCCAAGGACGCCGCCAGCGCCTGGCTGTACCTGTACCCGCAGATCGTCGTCGCCTCGAGCGAGGTCTCCGGGTACCCGGTCAACGGGCTGAACTCGCAGTTCTTCGCCTTCGACATCACCAAGGGCTGACGACGGTGCCGGTCGGCCGGGCCCGCGGGCGCCCGGCCGGCCGGCGCTCGCCGTCGTTCACCGCCGTCTCGGAAGGGGGCTCATGGCGCGGTACCTCGCGCGGCGCGTGGCGTTCCTGCTGCTGTCCCTCGTGGTCGCGACGGTCGTCATCTTCGTGCTGCTGCGACTGCTGCCCGGCGACCCGGCCAACGCGCTGCTCTCCGTCAACGCCACCGCCGAGCAGGTGGCAGCCGCCCGCGCCCAGGTCGGCGCCGGCGAGCCGGTGCCCGCCCAGCTGGTCGCCTGGCTCGGCCAGGTCCTCGCCGGCGACCTCGGCACCTCCTTCGTCAGCGGCGCCCCCGTCCTGCCCGAGATCCTGTCCCGGCTCGCCGTCACCGTGCCGCTGACCGTGATCGCGTTCGTGCTCGCCGCGCTGCTCGCGTGCGTCGTCGGCTTCCTCGCCGCCCACGGCGCGGACCGCTGGTACGGCGTCGCGCTGTCCGGCTTCGCCCAGCTCGGCATCGCCGTCCCGGTGTTCTGGCTGGGCATGGTGCTGGTGTGGGTCTTCGCGCTGTCCCTCGGGCTGCTGCCCTCCGGCGGGTTCCCCCGCGACGACTGGGCCCGGCCGGGGGAGGCACTGCGCGCCCTGGCCCTGCCGGTGGCCACGGTCGTCCTCGTCATGACCGCGTCGCTGGCCCGCTACGTGCGCTCGGCCGCGCTGGACGTCCTGGGCAGCGACTACCTGCGCACGGCCCGCTCGCTGGGCAGCAGCCTGCCCGGCGCCTTCGTGCGCCACGGGCTGCGCAACGCCGCGGTGCCGGTGGTCTCGATCCTCGGGGTCGAGCTGGCCTCGACCCTCCTGGGCGCCGTCGTCGTCGAGAGCGTCTTCTCCCTGCCCGGGCTCGGGAACATGCTCGTGCGGGCCATCGCCCAGCACGACTACCCCAGCATCCAGGGCGTGCTCCTGGTGACCACGCTGCTCGTGCTCGCCATCGGGTTCGCGGCCGACGTCGTCCAGCGCCTCCTCGACCCCCGGCTGCGCGCCCGGACCGCCGGGAGGGCCGCATGAGCGCCGCGGAGGTGCAGGAGCCGGCGCCCGCGCGACGTCGGGCGCCCCGCCGGCGGCCCGCGACGCTCGTCGTCGGCGTGGCGCTGCTGGCCGCCGTCGCCGCGGTGGCCTTGCTCTCGCTGGTCTGGCTGCCCTACGACCTCGCCGACACCTCCGGCGGGCGGCTCGAGGGCCCCAGCGCGGCGCACTGGCTGGGCACGGACAAGCTCGGCCGGGACCTGCTCAGCCAGACGATCGTGGGCACCCGGATCGCGCTGGGGGTGGGGCTCGGCGCCACCGCCGTCGCGCTCGTCGTCGGCGTGAGCGTGGGCGTCGCGGCCGCGTTCACCCCGGCATGGCTCGACGACGTCGTCTCCTCCGCCCTCGACGTCCTCATCGCCTTCCCCACGCTGCTGCTGGCCATGCTGGTGGTCGCGGCGCAGGGCGCGAGCACCTGGAGCGTCGTGCTGGCCATCGGCCTGGGGGCCTCGGCGATCGCGGCGCGCTACGGCCGCATCCTCACCACGCGGGTGCTGGCCCAGCAGTACGTGGTGGCCGCCCGGACGTCAGGCACGGGCACCGCGGGCATCGTCGTGCGCCACGTGCTGCCCAACATCTGGCCCAGCCTCGTGGTCAACGTGGCGGTGCTCTTCGGTGTCGCCGTGCTGGCCGAGGCCAGCCTGTCCTATCTCGGGCTCGGCGTGCCGCCGCCGAACGCCTCGCTCGGGCGCCTGCTCCAGGAGGCCCAGGGTACGGTGGCGACCGCGCCGTGGGGGGCGCTCGCGCCGGGCCTGGTCGTCATGGTCATCGTGCTCGGCGCGAACTTCCTCGCGGACGGGTTGCGCGAGCGGTTCGACCCCACCCGGAGGAGCCGATGAGCGACGTCCTGACCGTGAGCGGGCTGCGCGTCCTGGCCGGCGGCGCGGCCCGCCCGCTCGTCGACGGCGTCTCCTTCGCCGTCGCCCCCGGGGAGCGGCTGGGCCTGATCGGCGAGTCCGGGTCCGGGAAGACCCTCACCGCGCTCGCCGTCGCGGGCCTGCTGCCGCCCGGGCTGCGCGTGGAGGGCTCGGTGCTGCTGGGCGGCACGCAGGTGGTCGGGGCCCCCGAGGCGGCGCTCAACCGCCTGCGCGGCTCGGCCGTGGCCCTCGTCTTCCAGGAGCCGCTGAGCGCGCTGGACCCGCTCATGCGGGTCGGCCGGCAGATCGCCGAGCCGCTGCGGCGCCACCGGGGCCTGCGCGGGGCCGCGCTGCGGGCCGGTGTGCACGCGCTCATGCGCGAGGTGGCCCTGCCCGAGCCCGACCGGCTGGCCCGGTCCTTTCCCCACCAGCTCTCCGGCGGGCAGCGCCAGCGGGTGGCCCTGGCCATGGCGCTGGCGTGCGACCCGGCCGTGCTCGTCGCCGACGAGCCGACCACCGCCCTCGACGTCACCGTGCAGGCGGAGATCCTGCAGCTGCTGCGCCGGGTCGTGCAGGAGCGGGGGATGGCCCTCGTCTTCGTCACCCACGACCTCGCCGTCGTCGCCGAGGTCGCCGAGCGGGTGGCGGTAATGCGCGCGGGCAGGATCGTCGAGGAGGGGGCCCTCGCCGACGTCGTCGCCGCCCCGCGGCACCCCTACACCCGGACGCTGCTCGACGGCGCCCGACGGCTCGACGCCGCGCTCGGCGCCGCGGGCGCGGGCGCCGCGGTCCGGGCGGGGGCGGGCCGATGAGCGCGCTGCTCGCCCTGGAGTCCGTGCGCTTCCGCTACCGCGGCGCCGCCGCCGACGCCCTCGACGACGTCTCGCTCGCCGTCGAGCGCCACCAGAGCCTGGGCCTGGTCGGGGAGTCCGGCTCGGGCAAGTCCACGGCGCTGTCGCTCCTGCTCGGCCTGGCCCGCCCTGCCGCCGGGCGGGTGAGCGTCGACGGTGCTGCCCTCGACCCCCGGGACCGCCGGCAGATGCGGGCCTTCCGCCGCCAGGTGCAGGTGGTCTTCCAGGACCCCTACTCCTCCCTCGACCCGCGCCAGCGGGTGGACCGCATCGTCGCCGAGCCGCTGGTCTCGCTGGGCCTGCGCCGGGGCGACCGCCCCGCCGCGGTGGTCGACGCCCTGGCCGCGGTGGACCTGGACGCGGACGCGGCGCGCCGCTACCCCCACGAGTTCTCCGGCGGGCAGCGCCAGCGCATCGCCATCGCCCGCGCGCTCGTCACCGAGCCGGCGGTGCTGCTCGCCGACGAGCCCGTCAGCGCCCTGGACGTGGGCACCCGCCTGGGCATCATGGCGCTGTTCGACCGGCTCCAGCGCGAGCGAGGCCTCACCGTCGTCATGGTCTCGCACGACCTCAGCGCGGTCGCGGCGCTGTGCGAGCGCGTCGTCGTGCTCAAGGACGGGCGGGTGGTCGAGGAGGGGCCCACCCGCCGGGTGCTCGCGGAGCCGGCCGCGCCCTACACCCGGCGGCTGGTCGCGGCCGTCCCGCGGCTGCCGACCCCGCGGTGAGCCGGCGCCGAGCCTCGTGCCGGGCTCCGTGCCGGGCCGCCCGCCGCGCCCGTGCCGGGCCGGCCGCGACCAGGCGCGACACTCGTTGGCACTCGCCTTGACCGAGTGCTAATCCCGGCCCTAGATTGAATCCAGACGCGGCCTTCCGGGGCCGCGGCGGCGCACCGGATCCTCGGCGCTCGACCCCCGCGACGGCGGGCGTGGAGAAGACGGGGCGCAAACCCTTGAACTGTCCCATCACTCATGCGAAGGGGAGGTCCGCCAGTGTCGGTCTCCATCAAGCCGCTCGAGGACCGTATCGTCGTGCAGACCCTCGAGGCCGAGCAGACCACGGCGTCCGGTCTGGTCATCCCGGACACCGCCAAGGAGAAGCCCCAGGAGGGCACTGTGATCGCGGTGGGCCCGGGTCGTGTTGACGACAACGGCAACCGCGTCCCGGTCGACGTCGCCGTGGGCGACGTCGTCATCTACAGCAAGTACGGCGGCACCGAGGTGAAGTACGCGGGCGAGGAGTACCTCATCCTCTCCGCGCGCGACATCCTCGCGGTCGTCGAGAAGTGACCCTCGTCTAGCTGACGCGCGAAGCCCCGGACCTCTCGAGGTCCGGGGCTTCGTCGTGTGTGGGCGCCGGCCTTGATGGGCGCCGGCGCTTGGAGGCGGCGGTGCGGGTGCGTGCTCGCCACCACCGGCGGCCCGGCCGGGCGCACCGCGGCCCCGGACGTGTCGTCCGGGGCCGCGGGAGGGTGGCTGGCTCGCCAGGCTCAGGAAGCGCGGCGCAGCGGGCGGGACAGGATGGCCTGCCGGTCGTCCTCGCTCAGGCCGCCCCACACGCCGTAGGGCTCGCGCACCTTCAGCGCGTGCTCGCGGCACTGCTGGATGACCGGGCACGCGGAGCAGATGGCCTTGGCCGCCTCGTCACGGCGGCGACGCGTGCCGCCACGCTCCCCCTCCGGGTGGAAGAAGAGGTTGGGGTCGGCCTCGCGGCACGCCCCCTGGTACTGCCATTCCCACAGATCCATCACCGGTCCGGGAAGCCTGGAGAGCTCTGCCATCGCTGTTCCTTCCATCCGTTTCGGTGTCCCGCACGGCGATGACCGCCGCTGCTGTAAGCAACCTAGCAACCGATGCACAACTTGTTCAAGACCCCCGCGCAAGTTGGTCATTCGGGCATTTCGCGTCCGCACTCGGCGTGGTGAAGTGGCAACGCTGCGGCAACCGCGCCAAGATCGATGCATGGCGACGAGGGGAGTGCGGTGACCGGCATGGCAGCCTCCGCGCGTGAGTCCGCTTCCGGCTCTCCAGGCCGCGACTCGGCACCACGGCGCGCGGCGGCCCGCCGTGAGACCGGGGCGCCGCTGACCGTGGCCGCCGTCGCCGCCCGGCTGGGCGTGGCGGCCTCGACCCTGCGCACCTGGGACCGGCGCTACGGCCTGGGCCCGTCCTCGCACGAGGCCGGCAGCCACCGGCGGTACACCCCGGCCGACGTGGCCCGCCTCGAGCGGATGCGTCACCTCACCCTGCAGGGCGTCGCGCCCTCGGACGCCGCCCGCGCCGCGCTGAGCGCCGACGAGGCGGGGCAGGCCGGCGGGCAGGGGTGGGCGCCGTCGCTCGCGACGGCCGGGTCGGGCGAGCGCGTCCACCACGAGCGCCTGCTCGTCGACCCGCTCTCGCTCGCCGCGGCGGCCATGGAGCCCGACGAGCCGCGCGTGCACCGGATGCTCGGCCAGGAGGTCCGCGACGCCGGCATCGTCAAGGCCTGGACCGGGCTGGCCCGCCCGGCGCTCGGCATGCTCGCCCAGCGCGAGCGCACCGACCGGCCCGGCGTGGACCCCGAGGGCGTCATCTCCGCCGCCGTGCTCGCGCAGGTCCGCGACGCCGCCGCGGCCGCCGAGCGCGCCCGGGAAGGGGCCGTGCGGCCGCTGCGCCCCGGCGCCCTGGCCCCCGCCGGCGCCTCCGTGCTGCTGTGCGCTGCCGGGGAGCTCCGCCTCCAGGCCCACGTCATCGGCGGCGGGCTCGCCGAGCGGGGAGTGCGGGCCCGTGTCATCCGCGCCGAGAACCTCGAGGACCCCGACCAGGCACTGCGCCTGCTCAAGGAGCGGGGGGCGCGGGTGCTGGCCATGGTCGGCAACCCCTCCGGCACCGAGGCGCTCGTGCGGGTCGCCTCCGACGACGGCGGCATCGAGGTGTTCCTCCTGGGCGCCGACGCCCCGGACCTCTGGCTCCCGCGCGTGCGCCGCGTGCGCACCGCCCCCGCCGCCGTCGAGGAGATCGCCAACCTCGTCGAGGAGAACCGCTAGCCGCCCGGGGTGCCCGGCAGCAGCCCGGGTGCCCGGCGGCGGCCCCGGGGGTGTCGGACGCCACTGACGCCAGCCCGGGGGGCGCACGTACTATCGGAAAATGACCGAGACGCCTCATGACCCGTTCGCCCTCGTCGGCCTCACCTACGATGACGTCCTGCTCCTGCCGGGCGCCACGGACGTCATCCCGTCCGAGGTGAGCACCGCCTCCCGACTCACCCGCGGGATCAGCCTGCGGGTGCCGCTGGTCTCGGCGGCGATGGACACCGTCACCGAGGCGCGCATGGCGATCGCCATGGCCCGTCAGGGCGGTATCGGCATCCTCCACCGCAACCTCTCCATCGCCGACCAGGCCCAGCAGGTCACCGTGGTCAAGCGGTCGGAGTCCGGCATGGTGTCCGACCCGGTCACGGTCGGTCCGGACGCCACCCTCGCCGAGCTCGACGCGCTGTGCGCGCGCTACCGGGTCTCCGGCCTGCCGGTCGTGGACGACGCGGGCGTGCTGCTCGGCATCATCACCAACCGCGACCTGCGGTTCATCTCCCCGGCGGAGTTCGACAGCCGCACGGTGCGCGACTCCATGACCCCCATGCCGCTGGTCACCGGCCCGGTGGGCATCAGCTCCGAGGACGCCGCCGCGCTGCTCGCCAAGCACAAGGTCGAGAAGCTGCCGCTGGTCGACGAGGCCGGCAAGCTCCGCGGCCTCATCACCGTCAAGGACTTCGTCAAGTCCGAGCAGTACCCGGACGCGACCAAGGACGCCGAGGGCCGGCTCATGGTCGGCGCGGCCATCGGCTACTGGGGCGACGCCTGGGAGCGGGCGACGGCGCTGGCCGAGGCCGGCGCGGACGTCCTCGTCGCCGACACCGCCAACGGCGAGGCCCGGCTCCTGCTCGACATGATCGCCAAGATGAAGCGCGACCCGGCCTTCGCGCACGTGCAGATCATCGGCGGCAACGTCGCCACCCGCGAGGGCGCCCAGGCGCTCGTCGACGCCGGCGTCGACGCGGTCAAGGTCGGCGTCGGTCCCGGCTCGATCTGCACCACCCGCGTGGTCGCCGGCGTGGGCGTGCCGCAGGTCACCGCCGTCCACCTCGCCGCCCAGGCCTGCAAGCCCGCCGGCGTCCCGGTCATCGCCGACGGCGGCCTGCAGTACTCCGGCGACATCGCCAAGGCCCTGGTCGCCGGGGCGGACACGGTCATGCTCGGCTCCCTGCTGGCCGGCTGCGAGGAGTCCCCGGGCGAGCTGGTCTTCGTCAACGGCAAGCAGTTCAAGCACTACCGGGGCATGGGTTCGCTCGGCGCCATGGCCTCGCGCGGGCGGATCTCCTACTCCAAGGACCGCTACTTCCAGGCCGACGTCGACACCGACGACAAGATCGTGCCCGAGGGCATCGAGGGGCAGGTGCCCTACCGCGGCCCGCTGTCCGCCGTCGCCTACCAGCTCGTCGGCGGGTTGCACCAGTCGATGTTCTACGTCGGTGCGCGCACCGTCCCCGAGCTGCAGGAGCGCGGTCGGTTCGTGCGCATCACCCCCGCGGGCCTCAAGGAGTCCCACCCGCACGACATCATGATGACCGTCGAGGCGCCCAACTACGCCGGTCGCGGCTGAGCGGGGGAGCGGGCGGCGCCACGCGCCGCCCGCCGGCCCTCGGGCGGCGGCCGGGGCGCCCGGCGGCCACGGCCGGTGCGGGTTCTAGGCCGGCGCGGGGCTCAGGCCGGTGCCTGCAGCGCCGCGAGGTCCTCGGCCAGCGGCATGGGCCAGCCCAGCCCCATCCCGGGACCGGCGTGGCCCTGCTCGTGGCGCCAGGCGTTGAAGTCCTCCGCCCACCGGCGGTGCTGGGCCACCTGCCATGCGTGCACCTCGGTCAGCGGGGCGGCGGCGAGGTCGGGGTAGCGGGCGGCCATCTGGGCCAGCAGGTCGAGCGTGGCGACGACGTCGACCTCGGCCGTGTGCAGGTGCCCGCGCTCGGCCACGCCGTACAGGGCGCACAGGTCCACGAGCTTGCGGGCACCGCGCCGCTCCCGGTCCAGCGCCCGGTCGAGCACGAGGGGGTCGAGCACCGGCGCGCACTCCCCGCCCAGCCGTGCGCCGAGGGGAGCCAGGCCGTGCCGGGCGAGCTCGTGGTCGAGGATCGCCAGGTCGAACGCGGCGTTGAACGCCACCACCGGCACCCCCTCGAGCTGGGCCTCGACGACGAGCGCGGCGATCTCCTCCAGCGCCTGGGCCGGCGGCGAACCGGCCGCGCGGGCCCGCTCCGTGGTGATGCCGTGGATGGCGGTGGCCGGCGCCGGGATCTCCACGCCGGGGTCGATGATCCACGTCCGCACCGTCGTGGCGTACGCGTCGCGGTGCACGAGGGCCGCGGTGACGATGCGGTCCGTGGTGACGTCCACGCCGGTGGTCTCGGTGTCGAACCCGAGGAACGGTCCTGCCGACCAGCTGCTCATGGCGGCCTCCTTCTCTGCCCCGCACTGTGCCAGCCGCCACCCACATCGCCCGGGAGGCGCCCGGCGCGCCCCGACGTGGCGGCGACCACCCGCCCGGGCGCCCGCCTACCCTGAGGGACGTGGACGCCGCCGACCCTGCCCTCGCCGCGGACCCCGCGCGCACCGCCCTCGCCGCGCTGGGCGCCCGCGTCGCGGCCGGGGCGTTCCGCCCGCTCGGCGGGGCCCACGCGTACGACCCCGCGGTCGCCCGGACCTACCGCCCCGCCGCCGTGCTGCTCCTGCTCGCACCGGCCGCCCGGCCGGGCCCGGTGGGCGCCGACGTCTTCCTCGTCCAG
Source organism: Georgenia ruanii (assembly GCF_009193175.1). Lineage (GTDB taxonomy): Bacteria > Actinomycetota > Actinomycetes > Actinomycetales > Actinomycetaceae > Georgenia > Georgenia ruanii. Next base: position 519,310 of record NZ_VUKE01000001.1, on the reverse strand, counting down.
CGCTCGCCGCGGCTGCGCCACCACCCCGGGCAGATCGCCCTGCCCGGGGGCCGCGTCGAGGCGGACGACGCCGACGTCGTCGCCGGGGCGCTGCGCGAGACGCACGAGGAGATCGGCCTGGCCCCCGAGCACGTCGAGGTCCTCGGCCAGCTGCCCCCCGTGCTCGTCCCGATCAGCCGCTACGTCGTCACCCCGGTGCTGGGCTGGACCACCCGGCCCCACCTGGCCACCAAGGTCGCCCCGGGTGAGGTGCTGCACACCATCCGCGCCTCCGTCGACGCCCTGCTCGACCCCGCGGCCCGCGCCGCCGTGACGGTGCCCGGGCGCACCGGCGTGACCTTCCGCAGCGCGGGCTTTCGCAGCCCCGCCGGCTGGATCTGGGGGTTCACCGGCAACCTGCTCGACCACGTCTTCACCGAGCTGGGGTGGACCCGGCCCTGGGACACCGCCCGGGAGGTGCCGGTGCGCTACGACGCCCGCGGCCTGGTCACCGCCCAGGACGACTGAGCGGGGCCGCACCGGCACGGCACCGCGCGCCGTCGCCGACCTGAGGACCGCCCCCTGGGCCCCACCGCGGGGTTCCGGCCGAGGAAGGTAGTCTCGTCGGGTGCCCAACGAGATCGAGATCGGCCGGGGAAAGCGCGCGCGCCGCGCCTACAGCTTCGACGACGTCGCCGTCGTCCCGTCGCGTCGCACCCGTGACCCCGAGGACGTCTCGGTGAGCTGGCAGATCGACGCCTTCCACGTCGACATGCCCGTCCTCGCCGCCCCGATGGACTCGGTGATGAGCCCGGCCACGGCCATCGAGCTCGGCCGCCTCGGCGGTATCGGCGTGCTCGACCTCGAGGGCCTGTGGACCCGCTACGACGACCCCGCGCCCCTCTACGACGAGATCGTGGAGCTGCCCGCGGAGCGGGCCACCGCCCGCATGCAGGAGATCTACTCCGAGCCGGTCAAGCCCGAGCTGGTGCGCGACCGCCTCGGGGAGATCCGCGCCGCCGGGGTGACCGTGGCCGGCAGCCTGTCCCCGCAACGCACCCAGGAGCACTGGCGCACCGTGGTCGAGGCGGGCGTCGACCTGTTCATCATCCGCGGCACCACCGTCTCCGCCGAGCACGTCTCCTCGCGCGCCGAGCCGCTGAACCTCAAGCGGTTCATCTACGAGCTCGACGTGCCCGTGATCGTCGGCGGCGCCGCCACCTACACCGCGGCGCTGCACCTCATGCGCACCGGTGCCGCCGGCGTGCTGGTCGGCTTCGGCGGCGGCGCCGCGCACACCACCCGCCGCTCGCTGGGCATCCACGCCCCCATGGCCACCGCCGTCGCCGACGTCGCCGCCGCCCGCCGCGACTACATGGACGAGTCCGGCGGCCGCTACGTCCACGTCATCGCCGACGGCGGCGTCGGCCGCTCGGGCGACCTGGTCAAGGCGGTCGCGTGCGGCGCCGACGCCGTCATGCTCGGCGCCGCCCTGGCCCGCGCGAGCGAGGCCCCCGGCCGCGGCTGGCACTGGGGCTCCGAGGCCCACCACCCCGAGCTGCCGCGCGGCGAGCGCGTCCGGGTCGGCACGGTCGGCACGCTGGCAGAGATCCTCCACGGCCCGTCTCGCACCGCCGACGGCACGCTCAACCTCATCGGCGCGCTGCGGCGCACCATGGCCACCACCGGGTACTCCGACGTCAAGGAGTTCCAGCGGGTGGAGGTCGTCGTCTCGCCCTACGCGCCGTACTGATGGCGGCCGGCACGACGGCGGACGGCGCGCCCCGGGCGGCCGAGGCGGGCGACGACGTCGCCATCGACCGGACGCGTGGTGCCGCACAGGCCGGCGAGGGCGTCGAGATCGGTGAGATGCGCGACGACGAGGCGCCGGCGGTCGTGCGCCTGTGGCACGCCTGCGGGCTCACCCGCCCGTGGAACGACCCCCGCGCCGACCTCGACCAGGCCCGCGCGGGGACGACGTCGACGATCCTGGTCGCCCGGCGTGCCGGCGCCGTCGTCGGGACGGTGATGGCCGGCGTCGACGGGCACCGAGGGTGGGTGTACTACCTCGGCGTCGACCCAGCCGAGCAGGGCCGGGGGCTCGGCTCGGCCCTGCTGAGCGCGGCCGAGACCTGGCTGGGTGCGAGCGGCGCGCGGAAGGTTCAGCTCATGGTCCGCACCGGCAACCCGGCCGCGGGGTTCTACGCCGGGCACGGCTACGAGGTGCAGGACTGCGTGGTGCTCGGCCGTTGGCTCGAGCCGGCGGCCCGGTGAGCGAGGCCGGCGGAGCGGCAGGCGCCGGCCTGAGCGCTACTTCCAGGTCCGGCCGACGTGGACGTCCCGGTGGTCGTTCTCGTGTCCCGGCTGGAAGGAGCACTCGGCGACCCGGCGTCCCCACTTGTCCCGGCGGTTGGCGGAGCACACGCTTCGCGGCTCCGCCGGGCGCTCATGGATGAGGCGGCGAAGGATGTCCAGGTTGCGGTCGTCGTCTTGCACGGGTCGGCTCCTTCACGGAGAGATACGCGAGCCGACCTGGGAGGGATGTCGGCGATGGCCCCGCCGGGCGGGCGGCCGCCGGAGAAGAACGCAGCTGGGGCGCTAGAGAGCAGCGCAGTGTCGACCCACGGTAGCGCGCCCCCTGCCGACGCGCCCCTTGAAAAAGGGGCCGCCGGCACCGCTTGCGCCACCCGGCGGACGGCCGGTGAGATCTCGACCGCACGGGCGATCTCGGCGAGGCCGGCCTGGGGGCCGGGCGCCGAGGGCGGGCCGGCCCGCCGACCCCACAGCCGAGCGACCGAGGCGTATCCTCGCGTACACGTCCGCAACTCAGGAAGGACCGTCATGGCTCAGCGCAGCGCCGTCGTCGCCTCCAAGGTGGGGCTCCACGCCCGTCCCGCCGCCGTCTTCGTCAAGGCCGTCACCGACTCCGGCGTGCCGGTGACCATCGCCAAGGGCGAAGGTGACCCGGTCGACGCGGCGAGCATCCTCGGCGTCATGACGCTGGGCGCCGACCACGGCGACGAGGTCACCCTCAGCGCCGAGGGCGAGGGCGCCGAGGCCGTGCTCGACCGCCTCGTCGAGCTGCTCGGGACCGACCTGGACGCCTGACGGGGCCCTGGCTCGGCGTCGTCGCCCCGCCGGCGGCCGGGAGGGGCGACCGCTCGCCGTCGTCGCCCCCGTCGACCGTGGGGGAGCGGCCGTGCCCTCCCCGGGGCGTCCGCCGGGCGGGCTGGCGTGACGGCGCTCACCGCGGTGGTGCGAGGATGGGCGGGCACAGACAGCGGCGCCGCGGTGCGTCGTCGACCTCGAGACATGGAGCAGCAGTGACGCAGCAGCAGACGGGCGAAGTCGCGCAGGAGTACCGGATCGAGCACGACACCATGGGCGAGGTCCGGGTGCCCAAGGACGCCCTCTACTCGGCCCAGACCCAGCGGGCCGTCGAGAACTTCCCGATCTCCGGCCGTGGCCTGTCGTCGCACCACATCTCGGCCCTCGGCCAGGTCAAGCGTGCCGCCGCGCTGGCCAACGCCGAGCTCGGGGTGCTGCCGGAGGACGTGGCGCAGGCGATCGTCGCCGCCGCCGAGGAGGTCATCGCCGGCAGGCACGACGACCACTTCCCGATCGACGTCTTCCAGACCGGCTCGGGCACCTCCTCGAACATGAACACCAACGAGGTCGTGGCCAACCTGGCCAGCACCCGGCTGGGCCGGCCCGTGCACCCCAACGACCACGTCAACGCCTCCCAGTCCTCCAACGACGTCTTCCCCTCCTCGATCCACATCGCGGCGACCCAGGCCGTGGTGGAGGAGCTGGTGCCCGGCCTGGAGGTGCTCGCTTCCTCGCTCGAGCGCAAGGCCGAGGAGTTCGCGGACGTGGTCAAGTCCGGCCGCACCCACCTCATGGACGCCACCCCGATCACCCTGGGCCAGGAGTTCTCCGGGTACGCCACGCAGATCCGCTACGGCATCGACCGGGTCACCGCGACCCTGCCGCGCCTGGCCGAGCTGCCGCTGGGCGGCACCGCCGTCGGGACCGGGATCAACACGCCGCAGGGCTTCTCCCAGCGGGTCATCGAGCTGATCGCCGAGAACACCGGGCTGCCGCTGGTGGAGGCGAAGAACCACTTCGAGGCCCAGGCCGCGCAGGACTCCCTGGTGGAGACCTCCGGGGCGCTGCGCACCATCGCGGTGTCGCTGACGAAGATCGCCAACGACCTGCGGTGGATGGGCTCCGGCCCGCGCACCGGCCTGGGCGAGCTGGCGCTGCCCGACCTGCAGCCCGGCTCCTCGATCATGCCGGGCAAGGTCAACCCGGTGGTGCCCGAGGCGACCGTCATGGTCGCGGCCCAGGTGATCGGCAACGACGCCGCCATCGCGTTCGCCGGCGCCCAGGGCAACTTCGACCTGCTGGTCATGCTGCCGGTCATGGCCCGCAACCTGCTGGAGTCCATCACCCTGGTCGGCAACGTCTCCCGGGTGCTGGCCACCAAGACCGTGGACGGGCTCGTGGCGAACGTGGAGCGGTGCCTGGAGCTGGCCGAGTCCTCCCCGTCGATCGTCACCCCGCTCAACCGGATCATCGGGTACGAGGCGGCGGCGAAGATCGCCAAGCACTCGGTCAAGCAGGGCATCACCGTGCGCGCGGCCGTGGAGGACCTCGGCTACGTCGAGCGCGGGGAGATCACCCCCGAGCAGCTCGACGCCGCCCTCGACGTGCGCAGCATGACCGGGCCGAAGCAGGCCTGACCGCCCGCCCGGACGGACGACGGCGCCCCCTCCCGTGCAGGAGGGGGCGCCGCTCTCGTGCGGGGCTCGGCCGAGGAGATGCCAGCTCGGCGAGGAGATGACCGCCGGCCGCGGGAGGGTCAGAGCAGCGACATCGCCTGGCGGGCGATCGCCAGCTCCTCGTTGGTCGGCACCACCAGGACCGTCACCCGCGAGCCGTCGGTGGAGATGACCCGCGGCTCCTTCGAGCGCGCGGCGTTCTTCTCCGGGTCGAGCTCGATGCCGAGGAAGCCGAGCCCGGCCACCGCCCCGGCGCGCACGACGGCGTCGTTCTCCCCGACCCCGGCGGTGAAGGTCAGCGCGTCCAGGCCGCCCATGACCGCGGCGTAGGCCCCGACGTACTTGCGCAGCCGGTGGGTGTAGACGCCCAGGCCGAGCTTGGCGGCGGCGTCGCCCTCCTCGATGAGGCGGTGCACCTGGCGCAGGTCGTTCTCGCCCGTCAGGCCCTTGAGCCCGGAGCGCTTGTTGAACAGGTCGTCCACCTCGTCGATGCTCATCCCCGCGTTGCGGGCGAGGTGGAACACGGTGGCCGGGTCGATGTCGCCGGTGCGGGTGCCCATGACGAGCCCCTCGAGCGGGGTCAGGCCCATCGAGGTGTCCACCGCCCGCCCGCCGACCACGGCGGACGCGGAGGCGCCGTTGCCGAGGTGCAGGACGATCTGGCGCAGGTCGTCGCGGCCGAGCATCTCGCTCACCTGGGCCGAGACGTACTGGTGGGAGGTGCCGTGGGCGCCGTAGCGGCGCACCGAGTACTTCTCGGCCACCTCCCGGTCGAGGGCGTAGGTCGCGGCGTCCTCGGGCAGGCCCTGGAAGAAGGCGGTGTCGAAGACGACGACGTGCGGCACGTCCGGCAGCAGCGTCCGCCCCACCTGGATGCCGCGCAGGTTCGCGGGGTTGTGCAGCGGCGCCAGGGGCGAGAGCCGCTCGATGGTGGCGACGACGTCGTCGTCGACCAGCGCGGGACCGGCGAACTGCCGGCCGCCCTGGACCACGCGGTGGCCGACGGCGACGATGCCCGCCTCGGCCAGGTCCGGGCCGACCTCCTGGAACAGCTCGAGCACCTGCCGCAGGCCGTCGCCGTGGTCGGTCACCCGGTCGTGCCGCTCGGTCACCTCGCCGTCGTTACGGTGCTCGATGTGCCCCGCGCTCTCCCCGATGCGCTCGACGAGCCCGGAGGCCCGCGCGGTGCCGGCATCGGGATCGACGAGCTGGTACTTGATCGAGGAGGACCCGGAGTTGATGACGAGGACGGTGCGGCTGGCGCTCATGCGTGGATCTCCTTGCTGACGGCGACGGGCTCGGCCGCGGCCGCCTGGGCCTGGACCGCCGTGATGGCGACCGTGTTGACGATGTCCTGCACCAGCGCACCACGGGAGAGGTCGTTCACGGGCTTGTTCAGGCCCTGGAGCACGGGCCCGATGGCCACGGCGCCCGCAGAGCGCTGGACCGCCTTGTAGGTGTTGTTGCCGGTGTTGAGGTCGGGGAAGACGAAGACCGTGGCCCGCCCGGCGACGTCGGAGTCGGGCAGCTTGGTCTTGGCCACCGAGGCGTCCACGGCGGCGTCGTACTGGATCGGGCCCTCGACGAAGAGGTCGGGGCGGCGCTCGCGGACCAGCTGGGTGGCGGTGCGGACCTTCTCGACGTCGGCCCCCGCGCCGGACTCGCCGGTGGAGTAGGACAGCATGGCGACCCGCGGCTCGACGTCGAACTGGGCGGCGGTGGCGGCGGACTCGATCGCGATGTCCGCCAGCTGCTCCGCGCTGGGGTCGGGGTTCACGGCGCAGTCGCCGTAGACGAGCACCCGGTCGGCCAGGCACATGAGGAACACCGAGGACACGATCGACGTGCCCGGCTTGGTCCGGATGATCTCGAAGGACGGCTTGATGGTGTGCGCGGTGGTGTGCGCCGCGCCGGAGACCATCCCGTCGGCGTAGCCGGACTGGACCATGAGGGTGCCGAAGTAGGACACGTCGCGCACGATCTCGCGGGCGCGGTCGAGGGTCATGCCCTTGTGCGCGCGCAGCCGCTGGTACGACTCGGCGAAGGACTCGAGCAGCTCGGAGCTGGCCGGGTCGAGGATCTGCGCCGCCTCGAGGTCGAGGCCGAGCTCGGCCGCCCGGGACCGGACGCGGGTCGGGTCGCCGAGGATGGTCAGGTCCGCCACCTGGCGGGAGAGCAGGGTGGAGGCGGCGCGCAGGATGCGGTCGTCGTCGCCCTCGGGCAGGACGATGCGCTTGCGGTCCGCCCGCGCCCGCTCGAGCAGGGCGGACTCGAACATCAGCGGGGTGACGACCTCGCTGCGCGGGACGTCGAGGGTGTGGACGAGCGCCTCGGTGTCGACGTGCTGCTCGAAGTTGCCCAGCGCGAGGTCGCGCTTGCGCTGGGTGCCGCGCGAGACCACCCCGCGGGTGGAGGCGACGATGCGGGCGGACTCGTAGGTGTCGTGCGGGGTGGAGATGACCGGCAGGCGCTGGCCCAGGCCGGCGACCATCTTCGCCACCTGCGGGGAGGGCCGGTAGCCGCCGTTGAGCACGATGCCGGAGAGGGAGGGGAAGGTCCCCGAGGCGTGCGCCATGACGAGGGTGATGAGCACCTCGGGCCGGTCGCCGGCGGCGACGGCCAGCATGCCCTCCTTGAGCCGCTCGAGGATGTGCTCGGTGTTCATGCCCGAGACGAGCATGTGCTCGGCCTCCCGGTCGAGCAGCGCCTCGTCGCCGAGGATGAGCTCGCCGTCCAGGGCCCGCATGAGGTCGCGCACCACCGGCGCGGACAGCAGCGGCACCTCCGGCAGCGCCCACGCGGGCAGGCCCCGCCCGCCCAGCGCCTCGCGCACGGCCCCGAGCTGGTCGGGGGCGCACCGGTTGGCGAGCACGGCCACCGTGCTGGCGTGGTCGTGCGCGATCTCGTCGATGGCGAGCTCGGCGACGGCGGCAACCTCGGCGGGCGTGCGGTCGAGGGCGCTGACGACGAGGAGGACCGGGGCGCCGAGGTTGGCGGCCACCCGGGCGTTGAAGGCGAGCTCGGCCGGCCCGGCCACGTCGGTGTAGTCCGAGCCGACGACGATGACGACCTCGTTGTCCCGCTCCACCGTGCGGAACCGCTCGATGATCCGGCTCAGCGCGGCGTCGGGGTCGGCGTGGACGTCCTCGTAGGTCACGCCCAGGGCGTCCTCGTAGCTGACGTTGACGCCGCCGTGGCCGAGGAGCAGGTCGACGACGGTGTCCCGCTCGTCCTTGCGGGTCACCGGACGGAAGACCCCGACCTTCTCCACCCGGCGCACGAACAGGTCCACGAGGCCCAGCGCCACCGTGGACTTGCCGGTGTAGCCCTCCGGCGAGGCGATGTAGATGCTCCGCGCCATTGCGCTGGTCCTCCCTGTCGATCGGAGGCCGCCCGGCCCGCGCGGGGCGGTCAGGCGGCCGTGTCGGATGGTCTCCGACGTCGCGCGGGGGCCGGTGGGACCGAAGGCCCACCCGCCCCCGCGCGGTGCCCGCGGTGGGCGTTACTCGTTGTCCCCGCCGGTGTCGATGCTGGCGGCCGGGCCGCCCTCGGCGGTGGCGGTCTCGCCGACGTCGGGCCAGACCCAGTCGGCGACGCGCGGGATGTCCTCGCCGTGCTCGCGGGTGTACATCCGGGCCTCGAGCCGGGCGTCCATCATCTTCTGGCGCAGCGGGCCGTACTTCTCGCCCAGGCCCGGCACCCGGTCGATGACGTCCATGACCAGGTGGTAGCGGTCGAGGTCGTTGAGCATGACCATGTCGAACGGCGTGGTGGTGGTGCCCTCCTCCTTGTAGCCGCGCACGTGGATGTTCGAGTGGCCGTGCCGGCGGTAGGTGAGGCGGTGGATGAGCCACGGGTAGCCGTGGTAGGCGAACACGACGGGCTTGTCCGTGGTGAAGATCGTGTCGAAGGCGCGGTCGCTCAGGCCGTGCGGGTGCTCCTTCTCGTCCTGCAGCCGCATGAGGTCGACGACGTTGACCACGCGGACCTTCAGCTCGGGGATGAACCGGCGCAGCAGGTCGGCGGCGGCGAGAATCTCCAGCGTGGGCACGTCACCGGCGCAGCCGAGGACGACGTCGGGCGCCTCGCCCTCGACCTCGGTGCCCGCCCAGTCCCAGATGCCCAGGCCGCGGGCGCAGTGCTTGATCGCCTCGTCCATGCTGAGGAAGCTCGGCGCGGGCTGCTTGCCGGCGACGACCACGTTGACGTACTGCTTCGAGCGCAGCACGTGGTCGTAGGTGGCGAGCAGGGTGTTGGTGTCCGGCGGCAGGTACACCCGGATGATGTCGGCCTTCTTGTTGACCACGTGGTCGATGAAGCCGGGGTCCTGGTGGGAGAAGCCGTTGTGGTCCTGACGCCACACGTGCGAGGACAGCAGGTAGTTGAGGGACGCGATGGGCCGGCGCCACGGGATGTGGTCGGTGACCTTCAGCCACTTGGCGTGCTGGTTGAACATCGAGTCGACGATGTGGATGAACGCCTCGTACGAGTTCATCAGGCCGTGCCGGCCGGTGAGCAGGTAGCCCTCCAGCCAGCCCTGGCACTGGTGCTCGGAGAGCATCTCCATGACGCGGCCGGCCCGGGCGAGGTGGTCGTCGTCGTCGGTGGGCAGGTACTCGGCGTTCCACTGCTTGTTGGTGACCTCGTAGACGGCCTGCAGGCGGTTCGAGGCGGTCTCGTCGGGACCGAAGATGCGGAAGTTGTCGGGGTTGAGGCGGATCACCTCGGTGAGGAACTTGCCCAGCACGCGGGTGGCCTCGGCCATCGGCGCGCCCGGGGTCTGGACGTCGACGGCGAAGTCGCGCCAGTCGGGCATGCGCAGGTCCTTGAGGACCAGCCCGCCGTTGGTCACGGGGTTGGCGCTCATGCGCAGGAACCCGGTGGGGGCCAGCGCGGCGATCTCCGGCTTGAGCTTGCCCGACTCGTCGAACAGCTCCTCGGCGCGGTAGCTCTTCAGCCACGTCTCGAGGTCCTTGAGGTGCTCGGCGGTGTCGCGGGCGTTGGCCAGCGGCACCTGGTGCGAGCGCCAGGAGTTCTCGGTGCGCTTGCCGTCGATCTCCTTCGGGCCGGTCCAGCCCTTGGGGCTCTTGAAGACGATCATCGGCCACTGCGGGCGCTCGAGCTGGTCCTCGGGCGTGGTCGCGGCCTTGGCCTTGATGTCGGCGATCTCGTCCAGGACGACGTCGAGCAGCTCGGCGAAGCGGCGGTGGAAGGCGGCGGGGGTGTCGCCCTCGAAGCCGCCCTCGAAGAAGTGCGGCTTGTGGCCGTAGCCGCGCATGAGGTCGGCCAGCTCCTCCTCGGGGATGCGGGCCAGGACGGTGGGGTTGGCGATCTTGTACCCGTTGAGGTGCAGGATCGGCAGGACCACGCCGTCCTTCGCCGGGTCGACGAACTTGTTGGAGTGCCAGGACGTGGCGAGCGGGCCGGTCTCCGCCTCGCCGTCGCCGACGACGGCGAAGACGAGCAGGTCGGGGTTGTCGAACGCGGCGCCGTAGGCGTGGGAGAGGGCGTAGCCGAGCTCGCCGCCCTCGTGGATGGAGCCGGGGGTCTCCGGGGCCACGTGGGAGGGGATGCCGCCGGGGAAGGAGAACTGCTTGAACAGCCGGCGCATGCCCTCCTCGTCCTGGGTGATGTCGGGGTAGGTCTCGGTGTAGGTGCCCTCGAGGTAGGTGTTGGCCACGAGGCCCGGGCCGCCGTGGCCGGGACCGGTGATGTACATGGCGCTGAGCTCGCGCTCGGAGATGGCGCGGTTCATGTGGGCGTAGAGGAAGTTCAGCCCGGGCGTGGTGCCCCAGTGGCCCAGCAGGCGCGGCTTGACGTCGTCGCGGCTCAGCGGGGTGCGCAGCAGCGGGTTGTTCAGCAGATAGATCTGGCCGACCGAGAGGTAGTTGGCCGCTCGCCACCAGGCGTCGACACGCTCCAGCGTCTCGTCGTCCAGCGGGGCCGTGGTGCTCTCCGCGCGGTGACGCCAGGCACTGGTGGCGGCGCCGGCGGTGGTCGTGGTGCTCATGTCTCGGATCTCCTCGATAGGTCTCACCTGACACGACCCGGAGCCCGTGCGTGACCGCGCCCCCGGGCCTGTCGAGGCCTCATTCCGACCTCGCCAGTGTCTCCCATCTGTTCCGTTCCTGCGCCCCCTGGAGGGCGGATTTCCGCGGAAGTTCGGGGATCTGTGGGAACACCCACAACCGCGAGGCACCCGGGCGGCCACGTACTCTGGGCCCGTGGACCCACGCCCCGTCGCCGGCCGTCCCGGCCCCGCCGCGCCCGTGCCCGACGGTGCCGTGACCGAGGACGCGCCCGTGCCCGACGGTGCCGTGACCGATGACGCGCCCGTGCCCGACGGCGCCGTGACCGAGGACGCGCCCGTGCCCGGCCCCCACGGTTCGCCGCGGCGCGGGCGCATGACAGGGGAGCGGTCGGACTACCTGCGGGCGGCCCTGACCCCCCGCCTCATCGGCCTCTTCGTCCTCCTGCTCGCCGCCGCGGTGGTGTGCGTGCGGCTGGGCGCGTGGCAGCTGGACCGCGCGGCGATCCGCGGCGCGGCGAAGGCCGAGGCCGCCCACGCCGCGACCCTCGCCGCCGACCCGGTGCCGCTGGCCGACGTCCTGCACCCCCAGACGACCTTCACCGCCGATGAGCTGGCCCGGACGGTCGAGGTGACCGGCACCTACCGGCCCGACCAGCAGGTCCTCGTCCCGGGCCGGGAGGTGGACGGTCACCCCGCCACCCTGGTCGTCACCGCGCTGTGGGTGACCAAGGGCCCGGACGCCGGCGCCATGCTCCCCGTGGTGCGCGGCTGGGTCCCGGCGGACACCGTCGGCACCGACGGGCGGGCGGCGCCCGCCGACGCCGCCACCGCCGCGCTGCTGGCCGTGCCCGACGGCGAGCAGCGGGTCACCGGTCACCTGGGCGCCTCCGAGGCCGCCGTGTCGACCGCCTACCCGCAAGGCATGGTCGGCGCCATCAGCTCGGCCCAGCTCGCGAACCTCTGGGGCGGGCCCACCTTCAGCGGCTACCTGGTGGAGTTCACCGAGAACCCCGACGGCACCCGGGCCGCCGTGGCGCCGAGCGGGCTGCGGCATGCCCCGCCGCCGGCCATGGCCCAGGAGACCGGGCTGAACATCCAGAACCTCGCCTACGCCGTCGAGTGGGTGATCTTCGGCGGCTTCGCCCTGTTCCTGTGGTGGCGCATGGTCCGCGACGAGGTCACCTACCGCCGCGAGGACGCCGGGCTGGCCTGAGCGGCCCGCCGGCCCGCCGGGCGGGCCCGCCCGCTCACCGCCCGCGGACGGTGAGAGACTGAGAACCGACCGACCGAGAGGACCAGACGTGACGAGCCCGGACGTGCCGCAGACCACCCAGCAGAGCCCCGCCGACGCCGCGGCCGCCGCCCTCGAGCGCAGGAGCCGCAGCGCCTTCAACGCCTACCGCGTCATGGCCTTCGTCACCGGCACGATGCTCCTCGTGCTGTGCCTGGAGATGGTGCTCAAGTACGGCTTCAACGGCGGGCAGCCGGTGCTCGGCACCTGGGTGGCGATCGTGCACGGCTGGATCTACGTGATCTACATCGTCACGGTGTTCAACCTCTGGTCGACCATGCGCTGGGGCTTCGGCCGCATCGTCGCGATGGTCGCGGGTGGGGTGGTGCCCGCGCTGTCCTTCATCATGGAGACCCGCGCCAAGCGGTGGTTCGCGGCGGACCTGCCCGCCCTGCGTGCCCGCGCGGCGGCGCGCGCCGCGACCCGCGCCGGCTGAGGCCCCGCGCCGGCTGACGCCCCGCGCCGGCCGACGCCCGCCCACCCCGAGACCGTCACGGGCCCGGCCACGCTCCCACCCGGACCTGCGCGCCCGCGCGCACGCCCCAGCGGGCGAACGCGCCCACCGGCGCCTCCAGCACCGCGCGGGCGCCGGGGGCGGGGCCGGTGGCGCGCCACGGGTGCAGCACCACGGTGCGCAGCACCGTCCCGTCCGCGCCGAGCAGCGCGACGTCGAGCGGCTCGCGCATCCCCGCCCCGTGCACCGACCGCTCCGGCGCCAGCAGCAGACCCTCCGGCAGCCGACGGCGCAGCATGAGCCCGCGCAGCCGGCTCGTGAAGGTGGCCGCGACCTCGATCCGGGCCACCGAGCGCCCGTCCACGACCAGGTCCTCCAGCTGCGGCACGGCGCTCCCCCTCCCGGTCGGTGATCCGGGTGACCGGACGCCGCCACGGTAGCGGACAAGTACTGCCCCGATTGGTTGAAAACCGTCGCAGATTTGCGAAACCGCGTCATTTGGGACATTGTTCGTCCGGCGCCACGGGGGCAGTGGGGCCGCGGCCCACGCGCGCCGCTGCACAGGGGGAGGGGTCGGATGGGGCGACTGGTTCTGGGGGTGCTCTGTGCCGACGCTCCCCAGCAGGACCTGACCCGCACCGACGTCGCGGTCGTGCGCCTCGATCCCGACGATGCCACCCCCTGGGCCGACCTCGCCACCGGAGCGACCCACGCCGTCGTATTAGGCGAGCGCCGCCACGAGCTCGCCGTGCGCCACCACGCGGCCCTCGCCGCGGACCTGGGCCTGGCCGTCGCCTGGCGCGCCACGCTGCTCGGCCCGCTCGCCCTGGTCGCCGCCGCGCGGTACACCGCCCAGAACGCCGCGAGCGTCGGCCTCGCCCCGGCCGTGTTGGACGCCGCCGTGGCCGCCCTGTGGAACGGCGCCTGGGTGCCGAAGGTCGCCCGGCTGGACCACCCCGCCCCGAGCCTCGCCCAGCACCTGCGCTCCTGGCTGCCCGTGCCGGGCGGCTACCTCGTCACCCTCACCGGCGAGCCCCGGGTGGAGCGGGTGACGTCGGCGCGTGCCGCGGCGGCCGGCCGGCGCGGGCACCTGCTCCACTCCGAGGGCGCCCTGCCGGCCGCGGCGCGCGACCTCGCCCAGGACCGCTCCGGCGCGGCGGACGTCACCGCCGTGGCCGGGTTCGACCGGCCGGCCGCGGCGCGGTTCGGCCCCGGCGCCGTCGAGCTGGTCGCCCTTCCCGAGACCGTCGGCCCGCCGGCGCCCGGCCCGCACGTCGCGTGCCCGGCGTGCGGCGCAGAGGTCCCCGCGGGGTTCTGCCCCTACTGCCGGGTCCGCCGGGCCGAGACCGCACACGCAGGAGCTGAGGCATGAACCCCCGTCAGCGCCGCGGCGTCCTCTTCATGCTCCTGGCGGTGCTCGTGGCCGGCGGGGTGTTCCTCGTCGTCTTGCAGTACCTCTCGAGCGTGGCGAGCGCCGTCGGCCCCACCACCACCGTCTATCGCGCCTCCGGGCCGCTGCCGGCCTACGCCACCCTCACCCCGGACGCCCTCGTCGAGGACGAGGTGCCCACCCGGTGGCTCTCCGACTCGGCCCAGGTACCCCTCGAGGACCTGGTCGACCGCCGGGTCGGCGTCGCCCTCGCCGAGGGCACGATGGTCACCGCCGACATGCTCGTCCCGCCGTCCGACCTCAGCCCCACCGAGCGCGAGATCGCCATCGAGGTCGACGCCGTCACCGGCATCGCCGGGCGGGTGGAGCCGGGCGACTTCGTCGACATCTACGCCGTCTTCGCCGACGTGCCCGGCCTGCCCCAGCAGGTGCGGGTCCTCGTGCGCAGCGTGCGGGTGGTCACCGTCGCCGGCGAGCGGACCGTCGTCCAGGAGGACGGCGCCGCGCTGGGGGAGCAGCAGGTCATCCCCGTCACGCTCGCCCTGGAGCCCAACGACGCCCTCGCCGTCACCTACGCCGACGCCTTCGCCGCCGAGGTCCGCCTCGTGGGCCTGCCCGCCGGCACCGCCGAGGACCGCACCGGCGAGCAGGACCGCTACGACGCCGGGCAGCTCGGCGGCCAGCCGATCCCGGAAGGGGTGAACTGACATGGCCACCCAGGTGGTGATCGGCTGCGCCGACCAGACCATGGCCGCCGCGATCCGCGCCCAGCTCGGCGAGGCGGCCGACGTCGAGCTGCTCGCCGTCGCCGAGAGCACCAGCGAGCTCGTGCGCACGGTGATCGAGCGCGACCCCCAGCTCGTCGTCGTCCACGACGCCCTCGGCCCCGAGCCCGTCCACCAGGCGGTGCGCGACCTGTCCCTGCGCCGGCCCGCCTCGGTCGTGCTCATGGTGGTCGACGGCAGCGCCGAGTCCATCTCCGACGCCATGAACGCCGGCGCCCGCGGCGTGCTCACCCACCCGTTCTCCTTCACCGAGGTCCAGCAGCGGGTCATGGGGGCCATCGAGTGGTCCCGCCACCTGCGGCGCATGCTGACCACCGCGGGGGAGGACGCGGCCACGGACGGCTCGCGCGGCCGGGTGGTCGCCGTCACCGGCACCAAGGGCGGGGTCGGCACGACGACGATCGCCACCCACCTGGCCTGGGACGTGCGCCGGCAGACCCCGGGCCTCAAGGTCCTGCTGGTCGACCTCGACCTGGAGAAGGGCGACGTCACCAGCCTCATCGAGGCGAAGTACCGCACCTCGGTCGCCGACCTGGCCAAGGTCGCCGACGACCTGTCCGCGCACACGGTCCTGGACGCCGTCTTCGAGCACGAGTCCGGGCTGTCCCTGCTGCTGCCGCCGGAGGACATCCGCGACGTCGAGTGGGTCACCCCCGCCGCGGTGCGGCTGATCATGGCCCTGCTGCGCCAGCAGTTCGACCTCGTCGTCATCGACGCCGGCGCCCACGTCACCCCGGTGCAGGCCGCGGTGGTGGAGCTGGCCGACGAGGTGGTCGCCGTCGTCACCCCCGACCTCATCAGCGTGCGGGCGCTGCGCCGCAACGTCGCCTTCTGGGAGTCCCTGGCCGCCCGCAAGCCCGCCGACGTGCGGGTCCTGGTCAACAAGCACAGCCGCGCGCAGGAGGTGCAGCCGGAGACGCTGCGCCAGCTCTCGCCCGCGCCCCTGCTGCCCGCGGTCCTGCCGGAGATCACCCGGAGCCTGGAGAAGGCGGTGAACTCCCGCGCACCCGAGCTCGTCGACGACAAGAAGTGGTGGGAGCGGCTGCGCGAGGTCGGCTCCGCCCTCGGCGTCCTGGCCGCGCTCGAGCGGCGCCGCGAGGAGCCGTCGCCGCCCGCGGAGGCCGACGGCGGGGCGCCGTCGACCCGGCGCGGCCGCCGCCGGCAGGGGGCCGGGCTGCGGCGCCGGCGCGAGGAGGGCTCGGCGAGCGTCGAGCTGCTCGGCGTCCTGCCCGTCGCGCTGCTCGTCCTCGCCGTGCTGTGGCAGCTCGGCATGGCGGGCCTGACCTACGTGTGGACCGGGCACGCCGCCGCGGCGGCCGCGCGCACCGTGGCCCTGGGCGAGCGCGACGGCGGAGTCATCGAGCGCGCGGCGGTGGCCGAGCTGCCCGCGGGCGTCGCCGACGCGGCCGCCGTCTCCTACGCCCCCGCCTCGGAGAAGGTCACCGTCCGGGTCGACGTGCCCCTCGCCGCCCCGGGCCTGGCGCGACTGCCCTGGGAGGTCGAGGTCAGCCGCAACGTCGTGAAGGAGCCCCGGCCGTGAGCGGCCCCCGCGTCACCGCCGTGCACCGGCCGGCCGTCGCGGCGCCCCGGCGTCGACGGCTGCGCGGCGCCGGGTCCGAGCGCGGCTCGGCCGCCCTCGAGATGCTCGGCGTCCTCCCGGTCGTCGTGCTCGTGGCCCTCGCCACGCTGCAGGTCCTCGCGGGCGTCTACACGGTGCACGCCGCCAACCAGGCCGTGCGCGACGGCGCCCGAGCCGCGAGCCTGGGCGGGTCGGTGGCCGCGGCCGTGGACCGCTCGCTGCCCGGCACCCTCACGCCCCGCGAGCTCTCCGGCACGGGCGGGAAGGTCCGGCTCGTCCTCGACGTCCCGCGCATGGCGCCGTTCATCCCGGAGCTGCGGGTCACCCGCACGGCGGTCATGCCATGAGGGGCTTCAGCGACTGGGCGGGGGCCGGCGCCGGTGGCCGCACCCGCGCCGACCTCTCCCTGGCCAAGCAGGAGCTCGACGACGGGCTCGTCGAGAGCTTCAAGCGCAAGCTGCTCGACGAGGTCGACCTGTACGAGCTCGGCCGCCTCGAGCTGGCCCAGCGGCGCATCCGCCTCGAGCGGGTCGTCGCGCACCTGGTCTCCACCGAGGGCGTCATCCTCACCACCCGGGAGCGCAACGCCCTCATCCGGCGGGTCGTGGACGAGTCCATCGGCCTGGGCGTCCTCGAGCCGCTGATCGCCGACGAGACCGTCAGCGAGATCATGGTCAACGGCCACGGCACCATCTACGTCGAGCGGTTCGGCCAGCTCGAGCGCACCGCGAACGCGTTCGCCTCCGAGGCGCAGCTGCGCCAGACCATCGACCGGATCGTGTCCACCGTCAACCGGCGCGTGGACGAGTCCAGCCCCATGGTCGACGCCCGCCTGCCCCCGGACGAGCGCATGCCGCGCGGCGCCCGCGTCCACGTGGTCCTCCCGCCCCTGGCGCTGGACGGGCCGACGATGACCATCCGGCTCTTCCCCAAGGCCTACGGCCTCGACGAGCTCCTCGCCCGCCAGAGCCTCGACGTCGCCACGGCCAACCTGCTGGCGGCGTGCGTGCGGGCCCGGCTCAACGTCATCGTCTCGGGCGGGACCGCCTCGGGCAAGACCACGATGCTCAACGCGCTGTCGGCGTTCATCCAGCCCAAGCAGCGCATCATCACCATCGAGGACGCCGCCGAGCTGTCCCTGTCCCAGGAGCACGTGGTGCGCCTGGAGACCCGGCCGGCCAACGTCGAGGGCCACGGCCAGGTCACCATCCGCGACCTGGTGCGCAACGCCCTGCGCATGCGCCCGGACCGCATCATCGTCGGCGAGGTCCGCGGCGGCGAGGCGCTCGACATGCTCCAGGCGATGAACACCGGCCACGAGGGCTCCCTGGCCACCGTGCACGCCAACACCAGCTACGACGCGCTCAACCGCCTCGAGACGCTGGCCTCGATGAGCGACATCGAGATCCCCTTCCACGCGCTGCGCGACCAGGTCAACAACGCCATCGACGTGGTCCTCCAGCTCACCCGCGGCTCCGACGGCACCCGCCGGGTCACCGAGGTCGGCTGTGTCACCTCCCGCAACCGCGAGGACTTCGCCATCGCGCCGGTCATGTACTGGGACCCCGAGCGGGTGGGCGCGGACGGCCGGATCGGCGCCTTCGTCCAGCTGCCGGTGCCCGAGCAGCTCCTCGACCGCCTCCGGGTGGCCGGCGAGCTCGACGACGACGGCCGGCCCCGTCCCGTGGTCGACGTCGGCGCCCGTCCTGTCGTCGACGCCGGACCGCCGCCCCCGCCGCCGCTGACCGAGCCCGCCGGAGCGCGGCCATGACGACGGTGCTGCTCGTCCTCCTCGGGGTGCTCGCCGCCACGGTGCTCCTGCTGGCGGGCCTGCGCGACCTCGCCCTCGCCTCGAACCGGCGCCGCGCCCTCGCCGAGGCCGTCGCGACCGCGGACGGCCGCGCCGGCCGCACGCTGGTCGCCCGGCTCGACCGCGCCGTGCGCGCCACCCGGCCCGGGCGCTGGCTCGAGCGCCAGCTCATGCTCGCCGGCATGCAGGACCGGCCGGTCATCGTCGTCGTCGCCGTGGCGCTGGGCGCCGCCGGCGCGGTGGGCTGGGTGCTCGGCGCCGGGCTGGCCCCGATCTTCGGCCTCGGCGGCGTGGGGGCGTTCGTGCTGGGCATCCGCGCCTACATCGGCCGGGCGCGGGAGCGCCGCCGGGAGCAGTTCGTCGCCCAGATGCCCGAGCTCGCCCGGGTGCTGTCGAACGCGACGAACGCCGGGCTCTCCATCGCCACGGCGCTGGAGCGGGCCTCCCGCGAGCTGGCCGCGCCCGCGGGGCCGGAGCTGGCCCGGGTGGCCTCCCGCATGCACTTCGGGGCGAGCCTGCAGACCGCCGTCGCCGAGCTGGAGGAGCGGCTGCCCTCCCGGGAGGTCTCCGTCCTCGTCTCCACGCTGGTGGTCAGCGCCCGCAGCGGCGGGTCGCTCGTGTCCTCCCTCCGCGACATCGCCGACACCCTCGACGAGCGCAAGGAGGTGCGCCGAGAGGTGCGCACCACCCTGGCCCAGTCGACCGCGACGGGATACCTCGTGATCGTCCTGGGCGTCGGGCTGCTGTTCCTGCTCAACCTGCTCCAGCCCGGCACGGTCCAGGCCATGACCCGCGAGCTCGTGGGCCAGGCCGCCCTCGTCGTCGGCGGGGCGCTGTTCGTGGGCGGGTTCGTCGCGATCCGCCGCATGACGCGGTTCGACGGATGAGCGCCGCCCTCGCCCTTGCCCTCGCCGGCGCCGGCGCGGCGGCGGCGCTGCTGTTCCTGGTCGGCTACCGCCTCCTGCGCACCGACCCCGCCAGCCACCTGGACGCCGAGGACCTCGTGCTCCTGCGCCGTGAGCAGCGCCGGCGGGCCGAGGGCGTCTCGCCGCTGCGGCGCCTGGCGGCCGCCCTCGCGCCGCGGCTGCGGCGCCTGCTCACCCGCCGCCAGGTCGAGGCGCTGAGCACGCGGATCGAGGAGGCGGGCCGGCCCGGCGGGCTCACGGTCGACGGGTTCCTCGAGCGGACGGCGCTGTGGGTCATCCTCGTCACCCCCCTCGCGCTGCTGCTCCTGGCGATGGGCAACGTGCCCATCGCGCTGCTGTCGCTGACCGTCCCGGTCCTCATGCCGCTGGGGAGCCTGGCCGGGGCCCAGCGCCGCCGCCGCGAGCGGATCGACCGGGACCTGCCGGACTTCCTTGACATCCTCGCCGTCACCGTCAGCGCCGGGGTGAGCTTCCGTGCCGCGCTGGTGCGCGTCGCCGAGCGGTTCAAGGGCCCCCTGGCCGACGAGGTCAACCTCACCATCTCCCAGATCGCCAACGGCCTGCCGCTGCGCGACGCCTTCCAGGCCATGCGCGGGCGCAGCGGCTCGGAGAGCGTGGGCCACTTCGTCTCCGCCCTGCTGCAGTCCCAGGAGCTCGGCGCCCCGCTGGCGGAGTCCCTCAACCAGATCGCCGCGGACATGCGCCGCGACAGCGCCCAGCGCCAGCGCCGCAAGGCCGCCCAGACCGCGCCGCGGGTGAGCCTGGTGACCTCCGTCGTCCTCCTGCCCGGCGCCCTGATCTTCATCATCGTCGGCTTCATCGTGGGCTCCGACGTCGACTTCGGCGCCTTCCTGGGCGGGTGAGACCGGTGAGCACCAGCGAGCCACTGCACCGCCACGCCGGGACGATGGTGCGCGCCGCCCTGCTGGCCCGCCTGGCCAGCCTGGGCGCCGCGCTCGTGTGGCTGGTCGTCGACGGCGCCGGGCCGGCCGCGCTGGTCGCCGTGGTCGTGCTCAGCCTGGAGACCTTCGTGGCCCTGGCCGTCCCGGGGGTGCGTGACCTCGTCGCCCGGCACCCCCTCGCCGTCGTCGCCGACTCGGTCATGGTCTTCGCGGTGCTGGCGATGGTGGGGACCACCTCGCCGGTGGTGCTCGCCACGCTGTCGACCGCGCTGATGTACGGCGTGCTGTTCGAGCGGCGCCTCGCCGCGCTCCTCGGGGTCATGCTGGTCGCGCTCTACGTGCTGGCCTCGGAGGCGACCCTGGACCCGGAGCCGTCCTTCATGGGGGTGCTCGGCGTCCCCACCCTGTTCCTGTCCATGCTCGCGCTCGGCATGGCCGCCCGCGGGTCCTACGCCCGGCAGGCCCGGCTGGCCGCGGCGGCCGCGGCCGAGAGCACCGCCCGCGCGGCCGCCGAGGAGCGGGCCCGGCTGGCCCGCGAGCTGCACGACTCCCTGGGCAAGTCCCTCCACGGGATCTCCCTGCTCGCCGACGGGCTGCCGCAGTGGATCGACAAGGACGTCGACAGGGCGCGGCAGTACGCCGCCGCCCTCGCCGACGGCGCCCGGCAGGCCGCCGCCGAGACCCGCCAGATCGTGACCATGGCCCGCATGGACCAGCCCGACCGGCCCCTGGCCGAGGTGCTGCACGAGATGTGCGCCCGCTGGGAGGCCGCCCAGGAGGTGCCCTGCTCGTTCACGCACCGCTGCGTCGTCGACCTGAGCACCGACGCGCGGTACGAGGTGGTCGCGATCGTCGGGGAGGCGCTGGAGAACGTGGCGCGGCACGCGGCGGCGTCCCGGGTGCAGGTGGAGCTGGCGCGCCGGGACGACGGCGCCATCGAGGTGCTCGTGGCCGACGACGGCCGCGGGTTCTGCCCCCGGCCCGACGGGACGAGCCCGCGCGGGCACTACGGGCTGACGGGCATGCATGAGCGGGCGCGCCTGGTCGGCGCCGAGCTGACGATCGTCTCCGCGGCCGGCGAGGGCACGCGGGTGCGGGTGGTCTGCCGAGAGGAAGGGCACGATGACTGAGGTGAGCGAGCTGGTCCCGCCGGAGTCCGACCCGGCGGCGCTGTGGCGCGCCCAGGTGGGCGTGGCGATCGTCGACGACAACGCGGTGATCCGCATGGGGCTGAGGGCGCTGGTCGAGGCCTCCGACACGCTGCGCTTCGTCGGCGAGGCCGGCGACGGCGAGGCCGCGGTGGACCTGGTGCGGGCCACCCTGCCGGACGTGGTGCTCCTCGACGTGCGCATGCCGCGCCGGGACGGGGTGGCCGTCGCCCGCGAGGTGTCGCAGTGGACCAAGGTGCTCATGCTCACCTACTCCGAGGCCCCCGACGTGGTCGAGGCCGCCGTCGAGGCGGGCGCCGGCGGGTACCTGGTGCACGGCCAGTTCGACAGCGGCGAGCTCGAGGCCAGCATCCTGGCGGTCGCGCGCGGCGCGTTCCTGCTCTCTCCACCGGCCGCCCAGGCGCTGCGGACCGCCCGGGCCCGGGAGCGCGAGCCCGCCGCGCCGCGGCGGCCGGAGAACTGCCTGAGCGAGCGGCAGCGGGAGGTCATGGACGCCATCGCGGAGGGCAAGACGAACGGGGAGATCGCCCGGCAGCTGTTCCTGTCGGAGAAGACCGTCAAGAACCATGTCAACCGGATCTTCGCCGGCCTGGGGGTGCGCACCCGGGCGGAGGCGATCGCGTGGTGGCTGTCCGGGGCGTGACGTCCGGCGGTGGGGCGGGCCCGGGCCGGCGCGGCGGGACGGGCCTGGGCCCCGCACGGCGGGGGCCGGGCGGGGTTGGGCCCGGCGTTGGGCCCGTGGGCCCCACGGTTTCGCCGCCGCGCTTCCTAGCGTGAGGGCTGTCGGGGCGAGCCGTCCGGCTCGACCACCCAGGCAGCAGATGAAGGAGCAGACATGTCCACCCGACTCTACGTGCGCGCCAAGGTCCGCCTGCAGGAGCTGCTCGACCGCCGCGACGCCGGTCAGGGCACCCTCGAGTACCTCGGCGTCGTCGTCATCGTCGCCATTCTCGTTGTCGCGGCCGTGACCGCGTTCAACAGCTTCAACCTCGGCGAGAAGATCACGACCCAGCTCGACAAGATCGGCAACGCCGGCTGAGACCCTCGGCGGCCCCGGCCGCCGCGCCATGGACGCAAGGAGGCGCCGCAGGGGGGCGCCGCCTTCGGCGCGCACCGCGCGGCGGGCACGGCCGGGCTACGCCCGGCAGGAGGGAAGCACAGTGCTCGACGTCGTCCGGCGCCGCCTCGGCGGCCGGGTCGCCGACCGCGGCGCCGCGACGGCGGGCCTGATCCTGCTGGGCGCGTTCGGCGCGCTGGCGCTCGTCTTCCTCGCCGTCCTGCCCCTGCTCAGCGGCACCGAGCAGAGCTCGCGGGCGCAGACGGCCGCCGACGCCGCCGCCCTGGGCGGCGCCGAGCACCTGCGTGACCACCTCCTGCGGGGCGTGGTCTCGCTGCGACCGGGCGACAGCCTGCTCGACCTCCTGCCGGGCACCACGGGCGACGCGACGGCGGCCGCGACCATGGCGGGCCGCAACGGCGCCTCGCTCCGCGAGTACGACCGGTCCGGCCGCCGGGTAGAGGTCCGGGTGCGCCTGAACGAGCCGGGCGCCGCCGGCACCAGCCCCGTCGAGGCCCGGGCGGTCGCCCAGCTCGGCAACGGGCTCGACCTGGGCGCCTGCCGGCTCGGCGAGGAGGCCCCCGAGCCCCCTCCGACGCCGTCGCCGACCCCGGAGGGGGAGGAGGCGACGCCGGAGCCGTCGCCCGCGCCCACGCTCTACGCGTTCACCTGCGCCGGCGTCCTGAGCTGGCAGGGCGAGGACCTCACGGACCTCGCCGGCGCCCTCCGCGACGCGCTCCGCGAACCTCTCCTGCCGCGCCTCGTCGCGTGAGCGGCCGGGGCACGTCCGCCGCGCACCGGCTTTAATCGGACTTGTCCGGACAGAACCACTCGAAGGGATCGTCCATGGAGATCGGGCCCCACCGCCGCCGCGCCGTGCGCGCGGCGGGTCTTGGCGTCGGCCTCGCCGTGCTGGCCGCGGGCCTGCCCGCGACCGCGCAGACCCCGGCGCCGGCCGACGAGCTCGGCTCCCCGGAGATCCCGGTGCGTGCGACGTTCAGCTACCCGTCGTTCTTCCTCGCCGCGAACCCCGAGGTGACCGGCGCCGTGCACGGCGTCCGGCGCGTCGACGGCGGCACGGCCGTCTACTTCTCGGTCGGGGTGGCCGAGGGACAGGCCGACCACTTCGCCGGCACGACCGCGTTCGAGCCGGCACCCTCGCCCTACCGCCTCAACGACGTCGCCAACCTCGCCCTCGTCGACACGAGCACGCTGACGGCCTACCGGCCGCTGCACGGCGACGTCGCCCTCACCTCGAGCACCATCGGCATGGAGGCCGAGCCCGGTCAGCTCGTCACGTTCTTCGCGGTGTTCCCCGAGCTGCCGGCGGGCACCACCTCCGTCGACCTGCAGTTCGAGTGGGGCGTCACCGCCTCCAGCGTGCCGGTCGAGAACGGGCCGCTGGAGCCGGCGGTGGGCGAGTCGTTCACGGTCCTCGGCGAGGGCTGGCCGAAGCTGCCCTCGGCCGGCCAGATCGCCGCCGCCGACCCCGCCGCCGTCACCTTCGACCTGGTGGCCCGCAGCGAGGACCAGGCCGGGACGGCCGCCGTAGCGGAGAGCCCCGACCAGGTCGAGGTGACCTTCGACGCCGACGTCCTCTTCGCCGTCGACTCCGCGGAGGTCTCGGCCGAGGCTAGGGCCCGGGTGGAGGAGATCGCCCGCGACATCGCCGCCCGCGGCGTGGGCGAGGTCGCCGTGACCGGGCACACCGACTCCGTGCGGGGCGCGGTGGACAACCAGGCACTCTCGGAGCAGCGGGCCCAGGCCGTCGCCGACCTGCTCGCCCCGGTCGTCCAGGACGCCGGCGTCACCCTCGCCGTCGCGGGCCGGGGACCGTCCGAGCCCGTGGCCGACAACTCCACCGAGGAGGGCCGCGCGGCCAACCGGCGGGTGACGGTGGTCTACCAGGTGAGCGAGGAGCGATGAGGATGCGACGGGTCGTCACGGGCGTGGCCGCGGTGCTGCTGCTGGCCGGGTGCACCGGGTCCGCCGAGGCGGACGGCGGCGCCGGCACGGCGAGCCCGACGGCCGCCCAGACCCCCGAGCGCACGGTCGAGGAGGTCACCGGCGCGATCTTCGGCGCCGCCGACGCCGCGGAGCCGATCGCGGAGGCCGACGGGGAGATCGTCGACAACGGCTCGGGTCGCACGCCGGCGCGCATCACGGTCGAGGCCGTCACCGCCGGCCCGGAGAGCACGCTCCTGCGCTTCACCCTCTACGCCACCAGCGGGGAGGAGTCGGTGTCGCTGCAGGCCTTCAACGCCCTCACCCCGCTCACGGCGGACGTCCGGGACGTCAAGATCGGCGACCCGGCGTCCGGCACGACGTACGCGCCCTACCTGGGGTACGAGGACGGCGCGGAGAGCGACGAGGCCTCGTTCTGCCTGTGCTCCGCGCACCCGAAGACGATCGACACCGACGGCGTGCACCTGTACGCCACGTACCCGCCGCTCGACCCTGCGGCGCAGACCGCGACCGTCTACGTGCCGGGCTTCCCCGAGCTGAGCGACGTCCCGGTCACCCGCACCGCGGAGCAGGGCGGAAAGTGACGCCCGGCGCACGGACGCCCGGCGCCGGGCGTTCGTCCGCCGCCTATCCTGGGCCGGTGAGCACCTCAGACCTGCCCCGGCCCACGACGACCGAGCCCGAGGCGCCCGCCGGCACCGAGCGCCCCGTGCTCGTCGTCGACTACGGCGCCCAGTACGCCCAGCTGATCGCCCGGCGCGTGCGCGAGGCGCACGTGTACTCCGAGATCGTCCCGCACACGATGAGCGTGGACGCGATGCTCGCCAAGGACCCGGCGGCGATCATCCTCTCCGGCGGCCCGGCGTCGGTGTACGCCGACGACGCCCCGAGCACGGACCCGGCGCTGTTCGAGGCCGGGGTGCCGGTGCTCGGCATCTGCTACGGCTTCCAGTCGATGGCCCGCGCGCTCGGCGGCCGGGTGGCCCAGACCGGCTCCCGCGAGTACGGCTCCACGGTGGTCCAGCTCCAGGCCGCCGGCGAGCTCCTCGCCGGCTCGCCCACCCAGCAGACGGTGTGGATGTCCCACGGCGACGCCGTCCAGGCCGCCCCCGAGGGCTTCCAGGTGCTGGCCACCTCCGAGGGCTCCCCGGTCGCGGCGTTCGAGGACCCCGACCGGCGCCTGTACGGCATGCAGTGGCACCCCGAGGTCAAGCACTCGGTGCTCGGCCAGGAGGCCCTCGAGCGCTTCCTCTACGACGGCGCCCGCCTGGAGCCGACGTGGACGCCCGGCAACGTCATCGCCGAGCAGGTCGAGGCCATCCGCGCCCAGGTCGGCCAGGACCGCGTGATCTGCGGGCTGTCCGGCGGCGTGGACTCCTCCGTGGCCGCCGCGCTCGTCCACCGGGCCGTGGGGGACCAGCTCACCTGCGTCTTCGTCGACCACGGGCTGCTGCGCGCCGGCGAGGCCGAGCAGGTGGAGAAGGACTTCGTGGCCGCCACGGGCGTCAACCTCAAGGTGGTCGACGCCTCGCAGACCTTCCTCGACGCGCTCAAGGGTGTGACCGACCCCGAGACCAAGCGCAAGATCATCGGCCGGGAGTTCATCCGCGCCTTCGAGCACGCCGCGCGCGAGATCGTCGCCGAGGCCGGCGACGGCGCGGGCGACGTGAAGTACCTCGTCCAGGG
Source organism: Georgenia ruanii (assembly GCF_009193175.1). Lineage (GTDB taxonomy): Bacteria > Actinomycetota > Actinomycetes > Actinomycetales > Actinomycetaceae > Georgenia > Georgenia ruanii. Next base: position 493,502 of record NZ_VUKE01000001.1, on the reverse strand, counting down.
CACGCTGTACCCCGACGTCGTCGAGTCCGGCGGCGGCGAGGGCGCGGCGAACATCAAGTCCCACCACAACGTCGGTGGCCTGCCCGAGGACCTGCAGTTCGAGCTGGTGGAGCCGCTGCGCACGCTGTTCAAGGACGAGGTCCGGGCCGTCGGCCTCGAGCTCGGCGTGCCCGAGCAGATCGTGTGGCGCCAGCCCTTCCCCGGCCCCGGCCTGGGCATCCGCATCATCGGCGAGGTCACCGCCGGGCGGCTGGAGATCCTGCGGGCGGCGGACGCCATCGCCCGCGAGGAGCTGAGCAAGGCCGGGCTCGACCGCGACATCTGGCAGTGCCCGGTGGTCCTGCTCGCCGACGTTCGCTCCGTCGGCGTGCAGGGCGACGGGCGCACCTACGGCCACCCGGTGGTGCTGCGCCCGGTCTCCTCCGAGGACGCCATGACCGCGGACTGGTCCCGGGTGCCGTACGACGTCCTGGCGACGATCTCCACGCGGATCACCAACGCCGTGCCGGAGATCAACCGGGTCGTCCTCGACGTGACCTCCAAGCCGCCCGCGACCATCGAGTGGGAGTGAGCCGGCTCCGCGTCGTCCACGTCTCCGACTGCTACCCGCCACGGGTGGGCGGGATCGAGACCCAGGTGCACGACCTCGCGGTGCGCCAGGCCCGCGCCGGCCACGACGTGCACGTGCTCACCGCCACCGGCGCGGCGGCGGCCGGCGTCGGGCACCCCGGCGGGAGCGGTCACGGCGCGGCCGCCGAGCCGGGCGGTCCCACGGTCCACCGGCTGGCCACGCCGCTGACCTTCGGGGTCCCGGTGCACCCGCTCGAGGGGCTGCTGCTGCGGCGGGCCCTGCGCGAGCTGCGGCCCGACATCGTGCACGTGCACGCCGGGGTGGTCTCCCCGTTCGCCCACGCCGGCGCCCGGGCGGCCCGCCGCCTCGGCCTGCCCCTGGCGGTCACCTGGCACTGCATGCTCGATGGCGTCGTGCCGCTGTACCGGGCCGGCGCCGCGCTGGCGGGGTGGCGCCGCGCCGCCGTCGCCCTCTCCGCGGTCTCCGCCGTGGCGGGGGAGCGGGTGGCGCGCGTGCTCGCCGTGGACCCGGCCGACGTGCTCGTCGTGCCCAACGGGCTGGACGTCGCCGCCTGGGCGCCGCCGGCCGGGCCGGACGACGACGGGGCCGGCCCGGCCGCGCAGCCGGCCGGTGGGTCCTCGGTGCCCGGCGTCTCGCTGCCGCCCGCCGGCCCGCTGCGGGTGGTGGCCACGCAGCGGCTGGCCCCGCGCAAGCGGCCCGTGCCGCTGGTGCGGGTCATCGCGGCGGCGCACGAGCGCCTCGGGCGCGACGCCGCCGGCCGCCCCCGCCTCCACCTCACCCTCGTCGGGTCCGGGCCCGCCGAGCGGGCCGTGCGCGCCGAGGTCGCCCGCCGCGGCCTCGGCGACGTCGTCGAGGTCGCCGGCCGCCTGCCCCGGGCCGCGCTGGCCGGCCGGTACCGCGGCGAGCACGTCTTCCTCGCCCCGGCGCGCCTGGAGGCCTTCGGCATCGCCGCCCTCGAGGCGCGCGCCGCCGGGCTCGCCGTCGTCGCCGGACGCGGGACCGGGGTCAGCGAGTTCGTCCGCGACGGCGTCGACGGGCTCCTCACCCCCGACCGGGCGGACGGGTTGGACGACGGCGCCGCCGACGCCGCGCTCGCGGCCGCGCTGGTGCGACTGGCCCGCGAGGACGGGCTGCTCGCCGGGCTGCTCGCGCACAACCGGCGGGTCGCCCCCGCGGCGGACTGGGCCGACGTCCTCGCCGCCGCGGACGCCCTCTACGCCCGCGCCCGCGCCCGCGCGCGCCGCTGAGCCGCAGGCGGCCCCGCGCCGCCTGGCACCACCCGCCGTCCGGCTCCCCGCCGCCCCGCACCACCCGGACGGCTCCCCGGCGCCGGATCGTCCCCGCCGAGTCGCCGACCCGGGTCCCCGGTGGGCCCTCCTTGGGCCCACGGGCCCCAAGACCCGTCCGTAACCGCCCCTAGCGTCGTGGCAGACCATCAGGCCGACGTGGGGGAGAAGCATGAGGGCGCTGCTGCGGGAGCGCGAGCGGGGTGCTGCGACGCTGGAGCACCTCGGCACCGTGGTCATCGTCGTGCTCCTGTTCGGCGGGGCCGTCCTCGGCTTCGCCACCTACGGGCCGCGGCTGCAGCAGCAGCTGTGCGTGCTCGCGACCGCGGTAGGCATGTCGGGCCCCTGCGAGGGGACGCCGGTCGCCCAGCCCCAGGAGAGCGGCCCCACCGACGCCGACTTCCTGCCGGCCGTCTGCACGATCCGGGAGACGGCCACCCAGACCAACGCCAAGATCACGATCGCCTTCCTCGAGCTGGGCAACGACGCCGGCTTCATCGTCCAGGAGAACGCCGACGGCACCGTGCAGGTGACGGTGACGGACGGCGCAAGCCTGGGGGCGTCGGGCGGCTTCGGGGCCAGCCTCGGCGGGAAGGACTCCGGGATCGGCGGTGACGTGTCGTTCGGCGCGGGGCTGAGCTTCAAGAACGGCTCCCAGTGGAACTTCGACAGCATGGACGACTGGACGGCCATGGAGGCCGACCTCAACGCGTACCTGGCGCAGCAGATGTCGCTCAAGAACGACACGTCCGGTGGCATGTACCTGTACCTCTCGCTCACCGACGGCTACCTCGACAAGCCGCAGGAGCCGGAGCAGACCTCCTGGACCCAGACCATCGAGATCTCCGGGAACGGGAAGATCGGCCTGCGCGACACGATCCCGGGCAAGGACGGCGCCGAGCCGCAGGAGATCGACCCCAACCTGGGGGTGTACGTCGACGGCAAGCTCGCCGACGAGTACGTCGTCACGGAGAACCACAAGACCGGGGAGACGTCGCGGACGTACGCCTTCACCGCCTCGGGCGAGGCCGGAGGAAATCTCGTCGTCGGGAACGCCTCCGCCTGGGGCGAGCAGAAGGGCGCCTACAAGATCACCGAGAACAAGGACGGCGAGGTGATTTCCATCGAGTTCATGGCCGAGCGCGCCGGTGGCAGCAAGGCCGCCCTGGGCGTCCAGCCCGTCACCGACCAGGGCGGCAGCGCCGGGATGACCGACGCCTCGAACACCCGCACGGTCGTCACCACGACGATCGAGGTCACCGACGCCAACCGCCACATCGTCGAGGAGTGGGTCACGGCCGCGGACTCGAACGCCTCCTTCGGGCTGCCGGTCGCCGTGCCCGCCAACGCCCAACGGCCCGACAGCCCCGTCGCGGACCACCCGTTCGCCAACCTCCTCTACCAGGAGGGCCGGACCAGCGAGCGGGTGTACGACAACGTCGAGGACGGCTGGTCCTTCGGGGCGGAGTTCGCCCTGGGCATCAAGCTCGGTGCCAGCTTCGGCAACGAGGAGAAGACCGCGACCATCCAGGACGCCAGCTTCCTGGGCGCACCCGCGCAGGACGGCGTCCGCCCGATGGTTCCCGAGTCCGCCTGCACCATCGACTGAAGGAGCACCCGATGACGCTGCGCAACTACGTGCGGCCCTGGATCGCCGGAGCCCTGACTTGGCTGGTCGTCGTGCTGCTGAGCAAGCTGACCTACCGTGCCCTGCTCGGTGGCGGCGACCTGGGACCGCTCCTGCTCATGGGGTTCGCGACGATCGTGGCGCTCCCGGTCCTCAGCGCCGCCGTCGCCGTGCTGCTGCTCCCCGCCCCGACCGTGCGGCGCCCGGCGGCCTGGCTGCTCGCGGGCGTGCCGGTGACCGTGGCGGCGCTGGCGGTCTCCGCGCTGACCGTGGACGCGCCCACGGCGCCGGGCGTCGGAGCGCTCGCGGTGGTGGTGGCCCTCGCAGCGGGCGCCTCGCTCGGCGTGGGATGGTGGCGGGTGCGGCTCGCGGGCACGCCGCGGCGGTCCGCGCGGGCGGCCCGCACGGGCTACGAGGCACGATGACGGAGGAGAACCGGCGGATGGCAGGCAAGGTGGCACGGGCGGTGGCCGCGGCGGTAGGGGCTGCGGCGCTGCTCGCCGGGTGCACGTCCGGGACGCCGGACGGCTTCACCCGGCTGGAGCAGGGCTGGCTCGCCGTGGACGTGCCCAAGGGCCTCGTCGCGGTGCCCGAGGCCGAGTCCGGCGCCTACGACGTCGTGCTCCAGGACGCCGCGGAGGACCCCCAGCTCCAGCTCGCCGCAGCCACGGAGTACGGGACCAACCCCGCCCGGGGCACCCTCAGCGTGGTGCGGGCCGAGCAGCCCTTCGGGCCCGTCGACGATGGCGACAAGTTCTCCGAGGTCGAGGGCCGCGACGGCCAGGAGCTGTGGCGGTGGGACTTCACCTACGACGACGGCGGCTACCACGGCGTCACGTGGGTGGCGCACGACCCCGACGCCGCGCGCACGGTCGTCGTCGCGCTCAGCGCGGTCGAGCTGGACGACGCGACGGTGCAGGCCGTCGAGGACAGCATCGAGGTGCGCCCCGCGGACGCCTGATGGCGGCCCGCCGGCCAACGCCTGACGGCGGGGCCAAGGACCGCCGCACGACGGCGGGGCCAAGGACCGCCGCCCGACGGCGGGCTCCCGGGAACCCCCCGCCGTGCCTGGGACCTTGGGCCCCGGGACCAACGTCGCAAAAGGCGCGGACGCGGCGGACCTACGTTCATGGTGTGGAAATCGGACGGGCGCAACCGGTGCCGGGTCCGAGGCCGGAGGAGCCGGGCTCGCGGTGAGCCCGCCGCAGCGTCCTGAAAGGACCCGCCATGAACAGCAAGCCCGCCAAGGTCACCGGGATCGTCGCGATCGTCGCCGGGATCGTCTTCATTCTCGCCGGGGGCGTGACGTGGGGGTTGATCACCTCGAACCTGGTCGAGCAGAAGATCACCGTGGCGGAGGACTCGCGCATGCTGCCCGGGGACGAGGTCAACGGCCCGTTCTCGGCCTTCGTGGAGGCGCAGATCATCAACGAGCACGCGAAGCACGCCACGGAGGGCAAGACGTACGCCGAGCTGGGCGCGGAGGTCAAGGCCGCCGAGGCGGCCGGGGACACGGCCAGGGCGGAGGAGCTGCAGGGCCAGCGCACCACGGTGATGAACGCGTCGTTCCTGCGGGCCTCGCTGTTCACCTCGGTGATCGCCTACGGGGTGGCCGCCCTGGTGATGGGCCTGGGCGTGATCCTCACCCTGGTCGGCTGGGCCTTCACCAGCGTCGCCGCCCCGGTGACGGTGGCCGTGGAGCGGCGCGAGGCCGCGTTGGTCTGACCTGACACACCACACCGAGGACCCCGCGGGCACGCCGCGGGGTCCTCGCTCGTCATCGAGGCGCCTGGAGCGCCGCGGACGGCCCGATGCCCGGGCTCCTGCCGTGCGGCGTCGTGGCCGCTCCGGTGTACTGCCTCCTGCAGGGAGCCGTGCCCGGCGCCGACCGGGGCGCCGGGCACGGTGCACAGTGCCGGGGAGGGACCCGCCATGAGCACCAGACCCGCCCGGGTGATCGGCATCATCGCGATCGTTGCCGGCATCCTGTTCATCGTCGCCGGCGCGGTGACGTGGGCGATGATCACCTCGAACCTGTCCGAGCAGAAGATCGTCGTCGCGCAGGACTCCCCGGTGCTCGCCGGGGACGGGGTCAACGGCCCGTTCTCCGCCTTCGCCCAGGCACAGATCATCAACACCCACGCCGAGCACGCCACGGGCGGGAAGACCTACGCCCAGCTGGGCGACGAGGTGACGGCCGCCCAGCAGGCCGGCGACACCGCCAAGGCCGAGCAGCTGCAGGCCCAGCGCACCACGGTGATGACCGCCTCCTTCCTGCGCGCCTCGCTGTTCACCTCGGTCGTCGCCTACGGCATGGCGGCCCTCGTGGTCGGGCTGGGCATCCTGTTGATCCTCATCGGCTGGGCGCTCGGCAACCTCGCGAGGGTCGCCCCCGCGTCCGCCGCAGCTGCGTCCGGCACGGTCTGACCGCCCCGCCCGGCGGCGGGCATGCGGCAGGCCCCGCGGATCGAGCCACGGGGCCTGCCGGGGTAAGGGGCCGAGCTGCGCGTCAGGTCCGGGAGCCGGGAGCCCGCTCGCGGCCGCGCCGCAGCAGCGGCGTCAAGAGCAGCGTCACCGCCGCGAGCAGCAGCAGGCCGATGAGCGTGAGCTGCAGGTCGATGCGGTAGCCCAGGGCGACGACGACGGCCGCCGCGCCGCACACCGCCAGCACCAGGCCCAGGATGAGCGTCCCCGACCGGGGGCCGCGGGGGCGCTCGACCGGGGCGGTGCGCGCCGACCAGACCGGCGGTGCTCCGGCGTCGGCCCGCGCCGTGGCCCACAGGGACGGGGCGTCTGCCGGGGAGGCCGACATGCGCGCGGGGTCCTCGGCCGGCAGCGCGTGTGCCGCATCTTCGGCCGGCGGCAGCGGGCGGGGCGCGTCCGCTCCGGGTGGCAGCGGCTGGGTCGCGTCCCCTGCGTGTGCCAGCGGCTGGGTTGCGTCCCCTGCGTGCGGCAGCGGCTGGGTCGCGTCGCCCTGAGTGGCGGACGGCGCGCCAGGACCCCCGGTTAGGCGCTCGGTAACCCCGGTGAGGCGCTCGGTGGGTTCCCCCGCCGGCTCCCGGCGGGTGGCCGCGTCGGGGCTCTCGCCGGTCCGCTCGGTGGGTTCCCCCGCCGGCTCCCGGCGGACGACGTCGTCGGGCCCGGGGGTGTCGTGCGTGCTCATCGCTGCTCCTCCTTGTTCTGCACGGTGGTCGCGCCCGGGCCGACCAGCGCGGCGGCCCCGGTGGTGGCCGAGCCGGTCGGCTCGCCCGTGCCGGCGCCGCTCGGCGCCTCGGTCGGCTGTGGGGTCGTGGCGGCGGGGACGTCCTCGATCACGTAGACGCGGCCCGCGCCGGCGTCGACCTTGACGACGATGTCCGGGCTGCCGGTCTGCGCCTCTGGCGAGGACAGGGCGGTGTCGAGGCCGAGGCCGTTGGCCCAGGTCTTGTGCACCCGGCTGCCGTTGTCCTCGGTGAAGACGGACCCGGTGGTGTCGGAGGACCAGCCCGGCCCGGTGCGCGACTCCACGCTCCCCGCCCCCACCTGGGCCTCGACACGGACGGCCGAGCCGGCGGGCACGCGGATGGTGATGTCGCCCGCCCCGACGTCGACCGGGACGGTCAGGGCGCTGCCGGCGGGCAGCTGGCGCAGGTCCAGCTCCAGGTTGCCGGCCGCGAGGTCGTAGCCGCCGGCGGCCTCTTCCACGGTATGGGGCGCGACGGCCATGGTCCCCACCCGCGCGCCCGGACCGAAGTGGAGGTTGACCGGCAGCGCCGTGGTGGCGGCGGTGGCGGGCACCACGAGCAGGGCAAGCAGGATCCCGAGGACGGACAGCGCCCCGCCGCGGCGCCCCCGCGCGCCCGAGAGGAGTACCCCGAGGCCGAGCAGGCCGAGCACCACCCCGCCGATGAGCAGCGGGAGCTGCCAGCCGATCCCGTTGACCCGGTCCAGGAGCAGCAGGGCCGCGACGGCGATGAGGCACAGCGCGAGGACGACGGCGACCACCGCCTGGCCCGGGCCCGGCGTCACCGGGCGCGGGGGGACCGGCGGCTGGGCGACGGCGACCACCGCCTGGCCCGGGCCCGGCGTCACCGGGCGCGGGGGGACCGGCGGCTGGGCGACGGGGTAGGGCCCGCCCGGGCCGAAGGGGCCCTGGCCGCCCGAGACCGGCCCGCGTGGCCCACGGGGCGCGCCGGGGGCGGCGGGCGCCGCGCCGGCGCCGCCGGACCACACCGGTCCGCCCGTGCTGCGCCAGTCGGCCGGCTGCTCGCCTGGCCGGGGTGCGGCGGGAGGCGGCGTGGTCGGCTGGGCCGCGGTCCGTGGGCGCGCGGTGTCGGGGGCGGCCGCAGAGACGCTCGGCCCCGCTCCCTCGGGCGGAGTGTTGCCCACCCAGCCCGGCTGGGGCGGCGTGCCCGCCCAACCCGGCTGCGGCGCGCCCGCCGGGCGGCCGGTGCCGGCAGGGGACGGACCGGCGAAGCCGGCCGGCCCGGACCAGTCCGGCGTGGGGCGCGGCGGGCGGTGGCTGCCGCGCCGGGCGAGGGCCACGATGACGACGACGACGAGCGCGACGGTGGCGAGCGAGACGAGGGACCAGAAGAACCCGTCGCCCCACCACCACCAGTCGCCCCACCAGGTGCCGGGCCGAGACAGGCCGACGACGACGAAGGCGGCGGCCCCCGCGAGGGCGGCGTCGACGTTGCCGTGCAGCGCCTCCTGCAGGTGGATGCGCCCGTCCGACTCCTCGGGCAGGAGGGCCCAGCCGAGGCCGTACAGCAGCAGGCCCAGCCCGCCGAAGAGCGTCATGACGACGAGGACGCCGCGCACCAGCAGGGGGTCGACGTCGAGGCGCCGGGCGATGCCGGCGGCGACGCCGCCGATCCAGCGGTCCTCGCCGCGCCAGATCCCGGTGCGGCGGAGGGAGTCGAAGAAGCTTGCGGTGCTCGACGACCGGAAGCGGGGCGGCGGGCCGGACGGGCCGGGGCCGCCGAAAGGCCCGGCGCCCGGTGGGACGGGACCGCCGGCCGAGGGCCCGGTGCCGGACGCACCCGCGCCCTGTGGACCGGACGGGCCGGCACCCTGCGGGCCGGCCGCGCCGTCGGGGCGCTCGCCGCCGGAAGGCATGTCAGTGGTGTTCATGCTCCCAGCCAACCGTCCGCGGGTGGGCCCCGACCATCGGGGACCCCCCTGGGCCGACCCTGATCTTCGCCCGGCGCGACCCCGGAACAGGGCTCCGGACCTGGGGTGACGGGCTCGGGACGTGTGACGATGGGGCCGTGACCGCCTCCGCCGCCCCGCGCGCCCGCCTGCCGCTGCGCCGCCCGACCTCCGGGCGCGTGCTCGGCGGCGTGGCCGCCGGCGTCGCGGCGCACCTGGGCTGGCCGGTCACCGCGGTGCGTTGGGCCTTCGCCCTCACCTCGCTCGTGGCGGGCGCCGGCATCGCCATGTACGTGTGGCTGTGGGCCACCGTCCCGGCCGGCGACCCGCACGACGCCGCGCCGGTCGGGCGCACCCGGCTGGCGCCCCGGCTGCGCGTCGGGCAGCTCACGCCCGCGGCCCGGGACGTCACCGTCGCCGTCGTGCTGCTGGCCACCGCCGCCCTGCTGCTCCTGTGGCGCACCGACCGGGCCCAGCCGGCCACCTGGCTGGTCCCGCTCCTCATCGTCGCCGCCGGCGCGGCCCTCGCCTGGGGGCAGCTGGCCGAGGTGGCCCGCACCGGCGTCAGCGCCCGCCGCCGCGGCGCCGTGGTCCTGCGGGTCGCGGCGGGCGTCGGCCTCGCCGTGCTCGGGGCGCTGCTGCTCGTCGGCCGCGGGGAGAGCCTGGTGGTCCTGCTGCGCGGCGCCGCGGCCGGGCTGGCGATCGTCGCCGGCGTCGCCGTCGTGCTGGCACCGCTGCTGCTGCGCCTGGTGCGCGAGCTCGGCGCCGAGCGCGAGGCCCGGGCGCGGGAGGCCGAGCGCGCCGACATCGCCGCCCACCTGCACGACTCGGTCCTGCAGACCCTGTCGATGATCCGGTCCCGGGCGGCCGGCAACGAGGACGTCGCCCGGCTGGCCCGCGCCCAGGAGCGCGAGCTGCGCGAGTGGCTCTACACCGACCGCCCCGCGCCCGGCACCTCCACCGCCGACGACGTGCGCCGGGTGGCCGCCGAGGTCGAGGACCGCCACGGCGTCCCCGTCGAGGTCGTCACGGCCGGCGACGCGGTGCCGGACGCCGGGACCCCGGCGCTCACCGCCGCGACGCGGGAGGCGCTGGCCAACGCCGTCGTGCACGGCCGCCCGCCGGTCAGCCTGTACGTGGAGGTGGGACCCGAGCGGGTGGAGGTCTTCGTGCGCGACCGCGGCGACGGGTTCGACCTCGCCGCCGTGCCGGACGACCGGCACGGCGTGCGCGAGTCCATCATCGGGCGGATGCGCCGCCACGGCGGCGACGCCGAGATCCGCACCCGGGCCACCGGCACCGAGGTGCACCTGACCATGCCACGGAAGGGGCAACCATGAGCGAGACCACCGCGGGGGCGGCACCGATCCGCGTGCTCATCGTCGACGACCACGCCCTCGTGCGCGCCGGGGTGCGCGCCGAGCTCGCCGGGCACGCCCCGGACCTGGACGTGGTGGGCGAGGCCGACGACGTCGAGGGCGCCGTCGCCGCGGTGCACGCCCTCCTGCCCGACGTCGTCCTCCTCGACGTCCACCTCCCCGGCGGCCGCGGCGGCGGGGGCGCCGAGGTGGTCGCCAGCTGCGCCGACGTGCTGGGCCAGACCCGCTTCCTGGCCCTGTCGGTCTCCGACGCCAGCGAGGACGTCGTCGCCGTCATCCGGGCCGGCGCCCGCGGCTACGTCACCAAGGCCATCAGCGCCGACGAGCTCGCCGCCGCGGTCCGCCGCGTGGCCGCCGGCGACGCCGCCTTCTCCCCGCGCCTGGCCGGTTTCGTCCTCGACGCCTTCGGGACCGGCGCCGCGGACGTCGCCGTGCGCGACGACGAGCTCGACCGGCTCACGGCCCGCGAGCAGGAGGTGATGCGGCTGATCGCCCGCGGCTACGCCTACAAGGAGGTGGCCGCCGAGCTGTTCATCTCGATCAAGACCGTCGAGACGCACGTCTCGGCGGTGCTGCGCAAGCTCCAGCTCTCCTCGCGCCACGAGCTCACCCGGTGGGCGGCCGCGCGGCGGCTGCTCTAGCCGACCGGCCCGACGCCGCTCCGCCCCCCAGGCTGTGAGCAGGGTCTCTGGACCTGCCGCGCGGCCCGGGGCCGGGCCCGCGCCCCGTGTTCCCTAGGGTGTCCGGTATGAGCATCCTCCTGGGCATCCTCCTCGTCATCCACATGATCGGCTGGGCGATCGTGCTCGGCGGCACGCTGACCCACCTGCGCCCGCCGCGCATCGCCACGGGGGTCACGCACGGCGCGCTGACCGCGCTGGTGGCGGGCATCCTCATGGTCGGCGTGGCGGAGATGGGCGGCCGCGACCTCGACTACGCCTGGGTCGCGGTCAAGCTGGTGGTGGGGCTGGTCGTCACGGCCCTGGCGATCTTCGGCGCCCGCCGCGAGGAGAAGGTCACCACCGGTCTGGTCGGCGGCATCGCCGGGCTGACCATGCTCAACATCGCGGTGGCCGTCCTCTGGCGCTGACCGCCGCGCCGGTGCCGCACGGCGCCGTCCCGAACCTGAGGAGGCATCGTGGCCCCGCTCGCTGAGGTGGTCGTCGGGCTCGTCATCGTCGTGGGCCTGGTCGGCGCAGTCGTCCAGGTCTACCCCGGCGGGCTCATCGTGCTGGGCGCGGTGGCGGTGTGGGGCGTGGTCACCGGCGGGCCGGTGGGCTGGACGGTCCTGACCGTCGCCGCGCTGGCGGTGCTCGGCGCGGGCGTGGCCAAGTACCTGCTGGCCGGGCGCTACCTCACCCGCGCCGGCGTGCCCGGTCGCTCCCTGCTGGCCGGGGGCGTGCTCGGCGTCGTCGGGTTCTTCGTCGTCCCGGTGGTGGGCCTCGCGCTCGGCTTCGTGCTCGGCGTCTACCTCGCCGAGCTGGCCCGCCGCCACGAGCAGGGCGCCGCCTGGCGGGCCACGGTCGTGGCCATGAAGGCCACCGGGCTGACCATCCTCATCGAGCTGGCCGGGGCGATGGTGGCCACCGGGGCGTGGGGGATCGGGCTGCTCCTCACCCGGTGATCGGGGTTGTTCTCCACCCCACGAGCGGGCTGTTGCTCACATGGCGCCGCCGGTGGCGCCGGGTGTCGGTGGGGCCGCATAGGCTTGCCGTGCGATGACCTCACTGTTCGACAACCTGCCCCTTGCCGGCCTCTCCGCCCAGGACCTGCCGCCGCTGCCCGCCGCCGTGCCCCCGCGCGACGAGCCCGCCCCCGGCTGGGCGGTGGAGCCGCCGGCGCGGGACGTGCCCGAGGCGGCCCTCGCCGACGACCCGGTCGCCCGGGCGCGCCGCCGCGCCGGGCTCGACGGCGCCACCCCGCCGGGCCGGCCGCGCCTCGACCCCGCCAAGCTGGTGGCCGACCTCAACCCCCAGCAGCGCGAGGCCGTCGTGCACTCCGGCTCCCCGCTGCTCATCGTCGCCGGCGCCGGCTCGGGCAAGACCCGCGTGCTGACCCACCGCATCGCCTACCTGTTGGCCACCGGGCGGGCCCGCCCGGGGGAGATCCTCGCGATCACCTTCACCAACAAGGCCGCCGCCGAGATGCGCGAGCGGGTCGAGGGCCTCGTGGGCCCCTCCGCGAGCCGGATGTGGGTCTCGACCTTCCACTCGGCCTGCGTGCGGATCCTGCGCCGCGAGCACGCCGCCCTCGGCCTGCGCTCGAGCTTCTCCATCTACGACGCCGCGGACTCCCAGCGGCTCATGACGCTGGTGTGCCGCCAGCTGGACCTCGACCCCAAGCGGTACCCGCCCAAGACGTTCTCCCGGAAGGTCTCCGACCTCAAGAACGAGCTCGTCGACCCCGAGGAGTACGCCCGGAGCGTCTCGGAGTCGAACGCCTTCGACAAGGCCCTCGCGCAGGCGTACGCGCAGTACAACGAGCGGCTGCGGCAGGCGCACGCCCTCGACTTCGACGACCTCATCATGACCACGGTCAACCTGCTGCAGGCCTTCCCGGCGGTGGCGGAGCACTACCGGCGCCGGTTCCGCCACGTCCTGGTGGACGAGTACCAGGACACCAACCACGCCCAGTACATGCTGGTGCGCGAGCTGGCCGGGGTGGGCCGGGACGCCGACGGCGAGGGCGAGCGCGACGGGCTGCCGCCGGCCGAGCTCACCGTGGTCGGTGACTCCGACCAGTCGATCTACGCCTTCCGCGGCGCCACCATCCGCAACATCCTCGAGTTCGAGGAGGACTACCCCGACGCCCGGACCATCCTGCTCGAGCAGAACTACCGCTCCACGCAGAACATCCTCACCGCGGCCAACGCCGTCATCGCCCGCAACCCCGGGCGGCGGCCGAAGAACCTGTGGACCGACTCCGGCGCGGGTCCGCTCATCGTCGGCTACGTGGCCGACTCCGAGCACGAGGAGGCCCGGTTCATCGCCGAGGAGATCGACCGGCTGGGCGACGAGAACGGCACCCGGCCCGGCGACGTGGCGGTCTTCTACCGCACCAACGCCCAGTCCCGCGCGCTGGAGGAGGTGCTGGTGCGCACCGGCATCCCCTACAAGGTGGTCGGCGGCACCCGCTTCTACGAGCGCAAGGAGATCAAGGACGCCATCGCGTACCTGCGCGCCGTCGCCAACCCCGACGACGCCGTCAACCTGCGCCGCATCCTCAACGTGCCCAAGCGCGGGCTGGGGGACAAGGCCGAGGCCATGCTGGCCGCCCACGCCGAGCGCGAGCGGGTCTCCTTCGGCCAGGCCATCGCCGACGCCGCCGCCGAGCCCGGGCAGACCCGCGACGGCGCGCCGGTGCCCGAGGTCATCGGGCTGGCCACCCGGTCCCGCACCCAGGTGCGCGGCTTCCACGAGCTCATGAGCGGGCTGCGGGAGATGAACGACGCCGGGGCCACCCCCGCCGAGGTCCTCGACGCCGCCCTGGACCGCTCGGGCTACCTCGCCGAGCTGCGCGCGAGCGAGGACCCGCAGGACGCCACCCGGGTGGAGAACCTCGCCGAGCTGCACGCCGTGGCGGCGGAGTTCTCCGAGCAGGACCCCGACGGAGACCTCGGCGACTTCCTCGAGCGGGTGGCCCTGGTCGCGGACTCCGACCAGATCCCCGACGCGCACGCCCAGGAGCAGGGCCAGGTCACCCTCATGACGGTGCACACCGCCAAGGGCCTGGAGTTCCCCGTCGTGTTCGTCACCGGCCTGGAGGACGGCACCTTCCCGCACCAGCGCTCGCTCACCGAGGAGGACGAGCTCGCCGAGGAGCGGCGCCTGGCGTACGTGGCGCTGACCCGGGCGCGTGAGCGGCTCTACCTCTCCCGCGCCGCGGTGCGCACCGCCTGGGGCATGCCCCAGCAGCTGCCCGCCTCGCGGTTCCTCCAGGACATCCCCGAGGAGCTGGTCGACTGGCGTCGTGCCGAGTCCTCGATGGAGGCCCTGCGCGAACGGCCCGCCGGCGGCTTCGGCGGCGGGTACGGCGGGCGGGGCGGCGGCTGGAACGGCAGCCCGGGGCGCGGCGGCTTCGGCGGCGGGTCGGGCGCCCGCAGCGGCCCCGTGCGCACCGGCAAGCTCGGCGCGAGGACGACCTCGACCGGCGCGAAGTTCGGCTCCGCCACGCCACGGCCCGAGGCGGACGTGCCCGGCCTGGACGTGGGCGACAAGGTCACCCACGACAGCTACGGCGTCGGCACCGTGATCGGCCTGGAGGGCGCCGGGTCCTCCGCCGTCGCGAAGATCGACTTCGGCGGCGGGCAGACCAAGCGCCTGCTCCTGCGCTACTCCCCGGTGACGAAGCTGTAGCGCCCCGACGACGGCGAAGCCTCTCGCGCCGGGGAGACGGCGCGCCCCAGCAGGGCCACGCCGAAGAACTGCAGCACCTCGGCGTAGGCCGGGTGGGCGAAGTCCGAGCCCAGCGCGCCGAGCAGGAGGGTCAGCACGAGGCCGCCGCCGACCGCCGCGAGCAGGACCGCGGGCAGCCGCCTCCCGGGCCGGCGCAGCAGCAGGATGCCGAGCACGGTGCTGACCGGGAAGCTGGCCACGAACCCGGCGGTCGTGAGACCCAGCAGCCAGGCGGGTGCGTCCTCGGTGGTGACCACCACGCCGAGCAGGAACGGGACGGCCAGCATCACCAGCAGCGCGACCAGCACGCGTCGCACCCACCGGACGGCGCCGCGGCCGTCGTCGATCCGGTGCCCGTTCACCACCAGGACGGCGGTGAGCAGCGCGTAGAGCAGCCCGTGCGCGACGGTGGAGACGTAGTACGCCCAGGCGGGGCCGCCGTCGGCGAAGACCGAGAACTCCCCGGTCAGGCCGTGGGTGACGGCGTCGGTCAGGGCGATGAGGGCGACAGCGGTGGCCGCCGCGAGGGCGGCCCGGGTCAGGCGGGTCATGGTGGGTCCTTCGGGTCTGGGGCGCACCGGTGTGCGCCGACCCCTGGACGGTAGGAACCGGGCCCGGCAGGAGGCGTCCTGCGCGGCGCGCACGGCGCTGGCCGCCGGTGTCCTCCCCGGCGGGCGGGGCCCGGTGCCGCACGCAGGACCGGGGTCCTCCGTGAGGAGGACGTCCGCCCCGCGGGGCTGGCCCTATGCTCGCGCCGTGCAGGCGCTGCGGCGGGAGAACCTCGGCATCCTCGCGGGTGCCTTGCTTCTCGGTGCCCTCACGGGCGCCCTCGTGGGCGGCACCGTCGCCGACGCCCTGTTCGTCTCCTGCCTCGCGCTCGGTCTTCTTCTCGCCCTGCGGCATGTCGCGGGTGCGACCCTGCGGTGGCGGGCGGCCCGCGCCCGAGCCGCTGAGGTGGCCGCGTTGCGGCCGGGAGCCGTCGCCCGCGCCGCCGTCCGGGAGGAACGGG
This sequence comes from Georgenia ruanii, assembly GCF_009193175.1. GTDB lineage: Bacteria > Actinomycetota > Actinomycetes > Actinomycetales > Actinomycetaceae > Georgenia > Georgenia ruanii. Next base: position 478,082 of record NZ_VUKE01000001.1, on the reverse strand, counting down.
CCCGCCTGACTGCGGATGTCCAGGCCGTGGTCCGCGCGGCCGTGGTGGACATGCAGGACGGCGCCCGAAGGGCGGCCGGGGCGTGGGACGCGGAGCCGGTCGCCGAGCTTCGCGGGATCCAGCGCGCGGGCACGGCCGCCACCAGCGAGCTGCGCCGCATGCTCGGGCTCCTGCGTGAGCCCGTCGAGCCGGCACCCGCGGCGGCCGCGGACGCGGACGGTGCGCGCATCCGCCGGGCCGAGGTCGTGCTGGCGGCCCTCGCGGCGGCCGACGTGCTCGTGGAGGCGGTGATCGCGCACCGGACGGGCTGGCCCGAGGCGGCGTACATGACGCCCGTGGCCGTCGGCCTGACCGTCCTCGCCGCCCTCACCGTCCTCGGCCGCAGGCTCGCGTCCGGCGCCTCGACGCTCCTGCTCGCGGCCCTCGTCACCACCGGGACCCTGGTCGGGCACTCCGTGGTCGAAGGGGTGTGGATGCTCGTCACCGTCGGTGCGCTCGGGTGGGCGTGCGGGGCGTGGGAGCGTCGCCTGACCTGGGCGCTGGCGGGACCGGGGATGCTGGCGCTCGCCCTGGTCCACAAGCACGCCCAGGCCCGTCCCGAGAACCTCTTCATCGCGCTCGTCATCCTGGGAGTGGGGCTGTTCACCGGGCTCCTGGTCCGGGTGATGCGGTCACGGGCGAGGCGCGCCCGGCGTGCCGTCGGCGCGCGTGAGGCCGAGCTGGGGGCCGCGTCCGCCGCGGCCGTGCTGGCCGAGCGGCTGACGGTGGCCCGGGAGCTCCACGATCTCGTCTCCGGTGCGGTCGGTGTCGTGGTCATGCAGGCCGGGGCGGCCGAGGTGCTGCTCGCCACCGACCGGGCCGGTGGGCGCCGGGCACTCGACGTGGTCCTGACCACGTGCGCCCACACCCTGGAGGAACTGGACCGGTTCCTCGCCGCGAAGGACGGCGCGCCCGGCAGCGCCGGCCACGACCTGGCGGACCTGCGCGGCCTGGTGGACCGGATGCGGCTGGCCGGGCTCGCCGTCGACCTCACGATGGTCGGCGACGCCGCCGCCGCGATGCCCACGGTGTACCGGGTGGTGCAGGAGGCGTTGCTCAACACTCTGCGGCACGCGCCGGGCGCGCGGGCCGCCGTCGAGGTCGCCGCCGCTGGCGGCCGGGTACGGGTCGTCGTCGTCGACGACGGGCCGGGACCCGGCGCCGACGCCTCCCGCGGGTTCGGCCTCGTCGGCCTCGCCGAGCGGGTCCAGTCCGACGGCGGCACGCTCAGCACCGGGACGGGCCCCGAGGGGACCGGGTTCCGAGTGGATGCCACGCTGCCCCTGCCGGCCGACACCCGGCTGCCGATCTCGCCGGCACCAACCTGGGCCCCCCGCACCGCGGCCGGTGCCGGCCGTCCGGCCGCAGGGACGGGGGCGCCGTGACCGTTCGTGTGCTGCTGGCGGACGACCACGACCTGCTTCGGCAGGGCCTCGCCGCGATCCTCGGGACCGACCCGGACTTGGAGGTGGTGGGGGAGTGCGCGGACGGGCCGAGCGCCGTGCGCCGCACCCGGGCGCTCGAGCCGGACGTGGTGCTCATGGACATCGAGATGCCCGGCGGGAACGGCCTCGCGGCAACCGCCCAGATCCTTGCCGCTCAGCCGGCGGTGCGGGTGATGATGCTGACCACCTTCGACTTGGACGAGTACGTCCTCGCCGCGCTGCGCGCCGGCGCCAGCGGGTACCTGGTCAAGACGATGCCGCCGGCGAAGATCGTCGCCGCCGTCAGGGCGTGCGCTGCCGGGGAGCTGATGCTGGGGCCCACCGTGCTGGACCGGCTCGTGGCGAGCTACGTGCAGCAGACCGAGCCCGCCGCGTTCCCTGGCCTGGACACCTTGACCGCCCGGGAGCGGGAGGTGCTCCTCGCCATGGCGCAGGGGCTGTCCAACGCCGAGATCGGGCAGGCCCTGTACATGGCGGAGACCACGGTGAAGACGCACGTCACCCGGGTGCTGGCGAAGCTCGGCGTGCGCGACCGGGTCCAGGCCGTCGTCGTGGCGCACCGCAGCGGACTGGGCCGCCGGGCTGACATTCCTCACGCTCCGCGCGCCGCGCCCGGTGGTGTGGGTGGGCGCCCCTAACCTCGGCAAGCAGAGGTCGGGCCGGGGAGGTGAGGCGATGAGCACCCAGGTGCGGGAGTGGCAGGCGGACCTTCGGGCCGCGGCGGGCGCGGGGCGCATCGAGGGCCTCGACGGCCTGCGGGCCCTGGCGGTGACCGCCGTGCTCGTCTACCACGTGCGGCCCGCCTCGCTGCCCGGGGGGTTCCTCGGGGTGGACGTTTTCTTCGTCGTCTCCGGGTTCCTCATCACCACCCTTCTGCTGCGTGAGCTGAATGCCAAGGGCCGGCTGGACCTGCCGCGGTTCTGGGTGCGGCGCGTCCGCCGGCTCGTGCCGGCCCTGGCCGCCGTCGTCCTCGTGACGATCCCGTTCGCCTGGCTGACCGACACCGACCTGCTCGTCGGGCTCGGGCGGCAGACGCTGGGCGCGCTGACCTTCTCCACCAACTGGCTCGAGGTGGCCGCCGGCACCAGCTACTTCACGGCGACGGCGCCGCAGCTGTTCGTGAACTTCTGGTCCCTGGCGGTGGAGGAGCAGTTCTACCTGTTCTGGCCGCTGGTCCTCGTCGCCGTGGTGGCGGCGACGACGAGCGCGAGCCGGCGGGTCCTGGCCGCGCTCGCCGTCGCCGTCGTGTCGGCCACGCTCATGGCCGTCCTCTACGTACCCGGCGAGGACGCCACGCGGGTGTACTACGGCACCGACACGCACCTGTTCGGCCTCATGCTCGGCGCGGCGCTCGCGTTCGCCTGGGCCGCCCCGGGCGGCGGTCCGCTGGCGGTGTCCGGCTGGCAGCGGCGGCGCGGGCCGGTGGCCGCGGCCGCGCTCGCCGCCCTGCTGGTCCTCATGCTCACGCTGCGGCAGGCCAGCCCCGTGACCTTCCGCGGTGGCATCCTGCTGGGGTCGGTGCTCAGCGCGGCGCTGGTCGCCGCGCTCCTCGGACCGCCGAGCCGGTTCCAGCGGCTCATGCGGCTGCGGCCGCTGGAGTGGCTGGGTCGGCGCTCCTACGCCGCCTACCTCTGGCACTGGCCCGTCCTCATCCTCGCCGACGCCCTCGTGCCCACGGCCTACGACTCCGCCGCGCACTGGGCACTGCGGGCCGCGGCGGTCGGCGTGACGCTCGCCGCGGCGGCGCTGTCGTTCCGCCTCGTGGAGGAGCCGGTGCGCCGGCTCGGCTTCCGCGCCTGCGCCCGCCGGGTCGCCGCCTCGCTCGTCAGCCGGGTGCCGGCCCGCCGTGCGCTCGCCCGCGCCGTGGCCGGGGCCGGCGCGCTCGCGGTCGTCGCCTCCCTCGCGGCCATCGCCGTCGCCCCGGAGCGCACGCGCACGCACGACCGGCTCCTCGCCGGGCAGCGCGCCGTGGACGCCTCCGCCGACCGCGCCGAGGTGGTCGCGCCGGTCACGCCGGATCAACCCTCGCCCACGGGCCCGCAGGCGCCGGACCGCTCCATGCCCACGGGGGCGGAGATCACCGGCTTCGGCGACTCCATCGTGGTCACCAGCGTCGACGGCCTGGAGGCACGCTTCCCCGGGATCATGCTCGATGCCCGGTCGAACCGGCAGTGGCGCGACGGCGAGCAGGCGGTGCAGGCCCGGCTGGCGGAGGGCACGGTGCGCCGGGCGGTCTTCCTCGACTTCGGCACCAACGCCGGGGTGCGCGACGAGGCGCTCGTACGCCGCGTGCTCGACTCCCTGGGGGACCGCCTCATCGTGGTGGTCAACCTCTACGGCGGCAGCTACTGGGTCCCGGAGGCCAACGCCACGCTGGAGCGGATCGTCGCGAGCTACCCCAACGCCGTCGTCGCCGACTGGCACGCGGCGATCTCCCAGCAACCCCGCCTGCTGCAGGCGGACGGCATCCACCCGGGCATCCAGGGCGCGCACCTGTACGCCGATGTGGTCGCGCGCGCCTTCGCCCAGCTCTCCGAGCACCTCACCGGGGTGCCGGTCGACCTCGACGCCCCCGCCCCCGGCGAGCCGGCGGCGGACCCGGCCGCCTCGCCCTCCCGGAAGCCGACGCGGGGCCTGGCCGAACCGTCCCCGGCCGCGACGACGATGCCGTCCCCGGACCGCGCGGTCTGAGCCACCCCCGCGGCGCCCCGGAACCGGCCGCCCGGCGCGGCACGCGAGCCCGGCGACGGGCCAGCGGGGACCGGTGCGCACCGCCGTCGGCGGCGGGACCCGGTGTGAGACGCACGCCACCGCGCGGTAGGCTCCCCCGAGATGTCTTGATGTCGAGGCATCTTGTGATGTCAACGGAAGGACGCAGCGGGGTGGACCTCTTCGAGTACCAGGCTCGTGACATGCTCGAGAAGCACGGGGTGCCCGTGCTTCGTGGGATCGTCGCGACGACACCGGCGGAGGCGAGGGCGGCGGCCGAGCAGCTCGGCGGCGGCACGGTGGTCGTCAAGGCGCAGGTGAAGACCGGCGGACGCGGCAAGGCGGGCGGGGTCAAGCTCGCCCACAATCCCGAGGAGACCGAGGCGCGCGCCGCCGAGATCCTCGGCATGGACATCAAGGGCCACACGGTGCACCGCGTGATGATCGCCGAGGGCGCCCAGATCGCCGAGGAGTACTACTTCTCCGTCCTGCTCGACCGGGCCAACCGCAGCTACCTCGCGATGGCGTCGGTCGAGGGCGGCATGGAGATCGAGCAGCTGGCCGTCGAGCGGCCCGAGGCCCTCGCCCGGGTGGCCGTCGACCCGCTCACCGGCATCGACGAGGCGAAGGCCGCCGAGATCGTCGGCCAGGCCGGCTTCGCCCCGGAGGTCGCCGACGAGGTCGCCGCGGTGATCACCAAGCTCTGGACGGTCTACGACGCCGAGGACGCGACGCTCGTCGAGGTCAACCCGCTCGTGCGCACCGAGGGCGGGGCCATCGTCGCCCTGGACGCCAAGGTCTCCCTCGACGCCAACGCGGACTTCCGCCACGCCGAGCGCGCCGAGCTCGAGGACAAGGCGGCCGCCGACCCGCTCGAGGCCAAGGCCAAGGACCTGGGCCTCAACTACGTCAAGCTCGACGGCGAGGTCGGCATCATCGGCAACGGCGCGGGGCTGGTCATGTCCACCCTCGACGTCGTCGCCTACGCCGGCGAGGAGCACGGCGTGCGGCCGGCGAACTTCCTCGACATCGGCGGCGGCGCCAACGCCGAGATCATGGCGAACGGGCTCGACGTCATCCTCGGCGACCCGCAGGTGAAGTCGGTGTTCGTCAACGTCTTCGGTGGCATCACGGCCTGCGACGAGGTCGCCAACGGCATCGTCAAGGCGCTGGAGATCCTCGGCGGCAAGGGCACCAAGCCGCTCGTGGTGCGCCTGGACGGCAACAACGTCGAGGAGGGCCGCCGGATCCTCCGCGAGGCGAACCACCCCCTGGTCACCATGGCCGACACGATGGACGGCGCGGCCGCCAAGGCCGCCGAGCTCGCGGCTGCGAAGTAAGGACCCCAAGAATGTCGATCTTCCTCAACTCCGACTCCCGCGTCATCGTCCAGGGCATGACGGGCGCGATGGGCCAGATCCACACCAGCCGCATGCTCAACGCGGGCACCCAGATCGTCGGCGGCACCAACCCCAAGAAGGCTGGCACCACCGTCGAGTTCGACGTCCAGCCGCTGGGCCCCGGCGCCGAGTCGCGTCAGGCCGGACAGGTCTCGGTGCCGGTGTTCGGCTCCGTCGCGGAGGCCAAGGAGGCCACCGGCGCCAACGTCTCGGTCATCTTTGTGCCGCCGGCCGGCACCAAGGCCGCCGTCGTGGAGGCCGTCGACGCCGGCATCCCGCTCGTCGTCATCATCACCGAGGGCGTGCCGGTGGCCGACACCGCCGAGTTCTTCACCTACGCCCAGTCCAAGGGCGTGCGCCTGGTCGGCCCGAACTGCCCCGGCGTCATCACCCCCGGCCAGTCCAACGTGGGCATCACCCCGGCGAACATCACCGGCCCGGGCCGCATCGGCCTGGTGTCGAAGTCCGGCACCCTGACCTACCAGATGATGTACGAGCTGTCCGACATCGGCTTCTCCACCTGCATCGGCATCGGCGGCGACCCGATCATCGGCACCACGCACATCGACGCCCTGCAGGCCTTCCAGGACGACCCCGAGACGGACCTCATCGTCATGATCGGCGAGATCGGCGGCGACGCCGAGGAGCGCGCCGCGGAGTTCATCAAGGCGAACGTCACCAAGCCGGTCGTGGGCTACGTCGCCGGCTTCACCGCCCCCGAGGGCAAGACCATGGGCCACGCCGGCGCCATCGTGTCCGGCTCCTCGGGCACCGCGGAGGCGAAGAAGGTCGCCCTCGAGGCCGCCGGCGTCAAGGTGGGCAAGACCCCCTCCGAGACCGCCCGGCTGGCCCGCGAGATCCTCGGCGCCGCCGTCGCGCGCTGAGCCGCCGCACCCGAGCGCCAGGCAGGCCCTGGCGGGCAGGACGTCCCTGCCCGCCAGGGCCTGTCGCGTCTCTGCGGACGACACCGGCCGGAGCGACCCGGCGAGGCGCGCCCGCCCCGCGCCCGGGCACGGCAGGATCGACGCCATGGCAGAGAACCTCACCCGGCCGACGGACGCCTCGGTCACCGATCTCGTCGAGCGCGCCGAGCCCGCCGGACGGCGCGAGGACGCCCGCGTGCTGCTCGACCTCATGACCCGGGTGACCGGCACGGACCCGGTCGTGTGGGGCACGAGCATGATCGGGTTCGGCGAGTACCACTACCGCTACGCCAGCGGCCACGAGGGCGACACCTTCGTCGTCGGCTTCTCGCCGCGCAAGACGTCGATGTCGGTCTACGGGCTCCTGCACCCGGAGGCCGAGGACCTCCTTGCCGCGCTCGGCCCGCACCGGCGCGGCGTGGGCTGCCTCTACCTGGGCCGGTTGCGGGGCGTCGACCTGGCCGTGCTCGAGCGGCTGGTCGCCCAGGCCTGGGCGCGCGGCGGCCAGGCCTAGCCGCGGCGACACGCCGTCGCACCAGCCGGGCCACGGCCGGCGACACGCCGTCGCACCAGCCGGGCCACGGCCCGCACAGGCCGGACGATGGGGACGATGCCCACCACCGGCCCCACCGCCCCGCACGTCATCGACGCCTCCGCGACGCGTGCGCGCGTCAGCATGCCCGCGGGCTGGCTCCGCGGCCTCGTCGCCGGGGTCGAGGCGGCCATGCTCAGCTGGCTCACCGTGGTGGTGCCCGCCGTCGCCACGTACGTCGCCACCGCGGCGGCGCCGGCGCTGGGCGAGGCGTCCTGGCAGGCCGCGGCGGGGTTGGGCACCTCGGTGTGGCTGCTCGGCCACGGCGGATCCATGCACGCGGCGGGGGCGGCGGTCTCCCTCGTCCCGCTCGGCGTCACCCTGCTCAGCCTGGCCCTCGTCTACGGCGCCACGCGCCGCATGCGGCTGGCCACGGTGGGGGCGGGCGGCTTCGTCCCGGCCGGCTTCGCCCTCGCCACGCTCGTCCTCGGCGCGTTCGCGGCCCTCCCCGGCTCCCGGCTGGCCGCCCTGGGCGGGGCGGTCCTCGTCGCCGCCGCGGGCACGGCGCTCGCGTTGTGGCGCGCCGGCGCGCCCGCGCCCGCGGCCCTGACCCGGTGGCGGGTGCCGGCAGCGGTCACCGCCGGTCTGGCCGGTGGCGGCTGGGCGCTCGGCGGGCTTCTCGCGCTCGCGACGGCGGGCGCCGTCGCCGCCGCCGTCGTCGGCTGGGACCGCGTGCTGCTCGTCCAGCACTCCTTCGCCCCCGACGTCGTCAGCGCCGTCGTCATGACCCTGGCCCAGCTGATCTACGTGCCCACCGCGGTGGTGTGGGCGCTCGCGTGGCTGGCGGGGCCCGGCTTCGCCGTCGGGCAGGGCACCGTCTTCAGCGCCACCGACGTCACCGCCGCGCCGCTGCCGGCGGTGCCGCTGCTGGGCGCGCTGCCCTCCCCGGGCACCCCGGCGCTGCCCTGGGTGGTGCTGCTGCCCGGCCTCGTCGGCCTGGCCGTGGGGATCTGGCTGCACCGACGCCGGCCCCAGGAGTCCCTCGCGGGTGCCGCCGGCGCCGCGCTCACCGTGGCCGGCGCCGTCGCGCTCGGGGCGCTCGTGCTCGGCGCCGCCGCGTCCGGCGGCATCGGGCCCGGCCGGATGGCGGAGGTCGGCCCGGCGCCCGCGGCGGTGGCCGGCCTGCTCCTCGTCGAGGTGGGGGCCGGCGCGCTGGTCGGCGTGCTCCTGCCGCACCCGCGCACGCGCGCGGGGCTGCGGGCCGCGGTCGCGCGGGGGCGTGCCGGCCGGCAGCGGACGGCGACCGGCGGTCCGGCAGCGACACCGGGCACGACATCGGCCGCGACCCCGGCGACGGCGCGCGGGTCGGCCGCCGCCCCGGCCACGGCGGAGCGCGAGCCGGCAGCGAGCCCGGCGGCGGCGCACGCACCGACCGATGCGGGTGGACGGTCCGCCGAGCCGCGGACGCAAGCCCCTCGGTTCCCGCGGCTGGGCGAGCACGACGCGGACGCGTCCCCCACCCGCCCGGCGCCGGGCGGGTGGGGCGGTCCCCGGCTGTCGGAGTGGCCGCCCTCTCAGGACGCCTGACGCATCAGCTGCTCCATCTGCCGCACCCGTTCGTTGAGGGAGTGCTGGAGCTGGGCGCCGCACGCGTCACGGGCCTGCCCGGTCAGCGCCGAGCGCTGGCAGGAGGAGTACGCGTCGTAGTCGCGCCAGAGCAGCGCCTGCCCCAGCGAGGCGAAGCCCAGCATCCCCGCGACCACCAGCCCCAGCGCCACGACCCCGGTCAGCGCCCCGCGGATCCGCGCGCCGCGGACCTTGACGAGGGCGACGACGCCCACGGCGAGCGCGGTCACGCACAGCACCCCGGAGAGCAGCGGCCACGGCCACGGCAGCGTGAACGCCCCGACGGCCAGCCCGGCGAGCAGGAGCAGACCGAAACGCCGGACCCACCTCAGGGCGACCGTGCGGCTCTCCCCGGCGGTCTCGGGCGGCGCTCCGGGTGGCCGGGCGCGATCGGGCCGGGGCTGAGGCGTGGGCATGGGAGCATCATCGCGCACCGCGCGGCTACGCTCGCGCACGTGAGCGTCCCCACCCCCCGCCCGGCCCGGCTCGTCGTCCTCGTCTCCGGGGGCGGGTCGAACCTCGCGGCGCTGCTCGAGGCGACGCGGGACCCGGGGTACGGCGCCCAGGTGATCGCCGTCGGCGCCGACCGGGAGGGCACCGGCGGGGTGGACCTCGCCAAGGCGGCGGGGCTGGCGACCTTCGTCGAACGGCTCGGCGACCACGCCAGCCGCGAGGAGTGGGACGCCGCGCTGACCGCCCAGGTCGCCGCGCACGAGCCCGACCTCGTCGTCTCCGCCGGCTTCCTCAAGCTCTGCGGGCCGCGGTTCCTCGAGCGGTTCGGCGGGCGCTACATCAACACCCACAACGCGCTGCTGCCCGCCTTCCCCGGCATCCACGGCCCACGCGACGCCCTGGCGTACGGCGTCAGGCTCGCCGGCGCCACCCTCTTCTTCGTCGACGCCGGCGTGGACACCGGCGCGATCGTCGCCCAGGTCGCGGTGCCCGTCCTCGACGACGACGACGTCGCGACGCTCACCGAGCGGATCAAGGTCGCCGAGCGCGCCCAGCTCGTCGAGCAGGTCGGCCGCCTCGCCCGGGAGGGCTGGCGCATCGAGGGCCGCCGGGTCATGGTCGGGCCCGCGCGGTAAGATCGGTCCCGGCCGTAACTGGCGAGGAAGGTGGCGTCCACCACCGGGGAGCGGCCGGAAGTCCCCTGAGAGAGCACCGCACGCCTGGGTGCCTGGGTCGGGTGCCCGCGGGCACCGCCGCCACGACCGCATCGAACCAGGAGTGCTTCATGAGCCAGACGTCCCAGCCCGCCGTCGAGCCCGTCGGGGACCGCGTCCCCCTGCGCCGGGCCCTGCTCTCCGTCTACGACAAGACCGGGCTGGAGCCGCTGGCCCAGGCCCTGCACGCGGCCGGCGTGCAGCTCGTCTCCACCGGCTCCACCGCCGCCCGGATCGCCGCCGCCGGCGTGCCGGTGACCCCGGTCGAGGAGATCACGGGCTTTCCCGAGTGCCTCGACGGGCGCGTGAAGACCCTCCACCCGCGCGTGCACGCCGGCATCCTGGCCGACCGCCGCAAGGAGACCCACCGCAGCGAGCTCGTCGAGCTCGGCGTCGCCCCGTTCGACCTCGTCGTCGTCAACCTCTACCCCTTCACGCAGACGGTGGCCTCCGGGGCCGGCGTCGACGAGTGCGTCGAGCAGATCGACATCGGCGGGCCGAGCATGGTCCGGGCGGCGGCGAAGAACCACCCGTCGGTCGCCGTGGTCGTCGACCCCGCCCGCTACGACGACGTCGCGGCCGCCGCGGCCGGCGGCGGGTTCACCCTCGCCCAGCGCCGCGAGCTGGCCGTGGCCGCCTTCGAGCACACCGCGGCCTACGACGTCGCCGTCGCGTCCTGGATGAGTGGGGTCTTCGACGCCGACGCCGGCGCGGACGCGCTCCCGGCCTTCACCGGCGGGGCCTGGCAGCGCCGCGCCACCCTGCGCTACGGGGAGAACCCGCACCAGCGCGCCGCGCTGTACACGGCCGAGGGGGCGAGCACCGGCATCGCCAACGCCGAGCAGCTGCACGGCAAGGCGATGAGCTACAACAACTACGTCGACGCCGACGCCGCCGTGCGCGCCGCCTACGACCACGCCGGCCCCGCCGTCGCCATCATCAAGCACGCCAACCCGTGCGGGATCGCCACCGGCGCGGACGTGGCCGAGGCGCACCGCAAGGCGCACGCCTGCGACCCGGTCTCCGCCTACGGCGGCGTGGTCGCCGCCAACCGGCCGGTCACCGCCGCCATGGCCGAACAGCTCGCCCCGGTGTTCACCGAGGTCGTCGCGGCGCCGGCGTTCGAGCCCGCGGCGCGCGAGATCCTCGAGCGCAAGAAGAACGTGCGCCTGCTCGTCGTCGACCCCGGGGAGCGCGCGGGCACGGACCTGCGCCCGATCAGCGGCGGCGTGCTCGCCCAGGACCGCGACGCCGTCGACGCGGCGGGCGACACCCCCGACGGGTGGACGCTGGTGGCCGGGCCCGCGGCGGACGAGGCGACCCTCGCCGACCTCGCCTTCGCCTGGCGGGCGGTGCGGGCGGTGCGCTCCAACGCCATCCTGCTCGCCGCCGACGGCGCCAGCGTGGGCGTGGGCATGGGCCAGGTCAACCGGGTGGACTCCTGCCGCCTGGCGGTCGAGCGCGCCAACACGCTGGGCGCGCCGGTGGAGTCCGCCGTCGACGCGGCCGGCGGGGCGGAGAACGCCGACGCCGCCGCGCGGGCCGCGGCCCCCGAGCGGGCCCGCGGCGCCGTCGCCGCCTCGGACGCCTTCTTCCCCTTCGCCGACGGCCTGCAGGTGCTGATCGACGCCGGCGTGCGCGCCGTCGTGCACCCCGGCGGGTCGATCCGCGACGCGGAGGTCATCGCGGCCGCCGAGGCGGCCGGGATCACCATGTACCACACCGGCGTGCGCCACTTCGCGCACTGAGCCGTCGCCGCGGCCCCGGCCGGTTGGGCCTGCCGGGGCCGCGACGTGCCCGGCTCCGGACAGGCCGCCGGCGTCGTGGCCTGGCGGTCAGGCCCGCCCGACGCGGTCGAGTAACGCGGTGACCCGGGCGAGCATGAGCGCCGCCGCCTCCGGGTCGTGGTCGGGCAGGTCGGCGTCGGCGAACAGGTGGGTCTCGCCGGGGTAGAGGTGAGCGGCGCCGCCGGTCTCGGCCGCCACCTCGCGCGCCTCCGCCGCGTCGCACCACGGGTCGGCCTCGTGCGTGTGGATCTCCACCGGCAGGCCGGCGGGCCACGGCGCCCCGACCGCCGCCGGGGGCAGGCAGCCGTGCATGAGCACCACCCCGCGTGCGCCGGGCCGGGTCTGGGCCAGCACCTGAGCGCACGCCGCCCCGAGGGAGAAGCCGGCGTAGACCAGGTCCGCGGGCAGGCCCTCGACGGCCGCGCCGGCGCGGCGGGTCATCTCCTCGACGCCGAGCGCGTCGCGCTTGACCACGCCCTCCTCGACGGTCTCGAAGGTCTCCCCGTCGTAGTAGTCGGGGGTGTGGACCTCGTGCCCGGCCGCGCGCAACGCGTCGGCGAAGTCGTGGACGGCGGGCCGCAGGCCCAGGGCGGAGTGGAAGAGCACGACGGTGGCCATGCCGGCGAGCCTAGGGGGAAGCACCGACACAGGGCGACGCTTCAGGGCGGCTAGGCCGGCGCCGACGCCGGGCCCGCCAGGTCCGCGGCCAGGACCGCCTTGCGCAGCGGGACGGCGGCGTCGGCGGCCCGGGCGAGGTCGAGCAGCGGCCGCGCGCCGGCGGCGAGCAGCTTGCGCAGCGGGACGACGTCGCGGGGCCGGTCCACGGTGAACCCGGCGGTCAGCCGGCCGGTGCCGGCCGGGCCCTGCTCGACGAGCAGCGCCGACCACGCCCCGTCCGGGTCGCCGCGCAGCAGGACCGTCGCGGCCTCGGTGGGCGCCCCGACGAACGCGAGGTCGTGGCCGAGCTGGGTGGAGAAGACGTAGGGCGCGCCGGGCGCGGGCACGTCGTGGCCGAGCAGGCCCGCGACCACCCCGGCGGGGTGGGTCAGCGCCGCGTCCCAGTGCCCGCCCGGGACCAGCCCGAGCCCGGGGACCTCCATGTCCGCGCAGTCGCCCACGGCCCGCAGCGACGCCGGGGCGCCGGCGACGCGCCCGGCGGGGTCGACGCGCAGCGCGCCGCGACCGGTCAGCGGCAGGGCCCCGGCCAGCCACCCGGTCGCCGGGCGCACCCCGACCGCGGTGACGACGACGTCGGCGGCGAGCCGCTCGCCCGGCGCGCCGTCGGGACCGGCCAGCGTGACGGCGCCCGGCTCGACCGCGGTCACCGGGGCGCCGCAGCGCAGCTCGACGCCCGCGGCGGCGTACCAGGGGGCGGTGCGCGCGCCCAGGTCGGCCCCCAGCTGGCGGTACAGCGGCGTGGAGGCCGCCTCGACGACGGTGACGGCGCAGCCCCGCGCCGCGGCCTGACCGGCGAGCTCGGCGCCGATCCAGCCGGCCCCCACCACGACCAGCCGGGTGCCGGGAGTCAGCCGCCCGCGCAGGGCGGCCGCGTCCGCAACGGTGTGCAGCTCCGCCGCCCCGGCCCACCCGGCCGGGCGCACCGGCTGGGCCCCGGTGGCGAGGACGGCGACGTCGGCGCGCAGCGTGAGCGCCCCGGCGTCCGCGGCGTCGACGGGCGCGACGGTGAGGACGACGCCGTCGTCGCCGGCCCGCACGGCGGTGGCGCGGCGGCCCCGCAGCACGCGGTCGGCGAGGTCGGCCAGGTCGCCGTAGCCCTCGCCCGACAGCCAGACCGGCTCGACCCGGCTGAACAGCTCCTTCGACAGCGGCGGACGGTCGTAGGGCGGGACCGGCTCGGCGCCCACCACAGTCACCTCGCCGTCGAAGCCCTGCGCACGCAGCTCGGCGACGCTGCGCAGGCCCGCCAGGCCGGCCCCGACGACGACGACGGAGCGGGGGGCGGGGGAGGGGGCGGCGGAGGCGGGCACGCTGCCACGGTAGTCTCGCCCCATCATGTCGAGCACGAGAGCCGTCCGCGTCACCGTCATGGTGGTCCTGCTGCTGGCCGTCGCCGCGGTGTGCGGCCTCGCCGTCGCGGTCAGCGCCCGGGCGGCGGCGACCGGGCTGGCGGTGGTCCTCGGCGCCTGCGCGGTGCTGCGCGCGCTCGGCCCGGTCACCGCGGTGCCGGCCGCCCGCTCGCGCCGGTTCGACGTCGTCCTGCTCGCGCTCGCCGCGCTCGCCCTGCTCTACCTGGCGCCGTGGGGCGACGCGCTGCCGACCGCAACCCGCTAGCGCAGGCGAGGCCCCGGCGCCCTGACCGGGCGGTCACCTCACCGGGGGCGGGGCGACCCCGCGTGTGATGATGACGGCGTGAGCGAGCTCGCCCTCAACATCGTCCTGGTCCTCTTCTTCGTGCTGCTGGGCGGGGTCTTCTCGGCCTCGGAGATGGCGCTGGTGTCCCTCCGCGAGAGCCAGGTGCGCACGCTCGCCGGCCGCGGCGGCGCCGGGGCGCGGGTCGCCAAGCTCACGGCCGACTCCAACCGGTTCCTCTCCGCCGTCCAGGTGGGTGTGACCCTCGCCGGGTTCTTCTCCGCGTCCTTCGGCGCCGCGCAGATCGCGCCGGCGGTCGCCCCGCCCCTGCAGAGCCTGGGCGTGCCGTCCGGACTGGCGTACGGCGTCGCGTTCGTCGGCACCACGGTGGTGATCTCCTACCTCTCGCTGGTCTTCGGTGAGCTGGTGCCCAAGCGCCTGGCGATGCAGAGCGCCGAGAAGTTCTCCCTCGCCGTCGCCACCCCCCTGGACTGGATCGCCACCGTGCTGCGGCCGGTCATCTGGCTGCTCGGCGCGTCGGTCAACGTGGTCATGCGGCTGCTGGGACGCGACCCCAACGCCCAGAAGGAGGCGATGGGCACCGAGGAGCTGCGCTCGCTCGTGGCCCAGCACGAGTCCCTCGGCGTCCAGGAGCGCGACATGGTCGTCGACCTCCTCGCGGTGGGCGAGCGCACCGTCCAGGAGATCATGACCCCGCGCACCGAGGTGGAGTTCCTCGACGCCGGGATGCCGATCGCCGAGGCCCAGCCGCTCGTGCGCGACCTCGAGCACTCCCGCTACCCGGTGCGCGGGGAGAACGACGACGACGTCGTCGGTTTCATCCACATCCGCGACCTCATCCACCCCGACCCCGCAGTGCGCACGGTCGGTGACCTGGTCCGCGACATCACCTTCTTCCCCACGGGCACCCGCGTGCTCAGCGCCCTGACGGTCATGCGGCAGAACCACGCCCACCTCGCCGTCGTGGTCGACGAGTACGGCGGCACCGACGGGATCATCACGCTGGAGGACTGCGTGGAGGAGTTCGTCGGGCAGATCCAGGACGAGTACGACCGCGAGCCGCCGGAGTTCGTGGCCAACGGCGTCACCGAGGACGTCGCCGGTCTGCTCGGCCGAGCGGAGGTGGCCAAGATGCTCGACCGCGAGCTGCCCGTGGGCCCCTTCGACACCCTCGGTGGCTTCATCATGGCCCGCCTGGGCCGGCTGCCCCGCGTGGGGGACGCGGTCACCTGGGATGACCTCGTCCTTACCGTCACGGCGCTGGACGGGCGCCGGGTGGACCGGGTGGAGATCCGCAAGGCGGCCGACGCCGTGGTGGCCTGACTTCGGCGCCGTCGTGGCCTGACCCCGGCGCGGGCGCCGGCACCGGGGCCGGGCGGTGAGCCCGGTCACCGAAATATCTCGATGTCGAGTAATCTGGTCGGCGGCGTCGGTGCCCCGGCGCCCCGCGAAGTCGAGGCGCCCCCTCCACGGGGGTGGTCAGGAGTGTGGCAGGACATGGCGAAGATCAAGGTGGCGGGCCCGGTCGTCGAGATCGACGGCGACGAGATGACCCGGATCATCTGGCAGTTCATCAAGGACCGCCTGGTTCATCCGTACCTCGACGTCGACCTGCGGTACTACGATCTGTCGATCCAGAACCGCGATGCGACGGACGACCAGGTCACCATCGACGCCGCGCACGCGATCAAGGAGCACCACGTCGGCGTCAAGTGCGCCACCATCACGCCCGACGAGGCGCGGGTGGAGGAGTTCGGCCTCAAGAAGATGTGGGTCTCGCCCAACGGCACGATCCGCAACATCCTCGGCGGCGTCGTCTTCCGCGAGCCGATCATCATCTCCAACGTCCCCCGCCTCGTGCCCGGCTGGACCAAGCCGATCGTCATCGGCCGTCACGCCCACGGCGACCAGTACAAGGCCACCAACTTCAAGGTGCCCGGCGCCGGCCAGCTGACCATCACCTTCACCCCCGAGGACGGCTCGGAGCCGGTCCAGCACGTCGTCGCCAACTACGGCGAGGACGGCGGCGTGGCGATGGGCATGTACAACTTCAACAAGTCCATCGCCGACTTCGCGCGCGCCTCGTTCAACTACGGCCTGCAGCGCAACTACCCGGTCTACCTGTCCACGAAGAACACGATCCTCAAGGCCTACGACGGCGCCTTCAAGGACATCTTCCAGGAGATCTTCGACACCGAGTACAAGGACCAGTTCGCCGCGGCCGGCCTCACCTACGAGCACCGCCTCATCGACGACATGGTCGCCTCCGCCATGAAGTGGGAGGGCGGCTACGTCTGGGCCTGCAAGAACTACGACGGCGACGTCCAGTCCGACACGGTCGCGCAGGGCTTCGGCTCCCTCGGCCTGATGACCTCGGTGCTCATGACCCCCGACGGCCAGACCGTCGAGGCGGAGGCGGCGCACGGCACCGTGACCCGCCACTACCGCATGCACCAGCAGGGCAAGCCCACCTCGACGAACCCCATCGCCTCGATCTTCGCCTGGACCGGCGGCCTCAAGCATCGCGGCAAGCTCGACGGCACCCCCGAGGTCATCGGCTTCGCCGAGACCCTCGAGGACGTGGTCGTCAAGTCCGTCGAGTCCGGGAAGATGACCAAGGACCTCGCCCTGCTGGTCGGTCCGGACCAGGGGTGGCAGACCACCGAGGAGTTCCTCGCGACCCTCGACGAGAACCTCTCGGCCCGCCTGGCCTGAGAACCGACGACGAAGGAGTTGTGCATATGACCACGCCCGTGAACGTGACCGTCACCGGCGCCGCCGGCCAGATCGGCTACGCCCTGCTGTTCCGCATCGCCTCGGGCCAGCTGCTCGGGGCCGACACCCCGGTCAAGCTGCGCCTGCTGGAGATCCCGCAGGGCGTCAAGGCCGCCGAGGGCACCGCGATGGAGCTCGAGGACTGCGCCTTCCCGCTGCTCGCCGGCATCGACATCTTCGACGACCCCAAGACCGGTTTCGAGGGTGCCAACGTCGCGCTGCTCGTCGGCGCCCGCCCGCGCACCAAGGGCATGGAGCGGGGCGACCTGCTCGAGGCCAACGGCGGGATCTTCGGACCCCAGGGCGAGGCCATCAACGCCGGCGCCGCGGACGACATCCGCGTGCTCGTCGTCGGCAACCCGGCCAACACCAACGCCCTCATCGCCCAGCAGCACGCCCCGGACGTGCCGGCCGAGCGCTTCACCGCGATGACCCGCCTCGACCACAACCGCGCGCTGAGCCAGCTCGCGGCCAAGACCGGTGCGGCCGTCGCCGACATCGCGGACCTCACCATCTGGGGCAACCACTCCGCCACCCAGTACCCCGACGTCTTCCACGCCACGGTCGCCGGCAAGCCCGCCAGCGAGCTGGTGGACCGGTCCTGGCTGGAGAGCGACTTCATCCCCACCGTCGCCAAGCGCGGCGCGGCGATCATCGAGGCGCGCGGGGCGTCGTCGGCCGCCTCGGCCGCCAACGCCGCGATCGACCACGTGCACGACTGGGTCAACGGCACCGCCGACGGCTCGTGGACCTCGGCGGCGATCGTCTCCGACGGCTCCTACGGCGTGCCCGAGGGCCTCATCTCCTCCTTCCCCGTGCGGGCGAAGGGCGGGAGGTGGGAGATCGTCCAGGGCCTGGAGGTCAACGACTTCTCCCGCGCCAAGATCGACGCCTCGGTCGCCGAGCTCGTCGAGGAGCGCGACGCCGTGAAGGGCCTCGGCCTGATCTGACGCCCGGCAGCCCGCCGGCTGTCGCCCGAGGGCGCCCCGGTCCCCGCTCGTGGGGACCGGGGCGCCGTCGTCGTCGGGCTCAGTAGCCTGATCGTTGCATGCAGTCCTGGAACGCCTGGGGATTGTTGCCGTACGTCTCGACGCAGTGCTGGAAGTCCGGGCCGACCACCTGCGAGACGAGGAACGACCCGAAGATCGCCGAGCCGATGCCGAGCAGCACGGCGAGGGCCCCGAGCACGATGCCCGCGATGGACTGCGAACGGTTGGTCGCCTCGCCACGGCCCACCCGGCTCAGCGCCACGGCGCCGAGGATGATCGCGACGACGCCACCGACCAGGCCCAGCAGCCCGACGAACGGCACCCAGGCGAGGAGCACGGCGATGATGCCGATGACCAGCGCGGCGACGCCCAGCCCGTTGCGCGGCCCGCCGTGCGCGGTGGCGCCGTACGGGGTGCCGGCGTACGGCTCGCCGGGCTGGCCGTACTGCGGAGCGCCGTACTGGGACTGGCCGTAGGGGCCCGGTTGGCCGTACTGGGGTGCGCCGTACTGGGGCTGGCCGTAGCCGGGCTGGCCGTAGCCGGGCTGGCCGTGCTCGCCCGGCGGGCCGTAGGCGGGCGGGGCGCCGGGCCCTTGCTGTCCGGGCTGGCCGGCGGGGCCGGTGGGCTGGGCGTAGGGGCCAGGCGCACCGGCCGGAGGGGTGTCGTCGCGGGGCCCGCCGTCGGCGGGGCGATCGTCCGGGCGGTCCGGGGGCGGTGATGCGCTCATGATGACCCACTCTCGTCGTAGGACGCGTGGTCTCATCGTGGCACCGACGGTGCCGTGGTGGGGCGGGGTGTCCCCTGCGTGCGGGGCGGCGGGGCGTCGCACAGAGGGTGTGCGGCGGGGCGGGGCGTCGGCGCCGGGCGGCAGCTCCCGGCGGATCAGGAAACGACGAACCGGGTGACCTCCGCGACGACACCCGGGTCGCGCAGGATCCGCTGGTGGCCGAGGGTCTCGGTGGTGTGCAGGCGCGCCGCCGGCCAGGCGCCGGCCACGCGCTCGCCGTCGGCGTAGGGCACCTCCTTGTCGTGGCGGTCGTGGATCACGAGCGCGGGGGTGGGCGGCGCCATCGTGGTGAGGTCGAAGTCGTGCACCGGCCGTCCGGCGAGCTCCTCGAGCCGGCGCTCGAACCGTGTTCGGGTCCGCTCGCCGTAGCCCAGCGCGCGGGCGAGCCCGGCGGTCATCGAGTCGACGCCCACGCTGGGGGCGATCAGTGCCAGCCGGCCGACCGGCAGCCCGTCGCGCACGGCCAGGGCCGTCGTCGTGCACCCGAGGGAATGGGCGACGACGGCGGACGGCGGGCCGTGCACGCCGGCCACCGCCGCGAACGCCTCGGCGATCTCCACCGCGGTGCTGCGCCGGGGCCCGAGGCGTCCGGCCGGGGACTCGCCGTGGCTGGGGGCGTCGAAGGCCACCACGCGCCGTCCGGCGGCCACGAGCGGGGCGACGAACGCGCCCAGCTGGCCGCGCCACCCGCCCCAGCCGTGCGCCAGGTAGACCGGCTCGCCCGCGCCCCAGCACTCGACGACGACCCGGCGCCCGTCCGGCAGCCGCACCGCGGAGGTCGTCCCCGGCTGGGTGCGCTCGTCCCGCCGTCGTCCGCCGTTGCGGGGCAGGGTGCACCAGACCCGCAGGGCCCAGCGGGCGGCGAGGTCGGGGGCCAGGCGGTCGCCCGCGCCGAACGCCGCCCGCAGGGCAGTGAGCCGGGCGGCCTCCCGGGCGCGGGTCGGCGTGGTCGTCATCGCTCCTCCTCGTGCGTGGCGCCCGGGGGCGGCCGCCCCAGGACGCGGGTTCGTCAGCCCTTGACGGAGCCCGACATCAGCCCGCCCACGAAGTACTTGCCCAGGATGACGTACACCACCAGCGTGGGCAGCGAGGCGAACAGCGCGCCGGCCATGGACACGCCGTAGTTCTGCAGCAGCGCGCCGTTGGCCAGGTTGTTCAGGGCCAGGGTGACCGGACCGTTCTGGCTCGAGGAGAAGAAGACGGCGAAGAGGTAGTCGTTCCACGCCGAGGTGAACTGCCAGATCAGCACCACCACGAAGCTCGGGATCGAGATCGGCAGCACCACCGAGGCGTAGGTGCGCAGCATCCCGGCGCCGTCGACCCGGGCGGCCTCGATGAGCTCCTTGGGCACCGACGCGTAGTAGTTGCGGAAGATCAGGGTGGTGATCGGGATGCCGTAGATGACGTGCAGGAGGATCAGCGTGGGGATGCCGCTGGGCAGGCCCACGGCCAGCACGATCTGGTTCAGCGGGATCATCACCGCCTGGTAGGGGATGAACATCCCGAACAGGATCAGCGTGAAGACGACGTTCGCGCCCTTGAAGCTCCACCGGGAGAGCACGAAGCCGTTCATCGACCCGAGGAAGGCCGAGATGACGGCGGCGGGGACGACCATCTGGAGCGAACGCCAGATCGACGGCGACAGCGCCTCCCACGCGGCCCGCCAGTTGTCCAGCGTCCACAGCGTCGGCAGGGCCCACGCGCGGGCGGGCGAGGCGTCGCCGGTGCCCTTGAAGCTGGTCACCAGCAGGACGTAGACGGGGATGAGCACGACGACCACGGACAGGAGCAGCAGGGCGTAGCGGACGGTCCGGGCCACGGAGAACCGACCGGGCGCCGGGCGCCGGGTGCTCGGGCGCGGCGCGCGGGCGACGTCGCCCAGCGGCGCGGCGGTGGTGGAGGTGGTGGTCATCGCCCGCCGTCCTTCCGTGAGGTGTGGATGAGGTAGGGCACCACGAGCACCGCGACGATGATGAGCAGGATCGAGCCCACCGCGGCCGCGTTGGCGTAGTCGTAGCTGGACTTGAAGACGTACATGTCCACCGCCGGCACCTTGGTCTGGTAGTTCGACGGCTTGGAGATCGACATGATCAGGTCGAACGCCTTGAGGGACATGTGGCCGATGATGATCAGCGCCGACAGCGCCACCGGGGAGAGCTGGGGGAAGAGGACGTGGCGGTACAGCTGCCACTCGCTCGCGCCGTCCATCCGTGCCGCCTCGCGCAGCTCCTCCGGGATGCCCCGGAAGCCGGCCAGGAACAGGGCCATGACGTAGCCGGACAGCTGCCAGATCGCGGGGATGGCGATGGCGGCGATGCCGACGGAGATGTTGTTCCACCAGGGGTTCTGGAGGAAGTCGAGCCCGACCATCTGGAAGAGGCGGTTGAGGCCCAGGGCGCTCTCGCCCTCGTTGGAGTTCAGCAGCCACCGCCACACCACGCCGGAGGCGATGAAGGAGACCGCCATCGGGAAGAGGTAGACGGACCGGAAGAAGCCCTCGCCCCGCGCCGGGCGCTCCAGCAGCCAGGCCCAGACGAAGCCGATGACCATCGTGCCGACGAGGAACACCGCGGTGTAGAGCAGCAGGTTCTTCAGCGAGTGCTGGAAGTCCGGCGAGCCCAGGAGGTCGAGGTAGTTCTGGGCGGCGACGAACGCCGTCGGCGCCTGCCCGGTGGCCTGCTGGGCGGTGTGGCTGTCCGTGAGGGAGGTCTGGAGGTTGACGACGATCAACCCGTAGACGAACACGCCGACGAGGAGGAGGGACGGGGCCAGCAGCAGCAGCGGGGGGCCCCAGCGCTTGACGGTCTTCACAGTCGCTCCTGTGCGGTGGTGGTGCGGCGGCCACGGGTGAGCCCGGGCCCGGGTGGGGACGCGCGGCGTCCGGGGAGGCCGACGGCGGGCGCGGTAGGGGAGCGCCCGCCGTCGGGGTGCGCGCCGGGGCGCGCAGCTGGGTCAGGAACCGGCGACGGCCTTGGCCAGGTCCTGCTGGTAGGCGGCCAGGTCCGAGGCGCCGGTGGTGAACTTGCTCGTGGCGTCGGAGATCGCGTTGAGCACGGCGACCGGCGTGGCCGCGCCGTGGGCGAGCGACGGGACGATGCTGTCCTTGCCGTAGGCCTCGATGGCGCTCTGCTGGTACTCGGAGAAGTCCGAGGGCTTGGCGTCGGTGCGGGCCGGGATGGAACCCTTGGCCTTGTTGAACGCCGTCTGGCCCTCGAGGGAGCCCACCGTCTCCAGCCACGCCTTGGCGCCGTCCGGGTGCGGGGCGCCGACGGGGAGGGTGAAGGAGTCGGCGAGGAAGCCGAACATCGAGTCGCTGCCGGGCACGGGGAAGTCGACGAAGTCGGTGCCGCGGGCCTTGTCCTGCTCCTCGAACGCCGCGACGGCCCAGTCGCCCATGACGTTGTAGGCGGCGTTGCCGTCGATGACCATCTGGGTGGCCTCGGGCCAGTCCAGCCCGTCGCGGTCGGCGTTGGTGTAGCTCATGAGCTTCTGGAAGTCCTCCAGGGCCGCGGTGACCTCGGCGCCCTTCCAGTCCGTCGACCCGTCCCACAGGCCGTTGTAGGCCTCGGCGCCCAGGTCGGCCATGAGGACCGTCTCGAGCAGGTTCACCTGGGTCCACGTGGTGGCCACGGACAGCGGCGTCTTGCCGGTCGCCTTGACCTTCTCCAGGTCGGCGAGCCACGCGTCGATGTCGGCGGGCACGGCGGCCGGGTCGACCCCCGCCTCCTCGAGCACCGCGGGGTTGGCCCACACCACGTTCGACCGGTGGATGTTGGAGGGGATCGAGTAGATCTTGCCGTCCACGGTGAGCAGGTCGACGAGGTCCTGCGGGAACGCGTCGCGCAGCTTGAACTCGTCGTACAGGCTGGAGATGTCCTCCAGCTGCGCGGCGTTGATGTAGTCGGTCAGCTCCTTGCCGGCGTGGGCCTGGAACGTGTCCGGCGGGTCGCCGGCCTGCAGCCGCGACTGCAGCAGGTCCTTGGCGGCGGAGCCGGCGCCGCCGGCCACCGCGCCGTTGACGAACTTGACGTCGCCGTGCTGCTGGCCGAACACGTCCACCAGCGCGTCGAGGCCGGCCTTCTCCGAGCCCTGGGCCCACCAGGTGAAGACCTCGACCTCGTCGCCGCCGCCGCTGCCGCTGGCGTCGCCGCCGGCAGCCTTGTCCGACCCGCCACTGCACGCGGCGAGGACGAGGCTGGCGGCCGCGATCCCGGCCACCGCTGCGATCCGTCGCATCTGACACTCTCCTTCGAAACTTCGTCGTCCCGTCGGCACGGCGGGGGTGCCGTGCCGCAGCCTGTCGTCGCCGAGCTGGCCGTTCTTCATCGTCGGGCCAGTCCCGGGCTTTGTCACCGATTTACGAGAAATCGTCGTCGATTTGTGATGCACCGAGCGTAGCGCGAGCGGTACGCCCAGCGCGAACCCGAGCAGAACCGCACAGTACCGCTCAACGGGCGGAGCTGTCCGGGACCGCGCCGCCCGGCAGCGGCGCCGCCTCGAGGGCGAGGGCGAGGGCGCCGAGCACCGCCGCCCGCTCGCCCAGCAGGCCGCGCTCGACGCGGGCCCTGGCGGCCACGGACGGGATGGCGTCGCGCCGCAGGCCGGTGCGCACGGCGCCGAGGAACGCGTCCCCGGCCCGGACGAACGGCCCGCCGAGCAGGATCAGCTCGGGGTCGACCAGGTTGGCCAGCAGCGCGACGCCGCGGCCGACGTGGCGCCCGACGTCCTCGATCACCCGACGGCAGGCGGGGTCGCCGGCGTCGGAGGCGTCGATGACCCGGTCGATCGTCAGGTCCGGCCCGAGCGTGGGACGGAGCATCTCGAGGGCGGACGGGACGGACGCGACCGTCTCCAGGCACCCGCGGTTGCCGCACCGGCACACCACGCCAGCCGGCTCGACGGGAGAGTGGCCCAGCTCGCCGGCGGTGCCGCCGAAGCCGCGGTGCAGGTGGCCGTCGAGCACCATCCCCGCCCCGATGCCGGTGGAGACCTTGACATAGACCGCGTCGCGCACGCCCCGGGCCGCCCCCCAGCGCGCCTCGGCCAGGATGGCCAGGTTGGCGTCGTTGTCCGTGGCCGCCGGGACGCCCAGCCGGGCGCCCACCTCGCCGGCCATGTCGTAGCCGACCCAGCCGCTGAGGATGGTGCCCGGTCCCACTGTCTGGGTGCTGCGCTCCACCGGCCCGGGCAGGCCCAGGCCGACGGCGCGCAGGTCGCCGGGCGCGCGCCCGGACCCCGCGATGAGCTGCGCGAGCAGGTCGAGCACGACGGGGGTGGTCTCCGGCCCGGAGTGGCCGAGGGGGAGCGGCACCTCGCGCTCGACCACGACCTGGCCGTCCGCGGTCGCCAGGGCCGCGCGGACGTGGCTGCGCCCGACGTCCACGCCCCCGACGACCCCGCCCCGCGGCGCCAGCCCGAAGGTCCGGGCGGGACGGCCGCGTCCGCGCGCGGCGGGGTCCGCCGGGTTCTCCACGATCGTGCCGTCGGCGACGAGGTCCGCGACGATCCCGCCCACGGTGGTGGGGGAGAGCTCCAGCGCGCGGGCGATCGTCGCCCGTGACAGGGCGCCGCGCGCGCCGAGCAGGCGCACCACGGCCCGCTGGTTGCGGCCGCGGGGGCCCGTGACGGACGGCGCCGCGGTGGTCGCTTCTGTGCGGGCCACCTGACCCTCCAATTTACGTCAGTTTTGGACAATAACGTTGTCCCGGTGCCGGTATTATTCACCGGCTCCGGGACTATTCACGACGCTTCGGCGCCCGACGTGGCGAGAAGGTCCGGCTGACGGGCAAAAGGCCCCGGCCTGAGTGCCTCTGCTTCCGGGCGGGGCACGATCGAGCGTGCGGCGGTGGGCTGCCGATCAGGGTGGCTGCTGGCGCGAGGTGTGCGGCGCCGTCGGTGTCGGAGAGAAGGTTGTCCTGTCCGTACAACTTCACCGGCCGCTCGGGGCTCTGGCGGCGTCTCGGGAGGGGCGCGCTGCAGGGTGTGGGCGGGGCGTCCGGGAGCCCGCCGGCGCCGACCCGTCCGAGCGACCGGCTCAGGGGAGAGGACTGATCATGGCCGACACCTGCACCCATCTCGACACGGTTGCCGACGTCCAGCCCTCCAGCACCGGGTGCGAGGACTGCCTGCGGATCGGTGCTGGGTGGGTCCACCTTCGGATGTGCATGCGCTGCGGGCACGTGGGGTGCTGCGACAGCTCCCCGAACCGTCACGCCAGCGCCCACTGGCGCGAGCACCCCGACCACCCCCTCGTCCGCTCCTACGAGCCGGGCGAGGACTGGTGGTGGTGCTTCCCGGACCAGCTGCTCTTCGCGGTGGACGGGGCTCCACCGGCTCCGTCGCACCCTTAGCCCGGCCGCGGGACGGCGGCCGCGCTCCTCGACGCGGTCAGGGGAAGACGACGGTGCGTTGCCCGTCGAGCAGCACGCGGTGCTCGGCGTGCCAGCGCACGGCGCGGGCCAGCACCCGCCGCTCGACGTCCTGGCCGCGCGCCACCATCTCCGCGACGTCGTCGGCGTGGGTGACCCGCTCGACGTCCTGCTCGATGATCGGGCCCTCGTCCAGGTCCGCGGTGACGTAGTGCGCCGTGGCGCCGATGAGCTTCACGCCGCGGGTGTGCGCCTGGGCGTAGGGGCGGGCGCCCTTGAAGCTCGGCAGGAAGGAGTGGTGGATGTTGATGACGTTGCCCGCCAGCTCGGTGCACACGCTGTCCGAGAGGATCTGCATGTACCGGGCCAGCACCACCAGCTCGACGTCGTGCTCGCGCACGAGGCTGAGCAGTGCCCGCTCGGCGTCCTGCTTGGTCTCCTTGGTCACCGGGATGTGGTGGAACGGCGCGCCGTAGAAGGAGGCGATGGGCTCGAGGTCCGGGTGGTTGGCGACGACGCCGACGACGTCGATGGGCAGGCCCTGGAAGCGCTGCCGGAACAGCAGGTCCACGAGGCAGTGCGCCTCCTTGGACGCCATGATCAGCGTCCGGACCGGCCGGCCGACCTCGTCGAGCTTCCACGTCATGTCGAACTCGTGGCCCACCGCCGCCAGCGCCCCCTCGACCTCGTGGCGCGGGGCCCGGGTCTCGACCTGCACCCGCATGAAGAACAGGCCGGTGGAGGGGTCGCCGAACTGCTGGGACTCGGTGATGTTCCCGCCGTGCTCGGCGAGGGCCCCCGACACGGCGTGGACGATCCCCGGCCGGTCGGGGCAGGAGAGGGCGAGGACAAGGTGCTCGGCAGGTGCGGCGTTCACCCGCCGGAGGGTAGCGCCCGGGCGTCGCCCCAGGTGGTGGGCGTCCGCTGGGCGGGTAACGACGCAGGCCCGTCCGGGTGGATGCCACACTGGGGGCATGGACGACGTCAGGATCGACCTCATCACCGAGGACGAAGCGGGGGAGCTGCTCACGGTGCGCCGGGCGGCGTTCGTGACCGAGGCGCAGCTGTACGGGGACCCCAACCTCCCGGCGCTGACGCAGTCGCTCACCGAGCTGGTCGCGGACATCAAGCAGCCCGACGTCGTCACCCTCGGCGCCTGGCTGGGCCACCGCCTGGTGGGCTCGATCCGGGTCGAGCTCGAGGCGGAGAAGGCCAACCTCGGCCGCCTCGCCGTCGTCCCGGACCTCCAGGGGCGCGGGATCGGCACCCAGCTGCTCATGGCCGTGCTGCAGTACCTGCCCGAGCAGACCAAGGAGGTCTGGGTGTTCACCGGGCAGGACTCCAAGCAGAACCTCGCGATGTACGCCAAGCAGGGCTACGAGTACCAGTACGACCAGCATACCGGCGACCTCACCTACGCCTACCTGCGCCGCATCCTGGGCGAGGACGAGCCTGGGGAGAGCCTCGCCGGCCTCGAGCCCTGACGTCCGGCGCGGGACGGCGCCGCCGGGGGCCGCGCGCACTTGGTAGTCTCGTCGCCGTCGCGACTGGCGCCTGAGGTGGGGAACCACCGGGGAGCGACACCAGCACCAGATTCGAGGTCGTCCGCCTGGGCCGAGAGTCACCACACCGAGTGCGCACGCACACCGTGTGCGTGAGACCACCAGCGGAGGAAGCATGAGCCCGACCACTTCCGGCAGCGCCACGTCCGTGGCCAACCAGTCCCTGCAGGAGCTCGACCCCGAGATCGCCGCGGTGCTCGACGGCGAGCTCGCCCGCCAGCGCGAGACGCTCGAGATGATCGCCAGCGAGAACTTCGTGCCGCGCGCCGTCCTGCAGGCGCAGGGCTCCGTGCTGACGAACAAGTACGCCGAGGGCTACCCGGGCCGGCGGTACTACGGCGGCTGCGAGCAGGTCGACATCGCCGAGAACCTGGCCATCGAGCGCGCCAAGGCTCTCTTCGGCGCCGAGTACGCCAACGTCCAGCCCCACTCGGGCGCCCAGGCCAACGCCGCCGTCCTCATGGCGCTGGCCAACCCCGGCGACAAGATCCTTGGGCTGAGCCTGGCGCACGGCGGGCACCTCACGCACGGCATGAAGATCAACTTCTCCGGCAAGCTCTACGACGTCGCCTCCTACGGGGTGGACGAGCACAGCCACCGCATCGAGATGGAGACGGTGCGCAAGACCGCGCTGGAGCAGCGGCCCCGCGTGATCATCGCCGGATGGTCGGCCTACCCGCGCCAGCTCGACTTCGCCGCGTTCCGCGAGATCGCCGACGAGGTCGGCGCGTACCTGTGGACGGACATGGCGCACTTCGCCGGGCTGGTCGCCGCGGGCCTGCACCCGTCGCCGGTGCCGCACTCGGACGTCGTCTCCTCCACCGTGCACAAGACCATCGGCGGCCCGCGCTCGGGCTTCGTGCTCTCGCGCGACGCCGAGACCTTCGGCAAGAAGATCAACTCCGCCGTGTTCCCCGGGCAGCAGGGCGGCCCGCTCATGCACGTGGTCGCGGCCAAGGCCGTGGCGTTCAAGATCGCCGCGGGCGAGGAGTTCCAGGACCGCCAGCGCCGCACCCTCGAGGGTGCCCGGATCATCGCCGAGCGGCTCAGTGAGAAGGACGTCGCCGACGCCGGTATCTCGCTGGTCACCGGCGGCACCGACGTGCACCTGGTGCTCGTGGACCTGCGCAACGCCGCCCTGGACGGCCAGCAGGCCGAGGACCTCCTCCACGCCGCCGGCATCACGGTCAACCGCAACGCCGTCCCCTTCGACCCCCGCCCGCCGCGCGTGACGTCCGGCCTGCGCATCGGCACGCCCGCGCTCGCGACGCGCGGATTCGGCGCCGCGGAGTTCACCGAGGTCGCGGACATCATCGCCACCACGCTGGTCGGTGGCGCCGGCACGGACGTCGAGGCGCAGCGGGCCCGGGTGCGGGCCCTGACCGAGGCCTTCCCGCTCTACCCGGGCCTGCAGCAGTGACCGCGCGCGTCCTGGACGGGCGCGCCACCGCCGCAGCGATCAAGGCGGAGCTGACCACCCGCGTGGCCGCCCTGCGTGCCCGCGGCGTCACGCCTGGCCTGGGCACGGTGCTGGTCGGCGAGGACCCGGGCTCGAAGGCGTACGTCGCCGGCAAGCACCGCGACTGCGCCGAGGTCGGCATCGCCTCCATCCGCGAGGACCTGCCCGCCACGGCCACGCAGGACGACGTCGCCGCCGCGGTGGCTCGGCTCAACGCCGACCCCGCCTGCACCGGCTACATCGTCCAGCTGCCGCTGCCGCGCGGGATCGACGCCAACGCCATCCTCGAGATGATCGACCCGGCCAAGGACGCCGACGGGCTGCACCCGACGAACCTCGGCCGGCTCGTGCTGCGCGTCAAGGACGAGATCACCTCGCCGCTGCCGTGCACGCCGCGCGCGGTGCTCGAGCTCGTCGCCCGGCACGGGGTGTCCCTGGGGGGCAAGGACGTGTGCGTCGTCGGCCGCGGGACGACCGTCGGACGCAGCATCGGGCTGCTGCTCACCCGCAAGGACGTCAACGCCACCGTGACGCTGACCCATACGGGGACGGCGGATCTCGCCACCCACGTGCGCGCGGCGGACGTGGTCGTGGCGGCCGCCGGGCAGCCGGGCATCATCACGGCGGACATGGTCAAGCCGGGCGCGGTCGTGCTGGACGTGGGGGTGTCGCGGGCCGTCGACCCCGCGACCGGCAAGACGAAGCTGCGCGGCGACGTCGCGCCCGGGGTCGACGAGGTGGCGGGCTGGCTCTCGCCCAACCCCGGCGGCGTCGGGCCGATGACCCGGGCGATGCTGCTGGCGAACGTCGTGGACACCGCGGAGCGGATGGCCGCCTGACGGTCGAGACGGCGCACGAGCGAGGGCGGGTCGCGTGAGCGGCCCGCCCTGTCGTATTCGAGCCGGGGGCGGCGATTCTGTGCATGCCGACCCCCTCTCGCGATTCCGCATGGTCTATCCCCAGGCCCGGG
Organism: Georgenia ruanii; assembly: GCF_009193175.1. Taxonomy (GTDB): domain Bacteria; phylum Actinomycetota; class Actinomycetes; order Actinomycetales; family Actinomycetaceae; genus Georgenia; species Georgenia ruanii. Next base: position 449,214 of record NZ_VUKE01000001.1, on the reverse strand, counting down.
GCGGATGTCGCACCCCGCGGGTAGTGTCCTACACGTGTTCGATAGGCGGGGTGGCCGGGACCGGGGTGCGGGGCAGCCCGGTCCGGACCCTGCCCCGGCGGCGCCCTCGGTCCCGTCGGTTGTGGCGGCTCCGGCCCGGGCGACGTCGGGCGATGTGGCCCGATTCCGCGAGACCCTCGCCGAACTGGACCGCGACGTGTCGGATGTCGAGCGGGTCGACCAGCTGCGGGTGTTGGAGGAGCTGAAGGCGGCCGCGGCGGCGGCGCAGGCGCGGATCGCGGTGGACCTGGACCTCTCCCAGCGCCGCGAACAGGAGGCGGCCGGGGTGCCCGCGGTCCGGCGGGGGCGGGGGGTGGGGGCGCAGGTGGCGCTGGCCCGCCGGGAGTCTCCGCACCAGGGCGGGCGGCTGCTGGGCCTGGCGAAGGCGCTGGTGCTGGAGATGCCCCACACGTACGCCGCGCTGGAGTCCGGGGCGTTGAGCGAGTGGCGGGCCACGCTGCTGGTGCGCGAGTCGATCTGCCTGGACGCCCCCGCCCGGGCCGCCTTCGACGCCCAGCTGTGGGCCGACCCGGTCGCGGTCGAGCGGCTGGGCACCAGGGCGCTGGTGGCCCGGGCCAGGCAGATCGCCTACCGCCTGGACGCCGCCGGTGTGGTGGCCCGGGCCCGAAGGGCCGAGCACGAGCGCGGGGTGAGCCTGCGCCCGGCCCCGGACACCATGACCTACCTGACCGGGCTGCTGCCGGTCGCCCAGGGCGTGGGGGTGTGGGCGGCCCTGACGAGGACGGCGGACGCGCTGCGCGCCCAGGGCGACGGCAGGAGCCGGGGGCAGATCATGGCCGACACCCTGGTCGAACGCGTCACCGGCCAGGCGTGCGCGGAGCGGGTGCCGATCGAGGTCCAGCTGGTCATGACCGACAAGGCCCTGCTCGCCGGCGATGCCGAGCCCGCCGTCATCCCCGGCTACGGGACCGTGCCCGCGCAGTTCGCCCGCGACCTGATCACCGACCGCCTCGACGCCTCAGCCGGCACCGGCGGCGAGACGAACGCCGACGCGGGGAAGGTGCTGGCGTGGTTGCGGCGGTTGTTCACCGCCCCGGGCACCGGCGAGCTGGTCGCGCTGGACTCCCGCCGCCGCATCGCCCCGCCCGGCCTGGCCCGGTTCATCGCCGTGCGGGACCAGGCGTGCCGGACGAACTGGTGCGACGCGCCGATCCGCCACCGCGACCACGTCGTCCCCGCCGCCGAGGGCGGGCCCACCACCGCGCACAACCTGCGCGGGGCCTGCGAGGGCTGCAACTACGCCAGGCAGGCCCCCGGCTGGACCGCCCGCACCCTCCACACCGCCGCCCCGGGCGACGACAACGCCGGCGGCAACACCGCGTGTCAGCGGGCCGGGCCCGGCGGGCACGTCGTCGAGCTCACCACCCCCACCGGACACCGCTACACCTCCCACGCCCCACCCCTGCCCGGCCACCCACCCGCGCGAGCGACCGCACCACCAGGCCGACACGCCACCGACAGCCGCCTCAAGCGACTCCTCGAACGCCACCTCGTCGACTTCGACCGGACCGCCTGAGCCTTCACGCGACGGCCGGGGCCACTGCAGCCGAGCCGCGCGGTGTGAGTCGTGCCACCGGGAGGCCCTGAGCGGGTGTGCTGCCTGGACCCGCGGGCCAGCGTGTCGGTGGGCTCGGCGATACTGGCCGGGTGCTGAGCATCGCCACCGTCAACGTCAACGGCATCCGGGCCGCCTTCAAGCGCGGCATGGACGCCTGGATCTCCCACCGCCGCCCCGAGGTTCTCCTGCTGCAGGAGGTGCGCGCCAACGACGAGATCCTCGCCGACCACCTCGGCGACGGCTGGCACATCGCCCACCAGGCCTGTGACCTCAAGGGCCGCGCCGGTGTCGCGGTCGCGTCCCGGCTGCCCGCATCCGCCGTCCGGGTCGGCCTGGGCGACGACGAGCCCGCGGTGGACACCGGCCGGTGGGTCGAGATGGACCTCGATCTGCCCGGCACCGACCGGCCCCTGACGGTCGTCTCCGTCTACGTCCACTCGGGCACGGTGGGCACGGACAAGATGGACGCCAAGTACGCGCACCTCGAGAAGGTCACCGCCCGCATGAGCGCGCTCGCCGAGCAGGCTCGCGCAGGGGAGCGCGACGTCGTCGTCGGCGGCGACATCAACATCGTCCACCGCGACGTGGACATCAAGAACTGGAAGGGCAACCACAACAAGACCTCCGGCGTCCTCGACGAGGAGATCGCCTACCTCGAGAAGTGGTTCGCCGACGACTGGGTCGACCTGGGCCGCCGGCTGGGCGGGGACGGCCCCGGGCCCTACACCTGGTGGTCCTGGCGCGGCAAGGCGTTCGACAACGACTCCGGCTGGCGCATCGACTACCAGCTCGCCACCCCGGGCGCCGCCGAGCGGGCCACCACCGCCGTCGTGGACCGGGCCGACGCCTACGACCAGCGCTTCTCCGACCACGCCCCCGTCGTGGTCACCTACGACGTCTGACCCCCTAGGTCGCTGCGCCGTCGAGCCGCTGGGCGGCCGCGTCGGCGGCCGTCAGTACCGGATGGCGTCGATCGGCCGCACCCGCACGGCGACGGCGGCGGGCAGCAGCCCCGCCAACGTCCCCACCCCGGCCGCGGCCGCGAGCCCGGTAAGGGCCGCCGTGAGCGGGAACGGCGGGGTGTCCTGCAGCCCGAAGCCGAGCACGGTCTCCAGCGGGAGGTTTCGCACCACGACCACCGCGAGTCCGACGCCGACCACGCCGGCCACCGCCGTCGCCACGACCGACTCGAGCATGATCGAGAAGAACACCCGGCCCGACGTGGCCCCGAAGGACCGCCGGATGCCGATCTCGCGGATGCGCTGCCGGACGGTGACCAGCGAGATGTTCACCAGGCTCAGCGCCCCGAGCAGGAGCACGAGGGTGCCGATGCCGAGCACGACGAGCTGGAAGGTGCGGTTGAACGCGGCCTGGTCGGGCAGCACGTTGCTGCCGACGTCGACCATCGCCCCCTCGCCGAGGGCCGCGGACAGGTCGCGGCGCACGGTCTCCATGCCGAGGTCGGCCGTCTCGGGCGGCACCCAGAGCTCCATCTGCGGGACCATCCCCATGGCCGGATCGATCGTGTGGCCGGCGACGCGGGTGTAGGAGTCGTACAGCGCGAACGCGGTCGGCATCTCCTCCGGCCAGCGGTTCGCGACGACGCCGCCGACGACGAAGGTGACGGGGTTCGCCCCCGGCAGGGTCACCGTCGGGTGCGTCGCCAGGCCGGGCGAGCCGACGGCCGCGAGGAAGGCCTCGTTGACCACGAGCAGCGGCGCCAGCCGGTCGGCGTCGCCCTCGGCGAACCAGGCGCCGTCGACCACCTGGACGCGGTGCATGAGCCCGTAGGGCTGGTCGACCAGGCGCAGGTCGGTGTCGAACGTGGCCCCGCCGGCGCGAAAGCGCCCCGGAGCCCACATCATCACCGAGGCGTGCTCGATCTGGTAGCGCTCGACGAGCGCCCGCATGGCCGGCACCGCCTCCGCCGTCGCGCCGGGCGAAGGCCCGGACGCGTTGACGAACAAGGTGACTTGGCGGCCCATGTCGCGGTCCATCATCTCGGTCTGGGCCTGGGCGGTCATCTGCCCGACGGCGAGCACGGCGGTCATCGCCGCCACCGACACCGCCACGCCGATGAGCGAGAGCAGCACCCGCAGCTTGTGCAGCCGCAGCTCGTCCCAGGCCTCCACGAGCGCCCCGACGACGCCGGTCACGAGGTGACCTCCGCACTTGCCGCGCGCCCGGCGCCGTCGATCGCGGGGACCACGACGTCGGAGCCGACGAGCGACTCCAGCGTGCCGCCGCTGCGTGGGGCGATCTCGATGGGCGTGAGCACGCCGTCGCCGAGGCGCAGGTGGCGCCGCGCCCGGGAGGCGACGGCCAGGTCATGGGTGATGGCGATGAGCGCCGCGCCCGTGTCCGAGGCGATGCCGTCGAGCAGGTCGATGACCTCCCGGCCGGTGTCGACGTCGAGGGCGCCGGTGGGTTCGTCGGCGAGGATGACCCGGGGCGCGCGCACCAGCGCGCGGGCGATGGCCACCCGCTGCTGCTCGCCGCCGGAGAGCTGGGCGGGCAGCGAGTCCATCCGCCCCGCCAGCCCCACCCGGTCGAGCATCTCCTGGGCGGTGCGCTTGCGGCGCCAGAAGGCGCGGCCGCGGGCGTAGAGCAGCGGCGCGACGACGTTCTCCAGCGCGGTGCGCCCCGGCAGCAGGTTGAACTGCTGGAAGACGAAGCCGAAGTCCTCCCCGCGCCGCCGCGCCCGCCGCCGCCCACCGAGGCGGCCGACGTCGGCGCCGTCGAGCAGGTACTCACCGGACGTGGGGGAGTCCAGCAGGCCGAGGATGTTCAGCAGGGTCGACTTGCCGGTGCCGGACCTGCCGACGACGGAGACGTGCTCGCCGGCCTCGACGGCGAGGTCCACCCCGCGCAGGATGTGCAGCTCGCTGAGGTCGGGGAGCCGGACGCTCCGGGTGACGGCGCGCAGCTCGAGGAGCGGCATCAGAAGCCCCGCCCGACCATCATCTCCTGCCCACCGACGGGCGGGACGTCCCCGACCGGGATGAACTCGAGGATCGTGTCGCCCTCGGCGAGGCCCTCGGTGATCTGCACGACCTGACCGTCGGTCATGCCCAGGCCGACCGACGTCTTGGTCGGCTCGGCGCCCTCGGCCACCACGACCCAGACGTTCCCGGTGGCGAACAGTCCCTGGACGGCGGTGACGGGCACGACCAGCACGTCGCTGGCCTGACCGGCGGTGACCGTCATCGTCCCGGCCAGGCCGGGGAACACCGTGACGTCGGCGGGGACGGCGCAGCGCACCTCGACGGTCGCGCTCGGCTCAGCCGGCGGGGCGAACGGGTCGCCGGGGACGGTGGGCGCGCCGGCGCCCGGGGTGACCTCGGTGCCGGTGGTCAGGCCGGTGCAGGTGAAGGGGGCGGGCCCGCCGCGGACCTCGACGCTCGCCTCGCTCGGGGCGTCCAGCAGGCGGTACTGCTGCTCGGCCGTCAGCGGCCCGGTCACCGAGAACGTGCCCGGGGTGACGGCGGCGACGACGTCGCCGATGCCCACCTGCTGGTCGCGCAGGACCCGCAGCGAGACCGTGCCGGCCACTGGCGCGGTGACCGTCGACCGCTTGATGCGCGGCTTGTGCTCCACCACGGTGACGTTGCCGTCGGCATCCACCCGTTCCACCGGGTCGACGGGCACCTCCTGCCGGATCTCCAGCACGGCCGCGCCGGCCTCGACGTGCGCGCCGTCGGCCACGGCGAGGTAGCCCACGGTGCCCTCCATCGTCGCCTTGGCCTCCACGGCCGGGTCGGCCCGCACGGTGGCATCCACCGTGATGGTGTTGGACACCGTGCCGGTGGTCACCGTGGCGACCGGGTCGGTGAACACCGCACCGGGCACGTCGACCGGACCGGCGGGAGCGGCCGCGGCGCCGCCGAAGAACGCCAGCTTGACCAGCGCCGCGGCGATCACCGCCCACACGAGCAGGCGCAGGGCCGGGAAGACGACGTGGCGGGCGACAGTCATGGGACCCCCAGGGTTCGGGGGCGATCGTCCACGACCGCCCGGATGCCCGAAAATCTATCTGCATCCGTCCGTAGTGGTGTCCGGTTTGACCGAAGCAGATGGCGGCGGGGTCACCCGCGCGCGGCCGCGGCGGCGCAGCCCACGCACATCGTCGTCGTGGGCCGCACGGCGAGCCGGCCCGGCGCGATCGGGCCGCCGCACACCGTGCACGTCCAGTAGGTGCCCTCCTCGAGGCGCTCAAGGGCGGCGTCGATCTCGCGCAGGGTCTGCTCGCCGTGCTCGCGCAGCGCCGCGACCTGGGCGCGCTCGAAGCCGATGGTCGCGCCCTCGGGGTCGTGCTCGTCGTCGACGTTGGCGTCCGTCGCCGCCGCGACGACCTCCTCGAAGCTGCGGTCCAGCGCCGCGAGGCGGGCGACGGTGGTGCTCCGCAACGTCTCGAGCCGGTCGCGGGCGGCGGCCTCGTCCTCGGGCGTGGGCCCGGGCAGGCGGGCGTCCCGGTCGGCGGGGCTCATGCCGTCACCGGTCCGGCGGGGGCGGCGGCGGAGGCGAGGAGGAACGCGGGAGGTCCGTACCCGGCGACGGCGAAGGCGTCCGCCACACCGGCGGCGACGGCCCCGGCCCGGTCGGCGTCGACCAGCGCGATGGCCGAGCCGCCGAATCCGCCGCCGGTCATGCGGGCGCCGTGGGCGCCCAGGCGCCGGGCGGTGTCGGCGGCGAGGTCGAGCTCGGGGGAGGAGACCTCGTAGTCCTCGCGCAGGGAGGTGTGCGAGGCGTCGAGCGCCCAGGCGACCTTGTCCAGGGCCCACCCGCGCAGCTGGGCGCCGGGGGCGTGGGTGAGGCGGGCGACGAGGAAGCGCACCCGCTCGATCTCGCTGATCACGTGGCGCACGCGCATGCGCTGCTCGGGGTCGTCGAGCCCGGCGAGCACCTCGTCCCAGGTGGTCTCGCCGGCCATGGAGGCGTCGGCGACCTCCCGCAGCGAGGGGACGCCGAGCACGGCGGCGGCGTCCTCGCACACCTGCCGGCGGCGGGCGTACTGCCCGTCGACCAGGCGGTGCGGGGCGCGGGTGTCCATGACCAGCAGCGCCAGGCCGGCGGCGGCCAGGTCGAGCGGGACATGCTCGACGGCGCCGTCGCGGCAGTCGAGCAGCAGGGCGTGCCCGGCGCGGGCGCGCAGCGAGGCCGCCTGGTCCATCCCGCCGGTGGGGGCGCCGGCGATGTCGTTCTCGGCCCGCACGCAGGCGGCGGCCAGACGGGCGCGACCGGCGTCGTCGGCGCTCAGGCCGAGCCCGGCGACGTCGTCGAGCGCCACGGCGACGGCGCACTCCAGCGCCGCCGAGGAGCTCAGCCCGGCGCCGTAGGGCACGCAGGAGTCCACCGCCAGGTCGAAGCCCGGGACCCGACCGGCCGGGGCGAGCCCCTCCCGCTCGAGCGCCCAGGCGACCCCGGCGGCGTAGGCGGGCCAGCCCTCGACGGCGCCGGGGGCGCCGGCCGGGGCGACGGCGTCGAGCTCGACCTCTCGCACCCCCGGCTCCTGGGCGCTGACGAACCGCGCGGTGCGGTCGGCCCGGGGCCGCAGGGCGACGAAGGTGCGGTGCGGCAGGGCGATGGGCAGGCACAGCCCGCCGTTGTAGTCGGTGTGCTCGCCGACGATGTTCACCCGCCCGGGCGCGGCCCACACACCGGCCGGCGGCGCGCCGAAGGTGGCGGTGAACAGGTCGCGGGCGCGGGCGGCGCCCTCGGCGTCGGACCAGGCGGTCAGCACGTCGCTGGTCGCCCCGCCCGTGGCTGGGAGCGTCCCGCTCATGCCGCACCCCCCGGGGGCCGTGTCCCGCAGCTCGCTCATGACCGCTCCTCCACGCCGGCCGGCAGCACCTGCCGGTACCGGTCGGCGATCCTCTCCGGCGTGGTGTCCGAGACCCACGCGCCCATCCCGGACTCCGACCCGGCAAGGTACTTCAGCTTCCCCGGGGCCCGCAGGATGGAGAACAGCTGCAGGTGCAGGCGCAGGTCCTCCCGGCCCTCGCGCACCGGGGCCTGGTGCCAGGCGCTGATGTACGGCAGCGTGATCGGCTCGCCCTCGTGCTCGCTGCCCGCGGGCCAGGCGAAGAACCGGTCCCCGGCGCGCAGCAGCCGCAGGTAGATGCCCACCAGGTCGGCCCGCTCGGCCTCGTCCAGGGCGGGCAGGTCCGGCACGTCCCGGCGTGGGGCGAGGTGGACCTCGACGGGCCAGCGCGCCGCCGCGGGCACGTAGGCCACCCAGTGGTCGGACTCGGCGACCACCCGCCGCCCCGAGCGCAGCTCGGCCTCGAGCACGTCACGCAGCAGGTTGCCCCCGGTGCGGTGGCGGTGGGCGACCGCCTGGCGCAGCATCTGCGTCGTCCGCGGGGTCAGGTAGGGGTAGGCGTAGATCTGCCCGTGCGGGTGGTGCAGCGTCACCCCGATCTCCTTGCCCCGGTTCTCGAAGCAGAAGACCTGCTCGACCCCGGGCACGGCGGACAGCGCGAGGGTGCGGTCCGCCCACGCCTCGATCACCGTGCGCATCCGCCGCGGCGTCACCTGCGCCAGGGACCCGGTGGGGTTGGGGTCGAAGCAGATCACCTCCGTGCGCCCGGCCGCCGGCCGGGTCGGCCACAGCGCCTCCCCGTCCAGCGAGGCGACCTCGTCGGGCACGCCCGGGACCGCCACCAGCGAGGGGAAGCGGTTCTCGAACACCACGACGTCGTAGTCGGTGTCCGGGATCTCCCCGTCCTGGTAGGCCGCGCCCGGCCGGGCCGGGGCGAACGGGTTGGCGTCCGCCGGGGGCAGGAACGTGCGGTTCATCCGGTGGGTGGCCATCGGGATCCACTCGCCGGTGAGCACGTCGTAGCGCATCTGCGGCGCCGTGACCGGCCGCGCGACGCCGTCATCCCCGACGACGTCGGCGAAGCGGTACGGCAACGGCCGCGGGTCGTCCAGCCGGCGCGTCGCCGCGCCGGACAGGTACGGCTCGGAGTCGTCGTAGTAGGTCAGCTCCCGACCGTCGGCCAGGCGGGTGGTGGTCTTGCGGACGGTGGGCGCCAGGAGGCGCACCGCCGTCGCCGGGTCCTCGCTCATCGCTGCCCTCCTTCGGCGCTGTCCGTGCTCGTCCCGGCCGCCTCGACGGCGACCTCCACGACGATCCCGTGCCGTTCGGCCGCCGCTCGCGTGGCGGCGTCGGGCTCGGTGTCGGTGACGAGCACCGCGAGCTGGTCCACCGGGCAGAACGTGCGCAGCCCGAGCACCCCCCACTTGGCGGCGTCGAGCACCGCCACCGGGGTCCGGGCGGCGGCGACCATGGCCGCGTTCGTGGCCGCCTCGGCGAGGTTGGGCGTCATGAGGCCGATCTCCGGGTCGAAGCCGTGTGCGCCGAGGAAGGCCCACTCCACCCGCAGCGTGCGCAGGGCGTCGACGGCGATCGGGCCGACGAGCGCGTCGGAACGGGTGCGCTCGCCGCCGGTGAGGATGATCGTCGGCGCCGGCCGTCCCTCGCCCCGCGCCTGCTCGGCGGCCTCCTCCAGCACCTGGGCCGCGGGCAGGGAGTTGGTGATGACCGTCAGCGTCGCCAGGTGCGGCACGGCGGCCAACGCCCGCGCGACGGCCAGCGTGGTGGAACCGGCGGTCAGCGCCACGGAGTCGCCCGGGCGCACCCGCGCGGCGGCGAGGGCCCCGATGCGCTCCTTCTCCCGGGTGCGCTGGCCGGCCTTGGTCTGGAACAGCGGCTCGTGCGCGGCGCCCGCCGCGGCGACGGCGCCGCCGTGCACCCGGTCCACCAGCCCGCGGGCGACGAGCTCGGTGATGTCGCGGCGCACCGTCATCTCCGAGACCCCGAGGGCCTCGACCACCTCCGCGACGCGCACCCCGCCGTGCTCGGTCACCCGGGCGAGGATGTAGTCCTGGCGCTGGCGGGCCAGGAGCGGCGTCGTCGTGTCCTGCGGTGGGGCCATGCCGCCATCCTGCCAGGCCCAACAAAATCGACCAAGACCTCACAGAATGGCGGTTGGACGCCGTGCTTCCCCGACAGGTGACCGCTTCCTGCCACGGCCCCCTGGGCGGGGGGCGTATCGAGGGGCTTGCGGACCTGCCAGGATGGCAACCGTGACCCTGCGACCCTTCGCCGCACGCCGCTCCGAGAGGAGGCGGCCCTGATGCACCTGCCCGAGCGCGTCGGGGACCAGGTGCGCATCGGGGTCTCCCTCCAGGTGCCCGAGCCGTACGCCACGGTCATCCAGTCCACGCGGGCCCGCGTGGGGGACCCGCTCGCCCGCGCGATCCCGCCGCACATCACGCTCGTGCCGCCCACCGTCGTCGAGCCCGAGCAGCTGCCCGAGGTCGTCGACCTGCTCGGCGAGGTCGCCGCCGCCGAGGCGCCGTTCGTCGTCCGGCTGCAGGGCACGGGCACCTTCCGGCCCGTCAGCCCGGTGGTCTTCGTCCGCGTCGCCCAGGGCGCCGAGCAGTGCGCCACCCTCCAGTCCGGGCTCCGCACCGGCGTGCTGGCCCAGGAGCTGCGCTTTCCCTACCACCCGCACGTCACCGTCGCCCACGAGCTGGACGAGGACGCCCTCGACCGTGCCGCCCGGGCGCTCGCGGACTTCGAGGCCACCTACGCCGCGGGCAGCATGCGCCTGTACGAGCACGGCGACGACGGCGTGTGGCGGATGATCGCCCGGGTGCCGCTGACCGGCAGCTCGGTCAATCACCGCGCGGGCTGACCCGGACGCCCGGCGGTCCTGCGCCGGATCGCCCGGGCACGGCCGCGGCCGCCCGTAGGGTGGGCCCATGCCCGACACGCTGCTGCACGCCATCGTCCCGGCCGGGGGTGCCGGCACCCGGCTGTGGCCGCTCTCGCGCCGCGCGGCCCCCAAGTTCCTGCTCGACCTCACCGGCGCGGGCCGGACGCTGCTGCAGCAGACCGTCGACCGGCTCCGGCCGCTCACCGGCGACGGCGTGACCGTGGTGACCGGGACGGCGCACGCCGCGGCGGTGCGTGCCCAGCTGCCCGAGCTGGGCGAGGCCGACCTGCTCGCCGAGCCCAGCCCGCGCGACTCCATGGCCGCCATCGGCCTGGCCGCGGCCGTGCTCGCCCGCCGTCACGGCGACGTCGTCGTCGGGTCCTTCGCCGCCGACCACGTCGTGCGGGACACGGCCGCGTTCGAACGGGCCGTGCGCGAGGCCGTCGCCGTGGCCCGCGCCGGCTACGTGGTCACCATCGGCATCGAGGCCGACCACCCCTCCACCGCCTTCGGTTACATCCGGGCCGGCGAGCCCCTCGGCGGCGCCGGCACACCCACCGCCCGCCGGGTAGTGGGCTTCACCGAGAAGCCCGACGCCGCCACCGCCGCCGCCTACCTCGCCACCGGCGAGTACCGGTGGAACGCGGGGATGTTCGTCGTGCGCGCCGCGGTCCTGCTCGACCACCTCGCCGCCGAGCGCCCCGCCCTGCACGCCGGCCTCAGCGAGATCGCCGACGCCTGGGACACCGACGCCCGCCCGGACGTGCTCGCCCGGGTATGGCCCGACCTGGAGAAGGTCGCCATCGACCACGCCATCGCCGAGCCCGTGGCCGCCCGGGGCGGGGTCGCCGTCGTCCCGGCCGCGATGGGCTGGGACGACGTCGGCGACTTCGCCAGCCTGGCTCCCCTCGTCCCGCCGGCCGGCGACGGCGACGTGCGCGTGCTCGGCGCCGTCGCCGACGTGCTGACCGTCGACGCCGCCGGCGCGCTGGTGGTGCCCGGCTCGGGGCGCACGGTGACCGTGCTCGGCATCCCCGACGCCGTCGTCGTCGACACCCCCGACGCCGTCCTCGTCACCACCCGCGCGCACGCCCAACAGGTCAAGCAGGTCGTCGATCAGCTCCGGGACGGGCGCGACCGGCTGCTGTGAGCCGCGGCGCCCCTGCCGGGGCCGCCGCGGCCCGACCGGCCCGCGCCACCGCCGCCGCGGCCGGGCGACCGCCCCGCGCCGGGCAGCGGACAGGCGGCGGCGATAGTGTCAGGGACGTGCACACCACCATCCCCGCCACCACCGACTCCACGGTCGCGCGGCGGATCACCGCGGTGGTCGACTCGCTCGAGCCCGAGCTCCTCGAGGTCCGCCGCCACATCCACGCCCACCCCGAGCCGGCGCGGATGGAGCACGGCACCACCACCTTCCTCGCCCAGCGCCTGCGCGCCGCCGGGCTGGACCCGCGGCTGCTCGAGGGCACCGGGCTCGTGGTCAACATCGGCGCGGACCCGCGCGAGCGGGGCCGGCGCCGGATCGGCCTGCGCGCCGACCTCGACGCACTGCCGGTGACGGAGACGTCCGAGCTGCCCTTCGCCTCCGAGCGCGACGGCTTCGCTCACGCCTGCGGCCACGACATCCACACCGCCGCCCTGTACGGCGCGGCGCTGACCCTCAAGGCGCTCGACGACGCCGGCGAGCTGCCGGTCGGGGTGCGCTGCGTGTTCCAGCCCGCCGAGGAGGTCCAGCCCGGCGGCGCCGAGTCGGCGATCAACCAGGGCGTCCTGGACGGCGTGGAGCAGATCTACGCGCTGCACTGCGACCCCAAGGTCGACGTCGGCCGGGTCGGCTCGCGCATCGGCGCCATCACCGCCGCCTCGGACTCGGTGACCATCACCGTGACCTCCGAGGGCGGCCACACCTCGCGCCCGCACCTGACCGGCGACGTCGTCTTCGCGCTCGGCCAGCTCATCACCCAGCTGCCCGCCGTGCTCGGCCGCCGGCTCGACCCGCGCGCCGGGGTCAACCTCACGTGGGGCGCCGTGCACGCCGGGCGCGCCCCCAACGCCATCCCCGCCAGCGGCACGCTCACCGGCACGCTGCGCTGCCTGGACGCCCGGGCCTGGCAACGCGCCGCCAAGCTCGTCCAGGAGTCCGCGACCCAGGTGCTCGCCCCGCTCGGGGTGGAGGTCGAGCTGAGCTACGTCCGCGGCATCCCCCCGGTGGTCAACGAGGAGCGGGCGGTGCGCACCATCGACGCCGCCGCCAAGGACGTCATCGGGCCCGAGGCGGTCGTCCTCACCGAGCAGTCGCTCGGGGGCGAGGACTTCGCCTGGTACCTCACCCGGATCCCCGGCGCGATGGTGCGCCTGGGCACCCGCACCCCCGGCGGGCCCTCGTACGACCTGCACCGCGGGGACATCATCTTCGACGAGCGGGCCATCGGCATCGGCGCCCGGCTGCTCGCCCGCACGGCGGTGCTGGCCGGCGACGGCGCCGCCGAGCATCCCCGGGTCGAGGCCGCCGAGCATTCCCGGGTCGAGGCCGCCGAGCATTCCCGGGTCGAGTAGGCCGCGAGGCGCGAACCCGCCGAGGCGGACCATCCGACCTATGGCGCCCGAAACCGGCCGGACGCGTAGGCCAGTCCGGGCCAACCGGACGATGGACCCCACGGGTGTCCGGCGCCCGGCCGGGGGGGAAACATTTCGGTAACGCTTTCCCGGCTGGTCTCACGATGTGACAGGCACGCCGGTTTCCGACCACTAGGGTCAGGGGTGATATCCGCCGAACCCGACCGATCAGGCGGGGCTCTCCCTGCAGAGCGCGCCACCCGCCCCGGCCGGCCCTCGGCCCACACACTGCAGGAGACACGCGTGAAGAAGAGCATCTACGCGACGGCGCTCGCGGCATCGGCCGCGCTGACGCTCGCCGCCTGTGGGGCGGCGCCCGAGAGCAACTCGGGCTCGCAGACCTCCGCCGGGCAGGAGCAGACCAGCGGCACCGCGGCCAACGCGGACTTCCTGGCCTGCATGGTCTCGGACGCCGGCGGCTTCGACGACAAGTCCTTCAACCAGTCCGGCTACGAGGGCCTCACCGCCGCCGTGGACGCGCTCGGCATCAAGGAGAAGACCGCCGAGTCGCAGTCCGACGCCGACTTCTCCCCGAACGTCGACTCGATGATCCAGGCCGGTTGCAACCTCACCATCGGCGTGGGCTTCCTCCTCGAGGACGCCATCCAGGCCGCCGCCGAGAAGAACCCGGACAGCCAGTTCGCGCTCATCGACTCCGCCTTCAGCGACGCCGACTTCAAGCCGGTGACGCTGGAGAACGCCAAGCCGATCCTCTTCAACACGGCCGAGGCCTCCTTCCTGGCCGGGTACGTCGCCGCCGGCATGACCAAGACCGGCACCGTCGCCACCTTCGGCGGCATGCAGATCCCGTCGGTGTCGATCTTCATGGACGGCTTCGCCGACGGCGTCGCGAAGTACAACGAGGACAACGGCAAGGACGTCAAGCTCCTCGGCTGGGACAAGGCGTCCCAGAAGGGCGCCTTCACCGGCGACTTCGACAACCAGACCAAGGGCCAGAACCAGGCCGAGCAGTTCATCGCCCAGGGCGCCGACATCATCATGCCGGTGGCCGGCCCGGTCGGGCTGGGCGCCGCCGCGGCGGCCGAGGCCGCCGGCGACGTCCACATCATCGGCGTGGACTCCGACTGGTTCGAGTCCACCGAGTACGGCTCGATCGTGCTGACCTCCGTCGTCAAGCAGATCGGCCAGGCGGTCCAGGACACCGTGGCCCAGGCCGCCGAGGGCAAGTTCGCCGCCGACCCGTACGTCGGCACCCTGGAGAACAAGGGCGTGGGCCTGGCCCCGTTCCACGACTTCGACGCCCAGGTGCCCCAGGAGCTCAAGGACGCGGTCACCAAGCTCCAGGACCAGATCATCTCCGGCGAGATCACGGTCGAGACGCAGAACGCGCCCGCCTAAGGCGCCAGCTGACCCACCGCACCACCCCGGCGGCCCGGCCCACCTGGCCGGGCCGTCGGGTTCTCGGCTGCAGTAGGGTCGATCCGGACGACAGTCACCCCTTTGCGCGGCCAGCGCGACCGACAGGAGAGGGCACGCCGTGAAGCTGGAACTGAGGGGGATCACCAAGGTCTTCGGGTCGCTCGTGGCGAACGACCACATCGACCTCGTCGTCGAGCCCGGCGAGATCCACGCCCTCCTCGGGGAGAACGGCGCGGGCAAGAGCACCCTCATGAACGTGCTCTACGGGCTCTACCAGCCCGACGACGGGCACATCGAGCTCGACGGGAAGCCGGTCACCTTCGCCGGCCCGGGCGACGCCGTCGCCGCCGGTATCGGCATGGTGCACCAGCACTTCATGCTCGTGCCCGTGTTCACCGTCGCCGAGTCGGTTGTGCTGGGCTACGAGCCCACCGGCGCGGCCGGCCTCATCAACCTCGCCGAGGCGCGCAAGCGGGTCCGGGAGATCTCCGACCGGTTCGGGTTCGACGTCGACCCCGACGCCCGCATCGAGGACCTACCCGTCGGCGCCCAGCAGCGGGTGGAGATCATCAAGGCCCTCTCCCGCGACGCCAAGGTCCTCATCCTCGACGAGCCCACCGCCGTGCTCACCCCGCAGGAGACCGACGAGCTCATCGCGATCATGCGCCAGCTCAGGGACAACGGGACCTCCATCGTCTTCATCACGCACAAGCTGCGCGAGGTCCGCGCCGTCGCCGACAAGATCACCGTCATCCGCCGCGGCACGGTGGTCGGCGAGGCGAGCCCCAGCTCCACCGAGACCGAGCTGGCGTCCATGATGGTCGGGCGCTCGGTGGGCATGGCCGTCGAGAAGGCCCCCGCGACCCCGGGGGAGGAGGCCCTCGAGGTCGAGGATCTCGTCGTCCTCGACGCGGGCGGCGCGGCGGTGGTGGACCACCTGAGCTTCTCGGTGCGGCGCGGGGAGATCCTCGCCGTCGCCGGGGTGCAGGGCAACGGCCAGACCGAGCTGACCGAGACGATCCTCGGCCTGACCAAGCCGGCCTCGGGCGCCGTCCGGCTCGACGGCGAGGATCTGCTCGGCAGGGGCGTCAAGCAGCGGCTGCGCGCCGGCGTGGGCTTCGTGCCCGAGGACCGCTCCACCGACGGCATCATCGCCAGCTTCTCCGTGGCCGAGAATCTCGTCCTCGACCTCTACGACAGCGAGCCGTTCGCCTCGGGCGTGTCCATGCGGCCGGCCGTCGTGCGCGAGAACGCCGCCGCCCGGGCGGCGGAGTTCGACATCCGCCTGTCCTCCATCGATGACCCCCTCTCCACCCTTTCCGGGGGCAACCAGCAGAAGGTCGTCATCGCCCGGGAGATGTCCCGGCCGCTGCGCCTGCTCGTGGCCTCCCAGCCGACCCGCGGCGTCGACGTCGGCTCCATCGAGTTCATCCACAAGCGCATCGTCGCCGAGCGCGACCACGGCACCCCGGTGGTCATCGTCTCCACCGAGCTCGACGAGGTCATGGCGCTGGCCGACCGGATCGCGGTGATGTACCGCGGGCGGATCGTCGGCATCGTCGACGGCGACACCGACCGCGACGTCCTCGGCCTGATGATGGCCGGCGTGCCGCTGGACGAGGCGCAGCAGCAGGCCGCCGAGCACAAGACGACGCTCGCGGCGGCGGACGTCGCCGCCGGTCACCAGGAGGGAACGCTGTGAGCGACCCCGTCAACGACACCCCCCAGCCGGCCGCCCAGCCCGGCGACCTCCTCGCCCAGGCCGAGCAGCCGGCGCCGTCGAACGGGCGCCGCCGGGCCGCCCCCCGGCGCGAGACCCGCACCCAGCAGTTCTTCCGCGACCTACTCACCGGCAGCTGGCTGGTCTCGGTGCTCGCCGTGCTCGTCGCCCTCGTCATCGGCGGTGTCCTCATCGCGCTGGCCGATCCCGACGTCCAGGGGACGCTGGCCTACTTCTTCGCCCGGCCGGCCGACTTCTTCTCCGCGGCCTGGAACACGGTCACGAGCTCGTACGGCGCGCTGTTCCGCGGCGCCGTCTTCGACTTCCAGGCGGCCTCCTTCGCCCGCGCGATCCGGCCCCTGACCGAGACGCTGACCTTCTCCGTCCCGCTGATCCTCGCCGGGCTGGGCGTCGCCGTCGGCTTCCGCGCCGGCCTGTTCAACATCGGCGGGCAGGGGCAGATCATCCTCGGCGGCATCTTCGCCGGCTTCATCGGCTTCACGTTCAACCTGCCGCCGGTGCTCCACGTGCTCCTCGCCGCCGTCGGCGCGGCGCTCGGCGGCGCCATCTGGGCGGGCATCGCCGGCGTCCTCAAGGCCCGCACCGGGGCCAACGAGGTCATCGTGACGATCATGCTCAACAACATCGCGGTGTACCTCATCGCGTACCTGCTGCAGACGCAGGCGTTCAAGCTGCCCGGGTCGCCGTTCCCGAAGTCCCCGCCCATCCCCACCGACTCCGCGACCTACCCGCTGCTGTTCGGCGAGCAGTTCCGGCTGCACGCCGGGTTCCTGCTCGCCATCGCGGCCACGGTGCTCGTGTGGTGGCTGCTCGAGCGCTCTACCCTGGGGTTCGAGTTCCGCTCGACCGGGGCCAACCCGCGCGCGGCGCGCACCGCGGGGGTGTCGGTGGACCGGGTCACCGTGCTCGTCATGCTCGTCGCCGGGGGGCTGTGCGGGCTGGCCGGCTCCGCCCAGGTGCTGGGCACCGAGAAGGTGCTCACCGGCGGCGTGGCCGCCAGCTACGGCTTCGACGCGATCACCGTGGCCCTCCTGGGCCGATCGCGCCCGGTGGGCACGTTCGTGGCGGGCCTGCTGTTCGGGGCGCTCAAGGCCGGCGGCTTCCTCATGCAGTCCACCACCAACACCCCGATCGAGATCATCCTCGTGGTCCAGTCGATCATCGTGCTGCTCATCGCCGCGCCCCCGCTGGTCCGCGCCATCTTCCGGCTGCCGGCGCCGGGGGCCCGCCCCCGCCGTGCCGGCGCCCCGGCCGTCAAGGAGGCAGCGGCATGAGCACCGCGATCGCGACACCCGCCCGCCCGCGCGAGGCGGCGCCCGCCGTCCTGGCGCCGATCAGCTGGCGCTGGCCGGTCGTCTACGGCGTGCTCACCCTGCTGAGCCTGGTCGTGTTCACCCTGCTGCTCGAGCCCGGCCAGCACACCACCTTCCAGCTCTCGCGCGCCACCGACCTGCTGGCCATCCCGAACTTCGCCCTGCCGGCCACCGCCACCAACTGGGTCCTCAGCCTCGTCCTCGTGGCGCTCACCGGGTACGTCGCCAAGGCGGCGGTGGACCGGCGCCCGGTGCCGGCCTGGGCGCACGTCGTCCTCGGCGTGGCGTTCGTGCTGGCCTTCCTCACCTGGGTGGGCGCGGGCCGCTCGACCGTCATCCCGGTGACCACCCTGCTCCAGGGCGCCCTGGCGCTGTCCGTGCCGCTGGTGTTCGGCGCGATGAGCGGCATCCTGTGCGAGCGGTCCGGCATCGTCAACATCGCCATCGAGGGCCAGCTGCTGGGCGGGGCCTTCCTCGCCGCCGTCGTCGGCTCGCTCACCTCCAGCGCCTACCTGGGCCTCGTCGCGGCGCCCGTCGCCGGCGCCCTGGTCGGGGTGCTGCTGGCCTTCTTCGCGGTGCGCTACTGGGTGGACCAGATCATCGTCGGCGTGGTGCTCAACGTGCTGGTGGTGGGCCTGACGAGCTTCCTGTTCTCCACGGTGCTGACCGACAACGCGCAGGTCTTCAACGCCCGCCAGAGCCTGCCCCGGCTGCCGATCCCGGGGCTGTCCGAGATCCCCGTCCTCGGCCCGGTGCTGTTCAACCAGACCCTGCTCGTCTACCTCATGTACGCCGGCGTGATCGTCCTGCAGGTCTTCCTCTTCCGCAGCCGCTGGGGCCTGCGGGTGCGCGCCGTCGGCGAGCACCCCAAGGCCGCCGACACCGTGGGCATCAAGGTCAACCCCACCCGTGTGCGCAACACCCTCCTCGGCGGGGCGGTGGCCGGCCTGGGCGGCGCCTTCTTCACCGTCGGCTCCGGCCTGGCGTTCGGCAAGGAGATGTCCGCCGGGCAGGGCTACATCGCCCTCGCGGCGATGATCCTCGGCAAGTGGAACCCCTACGGGGCCGTCGCCGCGGCGCTGCTGTTCGGCTTCACGACGAACCTCGGCACCGTCCTGTCCACCATCGGCGCCCCGGTGCCCTCGGAGTTCCTCCTCATGCTGCCCTACATCGTGACGATCTTCGCCGTGGCCGGGCTGGTCGGGAAGGTGCGGGCGCCCGCCGCCGAGAACATCCCGTACATCAAGTGACGTCGAGGAGCGCGATGACCGTCATCACCGAGGACGCCTGGGCGTCCCTGCGCGCGCTGGCCTACGAGGCCATGGAGCGGGCCTACGTGCCGTACTCGAAGTTCCCCGTCGGCGCGGCCGCGCTGGTCGACGACGGCCGCACCGTCTCGGGCTGCAACGTCGAGAACGCCGGCTACGGCGTGACCCTGTGCGCCGAGTGCGGCCTGGTCTCCGAGCTGATCCGCTCCGGCGGCGGGCGCCTGGTGGCCTTCACCTGCGTGGGCGGGCACGGGCAGGTACTCGTGCCGTGCGGGCGGTGCCGGCAGCTGCTGTGGGAGCACGGCGGGCCGGCCCTGCTCGTCGAGATGCCCAGCGGCATCCACCCCATGACCGACGTGCTTCCCGAGGCGTTCGGGCCCGAGTACCTCGCCCGGGAGGCGACCGCATGACCGAGCCCTTCGACGCCGTCGACGTCCTCCGCACCAAGCGCGACGGCGGCGCGCTCGGCCGCGCGCAGATCGACTGGGTCATCGACGCCTACACCCGCGGCGCCGTCGCCGAGGAGCAGATGAGCGCCCTCGCCATGGCGATCTTCCTCAACGGCATGGACCGGACCGAGATCGCCCGCTGGACCCAGGCGATGATCGCCTCCGGCGAGCGGATGGACTTCTCCGCCCTGTCCCGGCCCACCGCCGACAAGCACTCCACCGGCGGCGTGGGGGACAAGATCACCTTGCCCCTCGCCCCGCTCGTGGCGGTCTTCGATGTGGCGGTCCCGCAGCTGTCCGGCCGCGGGCTCGGCCACACCGGCGGCACCCTCGACAAGCTCGAGGCCATCCCGGGCTGGCGGGCGGCGCTGAGCAACGAGGAGATCCTCGCCCAGCTCGACGGTGTCGGCGCCGTGATCTGCGCCGCCGGGTCCGGGCTGGCGCCGGCGGACAAGAAGCTCTACGCCCTGCGCGACACGACGGCGACCGTGGAGGCGATCCCGCTCATCGCCAGCTCGATCATGAGCAAGAAGATCGCCGAGGGCACCGACAGCCTCGTCCTCGACGTCAAGGTCGGCTCCGGCGCGTTCATGAAGGACCGCGACCGCGCCGGCGAGCTCGCCCGCACCATGGTCGAGCTGGGCACCGACGCGGGTGTGCGGACGGTCGCGCTGCTCACGGACATGTCCACCCCGCTCGGGCGCACCGTGGGCAACGCCCTCGAGGTGCGCGAGTCGGTGGAGGTCCTCGCCGGCGGCGGGCCCGCCGACGTCGTCGACCTGACCGTCGCCCTGGCCCGGGAGATGCTCGACGCCGCCGGCCGGCCCGACGCCGACCCGGCCGCGGCGCTGCGCGACGGGCGGGCCATGGACGTGTGGCGCCGGATGATCGCCGCCCAGGGCGGGGACCCCGACGCCGCCCTGCCGGCGGCCCGGCACACCGAGGACGTCCTCGCCCAGGCCGACGGCGTGCTCACCACCCTGGACGCCTACGCCGTCGGGGTGGCCTCGTGGCGTCTGGGCGCGGGC
Source organism: Georgenia ruanii (assembly GCF_009193175.1). GTDB lineage: Bacteria > Actinomycetota > Actinomycetes > Actinomycetales > Actinomycetaceae > Georgenia > Georgenia ruanii. Next base: position 429,072 of record NZ_VUKE01000001.1, on the reverse strand, counting down.
CGGGCCCGCAAGGAGGACCCGGTGCAGGCCGTCGCGGGCGTCGAGCTGCACGCCAAGCCCGGCGACCGGGTCCGGGCGGGCCAGCCGCTGCTCACCCTGCACACCGACACCCCCGAACGGTTCGGCCGGGCCCGGGAGGCGCTGGCCGGTGGTGTCGTCGTCACCCCGCCGGCCGAGCTCGACGGCTTCGCCGCGCGGGAGCGGGCCGTCGTGCTGGACCGGGTGGGCGGCTGAGGGGGCGCGACGCTCTCGCCGGCCGCCCGCGCCGGCCCGCGGCCCGCTCCGGGTCGCCGCCCGCCCGCCGGCGAGGCACGCTGGCCCTCATGCGTGCCCTGCCCCCGGTCTCGCTGAGCACCGTGCTCGGCCCCCTCGCCCGCCCGCTGCGCGCGCCGCGGCACGGCGCCCCCGGCCCGGTGGAGCGGCGTCCCCCGACGCCGCGGGCCGGCCGGGCCCGCCCGGCGTCGGGGCCGGCGGCCGGTCCGAGGGCCGGGCCTGGGCCCGCCGGCCCGGCGGGGACCGCAGCCGCGTCGCCGGTCACCCTCGGCGGGGCGCCCGCCCGGCAGACCGACGAGACCACCTGCGGGTCCATGGTGCTGCTCATGCTCGCGGCCACCGGCGACCCCATCCTCGCCGACTGGCTCGAGCGCGGCACCCTGGCGCCCGACCTGCCCGCCGACCAGGTCCCGCCGGAGATCCCGCCGGCGGCGACCGGCATGGGCGCGCTGCCGCCGGTGGCCGCCACCGCCCACCCCACCGCGGCGACCCGGCTCGCCGCCGCCCAGCAGCACCTCAAGCGGCGCACCAGCGCGCGGGCGCTCGGCCCGGTGCCCTGGCCCGGCCGCCTCGGCACCCCGCCGTGGACGGCCGCCCGCGAGGCGCGCTTCCCCGGGGTGCGCTACCGGTCCGTCCCGCTCGACGACGCCTCGCCCCGCGCCACCGCGCTGCTGGCCAGCGCCCACAAGGCCACCCTCGCCGGGGTGCCCGTCCCGCTCTACACCGGCGGGGACCTGCGCCGCGGCCTGGCCAGCGCCGTCCCGCGCCACGTCGTCCTCGCGGTGCCCCCGCCCGCCGCCGCGGCCCACCGCGGGCACGACGACGCCGGCCGCCCGGTGCTGCACCTGTACGAGCCCGCCGCCGGCCTGGTCCACGAGGTGCCGGTGGCCGCCCTGCTCGGCCGGACCGAGCCCCATCCCGCCCTTGGGGGCTGGACGCACGTGGTCTGGGTGGTGCTCCCCGAGCCGGTGCGGTGACCTCTTGCGCCGCCCCGCACCGCGGGGCACGCTGGCAAGATCCACCACCCCACCGAGGAGGAGTCATGAGCATGCCGCGACCCGAGCCCGTCGCCACCCCCGCCTCCGTCGAGCTGGACCCTGACGTGCTGGGCGAGGAGCACACGCCCGAGGACGACCTCGTGGCCGAGCCCGAGGAGTACGCCCCGGAGGTCGAGCTGCAGGAGCCCACGCGCGAGGCGAGCCCGGAGGACGTCGCGGAGCAGGTCGCCGAGGTTCCCGGGGACGAGGACGAGGTGGTCGCCGAGGACGAGGAGTACTGACCGTCCCGGGTCGCGGCGGCCCCCGGTGCTCCGGTGCCGGGGGCCGCCGCGTGCCCGGGCGACTACCGTGAGTCCTGGACCGCACCCGTCCGGGCACCGGCCGTGCCGACGCCGTCGGCGCCATCGGAGAGAAGAGGATCGATGAGCCACATCCGCACCGAGGGATCGGTCAGCCGCACCCGCGCCGAGGTCGCCGGCCTGGTCGACCACACCCTGCTCAAGCCCGAGGCCACCGCCGAGGACGTCGCGGCCCTCGTCGCGGAGGCCCGAGAGCTCGGCGCCTACTCCGTGTGCGTCTCGCCGAGCCAGCTGCCCCTGACCGCTACCGGTGACGTCAAGGTCGCCACCGTGTGCGGGTTCCCCTCCGGCGCCCACCACGCCGAGGTCAAGGCCGCGGAGGCGGCCCGCTCGGCCGCCGACGGTGCCGACGAGGTGGACATGGTCATCAACCTCGGCCTGGCCACCACCGGCCGGTACGACGCCGTGCAGGAGGAGATCGCGGCCGTGCGCGCCGCGGCTCCGCAGGTGGTGCTCAAGGTCATCATCGAGTCCGCCGCGCTCACCGACGACCAGATCGTCGGTGTGTGCCGAGCCGCCGAGGCGGCGGGCGCGGACTTCGTCAAGACCTCCACCGGCTTCCACCCCGCCGGCGGCGCGAGCGTGCACGCCGTCGAGCTGATGGCGCGGACCGTCGGCGGCCGCCTCGGCGTCAAGGCCTCCGGCGGCATCCGCACCACCGAGGCGGCGCTCGCCATGATCGACGCCGGCGCCACCCGGCTGGGCCTGTCCGGCACCCGCGCCGTGCTCGAAGGTCTGAGCGACTGAGCGGCCGCTCGTGGCGGCGCCCCGGGACCGTCAGAGACCGACGGCGGCGGACACGTCCGCGCGCAGCCGCTCGATCCGGGCCGCCGCCACCCGGCGGGTGGCCGCGACGTCGGCCGGGTCGGCCACCGGGACGACGACCTCCAGGTAGCACTTGAGCTTCGGCTCGGTGCCCGAGGGCCGGATGATCACCCGGTCGTTCTGCGCCGTCAGGTACGACAGCCCGTCGGTGGGCGGCAGGTCCGCGGAGCCCGCGGACAGGTCGGTGACGGTCACCACCGGGGCGCCGGCGAGCATGGCCGGGGCGGCGGCGCGCAGGCGGGCCATGGCGTCGGCGATGAGCCCGACGTCTGCCACCCGGATGGCCAGCTGGCTGGTGCCGTGCAGGCCGTGGCGCCGGGCGAGGTCGTCGAGCATCTCCGGGACGCTCGAACCGGCGTCGCGCAGCTGTGCGGCCAGGTACGCCAGTCGCAGGGCGGCGGTGATGCCGTCCTTGTCGCGCACCGCCTGCGGGTCCACGCAGTAGCCGATGGCCTCCTCGTAACCGAAGACCAGGCCCTCGGTGCGCGCGATCCACTTGAAGCCGGTGAGCGTGGTGCGGTGGTCGAGGCCGTGCGAGCGGGCGATCCGGTCCAGCAGCCGGGAGGAGACCACCGAGCTCGCCATGACTCCGCGGCCCGTCATCGCCGCCGCCACCCCGGTCTGCGCGCCGAGCAGCGCGCCGATCTCGTCACCGGTGAGCTGGCGCCAGCCGCCGGCCACCGTCGGGTCGGGCGCCGCGACGGTGCACCGGTCGGCGTCGGGGTCGTTGGCCAGCACGAGGTCGGCGTCGACGGCGCGGGCCAGCTCGAGGGCGAGGTCCAGCGCCCCGGGCTCCTCGGGGTTGGGGAAGGCCACGGTGGGGAAGTCGGGGTCGGGGTCGGCCTGCTTGGCCACGACGTGGACGTCGGTGAAGCCCACCCGGCGCAGCGCCTCCACCGCGGTCGCCCCGCCCACCCCGTGCATGGGCGTGTACACGAGGCGCAGGCCCCGGGTGTGGCGGGCGGGGATGAGCGAGGCGGCGCGGCGCAGGTAGGCCTCGCGCACGTCGTCGCCGAGCACCTCCCAGCCGCCCTCCGCGCGCGGCACGGCGTTGGCCGGTCCCGCCGCGGCGATCTGGGCGGCGATCTCGCCGTCGAAGGGCGGGACGATCTGTGCGCCCTGGCCGGCGCCGGTGACCACCCGGCCGCCCAGGTAGACCTTGTAGCCGTTGTCCTGGGGCGGGTTGTGCGAGGCGGTGACCATGACGCCGGCGTCGGTGCCCAGGTGGCGCACGGCGAAGGCGAGCACCGGGGTGGGCAGCGCGGCGGGCAGCAGCAGCGCGCGGCCGCCGGCGGCGGTGACCACCGCGGCGGTGTCGGTGGCGAACTGGGCCGAGCCGTGTCGTGCGTCGTAGCCGATCACCACGGTGAACCCGGCGCCCACGCGCGCGGTGAGGAAGGCCGACAGCCCGGCCGCCGCCTTGATGACCACGGCCCGGTTCATCCGGCTGGGCCCCCCGCCCAGCGCCCCGCGCAGCCCGGCGGTGCCGAACTGCAGCAGGCCGGCGAAGCGGGAGTCGAGCTCGGCGCCGGCCGCGGTGACGCCGTCGTCCCCGGCCTCGGTGCGCTGGAGCAGCACGGTCAGCTCGGCGCGGGTGGCGGGGTCGGGGTCGGCGTCGATCCAGGCGCGGACCTCCGCGGCGGTGGTCTTCATCGGTGGGCTCCTCGGTGGCCCGGCGGTCGGGCGGGTGGGACGGCGCGGGGCCGGGGGCGACGGTGGGGGAGTGGGGGCGCGGCGGGCCGCGGGCTCGTCAGAGCAGCCGGACGATCTCGGCGAGCAGCCGGGAGATGCGCGGTCCGGCCGCCCGCCCGGCCTCCAGCACCTCCTCGTGGGAGAGCGGCACGGGGGAGATGCCGGCGGCGGGGTTGGTCACCAGCGACAGCCCCAGCACCTCCAGGCCCACGTGCCGGGCGGCGATGGCCTCCAGCGCCGTCGACATGCCCACGAGGTGCCCGCCGATGCGGCGGGCCATCTGCACCTCGGCCGGGGTCTCGTAGTGGGGGCCGGGGAACTGGACGTAGACGCCCTCGGGCAGCGCGGGGTCGACCTCGCGGGCCAGGGTGCGCAGCCGCGTGGAGTACAGGTCGGTGAGGTCGACGAAGGTCGCCCCCTCCAGCGGCGAGGCGCCGGTGAGGTTGATGTGGTCGCTGATGAGCACCGGGGTCCCAGGGGGCCACTCCTCCTCCAGCCCGCCGCAGCCGTTGGTCAGCACCACCGTCCGTGCGCCGGCCGCCGCGGCCACCCGCACCCCGTGCGCCACCCGCCGCACGTTGCGCTGCTCGTAGTAGTGCGTGCGGGCGCCGATGACCAGCGCGTGCTTGTCCGTGCCGGCCAGGCGGACCGAGCGCAGCGTGCCCACGTGCCCGACGACCGCGGAGGCGGAGAAGCCCGGCACCTCGGTGGCCGGGATCTCCGCGACGGTCTCGCCGACGAGGTCGGCGGCGCCGCCCCAGCCGGACCCGAGCACCAGCGCGACAGCGTGGCGCTCGACCCCGGTGCGCGCGGCGATGAGCTCGGCCGCCGCCCGGGCGACGGCGAACGGGTCGGGGGCGGGATCGTCCAGGTCGGCGAGCCTGGCGTCGTCGTGCACGGTCATGGGCACGACGCTACCGCTAACGGCCCCAGACCGGCCGTGGCCGGCGCCGCGGGGCGCGCCGGGCGGCACCGGACCGTCCGGTTCGGCACAATGGCCTGACGTGAGCACTCCTTCCGGCCCCGTCCCCCCGCCCGCGACCGAGACCGCCGGCGCCGCCCCGGCTGCCCCATCCGGGCGCCGCGACCAGCGTCGCGCGGCCGAGACCGGAGCCGGCGCCTCGCCGGTGCGCGAGGGCTCCCGCGTCGTCATCATCGGCGGCGGCCCCGGTGGGTACGAGGCCGCGCTGGTGGCCCGCCAGCTCGGCGCGCAGGTCCAGGTGGTCGAGCGGCAGGGGATGGGCGGCTCCGCCGTGCTGACCGACGTCGTGCCCTCCAAGACGCTCATCGCCACCGCCGAGTGGATGACGCTGACCGAGCAGGCCGGCGAGCTGGGCATCGGCGCGGAGGGCGAGGGCGAGGGCGAGGCCGGCGCGCTGCGCGCCGACATGGACGTGGTCGACCAGCGGGTCATGCGGCTCGCCGAGAAGCAGTCGCGAGACATCCGCAACCGCCTCGAGCGTGAGGGCATCGAGATCATCGCCGGCTCCGGGCGCATCGGCGCCCACATGGACGCCGACGCCAACCGCCGGGTCTTCGTCGAGACCGCCGACGGCGGCCGGGAGGAGCTCGCCGCGCAGATCGTCCTCGTCGCCACCGGCGCGACGCCGCGGATGCTGCCCACCGCCGAGCCCGACGGCGAGCGGATCCTCACCTGGGCGCAGATGTACAACCTCACCGACATCCCCGAGCACCTCGTGGTGGTCGGCTCGGGCGTGACCGGGGCCGAGTTCGCCGGTGCCTACAACGCCCTCGGCGCCGAGGTCACCCTCATCTCCAGCCGCGACCGGGTGCTGCCGGGGGAGGACGAGAACGCCGCCGAGCTCATCGAGGGCGTCTTCACCCGCCGCGGCATGCACGTGCTGTCGCGCTCGCGCGCCGCCGGCGTGCGGCGGGTGGGCGACGGGGTGGAGGTCGAGCTGACCGACGGGCGCGTAGTCGCCGGCTCGCACTGCCTCGTCGCGGTCGGCGGCGTGCCGAACACCGCCGGGCTGGGCCTGGAGGAGGCCGGGGTGCACCTCAAGCCGTCCGGGCACATCGAGGTCGACCGGGTCTCGCGCACCCGGGCCCCGCGCGTCTACGCCGCCGGCGACTGCACCGGGGTGCTGCCGCTGGCGTCCGTGGCCGCCATGCAGGGCCGCATCGCCATGTGGCACGCCCTCGGCGACGCCGTCGCCCCGCTCGACCTCGCCTCCGTCGCCGCGAACATCTTCACCGCGCCGGAGATCGCCACCATCGGGGTGACGCAGAAGGCCATCGAGGCCGGCGAGGTCGACGGCGCCATCACCCGCCTGCCGCTGGCGCGCAACCCGCGGGCGAAGATGCTCGGCATCAAGGAGGGCTTCATCAAGCTCTTCTCCGACCGGCCCACCGGCACGGTGCTGGGCGGCGTGGTCGTCGCGCCGCGGGCGAGCGAGCTGATCTACCCGATCACCATCGCGGTCGCCCAGCGGCTGACCGTGGACCAGCTGGCCAACGTCTTCACCATCTACCCCTCGCTCACCGGCTCCATCGCCGAGGCCGCCCGGACGCTGCACCGGGCCTGACACCCGCGCGACCACCGTGGCGGTGCGGTCGCAGCCGCAGCGGCCGGTGGGCGGCAGCCAGCATGACGTTGGTCGGCGGGCTGTGCTCACGAGGTGGGTGGCGCACCCCGGCGGGCGAGGGACAGCCAGAACCGGGCGCGGGTAGGAGCGCCGACCTCGCGCACCTCGACCAGCCCGTCGCAGCGCTCGCGCACCAGGCGCTCGAGGCGGGCGTGCATGGTCACCGCCGCTGCGGGGCAGCCGTGGCAGGCGCCCGACATGCGCACCTCCACCACGCCGTCGCGCACGTCCGCCAGCTCGATGTGGCCGCCGTGGGAGCGGGCCAGGTCGCCCACCGGGCCGGCGAGGACGTCCTCCGCCGCGGCCCGCAGCGTCGCGTCGCGGCCGGATCCGTCGGCGAGGCCGGTCCGGGTTCCCGGACCGGCCTCGGCGTCGCCCACGCGGGTCGGCGTCGCGCGGTCGGCTGTCGCGCGGTCGGCCGTGGCGCGCACCGTCCAGCCCGCCGGCGTCGCCAGCGCCTCGTGCAGCGCGGTGCGCACCCGGGCGCCGTCGGCGGGCCAGCTGTGCCCCGCCCCGAGCCGGGTGACGACGGCGCGCGGCTCGGCGACGACCCGGGCGAGCGTGCCGTCGCCGAGCAGGCCGCCCAGGGCGCCGGGCGCGGCGGCGACGGGGCCGGCGACGGGCACCGCCCCGGCCGGGACCACCCACCGCAGCTCGGCCGGGTCCGCCCCCGTGACCGGGTGCATCGGGACCAGCGCGGGCGCGCTCACAGCAGCGCCATCGTCAGGTGCCGGGCCAGGAAGGCCATGACCCAGGCGAGGACGGACATGTACGCGAAGGCGGTCAGCGGCCACCGCCAGCCGCCGCTCTCGCGTCGCATCACCGCCAGCGTGCTCATGCACTGCATGGCGTAGACGAAGAACACCAGCACCGCGACCGTCGTCGGGGTGGTGAGCACCGGCTCCCCGGCGTGCGGGCCGTCGGTGAAGGTCATTCCCGCGAGGGCGGCGCGGGGGTTGTCGGGGTCCTGTGCGGCGGCCACCTGGCCCAGGGTGCTGACGAACACCTCCCGGGCGGCGAGGGAGGAGATGATGCCGATGTCGACGTGCCAGTCGAAGCCGAGCGGGGCGAAGACGGGCTCGATCGCGTGCCCCACGCCGGCGGCCACGCTGTGCTCCATGACGTAGCTCGTCACGGCGGCGCCGTCGGTGGTGTCCACCCCCGCGGCCGTGAGCTCCTCGGCGGAGCGTGCGGGCAGGTTGAGCATGAGCCACAGGGCGAGCGTCACCGCGAGGATGATCGTGCCCGCCTTGCGGACGAACGCCTTCGAGGCGGTCCACATGGCCACCAGCACGCTGCGGCCGGTGGGCACCCGGTAGGGCGGCATCTCCATGTAGAAGGGCATGACCGTGCCGCGACGCCCGGTGACCTTGCTGAACACCCACGCCGCGGCCATGGCCGAGACCGCCCCGAGCAGGTACAGGGCGAACATCAGCACCCCCTGCGCGCCGAACGGGCCCACCCGGGCGCCGGGCTCGACGAGCAGGGAGATGAGGAGCACGTACACGGTCAGCCGCGCCGAGCAGGTCATGAGCGGGGCGGCCATCATCGTGGCGATGCGGTCGCGCGCCGACGGCAGCGACCGGGTGGCCATGATCCCGGGGATGGCGCAGGCCACGGCGGAGAGCAGCGCGACGAAGGCCCGCCCCTCCAGGCCGGCCCGGGCCATCACGCGGTCCATGAGGAAGGCCGCGCGGGAGAGGTAGCCCACCCCCTCCAGCAGCGACAGCAGCAGGAAGAGCAGCATGATCTGCGGGACGAACACGAGCACCGCGCCCACCCCGCCGATGATGCCGTCGGCGAGCAGACCGGCCAGCGTCGGGCTGGGGACCTGGGCGCGGACCAGGCCGGCGAGCCAGCCGAAGAAGGTCTCGATGGCCCCCTGCAGCGGCGCCGCCACCACGAAGATCGTCTGGAAGAACGCGAACATCACCGCGAAGAACGTGATCGTGCCCCACACCGGGTGCAGGAGCGCCCGGTCCAGGCGTTCGGTGGTCGCGTCCAGGTGCGGGGCGCGGTAGTCCGCGGCGGCGAGCACCGAGTCGATCCACGCGGCCGTTTCCGCCGGCTCGGTCGGCGGCGCGAGCGGGGAGCGCGGCCACGCCGCGGCACCGGGAAGCGTCGCCCGCAGCGCATCGATGCCCGCCCGGCGGTGGCCGAGCACGCGGTGGACGGGCACCCCCAGCGCCGCCTGCAGCCCGGGCACGGACAGCTGCCCGCCGCGGCGGGCGAGCTCGTCGGACATCGTCACGACGACGCAGGTCGGCCGCCCCAGCGCGAGCACCTCGGCGACCAGCGTCAGCGACCGGCGCAGCGTGGTCGCATCGGCGACGACGACGAGGGCGTCCGGGGCGGGCACGCCGGCGAGCCGGCCGGCCAGCAGGTCCGCGACGACCTGCTCGTCCGGGCTGACCGGGTGCAGGCCGTAGGCCCCGGGCAGGTCCTCGACGACGACGTCCGCGCCGTCGACCTGGCAGGTGCCCACCGAGCGCGCGACGGTGACGCCCGGGTAGTTGCCCGTCTTGGCGTGGAGGCCGGTGAGCGCGTTGAAGATGCTCGTCTTGCCCGCGTTCGGGCTGCCGACGAGGGCGACGCGGCGCGCCGCCGTCGCCACGCCGGCGTCCTCGGGGACGTGGCAGGTCACGGCGCGGCAACCACCTGGACGTCCCGGGCCTGCTCGCGGCGCAGGCACAGCGAGTAGCCGCAGACCCGGTACACGCACGGGTCCCCGAGCGGGGCGCGGCGCACCGCCTCGATCACCGCACCGGGCAGGAAGCCCAGGTCGCGCAGCCGCCGGGCCACGGCGGGGCTGGCGGAGACGACGTCGCTGACGCAGGCGCGGCAGCCCGGCGCCAGGTCCGCGAGCGTCCCGGCGGGCTCTGGTAGGGGGTGAGCGGACGCGGCGGGAGCAGCGGTGTCCGGAGCTGCCATGACCCCTCCTCGCTCGGGTGCGCCGGTGTCCCGGCCTCGGGCGGCGGCACCGTCCGGCGGATAGAAGGTAAGGCTAGCCTTAGCCGCTAGGCAAGGGGTCTGACCTTGGTCCCGGGCCGGCGGCAGCCGTCCCCAGCTGTCGGCAGCAGTCCCCGGCCGGCGGCGACGCGTCGCGGGCGGCTCCGGCGGCGACGGCTTCCGGCCGTGGCCCTGCCTGCCCGGCCGACCTCGTAGGGTCGGACCATGAGTGAGCCCTTCCCGCGCGCCGCCGTCGCGCTGCCGGACCCCGCCGTCGCCGACGTCGCCGACCTCACCGCGGCCGTGTGCGACATCCCGTCCGTCTCCGGCGAGGAGGGCGCGCTCGCGGACGCCATCGCGGCGGCGCTGGCGCCCTACGACCACCTCGAGGTGCTGCGCGACGGCGACGCCGTCGTCGCCCGCACGAACCTGGGCCGCGACCAGCGCGTCGTCGTCGCCGGCCACATCGACACCGTGCCGGTCAAGGACAACCTGCCCACCTGGCGCCGGACCACCGCCGACGGCACGGAGGAGCTGTGGGGGCGGGGCGCCACCGACATGAAGGGCGGCGTCGCCGTCGCCCTGCACCTGGCGGCCGCGCTGACCGCGCCCCGCTGGGACGTCACCTGGGTCTTCTACGACCACGAGGAGGTCCACGCGGACCTCAACGGCCTGGGCCGGCTGGTGCGGGTGCACCCCGAGTGGGTCACCGGCGACCTGGCCATCCTCGGCGAGCCCACCGCCGCGGGGATCGAGGGCGGGTGCAACGGCACCCTGCGGGCCGACGTGCGGCTGACCGGGCGCACCGCGCACTCGGCGCGCGGGTGGCGCGGCGAGAACGCCGTGCACCGCGCCGGGGAGGTGCTCGCCCGGCTCAGCACGTACCAGCCGCGGGAGGTGGAGGTCGACGGGCTGGTCTACCGCGAGGGGCTCAACGCCGTCGGCATCCGCGGCGGCATCGCGAGCAACATGATCCCCGACGAGTGCGTCGTGACCGTCAACTACCGTTTCGCCCCGTCCCGCTCGCCGCATGAGGCGGAGAGGCACGTGCGGGAGGTCTTCGACGGCTACGAGGTGACCGTCACCGACCTGGCCGGCGGGGCCCGGCCCGGGCTCGACCACCCGCTCGTGGCCGGGTTCGTCTCGGCCGTCACCGCGGTCACCGGCGGGGCGCCGGGCCCGAAGTACGGATGGACGGACGTCGCCCGGTTCGCCGAGCTCGGCGTGCCGGCGGTGAACTTCGGCCCCGGCGATCCCATGCTCGCCCACGCCGACGACGAGCGCGTACCCGTGGACCAGATCCGGGTCTGCGCCGACGCGCTGCGCGGCTGGCTCGCCTGACCCCGTCGACACCGAGGACACTGGTCCCATGACACGCACGGTCCATCCCAACCGCCGCGACCCCGACGGCCGCCCCGAGAGCAACGGCTACCGCAAGGGCCCGGTGCTCCTGCGGGGGGCGCTGGTCCCGGACGAGACGACGGACGCCCGCCTGCTCAAGCCGGAGCAGGACACCAGCTGGCTGCACCAGGACCCCTGGCGGGTGCTGCGCATCCAGGCGGAGTTCATCGAGGGCTTCGGCGCGCTCGCCGAGATCGGCCCGGCGATCTCGGTGTTCGGTTCCGCCCGCGTCAAGCCCGAGGAGCCGGAGTACGTCCTCGCCGAGGAGATCGGGCACCGGCTCGTCGAGGCCGGCTTCGCCGTCGTCACCGGCGGCGGGCCGGGGATCATGGAGGCCGCGAACAAGGGCGCCTGCGAGGCCGACGGGCTCTCGGTCGGGCTGGGCATCGAGCTGCCGTTCGAGCAGGGCATGAACCAGTGGGTCGACCTCGGGGTGAACTTCCGCTACTTCTTCGCCCGCAAGACGATGTTCGTCAAGTACTCCCAGGGGTTCATCGTCCTGCCCGGCGGCTTCGGCACCATGGACGAGCTCTTCGAGGCCCTCACCCTGGTGCAGACGCAGAAGGTCTCCTCCTTCCCGATCGTCCTCGTCGGCAGCGAGTACTGGGGCGGGCTGGTGGCCTGGCTGCGGGACACCATGGTCGCCCGCGGCACCATCAGTCCGGCCGACCTCGAGCTGCTGCCCGTCGTGGACACGGCGGCGGACGCCGTGGAGGCGGTGCTGGAGCGTGTGCGGGTGCTGGCGAAGGAGCGTCAGGCGCAGGAAGCCGCGTCGGTCGAGGCCGGCGGCGCCCCTGAGTGATCTAGACTTAACTCCAGTGGCAGTCCGAACGGAACCTCTTTGCGGCCCGGGCGGACGGTCCGACATCCATGGAGAAAAGGGGTGCACCACATGGCCGCGATGAAGCCGAGGACCGGAGACGGACCGCTCGAGGTGACCAAGGAGGGACGGGGCATCGTCATGCGCGTCCCGCTCGAGGGTGGTGGCCGGCTGGTCGTCGAGCTCACGCCGGCGGAGGCCGGCGAGCTGAGCGAGGCGCTCAGCGCCGTGGCCAGCTGAGCACCCACCACACGCACCCGACGGCCGGCCGGCCTTGCTGGCCGGCCGTCGGCCGTTTGAGGGGCGTTCAGCGGCGCACGGCCACCAGCAGGCCGTCGCCGCTGGGCAGCAGCGCGCTGACGAGGCGGGCGTCCTCGCGCACCTGCCGGCCCAGCTCCCGCACCGCCACCGTGGTGTCGTCGCGCCGGGCGGGGTCGGCCACGCGGTCGTGCCACAGCGCGGCGTTGACGGCGAGGATCCCGCCGGGACGCAGCAGGCGCACCGCCTGGGCGACGTCGTCGCCGGCCTCGGTGGGGTCGCCGTCGACGTGGACGAGGTCGTAGGCGCCGTCGGCGAGGCGGGGCAGGACGTCGAGGGCGCGGCCGGCGATGAGCCGGGTGCGGGCCGGGCGGATGCCGGCGGCGGCGAAGGCCTGACGGGCGGCGCGCTGGTGCTCGGACTCGACGTCGATGGTGGTGAGCACGCCGTCGGGGGTCATCCCGCCGAGCAGCCACAGCGCGCTCACGCCGGTGCCGGTCCCCACCTCGGCCACCGCGTGCGCCCGGCCGGCCGCGGCGAGCACGCGCAGCGCGGCGCCGGTCCCCGCCGAGACCGGCGTGACGCCCAGCTCGGCCGCCCGCAGCCGCGCGCCGGCGATGGCGTCGTCCTCGGGAACGAACTCTTCGGTGTAGGCCCAGGACAGGGCCTTGTCGGCAACGATGGTGAGGCCTCCGGCAGGACGGGGCGGCGGGCGCCGTGGTGGTGCGTGATCCGCGATGCGGACCGACGTCTGATGCTACCGGGGCGCCGCCCGCTCCCAGGCGACGTCCAGCAACTCTCCGTACCATGGTGGCCAATCGCCTGCCCCGAAGGACGTGACCATGCCCGACGCGGACCATAGCTCCGCCCCCCAGGCCCCGAGCGCCGCCGCAGCCGACGGGGCCGCCGAGTGGTCGGCGCCGTCGTGGGAGCAGATCGTCGCCGAGCACTCCCCGCGGGTGTACCGCCTGGCGTACCGTCTCACCGGTAACCGCGCCGACGCGGAGGACCTCACGCAGGAGACCTTCGTGCGCGTCTTCCGCTCGCTGCACGCCTACCAGCCGGGCAACTTCGACGGCTGGCTGCACCGCATCACCACCAACCTCTTCCTCGACCAGGCCCGCCGGCGCTCCCGGGTGCGGATGGATCCCATCGGCGAGGCCACCGACCGGCTTCCGAACGCGCACGACTCCGAGGAGCCCGAGCGCGGCTTCGAGCACGCCCACCTCGACCTCGACGTCCAGGCCGCCCTGGACGCCCTCCCGCCGCGCTACCGCGCCGCCGTCGTGCTGTGCGACATCGAGGGCCTGTCCTACGAGGAGATCGCCGCGACCCTCGACATCAAGATGGGCACCGTCCGCTCGCGGATCCACCGCGCCCGGGCCATGCTGCGCGAGCAGCTCGAGCACCGCCGTCCGGGGTCGGCGGCGTCCCGCTCCGCGGCCCAGCCGCCCACGCCGGCGCTGCACGGGGGCGCCGGATGAGCCACCTGGGCGACGACGTCAGCGCACTGGTCGACGGCCAGCTGCCGCCGGAGCGCGCCGAGGAGGCGCTCGCCCACCTGGTCGGCTGCGAGCCGTGCGCCCGGGAGGTGGCCCACGAGCGTGCCTCCCGCCGGCGCCTGGCACAGGCGCGGGACATCGCCCCCAGCGCCGAGCTCACCAGCAGGCTCATGCGGATGGCGCACGAGCCGCCGCCCGCGGCGCACCGCACCCGCACCCTCGTCGACGTCGCCCTGCAGCCCCTGACCTCCGGCCGGGCCCGGCGGCGCCTCGCGGTGCGCAGCGTCCTGGTCCTCGCCGGCGCGGCCGGCGTGGCCGGGATGCTGACGGTCGTCGGCATGCTCACCGAGCGCACCGGCGACCCCGCCCTCATGGTGGCCCAGCTCACCGGCGCCGGGACGGGGGAGTCGCGGTTCGTCGTCTCGGCCGACACGCCGCGCACGGCCGCGGTCGGCGGGCCGACCGTCGACACCACGCACGCGGCGCTGGGCTGGCTGGCGGCCAACGGGTGGAGCGCGCCGAGCCGGCTGCCCGCGGACCTGCGGGTGAGCCACGTGGGCACGGTCGAGGGTCCGGCCGGCGAGGAGCTGCTGGAGATCGAGCTGGTCGGCGACGGGCACCAGGTGGTCGTGCTCGAGCAGCGGGGGGTGCTCGACGGCGCCTCGCTGGCCGAGCTGCCCGCGGTCGACCTGGGCTCTCACGCGGCCTACGAGCTGCCGGTGTCGGGCATCGCGCTGGTGCTGCAGTGCGGCGACATCACGGTCCTGGTCGCCGGCCCCGGCGGCGAGGACGACGCCGTGCGCGCCGTCGCCGGCGCGTTTCCGGTCACCGAGCCGGGATCCGGGATGACCGACCGGCTGGGCCGCGGATGGCAGACACTGGTCGGGTGGACCGACCTGATCGCGAGGTGAGCACGGACGGGAGAGGGCCCGACATGACGCACGAGCACGGCACCCTTCCCGCCGAGCCCCCTCACGCCGGCGACTCGCCTCCGCCCGGCGAGCCCCGCCCGGCCGCGGCCGACCCGTACGACTACGCCCCCACGCCCGCCCCCGGCGCGGCGCCCTACCACCGGCCCGGCGCGCTGCCGGGTGCGGACGGCAACCCCGGGGCGACCCCCGAGGCGGAGGCCGGGTCCTCGCGCTGGCGCCGGTCGTTCCGGTCCGCGCGGCGCGCCCGCCGCGCCGCGCCCGGGCCCGGAGCGCCCGGGCCCGGCGCCGGCGAGGCGGGTGCCAGGTGGCAAGGGGCCTCCGCGCCGGCCGACCCGGCACCGGGGAGGTGGCCGTTCGCCCCGCCCGCCGCGCCGCCGGCGAGCCCGCCTCCCGGGCCGCTGGCGGGTCCGGCTCCCGGGTCGTCTGCCGCCCCGGCTGCGGGGCCGTTCGCCGCCCCGGCTCCCGGGCAGCTCGCAGCACCGGCTCCCGGCCAGTTCTCTGCGCCGGCCTCGGGGCCGCTCCCGGCCCCGCCCGGCGGCCCCGGGACGGCGGGGCTCACCGCGCCCGCCGGGGACACGCGGCCGCTGCCGCCCGCCCCGCCCGCGCCGCCGGCGCCGGGTGACGCCGCGGCGCCGGCGCACGGGGCCCGGCCGCAGCCGGTCTTCGCGCCCCCCTCGACGTGGCGTGCGCCGGGCGCCCCGCCGGCGGGCGTGGCCGCCGGCACGCCGCGCACCGGCGCGCCGCATCCGGGCGCGGCGCAGCACGCCGGGGCGGGCGAGCCCGCCGAACCCGTGGCCGCCGCACCCGCTCACCCGGCCGGCGCCGGGCCGGGCGGCGTCGTCCCGGTCCCGTACGCGGCCCCGGCGGCCCGTCCCGGGGTGGGCCGCGGCGTCGTCGTCCTCCTCGTGCTCGTCGCCCTGCTCACCGGGCTGCTGCTCGGCGGGCTGGGCGCGCGGGCCGTGTTCGGCGTCGGCGAGGCCCGCGCCGGCGCGCTGCCGGCGTCCTCCGGCGGCGACGTCGACCGCGCGCCGGACTCGGTGGCGGGCATCGCCAAGACCGTGCTGCCCTCGACCGTCTACATCGAGACGACGGCGGGCGGGCAGCGCGCCTCGGGCACCGGGATGATCCTGCGCGAGGACGGCTACGTCGTCACGAACAACCACGTCGTGCAGGCGGCGGCGGACGGCGGCGGCCGCGTCGTCGTCGTCTTCGCGGACGGCACCCAGGCCGAGGCCGACATCGTCGGGCGCACCGCCGAGTACGACGTCGCGGTCCTCAAGGTCGACCGGGCCGGGCTCGCCCCGCTCGTCCTCGCCGACTCCGACACCGTCGCCGTGGGCGACCCGGTGGTCGCCGTCGGCGCCCCGCTGGGCCTGCAGGGCACCGTCACCACCGGCATCATCAGCGCCCTCAACCGGCCGGTGCGCGCGGGCGGGCCGGGCGCCTCCACCTTCATCAACGCCATCCAGACCGACGCCGCGATCAACCCCGGCAACTCCGGCGGACCGCTGGTGGACGCCGCGGGCCAGGTGGTGGGCATCAACACCGCCATCGCGCAGGCGTCGGGCTCCTCGCAGGCCACCGGGAGCATCGGGCTCGGCTTCGCGATCCCCGCCAACCAGGTGCGCCGCACCGCCGAGCAGCTCATCGCCGACGGGCGGGCCACCTACCCGGTCATCGGGGTCGCCCTCGACACCCGGTACACCGGCGAGGGCGTCCAGGTCCTCACCGACAACCAGGGCGGACAGCCGGCCGTCACGCCGGGCGGCCCGGGCGACGCGGCCGGGATCAAGCCCGGCGACGTCATCCTCAGCATCGACGGCCGCCCGGTCACCGACCCCGACGAGCTGATCGTCGCGATCCGCTCCCGCGCCCCGGGGGACACCGTCGAGCTGAAGGTGCGGCGCGGCGGCCAGGAGCGGACCGTCTCCGTGGTCCTCGGCGAGGAGGAGTCCGACTGAATCGCGCGGCGGTGAGCAGGGGCGCTCAGGGGTGCCGGGGCGAACTATCCTGAGGGCGTGCCAGGTATCTCCGGCGGCGAGCTCGTCGTCCTGCTCGTGCTCGCCTTCCTGCTCATCGGCCCCGAGCGCCTGCCCGCCCTCGCCCAGCAGCTCGGACGGCTCACCCGGGAGCTCAAGAAGCTCGCCACCGGGGCCAAGGAGAAGGTCCGCGAGGAGCTCGGGCCCGAGTTCGACGACCTCGCGAAGTTCGACCCCCGGCAGTACGACCCGCGGCGCATCGTCCGGGAGGCGCTCCTCGACGACGAGCCGGTGAAGCCGGTGAAGCCGGTCAGCCGCCCGCCAGCCGCGCGCCGTCGTCCCTCGGGGAACCCGACCCGCCCGTCCGTCGCCGCGGGCGCGGCCGGCGCCGCAGCCGGGGCCGCGGCCGGCGCCGCCGTCGTGCCACCGGCGGCCGGCGCGGAAGGCGCGGCCGGGGCGGTGCCCGCGGTGGCGAACCCGGCCGACGTCGTCGCGCAGGCACACGCCCCGGCGTCCGCCGCCCCCGGCGTCGTGTGGCCGGCCGGGGCCTCGGTCGCCGGCGCCGTCACCGAGGCCGGCGTGCCCGCCGAGCCGGCCCAGGCCGTCGGCGCGGAGGCCGAGCCGTACGTCGTGCCGTTCGACGACGAGGCGACCTGAGCGACCTGCGCCGCTCCGCGGCCCGTCCTAGCGTGAGGGGATGAGCGATCAGCACGACGGGTCGGACACGATCAAGGACCCCGAGGAGTGGACCACCGGCGACGAGCCCGCCACCGGGGCGCAGCTGAGCTACCTCGGCACCCTGGCGCACGAGGCTGGCCGGGAGGTGCCCGAGAACCTCACCAAGGCGCAGGCGTCGAGCCTCATCGACGAGCTCCAGGACCAGAGCGGGCGCCTCTCGGGCGAGCGCTGAGGGCGACGGGGCCGGGCGCCCACGAGCGGCCCCGGGCCAGCCGCGGTCGCGGCCGGACTGGCATCCGGGACGCAGCCACCACGCCAGTCTGGCTGCTGCGGCCGGGGTGACGGCTCGGCCGCTCAGCGACCGACCGGGCTGATCCCCAGCGACCGGCCGGCGAGCCCGCGGGCGCGGTGCGAGAGGGAGCGGGCCACGCCGCGCAGCGCCTGCGCCGCGGGGCTGTCGGTGTCGCGCAGCACCAGCGGCACGCCGGTGTCGCCCGCCTCGCGCAGCGACTGCTCGAGCGGGACCTGGGCCAGCAGCGGCACCTGGTAGCCGAGCGTGCGGCCGAGCTCGGTGCTCACCCGCTCGCCCCCGCCGGTGCCGAAGAGCTCCAGCCGCGAGCCGTCCGGCTGCTCGAGCCAGGACATGTTCTCCACGACGCCGACGACGTGCTGGTGGGTCTGCTCGGCGATGACACCGGCGCGCTGGGCCACCTCGGCGGCCGCCACCTGCGGGGTGGTCACCACGAGGATCTCGGAGGTGGGCAGCATCTGCGCCACGGAGATCGCGACGTCGCCGGTCCCGGGCGGCAGGTCGAGCAGGAGCACGTCCAGGTCGCCCCAGAAGACGTCGGCGAGGAACTGCTGCAGCGCGCGGTGCAGCATCGGCCCGCGCCAGACCACCGGCCGGCCGTTCTGCGTGAACATGCCGATCGAGATGACCTTCACGTCCTTCGCCACCGGCGGCAGGATCATGTCGTCGACCTTGGTCGGCGGATGCTCGACGCCCAGCATGCGGGGGATGGAGAAGCCGTAGATGTCGGCGTCGACGACGCCGACCTTGAGCCCGTCGGCGGCCATGGCGGCGGCGAGGTTCGCCGTCACCGACGACTTGCCCACGCCGCCCTTGCCGGAGGTCACCGCGTAGACGCGGGTGAGGGAGCCGGGCTGGGCGAAGGGGATGACCGGCTCGGCGACGCCGCCGCGGAGCATCGTGCGCAGGTCCTTGCGCTGCTCGTCGGTCATCACGCCCATGTCCACCCGCACGCCGGAGACGCCGGGCATCTTGCCGACGACGGTGGTGACGTCGCGGGTGATGGTGTCCTTCAGGGGGCAGCCGGCGGTGGTGAGGTCGACGCCGACGACCACCTCGCCGCCGTCGCCGACCTCGACCGAGCGGACCATGTTGAGCTCGGTGATCGGACGGCGGATCTCGGGGTCGATGACGTTGCCGAGCTCGGCCCGGACTGCCTCGACGGTGGGAGCACTCATGCGCCCATCGTAGGCGGCGCCTCGAGGGACCCGTCACCGTGGTCCCGTTCGACCCGGCGCCGCTCGGCCATCGCCGCGAGCTCGAGCTCGAGCTCGCGGATGCGGGCGTCGCGCTCCTCGACGATGTCCTCGAGCAGGCCGCGCAGCTCGGAGCGGACGTAGTCGCGGGTGGCGAGGTCGTTCATGGCCATGCGCAGCGCCGCCAGCTCGCGGGCGAGGTACTCGGTGTCGGCGAGGTTGCGCTCGGCGCGCTGGCGGTCCTGCTCGGCGGCCACGCGGTCGCGGTCGGTCTGCCGATTCTGGGCGAGCAGGATCAGCGGCGCGGCGTAGGACGCCTGGAGCGAGAGCATCAGGGTCAGGGCGGTGAACCCCAGCGCCGCCTTGTCGAACTGGAGGTGGGTCGGCGCCAAGGTGTTCCACCCGAGCCACGCGACGCAGAAGATCGTCAGGTAGATGACGAACCGGGGGGTGCCGAGGAAGCGGGCCACGCCCTCCGACACCCGGCCCACGCGGTCGGGGTCCTTCGTGCGCTGGCGGTACCAGCGCCAGCGCCGCCGCGCCTCCAGGGGGGTGTCCAGGCGCTCAGCCATGCGCGCTCCTCGTCATCGCCTCGTCGGTGACGTCCTCGTCGGCGTCGCGCCAGTCGTCGGGCAACAGGTGGTCGAGCACGTCGTCGACGGACACGGCGCCGACGAGCCGCCGCCCGGCGTCGACGACCGGCAGCGCGGTGAGGTTGTAGGTGGCCAGCAGCCGGGTGACCTTGCCGATGCCGTCCTCGGGGGCGAGGGCGTCGACGTCCTTGTCGAGGATAGAGCCCAGGAGCTGGTGCGGCGGTTCGCGCAGCGCCTCCTGCAGGTGGACGACGCCGAGCAGCTTGCCCGTGGGGGTCTCCAGCGGCGGGCGCACCACGAACACCATCGCGGCCAGCGCCGGGGTGACGTCACGGCGCCGGGCGTGCGCCAGCGCGGCGGCGATGGTGGCCTCCGGGGGCAGGATGATCGGCTCGGTGGTCATGAGGCCGCCGGCGGTGTGCTCGTCGTAGGCGAGCAGGCGGCGGACGTCCTCGGCCTCGTCGGGCTCCATGCGCTCGAGCAGCTCGCTGGCCGTCTCCGTGGGCAGCTCGGAGACGAGGTCGGCGGCGTCGTCGGGCTGCATGACGTCGAGGACGTCGGCGGCCCGCTCGAGATCCAGGCCCGAGACGATGGAGACCCGGTCCTCCTCGCCCAGCTCCTCGAGGACGTCGGCGAGCCGCTCGTCGTCGAGCTCGGCGGCCACCTCGAGGCGGCGGGCGTCGGGGAGGTCGCGCAGCACGTCGGCGATGTCGGCGGGCTTGAGGTCCTCGAGGGTGGCCAGCAGCGCGGTCGCGCCCTGCTGGGCCGGGCTGGTGGCCACGCCCGTCACCTCCTCGACGTCGACGACGAACGCCTCGCCGCGGCGCAGCCCCCGCCCGGAACGGCGCACGAACAGCTTGGTGACCAGCCAGTCGCCGTTGCGCTGCTGCTCCATCGCGACGTCCTCGATGACGGCGGTGCCCGAGCCGTCCCGGAAGGTCACCGGGCGGTCGAGCAGCTCGGCGACGACGAGGGTCTCGGTGGCGCGGCGGGAGAAGCGGCGGATGTTCACCAGCCCGGTGGTGATCACCGCCCCGGCGTCGACGCTGGTCACGCGGGTCAGCGGGACGAACACGCGCCGCTTGCCGGAAACCTCCACCACGAGACCCACGGCCCGGGGACTGCCCTTCGCGCGGACGAGCACGACCACGTCGTGGACGCGGCCCACCTGGTCGCCCAGGGGGTCGAAGACGGGGGTGCCGGCCAGGCGCGCCACGTACACCCGGCTCGGTGGCGCGCTGCTCCGCATGGTCGAGGTGCTCACGGCGGCAAGCCTACGGCCGTCCCCGCGCGCGGCTCGCCCACGCCCGGCGGCCTGGCACCGGACGGTGCGACAGAGGAAGATCGGGACATGGCCATGATGCGCAGACCGAGCGACGCCGCGCTCCCGACGATGCCCACCGGTGTCGAGATCGCCTCCTTCACGACGTACCTCGAGGCGCAGCAGGCCGTCGACCACCTGGCGGACGAGGCCTTCCCCGTCCGGCACGTCTCCATCGTGGGCACCGACCTGCGGCTGGTCGAGCGCATCACCGGCCGCCTCACCTACGCCCGGGTGGCCGGCGCCGGCGCGATGAGCGGGGCCTGGTTCGGCCTGATGATCGCCCTGGTCTACTGGCTGTTCACGCCGAGGGGTGGTGGCTTCCCGCTGCTCGCCGGCGTGCTCATCGGCGCCGCGTTCGGCATCCTCTTCGCCGTGGTCTCCTACGCCCTGACCGGCGGCAAGCGCGACTTCACCTCTGCCAGCCAGGTGGTCGCCGGCCGCTACGCGATCCTGTGCGCGGCCGAGAACGCCGGGGAGGCGCGCCAGATGCTGGCCGCCGTCGGGCGCGCCGGGCACGCCCGCCCCGCGCCGCAGGCCGCCGCGCCCGCGCCGCCCCCCACCTCCGGCAACCCCTACGCCCCGCCGCGGTACGGCGCCACCGCCCCCGGGCCGGGCTCGCCCGGGGCGGGCGGCCCCGGCGCCACGCCCGCCACGCCCGGCATGCCCCCCGCCGCCCCGCCGGCGGGCGCCCGGACCAGCGAGCGCCCGCGCTACGGCCTGCGCCTGGAGGACCTCGAGCCCTCCGCCCAGCCCGAGGTGCCGGCGGCGTCCCCGACCGCCGAGAGCGCGCCGCGGCACTGGCGGCGGCCCGCCGGGCCCGACCAGGGCCCCGGCCACGGCGCCGGGCCCGGCGAGGCTGCGGGGCCTGACCAGGGTGCCGGGCCCGACCAGGGTGCCGGGCCCGACCGGGGTGCCGGGCCCGAGCCGGGCGGCGGCTCCGAGGAGGCCCCGGCGGGCAGCGAGCACGACGACGGGGGCCGCTCCCGGTGACGATCCCGGTCGGCCTGTCGACCTCCTCGGTGTACCCCGGCGGCGTCGAAGAGACCTATGACCTCGCGAAGTCGCTGGGCTACGACGGCGTCGAGGTCATGGTGCTGCGCGACCCCGACAGCCAGGACGCCGCGCGGCTGCGGCACCTGAGCGAGGAGTACGGCCTGCCCGTGCTCGCCATCCACGCGCCGACGCTCCTGCTGACCCAGGGGGTGTGGGGCAAGGACCCCTGGGACAAGATCGACCGCTCGACCGAGCTGGCGCACGCGGTGGGGGCGGACGTCGTCGTCGTCCACCCGCCCTTCCGCTGGCAGCGCAGCTACGCCGAGCACTTCGTCGGCGCCATCGCCGAGCGCGAGCGGCTCGACGGGATGCGCCTGGCCGTGGAGAACATGTTCCCCTGGCGGGCCAAGACCCAGAAGCGCGAGCGCACCATGCAGGCGTACCTGCCCGGCTGGGACCCGCTGGAGCACGACTACCGGTCGGTCACCCTGGACCTGTCGCACACCGCCACCGCCGGGCTCGACCGCGACGGTGCCCTGGCCATGGCGGACGAGCTCTACCCCCGACTGGCGCACCTGCACCTGGCGGACGGGACCAACACGTTCATGGACGACCACCTCGTCCCCGGGCGCGGTGACCAGCCATGCGCCGAGGTGCTCCAGATGCTCGCCGGGCAGCGCTTCGCCGGGTCCGTCGTCGTCGAGGTCAACACTCGCAAGATGTCCGGGGTGGGGCGCCGGTCCGCGCTGGCCGAGTCCCTCGACTTCGCCCGCCGGCACCTGGCCGACGGCGCCGCCCGGGCCGTGACGCGGGCGGCGGAGGTGCCCGAGGAGGGGTGAGCGGGTCGCCACGCCGCCCGAGGGCCGCGCGGGCCGCGCCCGGCCCTCCTCGGGCCGCCGTCAGCCGCGCAGGCGCGCCATCCAGGACTCGATCTGCTCCGGCGTGCGCGGGAGGGCGGCGGAGAGGTTCTCCACCGAGCCGTCCTCGCGGACGAGGATGTCGTCCTCGATGCGCACCGCGATGCCGCGCAGCTCCGCGGGGACCTTGAGGTCGTCCTCGCGAAAGTACAGGCCCGGCTCGATCGTGAAGACCATGCCCGGCTCCAGGTCGGCGTCGAGGTACATCTCCCGGCGCGCCAGGGCGCAGTCGTGGACGTCCAGGCCCAGGTGGTGGCTGGTGCCGTGGACCATCCACCGGCGGTGGTACTGCCCCTCGGGGGCCAGGGACTCCTCGGCGGTGCCGGGCAGCATGCCCCACTCGGCCAGCCGGGCGGCGAGCACCTCCATCGCGGCGGCGTGCAGGTCCCGGAACTTTGTCCCCGGCTGTCCGGCGCGGGCGAACGCGGCGTCAGCGGCCTCCAGCACGGCGAGGTAGACGCGGCGCTGGGGCTCGGTGAAGACGCCGTCGACCGGCAGGGTGCGGGTGACGTCGGCGGTGTAGAGCGAGTCGACCTCCACGCCGGCGTCGACGAGGACGAGCTGGCCGGGCCGGACCTGCCCGTCGTTGGTGATCCAGTGCAGCGTGTTGGCGTGGTTGCCGGCGGCCGCGATGGTCTCGTAGCCCAGGCCGTTGCCCTCCTCGCGGGCCCGGGCGCCGAACGCGCCCTCGATGACCCGCTCGCCGCGCGGGTGGGCCACCGCCCGGGGCAGCTGGCGCACGATGTCCTCGAAGCCGCGGGCGGTGGCCGCCACCGCCTCGCGCACCTGGCCGATCTCGTAGTCGTCCTTGCGCAGCCGCAGCTCCGAGAGCGCCTCGGCGAGGGCGGCGTCGGCCTCCGCGGCGCTCGCCGCCACGCCGGCCTGCTCGCGCACGGCGGCCACCTGGGCCTCGACGGCGGCGTCGGCGGACGGCACCACCCGCAGCTGGACCTGCCCGGCGTCCTTGGCCAGGGCGTCGGTCAGGGCGTCGATGTGCTCGGTGCGCAGCCCCGTCTGCGCCGCGACCTCCTGGAGGGAGGGGCGCACGCCCACCCACAGCTCGCCGTAGCGGGAGTCGGCGTAGAACTCCTCGCTGTCGCGGCCGGCGCGGGGCCGGAAGTACAGCACCGCCTCGTGGGTCGGGCCCTCCTCGCCGGTGTCGGGCACCGGGTGGAGCACGAGGACGGCGTCGGGCTCCTGGTCGGTGCCCAGCCCGGTGAGGTGGGCGAAGGCCGAGTGCGGGCGGAAGCGGTAGTCGTTGTCGTTGTTGCGCGTGACCAGCTGACCGGCCGGGACCACCAGGCGCTCGCCGGGGAACAGGCGGCCCACGGCGTCCCGGCGGGCGGCGGCGAAGTCGGCGGCGGGGGAGCGGTCGGGCAGCCCGTCCGGCCGCGGGCCCCAGCCGTCGGCGATGAAGGCGCGGAACGCCTGGCTGGTGGGGCGCTGGGAACGGTTGCTGCCCCGGTCGGTGAGGGCCTGCTCGGAGGAGGTCTGCGCGTCAGTCATGCCCCCATGCTCTCACCGGCCCCCGACACGGCCCCGGCCCCGGCCGGCGTCCCGGTTCGGCCGGGGCCCTGACCAGGTCGTACGCTGCTCCCTGTGTCAGCAGCCGAGACGGTGCGCATCGACCCGCACACGCACTCCGCTGCCTCCGACGGCACCGACAGCCCCGCCGGGCTGGTGCACGCGGCCGCCGCGGCCGGCCTCGACGTCGTCGGGCTCACCGACCACGACACCGTGCGCGGCTGGGCCGAGGCCGAGGCGGCGGCGCGGCAGGCCGGCGTGGCGCTGCTGCGCGGGGCCGAGCTGTCCTGCCAGTGGCGCGGCGTCACGGTCCACCTGCTCAGCTACCTGCACGACCCCGCCGACCTCACCCTGTCGGGGGAGATGGAGGCGGCGCGCCGCTCCCGGCTGGACCGCGCGCGCACCATGGTGGACCGCATCTCCCGGGACTACCCGATCACCTGGGCCTCGGTCCAGGCGCAGGTGGGCGCCGGCGCCACCGTGGGCCGCCCGCACATCGCCGACGCCTTGGTCGCCGCCGGGGTGATGCCGGACCGCAGCACCGCCTTCGACACGGTGCTGTCGGTGCGCGGGCCTTACTACATCCCCTACCACGCCCCGGACGCCGTGGAGGCGGTGGCCATGGTCCGCGCCGCCGGCGGGGTGCCGGTCATGGCGCACCCGCGGGCCAGCGTGCGCGGCCGGGTGGTGCCCGACGCCGTCGTCGCGCAGATGGCCGAGGCGGGCCTGGCCGGCCTGGAGATCGACCACCGCGACCACACCGCCGGGGCCGTCGAGGAGCTCGCCGCGCTCGCGGCCCGCTTGGGGCTCGCCCGCACCGGCTCGAGCGACTACCACGGCGCCGGCAAGCCCAACCGCCTCGGTGAGCACACCACCGCCCCGGCCGTCCTGGAGCGCATCGAGAGCGAGGGGTTCCTGCCCGTGGTGCGCCCGTGAGCGACATCCTCAACGTGACGCTGATGTCGACCACGTTCCTCACGCTCTTCGTCATCATGGACCCCCCGGGTACCGTCCCGGTCTTCCTCGCCCTGACCTCGACGATGACGGCCCGGCAGCGCCGCACCGCCGCCCGCCAGGCCACCCTCGTCTCCCTCGGCGTCATCCTCGCCTTCGCCCTGTTCGGCCCGTACATCCTCGACTTCCTGCACATCTCGGTCCCGGCGCTGCAGCTCTCCGGCGGCCTGCTGCTGCTGCTCGTGGCGTTGGAGCTGCTCACCGGCAAGGCGGACGAGCCCACGCCGTCGGCCGGGAACGTCAACGTCGCGCTGGTGCCGCTCGGCACGCCGCTGCTGGCCGGGCCCGGCGCCATCGTCGCCGTCATGCTCGCCGTCCGGGACGCCGGCGGGCACCTGGCCGGGTGGACCGCGATCGCCGTCGCCCTCCTCGCCGTCCACCTGGCGATCTGGGCCTTCATGCGCTTCGCGGGCCTGATCCACCGCGTCCTGGGCGACGGCGGGACGACGCTGGTCACCCGCATCGCGGGCCTGCTGCTCGCCGCGATCGCGGTGCAGCTCATGGTCGACGCCGTCTTCGTCTTCATCAACGAGAAGTTCTGAGGGCCCGCGGGGCTGTCTGCCGCCGGGCGACGGTGGGAGAATGCTGGGCGGAACCGGGGAGGTCCGACCCCGGAGGTGGCTCATCGGCAGACGGCCGGCAGGGACTTACCGTCAGCGGGGCCGCGGTGCCCCGACCCGTGCGGGCGCAGCAGCCCGCGTGACCGACAGGGACGACCCACGATGATGACCACCGACGAGCGCACCGCGATGCTGCGGCGGTGTCTGGACGAGCTCTGGAACAAGGGCGACGTCGACGTCTGCGACGAGATCTTCGCCGAGCACTGCATGTTCCACGACCCGACCTTCCCGATGGAGGGCGTGGCCGGGATGAAGTCCTTCGTGCAGGAGCTTCGCGCGGCGCAGCCGGACTTCCACATGGACGTCCACGACGTCGTCTGCGCCGAGGACATGACCGCGACGCGGTTCACCTGCGCCGCCACCGCCCGGAACGAGTTCCGCGGCCTGGCCGGGACGGGCAAGACCTACGTCATGAACGGCATGGACATGAGCAAGTGGGAGGGGGACCGCATCGTCGAGCAGTGGACGGTCTACGACATGCTCGGCACGCTCCAGCAGGTCGGGCTGCTGCCCGAGCGCATGGGGACGGGGCACGAGATGCCCGCCTGAGCGGGGACGGGCCGGGCCCGGCAGCGTGGTGCTGCCGGGCCCGTCCCGTGTGTGGTGCCTGTCAGGCCTGCGAGCCCTCGGCGGGCTTGCCGCCCCGGGTCCGGCGGCGACGCCGGGTGCGGCGCGGCCGCTCCTCGTCGGCGTGCTCGTGGCCCTCGCGCGGGGCGCGGGCCCGCCCGCCCTCGCGGGCGCCGTCGTGCCCGCCGTCGTGCCCGCGGGCGCGGCCGCCGCGGCGGCCGCTGTGGTGCTTGCCGGTCTCGCCCAGGTCCTCGATCTCCTCGGCGTCCAGCCCGGCGCGGGTGCGCGCCCCGCGAGGCAGGCGGCCGGTGGTGCCCTCGGGGATGTCGAGGTCGGCGTACAGGTGCGGGGAGGTGTGGTATGTCTCCACCGGCTCCGGGGCGCCCAGGCCCAGCGCCTTGTTGATCAGCGCCCAGCGCGGCACGTCGTCCCAGTCGACGAACGTCACGGCGGTGCCGGTGTTGCCCGCGCGGCCCGTGCGGCCGATGCGGTGCAGGTAGATCTTCTCGTCCTCGGGGCACTGGTAGTTGACCACGTGCGTGACGTCGTCGACGTCGATGCCGCGGGCCGCGACGTCGGTGGCGACCAGGACGTCGATCTTGCCGGCCCGGAAGGCGCGCAGCGCCTGCTCGCGGGCGCCCTGCCCGAGGTCGCCGTGGATGGCGCCGGAGGCGAACCCGCGCTCGGCGAGGTCCTCGGCCACCCGGGCGGCGGTGCGCTTGGTGCGGGTGAAGACGATCGTCAGCCCCCGGCCCTCGGCCTGGAGGATGCGCGCGAGCATCTCGACCTTGTTCAGGGCGTGCGCGCGGTAGACCACCTGGCGGATGTTCTTGACCGTGGCGCCGGAGTCCTCGGGGTCCTGGGCGCGGATGTGGGTGGGCCGGGTCATGTACCGGCGGGCCATCGCCACCACCGCGCCGGGCATCGTCGCCGAGAAGAGCATGGTGTGCCGGCTGGCCGGGGTGCGCGAGAGCAGGGTCTCGACGTCGGGCAGGAAGCCCAGGTCGAGCATCTCGTCGGCCTCGTCGAGGACCACGGTGCGCACGTGGGACAGGTCGAGGATCTGCTGCTTGAGCAGGTCGATCATCCGGCCCGGCGTGCCCACCACGACGTCGGCCCCGCGCCCGAGCGCCTCGATCTGCGGCTCGTAGGCGCGCCCGCCGTAGACCTGCACGACGCGGACGGTGCGGCGGCGGGACGCCGCGGCGAGGTCCTCCGCGACCTGCTTGGCCAGCTCGCGCGTCGGCACGATGACGAGCGCCTGCGGCCTGCCGGGCGCGTCCAGGGCGTCGTAGCCCTCCTCGCCCGGGGCGAGCAGGTGCTGGAGGAGGGGGATGCCGAAGCCGAGGGTCTTGCCCGTGCCGGTCTTCGCCTGGCCGATGATGTCCTGGCGGCGCAGGGCCACCGGCAGGGTCAGCGCCTGGATGGCGAAGGGGTGCCGGATGCCGACGTCGCGCAGCGCGTCGACGATCTCGGCGCGCACGCCGTAGTCGGCGAAGGACTTCTCCTCCAGGTCGGCCGCGGCGCCCTCGTCGGTGATGTCGGGGGTGGCCTCGTCAACGACGGGGGCGGTCAGGTGCTCGACGTCCTCGAGCACCCCGGTGTTCACGTCAGTCATGAAAGGGGTGTGCCTTGTCGTCCGTGGCGGCACGCCGCACACACGCGTCCGGCCTCGATCGTGCCGGGGCGCAGGGGTCGTACCACCTGCTCGTGGCAGCCGATCGTGATCATGTCGTGCCGCTGGGGGCGGCTCAGGCTCAGGCTTCTACGAGACGACCGGGCAACCGTGTACCCCTCAAGGGTAGCGCCTGCGGGGCGGCGGCGTCCGTTGGGGGCAACGTGGGCCGCGTCACGGTGGCGGGCACGTGGGGCCGGACCGCTCGAGCGTGGCCACCGGAGGCGCGGCGGCCGGTACGTTCGGGCCATGCACAGGTATGCCGCGCTGCTGCGGGGGATCGCGCCGAGCAACCCGAACATGACCAACGACAAGCTGCGCGGGGTATTCACCGGGCTCGGGTTCGAGACCGTGGGATCGGTGCTGGCCAGCGGCAACATCGTGTTCCGCAGCGCCGAGGACGACGTCCCGGCGCTGGAGCGGCGGATCCAGCGGGCCCTCAACGACGAGCTCGGCATCGCCGGCGGCACCATCATCCGGGAGCACGCCGAGCTGCGCGCGCTGCTCGACAGCGACCCGTTCCCCGGGCTCACGCACGGGCGCGGCACGTACCTCACCGCGACCTTCCTCAAGGACGGCGCCGGGCCCCCCGAGCGGCTGCCGGAGCAGCCCGACCCCCTCACCCGGGTCGTCGGCTACGACGGCGCGGCCCGCGTCTTCCTCGCCGTCATCGACAACAGCGAACCCGGCACGACGCCGGACTTCATGTCGTGGCTGGAGCGGTCCTACGGCGCGGACATCACCACGCGCACGTGGCTCACGGTCCAGCGCATCGTCAAGAAGCTCGAGAGCTGACCGCCCGGGCGACCCCCTAGCCTGGCACCATGCCCGCGCCCCGTGACCCCGCCGCCGTCGTCGACCTCCTGGGTCTGCACTCGGCCATCCAGCTCGCCGCCTTCACCCGGTTCGCCAAGGACGCCCAGCACGCCCCCGACCTGCCCGGGCAGGTGACGATCTCGCGGATCGCCGCCGGGGAGCTGGCGCACCTCGACCAGCTCGAGCGGCTGGCGTCCGAGCTCGGCGCGGACTTCTACACCGCCACCGGGGCGTGGGGACACCTCATGGGCGACCTCGACCGGCGCACCGCCCCGGGGGACTGGTCGGAGCGGCTGGTCAAGACCTACGTGGCGTTCGGGGTGCTCGCCGACCTGCAGCGCGCGCTGTCGGCCGACCTCGGCGAACCGCTCGGCGCCGTGGTGTCGGACATCCTCGCCGACAACGGCTACGCCGACTACGTCGTCGCCGTCCTCGGCCCGGTCATCGCCGCCGAGCCGCAGCTCGGCGCCCGGCTGGCGCTGTGGGGCCGGCGGGTGGTCGGGGAGGCGCTCGGCATCGCCCAGCGCGCGCTGGAGGTCCGGCCCCGGCTGCTCACGCTCCTGCCCGCCGAAGGCGCCGCCGCCGACGGGGCCGACCGGGTGCGCCACCAGCTGTCCGGCGGTCACGCGCGGCGGATGGCCCGGCTGGGCCTGACCGCCTGAGCGCCCGCCCCGCCGGCGCGCCGGCGGGGCGGGCGCTCAGGCGCCGGTCACACCAGGCCGAAGCCCACCCGGCGCTGCTCGGCCGGGCCCAGCTCGACGAACCCCAGGGCACCCGCGGGGACCACGACGTGACGACCCTTCTCGTCCTGCAGCACGAGGTTGGTGTTGTCCGACAGCGCCTTGTCCACCGCCGCGAGGACCTCGTCCGGGCTCTGCGTGGACTCGAGCGTGATCTCGCGCGCGACGTTCCGGACGCCGATGGTGATCTCCACAGTGTCTCCTCCTTGACGGTGGCGAGCGTCGCCCGGACGCGGTGCCGGGCGGCGCTCGCAGTACTGCGGCCCATCGTAGGTCGTGCCGGTGACGGGCCGCCGTCCGGCGGGCCGGCACGGCCACATGAAAAGATGACGGATGTGCCCGTAATCCGTGCCCTCCTCGCCGTGCTCGGCGTCCTCGCCGCGCTGGCGGCGGGCGCGCCGGCCGCCGCGGCGACGGACGAGCCGGCCCGCTCGGCCGCCTCCGCCGCGGCACACCCCACCCCGCCGGCGGACCCCGCGGCGCCGCCGCCGTTCAACCTCGCCTGGCTGCGCGCCAGCGTCGTGTCCGTGCTCCAGGCGGAGCGGGCCCGCGCCGGCCTCACCGCCGACGAGGTGCCCCCGGCGGGCGCGGGGCGCGTGGTGGTGGTGCCCGGCACCGTCCCGGCGCCGCGGGAGGCCGCCGACGTCCGCACGGTCCGGGTCGAGGTGGAGGACGGCCTGCCGGTGGACGGCGCAGCGTTCGCCGGCTACGTCATGGAGGTCCTCAACGACCCGAGAAGCTGGGGCGCGGACGGCACCCTCGCCTTCGCCCGCACCGACGGCGCGGCGGACGTGCGGGTGCTGCTCGCCTCGCCGGACCTCACCGACCGGCTCTGCTACCCGCTGCGCACGCTGGGCCAGGTCTCCTGCGCCACCGGGGGCGCCGCGGTCCTCAACGTCCGGCGGTGGTCCGACGGCGCGGCACCGTTCACCGCCGCCGGCGGCACGGTCAGCGAGTACCGCCGCTACCTCGTCAACCACGAGGTGGGCCACGTGCTCGGGCACGGCCACGCGCGCTGCCCCGGGACCGGGGAGCTCGCCCCGGTGATGGTCCAGCAGACGCTCGACCTGCAAGGATGCCGCCCGAACGGCTGGCCGGCGCCGTGATGTCGGTGCGTCGTGATGACATCGGGGCATGCCACATCCCGCTGCCCCGACCGCCGCGTTGCGGCTGAGCCTGCCGGTGCCGCCCCCGCCGCCGCCCGCGCTCGACCCCGTGCAGGCGCGGGCGGCGGCGTGGCCCGGCGACGGCGGGCACGTGCTCGTCGTCGGCGCCCCCGGCAGCGGCAAGACGACGACGGCGCTCGCGGCCTTCCTCGCCCGCGCCCGCGCCGAGGCCGGGCGCCCCGGCCGGCCCGGCGGCGGGGACCAGGGCGTGCTCATGCTCGTGCCCACCCGCCGCGGGGCCGCCCGGGTGCGCGACGCGGTCGCCGCCCGGCTGGGCCGCACCACCACCCAGGTGCTGGTGCGCACGCCCGCGTCGTTCGCCTACTCGGTGCTGCGCCTGCGCGCGACGCTGCTCGGCGAGCCGGCGCCCACCCTCATCACCGGCCCCGAGCAGGACCAGGTGCTCGGCGAGCTGCTCGCCGGCCACCGGGCCGGGTTGGGCGCGCCGGTGCGCTGGCCGGACAGCATCGGACCGGAGACCCTGGCGCTGGGCGCCTTCCGCGACGAGCTGCGCGACCTGTTCATGCGCGCCGCCGAGCTCGGCCTGGGGCCCGAGGACCTCGCGGCCCGCGGCGAGCGGTACGACCGCCCCGAGTGGCTGGCCGCCGCGGTGCTGCTGGCCGAGTACCAGGACGTCACGGCGCTGGGGGAGATGACGCCGGACCGCGGGGCCCGGCTCGACGCCGCCCGGATCGTCGACGAGGCCACCGCCGCGCTGCGCGCCTGGGAACGGGAGGTGCCCGGCCACCCGCGGCCGCGGTGGTCCGCCGTCGTGGTGGACGACCACCAGGACTCCACGCTCGCCACCGCCCGGCTGCTGCACGTCCTGGAGCAGGACGGCGCGCAGCTGCTGCTGCACGGCGACCCTGACGCCGGCGTGCAGGGCTTCCGCGGCGGCAGCCCGGCGCTGGTCGGGCTGGCCGAGACCCGCGAGCCGCTCGGCGGGTTCGGCGCGACGCGGCTCGTGCTGCCCACCGTGCACCGCGGGGACGGCGTGCTGCGCTGCACCGCCGTGGCCGTCACCCGGGCGATCGCCACTCTCGGTACCGCCGAGCACCGGCGCGCCGGGGTCGCCGCGGCGCCCGCCGGCCCCCCGGGCAACGAGGGGCCCGCCGCCGCCCCGGACGGGCCCGCCCAGGCCGGCGGCCGGCCCGCCGCGCCGCGCGGCGTGGAGGTGTCCCTGCTGCGCTCGCGGGCGCAGGAGGGCGCCTTCGTCGCCCGCCGGCTGCGCGAGGAGCGGATCTACCACGGCACGCCCTGGTCGCAGATGGCCGTGGTGGTCCGCTCCTCCGGCGACCTGACCAGCTTCCAGCGCATGCTGCGCAGCTGGGGCGTGCCGGCCGGGGGCACCGCGACGCCCGGGGTGCTGCGCGAGGAACCGGCCGTGCGGCCCCTGCTGACCGCGCTGCGCGCCGCGCTGGCGGGCCGGATCGAGGCCGAGCAGGTCGTCGAGCTGCTCACCTCCGCCATCGGCGGGATGGACGCCGTCTCGCTCCGCGCGCTGCGCCGGGTGCTGCGCGGCCGGGAGCGCGCCGCCGACGGCGCCCGGCCGGTCGACGAGCTCCTCGTCGAGGTCGTCGCCGACCCCGAGGCGGCGCGCTCGCTGCCCCCGCACGTGCGCCGTGCCCCGCTGCGCGTGGCGGGCGTGCTGGCCGCCGGCCGCACCGCCCTGGAGGCCGACGGCGTCACCGCCGAGACGGCGCTGTGGGCCCTGTGGGACGCCGCCGGGCTCGCCGAGCCGTGGCGGGAGCGCGCCGTGGCCGGCGGCGCCGGGGCCGACCGGGCCGACGCCGACCTCGACGCCGTGATGGCCCTGTTCAAGGCCGCGGAGGTGTACACCGACCGCACCGTCGGCGGCGGCCCGGCCGGGTTCGTCGACCACGTCACCGCCCAGGACCTGCCCGCGGACTCCGTCGCCGCGCGGGGCGTGCGTGCCGAGGCGGTCCAGGTGCTCACCCCGGCCGCCGCGGCCGGCGAGGAGTGGCAGCTCGTGGTCGTCGCGGGCCTGCAGGAGGACGTCTGGCCGGACCTGCGCCTGCGCGACTCCCTGCTCGGCGCCGGGGCCCTCGCCGACGTCGAGGCCGGCCGGTCCGCGGACGGGCGCCGCGCCGTCGGCCCGGCCCGCCGCCAGGTCCTCGACGACGAGCTGCGCATGCTGGCCGTCGCGGTCACCCGGCCCACCCGCCGCCTGCTCGTCACCGCGGTCCTCGACGAGGACCAGCGCCCCTCGTCGTTCTTCGACCTCCTCGCCCCCGATGGCGCCGAGCCGGCCGACCTGCTCGCCAGCGCACCCGCGCCGCTGGACCTGCGCGGCCTGGTCAGCGAGCTGCGCTGCGCCGTCGAGTCGCCCGCCGAGGACGACGCCGCCGCCCGCCGCCGGGACGCCGCCGCGGCGCTGCTCGCGCACCTGACGGACCAGGGGGTGACCGGGGCCGCCCCGGAGGAGTGGGCCGGGCTGGCCGCGCCGAGCAGTGAGGTGCCGCTGCGCCCGGCCGGCGCGCCGGTGCCGGTGAGCCCGTCCAGCGTGGAGCAGGCCACCAGCTGCTCGCTGCGGTGGGCGCTGGAGCAGGCCGGCGGGCGGGGGGAGCGCAGCATGGACCAGTCCGTGGGCTCGCTGGTGCACGAGATCGCCGCGGAGCACCCGCACGGCACCGCCGCGGAGATGCACGCGGCCCTCGAGGCGCGCTGGGCCGGGCTGGGCCTGGGCGAGGGCTGGGTCGGCCGGCGCCAGCGCGTGCTCGCCGACGCCATGATCGACCGGCTCGCCGCCTACCTCGCCGGGGTGCCGGGGGAGGTCGACGTCGAGCGGGAGTTCACCGCCGACGTCGGCCGGGCACACCTGACCGGCCGGATGGACCGCGTCGAGCACCTGGGCGAGGGGCGGGTGCGGGTGGTCGACCTCAAGACCTCCGCCAGCCCGGTCAGCGCCGACAAGGCCGCCGAGCACGCCCAGCTCGGCGCCTACCAGGCGGCCGTGGACGCCGGCGCGTTCGGGGAGGCGCACGCGGCCGGCGGCCGGCTCGTCTACCTCGGCACCGGAAAGGGGGCGGCCGTGCGGGCCCAGCCGGCCCTGGCCGACGCGGAGGACCCCGCGTGGGCCACCCGGCTGGTCACCGAGGCCGCCGAGGCCATGGCCGGGTCCACCTTCGTGGCCCGCCTCACCGACCAGTGCCGGCACTGCCCGGTGCGCACCTCCTGCCCGCTGCAGGACACCGGCGGGAGGGTCACCGGATGAGCCGACCCAGCCCCAGCCCCTCTCAGCCCGTCACCGCAGCGAGGACCCCGATGCCGACACCCACCCAGCACCCGGCCGCGGACGCCGGACCGGTCGCCCCCACCGGCGACGCCGCGCCCGCCGTGCGGTACAGCGCCACCGACATCGCCCAGGCGCTGGGCCAGCACACGCCCACCGACGAGCAGCGCGCCATGATCGAGGCCCCGCTCGCGCCGCTCCTCGTGGTCGCCGGCGCCGGCTCGGGCAAGACCGAGACGATGTCCGCCCGGGTGGTCTACCTCGTCGCCAACGGCCTGGTCGACGCCGAGCAGGTGCTCGGCCTGACCTTCACCCGCAAGGCCGCGGCCGAGCTGGCCCACCGGGTGCGCCAGCGGCTGCGCCGGCTCCGCGCGGTCGGCCTCGTGGCTCGGCCGGAGACCGAGGACGACGACGCCGCCGCGGCCACCCTCGACGCCGACCGACCGCACATCGCCACCTACAACTCCTTCGCCGGCAGCATCGCCCGCGACCACGCCCTGCGCGTAGGCGCCGACCCCGACGCCCGGCTCGTCACCGAGGCGGCCGCCTGGCAGCTGGCCGACGACCTCGTGCAACGCTGGGCCGAGGAGCTGCCCACCGACCGGTCCCCGGCCACCGTCACCAACGCCGTGCTGGCCCTCGCCGGCGCGCTCGGCGAGCACCTTCTCTCCCCGGCCGAGGCCCGCGAGCTGCTCGAGGACCTCCACCGCGACCTGGTGGAGAAGGAGCCCGAGGGGAAGAAGAAGGACCCCTACGCCGAGGTCGCCAAGGCCGCCCGCGCGGTGCGTGAGCGGATCGCCCTGCTGGACCTCGTCGCCGCCTACACCCGGCTCAAGCGCGAGCGCGGCCTGATCGACTTCGGCGACCAGGTGGCCCTCGCCGCCCGCATCGCCGCCGAGGTTCCCGACGTCGGCGCCCAGCTGCGGGCCCAGTACCGGGTGGTGCTCCTCGACGAGTACCAGGACACCTCCGTCGCCCAGCTGCGGCTGCTCAGCTCGTTGTTCGGCGCCGGGCACCCCGTCACCGCCGTCGGCGACCCCAACCAGGCCATCTACGGCTGGCGCGGGGCCTCTGCCGCCGCCCTCGCCACCTTCCCCGACACCTTCCCCACCGCCGCCGGCGACCCGGCCGCCACCCTCGCGCTGAGCACCTCCTGGCGCAACGACCGGGCGATCCTCGACGCGGCTAACACCATCGCCGCGCCGCTGCGCACCGGACGCGTCGGCGGCCCGGACATCACCGTGCCGGTGCTGCGGGCCCGCCCGGGCGCGGGAGCGGGCCAGGTGCTCGGCGGGTACCTGCTCGGACAGGCCGACGAGGCCCGGCAGGTGGCCGCGTTCCTCGCCGCCCGGTGGGACCCGGCCACCGCCGAGACCGCGGCGGTGCTGTGCCGCAAGCGCTCGCAGTTCGCCGGCGTCGTCCAGGCGCTGCGCGAGGCGGGGCTGCCCGCCCGCGTGCTCGGCCTGGGCGGGCTGCTGGCCACCCCCGAGATCGTCGACCTGCGCGCCGCCCTGCAGGCCGCGCACGACGCCGGCCGCGGCGACGCCCTCATGCGGCTGCTGACCAACCTGCGTCTCGGTGTCGCCGACCTGCACGCGCTGCAGGACTGGGCCCGCGAGCTGGCCCGTGCGGCCGCCGCGAGCCTCACCGACGACGACGCCCGCCGGCTCGACCCGCGCGAGGAGTCCAGCCTCGCCGAGGCCGTCGACCACCCCCCGGCCGCCGGGTGGACCAGCCGCCGCGGGCACACCCTGACCGCCGTCGGCGCCGGCCGGGTCCAGCGCCTGGGCGCCGTGCTGCGCCAGGTCCGGGCCCTGACCTACCTGCCGCTGCCCGAGCTGGTCGTCGCCGCCGAGCAGCTGCTCGGCCTGGACATCGAGGTCGCCGCCCGGGCCGGCCGCGGCGGGGGTAGCGCCCGCGCCAGCCTGGACGCCTTCGCCGAGGTGGCGGCCGGCTTCGCCGTCGACGCCGAGCAGCCCACCCTCGGCGCCTTCCTCGCCTGGCTGGACGCCGCCGAGGAGCGCGAGCGCGGCCTCGACGCCGCCGAGCCGGCCGGCGAGGAGCCCGAGTCCTCGGTGGTGCAGGTGCTCACCGTCCACGCCG
Organism: Georgenia ruanii; assembly: GCF_009193175.1. GTDB lineage: Bacteria > Actinomycetota > Actinomycetes > Actinomycetales > Actinomycetaceae > Georgenia > Georgenia ruanii. Next base: position 392,989 of record NZ_VUKE01000001.1, on the reverse strand, counting down.
CCAAGGGCCTGGAGTGGGACATCGTCGCGGTCCCCGGCCTGGTGGAGACCCAGTTCCCCGGTTACGACGGCAAGCCGTCGGCCGACGGCGCCGTGTCGGGCTCGGGCTGGCTCACCGACGTGCGCGAGCTGCCCTACCCGCTGCGCGGGGACGCCGAGTCCCTGCCCGAGCTCGACCTGCTCGGCGCCGTCACCCACAAGGACGTCGAGGAGGCCCGCAAGCAGTTCCGCGCCGACGCCGGCGCCCACCAGGTGGCCGAGGAGCGGCGCCTGGCCTATGTGGCCGTCACCCGCGCCCGCAGCACCCTGCTGCTCACCGGCTCGTGGTTCCGCGACGGCAAGAGCGCCCTGCCGCCCTCGCGGTTCCTCACCGAGCCCTACAGCGTGGGCCAGGTCGCCGACATGCCGCTGCCCCCGGCGAGCGCGGACGACGGCGACGCCGACGGCGGGTCGACCCGGTCGGCGTGGGCGCCCCGGCCGGGCGACGACGTCACCAACCCGGCGCTGGAGGAGGAGGTCACCGCGCTGTGGCCGGTGGACCCGCTCGGCCCCCGCCGCCCCCGGCTGGAGGCGGCGGCCGCGGCCGTCCGCGCCGCCGCCGAGCGGCAGCGCACCCACCCCCTGCGGCTGGACGAGCCCATGCCCGACGACGCCGCCGCCCGCTGGCTGACCGACGCGCGGCTGCTGCTCGCCGAGCGGGACGCCGCCGGCACCCGCGAGCAGGAGGTCCCCCTCGCCGGCCACCTCTCGGCCTCCGCGGTGGTCGGGCTCGTGGCCGACCCGCGCGCGTTCGCCCGCAACCGCCGCCGCCCCGTGCCCACCGAGCCCACCGTGGTCTCGCGCCGCGGCACCCGCTTCCACCAGTGGGTCGAGCACTTCTACGGCCAGAGCGCGCTGCTCGACATCGACGACGTCGAAGGCAGCGGGGAGGACCGCGCCGAGGCGCCGCACCTCACCGACGCCGAGCTCGCCGCCCTGCAGCGCACCTTCGCCGCCTCGGAGTGGGCCCAGCGGGTGCCGGTGGCGGTGGAGGTCGACCTCGAGACCCCCGTCGCCGGCACCATCGTGCGCTGCCGCATCGACGCCGTCTTCGACGGGCCCGACGGGGTGGAGGTGGTCGACTGGAAGACCGGCCGCCCGCCCCGCGGCCCCGAGGAGCTCGCCCAGCGGGAGATGCAGCTGGCGCTCTACCGGCTCGCCTGGGCGCGGGCGGCCGGGACGGCTCTGGAGCGCGTCGGCGCGGCGTTCTACTACGTCGGGGCGGACGAGACCGTGCGTGCCGGGGCGCTGAGCGAGGAGGAGATCGTCGGGCGCATCACCGCGGCGCTCGCGGCCGGGCATGCGCCGGCCTGACGACTCCACCTCCCCGGCGGCTCGGCCGGGAGCGGCAGGCCCGGTGCCTCGCCGGACCCGCCGGGCCTGCGGTCCGTCGGGCGGTCAGCCGCGGCTGAGGTCAGCCGCGCCGGTCGTCGCCGGCGGGCACGTCCTCGGCTGTCTCGCGCGCCGCGAGGAAGTCGGGCAGGTCGGCCAGGTCGAGCGGCTCGGTGTCGGCCGCCGGGTCGGGGTGCCGGCGGGCGTCGGCGGACGCCGCGGCGTCGCGGCCCCCGGACTTGGCCTCCGCCGCGGCGGACGAGGCAGCCCCGCCCGGTCCCGGGTCGGTCCCCGCCGCGCCGGTCGGCTCCGTCGCGCCGGCCCCGGCCCGCTCGCTGTCCGCACCGGTTGCCGCCTCGGCCGCGCCGGTCTCGGCCGTGGCAACCTCGTCGGCTCCGGCGGCGGGCGCCTCGGCGTCGCCCGCGACGTCCGCCCACGCGTCCTCGCCGGGCCAGGTGTAGTCCGGCACGACGACCGGCTCGTGCGCGCCGATGCCCGGGGCGTCCTCGACGTCGGCGGCCAGCTGGCGCAGCATCGCGGCGGCGTCGTCGACCACCGCCTGCTCGTCCGTGCGCACGCCGTGCAGCAGCCAGCGCGCCAGCGCCAGCTCGGAGACGAGCAGCGCCCGGTCCAGCAGGTGGCCGTCCGGGCCCTCGGTCCGCGCCAGGGCGTAGGCCTCCTCGATGGCGTCGAGGGCGTCCTCCGGCGCGGCCGCCATGAGCCAGCCGAGGTCCTCGGCCGGGTCGCCGACGTGGGCGTCGGCGAGGCTGAGCAGGGCGGTGATCTGCCCGTCGTGGACGAGCACGTGCTCGGGGGCGAGATCCCCGTGCACGGGGGTGGCGCGGAAGCGCCACAGCGCCACGTCCTCCAGGGCGTGCTCCCAGCGGTTGAGCAGCACCGAGGGCACGTGCCCGGTGCGGGCGGCCTCGTCCACCTCCGCCAGGCAGCGCCGGCGGTAGGCCTCGGCGTCGTAGACGGGCAGCCCGGCGTCGGCGATCACGGCGGTGTCGAGCTCGTGGAAGGCGGCGAGGGCCCGGCCCAGCTCGGCCGACAGGCCGGGCCCGCCCCTGAGCCGGTCGAGGTCCAGGGGGCGGCCGACGAGCTCGCGGTAGACCATCGCGCGCCCGCCCTCGGGCAGGGCGGCGAACCCGGCCGGGCGCGGGACGGCGAACGGCAGCCGGCCGGCGTCGACGGCGGGGGCGAGGTTGGCGAGCAGCTCCACCTCGCCCTCCAGGGAGGCGCCGGCGGCGGGGTGCAGCGGCGCCCGGATCACCCAGTGGCGCCCGCCGCCGTCGAGCAGACCGGTGGTCTGGAAGTCCGTCGTCGCGCGCTGGGGCGGGCGCGTGGCCACCACGTCGAGGCCGGGCACGGCCGTGGTGGCGAGGGCGGCGAGGGCGAGTGCTGAGCGGACCACACGGCCACGGTAGGCGGCGGCACCGGGCGGAGCGTGGCACACGCGCCGAAAGGTCCCGCTCCCGGACGCGGGCGAGGCGCCGCAGGGAGCGGAATGGCGGGGCGCGCCGGCCGGGATCCGGTGTCCGGCCCGGGTGCGTGGTTGTGGACGGGCGTCTCAGGAAGTGACCCCCGACACCGGTCGCCCGCGGGCGCGGAGGTACGGTCTTCCCCCGCGTGACCCGGTCCAGAGCCCCGCCGCGCGCCATCCCCACCACCTGTCTCAGGAGTACTTGTCATGCGCTCTGGAGCGTCGCAACCCGTCGCCGATGCCGAGCAGCCCGGCCTCGCCCGGTCGCTCAAGCCCCGCCACCTGTCGATGATCGCCATCGCGGGGGTCATCGGCGCCGGCCTCTTCGTCGGCTCGGGAGCCGCCATCCGGCAGGCCGGCCCGGGCATCCTCGTCGCCTACGCGGCCGCCGGCCTCGTCGTCATCCTCGTCATGCGCATGCTGGGCGAGATGGCGGCGGCCAACCCCGAGACCGGCTCCTTCTCCGCCTACGCGGACAAGGCGCTGGGCCCGTGGGCGGGCTTCAGCATCGGCTGGCTCTACGCGTGGTTCTGGATCATCACCCTCGGCATCGAGGCCACCGCCGGCGCCGCGATCGTGCACCGCTGGGTGCCCGGCGTCGACCAGTGGGTCTGGGCCCTCGTCCTCATGGTGGCCCTGACGCTGACCAACATCGTGTCGGTGAAGTCCTACGGCGAGTTCGAGTTCTGGTTCGCCTCCGTCAAGGTCGCGGCCATCGTCGTCTTCCTGCTCCTCGGCGTCGCCGCCATCGCCGGGCTCCTGCCGGGCGTCGAGGCGCCGGGCCTGGCCAACCTCACCGGCCACGGCGGCTTCTTCCCCAACGGTGGTGCCGCCGTCATGGCGGGCATCCTCGTCGTCGTGTTCGCGTTCTTCGGTGCGGAGATCGCCACCATCGCCGCGGGGGAGTCCACCGACCCGGTGGGCGCGGTCAAGAAGGCCGTGAACTCCACGGTGTGGCGGATCCTGCTGTTCTACATCGGGTCCGTCGCGATCGTCGTCACGCTGCTGCCCTGGGACGACGCCTCGGTGGCCAAGAGCCCGTACGTGGCGGTCATCGAGCACTACGGCATCCCGGGCGCGGGCGTGATCATGGACGTCATCGTGCTGACGTCGGTGCTGTCGTGCCTCAACTCCGGCCTGTACACCGCCAGCCGCATGATCTTCTCGATGGCCACCCGCGGGGAGGCGCCGCGCTCGTGGACGAAGGTCTCCCGCCGCGGGGTGCCCCGCAACGCCGTCCTGGCCTCGACCGTCGTCGGGTTCATCACCGTGGGCCTGAACTACCTCGCCCCCGGGGAGGTGTTCCTCTTCCTCGTCAACACCTCCGGAGCCATCGCGCTGTTCGTCTGGCTGGTCATCGCGGTCTCCCAGCTGATCCTGCGCCGCCGCCAGGAGGCGGCCGGGGCCGAGCTCACCGTGAGGATGTGGGCCTTCCCGTACCTCACGTGGGCCACCATCGTCGTGATCGTCGCCATGGTCGTCGGCATGGTGGTCATCGGCGAGACGCGGGAGTCGCTGCTGCTGTCGGCCGGGCTCGCCGTCGTCGTCGTCGCGATCGGCGCGGTGCGCCAGCGACGCGGGCACCACGCGGCGGCGGAAGCGTCGCCATCAAAGGAGCCGGCGACTGCGCTGGAGCCCGCCGCGTCCTGACGGCACGCCACGAGACGAAGCACCCCTGGGCGGCGATCGCCCAGGGGTGCTCTCGTGGTGCATGGCGCGGCGCGGCGTCAGCCCGCGCCGCGCGGTGCGTCAGTACCCGCCGGCGCCGACGGCGGCCACGATGACGAAGAAGACGAAGGCCAGCACGCCCAGGGCGAGGAAGACGACCCCGATCCAGCCGAGCACCTTGCCGGCGGTCGCGGACTTGCCGAGCTTCTCCGCCTTGCTCGCCTGCCACAGGGCCAGCGGGGCGAGGATCGGCAGCACGATCACGCCGAGGATCCCGAAGACCAGGGACAAGGTGGCGGCGCTGTTGGCGTCGGCCGCCGCCTGGTTGTAGCCGTAGCCGTTGCCGTAGGCGGGCGGCGCCGCCGGCGGGTAGCCGCCGGCGTAGGGCGCCTGCTGGTACGGCTCGTTGTAGCCGTGCGGGGGCTGGGAGGACTGGTACGGACTCTCGGACATCTCTCTCCTCGTCACACGTGGGGGCTATTCGTCCCTATCGGCCTGGCGCCCGGGGGAGTGAGGCGTTGCAGGGTGCCGACGGGACCATCGGGCCAAAGGTATGACGCTCGGAGGCGCGTTCCGTGGCGCCGCGCGCGGCCGGCGGGCCCCGCAGCACTGGAGCCCCCAGGCGGCGGGGATGTCGCCGGCGCCGTCCACAACCCGGACCGAAACCCCACCCCCGGCACGGGCCGGTCCCCTAAGTTCTGCTCTACGTATCGGGCAGGACCGGGCTCCATTCGCGGGGGTGATGGCCGGTGGACGACGGCGTCGCGCTGCTCGAGTCCGAGGTGCGGGAACTGGTGCGCCGCAAGGGCATGGACCCCGCGCGGGACGCAGACGGCGTGCGCACCCTGGTCGCGGCCGCGCTCGCGGACTACGACGATCGCTCCCTGGCCGGCCTGGTGCCGCCGCTGCCGGACCCCGGGGCGGTCGCCAAGCAGGTCCTCGACGCCGTCGCCGGCCTCGGGCCGCTGCAGCCCTACCTCGACGACCCCGAGGTGGAGGAGGTCTGGATCAACGAGCCGGGCAAGGTGTTCGTCGCCCGCGGCGGGCGCCCCGAGCTGACCACGACCATCCTCGACGAGGGGCAGGTGCGCGACCTCGTCGAGCGGATGCTGCGGGCCTCCGGCCGGCGCCTGGACCTGTCCACCCCGTTCGTGGATGCCGCGCTCGCCGGCGGCGAGCGCCTGCACGTGGTGATCCCGGACATCACCCGCTCGGCCTGGGCGGTGAACATCCGCAAGTACGTGGCCCGCGCGCGCCGGCTGAGCGACCTCGTCGCGCTCGGCTCCCTCACGCCGCAGGCGGCCGGGTTTCTCGACGGCGCCGTCGTCGCCGGCCTCAACGTGCTCGTCTCCGGGGCCACCCAGGCCGGCAAGACCACCATGCTCGGCGCTCTCGCCGGCGCCATCCCGGCCGCCCAGCGCGTGATCAGCTGCGAGGAGGTCTTCGAGCTGCGGCTGAGCAACCGGGACGCGGTGGCCCTGCAGACCCGGCAGCCCAACCTCGAGGGGGTCGGCGAGGTGCCCCTGCGCCGCCTGGTCAAGGAGGCGTTGCGCATGCGGCCCGACCGGATCGTCATCGGCGAGGTCCGCGAGGCCGAGGCGTTCGACATGCTCATCGCGCTGAACTCCGGCATCCCGGGCATGTGCACCCTGCACGCCAACTCCGCCCGGGAGGCGGTCACGAAACTGTGCACCCTGCCGCTGCTGGCCGGCGAGAACGTTACCGCCGCGTTCGTCATCCCCACGGTCGCCTCCGCCGTCGACCTCGTCGTCCATCTCGACCTCGACCGCCACGGACGGCGCGGCGTCCGTGAGATCGTCGCGGTGACCGGGCGGGTGGAGGACGCCGTGGTGGAGGCGGCCGAGCTCTTCGTGCGCCGCGCGGGCCGGCTCGTCCGCGGCGCCGGTCACCTCGCCGACGAGCGCTTCGCACGCGCGGGCTACGACGTCGCGGCGCTGCTGGCCGAGGACGGGCGGTAGCCGTGGGCGCCGTCGCGGGGCTGCTGCTCGGCGCCGGGCTGCTGTCGGTGTGGTTCTCCTTCTTCGAGCGGGCCGCCCCGCGCGTCCCGGCGCGCCCCACCTGGTCCCAGCGCACCCAGGACCTGCTCGTCCAGGCGGGCGCCCCCGCCGTGCGCCCCGTCTCCCTGGTCCTCACCTCCGCGGGCCTCGCCCTGGCGACCCTGTTCACCGCCGTCGCGGTCACCGCCTCGCCCCCGATCGCGCTGTGCTTCGCGGTCATGGTCGCCGCCGCGCCGACGCTGCTCGTCCGCTCGCGCGCCCGCCGCCGGCGCGCCGCGCTGCGGGCGGTGTGGCCGGAGGTGATCGACCACCTCGTCTCCGCCGTGCGCGCCGGCCTGTCGCTGCCCGAGGCGCTCGGCGCGCTCGGCGAGCGTGGCCCGGAGGAGGTGCGCGCGGAGTTCCGCGGCTTCGCAAGGGACTACCGCGCCACGGGTCGCTTCGACGACGCCCTCGCCGCCCTCAAGGCGCGGCTGGCCGACCCGGTCGCCGACCGCATCGTCGAGGCCCTCCGGCTCACCCGCGAGGTGGGCGGCACCGACCTCGGCCGGCTGCTGCGCACCCTCGCCCTGATGCTGCGGGAGGACCTGCGCACCCGCGGCGAGCTCGAGGCGCGACAGTCCTGGACGGTCAACGGCGCGCGGATGGCCGTCGCCGCCCCGTGGGTCGTGCTCCTCCTGCTCTCGACCCGCGCCGAGACGGCGGCCGCGTACAACTCCGCCGCCGGCGTCGTCGTGCTCGGCGCGGGCGCGGGCTGCTCCGTCCTGGCGTACTGGCTGATGGTCCGCATCGGGCGGTTGCCCGAGGAAGAGCGGGTGCTGCGGTGAGCCCCGCGGTGACCGGGGCCGGGATCGGCCTGGTCGGCGGGCTCGGGCTGTGCCTGGTGCTGTGGCGCCTCGGCGCCCGGCGCGTCACGCTCCTCGACCGCGTCGCGCCGTACCTGCGCGAGCGGCCCCGCACCTCGCGCCTGCTCGCCGACCGGCCGACCAGCACCCCGTTCCCGACGCTCGAGCGGCTGCTCGCGCCGGGGCTGCGCGACGCCGAACGGTTCCTCGAACGGCTGGGATCGACCTCGACGAGCATCCGCCGGCGCCTGCAGCTGGCCGGAGGCGCCATGACCCTCGACCAGTTCCGGATGGAGCAGCTGCTGTGGGCGGCGATCGGCCTGGCGGGCGGGCTCTTCCTCGCGGTGACGCTGGGGATGGTCCGCGGCGCCCCGCTGGCCCCCCTCCTTCTGGGCGTGGCGCTCTGCGCGGTCGGCGGCGCGGCGGCCCGCGACCAGGCGCTGACCCGGGCGGTGCGCCGGCGCCAGGAGCGCATGCGGGCGGAGCTGCCCGACGTCGCCGAGCTCCTCGCGCTCGCCGTCGGCGCGGGGGAGGGGCCCGTGGGAGCCCTGGAGCGGGTGGCGGGCACGACGCGCGGGGCGCTGGCCGAGGAGGTGCGACGGACGCTGGCGGAGGCGCGCTCGGGCGTGCCGCTGGCCGTCGCGCTCGAGCGGATGGCCAGCCGCTCCGACGCCCCCGCCGTGGGCCGCTTCGCCGAGGGGGTCGCCGTGGCCCTGGAGCGGGGCACACCGCTCGGCGACGTCCTCCGCGCGCAGGCGCAGGACGCGCGCGAGAGCGCGCGCCGCGAGCTGATGGAGACCGGCGGGAAGAAAGAGCTGGCCATGATGGTGCCGGTCGTCTTCCTCGTGCTGCCCGTCACCGTGCTCTTCGCGATCTTCCCCGGCCTCGCCGTCCTGCAGGTGGGCCTATGAGGTCGCCCGCCGGAGCGCGCGCGGCCGCCCGTCACCGTCTCGACCTAGGAGGCACGACCCATGCGGCCCACCCTGACGCACCGCGTCCGCGCCCACCTCGCCTGGCCCGGTCCGCGGGAGCGCGACCGCGGCGACGTCCCTGGCTGGGTGCTGGTCACCCTGATGACCGCGGGCCTGGTCATCGCGATCTGGGCCGTCGCCGGCCCGGCGCTGTCCAGCGTGTTCGAGACCGCGATCAACCGTGTGCTGAACTTCTGACCGCCCGCGACGGCCGGTGGCCGCGGCGGGCGGGCAGGGGCCGCGGCGGTGCCGGCGCTGCGGACGGCTCCGCGATGGTCGAGTTCGTCCTCGTCGCCGTCCTCGTCCTTGCGCTCGTCCTCGCCCTCATCCAGCTCACCCTGGCCCTGCACGTGCGCAACACCCTCATCGACTCCGCCTCCGAGGGCGCCCGGCACGCCGCCCTCCACGGCTCCGGCCCGGCCGACGGCGTCGCCCGCACCCGCGAGCTCATCGGCATGACGCTCTCGGCCACCTACGCCCAGGACGTCACGGCCGCGTTCGTGCCCGACGGTGACGGCCGGCTGGTGCAGGTGACGGTGCGCGCGCCGTTGCCGGTCCTGGGGCTGCTGGGACCGGCGGGGGTGGTGACGGTGCGCGGGCACGCCGTCGTCGAGCCGGACCTCGCCCTCGCGCCGTGAACGCGCCGGAGGCGGACGCCACCCGACGGCGGGGCCGGGGGCCGGGCCGGCGACGCGGCGGCGCCCGACGGCGGGACCCGGGGACGGGCCGGCGCGGTGGCACCCGGGGTGCGCGGCGGCGACACGGCGGGGCCGCAGGGGGCCGGCTCCGGCGGCGTCTCCGCCGGGCGCACGACGCCGGCAGCGCGGTCGTGGAGTTCCTCGGGGTGAGCCTCCTGCTGCTCGTGCCGATCGTCTACCTGGTGCTCACCCTCGCCCGGGTGCAGGCGGCCGCGTTCGCCGCCGAGGGGGCGGCGCGGGAGGCCGGGCGCATCCTCGCTCAGGCCGAGTCCCTCGACGCCGGGGTCGCCCGCGCCGAGCGGGCCGTCGCACTCGCCTTCTCCGACCAGGGCTTCGACGTCGAGGGCGGCGCCGCCCTCGCCGTCACCTGCGCCCAGGACCCGTGCCTCGCCCCGGGTGCGCAGGTGCTCGTCCGGGTCGACATGGCCGTCGACCTGCCCCTCGTGCCCGACGCGATCCGCGCCGAGGTCCCCGCCCGGGTGCCCGTCTCGGCCGCGCACCTGGTGGTGGTCGGCACGTTCCGGGAGGCCCGGTGAGCGCCCGCCACCCCGGCGCGCGCGGCGGCGCGCCCGCCCGCGAGGAGGGCCAGATCCTGCTGCTCACGCTCGCCTTCGCCACGCTCGTGCTGGCGCTCGTCCTCGTCGTCTCCAGCGCCTCGGCGGTGCACATCGAGCGCAAGCGGCTGCTCGCGCTCGCGGACGCCGTGGCCGCCGACGCGGCCGACGCCCTGGACGAGGCGCGGTACTACGGGGGTGCCGGCACCGGGGGCCCCGGCCCCACCCGGGTGCCGCTGAGCGAGGCGTCGGTCGAGGAGGCGGTGGGGCACTACCTCGCGGCGGCCCCGGCGGCGGTCGTGGGGGAGTTCGAGGGGCTGCGGGTCGGCGAGCCCACCGGCACCCCCGACGGCGTCACCGCGCAGGTCACGCTCGTCGCCCGGGTCCGGCCCCCGCTGGTGCCCTGGGTGCTGCTCCCGTGGCGCGACGGCATCGCCGTGCATGCGACCTCGACCGCCCGGGCAGGCTGAGAGTCAGCCACGGTTGCGTCATACGCAAAGCCCTCTGAGTGGCTTGCGCTAGGAACAAACCGTCGCCTACGTTCGTGCCCCGGGGCAGCACGGGACCACAGTCCGTTCCCCGTCCACCACAGTGCCGTCAGCGCTGCGCCTTATCGCCGCCGCAGCGCATCACGGCCTCCACGGCTCGCCCGTCACCCCCGGCGCGTGTCCGTGTGCCCGCTCGGCCCGCACCTCCACCTCTCGTTCGACGAAGGAGTCCCCGTGAGACAGACGCCCAGCACCCGGCACGAGCCCTCCCCGCGCGTGCCGGCCGTCGACGGCGCGCGCCCCGACCGGCGACGCACGGCGCAGCGCGCCGTCGTCGTCGGCGCCTCCAGCGGGATGGGCGCCGCGATCGTGGCGCGACTGGTGGACGAAGGGCACGCCGTGGCGGCCCTCGACCTGCCGGACGCGACCTGGCGGGAGGGGCTCGACGTCGCGCATCTCGGAGCCGTTGACGTCACGGACCCAGATTCGGTCGAGCAGGCGATCGCCGGCGCGACAGCGGCGCTCGGCGGCCTGGACGTCGTCGTGAACTGCGCCGGCATCCTCGGGCCCGTCGAGCCGACCCTCGAGACCACGCAGGCGACGTTCGAGCGCATCGTCACGCTCAACCTGGGCGGGGCGTTCGCCGTCACCCGCGCGGCCCTCGCCCGGATGGTGCCGGCCCGGTACGGCCGCATCGTGCACATCGCCTCCATCGCCGGCAAGGAGGGCAACCCCCAGATGGCGGCCTACTCGGCCTCGAAGGCCGGGGTGATCGGGATGGTCAAGGCGGTCGGCAAGGAGCACGCGGCCAGCGGCGTCACCATCAACGCGATCGCCCCCGCCACCATCGAGACGCCCCTGATCGCCGGGATGACCGAGGAGCGCCAGGCGGTGCAGCGCTCCCTCATCCCGATGGGTCGTTTCGGCACCGTCGGTGAGGTGGCCGCGCTCGTCGCCTACATCACCTCCCGGGACGCCTCCTTCACCACCGGGTTCGTCTACGACCTGTCGGGCGGACGGGCCGACTACTGAGCGTGCGTCCGTCTGCCCATTCCCACCCCACCACTTCCCAGAAAGGGTCCAGTCAATGACGACGACCAGCGTCAAGCCCCCAGTCTCGCCGTCCCGTCGCAGGACGCGCGGCACGAACCAGGGGAAGCGTTCGTCCCTCGCCGGCTTCTTCGGCGGGGCGCTCGAGTACTACGACATGTACATCTACGCGTCGGCCTCGGCCCTCGTCTTCAGCCAGGTGTTCTTCCCCGACGCCGGAGCCACCGGCCTCCTGCTCTCCCTGGCCACGTACGGCGTGGCCTACCTGGCCCGTCCCCTCGGCGGCTTCCTCGCCGGGCACTTCGGTGACCGGCTGGGCCGGCGCAACGTCATGATCGCGACGCTGCTCGTCATGGGCGTCGCCACGTTCCTGATCGGCTGCCTGCCCGCGTACGACAGCGTCGGGATCCTCGCGCCGATCCTCCTCGTGGCCCTCCGGCTGCTCCAGGGGCTCTCGGTCGGCGGCGAGGCCGCCGGCTCCACCTCGCTCACGCTCGAGCACGCCCCCGAGGGCAGGCGTGGCCTGTACACCTCCTGGATGATCAACGGCATCTGGGTCGGGTACATCCTCGCGACCCTCGCGTTCCTCGCCGTGGCCGCGATGCCCGACGAGCAGCTGCTCTCCTGGGGCTGGCGCGTCCCCTTCTGGTTCAGCGCCGTCATCGTCGTCTTCGGCCTCGTCCTCCGCCGGACGATCGAGGACCCCGAGGTCTTCGTCGAGACCAAGGAGAAGGAGACGGTCTCCCGCGTGCCGGTCGGCGAGCTGCTGCGGCACCAGCCCCTCGACGTCGTCCGCGTCATCTTCGCCGCGTTCCTCATCGTCATCAGCTCCGTCGTGCCGGTCTACGGCCTCACCTACGCCACCCACATCGTCGGCATCGAGGCGAGCGTCATGCTGTGGACCGCCATCTTCGGGTACGCGACGGCCCTGGTGACCCAACCGCTCTTCGCCAAGCTCAGCGACAACATCGGCCGCAAGCCCGTGCTGATCGCCGGCAACCTCGTCGGTGCCGTCGCGGTCTGGGAGTTCTTCTGGGCCGTCGGCCAGGCGAACGTGCCGATGATCTACCTCGGCATGTTCCTGTGCATCACCATCGCCTTCGGTGCCACGAACGCCGTCTACCCCGTGTTCTTCAGCGAGATGTTCAACGTCAAGTTCCGGGTCAGCGGGATGGCCATCGGCCTGCAGCTCGGCATCGTCCTCACGGGCTTCTCGCCGTCGATCATCCAGGCGGTCTCCAGCGCGAACGACGACGCCTGGTGGCCCGCGGCGGCGCTGACGACCGTCGCGTGCGTGATCTCGGCGATCGCCGTCGCGACGGCGCGCGAGACCTACAAGGTCCCGCTCGACCAGCTCGGCGCGCGCCACGTCTGAGACCCGGCCGGCCGGCCGGTGACGTTGGCCGGTCGGTGCGGCCGGTGACGTTGGCCGGCCGGCGGCGTTGGCCGGTCGGCCGGCGCCCGCCGGCGCGACGACCCCGCGCCACCTCAGAGCCGGAGCGCCTCGGCCGTCTCGTCGGCGGTGCGTACGAGCGCGCCACCAAACCTCGGCAGGTCCGCCTTCGAGAAGCGGGCGATGGGCATGGCGATGCTGAAGGCGGCGCGCTCGCCGTCGATGACGCCGATGGAGACGGCGAAGGCCGCGACCCCCGCCTCGCTCTCCTCGAAGTTGGTCGCCACGCGCTGGCGGCGGACCTTGGCCAGCTGCTGGTGCAGGCGCTCGAGGTCGACGTTCATGTCGGCGCCCCGGGTGCCGTGCATCGCCACCTGGTACCGGGCGTCGACGTCCTCGCGGGCGAGCGCGGCGAGCATCGCCTTGCCCGCGGAGGTCTGGTGCGCGGGAAGCCGCACGCCGACGCGCAGGCCGAAGCGCAGCGCATGCGTCGTCGCCTCGACGCCGTCGAGGTGGTGGATCTCGGTCCCGACGAGCGTGGCGACGTGCACGGTCTCGCCGACGCGCTCGAAGAGCCGCTCGAGGTAGGGCCGGAGGCGGGTGCGCAGCGGCGGGATCGGGCGCGAGGCGCCCGGGCGGAGCAGCTCGGGGCCGGGCTCGTAGCGCTTGCGCTCGCCCTGCGTGGCGAAGCCGTCGCCGACGAGGGTCGCCAGGAGGCGCTGCGCCGTCGACGGGTTGACGTCGAGGGCGTGGCCGGCCTCGGTGACGCTGAGCGAGCCCTCCTCCGCCATGAGCTTGAGGAGGACGAGGGCGCGGTGGACGGCCTCGACGCGGCCGGCAGAGGCTTCATTGCGGTGCACGCAAAAACTCTACAGGGACTTGCGCGCAGCGCAAGCACCCTCCTACCGTCGGAGTCACCCCGCGGGACCACGTCTTCCCGCGGCCCGCACCGCCCGACGTCGGGCGGACGCCCGAGCACCGCCGCCGCTACCCATGGCGCGCGAAGAGCCCGGCACCCCGCACCCTCTCCCTGCCCCACTCAGGTCGACGAAGGAGTCCCCGATGAGTCAGTCCCCGACGCAGCTGGTGAAGCGTCCTCTACGGCCGACGACGCCCGCCCCGCCCCAGGCCAAGAAGGCCGTCGTCAGCGGCACCTTCGGCTCCGCCCTGGAGTGGTTCGACTTCGCCGTCTACGGCGCCATGTCGGCCACTGTGTTCCCCGCCCTCTTCTTCCACCAGATGGACGCGACCGCGGGCCTGCTGGCCTCGTTCGCCACCTTCGGCGTCGGCTTCTTCGCCCGGCCGCTCGGCGGGATGGTGTTCGGGCACCTCGGCGACAAGTTCGGCCGGCGCCGGATCCTGCTCACCACGTTCATCTCCATGGGCGTGGCCTCGATGGTGATCGGCCTGCTGCCGCCCTACTCCTCGATCGGCGTCCTCGCGCCACTGATCCTGGTGCTCATGCGCTTCGTGCAGGGCTTCGCCCTGGGCGGGGAGGCGACCGGCGCCCAGCTGATGACCATGGAGCACGCGCCCCAGGACCGCCGGGCCTTCTACGGCGCCCTCATGGCCATGGGGTCCCCGGTCTCCCAGGTGGCCGCCAACCTCCTGCTCGCGGTGCTCTCCGGCGTGCTGACCGACGCCGCGTTCATGTCGTGGGGGTGGCGGGTGCCGTTCCTGCTGAGCATCCTGCTCGTGGCGGTCGGCATCTACATCCGCGTCAAGGTCGAGGAGACCCCGGTCTTCCAGGAGGGGGTGAAGGAGGCCGCCCAGGAGACGGCCAGCCCCGCGGCGGTGCTGCGCACCCACGGCTGGACGATCGCCCGGCTGATCCTCGCCTTCGCGCCGATCGTCATCACCTTCTACATCGTCTCGGTCTTCGGCATCAGCTACCTCACCCAGCACGGCTTCACGAAGAACCAGACGTTCACGATCATCATGATCTCCAACTTCCTGTCGGTGATCGCGATCTGGTGGGGCGGCCGCCTCGCCGACGTCTACGGCCGGCGCAGGATCCTCATGACCGGGTCCGTCGGCACCCTCCTCGCGGCCGTCGTCTTCTTCCGCGTGGTGGACCTGGGCAGCTTCCCGCTCACCCTCGCGATCGTCGCCTTCGCGCTCGTGACCGCGCAGTTCGGCAACGCCGGCCAGGGCGCCCTCTACGCCGAGGCGTTCCCCACCCACATGCGCTACACCGGCTCGGCCCTCGCCCTGACCGGCGCCAACCTCATCTTCGCCGCCCCCGCGCCGTTCCTGGCCTCCTGGCTGACCAGCCTCAGCGGCGGCAGCACCATCGCGATCACGGTCTTCTGGGTGGTCACCATCGTCGCCGCGATCGTCAACATGCTGCTCATGGGCGACGGCAAGACCCTCGAGGGCGGCGAGCACCGGTTCGGCCGGTACGTCCCCGGCGGGCAGGCCGCGGGCCGGGTCCCGGCCGCCGGCGTCGTCCCCCCCGTCCCCGCGGCGAGCGAGGTGGCGCGGTGATCGTCGAGCAGCGGACCTACGTCCTGCACACCGGCGCCAGCCTGGCGGAGTACCTCGACGCCTACGAGACCATCGGGCTGCCGGCGCAGAAGCCGATCCTGGGCGGGTTCCTCGGCTACTTCGTCACCGAGTTCGGCACCCAGAACGAGCTCAACCACTTCTGGGCCTACACCGACCTGGAGGACCGCCGGGCCCGCCGCGCCCAGCTCGCCGCGAACCAGCAGTGGCAGGAGTGCCTCGCGATCATCCGCCCGATGATCATGACGATGGCGAACAAGATCATGTACCCGACCTCGTTCTCGCCCATCCGCTCCCTGCCCGTGACCGTCGCGGACGCCGACACGGCGTTCGCCCCTACCCAGGGAGCAGACCGATGACCACCATCCTGACCGTGACCGCCGACCGCTCGGGGCGCCCCGCCCCGGCGCTGACCCGCACGGCGATCGTCACCGGCGGCGCCGGCGGCATCGGCTCCGCCATCAGCCACCGCCTCGCCCGGGCCGGCTACGGCGTCGTGGTCGCCGACATCGACGCCGCCGCCGCGGACGCCGCGGCGGCAAGCCTGCCCGAGGTCGACGGCGCCGAGCACCGCGGGTTCGCCGGCGACCTCACCGACTCGGCCGTCAACCGCGACCTCGCGGAGCTGGCCGCGCAGGACGCCCCGATCGGGGTGCTCGTCAACGCGGTGGGCATCTCCCCGAAGCGGCACGGCCGGAAGATCCCGTTCTTCGAGCTCACCGACGCGGAGTGGAACCAGGTCCTGGCCGTCAACGTCAGCGCCCCGTTCTTCCTCGTCCGCGAGGCCTTCCGGCACATGCCCACCGACGGCAGCGCGAGCATCGTGAACCTGCTGTCCATCACCGCCAAGCTGGGCACCGGCGGGCTCGAGGGCGCCGCCTTCCCGCCCTACCTGCCCTCCACGGTCGCCTACGCCGCCAGCAAGGCGGCGCTGCAGAACCTCACCGCCAGCCTCTCCCGCGAGCTGGCCGACCACCGCATCCGCGTCAACGGCGTGGCCCCCGGGTTCGTCCAGACCCCGATGATGGGTCAGGTGCCGCCCGAGGGCCCGCTGCTCGACCAGGTCCCCATGCGGCGCTTCGCCCGGCCCGAGGAGATCGCCGACGCCGTCGCCTTCCTCGTCAGCGACCAGGCCTCCTACGTCAACGGCACCAGCCTGGACGTCAACGGCGGCTGGCTGACCTGCTGAGCCCCGCCCCTCGCCACCCACCCTTCCCGATCACCACACCGAGAGCGAGCTGCACCCATGTCCCTGCCTGAGCACACCTTCGACCTGGTCGTCGTCGGGTCCGGCATCGCCGGGCAGACGGCGGCGACGTCCGCCGCCGAGGCCGGCCTGCGGGTCGTCCTGCTGGAGAAGACCGAGAAGCTGGGCGGCTCCTCGGCGATGAGCGGCGGCTGGTTCGCCTTCTCCGGCACCCCCGAGCAGGCCGAGCAGGGCATCGAGGACTCCGCCGAGCTGTTCCGGCGCGACATGCTCGAACTCGGTGAGCACCTCAACGACCCGGCCCTGCTGGAGGCCTACCTGGCCAACCAGGAGCAGACCTACCGGTGGCTGAAGGACCACGGCGTGGTCTTCCGTGAGGTGGAGATCAGCTCGGGGATGTCGGCCCGTCGCGGCCACAACTCGGTGATCACGGACGTGCTGGCCCGTCTGCACCGCGACTTCACCGCCGCCGGCGGTCAGACCCGCCTGGAGCACCGGGCGGTCCGGCTGGTGCGCGAGGACGGCCGGGTCACCGGCGTCGTCGCCGCCACGGCCGACGGCGAGGCGCTGTTCACCGGCCGCGGCGGAGTGGTGCTGGCCACCGGCGGGTTCTCCCGGGGGACGGACCTGCTGAAGGTCTTCGCCCCCGAGCAGCTCGCCGCCATCCCGTACGGCGGGAAGGGCAACACCGGCGACGGGCTGACGATGGCGTGGAAGCTCGGCGCCGGGATGGCGGACATGTCCTTCGTCTCGGGCACCTACGGCTCCCACCCCGAGACGGGGGAGGAATTCCACGAGCTGCTAACCGCGTACTACATGGGCGCCATCATCGTGAACACGGAGGGGCGCCGGTTCGTCGACGAGTCCCAGGACTACAAGACCCTGGGCCGGGTGGTCCTCGACCAGCCCGGCGGCCTGGGCTTCGAGGTCTTCGACGCCAAGGTGCGGGCGAAGTCCCACCGGGGGATCCCGCTGAAGGACATCGACACCCTCGAGGACATCGGCCACGTGTACAAGGCCGACACGATCGAGGAGCTCGCCGCGGCCGCCGGGATCGACCCGGCCGCCCTGGCCGAGACCGTCCGGCGGTACAACGCCGCGGCCGCCGGCGAGGCGGCGGACGAGGTCGGCCGCACCAGCCTGTGCAACGGCGTGGGTGACCTGCTCCCGATCGACACCGCCCCGTACTACGCCTACCCGGCCAAGTCGCTCATGACGACGACCTACTGCGGGGTCACCATCACCCCCGCGGGCGAGGTGGTCGACGTCGACGGCGACGTCATCGAGGGCCTGTACGCCATCGGCGAGGTCACCGGCGGCTTCCACGGCGCCGCCTACATGACCGGCACCTCGCTGGGCAAGGGCGCGGTGTTCGGCCGCATCGTCGCCGCCCGCGCCGCCGCGCGGCTCGGCGCCGCCGTCCGCGCCTGATCCCGGCGGCCGGCCCCTCGGTCCGGCCGCCCGCCAACTCGCACGCACGCAACTGGTCGAAGGAGATCGAGAGATGACGCAGCAGGTCGACGAGGTGCGCCGCGCCGACGTCGTGGTGGTCGGGTCCGGGGTGTCCGGCTCGGCGGCGGCGATGACGGCCGCCCGCCGCGGGGCCCGGGTGGCCCTGCTCGAGAAGCTGGACGACTTCGGCGGCTCGGCCGCCCTGTCCGCCGGCATGTTCTGGACCGCCCCCACCGTGGAGGCCTACCGCGCGCGCATCCCGCTCGGCGACGTAGCGCTCGGGGCACGCCTCGTCGCCGACTACGAGGAGGCGCTGGCGGAGCTGCGCGCCTCCGGGGTCCGCGTCGCCGACGAGCCCAAGCGCGACATCATGACCTTCGGCATCGGCTACTCCACCGACATCACGGCGATCCTGGCCTGGTGCCGCGAGGAGGTCCGCGCCGCCGGCGGCGAGACCCGCACCGGCACCACGGTGGTCCGGCTGCTCGACGACGGCCGCCGCGTCACCGGAGTCCTGGCCCGCGACGCCGAAGGCCGCCTGGTCCGCTACGACGCTGCCGCCGTCGTCCTCACCACCGGAGGCTTCCAGGGCGCGCGCGACGAGCTGACCCGCCACATCGGCCCGAACGCCGACCGGCTGCTGCTGCGGTCCAACCCCGGCAGCGTCGGCGACGGGCTGCGGATGGCGCGGGCCGCCGGCGCCGGCGGCACGACGGCGATGAGCACCTTCTACGGCCACCTCATCGGCTACCCGATCACCCGGTTCGAGCCGCAGGACTACCTGCCGGCCTCGCAGTACTACTCCGGCTCCACGGTCTTCGTGAACCTGCGCGGCGAGCGGTTCGTCGACGAGACCGAGGGGGACGAGCTCCTCAACCAGGCCGTCACCTTCCAGCCCCAGGCCCGCGGCGTCCTCCTCTTCGACGACCACGTCCGGCGCACCGAGGGCACCGAGGAGCCCTTCCCGGGCCTGGGCGTCATCGACCGCTACGCCGTCGCGGTGGAGGCGGGGGCGCGGCACGCGGAGGCGGACACCCTCGAGGACCTGGTCGCCGCCGTGGCTGCCTGGGGCGTCGACGGCGAGCGGTTGACGCGCACCCTCGCGCGCTACGTCGAGGTCGCCGCGGCGGGCGGCGGCGTCGCCGACGGCGTGCCCGTCGCGGCGGACGCCCGGCCGCCACGGACCGGGCCCTTCTACGCCCTCATGGTCCAGCCGTCCATCACCTTCACCTTCGGCGGGATCCGCACCAGCACCGACGGCGCGGCCCTGGACCCCGACGGCCGTCCGGTCCCCGGGCTGTACGCCGCCGGCGCCGACATCGGCGGGCTGTCGAACTACGGCTACGCCGGCGGCCTCGCCCCCGGGTACATCACCGGCCGCTGGGCGGGCGCGGCGGCGGCGAGCTCGGCCGTCGCGCCCGACGCCCTGGCCGCGGCGGCGAGCTCGGCCGTCGCGCCCGACGCCCTGGCCGCGGCGCACTGACGCACCACCACGAGAGAGACGAGGAAGTCACATGATCTACACCGCGGACGTGCTGGTCATCGGCGGGGGCGGGTCGGGCATGAGCGCCGCGATCTCCGCCGCGACGTCGGGGGCCTCGGTCATCGTCCTGGAGAAGTGCCCGCAGGTCGGAGGCAGCACGGCGATGTCCGTGGGCTCCTTCACCGCGGCCAACACGTCCTACCAGTACCGGGCCGGCGTCAACGACAGCATCGACCTGTTCATCGAGGACATGAAGGTCGCCAACGGTCCGTTCGAGGCGCGCGAGAACACCGAGCTGCGCCGGGTGCTGGCCGAGAACGCCGGGCCGACGGTGGAGTGGCTCTCGAGCATCGGCGTGCAGTTCCTGGGCCCGACGCCGGAGCCGCCGTACGAGAAGCCGCGCATGCACAACGTGCTGCCGAACTCCAAGGCCTACCGCGAGGCGCTGCTGCGCGAGTGCAAGAAGCGTGGCGTGACCATCTACACCTCGATGCGGGTGGACCAGCTGCTGCGCAACGCAGCTGGCGAGATCATCGGCGCCGCGGCGAACGGGCAGAACTACTTCGGCCGCCGCGGCGTCATCCTGGCCACCGGCGACTACTCGGCCTCGACCGAGCTGAAGTCGCAGTTCGTCGGCGAGGACGCCGCCAAGGTGCCGCCGGTGAACCCGAACAACACCGGTGACGGGTACTACCTGGGCACCGAGGCCGGCGGGGTCATGATGCAGATGGACCGCCTCTACGAGGGCCTGCGCTTCGCGCCGTCGACCCGGCCCGACCCGATCAAGATGCTGCCCTCGGTGCCGGGGCTGACCAGGCTCATGCGGGTGGTCGTCGAGCGGCTGCCGAAGAACCTCCTGGCCTATGTCATCCGCGGGGCGCTCACGTCGTGGATCGGCCCGAACAACACGATGTACGCGGCCGGCGCGATCCTGGTCGGTCCCGACGGGCGGCGGTTGGCCAACGAGGACTCCGACAAGGTGATGGCCCGGGCCGTGGCGGCCACCGAGGCGAACACCGGGTACATGATCTTCGACGCGAAGGTCGCGAAGCAGTTCTCCGCCTGGCCCAACCCGGTCTCCACCTTCCCGGGGGTCGCGTACGCCTACGTGCAGGACTACAAGCGCTTCCGCCCCGACGTCTACCACCGCGCCGCCACGCTCGAGGACCTCGCCGCGGACCTCGGCATGGACCCGGCCGCCCTGCGCGCCACCGTGCAGGGGTGGAACGGGCACGTGGCCGCCGGGGCGGACCCGGAGTTCGGGCGCGAGCACCTCGGCGACGGCGTCACGGAGGGGCCCTTCTACGCCCTCGGCCCGATGAACGCCTACGTCACCCTCGCCGACGGCGGCCTCGCCGTCGACACCCGGCTGCGGGTGACCACGGCCGACGGCGAGCCGATCCCCGGGCTGTGGGCGGCCGGCTCGACCGGCCAGGGCGGGCTGCAGCTGCTCAACCACGGCCTGCACATCGGCTGGGCCATGATCTCGGGCCGCCTCGCCGGTCGGCACGTCGCCCAGGCCCAGAACCGCGTGGACCTCAAGGTGGCCGAGGCGGTCACGACACGCTGAGGACGGGGAGAATCGCACCGGCCATGGACGCGATCGAAACCAGGGACCGCCGCGACGGGCTGGCGGCAGCGCTGGTCAGCTATGTGACGTGGGGCTTCTTCCCGCTCTACCTGATCCTGCTCTGGGACGTCCACGCGCTCGAGATCGTCGCGCACCGCGTGGTGTGGGCCGCCGTCGTGATGATCGTGATCGTCGCAGTGACCCGCCAGTGGACGGCGCTGCTGCGGGTGCTCGGCGATCGCGACGCCCGCAACCTGCTCGGCCTGGCGTCGTTGCTCATCGGCGTCGTGTGGTTCTTCTACGCCTACGGCGCGCTGACCCACCGGGCGGTGGACGTGGCGCTGGGGTACTTCATCTGCCCGCTCGTGACGGTCCTGCTCGCGGTGACCGTCAACCGCGAGCGGCTGCGGCCGGCGCAGTGGGTCTCCGCCGCCGTCGGCCTCGTGGCGGTCGTGGTGGTGACCGTCGGGTACGGGACGTTCCCGTGGATCTCCGGCGTGGTGGCGGTCGCGTTCGGGCTCTACAGCCTGGTGAAGAACCGGCTCGGGCGCGGGGTGAGTCCCACCGTGGGGCTGACCGTGGAGTCGGCGCTGCTCGTGCCGCTCGCCGCGATCACCATCGTCGCGATGTCCCTGGCGGGCACGGCGACCTTCGCCGTCGGCGGGCTGGACGTCACGGACCTGTATCTCGTGGTGTCCGGCCCGATGACCATGTTCCCGTTGCTGCTGTTCGCGGCGGCCGCCAACCGGCTGCCGTTGTCCCTGTTGGGCAACCTGCAGTACCTCAACCCCGCGCTGCAGCTGGTCTCGGCGGTGCTGGTGCTCCGGGAGGACATGCCGGTGGCGCGGTGGATCGGCTTCGCGCTGGTGTGGCTCGCGCTGGGCATCCTCGTGGTCGACGCCGCACGCGAGCGGCGGCGGTCCGTGGCTGCGGCCGCCGTGGCCGAAGCCACGGCTCCGAGCGGCACGGTGGGCGGGCCGGTCAGCTAGCAGCCGGGCCTCTGGCCGCCCGCCCGAGGAGTCGTTCGCTGTGGCCCTCCGTCGTGTCGATCCCGACCGTCACCGTTCGACGCAGGGGTGGGCACCGGTTGGTGACCCGCCTGCCGAACCCGAGAGGAACCGCCCGTGCGCACCTTCAAGCTCCAGGTCCAGACCAGCATCGACGGCTACATGGCTGGCCCGAACGGCGAGATGGACTGGTTGACGTGCCCGTGGAGCGACGACCTCAACGCCTACGTCGACGCCCTCACCGAGCCGGTCGACACCATCGTGCTGGGCCGGCGGCTGGCCGAGGGCTTCATCCCGGCCTGGGCCGCCGGACCGGAGGGGGAGGACCAGGCGTCCGTCGACTGGATGAACCGCACGCCCAAGGTGGTCTTCTCCCGCACCCTCGCCGAGTCGCCGTGGGAGAACGTCGTCGTGGCCGCGGACCTCGCCGAGACCGTCAACGCCCTCAAGGCCCAGCCCGGCGGCGACCTCATCGCCTACGGCGGCGGCAGCCTGGTGGCGGACCTCCTCGCCCAGGGGATGCTCGACGAGCTGCACCTGTTCGTCAACCCCACGGCGATCGGCGCCGGGATGCCCGTCTTCCCGGCCCACGACGCCTACCACCGCATGCGGCTGGTCGCCTCCCGGCCGTTCGAGTGCGGCATCACCGCGCTGCACCTCGTGCCGCGCCGCGCCTGAGCGCCCGGGGGCTCGCCGCACGGGGCCAGGACACGACGTCGTTCCCCACCCGCACCTGACAGGTTCGGCCTACCGTGCCGCTATCGCGGCCGGACGTGTGAGCGGCCCGCACAGTGCCGGGTGCGCCGCCCGCGGGCAGGTCGGGCGGGCGTCTCGTCGTCGGTCGGCGGGAGCGTGCCATGCCCGTCCTCGGGCCCGCCGAGGGCCGACCTTCGGCATCAAGCTCTCCGCCCGGCAGGGCGTGTGGCCGGAGCGCGAGTCCGCGGCCTGGCCGGGGCGCCGCGGCTACCCCTCCGCCGGGGTGAGCTCGCCGACCGGGACCGGCGCTTCCAGGCGGTTGCCGGCGGGCGCCAGCGGGCAGGCCCAGGCGGGGTCGTAGGCGCAGGAGGGGTTGTAGGCGAAGTTGAGGTCGACGACCCAGGCGCCGTCCGGGGTCCGGCCCAGGTCGGCGCCCTTGACCGTGTCGAGCAGGTACCGCCCGGCCCCGTAGGTCGCGTCCCCGGCGGTGGCGTCGCGCAGCGGCAGGAACAGCCCACCGCCGTACGACGCCAGCCACCACACGTCCAGCGTGCCGAGACCGGGCAGCCCGACCCGGCCGATCCGCACGAACGGGACGACGCCGTCGGTGCCGGTGGGCACCGACCACTCCCGCGGCTCGGCGGCGGCCAGCGGCACCTCGAAGCGGTACGCCGGGTCGTACGGGGCGTGCCGCAGCCGCTGCCCGTCCTGGCGGGCCGAGGCGGGATGGGCCTCGAAGAGCGCGGTGCGCCGCTCCACCCACACCTCATGCCCGGCGGCGGGGGAGGGCGCGGCCCGGACCGCGGCGTAGAGGTCGTGCACCTCGCGCCGCCAGGACAGGACGTCGACGGCGTCACGCAGGCTGGTCATCACCCGATCCTGCCGGGTCTCGCGCCGCGGGGCGAGGCGCCGTCGGTCACGGACCTCGCCCGCTGCGCCGCCGGGCGCGCACCTCGCCCGCTGCGCCGCCGGGCGCGCACCTCGCTCCCGCCGGCGGGCCGGCGGGCTCAGGCGAGGTGCGACGTCGTCCGGGTGCGCCGGCGGGACTCGTTGCGGCCGGCGGGCCGGCTGGAGCCCGGCTGGAGCGGGCGGTCCCGCAGCGCCCCGGTGCGGCGGGCGAGCGGCGCGGAGCCGTCCTCGCGGACGCGGTGGACCAGCCGGTCCCGGCCGGCGGTGAGGCGGGCGCGGGCCTCCTCGGCCAGGCGCCGCCGCCGGCGCGCCTCGGCGGCCAGCCGGGCCGCGATGACCCCGCGCTTCATGGAGAGGACGGCCACCACGCCGATGCCGATCCAGATGATGTTGACGACGGCGGAGGGCAGGGCGCCGTTGGCCAGCGCGCTGACGCCGAGCGCGCCGGCGCCCACGACGTTGAGCGCCTGGTAGCGCACGGAGTTCGTCGCCAGCCGCTGGCGGGTCACCATGATGTACGTCACCAGGGACACGGTCGCCCCGCCCCAGCCCAGGACGGTGATCACCACTGCGGTCAGCTCGCTCACGGACACAATTCTGGGGCTCTCCTCCATAAAGATCAATCGAATGGTTCCGCATGAGGCATATAGTTCTGCTTCATGGACATCGACCCACGCAGGCTTGGATTTCTCTTGGCCGTGAGCAGGTCCGGAGGAGTGCTGGCGGCGGCTGACGCGCTGCACGTGAGCCCTTCTGCCGTCTCTCAGCAAATAGCGCGTCTGGAGGCCGAGACCGGGGTGCGGGTGCTCGACCGGCAGCCCACCGGCGCCACCCTGACCCCCGCCGGGCGGCTGCTGGCCGAGGCCGGGGAGCGGATCGAGAGCGAGATGGGGGAGACGCGCCGGGCGCTCGCGGCGCTCGAGGGCGACATCTCCGGCGTGGTGGTCGTCGGCGCCTTCCAGACGGCGATCCGGGCGGTGCTCGTGCCGCTGCTCGCGGAGCTGAACGAGACGCTGCCGGGCGTGGAGCTCGTCGTCCACGAGGTGGCCGAGGAGCACGGCCGCCGCGCCCTGCGCCGCGGCGAGCTCGACCTGCTGGTCATCGAGCACGACCTCTCGGCCCCCACCGCGGCGCCGCAGGGCACCCGCGACGTCCCCTTCCTGGACGAGCCGTGGCTGATCGCGCTGCCGGCCAGCGACCCCGCCCCCGCCTCTCTGCTGGACCTCGCCGGCGCCACCTGGCTGGCGCCGGACCCCGGCGGCGCGGCCGACCGGGCGCTCACCCGGCTCGCCACCGAGCTGTCCTTCACCCCGCGCACCGCGCACCGCTACCTGGACTTCGACGTGGCGCTCGCGATGGTGGCCTCCGGCCTGGGCGTGGCGCTGGTCCCGCAGCTGGCGCTGCGGCGCCAGCTGCCCGAGAACGTCCAGTGGGTGAGCCTGCCCGGGCTGGGCAACCGGCACCTGTTCATCCGGCACCGGGCCACCCGGACCGAGCCGCGGGCGGCGACCACCGCCGTGCTCGAGCAGATGATCCACGTGGCGGCGAACCTCGAGCCGTTGTGACCGGCGGGAGGCGACCGACAGACCGGCCCGGACCGGTGGCGGCCCGGCCCCACCCGGGCGCATGCTGGAGGCGTCATGCGGCGGGAGGACACCACCAGGTTCGCCAACCGCGTCGCAGCCGGGCGGCAGCTGGCCCAGGAGCTCGCGGCCGCCGGGCTCGGTGACGTGGTCGTGACCGCGTTGCCCCGCGGCGGCGTCCCGGTGGCGGCCGAGGTGGCCGCGGCCCTCGGCGCCCCGCTCGACGTCGTCGTCGTGCGCAAGCTGGGCGTGCCGTGGCAGCCGGAGGTGGCCATGGGGGCCGTGGGGGAGGGCGGCGCGATCGTCCTCAACCCGCACATCGAGGCCCGGGTGCGGCGCGAGGCGCTGGAGGCCGTGACGGCCCGCGAGCGCGCGGAGGTCGAGCGCCGCGTCGCCGCCTGGCGCGGCGAGGCCGGCACGGACGTGCGCGATCGCACGGCGGTGCTCGTCGACGACGGCGTCGCCACCGGCGCGACGGCGCGCGCGGCGGTGGCCGTGCTGCGCGCCCGCGGCGCCCGGCGGGTGGTCCTCGCCGTCCCGGTCGCCGCCGGCGACGCCCTGGAGATGCTCGCCCCGCTGGTCGACGACGTCGTGTGCCTGCTCGTGCCCGAGGAGCTCTACGCCGTGGGCGCCTGGTACGACGACTTCCGCCAGGTCGGCGACGACGTCGTGCGCCGGCTGCTCGAGGAGGCCCGCGGGCGCCAGGACCGGGGCGGCGGGGCCGAACCAGGCGCCGCGGCCGAGCCGCACGCGAGGGGAGAGGTGGGCCGCGACGAGCCGGGCGGCGCCCCGGGCGCACCGGCCGAGGTGGCGGTGCCCACCTCCGCCGGGCCGCTGCCCGCGTTCCTCGCCGTGCCGCCGGGAGCCGGCGGGCTGGTCCTCTTCGCGCACGGGTCGGGCAGCAGCCGGTTCAGCCCGCGCAACGCCCAGGTCGCCCGCATGCTGCAGCGGGCCGGCCTGGCCACCGCCCTGCTCGACCTGCTCTCCCTGGCCGAGGCCCGCGACCGTGCGCGGGTCTTCGACGTCGAGCTGCTCGCCGAGCGCCTGCTCGACGCCACCCGGTGGGCGGGGGAGCGAGCCGACCTCGCCGGGCTGCCGCTGGGCTACTTCGGCGCGAGCACCGGGGCCGGCGCGGCGCTGTGGGCGGCGGCCGCCCGCCCGCCGCGGCTGCGCGCCGTCGTCTCCCGCGGCGGACGCCCGGACCTCGCCGGACCGCGCCTGCCCGCCGTCCGGGTGCCCACCCTGCTCATCGTGGGCGGCCGCGACAGCCAGGTCCTCGACCTCAACCGCCGGGCCCGTGCCCACCTGACGTGCGTCAGCGAGCTGAGCATCGTGCCCGGGGCGACCCACCTGTTCGAGGAGCCGGGCACCCTCGAGCAGGCTGGGCGGCTCGCCGCCGCCTGGTTCTGCGAGCACCTCCGCTCCTCGCGCGCCGCCGCCTGACTGGCCACCACCGCGTCAGGTGGTCCGGCCGGGGCGGGGCCGCATCGACGGGGCCGTGTCGACCGGGCTGCGCGCGACGTGCGACGGGCCGTGCGCAAGCGCACGACGCTGCGACACGCCCGATCCCGTAACCTTGACCTCCGTGGCCACCGACTTCTCGCTCGAGATCCAGCACCTCCGCAGCACGTTCGAGTCCATCCGGGCCGTGACGGACCCGGAGGCCCTGCGCGCCACCATCGCCGAGCTCTCCGAGCAGGCGGCCGCCCCGGACCTGTGGGACGACCCCGACGCCGCCCAGGCGGTGACCTCGAAGCTGTCCCACGCACAGTCCGAGCTCGAGCGCGTGGAGAAGATGGGCGAGCGGATCGACGACCTCGAGGCCCTCGTCGAGCTCGGCCAGGAGGAGGAGGGCGCCGACGCCGCCGCCGTCATGGCCGACGCCGAGGAGGAGCTCGCCGCCATCCGCAAGGACCTCGGCGAGCTCGAGGTCCGGACCCTGCTCGCGGGCGAGTACGACCAGCGCGAGGCCGTCGTCAGCATCCGCGCCGGCGCAGGCGGCGTGGACGCCGCCGACTTCGCCGAGATGCTCCTGCGCATGTACCTGCGCTGGGCCGAGCGTCATGGCTACCCGACGCAGGTGCTCGACACCTCCTACGCCGAAGAGGCGGGCCTGAAGTCGGTCACCTTCGAGGTCAAGGCGCCCTACGCCTACGGCACCCTGTCCGTCGAGGCCGGCACGCACCGGCTCGTGCGCATCTCCCCGTTCGACAACCAGGGCCGGCGCCAGACGTCCTTCGCCGCCGTCGAGGTCATCCCGCTCATCGAGCAGACCGACCACATCGACATCCCCGAGAACGAGATCAAGGTCGACGTCTTCCGCTCCTCCGGCCCCGGTGGGCAGTCCGTGAACACCACCGACTCCGCCGTGCGCATGACGCACATCCCGACCGGGATCGTCGTGTCGATGCAGAACGAGAAGTCCCAGATCCAGAACCGCGCCGCCGCGCTGCGCGTGCTGCAGTCGCGCCTGCTGCTGGTGCGCCAGCAGGAGGAGAACGCCGCGAAGAAGGCGCTCGCCGGCGACGTCAAGGCCTCGTGGGGCGACCAGATGCGTTCCTACGTCCTCCAGCCGTACCAGATGGTCAAGGACCTGCGCACCGAGCACGAGTCCGGCAACCCCTCGGCGGTGTTCGACGGCGAGATCGACGACTTCATCGACGCCGGCATCCGCTGGCGCAAGAGCCAGCAGCAGCAGGCCGCCACGGTCTGAGCCCGGCAGCGCGGTCTGCGCCCACGCCGACGCCGGCCCCGCGCGGGGCCGGCGTTCGCGTGCCAGCGCCGGAAACCGCGTGGCCGCGGAGCACCCGCTGATGGACTGAGGATCCGGACGGATCCGGGGGGTACGGCGTGTCTGCGGCGGGCGCGCCCGGGGCCGTGCTTAGCCTCAGGGCAGGCCAGAGCACCCCTTCCCCCACTGTCGAGACTGGCCGCCCCCAATGATCAGATTCGAGAAGGTCTCCAAGGTCTACGCGCGCGGCGCCCGCCCCGCCCTGGACCAGATCGACATGGAGGTCGAGCGCGGCGAGTTCGTCTTCCTCGTCGGTGCCTCCGGCTCCGGCAAGTCGACGTTCCTGCGCCTCGTGCTGCGTGAGGAGCGGCCCACCTCCGGCAAGGTCTACGCGCTGGGCCGGGACCTCTCCCAGGTCTCCCGCTGGAAGGTGCCGCACCTGCGCCGCCAGATCGGCGCCGTCTTCCAGGACTTCCGGCTGCTGCCGAACAAGACCGTCTTCGAGAACGTCGCCATCGCGCTGCAGGTGATCGGCAAGCCGCGCCACCACATCCTCACCACCGTGCCGGAGACCCTCGAGCTCGTGGGCCTGGAGGGCAAGGAGAAGCGCCTGCCGCACGAGCTCTCCGGCGGCGAGCAGCAGCGCGTGGCCATCGCCCGGGCCATGGTCAACCGCCCGCAGCTGCTGCTCGCGGACGAGCCCACCGGCAACCTCGACCCCACCACCTCGATCGGCATCATGCGCCTCCTCGATCGCATCAACCGCACCGGCACCACCATCGTCATGGCCACCCACGACGACGAGATCGTCGACCAGATGCGCAAGCGCGTCGTCGAGCTCGCCGACGGCGTGATGGTGCGCGACCAGTCCCGCGGCGTCTACGGCGCGGCGCGGTAGGGGGTCTCGTGCGTCTTCGTTTCGTCCTCTCCCAGGTCGGCCAGGGGCTGTCGCGCAACCTCGCGATGACCGTCTCCGTCGCCCTGGTCACGTTCGTCTCGCTGACCTTCGTCGGCGCCGCCGCGCTGCTGCAGATGCAGATCGGCAACCTCAAGAACGACTGGTACGACAAGGTCGAGGTCTCGGCCTTCATGTGCCCGGAGTCTTCCGCGCAGCCCAACTGCGCGGCGGGGGAGGCCGGCCAGGAGCAGATCGACGCCGTCGGGGAGCTGCTGAAGTCCGACGCGCTGGCGCCTTACGTCGACCGGGTCTACTTCGAGACCAAGGAGGAGGCCTTCGAGGCCTTCCAGGAGCAGATGGCCGACACCGTGTGGGCCCAGTCGCTCACCGTCGACCAGATGCAGGTCTCCTACCGGGTCAAGCTCGTCGACCCCGAGCAGTACCGCATCGTGGCGGACGAGCTGGAGGGCCGGCCGGGGGTGGAGATCGTCGTCGACCAGCGCGAGCAGCTCGAGCCGCTGTTCAACATCCTCAACAGCGCCACGCTGCTCTCCCTCGGGCTGGCCGCGGTCATGATCTTCACCGCGGTGCTCCTCATCACCACCACCATCCGGCTCTCGGCGATGTCCCGGCGCCGGGAGACCGGCATCATGCGGCTGGTCGGGGCGTCGAACCTGTTCATCCAGCTGCCGTTCATGCTCGAGGGGGCGGTGGCCGCCCTTGTCGGTGCGGTGCTCGCCGTCGGGGGCCTGTGGTTGGCCGTCACCTACCTCATCCAGGACTGGCTGGCCGGGACCACGCCGTGGGTGCAGTTCGTGGGGACCGGGGACGTGCTCACCCTCGCCCCGTTCCTCGTGCTCGCCGCCATCTTGCTCGCCGGTCTCAGCTCGGTCGTCAGCCTGGGCCGCTACACGAGGGTGTAAGGAGAACCGTGAGAAGACCTCGTCCCGATGCTGCCGTGGCCCCGCCCGTCGCTCGTCGGCGGGCGGTCGGGCGCGCGGGCCTCGTCCTCGTCCTCGCCCTGAGCCTCCTCGGGCCCGCCGGGATCGCCCAGGCCGGCGACCGCGACGACCTCGTGCGCCAGCAGCACGCGAACGAGGCCCGGCGCGAGAGGCTCCAGTCCGACCTCGAAGGTCTCGACGAGAGCCTCGTCGAGACCCACCTCAAGCTCTCCGACGCCGAGGCCCGGTTGCCCGAGGCCGAGGCGGCGCTGGCGACGGCGCAGGAGAACCTCGCGGGTGCCGAGCGCAAGCAGGAGCAGGTGACCGGGCGCCTCGCGGTGGCCGAGCAGGAGGCCAAGGACCTCGAGGCGGCCATCGCCGACAGCGGCGAGAAGATCGCCGCCACCCGCTCGGCGATGGGCGAGCTGGCCCGCAGCACCTACCGCGGGGACCACACGGTCAGCACCGTCGAGGTGGTCCTGGACTCCTCCTCCACCGAGGACTTCCTCCAGGGCTACGCGGTGCGCTCGACGGCGGTGCGCGCCCAGACCCAGGTGCTCGACGAGCTCGAGACCGCCGCGGCCGTCGCGGAGAACCAGCGGGCCCGGCAGACCGCGGTGACCGAGCGGATCGGCGAGCTCAAGGAGGAGGCGGACGCCGCCGTCGCCGCGGCCGACGCCGCCCGGGCCGACGCCGAGCAGCGCACCGCCGAGATCAAGCAGATCCAGGCCGACATGTCCGCCCTGGCCGCCTCGCTCGAGGGGCAGAAGGGCGACGTGAGCGGGCAGATCGAGGGCCTGCAGGCCGAGAACAAGGCCCTGAGCGACGAGATCGCCAAGATCGACGAGGAGAACCGCCGGGCCGAGGAGGAGCGCAAGCGCAAGGCGGCCGAGGAGGCGGCGCGCGCCCGGGCCAACAACCAGCCCGCGCCGGCGCCCCGCGCCCAGGCCAGCGGCGGGCAGCTGCTCATCCCGCCGGTGCCCGCGCCGTTGTACGTCACCTCCGGGTACGGCATGCGGTGGTACCCGATCACCGGCGGCTACTGGATGCACCTGGGCACCGACCTCCGCTCGGCCTGCGGCAACCAGCAGGTCGCCGCCGCCGGCGGGACGGTCACCGCCGTCAAGCCGCACCCCAACGGCACCCACGGCAACCAGGTGATCGTCAACCACGGCTACCTCGGCGGCAGCTCGTACGTGACGGTGTACAACCACCTCTCCCGCTTCGCGGTGCGCGCGGGCCAGCAGGTCTCGCAGGGGCAGGTCATCGGCTACACCGGCGCCACCGGCAACGTCACCGGCTGCCACGTGCACTTCGAGGTGTGGAAGAACGGCTCGACCATCGACCCGATGGGCCTGCCGGGCTTCTAACCCGGGCTCGCCGCCCGGTCGGGTCAGGCGCCGGCGGTCGCTCTCGCCGCTGGCCGCCCTTCGCGACGAGGGCAGGCGGTAGACCACGCGCGCGTGACGCAGGGACACACGCCGGGAACGGCAGCGCCTGCTCGCGCCCACGACGGTCGACGTGGGGACGGAAGAGCCCCCGGGCGCGCAGTGCGCTCCGGGGGCTCCTCGGTCGTGGACCGGCTCAGACGTGCTGCTCGTGCGTGGCCCGCTGCGCCAGCTTCGCCTTGGTCGACCACAGCCCGGCGGAGGGGGTGGAGATGTAGAACACGACCTCGCCGTCGGGCATGGTGTTGAAGCCGTCCTTCATCACCGCCGGGTCGTAGCGCTTCTGCGCCTCCTCGACGTCCATGTACTGGTAGCCCACGCCCTCGATGTCCTCCTTGCTCAGGTGGCCGGGCGCGTAGGTGATGGTGAAGCGGCCCTCGGAGGAGCCGTGCACGAGGTGCGCGGTGCCGTGGGGGATGTCCTGCATGTCCGCCTCGGTCTTGTACAGCTCGAGCACCTCGTCCTTGGGCAGGTAGCCGTACTTGCGGATGAGGGCGTCCACCTCGGGCTGCTCACCGAAGCGCTCGACGCCGGGGGCGATGACGAGCAGGTCGCCGCCGTCGGCGATGGCCATCCGGGTGCGGTACACCGCCTTGTTCGCGACCCAGGTGGCGTGGAACTCGTCGGCCTGCATGACGGCGACGATCTTCTGCACCGGCTCGTCGAACTGGGTGATGTTCTGGTCGCGCGAGGCGCGGGCGGCGTCGAAGTAGGTCTCGAGGTCGTCGCCGACGTACACGCCGGTGTGGACCAGCTTGCCGGCGTCGTCGTAGTCCATGACGACCTGGAAGTACACGTCCTTGAGGTCGCCGAGGAAGTGCTCCTCGGCGTAGTTGAAGCAGGCGCGCACCGGGGTGAGCAGGTTGCCGAGGTTGTTCTCGATGCCGTACACGGCCGACGCCATGTGGGAGGCGCCCAGCAGCCGCTTGCCGCCCAGGCCGATGAAGTAGTTCTTGTTGTGGTTGGCGAAGCCGAGCACCTCGTGGGGGACCACGTGCCCGATGTTGATGACGATGTCCCACTGCTCCTCGATGAGCATGGAGTTGAGGTCGACCGGCATCTCCCAGTCGACGGCGCCGCCGGTCTTCTCGCGGACGAACTCGGCCGGGACGGTGCCGACGTTGACGACGCCGTTCTTCCAGTCGTGCTTGTGGATGCGCTCCTCGGGGATGGACCCGAACATCCACTGGTTCTGCTCCGGCGTGTGCGGGACGTGCTGGCCCAGCGTTGGGATGAGGTGGACCTCCGCGCCCTCGGCGTCGAGCAGCTGGTAGAACCGCTCGGTGATCCAGCCGGCGCCGGAGTGGGCACGCGTGAGGTCGGGCGGGAGCAGCAGGACCCGCTTGAGCTCGGTCAGCCCGAGCCGCTGCTTCGCCTCGTCGATCGTCTGCTGCACCATCTGCTCGATCTCGGGGCGGGAGATGACCTCGGCCTCGCGCTTGAACCACGTCATGCACGCCAACATAGCCGCGCGCTCGCGCCCGGCGATACCGCCGCCGCGCAGTTGCCAGCGGTTGTCCCGGGAGGTGCGGAACGGCCCGCCGGCACCTAGGGGATCGGGCCGGCCGGGGCGCCGGGCGGCGCCGTCGGCGAACGCGGCGGTAATGAGGTCGAGCCGTTCGCCCCGCCTGGCTTAGTCTTGGAGGTCGGCCCCCGGCGGGGGCCGGCCGCGCGAGGAGGGCACGGCGACGAGGTGCCCCAGGGTGCGACGGTTGAGGGAGGCAGGACGGTGGCTGGCACGAAGGCCGCGACGACGAAGCTGACGCCGGCCCAGAAGGCCAAGGCGGCGGCGGACGCCCGCAAGGTGGTGGCGCGCAACAAGAAGGCGCGGCACGACTACCACATCGACGAGACGTTCGAGGCCGGCATCTCGCTGATGGGCACGGAGGTCAAGGCCTTGCGTATGGGGCGGGCCTCCCTGGTGGACGGCTGGGTGGAGATCGACCGGGGTGAGGCGTGGCTGCACGGGGTGCACATCCCCGAGTACGCGCAGGGCTCGTGGACCAACCACGGCCCGCGCCGCAAGCGCAAGCTCCTCCTGCACAAGCAGGAGATCGAGAAGCTCGCCGTCAAGACCCGCGAGAAGGGGCACACCATCGTGCCGCTCGAGCTGTACTTCACGGGCGGCCGGGCCAAGGTGGAGATCGCCCTCGCCCGCGGCAAGAAGGAGTGGGACAAGCGCCAGACCCTGCGTGAGAAGCAGGACGAGCGCGAGGCGCAGCGGGCGATGAGCCTGCGCCGCCACCTCTGATCGGCACCGTCGCGGGACGGCGGGACCGCCCACGGCCGACCGCCGCGCGGCCCCGGCGTTCGGGCGGCGGATGGGGAAGGGGCCGGGGGGTGAATCCTCCCGGCCCCTTCTCTGGCATCGCTCAGCAGGTCACCACGTGATCATCGTGCCGTGCGCGATGTTGTAGTACATGCCCAGGTGCGTGTAGAAGTTCAGCGCGCCGAACAGGGCGAACACGATGCCGCCGATGACCCAGGCCCACACGGCCCAGCGCAGCAGCTGCGTGCGCCCGGTCCACAGCGCGATCGCGAAGAGCAGGGCGCCGACGGCGACGACGCCCCACAGGCCACCGAGGAAGAGCGCCTCGAGGATCGGCAGGTGGCCGAAGCGGCCCGAGATGGGCTCCTCCGGGGGTGCCGCACCGAGCTGGTAGCGGACGAACGAGATCGCGATGACGGCCATCCCCAGGCCGAGGACACCGACGAAGATGCCGGCCGGCTTGAGCGCCTCCAGCGTCTTGGTCCTCGCGGCCTCGACCTCGCCGGCGTAGAGCGCGCGGTGGCGCCACAGGTAGATCGCGGCCAGCAGCAGGAGCGCGCCGAAGCCCGCAGCCGGCTGACCGAACGCGACGTTGGCGTACTCGAAGCCGTCGCCCCCGAACGGCCAGGTCACCGTGGTGTGCAGCCCCAGGACGAACAGCAGCAGGCCGGTGACGCCGAAGAACGCCGCCCAGCCCTCGCTCTCGATCCGCTCCTTGCGGATCAGGTCCCGGAGGAACTTGGCAAAGCCCAGGAGTCCCGCTCCCGCCGTGATGGCAACGAGCTCGTTGTAGACGATCACGTCTTGCTCTTCCTTTCCTTCCCCGGCGCCAGGGGCGCCAGGCTCATTGAATTTTCAAGTATAGACCTAGCGTCCGCATTCATCGGACTATTCCGGCGCCAGGCGGAATCGTGACGGCCGCGCTCCGCCGTCGTGCACGCGCGATGGGCCGGGGTTAGCGTGTGGCGGAGACCGGCCACACGACCGTGGAGGTTCCCGTGGGTCTTCCCCTCAGGCTGCGTCACGTCCCCGCCCGCCTCGCCACCGGCGCGTTCATCCTCAACTCGGGGATCACCAAGCGCGGCCTCACCGAGGAGGCGGCGACCGGGCTGCAGCAGATGGCCGTCCAGGCGTTCCCTCAGTTCGGGCAGCTGTCGGCGAAAGACTTCGGCAAGCTGCTCTCCACGGCCGAGATCGCGCTCGGCTCGGCCCTCCTGCTGCCCATCGTGCCCACCTGGCTCGCCGCGCTCGGTCTCGCCGGCTTCTCCGGCGCGCTGCTGCGCGTGTACACGAAGGTTCCCGGCCTGACGCAGGAGGGCAGCCTCCGGCCGACCCAGGACGGGACCGTGATCGCCAAGGACGTCTGGATGGCAGGCATCGCGTGGTCGTTGCTCGTCGACGAGGTCACCGCGCGCAGGAGGGGCTGAGGGACCGCCGTCAGCCCCGTAGCGCGGCAGCCAGTTCGCGGCGGCTGCGCACCCCGAGCTTGGTGAAGACCCGGGAGAGGTGGCTGTCGACCGTGCGCACCGACAGGGTGAACCGCTCGGCGATCGCCTTGCTGCTCAGCCCGCCGGCGGCCAGGCTGGCGATCTCGCGCTCCCGGCGGGTCAGCGGCACCCGGGGGGAGCCCTGGGGCGGCAGCCAGAGCCCTGCCCGGCCGAGCTCGCGCAGCCCGATCTGCGTCAGCTCGTCGTCCTCGGCCAGCACCGCGCGCGCGTGGTGGACCAGGGCGTCCGGGCGCGGGCCGCGGACTTGCTCACCGAGTGCGAGGATGCGGGCCAGCACCTCGCCCGCCGTCGGTTCTGCCTCGCGCTGCGCGTCCGTCGGATCCGCTGGCTCTGCCCGGTCGGCCACGACCGCGCGGTGCAGGGCCTCGAGCTCGGTGCGGTGCAGCCCCCGCTCGGCGCTCCAGCGGGCCAGGGCAAGTGCCTCCGAACGCCGGGTGGGTTCCCCGAGCCACGCCTCGGCGTCGAGCTGCAGCAGCTTGAGGTCCGACTCGAGCGTGGCGGAGATGCCCATCGGCATCTCGCGCATGCGTTCCAACGCGGACCGGGCGGCCGGGGCGTCGCCGGTGGCAGCGACGGCGAGCGCCTCGCCCGCGGCCACCCACTTCCCCACGCCGTTGATGTCCCGCACGGAGTACCGGGCGCTGGCGCTCTCGAGGTGGTGCCGCGCCTCGCTCCACAGGCCCCGGGCGGCGGCGAGCATACCCCGACCGACCTGGGCGAAGACCTCGTGGGTGGAGTAGCGCAGGGGATGCTCCGGGGACTCGCCGAGCAGCTCTGCGACGCCGTCGAGGTCGCCCGCCCAGAGCATCACGAGGGCCTCGGCGACGGTGATGTCCTCGACGACCGACGGCTGGAGCGGGTCCCGATGAGCCATCGCCCGCCGTACGTAGCGCGTGGCGATCATGTCCGCCTCGTCCAGCTGCCCGGCCTGCCCGAGGCCATAGACGGTCGGTGCGACCAGCCGCCCCACGTCAGAGGCGTCGGGCGCCGCTGCCGCGAGCATGACCAAGGACGGTCCGAGGCTCTCGGCGAAGCGTCCGGCGTGGCCCAGCCGCGCGAGCCGGGAGATCTCCAGGGCACGGGCGTGCTCGGGACCGCTGCACGTCACGTCGTCCTGGGCGCTCGCGATGCGTTCGAGCGCCCGGTCTGGGTCGTCGTCCTGGAACTGGTCCAGGTCGGCCAGCTGGTCCACGAGGCGGACCTGGAGCCCGGGGTCGATGGGCGCGCCGCAGCGGGCGAGCGTGGCGGTCGCCTCGGCCAGATCCCGGGCGGCCTCACCGGAGCGTTGGAGCTCGTACCAGGCCGCGGCGCGCAGGAGCAGGGCGTCGGCCCGCCGGGGGTCCGCCGGCCCCACCACGTCCAGGGCGGCCACGGCCACCTGGATCGCCATGTCCCACCTGGCGGTCTCCAGACCGGCGCGTATCGCCGCGAGCAGCCGGTCGGGGCTCTCGCGCACGCCGCACTCGAGCGCCCACAGCACCATGCGCAGCAGGGCGGCCGGTCCACCGGGGTGAGGCCCCGAGGGCAACGACAACGTGCCCCGCACGGCGCCGTACAGGCGACGGCAGCGATCCGGGGGCACCAGCTCGCGGACCGCCTCGCCGTACATCGGGTGGCGGACCTCGACCACCGGCACGAGGCCTCGCTCGGGCCGCGACTGACCGGTCACGACCAGGCCCAGGCGGACGAGCTCGTCGACCGCCCCCTCGTGGACGAGACCCGACAGGCGGCTGACCGGCAGCTCGCCGGCGAGCGCGACCAGGTCGAGCGCCTCACGGACGGGCGGGTCGAGCCGGTCCAGCTCGTGGCGCACCATGTCGATCACGCGGGGCCCGGGCGGGGCGTCCGCCAGCCCCACCCAGATGCCACGACGCTCGACCAGCGTCCCGGCCTCCAGCTCTGCGCGCACCAGCTCGCGCAGGTAGAACGGATTGCCCTGGCTGCGGTCCATGATCCGTACGCACGTGGCTGTGGTGAGCGGGCCGCCCAACGCGACGGTGAGCAGCTCCTCGACCGAAGCGGCATCCAGCGGGGCGATGTCGACGCGCTCGGCGATCTCGTCCTTCCACAGCTGTAACCAGGGCGACTGGCTCGCGCCCGTGCTGTGCAGCGTGATGAGCAGCTGTGCCTGCCCCTGCCGGGCGAGGCCGGCGAGTGTGTGCGCGTGGCGGTGGTCGAGGAGGTGCGCGTCCTCGACCCGCAGCAGCGGGACGCCCAGCGTCCCAGTATCTGTCGCGACGTCGTCCTCGTCCCGCAGCAGCCCCCGCAGCACCGGGCTGACCTCTTCGAGGGGCAGATCGGGGGTGAGGGACGCGCCCGAGAGCCTGACGACGCGCTGGCGGGGCCCGCGTGCGGCGGCCTGCCGGCCCCCCCGACCGAGGCCCTTCCGGCTCTCGACGGCGGTCGTGGCGAGCTGGCTCTTCCCCACCCCGGCCTCCCCGACGAGGAGCACGCTGACCCCTCGCTCGAGCAGGGAGGCGACCACCTCGCTCTCGCCCCGGGGCAGGATCGGCCACGGCGGGGCCGCGGTGGGGACGGACATTGAGAGCCTCCTCGGTCGCGCTGCCGTCGCCGCCCCCCACGGGATGTGATCCCACCCACGCCGGCTTCGCGGCCGAGTATAGGCAGTTCCGGACGAGCGTTTACCGACGGTTTGCGTCGGCACGAGCTCGTGGGAAGTTCGGTAGCGATTACCGATGTTGCGCGCTAGGTGGTGTCCCTAGCGTCGGGGCGACCCCACCACGACCGTGCCTCGGACGAGGCCGCGCAGAGCCTTCAGGAGTGCCCCGTGCCCACGTACACCGCACCCGGCGTGTATATCGAGGAGGTGCCTTCGTCGCAGAAGGTGCTCGCCTCGGCCCCCACCGCCGTCGCCGCCTTCGTCGGATTCACCGAGCGCGCCCCGATCGACGACCCCAACGACCCCCAGGGGCTGGCGCCGCGGCTCGTCACGAGCTGGACGCAGTACGAGGAGCTCTACGGCGGCTTCGTCGAGGGCGCGGTGCTGCCGCTGTCGGTGTATGGGTTCTTCGCCAACGGCGGCACGCTGGCCTACATCGTCCGGGTGCCCAACTCCGAGCCCGCCGGCGAGCCGGCCCGGCGCGCCCTGCCCGCCACGGACCGTGCCCTGGGGCTGCCCCTGAGCGTCGAGAGCGTAGAGCCCGACGCCGACATCGACGTCGTCGTCCAGACCGACGACCCGGCGCCCGACGCCGAGGGCCCGGCCACGTTCACGATCACCATCGTGGAGGCCGGAGAGACGGTCGAGACCTTCCCGAACCTGGGCTTCGGCGGCGAGCGTGACGCCGCCACGGTCATCAACGCCACCTCCACCCGGGTCAAGGTCGAGGTCAACCTCGCCGAGGGCGTGGACCTGTCCACCCAGCTCGAGCTGCTCAAGGCCGGCACCTTCGCCCTCGAGAAGTCCGCGCCCAAGCCGGTGCCGGTCACCGGCCGCAAGTTCGCCGGCTCGGAGTCGAGCCGCTCGGGCATCAACGGGCTGGCCATCGCCGACGACGTCACGATGGTGATCGTCCCCGACCTCGTCACCGCGGCACGCCGCGAGGACGGCACGGTGGACCTCGGGCTGTGGCAGGCGGTCCAGACGACGCTGATCTCCCACTGCGAGCAGCACGCCAACCGCATGGCCATCCTCGACGCGCCTCCCGGGATGACCCCGCAGCAGATCAAGGAGTGGCGCAGCGACACGGCGATGTACGACTCGCAGTTCGCGGCGCTGTACTACCCGTGGATCAAGGTGGAGAACCCGACGGCCACGAGCGGCGCCGCCGAGGTGCTGATCCCGCCCTCGGGCCACGTGGCGGGGGTGTGGGCGCGTACCGACGACACCCGCGGGGTGTGGAAGGCGCCCGCCAACGACACCATCCGCGGGGTGCTCGACGTCGAGCGTCCCATCACGCAGAACGAGCAGGGCCTGCTCAACCCGATCGGCATCAACTGCATCCGTCCGTTCGGCACCCGGGGCATCCGGATCTGGGGCGGGCGCACGCTCTCGTCCGACACCGACTGGCAGTACATCAACGTCCGCCGCCTCTTCAACATGGTGGAGTCGACCATCATGGAGGGCACCCAGTGGGCGGTGTTCGAGCCCAACGACGTCACCCTGTGGGAGGGCGTGACCCGGACGCTCACCGGCTACCTGCATGGGCTGTGGCAGGCCGGGGCCCTGTTCGGGTCCTCCGCCGGCCAGGCGTACTACGTCAAGTGCGACGAGACCACGAACACCCCGGAGTCGATCGACGCCGGCAAGCTGATCGTCGAGGTGGGCCTCGCCCCGGTCAAGCCTGCCGAGTTCGTCGTCTTCCGCATCGCCCAGAACAAGCAGTCCGCCGCCTGACCCGGCCGCGGCACCATCCCGGGCCCAGGGCCCAGCGAAACCCAACTGAGGAGCACCAGTGGTCGACGGACTGTTCACCAATGACCCGATCATCGCGCAGAACTTCTTCCTGGAGATCGACGGGGAGGTCATCAGCACGCTGACCTCCGTCTCCGGCCTCGACATCGAGGTCTCCGTCTCCACCTCCAAGGCCTCCGGCGCCGGCGGCCAGATCGAGGAGGTCAAGGGCCTGGGCAACACCGTGTCCTCCCCGGACCTCCAGCTCAGCCGGATCGCGCCGCTGGACTCGAGCGCCGACAAGCTGTGGACCTGGTTCAACGAGATCCGCGGCACCGGCCTGACGGCGACCGACCGCACCGGCCAGCGCAAGAACGGCTCCATCGTGCTGTACGACGCCGCCCGTAACGAGGTCGCTCGGTTCAACTTCTTCAAGGCCTGGCCGAGCAAGATCTCCACCGACCAGCTCAGCGTCGACAGCACCGAGGCGGTCAAGGAGAACGTCACCCTCGTGATCGAGCGCCTCGAGCGGGTCA
This sequence comes from Georgenia ruanii, assembly GCF_009193175.1. GTDB lineage: Bacteria > Actinomycetota > Actinomycetes > Actinomycetales > Actinomycetaceae > Georgenia > Georgenia ruanii. The sequence continues at coordinate 353,357 of NZ_VUKE01000001.1, read as the reverse complement.
AGTGAGCCTGCAGACCCGCTACGACTTCACCCTCCCGCGCGGATACGTCGACGCCCAGGGCGCCGTCCATCGCGAGGGCACGATGCGCCTGGCGACCGCGCGGGACGAGCTCGAGCCGCTGCGCGACCCGACGATCGACGGCCCGGACGACCCGCGACTGACGATCGTGGTGCTCGCCCGGGTGGTGGAGCGCCTGGGCAGCCTCGAGCTGGTCACCACCCGGGAGATCGAGTCGCTCTTCGCCGCGGACCTGGCCTTTCTGCAGGACTTCTACGGGGTGATCAACTTCGGCAGCCAGGCCGAGTACGAGGAGCTGCTCGCCGCGCAACGAGACGCTGCCGCACCGGTCACCACGGCGGTCCCCGCGCCGGCCGGCCCCGCCGCGCCGCCGGCACCGGTGGTGCCGGAGTCGGCGCCATCCGCACCGATGCCCCAGGCGCCGACGATGTCCCCGGCGGCGCCGCCGGCCGCGATGGCGGGTGCGGGACCGCGGCTGTCGCGGGCGGCGATCGAGGAGATCCCCAGCGACGGGCGGTGAGGCATGCTCCGCTACCCGCCCGAGGCCCTGTGGCAGGAGATCGCCTATCTCGCCTACCACCTGCACTGGCCGATGGATGACCTGCTCGACCTCGAGCACCTGGACCGCGTCCGCATGATCCGCGCGGTCTCCGCACTGAACGAACGAGCCTGGGAGGCGGTGAGCGAGAGTGGCACGGCCGGCCGATAGAGAGGTCCTGGGCGGGGAGCCGACCACGAGCGGGTGGTTCCTGTTCGAGGTTGACGGTGTCGAGATCGGCACCTTCCGGGAGGTCCGGGGGCTCGAGCTCACCGTGGACGTCGAGACTTACCGCGAGGGTGGACAGAACGGCTACGTCCACAAGTTCCCCGGCACCCTCCACTGGCCCAACCTGGTCTTCACCCGCGGCATGGTCGCCTCCGACGCCCTGTTCACCTGGGTGGCGAACTCGGCCGGGGAGAACTTCGCCGCGAACGGCAACAAGCTCACCCGGTGCACGGGCGCGGTCACCGCGATCAGCTTCACGGGTGAGCGGCTGCGGGCCTGGGAGTTCGACAACGTGTTCGCGGTGCGCTGGACCGGCCCGGAGTTCAGCGTGGACTCCGACGCCCAGCTCGTCGAGCAGCTCGAGATCGCCCACAACGGCTTCCGAGCGAAGACGTCATGACCGCCGTTCCTCCCGTGACGGTGCAGGACGACGGCGCGGCGAGCACGCCAGCCGCCGCGCTGTCCCCGGCGCCTCGCCAGCCCCTCGGCCAGGCCATCGCGGGCCGGTTCCGCCGGCCGGGGCCGCCGGGCCGCCGCGCCCGGCCGGCGACGCTCGGCTCCCTGGCCTCAGCCGCCACACGCTTCGCCGCGGCCACGGGACGCCCGGTGCGCGTACGGCGCATGCTCGCCGGCCCGGCCGCGGTGCCGGCCGGGCGGCTCGGTGGTGCCGCGGTGCGTCCCCCGCGCTGGTGGCGTCCCACCGAGCCGGAGGCGGATCTGACGCTGAGCGGCGGCGCTCAGACGCCGACGAGGAACATGCCCTCGGTGGCGGCGAGGGCGGCACGTCCCCCGGTGGGGCGACCCGGTTCCGACCTGCCCGACCGCGGCCTGCGCCGGGCGATCACCACCATCCCCGACGAGAAGACGTGGCGGCCGGGCGGCTTCTCCGCCAAGACGACGCCGCACACGGTGCCCATGCGCCTTCCGGCCGAGGTGCGTGCGGCCGGACCGATGCTCGTCTCGCAGGACACCCGTCGCCGGTCGGCGCCCCCACCACCCCCGGGGCACGACCCGGGGAACGCCGTGGGGACCGGTCCCGCGCCGCAGGCACCGGCCGCCGGTGCCCGGACCGGCTCCCCTAGCACGGCGGGCAGCCCCCACGACGCGCAGACGGCTCCGAAGCGATCCGCCCCGGTCGCCCGGCGCACGTCGTCGCCGCTCGAGCGTTCGGTGGCCCTGGGCGAGCGGTCCGCGGCCGCGGGGAGGATCGGGCACCGCCCGGCCCAGACTGCCCAGTACCTGCGACGGCGCGCGCTGGCCTCAGCGGCGGTGGCCGCGGCGGGCTTCAGGGCCGCCCTGTCGTCCGGCCGGGTGGGAGTGCAGCCCCCTGCGCGGGCGCCTCGGGGGCTGGGAGTGCAGCCCCCGACGGGGGCGCGTCGGGCAGCCGGCCGGCCACCTGCTCTCTCACCGGTGCCACGCCGCAGCGGCCCCTTCGGCCCGGTCAGCGTGGCCGAAGAATCCCTCGTCCGCACCGGTCGGTTCCGCGCCGCACCCTCGCGGGGCGCCCCCGGCGCCCGGAGCGATGCACCGGCACAGGCCACGGGTTTCCGTGCCGCCACTGCGGCGTCTTCGGTGATCGTGCCGCCCGGCGTAGCCCCGCTGCGCCGGGCCGTCGCCAGGCCAGCCCACGTCTCGTCCCCCGGTGCCAGGCATGCCGCCGTGCGACACGCGGTGCTCCCGGTGACCCGCGAGCGCGCGTCGACGGTCGCCCCCTCGCCGGCCTCCACCGGCCCGCAGACCCCACCCAGCATGGTCCGGGCAGTCGCAGAACCCGCGGCACTCGGAACAGCCGGGGCGACCGCACCGGCGGCGTCCCCGGCGCGCTCCAGCACCGGGCACGCCGGGCAGCTACCCGCGGGCCGGCTGCGCGCGCTGTCGGACTCTCGGCCGACGTCCCAGCCGGACGTCGTCGCCCGCGCGGGCGCGGTCGCGCGCCCCGGGCCGGCCGGCACGGCTCAGGCACGCCGGGCGGATCCTCCGGCGCCCGATGAGCAGCAGCCGCGCAGCGAGCCCGGCGCGGGTACGGCCGTGAACGCCGGACAGACCACCACCGCGCCGCAGGACCTGGTAACAGCCACGGCGGGAGCGCCCGTGTCCGTCCCGTCCGCGCCCGGCACGCCCCGCGCCGTGGTCGCACGGTCGTCGACGTCGCTGCGCCGCTTCCCCATGGCGGCCGCGCCCCTTCCCGCTGCGCCGCCGCTGTCGGCCCGATCCGCCCGGGGTGCCCGGGCCGCTCTGCCCTCGGCGGCGGCGGGCGCCGGGGGAGCGGTCGTGACGCGCGCGACCTCGGCCTTCGCCCGGGTGGCGGCGACCGGCACGACCGCCTTCCTCGGGCGCCGATTCGTCACGGGGTCCGCCGGCCACGCGGTAGACCCCGGAACGGCGGGAGCCCCGGCGGCTCCGGACGCCCCGCCCGCCCGCCGGACCGGCGTCGCGCCGACGGCGCCCCGAGCCGCCCGCGCATCCGCCGGCGACGCTGCGCTGGGTGGCGGCACCGCCGGCGACGCGATCGCCGCCATCTCGGCGGCCGCCACCATGGCGGCCCCGGCGCGCCGGGGCCACGCCTCCTCCTGGTCGGTGCACCGGGCGGCGGCGTGGCCCCACACCCGGTCGGCGGCACCGGCGGCCGCCCGGTCTGGGCGACCCAGCGCCGGGAGCGGGACGAGATGGGTGACCAGTACCGCCACCTCGGCGCACGCGCGTGTGCTCGGCATCCCGTCGGTCATGGCAGGGAACGCCAACAGCTTTGAGGGCGGGTTCGGCGGCGGCGCGGGGCGCATGGTGTCGGCCGACGAGGGGCGAACCCGGCGCATCGTCAGCCGGCTCGCCGGCCGCGCGGCGTCCAGCGTGCCCCCCATCCGTCGGCTCCGCGCGGGCGCCGCGCGCACGGCCGCCCGCAGCACGCTGGGTATCGCGCCCGCATCCCGCCCAGCCACCGTGCGGTTGCTGCAACCGAGGCGCACGGGGCAGTTCGCCGCGCCGCCCTTCCCCGCGGGCTCCCATGGGTCCGGGCGAGGCCGTGCACACCAGCGCTACGCCGCCACCGAGCCGGGCGCCCACCCGAGCATGTTCGCCCCCTCGACCGAGCTCTTCGCCAGCGCGGCGTCGGCCCATGGGTGGAACCGGCGCGCGGCGGTGAAGCCGGGGGCAGGTGACGACCACGGCTCGACCAGGGGACAGCGCCCTGCCCGTGCCGCGTCGCCGGGGCAGCGCATCGTTCACGGCGCAGCCACGGCAGCCCGCGACAGCATGGGCTTGGTGCGGGCACAGCGTGACGGAGCCGGCTCGTTTCGAGCCGGCCACGACGGCGCCCGCTCGGCGCAGGTCGGGCCCGACGGCGCGCTCCGGGCCTCGGCGTACCGCGCCGGCCAGCGGGCGAGCGCCCGCGGCGGCGCGTGGGCGGCCCGAGCCGCCCTCCGGCCCGGCACCTCGGCGGTCGCCGGCCGTGCCGTGCTGCCCCCGACCTCCGCGACGCCGCAGCTGCTCCGCCGCCTCCTGGCGGGCCCCGGCGCGTCCGCCCTCGCCGCGGCCCCCGGGCGCGGCCACGCCGACGCGCGTCTCGCCGGCCCCCCGGCGGCCAAGGGCCTGCCGCGCACCCTCGCGGCCCTGCAGGCGCTGGACGGGTCGGGCGCGGGCGGCGTGGGAGCGCCCGCGGGGGACCTCACCCCGAGCGGCCTCAGCCATCCCCGACAGGAAGGACCCACGATGAGCGTGCGTCATCCCGCCGTGCCGAGCGCTGGGCTGGCAGCGCCCGCGACGGCCCTGGCGTTCCGCCGTCGGGAGCTGGACGTGCCGGGTCAGCTCGGCCTCGACCTGGATGAGATCGTCGACCTGGTGGTCGAGCGGGTCGAGGAACGGGTGGTCGCCGAGCTCGAGCGCCGCGGCCGCCGCGGCGGCATGGGGGTGTTCTGATGTCCGGCCCGGAGAAGGCGTTCCTCGAGCTCGAGGGAGGAGAGCGGCTGCCCTGCCTGTTCAACCCGGCCCAGCTGGCGATCAGCCGGTCCAACCTCTGGGCCGGGGACGCCATGCCGGGCCGGGGGGTGCCGCGGCTGCGCTATGCCGGCGCGCGGCCGGGCCAGATGGCGCTCGAGCTGTTCTTCGACACCACCAGCGACGGCACGGCGGTGACCCGATACACCGGGAAGATCCTCGCCCTCATGGACGTCGACCCGGCGCTGCCGGGGGCGGACCCGGCGACCAGCAACGTCCGGCCCCCCTACGTCACCTTCCACTGGGGCGACCCGCACTCCTTCAAGGCGGTCATCGCCGACCTCGATCTGACCTTCACCTACTTCGCCTCCAACGGCACCCCGCTGCGGGCCACGATGGCGCTGGTGCTGCACCAGTACGAGCCGTCGAAGGCCTTCGGGCCGCAGAACCCGACGTCCGGCACGCCCAACCCGCACCGGGTCCACCGGGTGCAGTCCGGGGAGACCCTCGACCGGATCGCGGCCCGGTACTACGGCGACGCCACCCGATGGCGCGCGCTCGCGACCGCCAACGCCGTGCAGGATCCGCTGGCGCTGCGGCCGGGCTCGGTCCTGACCATCCCGAGGCTGGACCAATGAGCGTCACCGTGTCGCCCTCCGACGGGATGTCCCTCAGCCCGGTGGTGAAGGTCGGCGGGACGGAGCTGGCGGCGCGCTGGACCGACGCCCTGGTCGAGCTGCGCGTGGAGCGGGCGCTGCGCACCGTCGGGCGCTGCACGATGCGGTTCGCCGACCCCGGCTACGCCCTCACCTCCGAGGCCAGGCTGACCGTCGGCACCGCCGTCGCCGTCTCGGCCCGGGCGGTCCGGGAGCGCAGCCCGTTGACGGAGGTCTTCCGCGGCGCCGTCACCTCCGTCGCCCTGGAGCAGCGCGAGGCCGGCACGGTGGAGCTGGTCGCCGTCGTCGAGGACGCGGCGTACGAGCTGACCCGCAGCAGCCGCGCCCAGACGTTCCTGAAGTCCGGCTACGCCGACGTCGTCAAGAAGGTGGTGGGCGGCGCCGGGGTGACGGCGAAGGTCGACGGGCTCACCGGCCAGCACGAGTACCTCCTCCAGACGGACACCGACCTGGGGTTCGTGGACGAGATCGCCCGCCGGGTCGGCTACGACTGGGTGGTCGACGGCGACACGTTCCACTTCTGGTCCTCCTGGGGCGGCGGGGGGCGCACCAGCACCATCGGCCCCGACGTGGAGGTGACGGCCGGCGACGCGCTGCGCGACTTCGCCGTCACCATCGCCGCCGACGCCCCCTCGTCGGTCACCGTCCGGGGCTGGGACCCGGTCAAGCAGCAGGCGATGACGACCACCAAGACGATCGACCGGGGGGCCGTGCCGGCCGGGCTCGCCCGCGTGGTCGCCCCGAACCGGGCCAAGGCCGCCGAGCAGCTCACGGCCGCCGTCGGCCCGGCCGACGCCGCGGAGGCGGGGCAGCTCGCCCAGGCCCGGGCCCGCGCCACTGGCACCGTCACCGCCAAGGGCCGCTGCACGATCACCCCCGGGCTGCGCCCCGGGGTGCTGGTCGACGTCGCCGGCGTCGGCCCGGCCGCGGGGAAGTACTTCGTGCAGGAGGTCGAGCACGTCTACCGGCCCGGCGGGTTCCACACCCGGTTCGTGGCCGGGGACCGCGAGCCCGCGCGGCTCACCGGGGGCACCGGCGCGACGCCGTCGAGCTTTGCCCACCACGGCCTGGTGATCGGCACCGTCACGGACATCAACGACGAGGGCGGTGGGGGCCGGGTCAAGGTGAAGTACTCGGCGCTGTCGGACACCGTCACCTCCGGCTGGGCGCGGGTGGCCGCCATCGGCGGCGGGGCGAGCCGCGGCCTGGTGGCCCCGCCCGAGGTCGGCGACGAGGTGCTGGTCGGGTTCGAGGACGCCGACGCCCGCCGGCCGGTGGTCCTGGGCGGGCTGTTCGGCACCAAGAACAAGGTCCCCGCCGGCGCCATCGCCTCCGGCAAGGTGGTCAACCGGCGCTTCACCTCGCGCCTGGGCCACGTCGTCGAGCTCGGCGACGGCACCGCACCGGGGGATCAGCACGTGCTCCTCGCCCTGGCCGGTGAGGGGCACAAGGTCCGGCTCGGCAAGGACCGGGCGGACATCGAGGTGCCCGCCGGCGTGCCGCTGCGCCTGGCCGCCGGCAACGCCGAGATCGTCCTCGACGGCAAGGGCGCCATCGAGATCTCCGGGCTGAAGATCAGCATCAAGGCCACCCAGGACCTCGAGCTCTCCGGGCTGAACGTCAACGCCAAGGCGGTCGCCAAGGCGGCCATCTCCGGCGCGCAGGCCGAGGTCCAGGGCTCGGCGACGGCGGCGGTGCAGGGCGGGGCGACCACCACGATCAAGGGCGGGATGGTGCAGATCAACTGATGGAGACCACGTACCCCCGGCCGGGGGAGGAGCAGCACTCCTTCATCGGGCGCGGCTTCAGCTGGCCCCTCGAGGTCGACCACACCGGGGCCATCCGGCTCACCCAGGGCCCGGAGGACCTCGACCGGTCCATCCGCATGGTGCTCCTGACCGCGCCGGGCGAGCGGCTCATGCGTCCGAAGTTCGGCTGCCGCATCTGGGACCTCGTCTTCGAGCCGGTCAACGCCAATCTCATCGGCCTGATCGCCGAGGCGGTGCGCGACGCGCTGGCCCAGTGGGAGCCGCGCATCGAGGTCGAGGACGTCTCGCCGGTCCAGGACGACGACGACGCCGCCCTGGTGCGCATCGCGATCACGTACCGCGTCAAGGCCACCAACGACCGCCGCAACCTCGTCTACCCCTTCTACGTCATCCCGCGCGAGGACATCTGATGCCGCTGCCGCCGCCCAACCTCGACGACCGTTCCTTCCAGGACATCGTCGACGAGACCAAGCGCCTCATCCCCCGGTTCACCCCGGAGTGGACGAACCACAACGTCTCCGACCCGGGTGTGGCCCTCATCGAGCTGTTCGCCTGGATGAGCGAGATGGTCCTGTTCCGGGTCAACCAGGTCCCCGACAAGCTGTTCGTGCACTTCCTGAACCTGGTCGGCATCGAGCCGTTCCCGCCGGCGGTGGCCCGCGCCGACCTGACGTTCTGGCTCTCCGCCCCCGCCGAGCAGCCGGTCCCCGTCCCCGCCGGCACCCAGGTGGCCACCGCCGACGCCGGCCGCGGCGGGGTGGTCTTCTCCACGACGCGGGACGCCGTGGTCGTCCCGCCGGTGCTCACCGCCGCGCACACCGCCCGGGCCCGCGAGGAGCAGACGGTCGACGCCCTGGAGGACCTGACCTACCCGGGCTCGGCGATGGTGTGCTTCGACTCCGACCCGATCACCCCCGGCGACTGCGCCTACCTCGGCTTCGCGGAGCCGTTGGCTGGCCTCGTGGTGCGGCTGGCCGTAGAAGCCACCGCCGAGGGGATCGGCGTCGACCCGGCCAACCCGCCCCTGGCGTGGGAGGTGTGGGGCGGGGAGGCGTGGCTGCCGGTGCGCGTGCACGCCGACACCACCGGCGGACTCAACCGTGACGGCGACGTCGTCCTCATCGTCCCGCCCGCCCACGCCCCGCTCACCCTGGCCGGCACCCCCGCGCACTGGCTGCGGGTGCGCCTGCTCCACCCCGCGCCGGGCCAGCCCACCTACCAGGCCTCCCCGCGGATCCGGTCCCTGTCCGCCCACGCCCTGGGCATCACCGTGCCCGCCGAGCACGCCAGCGGCGCCGGGCGCGAGTCCCTGGGCCGCTCCGCCGGCGTGCCCGGGCAGACCTTCCGGGTCTCCGCCGTGCCGGTGGCGGCCCGCCGGGACGGCGAGTGCGTGCGCGTGGTCCACCTCCACGGCGTCGAGGACTGGGCCGAGGTGGAGAACTTCGCCGCCTCCGGCCCGCACGACCGGCACGTCATGTGGGACTCGGTCACCGGCGAGGTGCGGTTCGGCCCCCAGGTGCGCCACCCGGACGGGACGCTGCGCCAGCACGGCGCGATCCCGCCCGACGGTGCGGAGATCGTGGTGACCGGCTACCGCCACGGCGGCGGCGCCGCCGGCAACGTCGGGGCGGGCACCTTGACCGAGCTGCGCTCGACCGTGCCGTTCGTGACCGGCGTGGAGAATCTCGCCCCCGCGGCGGGCGGGGTGGACGCCGAGACCGTGGAGGAGGCGAAGGTGCGCGGCCCGCTGAGCCTGCGCACCGGGGAGCGGGCCGTGACCGCCGGGGACTTCGAGCGCATCACCCGCCAGACCTCCGTTGAGGTCGCGCGGGCCCGCTGCCTGCCCGGCGCCGGCACCGGGGCGGTGCGGGTGCTCGTCGTGCCGCAGGTGCGCACCAGCCCCGCGACGCACCGCATCGACGACTTCGCCCTGTCCGGGCCGCTGCGCCGCGCGATCACCCGGGCGCTGGACGCGCGCCGCCCGGTGGGGGTCGCCGTCGAGCTCGGCACCCCGTTCTACCAGGGGGTCAGCGTCGCGGCCCTCGTGCGGGCGCTGCCCGGCCGGCCGGCGGCGCTGGTGCGCCAGCGGGTGCTGGACGTGCTGGTGCGCTACGTCAACCCGCTCACCGGCGGGCCGGACGGCACCGGGTGGCCCTTCGACACGGACCTGACGGCGGCCGCCGTCGCCCAGCTCGCCGAGGCGGTGGAGGGCGTGGAGCGGGTCGAGGAGGTCGTGCTGTTCGAGTACGACCTGCGCACCGGGCGGCGGCTGGGGTCGGGCCGGGACACCCTGCGGCTGGACCCGCACGCCCTCTTCCTCTCCGCCGAGCACCGGGTGGTGGTGCGGTGAGGCCGCAGTGGCTGGTCAGCCAGCTGCCGCCGGGGATGCTGACCGACGACTTCTTCACCCGGTTCGTCGCCATCTTCCAGGCCCAGGCCGACACCCTGCTGGCGCACGCGGAGAACCTGCCGCACCTGGCCGACCCGACCATCACCCCGCCGGCCATGCTGCGCTGGCTGGGGGAGTGGATCGGGCTCGACGGCGTGGACGCGGCCATGCCCGAGCAGGTGCAGCGGCGGCTGGTGGCGGGGGCGGCCCGCATCCTCGCCCGCCGGGGCACCGCGGCGGGCCTGCAGGAGTTCCTCGAGCTGTTCAGCGGCGGCCCGGCCACAGTGACCGACGGGGGAGGGGTCTGGGCCGAGGGCGAGGCGCCCGCGGACACCGCCTGGGTGGTGATGAAGGTGACCTCCACCGGCGTGCTCGAGGAGGCCGACTTCGTCGCCCTCGTCCAGGACGAGGTGCCCGCGCACGTGCGCGCCGAGCTGTGGGTCGGGAGCCGTAGGGTGTGGCCGGGGGACGGCGACCGTCCGGTGGCCGTGGCCGTGGCCGTGGCCGCGCCGAGCGAGGAGCTGCGGCCGTACGGGGAGGAGCAGCGATGACCACCGACGTCTCCGGCGCCGAGCCGGGCGTGACCCCGACGGCGCCGCCGCTGGTGCCGGTTATGCCGCCGCCCGTCGTTTCCCCCGACACCGCGGACACCCAGGTGCTGACCGAGGCCGACGTCGCCGCCCTCATGGCGGGCGCGGCCGGTCCGCTGCCCTCGGACGCCCCGGCCGACGCCCGGGCCCTGCCGCTCGGCGGCGCTGTGCCGGGGGTGGCCGGCGCTTCCGAGGCGACGCTCGCGTGCCCGGAGTGCGGCACGGTGACCACCGTGAACCTCGCCCGGCGCAGCGCGACGGACTTCTGCCCGGGCTGCGACTACCCGCTCTTCTGGGCCCGGCCCGAGCACCCGGTGGGGGAGGCGACCCCAGCGGGAGAGGACGCACGGCGCCGGCTGCCCGGCGCCTACGGGACCACCGTGCTCGCCACCGCGCCGTGCCCGGTGTGCGCCGAGCTCAACCTGCCCGCCGCCGAGGTGTGCGTGCGGTGCGGCTCGAGCATGGAGCCCCCGGTGCCGCCGGCGCCGATGCCGATGCCGATGCCCGAGCCGGTGGTCGTGGTAGTGCCTCCGCCGCCGCTGCCCGCGCCGGAGCGGCTGTTTCCGTGGTGGTGGCTGGTGGCGACGGCGGCAATCGCCGCCGCGATGGTGGGATTGTCGAGCGTGCTTTGAAGCACCTATCCCGTGCGCGAGTCTGTCGACTTGCCCGGAACGAGCCTGCGTCCAGGCCGCAGTCGCGAAGGAGGAGGCATCGAAATCGGCGTCGGCATCTCGCGTGGACGTCACCGCCCACGCGATCTGCCATGCATCAGGTGTACGCCACGCCCGGTACGCGTCTCAATACGGCACGCAATACTCTCGCGCGACAGATCGCCCCAGCATGCGCCTCCATGCGTAACCCTCGTTCATATGGCGGTCCGTCAGGGAGGATCTGAGCCCGAGCTGCGGGCGCGCGTATGTCTTCAGGTGATCGGGCACCGCCGAGTTCAACCTGACGGAGCGCGGGGATATTGACGACCTTGACGTCGGCATGGCAGCACGTGAACGGGTGAAATGCAGCGTCCCCGCCTCATCGGCGCCGGCAACGCGAACAAGCACTGCGTGCGTGACCTTGTGGGCAAGAGTTCGTCCAACGAGGCAAAACCAGGCCAATCAATCTGGCACCCAGAACTGTGGCTAACAGGGCTAAAGCGATCCGGCTCAGGATTAGGGAGATTCATTGGTGACTTCTACCGTCACGTCAGAGCTGTAGTAGTTGGCGTGTCCGTTGAAGGTGGCGGTGATCGTTGAGGTTCCGGTCGGCCACAGGGCTAGTGCAGTCGCGTCGAGGCTGAGCGTTGCCCGGCCGTCGGTGCCGAGGTTCTTGGTGCCGAGCCAAGTGCCGCCCAGGTGGAATGTGACCGTGCCGGTGGTCACGACGGCGTTGGTGGTGTCCTCGCGTACTCGCGCGGTGAGGGTGACGTTGGTTGTCGCACCGCGGGTGATCTTCGTACTGGGTGCCACGTTGATAGTGGTTCTTGTGATGATCGGGACCGCGTCGGTGCGGATCACCTTCACCGTGGTGGTCACGTCAGAGCTGTAGTAGGTGCCGTGTCCGTTGAAGGTGGCGGTGATCGTTGACGTTCCGGTCGGCCACAGGGCTAGTGCAGTCGCGTCGAGGCTGAGCGTCGCCCGGCCGTCGGTGCCGAGGTTCTTGGTGCCGAGCCAAGTGCCGCCCAGGTGGAATGTGACCGTGCCGGTGGTCACGACGGCGGTGGTGGTGTCCTCGCGTACTCGCGCGGTGAGGGTGACGTTGGTCGTCTCACCGATGGTGATCTTCGTACTGGGCGCCACGTCGATTGTGGTGGATGTCGATGTCGAGGGTGCCGTTCCAGCTGCTTTGCTTACGAAAAGCGTCGCTGAATGGCTTTTTTCCGTGGCTTCCACCCGCTCGGTCGCTGGGCTGACCGTCCATCCGTTCTCCGTCGTCGCTGTGAGGGTGTAGGTATCCTGAGGCAGATATGCGGTCCGCGCACCCGCACCAGCAATTAACTCAAGAGCGGCCGTGGTCGTAGAACCCTGGGTGGCAGTAACCGTGACGGTCGGGGCGCCATCGGTCGCCACGGCGGCGAGCGCAAGGCCAACCTCTTCGATGTCTATCTGCACATGGTCGTCGCCAACCTCGCCTGAATCCGCAGTTCGCTCGCCATCCACTTGGATTGTCCTGGTGAGCGCACTTTCAGCGAAGCCAAGCCGATCCGGCGGCAGTGAAACCTTCGCGGTCCAGTCTCCCGGCTCGACCTGGGTAAACGTGGCGCGGTAGATCGTCGACCCGGACCCGGTCCACACCGCGGGCTGGGCTGCCAGCTTCTTATTTCCCGAGCTTAGGGTGACCACGGAACCGGTGAGGTTGAACTTGTTGACGGAGTTAATGTCGACCACGACCTGGTGAGTGACCGTGAAGAGCACGATCTCGAGCGCGAGGATCTGACCGCCGGAGACGGAGAAGTATCGCGTCGTTCCGGCGTACACCGCGGTGTTGGCGATCTCAAGGACGTACGAGCCGTCTGGGACGTTCGTCAGTTCGAATGCGCCTGCCTGGTCAGTTGTGCCACTTGAGACCTCCCCGCCGACGGTCTCCGCTCGGCCGACTGTGCTGAGCTTAATGCTCGCTCCAACAACGGCCGTCGGGACACCGCCTCCTTGTTGCCCGAGGACTGTTCCGGACACGGTGTTTGCTCTACCAGCGATCGGTACAGTGAAATACTGCGGCGATTCGTTGACTCGCACAGTGACGCCCTGGGTGATCGGGTTGTAGTTCTCCCCGAGGATCTGGACCGTGTAGAACCCAGGTGGGACATCGAGGAACTCGTAGAAGTGTCGGCCGCCCTCCACACCCTCCGTAAGGTGCTCGCGGGGCGTGCCACTAGTGGGTTGAAGTTTCACAGTAAGTCCGGCAACTGTGCTGGCAATGGTCGAATCCCAGGCCTCAATCCGGATGTTTACCGCCTTAGGGTCGAGGATGATCGTGAGTGGTGTTTTATTTCCATTGCCAACGCTCACCGTCCTCCCATTCACCCACGAGGTGGTATAGCCGTCTGGAATGGTGACGTATACCGCCCATTCGCCCGCGAGTAGTCCCTGCTCCGAGGCGGAGCCTGCGATCGTAAACCCACCGTTGGAGTCGGTGATGGCGCTGAAATTTCCGCGATCGGAGGTGGCACTCACCTCGATGCCGGGAATCGCAGACTGCGCGGTGCTCGATCCGCTGCTTGCTTTGACCGTGCCCTGGATCCAGCCGAGCTTGGTGACGGCAACATTGATCGTATGGCTGTCCCCCGGCTCGATCGCGAAAGAAGGTTCTGTGTAAAAGGCGTACCCAGCCGCCTGGATCCGCAAACGGTACCCTTCGCCGGGCGCGAGCCGGCCGAAGTGTACGGTGTTCGAGCCCAGTTCGGCGGGTGGTGAGATTGCGATTCCGGCGGGCGGTGTCAGTGTGACGACGGGGTTCTTGACCTTCGTCCGCCCGTCGATACTACCGATGACCACACCCGGATTCTCATCCGTGGCGACCTCAAACACCGCGACGGAGATGCTTGCGATCTTCGGCAGGGCGATGTTTACGCTCGGCGGTTTCACGCCAACGTCAACCACGATGGGGAAGGTGATTGGGGAGTACCCGGATAGGGTCGCAACGACCGTGTAGTGCCCGGGACGAATCAGGGTGCCGGACGCGGGGGCCGTGTCATCGGCGGCCTGACGTAAAGGGTCGCGCCACACCAACCGTCCATTTTTCGTAGCCTCCAGCCGCGCGTTGGCCGCGGCCACTGGAGCGTGTTGGACCACAAAGTCCACCGTGCTGTAATCGAGGTGGGGATCTGCGGGTTCGGCAGTGATGTTGCCGGTGAACTGTTGGCCAGCGGGCTCGATCTCGATTGCGCCCAGGTTTGAGATGGATATCCCGGTCTGGGTATAGGCCTTGTAGCCATCTTGTGCCGGCACGTGGATGCTGATCTGATCACTAATCAGGGCGAACGCCGTGACCGGCGGGTCGTTCTCGGCCTCGGTCAGGTAGCGGCCGTCGCCATTGGTGTCGATGAAGAACCGGCCGGACTTATCGGTGATTGCAGTCACCTCTCTCCGGATGGGCACAAGCCCGGAGTAGCTGACGATTCCGGTGAGCTTGATCGTCATCTCTTTGAGGGGGTTCGGCGAGGAATCGCCGAGGTCAGCGAACAGTTGCCCCTCGAAATCCGCGACACCAGAGGTGAGGACGAGCTGCCTGGAAATCTCCTGATTGTTGCTGATGTGAACCGTGAGGGAGTTTTTGGGGCCGCCGAGGTCGGCGGTTATCGTGTACTCTCCGGCGACGAGTTGCGTAAACGACGCTAAGCCATCCACGACGGTGGCTTCGGACTTCTCCGTTGTCCCCTTGGCCGTGACGAGGGCTCCGTTGGCCGGTTCCAAGACCGAGTTGCCGCTGTCGCGCAGGACTGTGAGATTGAGGTGCCCCAGCCGGTCGAGCGTGGCGTCGTATCGGCGCACTTCGCCCGCTTCGAGGGTGAGTTGGACGGGGGACACCCTGAGGTACTTGCTGGCTCCGGGCTCCGGTCCTGGCTCAGGTGTCTCCACGCTGACCTGGTACACCCCGGCGGAGAGGTGCTCGATGGTATATGAGCCGTCAGTCTGTACCGGAGCGCACCGTGCAACTGTGTCGCTTGGCGCGATAGGGGTGCCCGCCGTTGTCTGGACGGTGCAGATGAGGTTTCCCGGTGCGTCCTGGCCCGTGACACAGTCTGCTGCACCCGAAGTATCGGCAACGGGTACCGCGAGGACGCAGGTCCCCTCGCCCGGCTTCGTCGGCACACTTCCCAGCCGCGCGGAAATCGTTCCAGTGATCGACGGCGAGCGGTACAGCGCCACTGAGTTGGCCTGAACAGTCTCACCCATCGGTACCTGGACGTTTACGGTGCCGCTCTCGTACCCGGGCGCTGAGATCGTCAAGGTGTAGAGGCCGGGCAGCAGGCCGGTGTCGTCCGCCGCTGGAATCGTGTACTCCAGGTCCGGGGCGGTCGTGACGGTGATGTCCCGACGTGTGCCGTCCTCGCCATCCTGCGCGGAGAGGGAGACGGTGATGACGCAGTCCTCGTTGGCGACGTCCGAGGGGCAGGTGATCTGCCCGTTCGTGGTCGCGTCGGACACCCGTCCCTGGATCCGGCCCGTCTGCTCGAGACCGTCGTTGGGGATGGGGGTGAGGACGAGGTCCGCCGTCGCCGCCGCGCCGGCCTCTACCTTCACCGGGGCGAAGCCGGTGACGTGGCCGAACAGCTCCGCCTGCAGCACGTACTCCCCGGGCGCCACGCCGTTGAGCCGGAAGGAGCCCACCTTGTCCGAGGCGTTCATCGTCTTGTAGGTGTTCTCGCCGTTGCTGAGCGTGAGGCCGACTCCACCCAGCCCGGTGCCGTTGGGTGTGCGCACCGTGCCCTGGACGACGCCGCTGGACACCCCGAGCCGGAAGTCAGCCGTCGCGGCGGCGCCGGCCGTCAGCTCCATCGCGCGGCTCTGCGAGGCGTACCCGTCGGCGCTGACCGTGATCGTGTAGGCCGCCGGGACGGGCAGGTCGGCGAGCACGAACGTGCCGGCGAGCGCACCGGTGGCCGTCGACGCCGTGCGGGTCGTGGTGCCGTCGGTGGCCGTCACGGTGACGCCGCCCAGGCCACCGACGGCGCCGAGGGAGTCGGGGCCGGTGACCTTGCCGGTCAGGGTGGTGACCGACGAGCTCAACGTGAGGTCCACGCGCTCCTGCCCGCCCGCGCCGAGCGTGACGAGCGCGGCCTGGGCGCCGAGGCCAGCCCCCGAGGCGGTGATGAGATAGGTGGCCGGGGTGGAGAGGCCGTCCACCGCCCAAGCACCGACGTTGCCGGTGGTGTTGCTCGACGTCGTCACCGTGGTGGTGCCGTCGGTGATGGTGATGTCCACCCCTCCGGCGGGACCGGCCGGGCCGGTGACCGTGCCGGCGAGCCGCCCCGCGCCGGCGACGAGCTCGGTCTCCAGGGCCGCGGCGGCCGCCTCGGCTCCAGAAACCAGGAACCGCTGCGTCTGGTACCCCGGCTTGGACAGCGTGATGAGGTAGTTCGTGGTGGCCGACATCCCCGCGAAGGCCCAGGTGCCGTCCTCCAGGGTCGAGGTGCTCCGGGCGGCGTCGAGCGCCTCGGTGCGGGTGATCGGCAGCGCACCCGCAGGGGTCTTGCCCGTCGGGCCCCTGCCGGCCGGGTCCTTCCGGTCCACCGTCGCGGCGATCGGGAGGGGCACGCTCATGCCGAGCATGCCGGCGCCCCGGCCGGTGCTGGGCGGGCCCTCGGCGCCTGCGCCGCTTGCGAGGGTGATATCGGCCCCGGAGGTCCCGCCCGCCGTGCCGGCCGCACGGGTGGTGCCCTCCGCCGCCCCTGCCTGCGCGGCGCCGGCCTCCTGCGCCGTCGGTACGGTCTGCAGGTCCAGGACGCTCGCCGGGGCGATGTCCACGCGCACCCCCGCCGGGTCGGTCCCGGCGACGACGCCGCCGATGCGCACCCCGTCGGCCGCCGTGCCCGTCGCGCCAGCGCCGTCGTCCTCGCCGCCGTCTGATTCTGCCGCGGCGTCACCGCCGGCCGGATCGTGGCCCGCCTCAGCGAGCACCTCGCCCTGGTCACCCGAGAACTGGGTCGAGAGCCACGGCACACCCAGGCCCAGGCCGGCCACCCACAGCGCCAACGTGGCGACGACGGCGACGATCTTTAGCCCGGTGGACCCCAGCAGCGGGCGGGCGGTGAGGGTGCCGCGGAAGCTCGCCGGCGCCTGCCGGCCGCGGGCGGTGAGCGTGTACGCCATCCGGTTGTTGTGCCCGAGGATCTGGGGCCGCAGCACCGACAGCTTCGCGGCCACCGTGACGGACCCCCGCGCGGGCACGGTGAGCGCGTCCGGCACGCTCATCCGCAGGCCCCGCTCGGTGGTGGTCTTCACCTCGAGCGGGACGGGCTCCTCACCGGAGTTGGACAGGACCACGTTGACCGTGCGGCTCAGCACGGCGCGGGACTCCGCGGGCTCGACGGTGAGCACCACCTCGCTGGGGCGGTCGACCTCGAGCGCACCGTCCACCAGGGTGCGGGCCATCGGGCGGGCGGCGCCCACCTCGTGGGCCTCGATCGCCAGCGCGAACGGGTAGCTGCCCGGCACCGCGCCGGCCCCCACCCGCACGCCCAGCTCCACCGTGACCGTCTCGTCCGGGGCGACGGCGCCGCTGCGCACCGGTCCGGGGAGCCACTCGGCGTCGAGCCCGAGCAGGGTGAGGACCAGGTCCCGGGGGGCGTTGGCGAGGTTGCGCAGGTGCACGCGCACCACCGCGTCGTGCCCGGCGGGGGCGTGGGCACCGGGCTCGAGCATCACGCTCGGGGCGTGGCCGGGCGCGGGAAGGTAGGTGGTCATGGGAGGGCGCCTCAGGTGGGGGACGGCGTGGGCTCGGGCTTGCGGGGGTCGATGGTGAGGCTGGCCTGGGCCGTGCCGCTGGGTTCGACGGTCAGGGGCGCCGAGGTCGCGGCCGGGACCCCGGCGCGCAGGACCTCGACGATGTAGTGCGCGGGCGCGTCGACGTCCGCGAAGGTGAAGGTGCCGTCGGCCGCGGTGGTGGTCGTGGCTGCCGGCGGGGCGCCGGTGCCGTACTGCGCGGCCGGGTACAGGCGCACGGTCAGCCCGCCGGCCCCGTCCCGGGCGGTGACCTTGCCGGTGATCGAGGCGGGCGCGACCAGGACCGGGTTCATCGTGCGGACCTGGGCCGCCTCGAGCGTGACGATCTCGGAGATCGGCGAGGTGCCGCGACGCGTGAACGTCACCGTGTAGGTGCCCGGCGGCAGGTTCTCCAGCACGAACACGCCGACGTCGCCGCCGAGGGAGGCCGTGGTCACGGCGTACTGGGCCGTCCCGGAGCTCGCGGTGACCTGGACGTTGGGGGCCGGCGCCTTCGACGTCTGCTTCGCGTCCTTGTACTGCGCGACGGTCCCGCGCAGCGTGGCGGTGGCCGAGCGCATGGCCGCGTCCACCCGGTCCGGGCCGGCCGCCCCGGCGGTGACGTTGCCGTAGCCGTCGATGCTGACCGAGACCACCTGGGACTCCAGGTCCGCCCGGGTGAAGGTCACGGTGTAGGTGTTCGGGATGCGCAGCCCGGCGAGGCGCCAGGCGCCCACCGGGTCCATCGACTGGGTGACGGTCTGGCGGGCGTCGGACCCGTCGGTCACGGTCACGCTCACCCCGCCGCCCCCGCCGGGCGCGGTGACGGTGCCGCCGAGCGACCCGGACGCGGCGCCGAGGGTCGCGGCGACCCCGGTGAGCTGCTGGCCGGGGCTGAGGGTGAGGCTCAGCGTGGCGGGAGCGTGCCCCTCGGCGCTGACGACGACGGTGAAGGTGCCCGGGGTGGGCAGGCCCCGCAGGGTGAAGGCGCCGACGTCGTCCTGGGTCAGCGACACCGTGCGCGCCGTGGTCTCGCCGAAGGTGGCGGTCACGGTCGCGCCACCGATCGGCCCCCCGACACCGGTGACGTGCCCGGCGATGGACCCGTCGCCGTCGAGAATCTGGATCTCCAGGTCGGCGCGCGTCTCCCCGGCGGCGAGGTCGATGCGCTGGACCTGCTCGCTGAAGCCGGGCTTGGTCACGACGAGGTCGTACACGGCAGGGGAGGGGATCTGTTCGAGCGCGAACTCGCCGTCGCCGCCCACGGGGACGGTGCGGACCACGGCGCCGGGGATCCGGGGTCCGCCGGCCGCACCGGCGTCCGCCGGGCCCGACGTCCCGCCACCCGCGGCGAGGTCGGCGGCCGGGACCTGCCCGGCCAGCGCGGGGGAGTCCAGCGGCAGCTCGAGCCGGGCGGTGGCGCCGGCGACGTCGGCGCCCACGACGGTGCCCGACACGGTGGCCGGCACCCCGCCCAGCAGGACGGTCAGGCCGTCGACGACGCCGCCGGCGGCCACCTCGATGGGCGCGGCCTCGGCGTCGGTGGCGGCGGCCGGGTACCAGACCTCCGCAAACCCGGCGCCGCGCAGGCGCAGCTTGAAGGTGCCCGCCGGCAGGTCGGTGAACGCCCAGGCGCCGGCCTCGTCCGAGGCGGTCGTGGCGCGCGGGGCGGAGGTCTCCGCCTCGTCGAAGACGTCCACCGACACCCCCACCAGCGGCTCGCCGGTGGAGATGAGCAGCACCTGGCCGGACAGGCCCGACGTGCCCGACGTCGCGGCGCCCGCGCGGGCCTGGGCCACCTGCAGGGCCAGGTCCCGGTCGGCGGCCGAGCGGGCGACGATGCTGTTCAGCGCCATCGTGATGACGAGGGCGAACACGGTGATCGCGGCGACCAGCCCGGCCAGCGAGACCAGGCTGCGGGAGAACACGGGCCGTTGCAGGAAGACGCCCATCGTCGCAGGGGGTGTGTCGGGCACCGCCGCGGCCGCGGCGGCCGCGGCGGCGGCCCGCTCGGTGGCGCTGGGCTTGCGGCGCCGGCGCGGCGGGCCGGGCGGGGCGGGGGCGGCGGCGTCACGCAGCGGCCCCTCGGGCACGCGGGCGGGCCGCTCATCCACGCGCAGCTCGAAGGCCCGGGGCACGGGCGAGCCGAACAGGCGCCGCTTGGCGCTGACCCGCAGCTCGGTGCCCACGTGCTCGCCGGGGCCGAGCAGCAGCCGGGCCGGGGTGAACCGATAGGACAGGGCGTGCTCGTCGTCCGAGCCCACCAGGGCCGCGTCGACCATGGTGTTGCCGGTGTTGCGGACGATGACGTCGAACCCGGCGCGGCGCCCGCCGGTGACGGTGGCCGGGTCGAGCCGGACGTCGACCGCCCGCGCGCCCGGGACGTCGAGCACGATCTCGTCGATCGCGATGTCCTCGGACCCGGTCAGCTCGCGGACCTGCACGGCCATCCGACGCGCGCCGGCGGGCACGCCCGCGGGCAGGGTCAAGGTGGCGGTGACCACGGTGGACTCGCCGGGGAACAGCCGCGGCGCGGGCTCGTCCAGCCGGACCCAGGCGGGATCGGCGCCGAGGAAGCGCAGCGCATAGCCGCCGATGACGTCCTCGGTGTTGGTGATGAGCACCGTCACGGCGGTGGGCTCGCCCGGCGCGACGGTCAGGCGGCGCGGTTCGACCTCGATGCGCATCTCAGCCCCCCAGGCCCAGGTCCTGCGGGACCGTCTTGCCCGCGCTGACCGGCACCAGGGCGGTGGCGACCACCCGGCCGCCCTGGGCGACCGAGACGGTGTACGTGCCCGGCGGCAGGTCGGCGAAGAGGTAGTAGCCCGGCCTGGCCGGCTGCCCGCCCGTGGCCGGCCGGGTGGTCGTGGTGGTGGTCCATACCTGGCGGCCGTTCGTGGCCTGGACCTCGACGCCCACCAGCCCCGTCCTCCCGGATGTGACGACCCCGTCGATGCGGCCCAGGGCCGGGCGCAGCGTGACCCGCACGGGCGCGGGCGATCCGTGTGTCAGGTCCACCGGCACGCTGACGCTCTGGTAGCCGGGGAGGGAGAAGGTCAGGGTGTAGGGGCCGGGCGGCAGGCCGGCGAGGGTGAACGCCCCGACGTCGCCGCTGGTCAGCGTGGTCGCCTCGACGCTGGTCTGCGCCCCGCCGGCGGTGACGGTGACGCCGCCCAGCCCGCCGCCGTCGGCCCCGGCGCCGGTGACCTTGCCGGTGACCGTGCCGGCCCCGCCGCGGAGGTTCACCGCCAGGTCCGTGCGGGACTCGCCGGCGGCGAGGTCGACCACGACCGTGGCGGGCGTGTAGCCGTCCATCTCGAAGGCCAGCACGTACGTGCCGGGGGTGGGCAGGCCCGGGATGAGGAACGCACCCACCTGGCCCACGGTGGGGGTGCCGACCGTCACCTCGGCCTCGCCCACCGTGGTGGTCACGGTGACGCCGCCGATCGGGGTGGAGCCGTCGGTGACGGTGCCGCTGATCTGCCCGGCGCCCGCTCCGAGCCGGACGTGGGGGGCGAAGCGCTGTTGCCCGCCGGTGATCCGTTCGGTGATCGTGGTGGGGGCGTAGCCCTCGGCGGTGAACGTCAGCTCGTAGGAGCCGGGGGCCGGCAGGTCCGCCAGGGTGTAGGTGCCGTCCGCGGCGGCGACCGTCTCCGCGGTGATCTCCTCGCCCTCGGGCGGCCAGACGGCGCGCGCGACCACGGTGGTCGTCACCGGGGCGGTGACGTCGCCGACGTCGACCGTGCCCGCGATCTGGCCCGGGTGCCCGGTCAGCGCCGCGTCCAGGGCCTCGGTCCTCCCCTGCGCCTCGGCGGTCACCGCCCGCGCGCCGGCCTCGTCCGGCGCGGCGGGGTACCAGAGGGTGTCGAAGCCCTCGGCGCTGAACCGGAGCAGGTAGGTGCCGGGGAACAGGCCGGCGACCTCGTAGACGCCGTCGGCCTGGGTGGCCGCCGAGCCCACCAGCACCAGGCCGTCCCGGCCCCGGCGCAGGGCGTCGACGGTGATGCGGCCGACCCCCTCGCCGTCGGTCGCGCCGACGACGGTGCCGGTGAGGGATCCGCCGACGCCGGCGGGCAGCACTCCGTCGCGCGCGAGGGTGCCGGCCGGGGCCGCGCCGCCGGCCCCCGCTGCCGCGTCGGCGGCGGCGAAGAACGAGGCGGGCGCGGTCTTGGTCAGCGGGTCCGCGCCGAGCACCCGGAAGAGGCCGAAGAGGAAGATCGCCGCCCAGGTCCCGACGATCGCGAGGAGCACGAGCGCGGTGAGCAGGCCCCGGGTGAACGTCGGTCGCTGCCGGTACACCAGCGGGACGGACTCCTCGAGCTCCCCGGCGGTCCCGGTCACCCGCAGCGGCCGGTCGATCTCGGCGCCGACGAGGTGGCGGGGTCCGCGGATCTCGGCGACGCAGTGCCCCACGGCGCCCGGCTCGACGCGCAGCGCCGAGGGGGTCAGGGCGCACTGGACGGAGCGGTCGGAGTCGGTGGCGCGCAGCACCACGTCCAACGGCAGGTTGCCGGTGTTGCGCACGACCACGTCGGACAGGACGTGCCGGCGGCCTCGGACCGTGCTGGGCACGGCCGTCACCGACAGCGCGGGTCGGGACGCCACCACCAGGTCGAGGTCGTGGTGGGCGAGGACCGAGCCGGGTGCCTGCCCGGCGACCTCCACCGTGAGCTGGTGCGTCCCGGCCGGGAAGGACCCAGGCAGGTCCAGGCGCACCACCAGCCGCCCGGAGGCATCGGGGAAGAGCGGCAGCACGGCCGGGTGGTGGGTCACGTGCTCGGCGGGCAGCCCGATGACGCGCGCGGAGACGCTGTCGATCACCGCGCCGGTGTTGACGACGTCGATGGGGATCTCACCCGACCCGCCGGGCGCGACGTCCAGCACGTCGGTGGTGCTCAAGACCCTCATGACGGTGACGACCGGCCCTCGGCGACGGCGGAGGTCACCACGCCGCCGGCGCGGCGAGTCCGGGCGGCTCCGCCCGCGGCGGCCCGGGCGGAGCGCGACCCGGCCGGGGCGGGGCGCGCGGGCACGGGGGCGGCCAGGCCCTCGATCGTCTCCACGCCGCGGGCGGCCGGCTCCCACCCGAAGGCGTCGCTCGCCGTCGTGACGACCAGGGTGAAGGAGGCCTTGAGGTTGCCGCCGAGCGCCGCCCACAGCTCCCGGGGCCGGTTGACCTCGTCGGCGGCCAGCGCGAGCTGGACGGAGGACGTCGGCGTCGCGGGCAGGTGCCGCACCGGCAGCACCTGGTGGGTCAGCAGCTGGGTGAGCACGTCGCCGAGGAGCTGGTGCTCGTCGCGGGTGGTGCCGGCCCACGCGCTGACGAGGTAGGACAGCTGGACCAGCGGCATCGAGGGGCGCCGCTCGATGCCGGCGGCGCCCGCGCGGGAGGCCGGCGGCAGGGGTGGCTGGGGGCTGCGGGAGACGGCGTAGAGGAAGAGGTTGACCGTGATCCGGTTGACCTGGGCGGACCAGGTCCCGGACGGCGGGTCGAAGGAGACGTCACCGACCTCGGCGGGCAGGGGCAGGCTCTCGCGCAGCAGCGCTTCGAGGCCGTCCTCGACCGTCGGGATGAGCAACGTCTTCCCTCCCTGGGGCATGCGTCAGGCCGTCGACCCGTTCGACGGGTCGGCAGGGCACAGGATGGACCGAGCCTAGGAACCGGCCCGGACGGGTGGCATCGGTAATCGCTACCGAACCTGCCTCAGCCCTCGGTGGTGCGCACCGCACCGGGGAAGAGGATCTGGATGACGCCGCCGTACGCGCAGGTGCAGGTCGCGCCTGCGGTGAGGGCCGGCTTGCCGCCCACCAGCGTCGTCGTCGCCCCGCCCACCCACGGCGTCCCCGTCACCGGCACGCACGGCATGGGTGTGAGCGCGCCGAAGGCGGCCGCGGTGGCGGCCGCGACGGTGGGGTTAGACGGCGTCTGGCACATGCCGAACGTGGGGATGTTGACGAGCGGGGCGGAGTCGGTGATGGTCGCGGCCGGGCGGCCCTCGATCATCACCCGGCTCAGCGGCAGCACGTTCAGCACGGTGGGGGCCACCCCGAAGCTGCACTGCAGCATCGCGGTCGCGACGGCGGCGGGCTTGCCCATGTCGGTGGTTCCTTCGGGTCGTGCGGGCGGCCGTGCGGATCGGGCCGCCGCGGGCGGGTGCTCAGAGCTGGCTGTCGCGCACGGACTCGGCCAGCGGCGCTCCGGTGGTGGTGATGAAGCAGGTCACCGCGCGGTCGTCGCCCTGCTCCCAGCTGCGGGCAGAGGGCAGGAGGTAGGTGAAGAACAAGGTGGAGTCGCGGTAGTCGGCCCCCACGTACGGGGCGAACTCGGCGGCGCAGGAGCCGTCGGCGAAGTCCTTGAGCACCGCGTCGCCGGGATACCCCTGCGCTCCCTCGGTGGGGGTGTAGTCGACCACCGCGTAGGCCTCCTGCTGATGCGGCCGGCCACAGTCCACCTGCCGCAGCTCGGTCAGCTCGGCGGTGATCTCCTCCGGGACCAGGAAGCAGTCCCCGGGCTCGGCGTCGAAGACCGACACCGACCGCTCCTCGCGGTCGAAGAGGGCGCAGCCGGTGAGCACGAGCGCGGCCGCCAGGACGGCACCGAGGAGGGCGGCCCGCTTGGCTCGTGTGGCCTGCCCGTTCCGTGGCCTCCGAGTGCCGCCTGCCCTCACCGAGGCCTCCTTCGCTTCCCGCTGCCGATGCGGACGGCCGAGCACGTTCCCGTGCGGTCGGCTGACCGCGCACCGCACGGGACGCTAGTCCGGGGACGCCGGGAGGGTCTTCCGTAGTTGATGCGCAATTCAGCCCGGCGACGATTGCGTAGCGATTGCCGTAGCGCGGCGGGGGCGGGCTGGCGAGGATGCCGGGGGCGGCGGGGGCGGCATCCCGCGGCCGGGAAGCGCGAGCGGGCTGGAGGCAGCGGTGGGTGCGGCGGTGTTCGGGGACCTGCTCGGTGCGCTCGACGCCGCCCTCGAGCGGCGCGGTGACGACCCCGCCCTCGCCGTCGCCCGGGAGGCGTGGGCGGTGCTCGAGCGCGACGCCGCGGGCCTCGAGGAGGTCGGGTCTCGTCTGGACGTGCTCGCCCACCGGCTGGCCCTGACCGACCTCGACGCCCGCCTCCTCGCCGTCGCGCTCCTGCCCGAGCTGCACCCCGCGGGCCATCTGCTGCTCGGCGTGCTGGGCGGGGACGAGCGCGCCGGGCGCCCCCCGGTGGCCCTGGGCTACGAGCTGGCGGGCGTCTCGCTCGTCTCGGGGACGGCCCGCGCCCGCCTCGGCGAGCTGGCGCCGCTGCGCCGGTTCGGCGTGCTCTCCCTCGTCGGCGACGACGTGTTCCTTGCCCGGCGCCTGCGCGTCGGCGACCGGGTGGTCGCCCACCTCGTCGGTGACGACACCCCGCCCGCGGCCCTCGCCGCCGTGATCGCCCCGGCGGTGCCGGTCGCCGTCGAAGGCACCGACACCGTGGCCGGGGCGCTCGCGGACGGTGCCCCGCTCGTGTGGGTCGCCTCGGTGCCGGGCGCCGCCGGGACGGCCCTCGCCGTGGCCGCCTGTCGTGAGCTCGACGTCGTGTGCCTGGTCGCGAATCTCGCGCGAGCGGTGAGCGACCCCGGTGCGCCCGAGGCGACCGGCGGCGCCCGGCCCGGGGGCACCGGTGCCGCGGGGACGCCGTCCGCCGCCGCGGTGCACGACCTGGTGCGGACCCTGCTCCTCGAGGCCGCGCTGACCGGCAGCGTCCTCGTCCTGGCCGGCGCCGAGGCGGCCGGACCGGCGATGGACCTGCTCACCGACGCGCCGGTGCCCGTCATCGCCGTCGGGGCCACGCGCTGGGACGCCCGCTGGGCCCGGGACCTGCCGCCCGAGGTGACCGCGCCCCGGCTGAGCCTGGGGCAGCGCCGCGACGAGTGGCGCGCCGCGCTCGGGCTGGCCGAGCCCGCGCGGGAGGTCACGGCGCTGCGACTGACCCCGGAGGAGATCCGGGTCGTCGGGCGCGCCGTCCGCGCCGGCATGGCCGGACCCGTCCCGGTCGATGGCGCGGCCAGGCCCTTGCACGGCGCGGACGGCCCGGTGCCCGGCGCCGCCGCGGCGGTCACCGCCGCCGCCCGGCGCCTGGGCCGGGCCGCCCCGACCACGGGACGCGGCCTTCCCCTCACCCTCGAGGACCTCGTGCTCCCGGACCACACCCGGGCGGAGGTGGAGCGGCTGATCGGCTGGGGGCGCCACCGCGACGACGTCCTCGCCCTGGGGCCGCTGCAGGGCAAGGGCGGCAAGGCCGGCGGGATCGCGGCGCTGTTCTCCGGCAGCCCGGGCACCGGCAAGACCCTCGCGGCGCACGTCGTCGCCGACGCCCTCGGCATGGAGCTGTACCAGGTCGACCTGACGACCATCGTCGACAAGTACATCGGCGAGACCGAGAAGAACCTCGAACGCGTCTTCGCCGAGGCGGAGTCGCTCAACTGCGTCCTGTTCTTCGACGAGGCCGACTCGCTCTTCGGCTCCCGCTCGTCCGTCAACGACGCCCGGGACCGCTACGCGAACCAGGAGGTCGCCTACCTGCTCCAGCGCATGGAGTCCTTCGACGGCATCACGGTCCTGGCCACGAACCTGCGCGGCAACCTCGACCAGGCCTTCGCCCGGCGCCTGCACTTCATGATCCACTTCCCCGACCCCGACGAGGCCACCCGGCGCCGGCTGTGGGAACACCACCTCGCCCCGCTCGAGCTCGACGCGGCCGACCGCGTCGACGTCCCCGCCCTGGCCGCCCACCTCGAGCTCGCCGGCGGGGACATCCGCAACGTGGTCCTCTCCGCGACGTTCGAGGCCGTCCGGGCCGGCCGGGCGGTGGGGATGGGCGACCTGCACGGCGCCGCGGCGCGGGAGTACGCCAAGCTCGGACGGCGGGCACCCGCCGCCGTCCTCGCCCCACCGGTCGCCGCCGGCGGCGCGCTGGCGGCCGCGGCCCGGGCAACTCAGTAGCAATTGCCGTAGTCCGGGTGCGGCTACCCCGGCAGGATGCCCCTGGATCCTGCCCCGATGGACGGGCGGCGGCCGGGCGTGCCCGGCGAGAGGAGGCGGGCATGAGCGTGACGCAGACCCACCAGCGCACCGCGACGACGGCGCAGCCGGGGCCGGTCCCGGAGCGTACCGAGCAGGCCGCGGCGCCGGTCAGGCCGACGCCGGTCGCGGGCCTGCTCGCCCCCACCCTGGTGGTCGGGGCGGCGGAGGACAGTGCCGAGCACGACGCCGACGCGCTCGCGGACCGGGCGCTGCGCCGCCTGTCCGCCGGCGACGCCCGGCCGGGGACGAGCGGGGACGAGCCCGAGCCGCACCGGCACGACCCGTCCTGCGGGCACCTGCGCCGGGCCAGCGCCCCCACCCCGGCGCCCGGGGCGATCGGGGCCGCCGGCGGTTTGCTCGACTCGGCGACCGCGTCCCGCATCGAGACCCGACGGGGCGCCGGCCGCGCGCTGCCCGGCGCGGTGCGCCGGCAGATGGAGGGCGCGTTCGGCACCGGGCTGGGGCACGTCCGCATCCACGACGATGCCGTCGCCGCCGACCTCAACCGGCGCGTCTCCGCCCGCGCCTTCACCACCGGCAGCGACGTCTTCTTCGGCGCCGGGCAGTTCGCGCCGGGCACCGCCGAGGGCGACCGGGTCCTCGCGCACGAGCTGGCCCACGTGGTCACCGAGCCCGGTGCGAGGGTGCACCGGCTGTTCGGCCTGTTCAAGAAGAAGAAGCCCACGCCCGAGGAGGAGGCAGAGCAGGAGCGCAAGAAGCAGGAGAAGGCACGGGCCAAGCAGGAGGAGGACCGGAGGGCGGCCGAGCGCGCGGCACAGAAGAAGCAGGCCAAGGCCGACGCTGCCGGACGGAAGGCCCTGACCGAGGACATCTACGCCGGTCCCGACTCCGGGGCAAAGGTGCGGGACCTCCACGCGCTGTTCGAGGAGGCGCTCGACCACGAGCGCGTCCTCCTCGAGGAGCTCGCCGGCGAGCACGCCGGGGACCTGGAGTGGACGGACGCCCGCATCGCCGACGAGGCCTACCGGCGCACCTGGCTCGAGGGTCGCTTCGCCGAGACGCTCGAGGCGGTCCGCCCGCCGCGGGGGACCGCGGCCGCGATCGCGGCGCAGCACGAGCAGGCCAGGGCGAACAACAAGGCCAGCAAGAAGCTCGAGGCCTCCGAGAAGAAGCAGCTGGAGGCGTCGCGCAAGGAGGGCATCGCCGGCCGCAAGGCGCTCAAGGCGGACATCGGGGCCGGTCCCGACTCCGGGGCGAAGTTCCAGAACCTCCAACGGCTCTTCGCGGAAGCGCTCGACCACGAGCGCGTCCTCGTCGAGGAGCTCGCCGGCGAGCACGCCGGGGACCCGAAGTGGACCGATGCCCGCATCGCCGACGAGGCCTACCGGCGCACCTGGCTCGAGGGCCGCTTCGCCCAGACGCTCAAGCCGGTCCGCCCGGCGCGGGAGACGGCGGCCGAGCGCCTCGTCATCGATGTCCGCCAGGCGCGCAACGCCGCGAGGGTCCGCGTCTCGATGAACGAATCCGCCAAGCGCGGGACGCTCCTGCCCGAGGACGTGGAGGCGAAGTACGAGGAGTACGTCCTCGCCGTCGACGAGGCCATGCGGGACATCCGCAACGTCGACCTGGAGACGGCCGAGGCCCGCGCCGAGGCCCTCGTGTGGGCCACGGCCCCGGCCAAGGTCCGCAAGGCCCGCCCGGCGCGCGGCTCCGCCCTGGACAAGGCAGCGATCCGGGAGGCCCGCGCGCGGGTGCCCCTGCAGGCCAGGATGGCGCCGCCGCGGCGGCTCGACGGTGCGGAGAAGGCACAGGCCGGCGCCGAGTCGGTGGCGAGCAAGGTCGGGATCGGGCTCGCCGCCGGCAAGGTCGGCAACAGCGCGTTCGGGGCCATCGCCGACAAGGTCGACCCGAAGTCGGAGAAGTTCAAGGCCGAGGAGGCCGAGGCCGCCAAGAGGGGCGGGACGAGCTTCCTGGACAAGCTGACCGGCAAGGCCATCGACCCCGACGAGCTGCCGAAGGACCCGCGGATCACCACGAGCGTGAAGGAGGGCATCGGCTCGGTCCTGGACATCTTCGGCTCGCTGAAGACGGCGGTGCAGCAGGCGATGAAGTTCGCCGTGTCGGTCCAGCGCAGCTACGAGGACCCCCGCCCCCGCCCCGCCTTGGCCGCGGCCAAGGCCGGCGCCGACGGGCTCAACGCCCTCGTCGCCGGGGCGAGGTCCACCGCGCAGCTGGCCGCCACGATCTCCCCGGCGGTCTCCGGCGCCGTCGGCCAGGTCGTCCCGGGGCTGAACATCGCCACCGCGGCCCTGACCATCGTCAGCAGCGCGGTCGACCTGGCCGGTGACGCGGTGCGCGTGCACGAGACCAACCAGGCGCTCTTCGGTGCCCGCTCGCGCACCGCGGGCGCAACGACGGTGGACGTGCTGGTCTACCCCATGCTGAAGTTCGCCCAGCGCTACGCCAAGAAGCTGGAGAACTCCACCTGGTCGACCGTCAACGCGATCAGGAAGCTCGCCACCTCCATCGCGACCGTGGCCAGCGGCGGCGGCTACGGCATCCCCGCCGCCGTCGACGCCGGGTTCACCGTCGTGGACCTGCTGCACAAGTTCGGCCACGTCATCGCCGACGAGGTGCTCGTGCGGATGGCGAAGGTGGCCGAGCAGGAGTCCGCGGTCCAGCACCTGGAGGGCGGCGCGGAGAACGAGCTCAAGCGGCACCCGGCAATGGCGGTGGACGGCATCATCATGCGCGCCGCCCGCGGGGACAAGGTGGCCATGGCGTTCCTGAGCAACTACGACATCGACGGCAAGCGGATCGTCCCCGCGATGCTCAAGGGGCTCAACGTCACCGACCGCAGCAACCCCGACCCGACGAGCGTGGGCAAGGAGGACATGCTCGTCAAGCTGCGCAACGCCGTGCTGGAGGAGCTCGGGGAGGACGCCGACCCCCAGCAGTTCTACGAGAAGTGGCAGGCCAAGGCCTCCGGCGTCATCGGGGCGCTCGGCGGGGTCGGCAAGAAGTGGGGCGCCGTCGGCGACATGGCCGACAAGCGCAACCGGATGGACCAGGCGGCCACCGGCGGCGCCAAGGGGCGGCGCGGGCTCGGTTGGAAGCTGAAGATGATGCTCAAGGGCGGGGACACGTTCACCCGGTCACAACGGAAGACGGCGGTGAACTGGGAGGACGCGACCGGCGGGGTGGAGACCGCGGGAGCGGCCATCGTCTGTGGTAAGCATGTGCTGCCCCACGACCCCACCGACGCCCAGCTCTCCACGTTCCTGCAGGCGCTCGAGGGGATGTCCACCGAGGAGATCCTCAAGCAGACGGCCAACCCCGCCAACAGCGAGGCGGCCAAGGAGTTTCTGCTGAACGTGTGGAGCGAACGGATGAAGGAGGAGGAGCTGGCCGGTGCAGGCGTCTGACGAGGTCACGCTCCCGCCGCAGGCCGAGGGCGCCTCCGACCTGCTGCGCCGCACCCTGGTCGCGCTGCTCGCCGAGGGCCGGAACCTGCAGGTCGACTGGGACCTGGAGACGTTCGACGTCGACGCGGTCAGCGGCCCGCAGGATCTGGTGATGGGCGTGGTGCTGTCCGTCTCCCGCGCGGTGGTCTTCTACGCCGTCCGGCCCGACTACGTCCCGTCCGGCATTCGTCCAGTCCTCGCCGACGCCGTCACGCGCGCCAACACGGTCCTCACCACGTCGACGTTCGAGCTCGACCTGAGCACCGGCAACCTCTCGGTGCGAGCCGGCCTCGAGGTCGGCGACGTCGAGCTGCCCGCGCCGGCGTTCCGCGGACTGCTCGTCAATGCGCTGGACGAGGTCGAGCGGGCCTACCAGGCCTTCGTACCCGGCCTGGAGGACGTCATCGCGGGACGGACCACCCCGGCCGAGGCTGAGGCGCGCTGGCGTCAGGTCTGACCCCCGCAGCCAGAGTGGCATTCTCGGCGCAACCAGAGGGGCATTCTCGCCGCGGTGGCAGTGAAGGCACCGCCGCGTCCGGAACAGAACCGGTCCGCTGACGGTTCGCACGAGCATGCAGCTCGGCATCTACACCTTCGGTGACCTCGACACCCGGCCCGGCGCCGACCGCGTCTCCCCGGGCCAGCGCCTGCGGGAGATCGTGGAGCGGGTGCGCCTCGCCGAGGAGGTCGGGCTGGACTACGCGGGCGTGGGGGAGCACCACCGGCCCGACTACGCCATCTCCTCGCCCGCCACGGTCATCGCGGCGGCGCTGGCGCGCACCGAGCGCATCCACGTCGGCTCGGCCGTCACCGTGCTGTCCACCGAGGACCCCGTGCGGGTCTACCAGCAGTTCGCCACCATGGACCAGCTCTCGGGTGGCCGGGTGGAGCTGCTCGCCGGGCGTGGGTCGTTCATCGAGTCCTTCCCGCTGTTCGGCGCCAGCTTGGAGGACTACGACGAGCTGTACGAGGAGAAGCTCGACCTGCTCCTCGCCCTCGATGCCGGCAACCCGGTGACCTGGTCGGGCCGCTTCCGCCCGCCCCTCGTCGACGCCCACCTCTGGCCCCGGCCCACCGACAAGCCCGACCTGGGCGAGCACCTGCGCATCGGCATCGCCACCGGGGGCTCGCCGGCGTCGTCGGTGCGCGCCGGCACCGTGGGCCTGCCCGTCAACTACGCGATCATCGGGGGCGAGCCGCGCCGGTTCGCCCCGCTCGTCGAGCTCTACCGCGAGGCGTTCGCCCGGGCGGGGCACCCTGCGGCCCGGCGGCACGTCTCGGTCTCCGTGCACGGGTTCGTGGCGGACGACGACGCCACCGCCCTGGAGGCGTTCTACCCCTACCAGCTCGACGCCGGCACCAAGCTGGCGCGCGAGCGCGGGTTCGCCGCGCCGACCAGGATGTCCTACGAGATGCAGGCCGGGCGGCACGGGGCGTTCGTCGTCGGCTCGCCCGAGACGGTGGCGGAGCGGATCGTCGCGCTGCACGGCTACCTCGAGCACGACCGGCAGAACTTCCAGATGGACGTCTCCGGGGTCCCGCAGCACGAGTCCTTGCGCGCCATCGAGCTGCTCGGCCGGGTCAAGGAGCTCATCGACGCCGAGCTCGACGCGCCGGCCTCGGCCTGAGGCCGGCGGCGGGCCGGCAGGGGCGGCGGGCTCGCAGAGCGCCGCCGGGGCGGCGTGACCGCGAGGGCCGGAGGCGCCCGAGAGGTCCGTCACAGCGCGGCGGTGGGGAATGAACGTGCCACCGGCCTGGTTGACCGCGTAGCATAGAGACACCGGCGGATCCCCCAGTGGGTGAGGCCGGGGGATAACTGCACAGGGGGATGATCGGTTTCGACGATGGTCGTCGTTCCAGGAGAAGCGGGTCGAGGATGCAGAGTCATCTCGTCAACGCTCTCTGCAAACCAATAGGTGCCAATTCCAAGCGCACCGAGTTCGCCCTCGCCGCCTGAGCGAGTTCCGAACTCCGTCAGCCCGAGGTAGCTCTCGCCCCGGTTCCTGGCGTCATCTAGAGAGCCACTGCTCGTAGCCTTCGTCATCGGGGTTACGGGGACTTTTAGGTGACTGGGCCCGTCAGCGACTTGTCTGCGTGATCGCTGGGGCCGAGAAAATCGTCAGCAGACTGCACCCGGAGAAGCCCTGGTACCACGCCGTCGGACGCGGGTTCGATTCCCGCCATCTCCACAGAAGAACTTGAAAAAGTGTCTTACTACTTCAAGTTCAGGACGTACATGCAGCCCCTCGGGTAGTTTCACCCTCGAGGGGCTGCAAACGTGACGCCGCCCACAGAAGGGCGGTGGTCGCATGAGGCGGGTCGTCATCGACCGCGCCGTCGTCGCGGCGGCCCCGCCCCGCGGGGACCTCCCCTGGGACCCCCAGGCCGTCAACCACCTTCTCGACCGGCTGGAGTTGCCCGACGGCTTCCCCTTCCTCATCGAGGACGACGGCCAGTTGGCCACCGTCTGGGCAACCAACCAGTACCTGCTCGCCGCCTGGTCCCAGGGCGCCTACACCCTCAAGTCCCTCGCCCGCTTCCACTCCTACCACCTGTGGCGCCTGCTCCGCTTTCTGCGCGCCCGCCGCGCCCACCAACGCGCCCGCGAGGCCGCACTCCCAGTGGAGGAGTGGCTGGCCACCCACCCCGAGCCCCGCGTCGACCTGACCGACGCCACCGCCGAGGACCTCGTCGCCTACCGCGACGCCCGGCGCGCCGAGGTGCGCGCCTCCAGTTGGAACACCGAACTGGCGTCCGTCTCCGGCTTCTACGACTGGGCCCTCGCCGCCCACCTCATCGAGCGCAGCCCCATCCCCCGTTGGGGACAGCGCCGGCGCAACACCCTCGCCGCCCGCGAACGGCTGGTCCGCGAACCGCGCTTCCTCACCGAGACCCAGTTGCGCCTCTTCCTCGAACGCGGCCTGCGCTGCGACGGCGACCCCACCCCCACCGCCAACCGCGAACGCGACTACACCTACGGCCTGACCCTGGCCACCATGGGCCTGCGCCGCGAAGAGGCCGCCCTGCTCCTGGACTGCGAAATCCCTCGCACGCCGGACATGCCCACCGCCGGCGTCTGGCCCTTCACCCTGGTCGGCAAGGGCAGTCGGCCCCGGACCGTCTTCGTCACCGACACCCTCGCCGACGCCACCGACCTCTACCGCCGCGTCGAGCGCGACAAGGCGGTGGCCGCCGCCCAACCCCGGCTACGCCGCCTGCGCGAAGAGCGCCGGCTGCTCCTGTGCGACGCGATCGAACACGACGCGGACGGCAAACCCGTCATCAAGATCGGCACCCGGCGCATCCGCGCCGAACTCCTCTCCGACGCCCAACGCAAGACCGCCGCCCTCATCACCGACCGCGGCACCATCGAACCTCTCGCCCTCTTCACCAGCCGGCTCGGCACCCCGGTCGACCTACGCCGCTGGAACGCCGTCTTCGATGAGTCCCGCCGGCGCGTCCACCATCTCAACAACCCCGACCGCCCGCCCCAGCACCTGACCGTCACCCCACACGTCTTCCGCCACACCTACGCCGTCCGGATGCTGTCCGCCCTCATGCGCCTGGGTCGCCGCACCGCCGAAGACCCCTACCTCCTCCTCGCCAACCCCGTCCTTACCGTGATGGAACTGCTCGGCCACGCCGACGTCGAGACCACCCAGAAGTACCTCTACGCCGCCGACCGCTACACCGACGAACTACCCGAGGCCCTGCGCCACATCTCCGCCGCCACCATGGGACACACCGTCGCGCCCACGAAGGACGAGAAGCCATGAGCCGAGGCGCCACCCACACCCCGCAACCCCGCGATACCGCAGGGCGGGCTCGCACCTGGATTGACTCGAGTGGGGCCCGATGCGTTCAGACAGAGACCAACGGCATCAGGGCGACGATGCGCCTTCAGCCGAGCGATTACCAACATGTCAGGCTTGCCGAAGCGGTTGCTGACGCGTTCGCGGGGGTGTTCGTAGAGGTTCCTGGGAGTGTGAATACACTCCTGGCCGCTATTAGATCGTTCTTGTCGTTCGTTTGCGCCCAGCCAACCGCTGCGGGGCACACGCTTGCTGTTGTCGACCTCCGAGCACGGCATTTGGATGCCTGGGAGATGGCACAGATGGCGTTCCAGAAGCAGGAGCGCACGGACACGCGGTATCGGCATGTTGTGCATCTCTTCGCGCTGCTGCGCCGCATGGAGGAGGACGCGCCGGGAACGCTGCACCCGACGGTCGTACGGCGCCTCGAGAGTGGCACACGCCTGAGTCACATCCGCCGACCGGGTGAACCCGAGTTCACCACCGACGAAATCCGCGCCATGCGTGGCGCTGCACACCGGCTGGTGTTTAGCGCCCTGCGCGCTCCGGCCGCTACGTCGACACGCCGAGCACCGAACCCGGACGTCGCGGTGGCGCTACATGTGTTGTGGAGCCTGTCAACGGGTGAGCCGCCTGAGGTGATCCGCGCGGTGACCTTCGAGGATATCGTCGCGACCACCGACCCCACGCACGATGCCGCCGCCGCCGGCATGGGGCACCTGGAGCGGCTGATCCACCTCGCCGAGCGTGACGCCGTCGACCAGTACGCGGTGACCTTCGTCAAGGCCCGGGCCGGCCAGCGCTACGAACGCATCTACCGGCGCGCCAATCGCGCCGCCCACCACGCCATCACCGCGACGGTCCGGCTGACCGGCCCGGCCGCCTCCCGTGGCGATACCGGCGCCGTGTGGCTCACGAGCGCCGACCCAGGTCCCCCTCCGCTGGCGGAGCGGGCCGACTGGCGCGACCTGCCCCTGGAGGTCTGGATCGCGCGGCACGTGCACCGCCGGCCCATCTCGCTGCCGCATGTCTACCGACGCTTCCGCAAGACGGCGACCACCCGGGAGGCCCTCGCCGCCCCCACCCGGTACCTGCGCGACGGGCGGCGACACACTCCCGGGGTCTTCTTCTCCCACTACACCACCTCCGAGATCCTGCGGGCCAGCGCCGGGCGCATCCTCGTCGACGCCATCAACGAGCAGTTCGACAACGCCGTGCGCCTGACCGTCATCACCCCCGAGGCCGAGAACCTGCTTCAGCACGGTGCCCACGTCGACCAGGTCGACGACGCCACCTTCGCCGACCTGGAGCAGGGCACCCTCGAAACCACCGTGGCCGCATGCCGCGACCCGCTGGCCTCTCCGCACATCCCGCACGGACACGCCTGCCCGGTCTCCAGCACCGGCGACTGCTTCGCCTGCCCCAACGCCCTGGTGCTCAAACGGCACCTGCCCGCCGCGGTCCGGCTCGCCGAACTGACCGCACCCGAGCGCGCCGCCAACATCGAGGTCTGGAAGGCCAGGTGGCGCGCCGTCCACGAGTCGATCACCCAGGTCATCCTCCCTGCGTTCCCTCCCGAGGACGTGGCCGCCGCCCGTGCCGCCGCCGCGGACGTCGTCCTGGATCCCACCCTGCACAACGACCTGGGAGAAGTCCCATGACGGCACCCATCTCTCGGCGCGAACCGGCCCGTTGCCCCTTCGACGACACCGAACCGGTCTTCGCCGGCACCGACGACGGCCCGAGATTCGGCGACCTCGTCTGGGACCTGCGGCCCGTGATCGTCCGCGCCAGCCAGGCCGAAAAGACGCTCACGCTCGAGCGCATCGTCGGCTCCTACCAGCAGGTCGCGCGCGAACTCCTGATGGTGCTGGCTCAGCCGACCCATCCGGCGGTCGTGGCGGCCGGCATCGTCCGCCGGGCGCGACCGGCCGCCTCAACGAAACTGATTGATATCACGAGCCACATGGCCGTCCTCAGCCAGTGGGCACACTCCCGCCACCTCGACGCCCTGTCCGACTGGACCCAGGAGGACGCACACGCCTTCCTGCGGGCCCTCGAGACCGGCCAGGCCACCAAGACAGGCCAGCCGCTCGCCGCGGGCACGGTCCGCCAGTACGTCACGCTCCTCAAGTGGCTACGCGAGTACGCCGCGATCTTTAGCGGCGGCGGCCTCGGATTCCTCCCGTGGGGCCCGGTCCCGGCCGCCCGCGTCGCGCGATACCGCGCGGGAGTTGCCAACGAGACCCCGCCGATGCCCTGGGCGATGTGGGCCCCCTTGGTCGCCGGCGCCTGGAAGGTGGTCAACGAGTTCTCCGACGACATCATCGCCGCGTGGGCGGCGTTTCAGGCATTGGCCCCCGTTGCCACCGGGGCCGCCGGTGACAAGGGCCTCGCCGTATTGCGCCGGTGGGCCGAAGCCGGCAACAAGGTCCCGCTGCACACCGGCTACGGACGCGACGGTCACGACCGCGGCGGAGCGAACAGGTCGTTGCTCTGCAAGATGGCGGGACTAAGCGCCTCGCTCATCATTCGGCAGGCACACCCGTCATTCCGGCAGGCCGCCGTCGACTATGTCGACGACTGCGCGACTGACCCGGAGCGGTCCGCCTTCGGCGGCCTCTACCGGCCGACCGCCCCGGTCACGCAGCCGGACGGTACGACCACCCTTTGGGTGGACGAGATCGGCAGCGGCGAGGCGACCTACTTCTACGGGATGCTGCGTGGCGCGTGCTATGTCGTCCTCGCCGCCCTCACCGGCATGCGGGACAGTGAGATCCATGAACTTCGGCGAGGCGCCATCACCGAGAGCGACGGCCTGCCGGCGATCAAAAGCACGCAGATAAAGGGCGTCGCCTCGGAGATCGGCGTCGACCGGGTCTGGTGGGCGCCCAACCCCGTAATCCGCACCATCGAGGTCCTTGAGCGGCTTTCCCCGCATCCCACGCATCTGTTCGCCCGCGCGGCCGACAACGCCGGGACGTACGTCTACGACCGCGACGTGGCCCGTCTCCTCGACTTCATCAACGCCGACCCCTCTTACCGCATCGGCCGCGGCGCCGGCCTGGGCCTTCAGCGGGTCGACACCTCCTCGCGCACGCCCATCAACCAACAAACTCTGCGCCGCTCCTTCGCCATCCTCGCCGCTCAGTACCCCGGTGCAGAGATCGGCCTCGGCATCCAACTCGGCCACGCCGCCCTACGGATGACCAGCCCGTACATGAACGACTCCCAGCAGGTCGTCACCCAACTGTTCGACGAGGAACGGAAAACCCTCGCGCGGACAGAGGCGCGCGCCGTCGTCACCGGAACGGGCGGTGTCAGCGGGAAGCGTGCCGGCGAGATCCTCACCCTGCGCGCCCAGGTGGTACTTGACCCGTCCCGAGCGGACAGCATTGCCGACGCACTCGGCGAGAACTACCACCTGGGCACCTTCAACGACTGCATGTTCGCGGCAGACCGGGCCGGCTGCGGGCCAGAAGGACCCCATCTTGCATCCCACCACTGCGCGACCACCGCCTGCGCCAACGCCATGTTCTTCGAGCGCCACCGACCCACGCTGCAGGCCCAGATCGACCAGATCGATGCCTGGCTCGCCCGCGGGATTGGACACCCGGCCCTCGTCGAGCAGTATCGCGACAGACGGGCCGAACTCGCCGCGCTCCTTCGCAACCTCGACGACACCTCCACCGCGCCGGCGAAAGACTGACTATGGCCATCCCGAAGCCCGTCTCGGACCAGATCTTCGAAAAGATCCTCGCCGCCATGCGCCGCATCGAGGCCGATCCCGAACTGCGGCGCACGAAGCGCCAGATCGAGCAGATCGCCGGCGTCTCGCACGACGCCGTCGCCCGCGCCTTCCGCCAGGACGCAACCAACGACGGCAAGCCATGGGGCCTCAACGAACGATACGCACGGCTGAGCGCCGGCACCTCCGCTAGGCGCAGCCCCCAGGAGGCAGAGAGCCACGCCCTCCAGCGGCAGTTGAACGAGAAGAACCAAGAGATCCGGCGGCTCAACGACGCGCTCGACGCGTACGCCATCGCCCTCTTTGCGCACACCGTCAATGCGGAGCAGGAACGCAACCGCACCGTGCGGCAGAGCCAAGATCCCATTCCCATCGGCACCAACCGGCCCCGCCGCCGCTGACCACCTGATGCGTAGGCTCCGGCCGTTGTGGCAAGCGCGGCGGCGGAGAGCCCCTCATCGAAAGGCAGAGCGGCCGGGAATGACCCCGGAATGATTGGATGGCGGCGACATCCATTCATTCATCTGGCCAGGCCGTGCGTTGGCCGTCGGCCAGGCCGTGCGTGGCCCCCCGCGCCCCAGTTAGCGACCCCGAGGCCAGCCACTCGGGAAGCGCGGGTGTCGAGCACCTGGGCCGTGGCGGCTTCGGTCGCCGAGGGACGGTCTCCCCTGCGACCCCTCCGACGGCGAAGCCAGCCCAAACGCGGGACGCGGCCCGATGCCTCGTGAGATGAATGCATGCACATTGCCGACATTCATCGATTCAACGAGGAGCACCGTTGACCACAACTCTGTGTGCCTATCCCGGCTGCACCCTTCCCCGCCGGGCACGCGAGGCGCCCACCGGCCCATCGCCGCGCTACTGCACCACTCCCGGCCACGACGCCGCCGGAGCCCGATCCCAGCGACGAGCGGTTGCCAAGCGGGCCCAGGAGGCCGCTGGCGGTGGCGCCGCGGCCCTGGCGAGCGATCTTCCTCCAGAGGGGCGAGTGCGGACGCTGGTAGCCCGATGGGCCAAGGTCACCGCCGAGTCCGCCGCAGCCGCGCAGGCGCAGGCTGACCTGCTGGCCGACGCGGAGACCGCGCTGCGTGAGTGGGAAGACCCGGCCATGGTTGAAGCAGCCCTCCACGAGGCCGCCGCGCAGGTCCAGAAGGCCGTGGCGGCTCAGGAACGCGCAGAGCACGACGCCCGGACGGCCCGGGCAGACGCTGAGCGAGCAGCGGAAGAAGCCGCGGCGGCTGAGGAGCGAGCGACCGCCGCCGAGGAGCGGGAAGTGGAGACTCGCCAGGAGGCGAGAGCGCGAGTCGAGGCAGCGGAGCAGCGGGTCGACGAAGCCGAAGAACAGCGGACGGTCGCTGAGGCGGACCAGCGCGAAGCCCTCCAGGCGGCGAAGATCGCCGAGGAGCGTGCTGCGCAGGAGGGTCGCCGCGCTGAGCGCGCTGAGGAAGGCGCCGCCGCAGCCGCTTCTACTGCGCAGGACGCCGCCGTCGCCCTCGGAGTCGCCCAGGCCAAGTGCGATGAAGCCGTCGGGCGGGCAGAGCGTGCCGAGGCAGCCGCGTCTGCGGTCCATGAGAGCCTCGGCGCATTGCGTGCCGAACTTGACCGCCTGCGTTCCAGGTGAGGGAGCCGATGCTCTGAGGGGGCGACGTGGCACCCCGCCCCATCAGCGGCCGCTTGCAGCAGCCGTCCACCGCCAGCCGCCGCCAGGCGCCGGTCTTGGTCTTCGCAGCAGCACGGCAGTGGGGAAGGTCGGCGCGGGGGGAGGTCCTGCCCTATGCCAGCGCCGAGAGGCGGGGACGAAGCACGTCGCGGAGGTCAGCGGCCGCCGCCAGGAGTGCCTCGCTCACCAGGAGCGTGGTGGGAGAGAGGTCCCAGTACCGCTTGCCTTGGGTGGGGATGGACTCGATGGCGTAATCGAACGGGGCCGCTTTGCGGCCGAGGGATTGTTCGATGTCCCTGACGAGGTCTCCGACAGCGGGTCCTGGGGACCCGTGCGCTGGTGGCACGCGGCGGTGATCGGTGGTCCTTCCGCCACGAAAGTGCTGGACGGAAGAGCGCCTGCTGCGCGGTTCGCAACTCCGCGCCGAGGGTGGAAGTGAAGTCGGGGCCATCGATTGGTGGCGTCGTTCGCTCTGGCCGGTTCGAGATCAGTGTCGCCCACCACGCTCGCCACTGCTCCGTGGTGGCTGAGGCCTGAGGGCTGGACCATCCGTCGGGCGTCCAAGAGGCAACTGCGGGTTCGAGCGGCGGGTACTCCTGCGCTGCGGCGAGTCGGAGAGCGTCGCGCACCTAGAGCGCGAAGAAGAGATCAATGGGATCGCTGATGCTCACCGCCCAACTGGGCCCGCTACCGAACCGCATCGCTCCTCCTGCCTCCGCGTCTCAGCGATCCTTTTGGGGGCGGACGAAACGCACGGCAGAAGGCGAAGGTGGCGAACAATACCGCCGCGGCGGTGAGCCCCCACGCGCCAACCATGCTGAGGGCTGGGCCAGTCGTGCAGAAACTCTCCGCCTGGATCACTGGGGCGTAGTCAAAGCAACGGACGCGCTGCACCCCGAACGCCACGAGCGGAATCACGATCAGGACAACAGTGGCGCTGACGATCCAGCGGCCACCGTGCCTCGACGTCCCGCCCAGCCTCATGCGGTGACGATAGCGACCTGGGAGGTCCAGCCTCAGTGGAGCCGGATCTCGCATTCCTTGCCCGTCGGCGCCCCGTCCAACGTGAACTGGAGCGTCAGCCTGCCGGCGGTGTCGGGCGGTGCGGGGGCATAGATCCATGCCGCGTCCCACTCGGTACCGTCCCCGGCCACTCGGCCGGCGATCAGCCGGTACGCGGTGTCGATGTCGTCACTGACGGTGGCTTGCACCCGCTCCAGCACGGGAACGCCGGGCATCGTCGGCGGGCCGGCGGCGGCGTCTGGTCCTTCGGTCTTGAGGCGCTCAGCCCACATCTCGCGGGCGTCCAGGAACAGATTGTCGCGACGCTGGGTCTCAGGTCCCCGCACCCCCGCCAACCTGACCCCCAGGCCTGTGCCGCCCCGCGGGTATCCAGGTCGGGAGGGGAACCTGGCGCGCAGAACGATGCCGGCGAAACGCACGTCAATGCCGTCGCTCGTCGCGACGAGCAGGTCGGCCGGTGCGGAAACGATCGTCGCCATCGACCCACCGTACGGGGGTCACTGTCTTTGGGAGTCTCCGCGCATGGGCCAGGGGCCCCAGCCGTGCCGCAAGGACCTCAGGCGGCGCCATCCCGCGACCAGGGCGGCAGCGCACAACCGCGTGCTGCTGCTTCCGTAACGTGACCCGTCGGGGGCGCCCGCAGCGCCATATCGACCCATGGTGCCGCCCTCGCACTCCCTCGCGGTACCCGCCCGCCGCGACAGCGAAGACCTGATCTCGTCGGCCTGCGACGCCGCGGTGTCGTCGCACGCGTCGCACCCGCAGGCCAGGTAAGGGGAGTTGTGCAAGGACCCCGGCGTGGACCACGACGCCGGGGTAGGTGTCGGGGCGACAGCGAAGAGCCTTACATCCCGCGGATGGGCACTATCGCGGCCCATAGGGGTTCATGCCGACGCGGCCGCGTCCGTCTGGGAAGGGCCGGTGGCTACCGCTCTTGCCGCTCGGAATTGGCGGACCCCCACCGCGATGGCGACACCGAGCCACGCCATCGCCAATGGCTGCACAAAGCCGCTGGCCATGGCGTTGCGCCAGCCGCCCACCCCGAACCAGACCATCCACTGCACCGGCAAAATGAACGCAAGCCCGGCCGCGAGAACGGTCTCTACAACCAACACGACCCAGGAGTGCCGGTATCGGCGCCCCGCCAGCATCACCGCCACAAACAGGGCGCTGATCACGGAGGCCACCACCCACGGCCGCCACAGGTCCCCCATCTCGCCGGGCGGTTGGGGCCGGCTGGTGACATACCACTCCGTGGCGCGCAACAGGGCCAACAGCACGAGAACGCGAGCCAGTTGCAAAGCAACCTTTCCTACCATTCGGCTTGCCCCTTCCCGGCACTAAAAAGAAGTCCGAGCCTATCGGCTCCCACTGACGTTCCCCAGAGGAATGGCCCCGCGAGGATGGCACTGAGCCGGTGATATCAGGGCACAGGGAAGACGCATTTCCGGTGACAGCGGAGATGAGCACCGCATCGTCATGATGACCGGTCGAGGCACTCCCGGCGCGATCGACGCAACCCTCCGCGGCCGCTACATGGCTCGGAAGGCCGCGCACACAATAGCGATCCTGTAGAATTGTCTGTCGATGAGCGGCAGCAAAGGACGCAAGGTTTTCGCTGCCGCCGCGTGCGCCGTGTCGGCAGGGCTCCTCGCGACCACCAGCACGCCGCGGCAGGACGCCCGAGAATATCTGGCGGCAGTTCTGCCGGTACTCGAGCAAGGCATCTACGCCGAAGGCGAGCAGTGGCACGACGTTCTCCGTGCCGCGTCGCGGGAAGCCACCGATGCGGTCGAACCGCGGGACGTGTACCGGATCCTCGCCATCCTGACGAGAACGGCCGGCGGTCACCACAGCCACTTCGAGCCGCCCACAGCGGGCGGCTTCATCGCGGCCTTTGGTACCAGCGCGTCCGAGTTCGTCGCACCGACGGTGCGCGTGGAAGACGGCATCGGAATCGTCACCGTCCCCGCCATCACCGCCCTGGATCAACGGCTTTTCGCTACCTACGTTCACGACGCGGTCGCCGGGATCATGACTCACCAGGACGAAGTGACGCGCGGCTGGATCATCGACCTCACCGCGAATACGGGCGGAGGGTTTGCCCCCATGCTCCTCGCGCTGTCACCTCTGCTGAACAACGCAGACCTGCTTGAGGTGGCCTACCCGGACGGGGAGGTCGATCGGGTGACCAAGCGCAGCCTCCGGGAATACTTGGTTTGGAATGGCGACCCCTACACGTCGGGCCTTGTCGACCTCCACGTCGATCACGCGCTACCGATCGCTGTCCTGCAGTCAGGGTTCACAGCCAGTGCAGCGGAAGGGACCCTGTTCGCACTGATGGCTCAGCCCAACACACGCTCCTTCGGCCAGCCCACCGGCGGATTCACCACGGCCAACGACACCGTGCCACTTCCAGACGGCGCCTTCATCGTCATCTCCACCGGATACATGCGCGCGCCACACAGCATCGCCCACGACGCACCGATCACCCCAGACGTGACCACCGTAAGAGGCGACGAGGTGCGCGAAGCCGCGGAGTGGCTCCAACACAAGGGAGCCAGATGATGCTTTCCATCGAGGCAAATATAACCAAAGCGAGAAGAACTGTCGGGTGACGGTGGAGACAAGAGTGGAATGTCCCCACCCCTGCCGTTCTGTCAGCCGAGTTGTGAGCAGACCCGGCAGTCGCTGCGGCAGCGCACTTGAGAGTACTTCTGGCCTCCCGGGCGGCGCTCCGATCCCAGATCGCCGCACTACGCGAGTGGGCTTTGGCGAAATCCGCCGAGAGAGCGTTGCGCTTCGGCCCCATCCTCGAGGTGGTTGATTTCCGGCTGCTTGCCGGATCGC
This sequence comes from Georgenia ruanii, assembly GCF_009193175.1. Taxonomy (GTDB): domain Bacteria; phylum Actinomycetota; class Actinomycetes; order Actinomycetales; family Actinomycetaceae; genus Georgenia; species Georgenia ruanii. The sequence continues at coordinate 310,234 of NZ_VUKE01000001.1, read as the reverse complement.
AACGCCGACGAGCACGGCCGGTCGTCAGGCCCTCTTCGCCGGGTCGGAGAGCGCGGACGCGGGTCGCGCCGCGGCGGGCTCTCGTGCTGTGGGCGAACTCCCGGCGCGGGGGTAAGCCGTCGTTACCTTGCCCGAGGCGAGGGGCCCTGAGCCGTCGCCACGGGGTGAGTCGGTGGTGGCGCGGTCCTGGCAGCCAGCGATGCACCACTCTCTCTTGAGAATGGCTCACCGGTACGGCCCGATATCCCGAGTCGTTGGTTGTCACGGATCATGTGGTGGCGCTGTGCTCTACGTTGGCGAGATGGGGAACGTGCGAGCGCTCACGGGGGACGCTGCGCGCACAGAGGCGGAGCGGAACTTCCTCCTCGCCCTCACCGCCTACTTCTCCCGCTGGGCTGTCCACGATGTGGCTCCGGACTCTTTCCAGGTGATCACGGCCATTCGTCCGTTGGTGGTCATGACCGACGTTCCCGGGGTGGCTGTCCCGCCCGGGCAATGCACGTTGCAGATCGGCTACTGGGACGACGACCGGGGATGCCGGGCACTACAGGGTGAATGGGGAGACGACCATCTGCTCGACAGTCATGAGTTCAGCAGCGACGGGTTGACGGTCTTCGGGCTTATCGAGGAGCCGGAGACCTACAGGATGCTGGCCGCGAAGTGGCTCGAACGCTAACTGCTGCGCCCCGGTGGAACGCCCGGACTGGTTGCGGGATGGCACGATCGTGCGGTCTCACTGGGTGTTGCCGGACACCGGCAAGCGGATCGGGCGGACTCGCGACAGGGTGCGGTTCTTGCGCGGTTCCCCGGACCGCATCACGCGGGTACGCGGGTAAGCAGGACCGCTCAGGCGGTGGAGAAGTTCTCACTGTGCACGTCTGATCGAACTCGTCCTGCTTATGAAAGTTGGTAGAAGAGTAGATGAGGGCCCGCTGCCGCCCGTTCGGCGGGGTGAGGACCGTACCCCGTCGTGCCCCTCAAGGGCGCTCATGGGGACAGGTCGGCGTCTTGCTTACCGTTGCGGCGGGATGGGCGACGGGACTGGGTTCTGAAGGACTAGGCCCCGCTCGTCCCCCACCGAGAGGATCGTGTGCGCGTCGAGGTTGAGCGTGTCACCGGGATGCAGGTTGAGTGTCGTAGTTCGGCGCACCCCGTTGATCGCATTCAGGTAGGCGAGGTTGACGCACAGCCGTGCGGCGATGAATGCGCCTATATCGCCGGGAGCCACGGTGTAGGCAACTGGCGTTCCTTCATCGTCCAGGGTGACCGTGCCGTTTGCGTACTGGCGTGGGCCACCATCAACGGGAATCTGTTGCTTCCAGCCGCTCACCTGTTCGGGATCCCCGGGTTCCGCGAACTCCAAGTCGGGGCAATCGCCGCCCTCAGCCGCTGGGGCTCTCGGAGTCGGCGCTGGCGAGGAGGCACTCGGAGCGGGCGCCGGAGAGGAGGGGGCGGGCTGGTTCACGACAGGGGTCGGGTCGGGAGCGCTCGCCGCGCTGGTGTCCGGCGCCGCGGTGCAGGCCGGAGAGATGAACGCGACGGCGCACGCCAACGAAATGAACGTCGTCCTTCGACCCATGTCATCTCCTGCCCGCGTCGTTGCGCCAAACGGAATAGCCATAAAACTAACTGATCTTTCAAGAGTGTGGGTGGCGTCACCGTCCGTTCCGATCCAATGGTGACGACGCCTCGCCACTGTGTTGAAGTTGGGCGCGTCCGCACGCCCGGTTCGGAATGGCCCGAATGCCCTCCACTGCTTCGGTACGCGCCCGTCGTCATCGGGTGATGCCTGGCCCGTCCAGCCGAATGCCTCTCAACCCGCAAACGAGCCCGGTACAACCGACCGTCCAGCGCGGGCACGCCGTCATCCCGAGCATGCGTGCTCTACCCTCACGAAAATCTCACATTCCCTTCCGATAGACATGGCGCCGCGCCCAATACGTTGGACACCCGGCCACGAATTGAGGAAGCCATGGCTTCTGGAACGACCCCGCCACAGCGACGGATGCGCTTTCACCTCAGGGTGTGGGCGTCCTTCACTGCAGTCGGCTCGGTCGTCGTCGGGCTCCTCATCAAGTCTCGCTCCGATGGGTGGAAGATCATCGTCGACGGTCACGACTATGTCGTCGATCTTGCCGCTTGGGCCGTCCTTGTCGTGGCCATCTCCGGGCTGCTTCTTACCGCCGGCCGTCTCGCCGCCACTGGTGCGTCTCCGACCGGTCGCACGGACAAGGTCGTTTTCACGGTGCTTGTCGTCATCCTGTGGGGTGCTGGTGCTGTGGCCGGCGTCTTGGCGCTCTTCATCACGAACTTCGGCAACTACTACCGTCTCGAAACGTCAATGAGCGATCGCCACTGGCTGGTCGAGAGAGGTCCAGCACTCGGGGACGTCAGTTACGATCTCTATGTATCCCCTGACGGCATCCGTTATCGGTTCAGTCGTCCTATGGGGCACAGTCGTGCCGAGTGGGACCCGTTCTCCCCCGGCGACTACCAAGTCATGAGGGAAGACGGAAGGTTGCTGCTGCGCTACCCGACCGGACCGGACCGAGAGAATCTTGCTGAGATCGTTCTCGAGGAGCACTAAGGGACCCGCTCCAGACGAGTTCATGGGCGAAAGGCCCTGCCTCGGTTCGACACCGTACTTCTGAGCCTTCCAGGCGCATCGCAATTGGGTCGCCGAACTTCCCTACTGCGCTCTCCTTGGCTGCCATGCGGCCGCTCCTGCCCTGCTTGCCTGCTGTCGGGCTGTCGTCCTCGGACCCCACCGCGCTAGAGAGTGACGTGATCCCCGCCCGTCACTCTCTAGCGCGGGGTGGTCGTTCTGTCAGAAGCGGTCCCGGTAGTGTGCGAGCACCTCTCGGTGCTGAGTCAGGACGATGTCCAGGTCTTCGGTCTGGAGCAGGGCCGGCCATGGCCAGTCGCGGCTTCGTTCGCCGGCCTGACGGAACGCGACTTCCGCGAACGGCACGCCCTCGTGGGACCACCTGTCTTCGTGTGCGTACTCGCCGCTCAACGCGCGATATCTGCCGAGGCCCTTCGAGTGCTCTTGGATCAGCCCGAGGCGGTACTCGTATCCGTGGAAGGCCTCCACGTAGTCCGCGTCGAGCGGGATGAAGGGTTCGAAGAACCTGCGGATGTCAGCCTTGAGCAGGTGGCTGGCTGGGTAGAGCCAGCGTTGCCCTTCCCATCGTGGCATGTTGTTAACCAAGTCGGCCGCCAGCACCCGGTTTGGGTGCATGAGTTGTGCAGCCTCCGTTGGGTCAGCGGTGCCCATCCGTCCACGTCCTCGCACTTCGGTGGCGAGGCGGATGATGAGCGGTTCTCGATCGCGCCGGACGCTGGCGACACCCATCGCGGTCATGGCCAGGAGCCCAGGCCAGAGTCGGGCGTGGTCCAGCCAGCGGATAGCCGAGGAGATCGGCGTTGTGCCGGCGTCGACGAGCCGTTGGAGCACGTCTATCCAGAGGCTGTCGTGGATGCCGTCTTGGTCATGCCACACACCGGTCGTGAGCATGTGGATGAGCGGTGCAACAGCCTCTCGGTAACCCTCGTAGATCCCCTGGGCCTGGGCGGCGTCGAGGCCGTTCAAAGGCTGGGCGGCAATGTGGTCGGCGACCTCGTTGGCCGCGTTCATAACCAGGTCGTGTAGGTCAATGCGGTGGACGGGGTCAGGGAGGTATCGCTTCACCCGTGCCACTGCCATGGCAGTGGTGAGCGGCGGCTGGGACAGCCGCTCGAGCGCGTCGACGCTCGCGACGAGATCATCGAAGAGTTCGTCGGCTCCTGCCCCCCGTATCACCAATCCCTTGCGGTATCCGAGGACGCGTTGGGCTGTTCCGCTCTTGCTGCTGCGGCTGTCCCAGTACAGCGGGTATCGCCTGTTCGGGGATGTCTCGAGGGCGTTGACGAGGGCGGTGTCCCAGTCGGCTGACCAGCCGGAGATGATGAGGCCGTACTCGTCGAAGACTTGCCGTAGGAGCGTGTTCCACTCGTCGGGGTAGTCGTCGAGTTCCTCGGGCGTGTTGCGCGTGCCGAGGTCTTTGTAGTCGCCGTGGAGTTTGATGACAGTGGCTTCGGCGTGAGCGAATGGGGCCATGCCGTTCACGGCTTCCGGGCGAGTTATGACCTGCGGGGCGATCCCTGCCGCGTCGAGTGCCTGCTCCATGAGTCGGTCGAAGTTGGTGGTCAAGATGACGCGAACGAGACCTCGTTTCACGAGTTGAGCGATGGCGTGGTGGGCCCGACTGGGCACCTTGATCCCTGCGTCTCGGTCCTCATTGGAGGGTTCGAAGAAGCGAGCGAGGAGGCCCTGCCGGGCAGCGGCGGTAGGAGCAAGGGTCTGTAGCAGCGAGGCATACCCCAGGTCGCCTTCTCCGTGGTCGGCCCACCAGGCCTCTGGGTCCTCTTGGGCCTGTTGGAGTGAACCAGAGTCGCCCGGTGCGGCTGCTGCCGCAGCGCGTCTCACGAGGTCCTGTACGACGCCCCAGCCCGTGGGGACACCAGCGCCGGTCGACACACCAGAGCCGAGCAGGACGGCGTATACGCCCGGTTGCGCGTGCATGGAGGTGGCGAGCATGACTGACGGGGAAAGGGCGTGGTTGGGCATGGAGTTCCTCTCTCTCGAACCGAGCCTACGGACAGGTTCCGACGTCTAGTCGAGGAGGCCGCCTCCCCGTTATCGGATGGCCCGCATCCCGTCTTCCCGTCGGGCGCCCGACGATGCGGGCCTTGGGCGGACTTGCGGAGCCCGGACGCCAGTCGGCTCCGGCAGGTGAGGTCTCCGGCCTCGGTGCGCGGGTATGGACACGCGCGGAGGTGAGGGGGAGGTCGCCATGTCGCGACTGCGACGCTGCTCAGCAGCCGACGTGCCGGCCATGGTTGGCGAGCGTTTCACTGAGCGCGCCACCACAGACGATGCAGCGCGGCCCCGCAACGGGAGGGACCGGGTGTCTGTCGCGACGGGCTTGCGGTAGACGGGCGGTCGTGGGGCAGGCTGCACCGGTGGCAGCAGCCCGGCCTTGCGAGCGGCCCACCGGGCGGCCCGCGCCTTCCGGTGGGCTTCGTCTTGGGCGGACGAGGCTGGCCGGGAAGGGTTCACCTGTCGGGGCCCAGTCGGCTTGGCGATGATGTGCGCCCGGATGGTGATGAGCGGCTCAGCGCGTCCGGGTCGGGAGCGATCGATGCGCAAGATCTGGCGGGCAGCCAGGTGGTCAAGGAAGGCGTTGATCGCCGCGATGTAGTTGGCCCGTCGTGGGACCTGATGGTCGTCAAGCCTGGGAACGGGAACAGCCCCAGCAGCAAGAGCGGCCGGGGCTGTTCCTCAGGTGAGCACCGAGGGGCTACTTGCCCCGGCCCGCGCCGTTACGGCTGGGGTCGACGAAGATGTACCCCTGGCCGGGCTTCGGGGTGGGCGGCAGCGGCTTGCCGAGGACGGCCGTGCGCTCCTCGCCCGTGCGGCCGCCGCGCGGCCCCACGATCTCCCACTGCCCCGAACCCGGCGCCGGCGTGCCCGGCTTGATCGGCTCCACCATGGTGTTGCCTCCTGTCCTGCACCCGGCCGCTGCTGATCAGACGCGCTGCCCGGCTCCTTATGCCGCGCACCGCGACCGTCCGCAGTAGGGTGAACGGAAGTTCTTCCCCAAGAACCATCCCGACCCCGGTTGGCCGTCGACCTTTACGGTTGGCAACTTGCCAGCCGGGGTCGTTGTGCATTCCAAGAATGCCCTATACCCCTGACATCTGTCCTTCACCCGCACACAACATGTCGTGGCGTGTCGCGGTGGTGGCCACTACATCTTGTGGTTCGGAGGTGGTTAAGTGTCTTCGGTGAACCCAATCTGGCAGCCTAACGTCCCTCGATGTGGGCTGGTCGTGGCAGGCTCACCGAGGAAGTCAACCGGTACACGTTCTCAAGGAGGAGAGCGCCATGGTCGTGAGTAGGGGCCTCGTGCCTAAGCGCTCCCGCGGCGTTCACACGGCTCACTGACGCACACACGTACCTTCCCTGTCGCTGTCTCCTGATTTCCTATGCTGTAACCGCAGAAGAGGAAGGTCGCGATGGCACTCACGTGGTACCCCCAACAGGGCCAGTCCCGCGAGGCCTTCCTCCGCGTCCTCTACCGGGCTGTGGCGCAGCGCGACGACCTCGGGACGATCCGGGAGGGCCTGCTCACTCGGATTGCCCTTGAGCAAGAGATGCCGAGGCTCATCGGACGCCTCGTCCCTGAGCCCTTGGTGCCGGAACTCGACACCATTCGCTGACTGTCGAGGGGGATAAGACGGGTCCACCGGCGGCTCCACCTGATATCCCCATAAGGTGTCTGTTCGGCGGTCGCTCGCGGCGCTGGAGGAGCCGGGCGCCCAGGTCTTCATCTGAGCAACCTGAGGCGCCGAGCGCCCGGAAAAACGGCGATGCGGCACAGTGATTACCTAAAACGTGCCGTCGTTCGGCCACTTCGTTGACGCGCGGGTTACCGGTACGAAAGGCAGGCAGGCATGAACGAGAGGGCGAGCCGGACTGCTCGGGCCCGAGCACGGGCACGCTCCGAACGGACTACGGGCGAGCGGCAGGCGATCCGCCGGCACGGTCGTCGTGGTCGTCCAGGCCCCACGGCCTGCCAAGCCGACCACGCGTCGCATGTCGCCGGAGGTGCGCCGTGGGTTCGAGGAACTGCTCGAGCAGTTGAACGCCGAGATCGCCGCGTCGAGGGAGTAGGCCGTCATCTCGCTGCCAGCCGTTCCCTGAGCGGGGCGCCTATCCGCCGGTGCGTTCGTGGAGGCTTTGGATCCACTCCTCGGGCAGCGCTGCGAGGTCCGTCGTGGTCGCCTCGGCCCACAGCAGTGCCAGTTGGGGCTTAACGACGCCGGGCAGGAGCGCTGCGGCGACCCGGCGCTGCTCGCTATCGGTGGGAAGGTCGGCCAGGCCAACCTCGCGAAGCCATGCGGCCGCGACACGGGGCGCGCCGCCAGGTCTCACCGGGTAGGCGCTTTCTGGGTCCCATGGGTTCTCGCTGGCGAACACGACGATGTTGAGCCCCTGGCCGCTGTCGGCGGGCAGCAGCGACGAGTCGCCGTCGGCGGGAACGAACGTGCGCTCGACGAACAGGCCCAGGCACAGCGGAAGAGGCCCCGGACCCGAGTACACGACGGCCGCCCAGACGCACGTCTGGGCGCTGCTCTCCTCGACCTCGATGACCCGGCAACCCGGCATCCCGCGATGCAGCGCGCGGACCACACTGTTGACGTCCGTGCGTTCCTGCCCAGGCGCCTCGACCCACGAATCCAGGATCACGCTGCACTCCATTCCGACAGTCGGCCCGGGGCAACCGGAACCGCAGGCTCATTCGCCGTCGTCAATCAGAATCCTTCGATGTCGCCCTGCGCCATGACGAACAGGTGCGGCTCCTCTTCGGTCCCCAGTAGCGATACCGGGGACGCCCCGTAGAGGCGCGCATCCGACCTGACCCACCAGGACGCCACGGCCCAGCCGTCGGTGCCCTTCGGATCGAGCAGTTCGTTCACGGCGCGCACGACCGGTCGAAGAGTCTTGGCGGTGACGTCGAACTGGAACGTCGGATACCGGACCACCTCACCAAGGGGCAGGCCGAGAAGCCCAACCACGCCACCGAGATCACCAACGCCCAGGAGGGCAGCGACCTCAGCGTTATCCATAAGGTCGACGGCATCAAGGACCGCCTGGCGTGCCTCCTGTAACGGCGCGCCGTGGGCGTCTGGAACTTCAGGTCGTGGCGGCATCGTCATCGAACACTCCTCTCTGGACTGCGAGCATCTCATCGTTGGTTCCCCTCTGCTCCCCTCTGAGTCAGGACGTGGGCATCGTCGCCCTCGCGGGTCGGTAGGGCCGCGTATCCGACCCCATTCGGCCCTGGTGCAATCCGGTTGCATGGGGTGAGGGGAGTGCTGGGCCGCCTATTGAGCCCCAAGGGTTGTCGGCGCCAATACGTACACTGACGGTCAGAATCTCCTGCTCGATCGTGGCAGCCACACAAAGGGGTAGAAATGCGACTCGCTCGGTTCCGAGTGCGGCACTTCCGTAACATCATTGACACCGGCTCCATCAATGTGGAGACAGATGTCACGTGCCTCGTGGGCATGAACGAGGCGGGCAAGACGGCCGTCCTTACTGCGCTCCACCGACTCAAGCCGGTCGACGGATCAACGTTTGTGACCCAGCACGACTACCCCCGATGGATGCTGGCAAAGGACCGGCGTGCGGACATCATCGGCGACGTCCGGCCGATCGAGGCGGTGTTTACCCTTGATGACGCCGAGAAGGAAATGATTGCCCAAGAGTTCGGTGAGGGCGTCCTGACGCATGATGAGGTCGCCGTCTACCGCAAGTACGACGACGTCACGCAATGGTGGGACGTCCCAGCCTCAGAACCGAACGCAGTGGAGGCGCTCGTCCAAAGGCTGGACTTGCCAGAGGACATCGCTGTGGCAGTCGGGGAAGCACGCACCTTTGACGACCTCCAGGCGCGCGTTCGAGACCTCGCCGACGAGGGCGACGCGGACGCGGGTGATCCGGACGAGGGCGAGGTTCGCGAGGGCGCCCAAGATCGGAAGGAGGCGTTGGCGCGGGTGACGAACGCTGTTGCCGACCTTGTGGGCGATGCGACGCTGGACAAGGCCATCAGCAATATGCTCAGCGCCTACCTGCCACACTTCTTCTATTTCGGCGAGTACAGCGTCCTTGACGGCAGGATCGACCTGCTCAGACTGGCGCAAGAGCAGCCGCAGGAAACAGGGTCGACATCGGACCAGACGGCACGCTCGCTGCTCGCTCTCGCAGAGACCACACCGCAAGCGCTGTCCTCAGACAACTATGAAGACCGGCGAGCGGAACTCGAAGCCGTCAGCAACGACCTCACCGAGCAGGTGTTCGAGTACTGGAAGCAGAATCCGAGCCTGCGCGTGCGGTTCGACATCGACCGGACGATCGAGAACGACCCCCAGGGGCACGCGCGCGTCACCAAGAACATCCTCGACATCCGCGTCGAAGACACCCGGCACCACTTCACGAACAACTTCTCGCAACGGTCGAGCGGCTTCCGCTGGTTCTTCTCATTCCTCGCCGCCTTCACCGAGTTCGAATCACGCAACGACAACCTCGTGATCCTCCTCGACGAACCCGGCCTCACCCTGCACGGCCGAGCACAGGCGGACCTCTTGCGCTTCATCAACGAACGCCTCGCCGCCGTCGCCCCCGTCATCTACACGACGCACTCACCCTTCATGGTCGAGACGGGCAACCTCCGCCGCATCCGCATCGTCGAAGACCAGGGACCCAAGGTGGGCTCCGTCGTGAGCCAAGAAGCACTGACGGTCGACGCAGACAGCCTCTTCCCACTCCAGGCCGCCCTCGGCTACGACGTCGCACAGCACCTCTTCATCGGAAGCCACAACCTCCTCGTCGAGGGTCCTAGCGACTTTCTCTACCTCGACCTCATCAGCCGTCACCTCGGCAACCAAGGACGGAGCAGGCTCGACGAGCGGTTGCGCATCCTTCCCGCAGGCAGTTCCTCGAACATCCCGGCGTTCGTCGCGCTCATCGGCCGGGAACTCGAAGTCACCGTCCTCGTCGACTCCGGCACCGAGGGCACAAACCGTCTCGAGGCAGCGATGGAAGCCGGCCGAATCCAACAGAACCGCCTTATCCGGGTCGGGGACATCATCGACGCCAAGCATGCCGACATCGAGGACCTGTTCACAGTCGAGGACTATCTTCCCCTCTACAACACGGCGTTCGGGCGTCGCGTCAAGGAGGAGAACCTGGGCGGCGGAGACCGCATCGTTCACCGCCTGCAGCAACTTCACGGCAAGTTCGACCACTACAAGCCAGCCGAGGTGCTCCTCCGCGACCCCAAGAGGATCGACGGGCTCAGCGAGACCACTCTGGACAACTTCGAAGCGCTCATCCAACGCATGAACCGCGTCCTCGAATAAGTCCGAAGGGGCTCACACCCCCTCACAGACGCGAGCCGCCGATGGCCGGCTGGCCGGAAGACACTTAGCCCACAGCGGCGCGCGTACCGCTGCGCGCTGGCGAACGACATCGGCGCAGCGAAGACACGTCGAGATTCCTATAAGCCTCCACCAGCCAGACAGGTGAGTGTCGTCCTGACACTCACCTGTCGCTGCTCCGTCGCTCCTGTCCTCCAGGAGAGCCGACCGCCCGCTCCGGGGAGGCCCCGGGCGAGCACGGTTGCGTTTCTGTGCCGTGGACCGCCGCCGCGACGGTGAGCCGCACGCAGCGGAGCCGAGGGGGCTGCGCTCACGGACGCGCCAGGAACCTGACGTAGAAGGCCCCGAAGACCAGCACGATGCCGACGTTCGCCATCAGCCGCGCCCAGAAATGGTTCCTGAAGAACAGGACGTCCGCGCCGACCACGACGACGACCATCGCGAGCACGTAGAGCACGGTGGTTGCTGATCGGCCCATGATTCCTCCTCCTCTGCGGGCCACCGTTGCCCAGCGGTGGCCCTCGGTGTCTCCTGCGCCTGGTCACGCGCCGCGGCGCTGACGCAGCCGCAGGGCCAGGTGCAGCGGCAGGGCGCGGTCCGTCCCGGTGGGGTCGCCGCCCAGGAGCCCGAAGGCGCGGTCCAGCCGCCCGTAGAGCGACTGGCGCTGCAGGTGCAGCAGCTCCGCGGTCCGGGTCTTGTTGCACCCGCAGTCGAAATAGGTCTCGAGCGTGTGCATGAGCGTCTCGCCCTCGACCGGGCGCAGCGCGAGGAGCATCGCCAGCTGGCCGCGGACGAACAGCTCCCGGCGGGCGTCCAGGCCCGGCGCGTCCAGCAGGTGCTCGACGGCGGCGGTGGTCGCGTCGACCGCCCAGCCGGGGCCGTAGGTGGGTCGGTCCCGCACGGCGGCCTCGGCCGCCTCCATGGAGGTCGCCACCGCGGCCAGGTCCGGGACGATCGGGCCCACCCCGACGCCCACCGCCTCGAGCTCCTGCACCCACGCCGTGAGGCGGGCGGCGAGGGCGTGCCGGCTGCGGGCCGCGCCGTGCCGGTCGGGCAGCGACATCACGATGCGCACCTGTGTCTCGGAGGCGTCCATCGCGACGCGCCCGTGGCGCTGGAGGAGCCCGTCGAGCCCCGGCAGCCCGGTGCTCGTGGCGGGGGTGATCAGCGCGAGGGCCACGACCGGGTCGGCCGGGTCGATCCCCACGATCTGCGCGAGCTGCGTCAGGCGGCGGCGCTCCTGCGGCCCCCCGGACGCCAACCGCGCGAGCTCGCTGCCGGCGAGCTCTCGGGTGGAGGGCGGGCGGGTGCGCAGCAGCGCCAGCCCGAGCGCCTCGCTGGCGCGCTCGCCGGCGACGCCCAGGAGGTCGAGGTCGCTGTCCGGGCCGGGCGTGAGCACGAGGGTGGCCGCGTGCGCCCCGCGCACGGTGATCCGCGAGGTCAGCCCGGCGACGGCCGGCGGCGGCTCGTCCTGCTCGTCCGGCTGCTCGTCCGCCGTGGCGGGCAGCTGGATCATGAGGCCGCCGCGGCTGTCGTAGAGGGCGGCCCCGGCGCCGGTGCGCCGGACCACCAGGTCCAGCAGCGCGTGGGCGTCGCGGCCCTGCGCGAGCAGCGCGGAGAGCGCGTGCGCGAGCTCGCCGCCGAAGCGCAGCCGGACCACCGAGGCGTTGACCAGCTCGGCGTTGACCGCCTCGGCCACGTCGACGAACGGGATGCGCCGTCGGAGCTCGACCACCGGGAAGCCCAGCCGCTCGGCCTCGGCCAGCAGCGGCGGCGGAACCTCCGGCAGCCCGCGGTCCGTCTCGATGCCCACGCCCGCGACCCGCCGCTCGGCCAGCTCGCGCACGTATCGCCGCTGGTCCTCCTCCGACGCCGCCCCGAGCATCCCCCCGCCGGTCAGCAGCAGCTCGCCGCCGCGCAGCAGGGCGGCGATCTCCAGGACCTCGCTGGAGTGGATCCACCGGACCCGGCGCTGCAGGCCGCCGGCGCCGGCCAGCACCCGGGGCTCGCCGCGCGCGAGGCTCGGGTGGCGTAGCACGGCCTCCAGCGTCAGGGGCATGACGAAATGTCAGCCATGTGGCGATTCATGGGGGACAGTGTGGGTCTTGTGTGGCGTGCTTCACAACCCGGAAGATTCTGCGCACGTGTCCAGGATTCTGTTCACGTGTCGATCTCACTCCTGAAGGGCCTGCGCCATGACGACGACGTCTTCGCATGACTCGGCATCTATCCACGATCTTGAGCAACAGCTCCAACCCATCCCCGAGAGCGCCCGCACGACCAGGGTCTCGGGGCAGTTCTGGATCTGGTGCGGCGCCAACATCGCGCCGATCAACTGGGTGCTCGGTGCCCTCGGCGTCGGCCTCGGGCTCGGGCTGGCCGACACGCTCATCGTGCTGATCCTGGGCAACCTCATCGGGATGGCGCTCTTCGGCCTCTTCGTCCTCATGGGCCAGAAGACCGGGGTGACCGGGATGGTGCTCTCCCGGGCGGCGTTCGGGCGGCGCGGCAACTACCTGCCGGCGTGCATCCAGGCCGCGCTCTCCATCGGGTGGAGCGCGGTCAACACGTGGATCATCCTCGACCTCGTCATGGCGCTGCTCGGCAAGATCGGCCTCGTCGACCCGGCCGCGCACAACTACGCCGCCAAGATCCTCGTCGCGGCGTTCCTCATGACCGTCCAGGTGGCGATCTCCTGGAAGGGATACCGGGCGATCGCGGCCTTCGAGCGGTGGACCGTCCCGCCGACCATCGCGATCCTGATCCTGATGTCCGTGGTGGCGTGGTTCTTCCTCGACATCGACTGGTCCTACGCCGGGCCCGACGGCGCCATCCTCACCGGCGGGTCCCGGCTGGCCGCGATGACCGCCATCATGACGGCCATCGGCATCGGCTGGGGGATCACCTGGTTCACCTACGCGGCGGACTACTCCCGCTTCGTCAGCCGCACCATGCCCCGGCACAAGCTCTACCTGGCCAGCACGTTGGGCCAGTTCCTCCCCGTGGTGTGGCTCGGCGTGCTCGGGGCCACGCTGGCCACGAAGAACGGCACCGTCGACCCGGGGCAGCTGATCGTGGAGAACTACGGGGCGCTGGCGATCCCGGTGCTGCTGCTGGTCCTGCACGGACCGATCGCCACGAACATCCTCAACATCTATACCTTCTCCGTGGCCACCCAGGCCCTGGACGTCAAGATCCCTCGCCGCACGCTCAGCGTCCTGGTCGGCGTGCTGGCCATGCTCGTGGTGATCTTCTTCATCTTCCAGGAGAACTTCGCCGAGGTGCTCGACACCTGGCTGATCGGGCTGGTCGCCTGGGTGGCGACCTGGGGCGGCATCATGCTGGTGCACTACTACCGCATCGAGCGCCAGGCCGTGCGGGTGGACCGGTTGTTCGACGCGCCCGGCACCCGCCGTCTCCCGGACCTGAACTGGGCGGCCTACGTGGCGTTCTTCGTGGGGGTGTTCTGCACCTGGCTGTTCATGTACGGCCTGCTGCCGGCCTTCCAGGGGCCGATCGCGACGGCGATGGGCGGCGTCGACCTGAGCTGGCTCGCCGGCGGGGTCGCCGCTGCGGCCGTGTACGCCGCGCTTGGTCCGATCGCCGCGGCGAAGTACACCGAGGGCGCCCTCGCGGCCGCCCCGGCGGCCACGCCGGTCGCGGACACCGCCGGCGGCACGGAGACGATGGCCTGACCCGCACCGCACGACGGCGAGGGCCGCCTCCGCGAGGGAGGCGGCCCTCGCCGTCGGGGCGGGCAGCGCCGTGCGGCCAGTGCGACGGGATCAGTGGCCGCCGCGCTCGGCCTCCGGCGCCCCCGCCGTGGCGGCGAGCCGGGCGTCCTTCTTGTTCTTCCAGAGGCTCGCCACGACCGTGACGGCCAGGACGCCGACGATCCAGCCCAGCGAGACGGCGATGGTCGGCTCGGGCAGCCCGTGCCAGGGCTGGCCGCCGTTGATGAACGGCACCGCGTTCTCGTGCAGGGCGTGGATGACGAGCTTGACGCCGATGAAGCCGAGGATCGCGGCCAGGCCGTAGTGCAGATAGACGAGCCGGTCGAGCAGGCCGTCGATGAGGAAGTACAGCTGGCGCAGGCCCAGCAGGGAGAACGCGTTCGCCGCGAACACCAGGTACGGCTCCTGGGTGAGGCCGAAGATCGCCGGGATCGAGTCGACGGCGAACATCAGGTCGGCGGTGCCGATGGCGAGGATGGTGATCAGCAGCGGGGTGAGGTACCGCGTGCCGCCCTCGCGGTGGAACAGCTTGCCGCCCTCGAAGCCGTCGGTGACCGGGAAGACGCGGCGCACGCCGCGGACCAGGGCGTTCTCGTGGTACTCGTCGGCGTCGTGGTGCTCGGGCTTCTCCACGCCCTGCTTGGCCTGGGCGTAGGCGGTGTAGATGAGGAAGGCGCCGAACAGGTAGAACACCCAGGCGAACTCGCTGATCACCGCCGCGCCGACGGCGATGAAGAGGGCGCGCATGACCAGGGCCATGACGATGCCCCACATGAGCACCTTCTGCTGGTACTCCCGCGGCACCTTGAACGCCGCGATGATGATGACGAAGACGAACAGGTTGTCCACCGAGAGGCTCTTCTCGGTGACGTAGCCGGCGAAGTACTCGCCGGCGTAGCCCGAGCCCCAGGCGGCCCAGACGATGAAGCCGAACACGACGGCCATGGCGATGTAGGCGAGCGACCACCAGGTCGCCTCCTTGAGGCTGGGCGCGTGCGGCTTGCGCACGTGCCCCATGAGGTCGACGGCGATCATCGCGACGATGATGCCGCCGAGCACGATCCAGGCGAGCGCGGAAACGTCCACAGGTCCTCCGGTACGTCGGGTCGATCAGGTACCGGAGGTCTCTTCCGCCCCGCGCGGCCGCGTGGCGTGCGGCCGTGGGACTGGTGGCGCCGAGCGGACGTCGTCAACCGCTGTGCTGACGGCTGCCACCGAGTGGGAGTACTCCCCTCCGCCGTCGAGGGTATCGGGACGTTCCCGTCGCCCGCCACACCTGCGCGTCACTCGGTGCGGAGATGCTGCTCTCAGCCCGTGAGGACACGCCACGGTCAGCCGACCTCGGCCACCTCCTGGGGCAGCCGGGCGAACATCCGGTCGAAGACCTCGGCCCGGTCGAACTGCAGCGCGTGGGCCCGGGCCCGCCGCTCCCAGGCCACGCGCTCGGCGGGGGAGAGGTCGAGCACGGCGCGGTCCAGGGCCGCGGCGAGGGCGCCGGGGTCCTCCACCGGCACGATGAGCGCGCAGTCCGCGACGGCCTCGCCGATCCCGCCGGTGTCCGTGGTGATGACCGGGCCGCCGCCGGCGAGCATCTTCTCCACCAGCGCGATGCCGAACGTCTCGACGAACTCCGGCCGCGGCTTGCTCGGCAGCACGTAGGCGGCGCTGCCGGCCATGAGGTAGGGCTTCTCCTCGTCCGAGACGTCGTCGAGGAAGGTGATGCGCTCGGCCGCCCCGGAGGCCGCCGCCGCCGCGCGCAGCTCGGCCGCCTCGGGCCCGCGGCCGGCGACGACCAGCCGCACGTGGTCGCGGGCGCGGCTGCGCGCGAAACCGGCGATGAGGTCGTCGACCCCCTTGGCGCGCGCCAGCCGGGAGAGGAACAGCACGTAGCCGCCCGCCTCCAGGCCGCGGCGGGCCAGGTGCGCCTCGACCGCGCCCGGGTCGAGGTCGAGGTAGGCGCCGGTGTCGATGGCGGGGTAGGAGATGCCGATGCGCTCGCGGCAGCGCCGGGCGAAGTCGGTGCCGTGCCGGGCGTCGATGTGGGCGGCCTCGGCCACGATGAGGTCGCGGGTGTACTCCGAGACGGCCAGGCACACGTCCTGGCTCAGGTAGCTCGAGAGCACGTGCGCCGCGGCACCGAAGCGGTCCTCCTCCACGCACGCGCGGACCACGTTGGTCACGTCCGAGCCGACCGCCTCGGCGATCGTCGTGACGTCGACCGGCAGCCCGGTGTCGCGGGCGACGCGCACGGCGTCGGCGACGGCGACCGTGTGCGGGCTGAGGTACAGCGAGAGGCACACCGTGGGCACGCCGTCGGTGAAGAGCTCGACGAGCCGGCCGGTGAGGCCGGCGAGGTAGCGCCCGTCCGGCACCTTGTAGTCCCCGACCGGCGCGGGCCGCTCGACGACGATCCCCTCCCGGTAGGGCAGCACCCGATCCAGCGGCTTGAGCGGCAGCCCGGCCGCCTCGAGCCGGTCGATCGGCCAGGTGACGATGCGCACCTCGTCGAACCCGCGGTCCAGGGCGGCCTCGGCGAGGTTGCGGGCCTCGCCGGAGTGGCCGCAGATGACGGGGTCGGCGCGCACGACGATGACCAGGCGGCGGTCGGGCTGGGTCATGCGGGTACCTCCGATGCGGGGGTGGTCGGGGTGATTCTGCCGGGGTGCGACGGCGGGCGCGGCGTCGATCCCCAGCCGGTCGGGGTCGGCCCCAGCGCGATCTCGAGCCGGCCGCCGCGGCGCAGCTCGGCCCCGGTGAGCCAGCCCCGCTCGAGCGGGGCGCCGTTCAGGCGCACGTCGCGCACGTACTGCGCCGGCCCGTCCGGCTCGGGCGGGACGAACCCGGTCGTGTCGATGCTGAGCACCTCCGGGCCGATGGTGATCTCGGCGTGCTCGTGCGCCGGCGCGTTGACCAGCACGAGGTTCTGGCCGGCCACGGGGAACAGCCCCAGCGAGGCCCACACGTACCACGAGCTCAGCCCGCCGGAGTCGTCGTTGCCGGGCAGGCCGCCGCGGCCGGTGCCGAAGCGTTGGTGGACGACGGCGTGGACCACCTCCGCCGTCCGGTCCGGGCGACCGGCGTACTGGTAGGCCCACGGGGCCTCCATGTCCGGCTCGTTGTTGAGCCCCTCGAACCGGTCGAGCGCGTAGCCGCGGGCCAGCTCCTCGGCGCCGGGGTGCACGCCGGGCAGGGGCACCGGCGCCGCCCCGAACCCGAAGAACCGGTCGAGGAGGGCGACGAACGCCGCGTCGCCGCCGGCCAGGCCGATCCGGGCGGCCATGTCGTGCACGAGCCGGAAGGAGTAGTTCCACCGCCCGCCCTCGTAGAAGGTCGAGTCGTGCAGCAGTCCCGTGCCGGGGTCGAAGGCGTTGACCCAGTGGCCGGCGAGCCGCTCGAGCTCCTCCGCCAGGGTGCGGTCGCCCACGTGGCGCGCCACCTTCGCGGTGCACCAGTACCCCATGGCCAGGTCGAGGGTGTGGCTGATCGGGTGGGCCAGGCCGCGCAGGAGGAAGTCCTCGCCGTAGTCGCGGCGCAGGTCGATGTGCATCAGCGCCAGCGCCCAGTCCCAGTCGATGCCGGGCAGCCCGAGCTCGCAGAGGTCCGCGAGCAGGGTGTGCGCGAGGGCGCTGCCCTGCCGGCTGAACCGGTCGGCGCCCTTGGCCATCCGGTAGCCGATGGGCAGGTTGCCCTCCTCCTCGCAGACGGTCAGCAGCGCGCGGGCCAGCTCGACGGCGCGCTCGGGCACCAGCGCGGTCAGCAGCGGCAGCTGGGTGCGGTAGATGTCCCACATGGTGCTGACGTCGAAGGCGAACGGGCCCGGCCCGGGCCAGAAGGGGCTCTCCGCCGGGGCCAGGCACGGCTTGACGAGGGAGTGGTACAGGGCGGTGGAGAACACGGTCTTGCGCTCGGGGTTGGGGGCGTCCACCCGCACGAGGTCGAGGTGCTCGCGCCACGCCCGCGTCGTCGCCTCCCGGCGGTCGGCGAAGCTGGTGGGCCCGGGCCCGCAGTCACGGTAGAGGTTGTCGCGGGCCTGCTCGGCCCCGCGCAGGGAGAAACCGAAGCGCAGCTCCACGCTCTGCCCGGCCCGGGTGGGGCCGGCCCACATGAGGCCGAACGGGCGCAGGGTGGTGGGCCGGATGGAGTCGAAGTCCAGCCGGGTGCCGCCGGGCATGAGGCGCCGGTCGTACCACAGCAGCTGGCGCCACTGGTCGGCGTCGCACTCGACGTGGACGGCGAGCGGCGCGCCCTCGACGACGGTCTCGCCCTGGGCCGCCCCCGGCCCGACGGACTGCAGGTACGCGCGCAGCGGGACGGTGCTGCCGAAGGGGATCTGCAGGCCGCCGTGGGAGAAGTCGACGACGAGCCGGGCGTCGCGGTGGCGGGGGAAGGTGTAGCGGTGGACGGCGCTCTTGGGGCCGACCGTCACCTCGCACCGGATGCCCGTGTCCAGCGTGGCGGCGTACCAGCCCGGCGCGGCCTCCTCCTCGTGCAGCGCCCAGGAGGTGCCGAGGGCGTCGAGCGGCTCGAGCATCGGCGAGACGCGGAAGTAGTTGTAGTACTTGCGGATCGCCCCGGTGCCGGACTGCTGGAAGTGGGTGAGGCCGGAGGCGAGCTGGCGGTCGTGGATCGGCGCGGGCACCCCCTCGGTGCTCAGCTCGTAGCGGCCGTAGCCGGTGGGGTAGGCGCCGGAGTAGGCGCAGGCGGAGACCATGCCGAGGGGGAAGGTCGCCCCGGGATGGGTGTTGCCGATCTGCGGCTTGGGCGACCACCACGTCGCGGCCAGCCCGACGGGCGTGGGCAGGTCGGTCGGCTCGGTCCCGATGAACGGGTCGACCGCACCAGTCATGAGCGCCCCCTTTTCGCGGTGTCCCGCATGTCACTTGGCGGCACACTATGGCCGGAACCTGTCCGTGTCGTGACGGAAATGCCAACACCGGACGGTGCTGTCGCTGGCCCAGGGCTCGGAGCCGCCGTGCCCGGGGCCCGGAGCCGCCGTGCCCGGGGCCCGGAGCCGCCGTGCCCGGGGCTCGGAGCCGCCGGCCGGACATCCGTCGCCGCCCCCGGTTCGAGGCCGCCGCGCCGACGGAGAGAATACGTCCATGACGCGTGGATTCCTCTCCGACAACTCCTCCGGCGCGCACCCCGCCGTGCTCGCCGCCCTGGCCGCCGCGAACGAGGGCCACGCGCCCTCCTACGGCGCCGACCCGATCACCGCGGCGCTGGAGGAGCGGGTCCGGGACCTGTTCGGCCCGCACGCGCAGGTCTTCCCCGTCTTCAACGGCACCGGCGCCAACGTCCTCGCGCTCAAGGCGCTGCTGCGGCCATGGGAGGCGGCCGTCGCGACGGCCGAGTCGCACATGGTCACCGATGAGTCCACCGCGCCGCAGCTGGTCGGCGGCATGCGCCTGGTCACCGTCCCCGCCGTGGCCGGCAAGGCCACCCCCGCGTTGCTCGCCCCGGCCTTCGACGCCGACGACGGCACCGTCCACCACGCCCGGCCCGCCGCGCTCACCGTCGCCCAGAGCACCGAGCTGGGCACCACCTACACGGTCGCCGAGCTCGGCGAGCTCACCGCCTTCGCGCGGGCGCGCCAGGCCCGGGTCCACGTCGACGGCGCCCGCCTCGCCAACGCCGCCGCCCGCCTCGGGACGAGCCTGCGGGCCCTGACCACCGACGCCGGCGTCGACGTCGTCTCCTTCGGCGCGACGAAGAACGGGGCGCTGCTCGGCGACGCCGTCATCGTCCTCGCGCCCGACCTGGCCGAGCCGGTCAACCGGCTGCGCAAGGCCGCCACCCAGCTGGCCTCGAAGATGCGCTTCGTCTCGGCCCAGCTGCTCGCCCTGCTCACCGACGACCTGTGGCGGCGCAACGCCGCCCACGCCAACGCCGCCGCGGACCTGCTCGCCGCGCGGCTGCGGGAGCTGGGCGTCGCACCGGTGTACCCGGTCGAGGCCAACGCCGTCTTCATCCCCGTCCCGCCGGCGGAGCTTCCCGCCGTCGTGGCCGAGGCGCCGGTGCTGGCCTGGGACGCCCGCGCCGCGGTGGTGCGCGCCGTCGCCTCCTTCGACACCACCGAGCAGGACGTCGACGCGCTCGTCGCCGTGCTCGCGCGGCACCTGGGGTAGGTCGCCCGGGGCGTCGGTGTCTCGTCGCCGAGGTCACGAGCGTCCCGGCCCTCACGATGGCGGGACTTCGCCGTGCTGCGTCGCGCTACTCCGAGCCCGCCAGGGCGGCGGCCCGCTCCTCCGGGGACATCAGGACGCAGAACTCGTTGCCCTCCGGGTCCGCGAAGACGACCCATCCCGTTCCGGGACCGTACTGCCCACGACGGTCCGCCAGCTCTCGCGCACCCAGCCGGCGAACCCGGTCGACCTCCTCGTCCCGGGTGCCGGCCCGGGGCCGGAGGTCGAGGTGGATGCGATTCTTGACGACCTTGTCCTCCGGAACCTCGATGAACAAGAGCCGGTGCCCGCCGTCCGGGTCGACGATCATGCACTCCTCGTCGCCCGGGTTGTTCGGGTCGTCCGCGAGGTCGACGTAGCCCAGGAGCCCTTTCCACCACTCGCTCAGGTCGTAGGCGTTGGCACAGTCGATGGTGGTGTGCGAGACGAAGGAGGTCACGCGGGTCAGCCTGGTCCGACGGGCCGCGGCCGGCAACTACCCACGCGCCGCCGACGGACGCCCACCCGGCGCCCCATCCACTGGGCCGACGTGATATCACCGCCAGCTCCATGGAATTGTTGCGAATGTGGGCTACGGTGCACATCTCGGCACCCGCTCCTCCCGGAAACCCCATGGGTGTTTCTCATTGGCGCGCCTGCGAGGCGGGAGGGCGGTCATTTTTCAGTTGTCGCGCCCTGCCGTGGTCCACCGAAATCGGCTGGCAGCCCGGACACGAACTCAGCCACTATGCGCGTGTGGATGAACGCAGTCGCCTACTCGCGTCGTACGACGAACAGTTGCGGACCGAAGCGGAGACACCGAGCGCGGTCAAGGTGACCGCTCTTGGTCCGGTGCGGCTCGTGACGTTCGCAGGTGGCCGCGGCTTCGTTACCTACCAAGACCTCGGCGGAGCCGATGCCGGCGCGATCGATCGGCTGGTGCGCGCAGCGCTCGCGCACTACCGAGCGGACCCCGAAATCGGGCGGGTGGAATGGAAGACGCGGGCGCACGACGACGCGCCGGGACTGCACCAGAGCCTCCTTCGGCACGGGTTCGTCCCAGAGGAGCAGGAATCGATCATGATCGGCCCCGCGCAGCGACTTGCGGTCGACGTTCCTCTGCCGGACGGCGTCAGGCTGCGGCGGGCCGCC
Organism: Georgenia ruanii; assembly: GCF_009193175.1. Lineage (GTDB taxonomy): Bacteria > Actinomycetota > Actinomycetes > Actinomycetales > Actinomycetaceae > Georgenia > Georgenia ruanii. The sequence goes on along the minus strand of NZ_VUKE01000001.1, from coordinate 289,200 downwards.
GAGGAGAGTGACGTTCGCGCTATGAGCGCGATGAGCGCGCAGGCTTTTGGTGACTCTGCCGTCGAGGCAGAGGCGATGGCCACCGCCTTGCTCGTCCGGCTCGCCCGTGATGACGGCATGGAGCTCTGGGTCGCCGAGGCAGCCGGGCACATCGTCTCCGCCGGGCGCCTCGAGCCGGTCCCCGGGACGGACTTTGCGGGCATCTGGGGAGGCGTGACGCTCAGGGAGTGGCGGGGTCGCGGGATCTATCGCGCCCTGACCGCGGCCCGGGCCCGTTCGGCGCTCCGCATGGGCAAGACCCTCATCAACAGCGACTCCACGGAGTACTCGCGACCCATCCTGGAAAGATCTGGCCTTCTGAAGGTGTCCACGACGACGCCGTACCTCTGGCGTCGCTGAGCGGATCCGACGTCGTGGGGCTGGCGTCTGCCGGCCGCCACGTCCCAGGTCAACGCAGCCAGGTCAACGGCTGAGTAGGTTCCCTGCTTCCTTGCGGAGAATGGCTCAGATGGTCAGGCTCTGCGCCGCCATCCATTCAGGATCCGGGTCGACGGGCTGCACGACTTCCACAACAAGTCCTTCGGGCCCGGCCACCTGGAACCGGCGCTGGCCCCAGGGCTCTGTCACGAGCGGCTTGAGGACGGTGACGCCTCCGGCCACCATCTGCGCGTGCTGGCTGTCGACATCCGCGACCAGGAAGGCGAGCATCGCCCCGCGGACTGGTTCGGCCGGCCGCGGCCACGTTTCGTGGTCCTGCTGGACGAAGTCAACGCGCAAGTCTTCGCGGTCTGGGTGCTGGGTACTCACGTACCAGCCGAGGTCCACCAGCACCCGGAAGCCAAGGTTCTGAGTGAGCCAGGCGCCCGCCGCGGTCGGGTTCGTCACCGCGAATGCCGCGCCAATGTGTGTCACCTGCATGGAATCCTCCGTATCGGCTTTCCAATCACGCAGTGCGCCGTGCCAGCAGATTTTAGAGCCCAAGGGTTCGCTGCTGTCACGCACGTGCTTCCGTGGCCGACGTGCAGACCATTCTTGCCCCGTGGAATGCAGCGGGTATCGAGTTCCGCCGGCATGGCGTAGCGCATCGATACCGCCCCTTCAATGAGCGCTCCGCGTGGCTGACCTTCGAGCCCCGGCGCCTGCGGGTGTACGGCTCGAAGGTGCTCGCCCCCGGCCTCGGGATCGCGCCGGCCGCCGCCGCCGGCGCGGCCCTTTGGTTGGCGGCCCTCGGCGCGCTCGCGGCGGTGGTGTTCCGGCGGCGGGACGTGGTGTAAGCAAGGCGCCATGACCACCTACGACACGCCGGGCCGCCCGGAGCCGACGGCGCAGTGGCCGGAGCTGTCGAGCGCCCCGGCCCTCCGGTCCGACGACGCCGCCGCAGTCGTCACGGTCACCGGTCCGCGCCGCATCTGGGGCGGCCCGCTCGACGTCGAGGCCCTCGCGGTGGGCAGTGTCCGCGAGGCCGCCCGGGCCACCGCCGCGCTCGCGGACCGTCGCGGCGTCCCCCACCGGTTGTCCCTCGACAGCCGGCACGTCGCCGCCGCGTTCGACGACTTCCGCCACCTCCGGGTCGCCGGCCGCGCCCCGGAGGCGTGGGCACCGCTGTCGACGTTCTACCCCGCGGCCGACGGCTGGGTGCGCGTGCACGCCAACTACCCCCACCACCGTCGGGCGCTGCTCGCCGCCCTGGGCGTGCCGGCCGACCAGGCCGACGACGGCGCCGCCCGCGCCGCGGTGGCCGCCGCCGTGGCGGCCCTGCCCGCCCACACCGTGGAGACCCGGGTGCGCGCCGCCGGCGGCGTCGCCGCGGCGCTGCGCACCCCCGCGCAGTGGCGCGCCCACGAGCACGGCCGCCTCGTTCCCGATCAGCCGCTGGTCGACGTCGCGCGCACCGAGGCGCCGGGACCGGCGCTGGCGAGCACCGACGGGCCGCCGCTCGCCGGGCTGCGCGTCCTCGACCTCACCCGGGTCCTCGCCGGCCCGACCGCCACCCGGCTCCTCGGCGCCCTGGGGGCCGACGTGCTGCGCATCGACCCGCCGGACAACCCCGAGCTGCCCGACCAGCACCTCGACACCGGGTTCGCCAAGCGCTCGGCCGTGGCCGACCTGACCGACCCGACGGCCCGGCGCCGGCTGGACGATCTGCTCGCCGCCGCGGACGTCCTCGTCACCGGCTACCGACCCGGTGCGCTCGCCGGGCTCGGCCTGGACGCCGAGGCGGTCCTCGCCCGCCGGCCCGGCCTCGTCGTCGCGGAGCTGTCCGCGTGGGGGCCGACCGGTCCATGGGGTCGGGAGCGGGGCTTCGACAGCATCGTGCAGGTCGCCACCGGCATCGCCCACGTCTACGGGACGAGGGTAGGGGGCCCGGCGGGGAGACAGGACCGGGCGGCGCAGGAGGGCCCGGCGTGGCGGCCGGGCGCGCTGCCGGTGCAGGCCCTCGACTTCGCCACCGGCTACCTCGTGGCCGCCGCCGTCATGCGGCTGCTCGCCGGGCGGGCCGACCGCGGCGGCGGTGTCGCCCGGGTCGCCCTCGCCCGCGTCGCCGCGGAGCTGCTGGGCCTGGGCGCGCCGGCGGGGGAGGAACCGCCAGCCGAGCCCGGGGCGACGCCGGGGGCCGATGCGGCGCCCCCGCCGCTGCGCCGGTGCGCCTCGGCCTTCGGCGACCTCGAGTACGTGCCCCCGCCCCTCGCCGTCGACGGTGCGCCGCTGGACTACCCCGCCCCGCCGGCGCCGTACGGCTCGGCCGCCCTGGAGTGGTAGCTCACCAGCGGGCGTGCACCTGCTCGCGGATGCGCGCGTCGTAAAGCTCCTCGACGGCGGCGAGGAGCTCGGGCGACAGCGCCGGCAGCGCGGCGGCCGCGGCGTTGCGCCGCGCCTGCTCGGGCGTGCGGGCCCCCGGGATCACCGTGCTGACCCCGGCCTGCTGGACCACCCAGCGCAGGGCGACCTGCGCCGGGGTGGCGCCCGCCGGGCCGAGGTCGGCGACGAGCCGGGCGAACTCCTGCGCGGCGTCGACGCCGGTGTCGTAGTCCACCCCCGCGAAGGTCTCCCCGACGTCGAAGGCGCTGCCGTCGCGGTTGAAGCTGCGGTGGTCGGAGGCGGCGAACCGGGTGTCGTGGCGGTACCGGCCGGTGAGCAGCCCGGAGGCGAGCGGCACGCGCGCGATGATGCCGACCCCGCGCGCGGAGGCCGTCGGTAGCACCTCCTCGAGCGGCTTGCGCCGGAAGACGTTGAGGATGATCTGGACCGTCGCGAGGTTCGGGTGGGCCATGGCCGCAAGCGCCTCGGCGCTGGTCTCCACGCTCACGCCGTAGGCGGCGATGCGCCCCTCCGTCACCAGGGCCTCCAGCGCCTCGAAGACGGCGTCGCTGGCGTGCACGGCGGAGGGCGGGCAGTGCAGCTGGACCAGGTCGAGCCGGTCGACGCCCAGGTTGCGACGGGAGCGGTCCGTCCACGCCCGGAACGCCTCGAGGTGGTAGGCCGCCGGCACCTGCGCCACCCGCCGCCCCATCTTCGTGGCCACTGTGACGCCCAGGCCGGGGTTGTCCCGCAGGAACCCGCCGATGATCAGCTCGCTGCGCCCGTCGCCGTAGACGTCCGCGGTGTCGAAGAAGGTCACGCCGGCCTCCGCCGCCGCGGCCAGCACGCCCCGGGCGGTGGCCTCGTCCACCTCGCCCCAGTCGGCCCCGAGCTGCCACGTTCCGAGCCCCACCACCGAGACCTGCCGGCCGGTGCGGCCGAGCGTGCGCTGCTCCATGTCGTCTCCTCTCGCGCGACCAACGCCGCGCCGTCACTTTCCGAGCGAGGCACCATCCTGCCCCGCTCGGCGCGACGCGCCGCGGCCGGGCGCGGCGCGCCGGTTTGGCGGCAGGTGCTGCCGAAGTGGCGCCCGGAAGCCTCCGACGGGGCCGCGAAGGCTCGCAAACCGCGTGGACACGCCGGAAAATCGGCGCGTGAAAGCGACAACTTCGCCGACCGGTGCGTAATGTCTGGGCGCAGCGGCGCCGAAACGCAGCGCCCGAACCGAACGAGAGGGTTTCCATGTCCGTCAACCGCACCGAGCTCGTCGCCGCCGTCGCCGAGCGCTCCTCGCTCACCAAGTCGCAGGCCGACGCCGCTCTGTCGGCGCTGCAGGAGGTCCTGGTCGACTCCCTGAGCAAGGGTGAGCCCGTCAAGGTGACCGGTCTGCTGAGCGTCGAGCGTGTCGAGCGCGCCGCCCGTACCGGCCGCAACCCCCGTACCGGCGAGGAGATCCAGATCCCCGCGGGCTACGGCGTCAAGATCTCCGCCGGCTCGGCCCTGAAGAAGGCCGTCGCCAAGTGACGTCGCGCTGACGCGCCGGGGACGGGCAGGGCCGCGGGCCCTGCCCGTCCCCGTATCCCCGGCGCGGCCCGTGCCGCGGCCCGTGCCGGGAGGGGGACGGGACGACCAGGCGTGCGAGCGGGGCGGGGGACCGCGGGACCGGGCCGTCGAGCGGGACAGGGATCAACGGACGAGGAGGAGGCAGGCGTGGAGGTCGTCATCGAGCCCCCCGGGGTCATCGCGGCGCTGGTCGCCGACGCCGTCGAGGGGCTGCTGGCCGCCAAGCCGGAAGCCGTCCTCGGCCTGGCCACGGGGTCCAGCCCCCAGGCGGTCTACGACGAGCTCGCCCGCCGCTGCGCCGCCGGACGCCTCTCCTTCGCCCGGGCCCGGGCGTTCATGCTCGACGAGTACGTGGGCCTGCCCGCCGACCACCCCGAGCGCTACCGCAACGTCATCGACCGCGACTTCGCCGCGCGGGTCGACATCGCCCCCGGCGCCGTCCACGGCCCGGACGGCACCGCCGACGACCTGCCCGCCGCATGCGCTGCCTACGAGGCCACCATCGCCGCCGCCGGCGGGGTCGACCTGCAGCTGCTGGGCATCGGCACCGACGGGCACATCGGGTTCAACGAGCCGGGCTCCTCGCTGGCCTCGCGCACCCGCCTCAAGACCCTGACCACCCAGACCCGCGCGGACAACGCCCGCTTCTTTGGTGGCGACGTCGGCCGGGTGCCGCGCCACTGCCTCACCCAGGGCCTGGCGACGATCATGTCCGCGCGCCACCTCGTCCTCGTCGCCACCGGCGCCGGCAAGGCCGAGGCCGTGCACCACCTCGTCGAGGGCCCGGTCAGCGCCATGTGGCCGGCGACGATCATGCAGCACCACCCGCACGCCACCGTCCTCGTCGACGACGCCGCCGCCTCCCGCCTGCAGCTGGGCGCCTACTACCGCGAGGTCTTCGCGGGCAAGCCCGCCTGGCAGGGGCTGTGAGCCGGCCGGCCGGCGGAGGGTCCGACGCGCGCCGGCCGAGGGGCGCGCCACACGCCCCACGACACACGGACGTCAGCAGGGCGGGCGTGCTTAGACTGACTGCCATGAGTTCGACGACCCCCGACCAGCCCACCGGCCCCCAGCCCGCCTCGCCGTCCACGCAGCCGGCCGCCGGGACCGGTGTGCTCGAGCGCGAGGAGCTGCGCGAGCAGGTCTCCCCGGGGGACGAGGAGCGCTACGCCCACTATGTGCGCAAGGACAAGATCACCGCGTCGGCCGTGACCGGGCAGCCCGTCGTCGCGCTGTGCGGGAAGGTCTGGACGCCGGGGCGCGACCCCAAGAAGTACCCGGTCTGCCCCACGTGCAAGGCCATCTACGAGGGCATGAACCCCGGCGGGGGCGAGGGAGGCAAGGGCCGCGGCTGGCCCTTCGGTCGCGGCCGTGGCCGTGACAACGCCTCCTCGGGAAGCGGGGAGTGAGCGCCCCGCACCAGCGCAGGACGTCGACGCCCCCCACCGGTCCCACGGTCGTCTCCACGGCCGCGGCCGAGCAGCTCTCGCCCGCCTTCCCGGCGCGCGCGGCCTGGGGGACGGCGTCGCGCCTGCGCGCCTGGCAGGCCGAGGCCCTCCAGCTCTACCTGGACAACGAGCCCCGGGACTTCCTCGCCGTCGCCACCCCCGGCGCCGGCAAGACGACCTTCGCGCTGCGCATCGCCACCGAGCTCTTGGCCCGGGGGATCGTGCGGCGCGTGACGGTGGTGTGCCCCACCGAGCACCTCAAGACCCAGTGGGCCGACGCCGCCGCCCGGGTCGGGATCCAGATCGACCCGAACTTCAAGAACGCCCAGGGCCGGCACGGCGCCAGCTTCGACGGCGTCGCGCTCACCTACGCCCAGGTGGCCGCCAACCCCGCCCTGCACCACAACCGCACCACCGCCGAGCCCACGCTCGTCATCCTCGACGAGGTCCACCACGGCGGGGACGCCCTGAGCTGGGGCGACGCCGTGCGGGAGGCGTTCGAGCCGGCCCGGCGCCGGCTGTCGCTGACGGGCACCCCGTTCCGCTCGGACACCGCCGCCATCCCGTTCGTCGAGTACGAGCGCGACGGCGACGGCATCCGCCGCTCCAAGGCCGACTACTCCTATGGCTACGGCGACGCCCTGCGCGACGGCGTCGTGCGCCCGGTCATCTTCCTCAGCTACTCCGGCCAGATGCGCTGGCGCACCCGCGCCGGCGACGAGGTCGCCGCCCAGCTCGGCGAGCCGCTGACCAAGGACATGATGAACCAGGCCTGGCGCACCGCGCTGGACCCCAAGGGCGAGTGGATCCCCGCCGTCCTCTCCGCCGCCGACCAGCGCCTGAGCGAGGTGCGCCGCTCCGTGCCCGACGCCGGCGGGCTGGTCATCGCCACCGACCAGAACGCCGCGCGCGCCTACGCCAAGACGCTGCGCTCCATCACCGGCGAGCCCGCCGTCGTCGTCCTGTCCGACGACGAGGGCGCCAACCAGCGCATCGAGGACTTCGCCGCCGGGGAGCAGCGGTGGATGGTGGCGGTGCGCATGGTCTCCGAGGGCGTCGACGTCCCACGCCTCGCCGTCGGCGTCTACGCCACCGCGACGGCCACCCCGCTGTTCTTCGCCCAGGCCGTGGGCCGGTTCGTGCGGGCCCGCCGCCGGGGCGAGACGGCCTCGGTGTTCCTGCCCTCCGTCGCCCACCTGCTCGGCCTGGCCAACGAGCTCGAGGTGGAGCGCGACCACGCCCTCGACCGGGTGAAGACCGCCGAGGAGAAGGGCACGTTCTTCATGCCCGAGGACGCCCTGGTCGCCGCGGCCAACCGGGAGGAGAAGGCCTCCGGCGAGCTCACCCTGCCCGGCTTCGAGGCGCTCGAGGCCCAGGCGACCTTCGACAAGGTCCTCTTCGACGGCGGCGAGTTCGGCACCGGCGCGGAGGTGGGCTCCGTCGAGGAGCAGGAGTACCTGGGCCTGCCCGGGCTGCTCGACCCCGAACAGGTGACCGCGCTGCTGCGCGCCCGCCAGGCCGAGCAGGTCAAGGCGCAGAAGCGGCAGGCCAAGGCGCAGGCCGCCCGGCACCAGAACGCCGGGGTGGACGACCACCGTCGCCGCGCCGCCGCGCGCAAGGAGCTCAACTCCCTGGTCTCGGCGTGGTCGCGACGCTCGGGCAAGCCGCACGGGGTGGTGCACACCGAGCTGCGCAGCCGATGCGGCGGGCCGGAGGTGGCGCTGGCGCGCACCGAGGAGATCGAGGCGCGCATCAGCCTGTTGCGCAAGTGGTTCGTCGGCCGCAGCTGAGCCGCCGACGCCCTCGCCGACCCTCACCTCGCCGGCCCTGACCGGGGCCACCCGCGTCCGAGTCGGCAGGAAACCGGTGAGCGGACGGTACCGCTAGCACGGACCTCGAACGACGGTCAAGACCCTTCCGGATGCGCACCGGCCCGAGCGCTGCCACCCTCTGAGCAGGCGAAACACGTCCTGGCCGGCACGGTGCCGGTCTGCTCAGCGAAGGAGGACCACATGTCCCTCTGGCTCATCCTCATCATCGTCGGCGTCGTCATGCTCATCCTCGGCGTCGCGGTCTCGGCGGCGAAGGTGCTCATCTGGATCGGTATCGCCCTCGTGGTGATCTCGCTGATCATGACCCTGGTCAACCGCGGCAAGACACGGGTCTGACCCGAGCGGACGACGGCGCGGCCTCCCACGTGGGAGGCCGCGCCGTCGTCGTTGCGCGGTCCGCCCAGGCGACGCCGCGGGGCGATCGGCGCCGGGCCGCCGGGCGGCCGGGCCGTCGGCCAGGGGCCGCGGGGCGGTCGGCCAGGGGCCGCGGGGCGGTCGGCGCCAGCGGCAGCCGGGCGGTGGGAGTCAGACCATGAACTCCGGCTCGTCCGCCTTCTCGAGGTCGATCATCCGGGTCGGGATGCCCGGCTCGCCCTCGCTCAGCCGCCAGGCGTCGTAGGGCAGCTCGGCGCGCGAGGCGAGGTGGCGGCGCTGCGCCGCGGCCAGCGCGTCCGGGCCTCGGTGCTCCTCGACGATCTGCCCGTCGCGCACCAGCGGCACCTGCAGCGGCCGGGCGCCGACGCGCTCGAGCTCGGCGAGCCCCTGCTCGACGCTCCCGCAGGCGACGACGAGCTCCTCGACGGCGCGGCCCTCACCGTCGCGCATCCGACCGGCCATCTTGAGGCCGCCGACGGAGGCCTTGGCCGCCGAGGCCTTGGCGACCTCCTCCATCCGGCCCGTGGCGTCCTCGCGGGCGACGAGCTTGTAGACCAGCTCCGCGGTGGGGTGGCCCGAGCCGGTGACGAGCCTGGTGCCCACCCCGTAGGAGTCGACGGGGGCGGCGCCCAGCGCCGCGATGGCGAACTCGTCGAGGTCGGAGGTGACGGTGATCCTGGTGCTCGGCGCGCCGAGGTCGTCGAGCTGCTGGCGCACGGTGAACGCCTGCGCGACGAGGTCGCCGGAGTCCAGGCGCACCGCGCCGAGCTCGCCGCCGGCGGCGCGGGCCGCGGCCACCGCCCGCTCGACGCCGCGGGGCACGTCGTAGGTGTCCACCAGCAGCGTGGTGCCCGGCCCCATGGTGGCGACCTGGGCGGCGAAGGCCGCCTCCTCGTCGTCGTGCACGAGGGTGAAGGAGTGCGCCGCGGTGCCGATGGCGCGGATCCCGTAGGACCGGCCGCCCTCGAGCACGGACGTGCCGACGAACCCGCCGACGACGGCGGCCCGGGCCGCGCCCACCGCCGCCCACTCGTGGGTGCGGCGTGCGCCCATCTCCAGGCATGGCCGGCCGTGCGCGGCGGTCGTCATCCGGGAGGCCGCGGCGGCGACGGCGCTGTCGTGGTTGAGGATGGACAGGATGACGGTCTCGAGGATGACGGCGTCGGCGAAGGTGCCCTGGACCGTGAGGATCGGCGAGCCCGGGAAGTAGCACTCGCCCTCGCCGTAGCCGAGGATCGAGCCGCGGAAGCGGTACTCGCGCAGGAAGTCCAGCGTCTCGTCGCCGACGATGCGCGCCCCGGCGAGGTAGTCGAGCTCGGCGGGCCCGAACCGGAACGCCTCGACCGCGTCGAGCACCCGGGCGGTGCCGGCGACCACGCCGTAGCGGCGCCCGCCGGGCAGGCGGCGGGTGAACACCTCGAACACGCTGCGCCGCTGGGCGGTGCCCGAGCGCATGGCGCCCTCGATCATGGTCAGCTCGTACATGTCGGTGAGCAGCGCGGTGCTGGCAGGTGGCATGGGCCCACGGTAGTGGCGCGCGCGGGCGGCGCGCAGACGCGGCCGCGGCGCGAACGCCCCGTGCACGGACGCGGCCGGCGCCGGCGCGCGGCGCGGTGGTACGCCCGGCCGAGCCGACTCCCTACAGTGGAGGACGTGAGTCCCGCCCCCGCCGTGCTGCCCCGACCCGGCACCGTCTCCGCCCCGGCCGAGCAGGAGGCGACGTCGTCGTCCCCGGCGGCGGTGCCGGACCGGGCCTGGCGCACGATCGTCTGGGACGACCCGGTGAACCTCATGAGCTACGTGACGTTCGTCTTCCAGACCTACTTCGGCTACGACGAGCCCACCGCGACCCGGCTGATGATGCAGGTGCACACCCAGGGCCGGGCGGTGGTCTCCCACGGCGCCCGCGAGCAGATGGAGGTGGACGTGCAGGCGATGCACTCCTACGGCCTGTGGGCCACCCTCGACCAGGAGGGGCAGTAGGTGCACGCCTTCGTCCCGGTCCCCGGCGGCCACGCCGCCCGGCTCGAGCCCGCCGAGCGCACCGTCGTCGCGCGGCTGGTCGCCGACACCGCCGAGCTGCTCGGCACCCGCCTGACGGAGGCCGGCTCGGGCGCCCCGGCCCGGCCCGGCTCGCCGCTGCCCGACCTGCTCTACGCCCAGGGCAGCCGCCTCACCGGGGACGACGCCGTGCTCGCCGCGCTCGACTTCGACCCCGCCGGCGACGACGCCCCCGACGCCCCGAAGGACCCCGCCCTGGCCCGGCTGCTGCCGCCGATGAGCCACGACGACCCCGCCCTGTCCGCCGAGCTGCGGTCGCTGACCGAGGACGCGCTGCGCACCGGGAAGGTCTCGCGGCTGGAGACGGTGTGGCGCGAGCTGTGCGTGCCGACCGGCCCGCAGGACGCCGTCGTCGTGCGCACCGGGCAGGAGGGCGCCTGGCTCGCGGCCCTGACCGACGTGCGGCTCGTGCTCGCCTCCCGCCTCGGCATCGAGGACGAGGACGACGCCGAGGAGGTCTACACCCGCGCCCGCCGACCCGGGCGGCTGCGCCGGCGCGAGCGCACCGACGACGAAGAGGTCACCGACGCCCTGGCGACCATGTACGCCGCCTTGACATGGTGGCAGGAGTCACTCCTGGACTCGATGCGGCGGCGTCGGCGCCCGCACTAGGCTCGGGCGCTGTGGACGATTCACCTATCGGGATATTCGACTCCGGAGTGGGCGGCCTGACCGTCGCCCGCGCGGTGATCGACCAGCTGCCCGGTGAGTCGATCCTCTACATCGGCGACACGGCCAACACCCCGTACGGGCCCAAGCCCATCGCCCAGGTGCGGGCGCTGGCGCTGGAGGTCATGGACCGCCTCGTCCTCTCCGGCGTGAAGATGCTCGTCATCGCCTGCAACTCCGCCTCCGCCGCGGTGCTGGCCGACGCCCGCGAGCGGTACGCCATCGACGCGGGCGTGCCGGTCGTCGAGGTCATCCGGCCGGCCGTGCGCCGCGCCGTCGCCGCCACCCGCACCAACAAGGTCGGTGTCATCGGCACCCGCGCCACCATCGACTCCGGCGCCTACCGCGACGCCTTCGCCGCCGCCCCGCAGCTGCAGCTGACCATGGCCGCGGCGCCGAAGTTCGTGGAGTTCGTCGAGCGCGGGGTCACCTCCGGCCCCGAGGTGCTGCGCGCCGCCGAGGAGTACCTCGCGCCGGTGCGCGACGCCGGCGTGGACACCCTCGTCCTCGGCTGCACCCACTACCCGCTGCTGACCGGCGTCATCAGCTACGTCATGGGCGAGGACGTCACGCTCGTCTCCTCCGCGGAGGAGACCGCCAAGGACGTCTACCGCACCCTGGTGGCCCACGACCTGGCCCGCGACGTCGACGCCGGCCCGCCCGAGCACCGCTTCCTCGCCACCGGGGACCCCGGCTCCTTCGCCCGGCTGGCGCGCCGCTTCCTCGGCCCGGAGGTCGCCGCCGTCCAGCCGGCCGACCAGTTGGAGGGCGTGCGGTGAGGCTCACGGTCGTCGGCTGCTCGGGCTCGATGTCCGGGCCCGCGTCCGCGGCGTCGTGCTACCTCGTGCAGGCCGACGGCCGCGGCGCCGACGGCCGCACCCGCACCTGGTCCGTGGTGCTCGACCTCGGCCCCGGCGCCATGGGCGCCCTGATGAACCACATCGACCCCGCCGACGTCGACGTGCTCGCGCTGTCGCACCTGCACGCCGACCACATGGTCGACATCATCGGCATGCAGGTCTACCGCCGCTGGCACCCCGACGGCGCCCTCGCCCCGCTGGCCGTGCACGCCCCCGCCGGCGCGCTCGAGCGGGTGCGTGCCGTGGGCGGGGACGACGCCGCCGAGGACTACGCCGGCGAGTTCACCTTCCTCGAGCACGACCCGGGCCGGGCGGTCCAGGTCGGGCCGATGCGCCTGCAGGTCTTCCCCGTACGCCACCCCGTGCCCGCCTACGGCATCCGGGTCACCGGGCCGAGCGACCGCGGCCCGGGCGAGGTGGCCCTCGCCTACACCGGCGACACCGACTCCTGCGAGGGCGTCGTCGACCTGGCCCGCGGCGCCGACCTGCTGCTCAGCGAGGCCGCGTTCCAGGAGGGGCGCGACACCGTGCGCGGCATCCACCTCACCGGCCGGCGCGCCGGTGAGGTCGCCGCCGCGGCGGGGGTCCGGCGCCTGGTCCTCACCCACCTGCAGCCCTGGACCGACCCCGACGTCGTGCGCGCCGAGGCGCACGAGGTCTACGCCGGGCCGGTCGACCTCGCCGCGCCCGGCGCCACCTGGACCCTGTAGGCCCTGCCCGGGCTCACACCCCGGGCGTCGACGAGGGACGCATCACACTCCACCCCGCACGCGCGACCGCGACGTGTCGTGGCCGACGCCCGGCGCGGCCCGGACCAGGGCGGCCTCCTCGGCCCGGGGATCCTCGGGCCGTCCAGGGCACGGCGCCCCGGCGATCCGGGGGAAACCGCGGTCCTGCCCGGGTCGGGCGCGGAGCGCGGGCGTCCTGGTCGACGACGCCGCGACGCCTCCCCGGCCGGTCGCCGGGACGGCCGTGGGGCGGCGCCGACGCGGACCGCCGCCCCGGTCCAGCCGCCGGCCCGGCCGACCGGGGCCGGCCGGGCGTGGGTAGCCTGGCGGGCATGAGCGAGGTTGACCCCACGTCCGCACCCGCGCCCTCCGCGCCGGCCGCCGAGAGCTCCCGTGGGGCCGCCCGGCACGAGATACCCGAGGCGATGCGCCGGGACGTGCGCCTGCTCGGGGGTCTGCTGGGCGAGGTGCTGCGGGAGTACGGCCGCCCCGGGCTGTACGAGGACGTCGAGAGGCTCCGGGCGCTGGCCATCGCGGCCCTCGAGGAGCCCGGCGGCGAGCAGCTCGCCGCGGCCGCGGAGGTCGTGGAGTCCTTCACCACCGAGCGGGCCGAGGAGGTCGCCCGCGCCTTCACGTGCTACTTCCACCTGACCAACCTCGCCGAGGAGCTGCACCGGGTGCGCACGCTGCGGGCCCGCGAGGGCGAGGTGTCGCTGACCGAGCAGCGCCCGTCGGACTCGGTGGCCGCCGCGCTGACCCACCTGGCCGCCGAGGTCGGCGAGGAGGAGGCCCGGCGCCGCCTGGCGGGCCTGCGGTTCCACCCCGTCCTCACCGCCCACCCGACGGAGGCGCGGCGCAACGCCGTGGCGAGCAGCATCCGGCGCATCACCGAGCTGATGTCCGAGCGCGACGACCCGCGCTGGGGGCCGGGCGCGCTGGAGGAGAACCGTCGTCAGCTGCTGGCCGAGATCGACAACCTGTGGCGCACCGCCCAGCTGCGCCCGTCCAACCCGTCCCCGCTGGACGAGGTGCGCACCTCGCTGGCGGTCTTCGACACCTCGCTCTTCGACGTGTTCACCCGGGTCTACCGCCGCCTGGACGACTGGCTGCTGGGGGAGGACCGCGGCCGCCGCGCGCCCCTGGCCCCGGCGTTCGCGCGCCTGGGCACCTGGATCGGCGGGGACCGGGACGGCAACCCCAACGTCACCGCCACCATCACCCGCCAGGCCGCCGCGCAGGCCTCCGACCGGATCCTCACTGCACTCGAGCGGGTGGCCCGCGAGGTGGCGCTCGAGCTGACCCTGGACGACCGGTTCACCCCGCCCAGCGCCGATCTCACCGCCTTGTGGGCCCGCCAGCGCCAGCTCTCCCCGGAGCTCGCCGCCCAGGCCGCCGCGCACTCACCGGGCGAGACCCACCGCCAGGTGCTCCTCGTCGTCGCCGAGCGCGTCGCCGCCACCCGCCGCCGCGACGCCGACCTCGCCTACGCCGGCGCCGACGACCTGCGCGCCGACCTCGGCGTCGTCCAGGACTCGCTGGCGGCCGCCGGGGCCACCCGGGCCGCCTACGGCAACCTCCAGGAGCTCATCTGGCGGGTGGAGACCTTCGGCTTCAACCTGTCCGAGCTGGAGGTACGCCAGCACTCCAAGGTGCACGCGCAGACCCTGGCGTGGCTGGACGACCCGGCCTCGGTGACCGCCCCGGCGGTCCCGCCCGAGGAGGTCCTCGAGACCTTCCGGGCCATCGCGGCCGTCCAGGCCCGCCACGGCGTCGAGGCGTGCCGGCGGTACATCGTCTCCTTCACCAAGTCCGCGCAGCACCTCGCCGACGTCTACACCCTCGCCGAGCGGGCGCTCGGCCCCGGGCAGGCACCCGTGCTCGACGTCATCCCGCTGTTCGAGACCTTCGAGGACCTCCAGGCCGCCCCGCGCATCCTCGACGAGATGCTCGGCCTGCCCTGGGTGCAGCGCCGGCTGGAGCAGACCGGCCGGAAGGTCGAGATCATGCTCGGCTACTCCGACTCCGCCAAGGACGTCGGCCCGGTCTCCGCGACCCTGGCCCTGTACGAGGCGCAGCAGCGCATCGCGGAGTGGGCCGAGGCCAACGACATCCGCCTCACCCAGTTCCACGGACGCGGCGGGGCGCTGGGCCGCGGCGGCGGCCCGGCCAACCGCGCGATCCTCGCCCAGCCGCCGCACTCGGTGGACCTGCGGTTCAAGGTCACCGAGCAGGGCGAGGTCATCAACGCCCGCTACGGCAACCCCGACATCGCCGTCCGGCACATCGAGCAGGTCGCGGCGGCGACCCTCATGGCCTCGGCGCCGTCGACCGAGCGGCGCAACGCCGAGGCGGCCCGCCGCTACGCCGGGCTGGCCGAGCACCTCGACGCCACCTCCCGCGAGCGGTTCTTCTCGCTCATCCACGCCGACGGCTTCGCCCCGTGGTTCGCCGAGGTCACCCCGCAGGAGGAGATCGGGCTGCTCGCCATCGGCTCGCGCCCGTCCCGCCGCGGGCTGAGCGTGGAGTCGCTGGAGGACCTGCGGGCCATCCCGTGGAACTTCGCCTGGACCCAGGCCCGGATCAACCTCACCGGCTGGTACGGGCTCGGCTCGGCGCTGGAGGAGGTCGACGACCTCGACCTGCTGCGCACCGCCTACGCCGAATGGCCCCTCTTCGGCACGATGATCGACAACGTCGAGATGTCGCTGGCCAAGACCGACCCGCGCATCGCCCGCAGCTACCTCGAGCTGGGGGACCGGCCCGACCTGGCCGAGCAGGTCCTCGCCGAGCTCGACCTGACGACGAAGTGGGTGCTGGCCATCACCGACCACGTCCGGCTGCTCGAGGGGCACCGGGTGCTCGGCCGCGCCGTCCAGCTGCGCAACCCCTACGTCGACGCGCTGTCCCTGCTGCAGCTGCGCGCCCTGCGGGTGCTGCGCGACTCCTCGCGCGAGCTGAGCGAGACCGAGGTCGAGGACCAGCAGCGGCTGCTGCTGCTCACCCTCAAGGGCGTCGCCGCCGGCCTGCAGAACACCGGGTGAGCCCCGGGGGCGCGCCACGTGCCTGACGCGACGTGCCCGACGGCGCCACCTCCGGTCGCGGAGGTGGCGCCGTCGTCGTGAACGCCCGTCGAGATCGAGCCGAGCGACTAGCTCAGCGGCGCGGGCGCGTGCGCGCTGAGGTAGCGCCGGCCGCCGAGCACGATCGCCGTCCCCACCAGCACGAGGACCGCGGTGACCAGGTAGGTGACCGGCGCGCCGAACACCTCGCCGATCTTGGTGGCGGCGAAGGGCGCGACGGCGCCGCCGAGCCACCGCATGAAGTTGTACCCGGCCGACGCCACGGGCCGCGGGGCGTCGGAGACGGACATGGCGAGCTCGGTGTACAGCGTGTTGTTCACGCCGAGCAGCGCCCCGGAGAAGATGGTCAGGGCGACGACGACCCCGACCGACCGGCCGGCCGCGGCCGCGTACCCGACCATGACCAGCGCGAGGAGCACGAGGACCGCGGCGAGGGTGCGCACCGTGCCGAGGCGTGACTGGAGCCGCGGGGCGACGATCACCGAGAAGATCGCCACCATGACGCCCCAGCCCACGAACACCGCGCCGATGCCGTAGGCGTCCATGCCGAGCACGAACGGGGTGAAGGCGAGGATCGTGAAGAAGCCGTAGTTGTAGAAGATCGCGCTGCCCGCGACGGTGCGCAGCCCCCTGTGCCCGAGAGCCAGCAGCGGGTCGCGCAACCGGGTCCGCCTCGCCGGCGCCGGCATCGTGGGGAGCAGGGCGAGGAGGGCAATGAATGCCGCGGCCATGAGCGTGGCGGTGCCGAAGAACGGGGCGCGCCACTGCCACCCGCCCAGCAGGGCGCCGAGCAGCGGGCCGAGCGCCATGCCCACGCCGATCGCGGCCTCGTAGAGGATGATCGCCGTCGAGGCGCCGCCGCTGGCCACCCCGACGATCACGGCCAGCGCGGTGGCGACGAACAGCGCGTTGCCCAGTCCCCAGCCGGCGCGGAAGCCGACGAGGGCGTTGACGTGGTCGGACGTCCCGGCCAGGGTCGCGAAGACCACGATGACGGCCAGCCCGACCAGCAGCGTCCGCTTGCCGCCGATGCGGGTGGAGACGAACCCGGTGAGGAGCATCGCGAAGGCGTTCACCGTGAAGTAGCTCGTGAACAGCAGGGACACCTGGCTGGGGCTGGCGTCGAGGTTCGCCGCGATCGCCGGCAGGATCGGGTCGACCAGGCCGATCCCCATGAAGGCGAAGGCGGCGGCCAGCGCCGTCGCCCACACCGCCTTGGGCTGCCTGCGCAGCGAGGCCTTCTCCTGCTCGCCGATCGTGCCGGTCGCGTTCGTGCCGGTCGCGTTCGCGCCGGCCGCGGTCCGCGTCTCGACGACCGACCTCGCCGCCTGGTCGTCGACCTCCGTGCCGTTCAGGGTTCCCACCGTGCCGTCCTTCATCTCTCGGTCGTTCCTGCCTCTGTCGTCCGCTCGCGACCGGGTCCTGCCCGCAGGCTCTGTCCCAGGGAGACGTCGAACCGCTCGAGCGCCCGCAGGGCCGCCGCGATGGCGTCCCGGTCGGCCGCCGGAAGCCGGCCGAGCTCGACGGCCAGCGCCTCGTTGCGCCGGCGGTTCTCCCGCGCCCGTACCTCGTCGCCGGCGGCGCTCAGGCGCACCAGCACCGCCCGCGCGTCCGAGGGGTCGGGGGAGCGGTGGACGTGGCCCGCCTTCTCGAGACGGATGATCTGCTCCGTCGCGCTGGGCACCTTGATCCCGAGGTGGCGCGCCACGACGTTGACCCGCTGGGGGCCCGCGGCGAGCAGGTTGAGCATCGTCAGGTGCGAGGATGACACGCCGCTGTCGACGTCGAGCGAGCGCATGAGGAAGGCGGCGTCGCGCAGCACGGCGCGGAACTGGTCCGCGAGGCGCAGCAGCTCGTCAGGTTGGGGCTCAGACATCGTTAGGGAGCCTAATAGATAGGGGCCCTAAAGAACAACGCGCCGCCGGGGGTGTCGGAGGGTCCGGGTAGCCTCGGTGCCATGAGCTCTCAGACCCCACCGACCGCCACCACGCTGCGCGCCGACGGGCGCCGGCCCGACCAGCTGCGCGAGGTCCGTATCACCCGCGGCTGGCTGGACGCCGCCGAGGGCAGCGTGCTCGTGGAGTTCGGGCGCACCCGCGTGCTGTGCGCGGCCTCCTTCACCGAGGGCGTGCCGCGCTGGCGGCAGGGCTCGGGCCAGGGCTGGGTCACCGCCGAGTACGCGATGCTGCCGCGCGCCACCTCCACCCGCAGCCAGCGCGAGTCGGTCAAGGGCCGCGTGGGAGGGCGCACGCACGAGATCTCCCGGCTCATCGGGCGCTCGCTGCGCGCCATCATCGACGTCTCGGCCCTGGGGGAGAACACCATCGTCCTGGACTGCGACGTGCTCCAGGCCGACGGCGGCACCCGCACCGCCGCCATCACCGGGGCCTACGTCGCGCTCGCCGACGCCGTCGCCTGGGGCACCGCCAAGGGCCTCATCACCCGCAAGGCGTCCGCGCCGGTGCTCACCGACTCGGTCGCGGCGGTGTCCGTCGGCATCATCGACGGCCGGCCGGTGCTGGACCTGCCCTACGAGGAGGACGTGCGCGCCGAGACGGACATGAACGTCGTCGTCACCGGCTCGGGGCACTTCGTCGAGGTGCAGGGCACCGCGGAGGGCGCGCCCTTCGACCGTGGCGAGCTCGATGCGCTGCTGGACCTCGCCGTCGCCGGCACCGCCCAGCTGCGCCAGGTCCAGGCCGACGCCCTCGCCCGGCCGCTGGAGCGCCTCCCGTGACGCCGGCCCCCGCGGGCACCCGGCTGGTGCTGGCCACCCACAACCTCCACAAGGTGCGCGAGCTGCGCGACATCCTCGCCCCGCAGCTGCCCGGGCTCGACCCCGACGCGGTCGTCGGGGCGAAGGACCTCGGGGCCGCCGAGCCGGTCGAGGACGGGGTGACCTTCGCCGAGAACGCGCTCATCAAGGCCCGGGCGCTGGCCGCCGCGACCGGGCTGCCCGCGGTCGCCGACGACTCGGGGCTGTGCGTGGACGTCCTCGGCGGGGCCCCGGGGGTGTTCTCCGCCCGGTGGTCCGGCCGGCACGGCGACGACCGGGGCAACCTCGAGCTGCTCCTCGCTCAGCTCGCCGACGTGCCCGCCCGCCACCGCGGCGCCCACTTCGCCTGCGCGGCGGCGCTCGTGACGCCGGCGGGCCTCGAGGTCGTCGAAGAGGGGCTCATGCCCGGGGTGCTGCTGACCGCGCCGCGCGGCTCCGGCGGCTTCGGGTACGACCCGATCCTGCAGCCCGCCGGGGAGACGCGCTCCGCGGCCGAGCTCAGCGCCGAGGAGAAGAACGCCATCAGCCACCGCGGCCAGGCGTTCCGGGCGCTGGCCCCGCACGTCGTCGCCGCGCTGGCCTGAAGGCGAGGCGGGCCCGCGGACCGGGTGGTCCGCGGGCCCGTCGCCCGGGCGGCTCAGAGGTAGTGCGCGCGCCGCTCGTGCCGGCGCTGGAGGACCGTGGGCACCACCCGCCAGCCGATGAGGAGGATGGCCAGCACGACGGCGGTGACCACCGGGAAGGCGCCGGACACCCCGCCGCCGGTGGCCCACCGCAGGGCCAGGCCCACCACCGTGGTCACGGCCCAGACCACGACCCCGGTGGGCCACAGGATGGTCGGGACGTCCCGGGTGCCGGGGATGATCCACGCCACCACCAGCCCGACGACGAAGGGCCACGCCGTGCCGGGGTAGCCGGACAGCGGCGAGCCGTGCGAGAGCATCCCGACGAGCGCGAAGACGAGCACGCACACCACGTCGATCGCGAACCACCGCCACGGGTTGGTGGCGCTGTCGGCCACGGGCTCCGGATCGGTCTCCATCAGCGCAACCTCCCCAGGTGGGCCAGGGCCTGCCGCAGCAGGCTCGCGTGTCCTTCGCTCAGGTCCCCGATGACCTCGGGCGTGAGCGCCTCGGCGGGCGTCAGCCAGGTCAGCTCGAGGGTGTCGTGGCTGGGCCGGCAGTCCCCGACCACCGGGACGACGTAGGCGAGCGAGACGGCGTGCTGGCGCGGGTCGTAGAACGGGCTGCCTGGCGTGGGGAAGTACTCCCCGACGGCGTAGGGCACCGGTGAGACCGGCAGCCGGGGCAGCGCCATCGGGCCGAGGTCCTTCTCCAAGTGGCGCGCCAGCGCCTCGCGGATCGTCTCGTGGAACAGCACCCGCCCGGAGACCAGGGCGCGGGAGATCGTGCCGGCCGCGGTCGCGCGCAGCAGCAGCCCGATCTCCTCGAGGTCGCCGTGGGAGTCCACCCGCACCGGCAGCGCGTCGATATAGAGGATGGGCACCTTGCGGCGCACCATGGCCAGGTCGTCGGGCGACAGCCAGGGGCCGAGGTCGCCGCTCGCGATTTCGCTCACCCCCTGTTTCTATCGCGCCGCGGCGGCCGGCGCGACGTCGCCTCGCGGGCCGAGGGCGGCCGTCGTCGTCCTGCACGACGACGACGGCGGCACCCGTGTGCGGGCCCGCCGTCGTCGCCGTGCGGGGTGCTACTCGACGGTGATCGCGCGCAGCACGTCGACCTTGCTGGCCCGGCGCGCCGGACCCACCGCGGCGAGCACGCCCACGATGGCCGCCACGACGAGGTACACCGCCAGCGTGGGGACGGGCACGCTCAGCGAGGTGATCCCCGAGTCGCTCAGCGACCGGGCCAGGGCGACGCCGGCGGCAGTGCCCAGGGCGACGCCGGTGACGGCGCCGAGCAGGGCCATGAGCACGGACTCGCGGCGCACCACCGCACGCACCTGGCGCTTGGTGGCACCCACCGCCCGCATGAGGCCCAGCTCCCGGGTCCGCTCGACCACCGAGAGGATGAGCGTGTTCACGATGCCGAGCACGGCGACGATGACCGCGAGCAGGAGCAGCGCGGTGATGATCCCGAGCATCTGGTCGATCTGGGCGCGGGCGTCCGCGGTGAGGTCGGCCGCGTCCTTGACCACCACGTTCGGGTACCCGCTCAGTGCGTCCTCGACCGACTCCTTCCCGTCGCCGGTGGTGGCGACGAGGATCGAGGCGGCGAGCCGCGAGGTGACGTTCGCGGCGTAGTCGCTGAGCTCGAGCACGTAGGCGGACCCCACGAGGTCGTCGGCCTCGAAGGTGGCGGCCACGGTGAGATCGACGGCGCCGGTCTCGGGGAATGTCACCGTGATGGGATCGCCGGGCGCGAGGCCGAAGGCCTTGGCCTGGTCGACGCCGAGCAGCATGGTCCCGGGGCGGAAGTCGGCGAGCGAGCCATCGGCGATGCCCAGGTCGGCGACCTCCTCGACGCCCGCGGCGGGCACGCCCGCCACGAAGGTGTTGGCGTCCTCCACCCGGGCGCCGGAGTAGCGCAGCTCCACCACGGTCTCGACGTCGTCCTGCTCGCGCAGCACGTCGACCACCTCGGGGCTGATGCCGCTGCCCTGGCCGAGCGGCTGGAGGATGAGGTCCGAGCGCATGCCGCCCCCGACCATGCCCTCGATGGAGTCCTTGGCCGACTCCGCCGTCACGGCGACGGCGGAGACCACGGTCAGCCCGATGGTCAGCGCCAGGGCGGTGGCCGCCGCCCGCTGCGGGGCGCGGGCGATGTTGCGGGCGGCCAGGCGCCACCCGCCGCCCTGCCGGCCGTGGCCCGCCAGGCCCGCCATGCCGCGGGCGAGCAGCGGCCCGGCGGCGACCAGGCCGGCGAACGCGGCCAGGGCGGCGACGGCGGTGAGCATCGGCTGGTCGCGCACGGCCGCGGCGGCGACGAGGCCGCCGAACCCGGCGAGGAGCAGCACGACGCCGACCACGCGGCGCACCGTGCCGATGCTGCTGGCCGTGGGCAGGGCCTCGCGCAGCGCCTCCACCGGGGCGACGCGGGTGGCCGACAGGGACGGGACCACCGCGGCGATCACGGTGACGACGACGCCGACAAGGAGCGAGGCGATGATGGTGCGCGGCTCGACGGCCGCCGAGGTGGTCGGCACCTCGATGCCCACGAAGGCGAGCAGCTCGCGGATGCCGACGGCGAGGCCGACGCCGGCCGCCAGGCCCAGCCCGGAGGAGACGAGGCCGATGACGCCGGCCTCGACGATCAGCCCGCCGAGCACCTGGCTCCGCTTGGCGCCGACGGCCCGCAGCAGCGCGACCTCGCGGCGGCGCTGGGCGACGATGACGTTGAAGGTGTTCCAGATGACGAACGAGCCGACGAGGAGGGAGACCCCGGCGAAGGCGAGGAGCACCTTCGTGAACACGCCCAGGCCCTCGCGGACGGCGGCGGAGCCTTCCTCGGCGAGCTTCTCGCCGGTCAGCGCCTCGGTCCCGGCGGGCAGGACGGCCGCGACGTCGGCGCGCAGGTCGTCGGGATCGACGCCGTCGGCGGCGGCGATGTTGATCTGGTCGACCTTGCCGGTCTTGCCGAGCAGCTCCTGGGCGGTGGCCATCTCGAAGGAGGCCATCGTCGCCCCGGCCAGGCTGTCGGTCTCGCCGAACCCGGTGATGCCCGCGAGGGTGAAGGTCCTCGGGCCGCCCTCGAGGATGATCGTGACGTCGTCGCCGACGGCGAAGCCCGCCTTCTCGGCCGTCGCGGCGTCGAGCGCCACCTCGTCCGCGGTGGTGGGCGCCGCGCCGGAGCGGTAGGAGAAGCTGCCCATGAGCAGCGGGTTCGCCGGGGCGTTGGCGCCGAGGGTGGGGGCGCCGCCGGGCTGGATCGGCTCGCCGTCCTTGTCGAGGACGAGGGCGAAGCCGGTGAGGCTGCCCTCGACCGCGGCCACACCGGGCACGTCGGCGACGGTGTCGAGGAGGTCGTCGTCGAGGGGGCGGAGCTGCCCCTGGGTGGTGATGTCGGTGTAGGCGGCCTTGGCGCGCACCGCGACGTCGGTGCCCTTGGTCAGGCCGGTGTAGAGCTCGTCGAACGCCTTGCTCATCGTGTCGGAGAGCACGAAGGTGCCCGAGACGAAGGCGACGCCGACCGTCACGCTCAGGACGGTGAGGAGCAGGCGCAGCTTGTGCGCGAGGAGGCTGCGCAGGGAGACCTTGAACATCGTCAGTCACCCAGCCGCTTCATGGTCTCGAGCACGTCGTCGCGGGTGGGGGCGGCAAGCTCCTCGACGACGGCGCCGTCGACCAGGAAGATCACGCGGTCGGCGTAGGAGGCGGCGACCGGGTCGTGGGTGACCATGACGACCGTCTGGCGCAGCTCGTCGACGGCGCTTCGCAGGAACTTCAGCAGCTCGGTGCCGGTCTTGGAGTCCAGGGCGCCGGTCGGCTCGTCGCCGAAGACCACCTCGGGCCGGGAGACGAGGGCGCGGGCGACGGCGACGCGCTGCTGCTGACCGCCGGAGAGCTGCGAGGGGCGGTGGCCCAGCCGGTCGCCGAGCTTGAGGGTGGACACGACGGTGTCCACCCAGGCCTTGTCGAGCTTGCGGCCGGCGAGGTCGGCCGGGAGGGTGATGTTCTCCGCGGCGGTCAGGGTGGGCAGCAGGTTGAAGGCCTGGAAGACGAAGCCCAGGCGGTCCCGGCGCAGCACGGTGCGCTCGGCGTCGGAGAGGGTGGCCAGGTCGGTGCCGCCGATGAAGGCCTGGCCGGAGCTGAGGGTGTCCAGGCCGGCGAGGCAGTGCATGAGGGTGGACTTGCCCGAGCCGGAGGGGCCCATGATGGCGGTGAAGGCGCCGGCGGCGAAGGTGACGCTGACGCCGTCGAGCGCGACGACGCTGGAGTCACCGGTGCCGTACTCCTTGCGGGCGTGGACGACGCGGGCGGCGACGTCGTGCGACGTCGCCGGCGTCTCGGTGAGCAGGGTCTCGGTCATGGAGGGCTTCTTTCTTCGCAGGGGGTGATGTCCGGAGGTCTGGGGGGCGCCCGTCAGGAGGGGCGGGCGCCGTCGCAAAACTAGGGCCGGGCAGGGGTGGGGCGGCTCGGCAGCGAGGCGGATCTTCCCCGCGGCGTCTCCGCCGTGAGGCGTAGAGGCGGCTCCGCCGCCGGGACGAGCGGTGTGACGCAGGGCACCGGTCGCCCCCCGCCAGACCGTTCTGTACAGTGTCCGAAGTGAACCGTACGCTGTACATTGACGTCAAGTGGTTCGAGGAGGGGACGTGGCGAAGAGGACCGGGCTGAGCGAGGACGCCGTCGCGCAGCGGGCGCTTGCGCTCATCGACGCCGACGGGATCGAGGGGCTGAGCATGCGCAAGCTCGCCGCGGAGCTGGGTGTCTCGACGATGACGCTGTACTCGTACTTCCCCGATCGGGCCGCGCTGCTGGACGGGGTGGCGCAGGCGATCTACGCCCAGATCGACGCGCCGGAGGACGCCGGCGGGCCCCGCGAGACGCTGCGCGTGCTGATGCGGGGGGTGCGCCGGGTGCTCCTCGCGCATCCCCATGCGCTCCCGCTCATCGCCGAGTACCCGCCCCGCACCCTCGCGGCGCTGGCGTTCATCAACGCGGGCTTTCGGGCGCTGCGGCGCGCCGGCGTGGGTCCGCGGGACACGGCCCGCGCCTACCGGGCGCTCGCGGCGTACTCCCTCGGCACGGCCCAGGTGGAGATCAACGGCTACTTCCGGGCGGGGGAGGGTCCGGCCGCAGGCCGGCCGGAGTCGGAGGAGTCGTCCGTGGAGGTGGGGAGGATCCTGCCGTACCTCGCGGAGGTGGGGCCGCTGCTCGGCGAGCTCGACGACGCCGGCGAGTTCGACTACGGGCTCGACCTCACGCTCGACGGCTTCATGGGCCGGCACGCGACGTGACGGTGCGCGGCCGCGGGAGGGCGCGGCCGGCGCGCCGGGGTGGTGCGCGAGAGGGGACTCGAACCCCTACGCCCGAAGGCACCAGGACCTAAACCTGGCGCGGCTGCCAGTTACGCCACTCGCGCTCGGTCCTCAGCCTATCGGGACGGCGCCGGACGACCGGCGACCGGCCACGCGGCGGGCGCGGGGGCAGCCGCCGCCCTGGACGCGTGGGGCGGTGGCCGGCGAGCGCGGGGGTCAGTCGGTGCTCGTGTACTCGTCGCCGTGCGAGACCAGCGCCCAGATGACGAAGGTGTCGAGCGCGATGATCGTCAGCGACCAGATGGGGTAGTACGGGATGAACGTGAAGTTGGCGATCGCGCTGAGCACGGCGAGCACCACGGCGACCACGCGCGCCCACTCCTGCCCGGTGAGCAGGGCGATGCCGGCGAGGAGCACGACGACGCCGAGGGCGATGTGGATCCACCCCCACGTCGTGGTGTTGACGGTGATGAGGTAGTTCGGGGTGGTCAGGTAGAACGTGCGCTCGAAGAGCGCGACCAGCCCCGTGAAGATGTGGAAGGCGCCGATCATGATCATCATGACGCCGGCGAAGGTGATGAGGCCGGCCGCCCACGCGCGCGCCCGCTGGGGCTCCGTGGGGGCCTGGTACTGCGAGGTGGTCTGCTCGCCCATGGTCGGTCCCTCCCTCGGGTGGCCCGGTCGGCCCGGCGCTCGCCCGACCGGCCCGGCCCGGTGCCGCGACCGTCGCCACGACCATCGTCGGGCCTGTCGCCACGACCATCGTCGGGAGGCCCTGACCGGGCGGCATCACCCCACGCGGGTGAGACCACCCCGGGGCGCGGACGCGCCGGCCCCCGACGCCTCGGACTCACCCCGCCCGGGGGATCCGGCGTGCCGTGGTGGCGCGCAGCCTGGGGAAGAAGGCTCCGCGGCGCGCGCCGCGACGCGAGCCGGCGACCATCTTTGAACAGAAGGCGCGTGGGCATGACCCGGGAGACGTTCGAGATCCACCTCACCGGTGCGGCAGACGCGGTCCGGCATGCGTGCCGCCCGGGCATGACGGTCGTGGAGCTCCCGCCGCAGACGATCCTCACGACCGCCCCGGTCGACCAGGCCGGCCTGCACGAGCTGCTGGCGCGGCTCACGGACTTCGGCATCGAGCTCCTCGAGCTGGGCCCCGCGGCGGGGGCCGGCGCGGCGCCACCCGAGACGACGGCTCTGGCCACGCGTGCCGGAGCCGACGGTCTGCCTGAGGTGACCGTGGCCGGCGGTCTGGGCGAGGTGACCGTGGCCCGCGGTCTCGACGAGGTCAGCGTGGCCGGCGGCGCCGGTGCGGCGCCCCCCTCCGGGCAGGTGGCCTACGAGATCCACGTCGGGGGCGCGCCGAGCCCGGCCGTGCTGGCCGCCCTCCACCAGCGCGCGACCACGGTGTCAGGGCACCTCGTCGTGGTGGTGGAGGCGGAGGCGGGCAGCCTCTCCGACGTCCTCAGGGCGATCGCCGTCCCCGGCGCCGAGGTCGAGAGCGTGCGGGCGACACCGGCGCCCAGCCGGGCGTCGCCGGACGTGTGGCGGCGCCCGGGGGAAGCGAGGTCGGGGCCCGCGGAAGTCACGCGGCAATGAGGTGCAGCGCCCGGGCCCGGCGCACCGCCTCGTTGCGCCGGGACACCGTGAGCTTGCGAAGGATGTTGCGCACGTGTGTCCGGACGGTGTTCACCGAGACGAACATCGCCCCGGCGATCTCCTCGGTCGTCAGCAGCCCGGCGAGGTGCCCGAGCACCTCCAGCTCCTTCGGCGTGAGGGGCTCGACCGGGCCGTCACCGCCGCCGTCGAGGGAGGGCGCCGCCGGCGCCCGGCTGCCCGGCCGTGTCGCGCCCGGCACCGCGCGGGCGTCGCGCCCCTGCCGCGCCCGCTCGCCCCGCTTGCCGTCCGACGGTCGGGCCGCGCCCGGGCTGAGCCACCCGTGCTCTCCGGCGAGGTCGCCGCTCGCCCGCAGCAGGCGACGCACGTCGGCGGGAGCCTCGTAGAACGGGCGCCTGAGCGTCTCCGGCGCCGCCAGCCGGAGCGAGCGCCCGAGCGCGCGGTGAGCCGCCCGCTCGTCCCCCTGGACGAGTCGGCGAGAGGCCTCGACGAGCCAGAGGTCGACACGGGTGGCGAGCGTGGCGCCTTCGTCGATCGCGACGAGGTCGGTGACCTCGGCACCGCTCGCCAGCCGGGCCCGGCTCGCCACGAGCGTTGCCTCCGGGACGAGGTCCGCGTCGGCCACGTCGGCCACGACGCGCAGGGCCCGCGCCGGCTCCCCGCTGACGATGTCGAGGATCGCGAGCTCGAGGCGGAGGCGGTCACGCATCCACTCGGGCAGCGGCGCCGTCGTGATGGCCTCGTCCAGGACCCGCCGGGCACCCTCCATGTCGCCGCGGGCGCGCCGGGCACGGGCGGTGACGACGGCGAACATCGCCCACGGCAGGGGGTCGTCGCCGGCGGTGACCGCCTCGGCCGCCCGGTCCAGGTGGCGTCGCGCGGCCCTGAGGTCGTAGGCCTCGGTGGACGCCCAGGCCAGGGCGATCTCCGCTGCGCAGGGCCCGTACCGGGCCGGGATCGCTGCGCGGTGCCGCAGCGCCAGCGACCGGTCGGCCAGGTTGGTGGCGCGCTGGAGCCGCCCGCGCATGGCGGCGATCAGGGCGAGCTGGCCCAGGCTGTCGATCACCGGCCACCCCGTCTCGGGGCCGCCCCGGCCCGCACGGTCGACGCAGGCCGTGAACGACTCGACCGCGGCGTCGATCCGGCCGGCGAGCAGCAGCGCCGAGCCCTTGCCCCAGGTGAGGAGGGCGACCGCGTCCCGCGACTGGGTGTGGTCGGGGACCTGCTCGACCAGGCCCTCCGCGCCCCGGAGCGCCGACAGTGCTGCTCTCGCGTCGCCAGCGAGACGGGCCCGGAACCCGTCGACCAGGGCGAGGGTGAGCTGCGCCGACGGCGGCGCCGGCGCGCCGGCGAGGACCTCGCGCGCCCGCTCCAGGTGACATGCGGCGCCGGAGGGGTCGTGGGCAAGGATGGTCTGCGCCGCTCGCACGAGCGACACGTGCGGGCCGTCGGCCTCGTCGGGCAGGTCGGCGAGCAGGGCGCGCAGCTGGCCCGGTGGCCGCTCGGTCAGGAGCCGGGCCACGGCGAGGTTATCCACCGCGTACCGGCACCCGTCCTCCCAGGCGCCGCCCGCCATCGCGTGCCGGACCGCCTCGACGGGCAGGTCGTTGATGGCCAGCCAACGGGCGGCGACCCGGTCGAGGGCCGTCACTCGCTCGGGGGCCTCGTAGGCCAGCTGGGCCCGCAGGAGCTCGCGGAAGAGCGGGTGCAGCCGGTAGGTCCCCGGGTGCTCGGGGATCTCGTCGAGGAAGACGTTGTCGCTGGCCAGCCGGTCGAGGTCGTGCTGGGCGCGCGGCCCGGCGAGCACCTCGACCAGACCGGGCCGCAGCAGGTCGACGATGCTCGTGCTGAGCAGCGTCGCGCGGACCTGCGGCGGCTGGGTGTCGAGGACCTCCGCGAGCAGGTAGTCGGCCACCGTCCCGCGCTCGCCCGTCAGCGCTCTGGCGGCGGCGTCCTGGTCGGTGCTCCGGGACAGGGTGAGGGCGGCGAACCGCAGCCCGGCGGCCCAGCCTCGCGTCCGCGCCATGACGGACTCCATCGCGGCCGCGGAGAGGTTGACGCCGGCACGGCCGAGCAGGACGCGGGCCTCGCCGGTCGTGAAGGCGAGGTCGGCCATCCGGACCTCGTCGATCGAGCCCTCGAGCCGGTAGCGGTGGAGCGGAAGCAGCGGGTCCGCCCGGGTCAGCAGGAGGAGGCGCAGCCGGCCCGCGGCTCGCCGGAGGAGGAGCTCGAGGCCGGCGGCGGCGTCGGGCGGGAGCGCGGTCTCGCAGTCGAGCGCGAGCGTGACCGGTGTGGGGCGGGAGGCGACCGCGGTGGCCAAGGAGGTGAGGAAGAGGCGGGTGCTCTCCGGCTCTCCGGTCCCCGGCGGCTCGCCGGCAGCGTCGACGCCGTGCTGGTGCAGCGCCGCGCGGACGAGGAGCCACAGGGCGCCGTCCCGCACGTCGTTGTCGTCGATCGTCACCCAGGCCGTGGGCGCCGGCCGTCGGGCCGCCCACGAGGCGGCGAGGACGGTCTTGCCCGTCCCGGCCGGTGCGCTCACGAGCGTCAGAGGCACCTCGACGCCCTCGTCGAGCAGCTTGCGCAGCCGAGGCCGGTCGACCGCGTCGTGCGGCAGCGCCGGGATGGTGAGTCGCGGGTCAGTCACCCCGCGCCGTCCGGTCGCGCCTCCGGGACCGGGGGCAGGGGATGCCGTGTCTCGTGCACCCATCCTGCGGCACCTCCGCGGCCCCCTGCCGGGACGCACCGAACTCACGTGGACCGGCGAACCTCTTGGAGCGGCAGGGGGACGCACCGTGTGGGAACTGGCAGTTCGACCCCATTATGCGACAGATGTCGAGGACTGGGGAGGGTGCCGTGACGACGTGCCCCCATCGTCCCGCGCGGGTGACGTGTCACGGCGGGTGAGGTCTCAAGGTAGGAGGGACGACCTGCCCGGCCCACGGTGCGGGGAGACGTCCGGGCGGGAGGGACCGATGGGCATGCACCACGACCCTTCGGCCTCCACCGTCTACGAGATCCGCCTGCTCGGCACGGTTCCCGACGAGGCGTTGGAGGAGCTGGGGGCCGTCACGGTGACGCCGGCGCCGGCTGCGACGGTGCTCGTCGGGGCGGTCGCCGACCAGGCGGAGCTGTTCGGGCTCCTGGCGCGGCTGCGCGCGCTGTGCCTCGACGTCGTCGAGGTGCGGCGGGTGCACCTGCCGGTGCCCGGCTCGCCGGTGTGAGGCCATTCATCCATGACAGACGACGCGGAGCGTCGGTCTGCGGAGGGATCGTGGCGCCAGCGCGGTGGGGCGCTCGTGCCGGCACCGACGGCACGACCCAGGGCAGGAGGGACGGACCATGGACGAACGGGAACAGGTCGAGCGTGAACAGCTCGACCAGACCGGTCCGATCGACTACATCGTGGTGGAGTTTCCCGGTAACCGCATGACGGGGGAGGCCTTCCCGCTGCTGGTCGACCTGGTCGACCGCGGCCTCATCCGCATCTTCGACTTCGTCTTCGTCCGCAAGGAGCAGGACGGCTCGGTGATCGGCATGAGCCTGAGCGACGTCGACCGGGACGGGCGGTTGGACCTCCGCGTGTTCGAGGGGGCGTCCTCGGGGCTGGTCGGCCAGGACGACCTCGAGGAGGTCGCGAAGATCATCGAGCCCGGGAGCTCGGCCGGGATCCTCGTCTACGAGAACGTCTGGGCAGCGCCGTTCGCCTCGGCGGTCCGCCGGTCGGGCGGCCAGCTCGTGGCGAGCGGGCGGATCCCGGTCCAGGCCGTGCTTGCGGCGCTCGACGCGACCGAGAAGGCGGCCTGAGGCCGAACCGGCCAGGGCCTGAGGGAAGGGAACGCGCCATGGGACTGATCCGAGGTGTCGCGAGGACCGCCGTGGTGGCCGGCACCGCGACCGCCGTGTCCAACCGGGTCTCGCGCCGGCAGGTGGGGCGCTGGGCCGCGCAGGAACAGCAGTACGAGCCCCAGCAGCAGTACGCGCCACCACCGCAGCAGCAGTACGCGCCGCAGCAGGTGCAGCAGCCGATGCCCGCGCAGCCGGCGGAGCCGTCCGGCGGCGACATGGACGCCAAGATCGCCCAGCTCAAGGAGCTCGCCGCCCTCCGGGACCAGGGCGTGATCAACAGCTACGAGTTCGAGACCCAGAAACGGGCGATCCTCGGCCCCTGACGGACGGGCCCGGCCCGGCCCGCTGACGCCCAGGAAGGACGGCGCGATGAGCGTCACGCCCCAGCTTGGCGCCGACGAGCGCGGTGAGCTCGAGCGCCTGCGCGCGGAGGTGGCCGCGCTCCGTGCCGAACGCCGGACCGAGACGGCGGAGCCCGCGCGGCGCCGCCATCCGGGCCGCCTGCGCAACGTCGGCGCCACGCTCGTCGTCCTGCTGGGGTGCGTGCTCGCGGCGCTGTCCGTGGTCTCGACGTGGCTGGCCACCCAGGTGACCAACACGAACGCCTACGTCGAGACGGTCGCCCCGGTCATCGACGACCCGCGGCTGCAGAAGGCGATGGCGGACCAGATCACGGCCGCGGTCTTCACCGAGCTCGACGTCCAGGGCGTGACCTCGCAGATGCTCTCGACCGTGGCCGGCCAGACCAACCTGCCCCCGCCCGTCCAGGCGAAGGTGGAGGGGCTGGCGGCGCCGATCACCAGCGGTGTCCAGGGCTTCCTCACCGATCAGGTCAACACCGTCGTCGCCTCGCCCCAGTTCGCGCAGCTCTGGGCCGAGGCCAATCGCCAGGTGCACCAGGCGCTGGTCAATGTCATGACCGGCAAGCAGGGCGGCGCCGTGCAGGTGAGCAACGGTGCCGTCAGCATCGACCTCGCCCCGTTCATCGACCTCGTCAAGACCCGCCTCGTCGACCGCGGCGTGGCGATCGCCGCGCAGATTCCCGAGATCCACAAGTCGTTCGTCATCTACCAGTCCGACACCCTCGCCCACAACGTCGCGGCGGCGCAGACGGCCTTCTCGGTGCTGAGCACCCTCGGGACGGCGCTGCCCATCGTCACGCTCGTCGTGCTCGCGGCGGGGGTGCTCCTCGCGCCGCGGCACCGGCGCGCCCTGGTCGGCGTCGGGCTCGGGGTCGCGGCAGCGATGCTCCTGCTGGCTCTCGCGATCATGTTCGCCCGCGCCGTCTATCTCGGTGCCGTGAACCCGAACGTGCTCCCGCGCGGGGCCGCGGCGGCGGTGTTCGACACGCTGGTGCGTTTCTTGCGCACCGGGCTGCGCACCGTCTTCGTCGTCGCGGTGATCGTCGCGGCGCTGGCCTACCTGACCGGCCCCTCCGCGGCGGCGGTCGGCCTGCGCCGGGCGCTCGGCTCCGGCACGGACCGCATCCGCCGGTTGCGCGGCACGCCCGGCGGACTGGCCGGCGAACGCGTGGGCGGTGCGCTCGCCACGTACCGGCAGGTCATCCGCGTCGTGGTGATCGCCCTCGCCGCCCTGGTCGTCCTCCTCCTCAACCGGCCGACACCGGGGGAAGTGCTCCTCGTCGTCGTGATCGCCGGGCTCGTGCTCGTGGTCGCGGAGGTGCTCAGCAACCCGCCGGTGCCGCCCGAGACGGCGGCGGAGGCGCCGGCCGGGGCGGACGCCGGTGGGACGGGCTCGGCCGGAGGGGCGGGGTCGGCCGAGCCGACCGGCCCGCCCGGAGGGACCGACGGGCCCCCCACGACCGGGCCGGAACCGGCCTCGACGACGCCCACGCGCCCGGCGCCGTCGGACTGACCCCGGTCAGTCCACGCCGAGCAGCTTGCGCAGCCGGGCGACGTGGCCGGTGGCGCGGACGTTGTACTGGGCGAGGGACACCGCGCCGTCCGGGTCCACGACGACGGTGGAGCGGATGACCCCGGTGTAGGTGCGCCCGTAGTTCTTCTTCTCGCCCCACGCGCCGTAGGCCTCGAGCACCTGGTGCTCGGTGTCCGAGGCCAGCGGGAAGGTCAGGCCCTCGTCGGCGGCGAACGTCGCCAGCTTCTGCACGCCGTCGGGGGAGATGCCGACGACGGCGTACCCGGCGCCCTGGAGGGAGGCCAGGCTGTCGCGGAAGTCGCACGCCTCCTTGGTGCAGCCGGGGGTGGCGGCGGCGGGGTAGAAGTACACGACGACGCCGCGGTCGGCGGACTGGCGCAGCGCGGCGAGGGAGACCTCGCCGCCGTCGGCGGCGGGCAGGGTGAAGGCCGGGGCGGGGTCGCCCGGGGCGAGACGCGGCACGAGGGTCTCCGATCAGGCTTGGGTGGGGGCGGGCTGGTCGATCCCGAGGTCGCGGCGCAGCGCGGCGACGTGCCCGACGGGGTCGACGTCGTACTGGGCGCTGCGCAGGGTGCCGTCCGGGTTGACGACGAACGTCGAGCGGTGCACGCCGTCGAAGGTGCGACCACCGAAGGTCACCGGCCCCCACGTGCCGTAGGCCTCGGCGACGGCGTGGTCGCGGTCGGAGGCGAGGGGGAAGGTCAGGCGCTGGTCGGCGGCGAAGGCCTCGAGGTCCTGGAGCGGGTCGGCCGAGATGCCGACGACGGCGTAGCCGGCGCCGCCCAGGGCGGCGAGGCTGTCGCGGAAGTCGCACGCCTCGGTGGTGCAGCCGGGCGTGGCGGCCTTGGGGTAGAAGTAGACGATCACGCCGCGCTCGCCACGGGCCCGGAGGTCGGCGAGCCCGATCTGGCCGCCGCCGGCGACCGGCAGGGTGAAGTCGGGGGCGAGGTTGGCCGGCTGCAGGCGCGTCATCTTCGGCTCCAGGTCGTCGGGCGGTTTCGGTCCCCATCTTCGCACCACCGGACGTGATTGGACGGTTATGTGCGGCTCGGGGTGGCGACGCGGTCAGCCGCCGTGGGCCCGCGGGCGGTGCGGCTCGCGCGGCGAGCGCGGCCCGGGCGGGGGCACGGCGGCGGGCGTGGCGGCCGCGACGGGCAGGACGGGGGAGGCGGAGAGGATCCGGGCGACGGTCAGCCCCGTGATCGTCTGGGTGAGCATGATCCCCGCCAGCACGACGAGCTGGAACCGGGCGGCCTCGACGGGGTTCGCGCCGCCGAACAGCGCGCCGACGAACGCGCCGGGGAGGGTGACCAGCCCGGTGGAACGGGTCTGGTCGATGGTGGGCAGCAGCGCCTCGTGGACGGCGCGGCGGGCGATGTCGGCGTAGGCGGTGCGCGGCGGGGCGCCCAGGGCGAGCCAGCCCTCCACCTCGCCGGCGCGCGCGAGGGCCATGGTGCGGAAGTTGCGTCCGGACAGGGTGGCGGCGGACATGGAGTTGCCGATGAGGATCCCGCCGACGGCGACGATGTTGCGCGCGTCGAACGGCACCAGGCCGAGCGCCAGGACGAGCCCGGTCGCGGCGATGCCCCCGGCGAGCACGCCGGCCAGGGCTGCCCGGCGCCCGGCCCACAGCTCGCGCAGGCGGGCGCCGGAGGTGAGGGACGCCGTCGTGAGCATGAGGGCGACGAACGCGACGACCAGGGCGGGGAAGGTCAGCACGCCGCGCAGCACGAGGGCGATCACGCCGAGCTGCAGCGTCGCGCGCAGCACGGCGGTGAGCGGGCGGACCCCGAGCGGCAGGCGCCGCCAGTGCTGCAGCCCGATGGTCAGGGCAACGAGGACGGCCAGGCCGACCGCGGTGCGCACGAGCAGGGCGATGTCCTCGGGACTCACGGGGCCTCCTCCGGTCTGCGGCGACTCACACCACGCCGGTGCCGAGGAGCGCGCAGATACCGTACGTCGCCGCGCGGGCCGGCGCACCGCTGGCGCCTCCGGCGCCGAGGCGGCGACGCGCCTGACGGTTGGGCGCCGAGGCGGCGACAAGCGTGGCGCGTCGGGCGCGGAGGCGGCACCCTGGGCGCAGGGCGCAGAGACCCGGGGGACGAGCACCGACGGAGGCGCGATGAGCACCCAGCAGGCCGCGGCACGGATCCCGACCTTCCCCGCGCTCGAGGGCCGCTCGCTGCTGGGCGAGCGCATCGCCCTTCCCGCCGAGCTGCCGGCCGAGCGCACGCTGGTGCTGGTGGCCTTCCAGCGCTGGCAGCAGCCGGTGGTCGACGGCTGGATCACCCGGGCGGTCGCGGCCGGCGTGCCGCCCACCCCGCGGGGGGCGGCGAAACCCATGCCCGTCGCCGTCGTCGAGCTCCCCGTGCTGTCGACCGGGTGGAAGCCGGCGCGCCGCTTCATCGAGAGCGGGATGGTCGCGGCCAGCCGGGACCCCGACATCCTCGCGCGCACGATCCCCGTCTACACCGACGTCAGCGCGTTCCGCCGCCGGTTGCAGATCCCGTCGACCGAGGAGGTGCACGCCGTGGTCGTCGATCCGGGCGGAACGGTGGTGGCCCGGGCCCGCGGGGAGGTCGACGCGGCGGCATGGGCCACCCTCGCCGCCGCGCTGTGGTGAACGAGGACGGGTCACGAGTGCTGAGCGGGGGAGGCCAAGGTCCTGGCGCGAAAGCCGCCGCACGAAAAATCCCCGCCCTGCGAGCAGGACGGGGACCGTCTGTACACCGCCTGGGACTCGAACCCAGAACCCACTGATTAAGAGTCAGTTGCTCTGCCAATTGAGCTAGCGGTGCTCGGCGCCGTGCCGCGTGGCATCCCGGCGCGAGATATGACTTTAGCGCACGGGTCGGGGGCCCTCCAAGCCGGGGGCCGCCGTCGCGGCGTGACATCGGGCACAGCGCGCACAGACGCCTGACCTGGGGCGGGCGCCGCCGCCCGGAAACCCGTCGCCGCCCGCCCGAAGGCGGCCGCGGTCAGCGCGGGAACGCGCAGGCCTCCGCCACGGTCGCCACCACCTGAGGCCGGCCGGGCGCCGGGGGCCGGGCGCCGTCCTCCCAGTCGGCGCCGGTCAGGGCGCCCGCGGCCGCCAGCGCCGCCGCCTCGGCGGCGGTGAACACGCGGGAGCGCGTGAGGAAGCGCACCCCCTCCGGGCTCTCGAGGCTGAAGCCCGCCCCGCGGCCGGGGACGACGTCGAGGACGAGCTGGGTGTGCTGCCACAGGTCGAACTGCGGGCCGGAGATCCACACCGGCACGCCGTCGGCGTCGCCGGGCGCGTCGCGGCCCACCTCGGCGACGTCCAGGCGCAGGTCGAGCACGCCGAGCAGCACGTCCCGGTCGCCCACGATGAACTCGCCTTGGGGGTAGCACATCGGGGAGGAGCCGTCGCAGCAGCCACCGGACTGGTGCATCATCAACGGCCCGTGGCGCAGGCGCAGCGTGCGCAGCAGCTCCATCGCCGCCGGCAGGGCGACCACGCGCGGCTCGGGCGGTGCGGTGGCGGCCGGGGCGGGCGTCCCGGCCGGGCGTTGCGTGGTGGACATCGTCGTCCCCTCCGATCGGGGGCCGGGACGGAGCCCGGGCGCCCGAGGCGTGGACGAAGCCCCCGGGCGCCCGGCACACCGCGCGCCGGCGGTTTAGAAGAAGCCCTGCGCGCCGGCGGCGTAGGAGACCAGCAGGTTCTTCGTCTGCTGGTAGTGCTCGAGCATCATGAGGTGGTTCTCGCGCCCCACGCCCGAGTTCTTGTACCCGCCGAACGCGGCGTGGGCCGGGTACTGGTGGAAGGTGTTCGTCCACACCCGACCGGCCTGGATGTCCCGGCCGGCCCGGTAGGCGACGTCGCCGTCGCGCGACCACACCCCGGCGCCCAGCCCGTACAGGGTGTCGTTGGCGAGGCGGATGGCGTCGTCGTAGTCCTTGAACGTGGTCACCGCGAGCACCGGCCCGAAGATCTCCTCCTGGAAGATCCGCATGGAGTTCTCGCCCTTGAACACCGTGGGCTGGATGTAGAACCCGCCGGCGATGCCCTCCACGGAGTCCACCTCGCCGCCGATGAGCACCTCGGCGCCCTCCTGCTTGCCGATGTCGAGGTAGCTGCGGATCTTCTCGAACTGGTCCGAGGACGCCTGGGCGCCGATCATCGTCTCGGTGTTGAGCGGGTTGCCCCGCTTGACCGCCCGGGTGCGGGCGATCGCCAGGTCGATGAACTCCTCGTAGATCGACTCCTGGATGAGCGCGCGCGAGGGGCAGGTGCACACCTCGCCCTGGTTGAACGCGAACATCGTGAAGCCCTCGAGCGCCTTGTCCCGGAAGCCGTCGTCGGCGCGCATGACGTCGTCGAAGAAGATGTTCGGGGACTTCCCGCCCAGCTCGAGCGTCACCGGGATGAGGTTCTGGGAGGCGTACTGCATGATCAGCCGGCCCGTGGTGGTCTCCCCGGTGAACGCGATCTTGCGGATGCGCGGGGAGGAGGCCAGCGGCCGGCCGGCCTCGGTGCCGAAGCCGTTGACCACGTTGAGCACCCCGGCGGGCAGCAGGTCCCCGATGAGGGTCATGAGGTAGAGGATCGACGCCGGGGTCTGCTCGGCGGGCTTGAGCACGACGGCGTTGCCGGCGGCCAGCGCGGGCGCGAGCTTCCACGTGGCCATGAGGATGGGGAAGTTCCACGGGATGATCTGGCCGACGACGCCGAGCGGCTCGTGGAAGTGGTAGGCGACGGTGTCGTCGTCGAGCTGGGAGATCGACCCCTCCTGGGCGCGGATCGCCCCGGCGAAGTAGCGGAAGTGGTCGACGGCGAGCGGGATGTCGGCCGCGAGGGTCTCGCGCACGGGCTTGCCGTTGTCCCAGGTCTCGGCGACGGCGAGCTTCTCGCGGTTCTCCTCGATCCGGTCGGCGATGAGGTTGAGGATCCGCGCCCGCTCGGCGGCGGAGGTCTTGCCCCACGCGGGCGCGGCCTTGTGCGCGGCGTCCAGGGCGAGCTCGATGTCCTCGGCGGTGCCGCGGGCCACCTCGCAGAACACCTCGCCGGTGACCGGGCTGGGGTTGGCGAAGTACTGGCCCTTGACCGGCGGGACCCACTCGCCGCCGATGTAGTTGTCGTAGCGCTTCTCGTAGCGCATGACGGCGCCCTCGGTGCCGGGGGCCGCGTAGGTGGTGCCGGAGGTCTCGGTCGTGGTGCTGCTCTCGGCCTGAAGGGTCATGCCGTGCTCTCCCTGTCGTCCCTGGCTCGTCGCTGAGCCAGCTCAACCCCGGCTCGGCGGTGAGCCAGGCGTCGGCTCCTCGTCGAGCCGGCCCTGTCGACCCTAGGTGAGTTTGCGCCGTCCGAATAGTGGTATGCGCGAGGGGCGTGGCCGGCGCGGCCGGGGGCGGGCCCGCGGCGGGTGTGGGACAGTGCGGCATGACATCCGCCCGCGCATGGTCGGGCCGGTCGCCGGAGAGGGAGGATCAGCCGTGGGGTACTGGATCGTCGCCGGCGTTCTCGTGGTGCTGGCGCTGATCGGCGCCCGCGTCGGCCTGCGTCACCGGCTCGACAAGGCCTCGCACGGCGGCGGTGACGCCGACCCGGAGATCGCCCAGGCGCTGCGTGAGGCCACCCGGGACATCGACCGCGGGCGCGGCGCCTCCCACCACTTCTTCTGATGCCGCGGCTCTTCTGATGCCGCGGCGGCGCTTGGCGGTCCGCCGTCCCGCGCCGTTGCACTACCGGCCCAGCACCCGCCGGGCGAGGGAGTTGCCCAGGAACTGCACCACCTGCACGAGCGCGACGATCACCAGCACGGTGATCCAGGTGACCGCCCAGTCGAAGCGCTGGTAGCCCTGGGTCAGCGCGAAGTCACCGAGCCCGCCGCCGCCGACGAGTCCGGCCAGTGCGGACATGTCGACCACCGCGACGAAGATGAAGGTGTAGCCGAGGATCAGCGGGGCGAGCGCCTCGGGGATGACCACCGTGAAGATGATCCGCAGCGGCGAGGCGCCCATGGAGCGCGCGGCCTCGATCATGCCGCGGTCGAGGGCGACGAGGTTCTGCTCGACGATCCGGGAGGTGGCGAAGGAGGCCATGATCGCCGCCGGCACGATGAACGCCTCGGTGCCGATGCGCGAGCCGGTGATCGCGATCGTCACCGGGCCCACCGCCGTGAGGAAGATGACGAACGGGATCGGCCGGATGAAGTTCACGAGCACGTTGAGCACCGTGAACACGACGGTGTTCTCCAGCAGCCCGCCCCGGCGGGTGGTGTACAGCGCCAGCCCGAGCACCAGCCCGACCAGGCCGCCCACGCCCATGGCGATGGCGACGATGTAGATCGTCTGCCCGAAGGCCTCGGCGAACTGGGGCCAGTTCGCCGCCCAGTCGAACTTCATCGCTGCAGCTCCTTGAGCTCGGGGTACTCCTGCACGGTCGTGTACGTGCTCAGGTCGGCCAGCGCCTGCCGGATGGCGCCGTCCTCCCCGGTCAGCGCCAGGGTGAGGGACCCGAAGGGCCGCTCGCCGATCTCGGTGATGCCGCCGTAGACGATGGCACCGTCGACCTGGTGCTCACCGAGCGTGCGCATGAGCCGGGCCGAGGAGCCGGTCTCCTCCTGGATGCCGACGGTGACCAGCGTCCCGGGGTGGGTGTCGGCCAGGCGGGTGAGGACCTCCGGGCTGGGACGGTCGCGCAGGGAGGTGCCGACGAAGCGGCGCGTGACCTCCTGCCGGGGGCGGGAGAAGACGTCGTAGACCTCGCCCAGCTCGACCACGCGGCCACGCTCCATGACGGCCACCCGGCGGCACAGGTACTTGACGACGTCCATCTCGTGGGTGATAACGACGATCGTGATGCCCAGCTCGGCGTTGACGCAGCGCAGCAGCCCGAGGATGTCGCGGGTGGTCTCGGGGTCGAGGGCGGAGGTGGCCTCGTCGGCGAGGAGGATCTTCGGCTCGCTGGCCAGCGCCCGGGCGATGCCCACCCGCTGCTTCTGCCCGCCGGAGAGCTGGGTGGGGCGCGCCCGGGCCTTGTCGGCCAGGCCCACGAAGGACAGCAGCTCGGCCACCCGGGCCTCGCGCCGGGCCTTGTCCCAGCCGGCCACGCGCAACGGGTAGGCCACGTTCTCCGCCACCGTCTTGGAGGGGAAGAGGTTGAACTGCTGGAAGATCATCCCGATCTCGGGGCGCACCCCCCGCAGCTGCTTCTCGCGCATCGCGGAGATCTCGGCGCCGTCGACCACCAGGCGCCCGGAGGTGACGGTCTCCAGGCCGTTGATCAGCCGCACCAGCGTCGACTTGCCGGCGCCGGAGTAGCCGATGACGCCGAAGATCTCGCCCCGGTCGATCGTCAGGGTGACGTCCTCGACGGCGTGCACGGCCCCCGGCCCCTCGCCAAAGCTCTTGTGCACGCCCTCGAGGCGGATGATCTCGCTCATGCGGTGTTAGTCCCGGTGGTCGTGGTGGTCGGTGGCGGCTCGTCGTGGTGGTCGGTGGCGTCCGTCCGATGGGTCAGGGCCGACGGCGGGGCTCGCCCGCCGTCGGCCCTGACACCGGCGTCACTTCAGGCTGCCCTGGACCTCCGTGAGGATGTCCTGCAGCTCGCTGGCCGGCTGGTCCGCGATGGACGCCGTGCCGCCCGAGGCGTCCTTGACCGCCTCGGTGACGGCCGGGTCGTGGAAGAGCTCGACCAGCTTGGTGTAGGTGGGGTTGTCGGCGTCCGCGGCGCGGGCGACCCAGACGTTGATGTACGGGCGGGCGCCCTCGGACTCGGCGCTGTCGGCGAACAGGGCGTCGTTGGCGTCCAGTCCGGCGTCCTTGAGGAAGTCGTTGTTGACGATGGAGGCGTCCACCGAGTCCAGGGCGACCACGGTCTGGTTGGCGTCCACCGGGGTGACCTTGACCTTGGAGGCCGCCGCGTCGATGTCGGCCGGCTGCGGCACGACGCCGGCGCCGTCCTTGAGCGTGATGAGGCCGGCCTCCTGGAGCACGAAGAGCGCGCGGGCCTGGTTGGTCACGTCGTTGGGGATGGCGATCTCGCCGCCCTGGGGGATCTCCTCGACGGACTTGTGCTTCTGGGAGTACAGGCCCAGCGGGTACACGGCCGTCGCCCCGATCGGGGTGAGGTCCTGCTTGTCGGCCTCGTTGTACTGGGCGAGGTAGAGGATGTGCTGGAACTGGTTGAGGTCCAGGTCGCCGTCGGCGAGGGCGGGGTTGGGCTGGTTGTAGTCCGAGAAGTTCTGGATGTCGACGTAGATCCCCTCCTTCTCGGCCAGGTCCTTGAAGACCGGCCACTGGGGATCGGAGGAGCCGACGACGCCGATCTTGACCGGGTTGTCCTCGCTGCCCTTCGCGGCGTCGGCGTTGGCGCCGCCGCCGCAGGCGGCCAGCGTGAGGGCAAGGACGGCCGACGCCGCCAGAGCGGCGGCCCGACGCAGGGGGTTCTTCATCCGTGGTCCTTCGTTCGTGTCCGGGCCCGCGCAGGCCGGTCCGGCGGTGTGGGGGAGGGGACGCCCCAGCGGGCGTCGTTGACGTCCAGCGTCGTCCGGTGTGTCGGCGCGAGCGACTTCGGACACCCAGTTTCTCAGGATCTGGACCGGTCGTCCCGGCCCTGAGAGGGATCTCACGCGACCGGTGAGACGGCCGGGTCGCGCTGTGAGCCAGGTCCTGCGTGGACGGGGGCGAGGGGTGCGGACCGGGCGCGTCCGGGCCGCGCGGCCCGGGCGGAGTGCGGCGGGGCGACGACGGCGCGCGATAAGTTTGCCCGGTGTCCAAGCCCATCGTGACCCTCGCCACCTGCGCAGCGCTGCCGAACCTCGACGAGGACGACGCCGCCCTGCCCGATGCCCTCGCCGCGCGCGGCATCGAGCCCCGCATCGCCGTCTGGGACGACCCGGACGTCGACTGGTCCGCCGCCGGACTCGTCGTCCTGCGCTCCGTGCACGACTACGCCAGCCGGCGGGAGGACTTCCTCCGGTGGGCCGAGTCGGTGCCGAAGATCGTCAACCACCCGGACGTGCTGCGGTGGAACACCGACAAGCACTACATGGTCGAGCTGGCCAACCGCGGCATGCCGATGATCCCCACCCTGTGGCTCGAGCCCGAGCAGAAGCTGACCAAGCACCAGCTGCACACCCGCTTCCCCGCCGGCGGGGACTTCGTGGTCAAGCCGGCCATCTCCTCCGGCGCGCAGGACGCCGGCCGGTACACCGCCGTGGACGGGTACTCGCGCATGTCCGCCATCAACCACGCGGCGGAGCTGCTCGCGACGGGCCGCAGCGTCATGGTGCAGCGCTACATGGAGTCGGTGGACCAGCGCGGCGAGACGGCGCTGATCTACATGAACGGTCTGGTCTCCCACGCCGTCGAGAAGGAGGCCATGCTCCACGGCCCGTACCACCGCGGCGAGGTGCCCCACGAGAAGGCCCGCGCCCGGCAGGCCACCGACGCCGAGTGGCGCCTGGGCGAGGAGGTCCGGAACGCGATCCACTCCTACATCAAGAGCCGCCTGGGCCGCGACGAGCAGCTGACGTTCTGCCGCATCGACGTCGTCGAGGGCCCCAACGGGACGATGAGCGTGATGGAGGTCTCCCTCGTGGACGCCTCGCTGTACCTCGCGACCACGCCGGGCGCCGTGGACAACTTCGCCGACGCCATCGCCGTGCGCGCGTTCTGGTGACGGGCGCCGCCGTCGTCCTTCGGGGCGACGGCGGTGGGCACGGCACCGGCGACCACGCCGGGCCGCCGCCGGATGTGACGAAAGGGGCGGGTCCGTGACGGACCCGCCCCTTCCTGTGTGGGGTGAGTAACGGGGCTTGAACCCGCGACCTCCTGGACCACAACCAGGCGCTCTACCGGCTGAGCTATACCCACCAAGAGCCGCCGCGGCTATCGGCCGCAGCAGTCGTCAAGCATACCGGATGCCCGGCGGGCCCCGGAACCGATCCGCCGTGGTCTGGCTCACGTCCGGGATCAGGCCCGGGCGGCGTCGCCCTCCGCCTGGCTGAGCTTGGCGATGGCCAGCGCCGACGACGTCGCGGTCACCTCCGCCGCGGCGGCCCGCGCCGTGGCGGTGTCCGGTCCCTCGCCGGCGGGGAAGAGGACGGCGCGGTAGTAGCGCAGCTCGTCGATGGACTCGAGGATGTCCGCCAGCGCCCGGTGGCCGCCGTTCTTTGCGGGGGACTGGAAGTAGGCGCGCGGGTACCAGCGGCGCGCGAGCTCCTTGACCGAGGAGACGTCGACGATCCGGTAGTGCAGGTGGTCGACGAGCTCGGGCATGTCCCGGGCGAGGAAGGTCCGGTCCGTGCCGACCGAGTTGCCGGCCAGCGGCGCCTTGCGCGGCTCGGGGACCCACCGCTTGACGTAGTCCACGACGCGCCGCTGCGCCTCGTCCATCGTGAGCCCGTGGGGCAGCTCCTCGAGCAGGCCGGAGGTGGTGTGCATCGTGCGCACCACCTCGGCCATGTTCTCGACCGACCCCGGCGTCGGGGCGATGATCACGTCGAGGCCGGCGTCCAGCGGGCGCAGCTCGGAGTCCGTCACGATGACGGCGACCTCGATGAGGGCGTCCCTCGCGAGGTCCAGCCCGGTCATCTCGCAGTCGATCCAGACGATCGCGTCCTGGGGTGCACTGTTACGGCTCACCCGGCCAGGGTAGTCGCGCCGCGTCGACGCGGCCGCGAGCCGGGGCCCGTGCCTGCGTGGCGCGCGGCCGCCGGCGGCGTCCTGGTGGGTCGCCCCGGGGCAGCATGGACGCGTGGGCATCACCGAGTTCCTCCTGGCCCGGCTCGCCGAGGAGGAGGCGGCCGCCGGCGCGGACGGCGGGGGCGGCGACCTCACCGCCCGGCCGCGCGGCGGCTGGCACGACCCGGCGCGGGTGCGTGCCGAGTGCGCCGCGATGCGGGCGATCCTCGAGATGCACCAGCGCGCCGATGACATCTGGGGCTTCGACGGGTGCCTGGTGTGCGGCAACGTCGCCGACACCACCCGGGGATATCCGTGCCCCACCGTCCGGGTGCTGGCGACCGTCTGGGCCGAGCACCCCGCCTACCGGGCCGAGTGGGCGCCGGGGCACGGCGGGCGGCACGCCGACTGACCGGCGAGGAGACCGCCCCGCCTCGCCCAAGGGGCCGCCGCGGTAGGGCACGCTTGGTCAGGAGAACAGGAGGAACCGTGTCCCTCACCCTGCTCGTCGCGCGCAACCCCGACCCGTCGTCGTCCCTGCCCTACCTGATCCGCATCCCGCTCGGCGAGCGCGGGCTGGTCCTCAAGACCCGGGACACCTGGCCGCGCGAGTCCAAGCTGTACTGCCATCGGGCGGAGGGTTGGCCGTCCGACGCCGAGGTGCTCGA
Organism: Georgenia ruanii; assembly: GCF_009193175.1. Lineage (GTDB taxonomy): Bacteria > Actinomycetota > Actinomycetes > Actinomycetales > Actinomycetaceae > Georgenia > Georgenia ruanii. The sequence continues at coordinate 246,395 of NZ_VUKE01000001.1, read as the reverse complement.
GGTCCTGCCCGTGCGGTCCTGCGCCCGGCGCGGCGCGGCCATCGACCTGGTCCTGGACCGGGGGCGGGAGAACCGCTCGCAGATCGTGCTCACCCGGGCGCGCGGGCGGGAGATGATCTTCTGGCAGTCGCCACGGACCGCCAAGCAGGCGCGTCCGGCGGTGACGCTGCCCCGGCGGCGCGCGGCGGGCCAGGTCCTCGACATCGTCGTGGACTCGCGCGAGAAGTATCCCTACCGCTTCTCCCACCAGCAGGCGAGCACGACCCGGCGCTCCCTGCCCGCCGGCGACTACGCCGTCGAGCTCGACGGCGAGGTCGTCGCCGCGGTGGAGCGCAAGTCGCTGGCCGACCTGGCCGGGGCGCTCACCACCGGCCGGCTCACCTACGCCCTCGCCGAGCTGGCCGCCCTCCCGCGGGCGGCCGTGGTGGTCGAGGACCGCTACAGCGCGATCTTCAAGCTCGAGCACGTCGCCGGCGGCGTCGTCGCCGACGCCCTGGCCGAGGCGCAGGCGCGCTTCCCGGCCGTCCCGATCGTCTTCGCCGAGACGCGGCCGCTCGCCCAGGAGTGGACCTACCGCTTCCTCGGCGCCGGGCTCCGGGAGCTGGCGCTGCGGGCGGGCGAAGCCGACGCGTTGCGGCCCCACGAGGCGGCGGACGGCGAGGACGGCGCGGCCGGGCGGGCCGGGGCACCGGCGGCCGGGCCCGCGGCGCGGGCCCGGCCGGCTGATGTGGAGGGGACCTCCGCGCGCCGGGAGGACGTCAACCCCGCCGCGGTGCGGGCCTGGGCGCGGGCCAACGGCGTCGTGGTCGCCGACCGCGGCCGCATCGCCGCCGCGGTGGTGCGGGCGTACCTGGAGTGCCCCCGGCAGGACTCGAACCTGCAACCTACGGATTAGAAGGCCGTTGCTCTATCCATTGAGCTACGAGGGCAGACACCTCAGATTAGCGAACACCAGAGTCCCCTCCGGCCTCGGCAGCCGTGCGGAGCCCCCGGACGTCCGCCCGGCGCGGGCCGCGCCGGGCGCGCTTGGCCGCACCAGGTGCTGGCGTATCCGACAATGGGCGTCGTGACCGCCCAGCCTGATGTGACCGACGAGGTGGACCCGGCGGAGGCGCCGGCCCCGCGCGCCGAGGTCCTGGCCGACCTCGAGGCCGAGGTCGCCCGCGCCCGCTTCCCGCTGGACCTGCCGGGCGCGGGCGACCTGCGCGCGCTCCGCGAGCAGGTCCTCACCCAGCTCGGCACGCGGCTGCGACCGCGCCTGGCGCAGCCGACGGCCCCCGCGGTCGTCGTCCTGGGCGGGTCCAGCGGCGCGGGCAAGTCCACGCTGCTCAACTCGGTCGTCGGCGCCGAGGTGAGCGCGGCGGGCGTGCTGCGCCCCACCACCCGCCGCCCCGTCGTCGCCGTCCACCCCGCCGACGCCCCCGCGCTGGAAGGCCAGCCGCTGACGGAGCTCGCCGACGTGGTCGTGCATGACGGGGTGCCGGAGGGGTTGGCCATCCTCGATGCCCCCGACCTGGACTCGGTGCACGCGCCCAACCGCACCCTCGGGGCCCGGCTGCTCGAGGCCGCGGACCTGTGGGTGTTCGTCACCACCGCGTCCCGCTACGGCGACGCCATCCCGTGGCGGACCCTCACCGAGGCCGAGTCCCGCGGGATCACCACCGCCGTCGTCCTCAACCGGGTGCCGGCCGGGGTGCTCGCGCCGGTGCGGGCCGACCTGCTGACCCGGATGGACGGGCTCGGCCTCGGGTCCGCCCCGCTCTTCCTCATCCCCGACGTCGGCCCGCACGAGGGCCTGCTCGCCGCCGACCGGGTGGCCGAGCTCGGCGCCTGGCTGCGGTTGGTCGCCCGGCGCCAGCAGTCCGTGGGCGTCGTGCGGCGCACCACCCGGCGCGGCTGGGCCTCCCTGCGCGAGGAGCTCTTCGCCCTCGCCACCGGCGCGGACGACCAGGTCGAGGCGCTCGCGGCCCTGCGCTCCGGCACCGAACGGGCCCCGGACGCCGCCGTCACGGCGGTCCTGCGCGCCCTGCGCGAGGGGCGCGCCGCCCTCGGCGCGCCCACCACCCGCTGGCTCGCCGTCGCCTCCACCGGCGGCCCGCTCGCGCCGCTGGCCACGGGCACCGGCCGGCTGCGCGCCGGGTGGCGGCGGCGGGCGACTGCGGACCGCAGCGCCGCCGCGGCGGGCCTCGGCGAGGAGGTCACGGCGGCGGTGGAGGTCATCCTGCGCGACGGGGTGCGCTCGGCCGCCGAGGCCGTGGCCGCCGCGTGGGACCCCGCGGACCGGCCCGCCCCGGTGCATCCCCGGCCCAGCCCGGTCGACGCCGCCGCCCTCGCCGCGGCGGCCGTGCGGGAGTGGCGCGAGGCCGTGACCGCCGCGGTGGCGACCCGCGCCGGCGCCGCCCTGGACGGGCCCGGCCTGGCCGCCCTGGTGGCGGCGGCCGCCACCGGGGTGAGCGGGGCGGGCGACGCCGTCGCCGCCGTGCTGGGCCCGGACGGCGGCCTGGTCGACACCGCGCGCGGGGAGCTGCTGGCCCGCGCCGAGGAGGCGGTGCGCGCCGCCGCCGGGCCGTATCTCGAGACGCTCGCCGGGGTGGAGGCCGCGCCCGGCACCGACCTGCGGGTGCGTACCGCCGAGCTGAGGGAGCTGGCATGACCACGACCCTGACCACACCGTTGCCCGCGCCCGCCGGCGCCCCGCTCACCCGGCAGGGCCTGGAGGGCCGCGCCGACGCCCTCGCCGCCGCCCTGACCGCGGCCGGCGGGCAGGTCGACCCGTTCCTGGCCGCCCAGGCCCACGAGGACCTCGCCGCCGTGCGCCGGCGGCTCGAGCTGGGCGGGGACCACACCGTGGTGGCCCTGGTCGGGGGGACCGGGTCGGGCAAGTCCTCCCTCTTCAACGCCATCTCCGGGCTGCTCTTCGCCGACGTCGGCGCGCTGCGGCCGACCACCGACGAGGCCGCCGCCTGCGTGTGGGGCGGTGACGCCGAGGCGCTGCTCGACTTCCTCCAGGTGGCCCACGCCCGGCGCATCCAGCGCGAGTCGGTGCTCGACGGCGACCACGAGCGGGCGCTGCACGGGATGGTCCTGCTCGACCTGCCCGACCACGACTCCGTCGCCCGCGACCACGCCGAGCAGGTGGACCGGCTGCTGCCGATGATCGACCTGCTCGTGTGGGTCGTCGACCCGCAGAAGTACGCCGACAACGCCCTGCACGAGCGCTACCTGCAGGCGCTGCGCGGGCGCCAGGACAACATGCTCGTCCTGGTCAACCAGGCGGACACCCTGCCCACGGGCGCCACGGACACGGTGCTGGCCGACGTGCGCGAGCTGCTCGCCGCCGACGGGCTCGACGTCGAGGTGCTGGCCACCTCCGCCGTGACGGGTGCGGGTATCGGCGAGGTCCGCGAGCGGCTCGCCCGCGCGGTGGCCCGCCCGTCCACGACGCTGCTCACCGCCGCCGCGGAGGTCGAGGCCGTGGGCGACCGCCTCGCCGGCGCCGCCGCCGCCGCCGAGCCGGCACCGCCGGACCTCGCCGCGACCGGCGCCGCGCTCGCGCGCCTCGCCGGCACCGACGCCCTCGCGGCGGCCGTGCGGGCCGGCGCCGCGCTGCCCCGGCCCGAGGAGCCCGCGGCCGAGACCGTCGCCGCCGAGCGGGAGAACTGGCTCGCCGGCGCGACCGCGGGTCTCCCGCCGCGCTGGGCGGACGCCGTCGACACCGCCGTGGCCCCCGCCGCGGGGCTGCGCGCCGCCCTCGCGGCCGCGGTGGCCGAGGTGACCCCGCCGGCCCGGGGCCACCGGGCGACCCGGCTGCGGCTCGCTGCGGCGGCACTGGGCGCGGCGGCCGCGGCCTACCTGGTCCTGGCCCTGCTCCAGGGCGTCGGTCCGGCCGGTGCGGTGGTCCCGGGCCTCGCCGGCCTCGCCGCCGCCGGGGTGCTGCTCGGCCTCGCCACGTCGGCCGCCCGCGAGGAGGCGGCGGCCGCGGCCGCCGCCTACACGGCCCAGGTCGCCGCCCGCACGGCCGGCCTCGTGGAGGAGCTGCTCGCCCGCCCCGCCGCGGAGGTGCTCGCGCGCCACCGGCGCCTGCGCGAGGCGCTGGGGCGGTAGCTCCTGCCACCTCGTCCACAGGCCGGCCGCCGTCCCCGGCGCCGGGTGGGCGGCGCCCGGCAGCGTGGTGCTCGGGCGGGCGCCGGGCCCGCCGGGAGCGAGGAGCGAGCATGACCGACAGGATCGAGATCACGGTGCAGGGCCGGGTGGGCAGCGAGCCCACCCGGCGCGTGACGGCGAACGGGGCCAGCTGGGTGACCTTCCGGCTCGGGTCGACCCCGCGCATCCCCGACCGGGCGACGGGGGAGTACCGCGACGACCGGACCGGGTGGTTCACGGTCAAGGTCTGGCGGCAGCTGGCCGAGAACGTGGCCGAGTCCGTGCACAAGGGCACGCCGGTCATCGTCCGGGGCAAGGTCTACGTCGACACCTGGACCGCGGAGTCCGGGGAGCGCTGGGACCACGTCATCAACGCCGACGCCGTCGCGGTGGACCTCGCCGGGGGAACGGCGCGCTTCGTCCGGACGGTGCGGGAGGCCGCGGCGCCGCCGGCCGCGCTGACGGGCCCGGACGGCAGCCGGTGGGAGACGACCGAGGCGCCCGAGGAGCCGGCCGACGAGGAGGCCCGCGAGGAGGTGGACGAGGCAGAGCTCGCCACGCTCGCCGCGGGGACCTGAGGCGCCGCGGAGCACCCTGCCGCCGGCGCCGGCGCGGGTGCCGACGGGGCGCGGCGGGTGTCCCGTCGCGCCGCGGCGGACGGCGGTGCGGAACGCGGCGCTGTGGCGTTGCCTACCGGAGGGGAGCAGCCAGGGCCGCGTGTCCTACCCTGGGATGCGACAAGGTCTGCCCTCAGGCAGGCCGGCCCCACGTGAAGTGATGCGGAGAGCAGTGGCTGAGTACATCTACTCCATGGTCCGCGCGCGCAAGGCGCACGGAGACAAGGTCATCCTCGATGACGTCACCATGGCATTCCTGCCCGGCGCCAAGATCGGCATGGTCGGCCCCAACGGCGCCGGGAAGTCGACCATCCTCAAGATCATGGCGGGCCTGGACACCCCCTCCAACGGCGAGGCCCGGCTCTCGCCCGGCTACACCGTGGGCATCCTCCAGCAGGAGCCGCCGCTGAACGAGGAGAAGACCGTCCTGGGCAACGTCCAGGAGGGCGTGGCGGACATCCTCGCCAAGGTCGAGCGGTTCAACGAGATCGGCAACCTCATGGCCGAGCCCGACGCCGACTTCGACTCCCTCATGGAGGAGATGGGCAAGCTCCAGACCGAGATCGACGCGGCGAACGCGTGGGACCTCGACGCCCAGCTCGCCCAGGCCATGGACGCGCTGCGCTGCCCGCCGCCGGACGCCGACGTCACCGTCCTCTCCGGCGGTGAGCGCCGCCGCGTCGCGCTGTGCAAGCTCCTCCTCGAGCAGCCGGACCTGCTCCTCCTCGACGAGCCCACCAACCACCTCGACGCCGAGTCGGTGCTGTGGCTCGAGCAGCACCTGTCCAAGTACCCCGGCGCCGTCATCGCCGTCACCCACGACCGGTACTTCCTCGACCACGTGGCCGAGTGGATCGCCGAGGTCGACCGCGGGCGCCTCTACCCCTACGAGGGCAACTACTCCACCTACCTGGAGAAGAAGGGCGAGCGCCTCCAGGTCCAGGGCAAGAAGGACGCCAAGCTCGCCAAGCGCCTCAAGGAAGAGCTGGAGTGGGTGCGCTCCAACGCCAAGGGGCGCCAGGCCAAGTCCAAGGCGCGCCTGGCCCGCTACGAGGAGATGGCCGCCGAGGCCGAGCGCACCAGGAAGCTCGACTTCGAGGAGATCCAGATCCCGCCGGGGCCGCGCCTGGGCTCGGTGGTCATCGAGGCCAACGACCTGCGCAAGGGCTTCGACGACCGGGTGCTCATCGACGGGCTGTCGTTCTCCCTGCCCCCGAACGGCATCGTCGGCGTCATCGGCCCGAACGGCGTCGGCAAGACGACCCTGTTCAAGACGATCGTGGGCCTCGAGCCGCTCGACGGCGGCGACCTCAGGGTCGGCGAGACGGTCAAGCTGTCCTACGTCGACCAGAGCCGCGCGGGCATCGACCCGACCAAGTCGCTGTGGGAGGTCGTCTCCGACGGGCTGGACTTCATCCAGGTCGGCAACGTCGAGATGCCCTCGCGTGCCTACGTCTCCGCCTTCGGCTTCAAGGGCCCGGACCAGCAGAAGCCGGCCGGCGTGCTCTCCGGCGGCGAGCGCAACCGGCTCAACCTCGCGCTCACGCTCAAGCAGGGCGGCAACGTGCTGCTGCTGGACGAGCCGACCAACGACCTGGACGTCGAGACCCTCGGCTCGCTGGAGAACGCCCTGCTGGAGTTCCCCGGCTGCGCCGTCGTCGTCAGCCACGACCGGTGGTTCCTCGACCGGGTCGCCACGCACATCCTCGCCTGGGAGGGCGACGAGGAGAACCCGGCGAAGTGGTACTGGTTCGAGGGTAACTTCGAGGCTTACGAGGCGAACAAGGTCCAGCGCCTCGGCGCCGACGCGGCCCGGCCGCACGCCGTGACCTACCGCAAGCTCACGCGCGACTGACCACGCCCCCGCCCGGCGGGCGGCGCCCCAGGTGACGCCGCCCGCCGGGCGTGCCCCGCGGGACGCCGCCCGCCGGGCGGCGCCGTGCGCTGCCCCGCCGGGCCCCGGGGGAGGACAGGAAGGACCGCCATGACCCGGCTGACCATCCCGGTGCACCTGCGCTGGAGCGACATCGACGCCTACCAGCACGTCAACAACGCCAAGATCTTCACCATCCTCGAAGAGACCCGCATCGCGGCCTTCTGGGACGGCCCGGCCGCCGGCGGCGCGGGGCGCAAGGTCTTCACCACCGGTCCGGGCTCGGGGACCAACACGTACATCGCCCGCCAGGAGATCGAGTACCTCGAGCCGCTGCCGTACACCCCCGGACCGCTGGCGGTGCAGCTGTGGATCTGCCACCTCGGCGGCGCGAGCCTGGACGTCTGCTACGAGATCGACGGCGCCGACGGCCCCGCGGTGCGCGCGATGAGCACCATGGTCCTCGTCGACGAGGTCACCGGCCGCCCGCGCCGCCTGACCGCCGGGGAGCGGGCGGCCTGCCAGCCGTTCCTCGACGAGCCGGTGCGCTTCCGGCGCCGCCGCGGCTGACCGGTCCCGCCGGATCACCCCCGTAACCTGGGGCGATGACGCTCGAGACCACCGCCCGCGTGCTGCGCGCGGAGGCCGCGGCGATGGTCGCCGCCCTGCGCCGGGTGCCGGACGCCGAGTGGAGCCGCCCCACGCGGTGCGCCCCCTGGGACGTGCGCGGTCTCCTCGGCCACGTGCACGTGGTGCTCGGCTGGCTCCCGCCGATGCTGGACGACGCCGCGCCGCCGTCGCCGGCCGTCACCGCGGCCGGCTACTACCGCCCGGACGGCCGCTTCGACCCGTCCACCAACGCGCGGCGCGTGGCCCTGGGCCGCGACCAGGCGGGCGAGCACCGCTCCCCGGCCCAGCAGCTCGCCGCCTTCGACGCGCACGTGGTGGCCGTCGTGGCGCGCTGCCTGCGCGAGCCCCCGGACCGGGTGGTGCGCACCCGGCACGGGGACGCCATGCTGCTCGCCGACTTCCTCACCACGCGGGTGCTGGAGGTCGCCGTCCACGGCCTCGACCTCGCCGACGCGCTCGCCGCCCAGCCGTGGCTCACCGCCGCCGCCGCGAGCCACCTGCGCCCGCTCTGGCTCGACGACCCCACGGTGCCGGCGGCGCTGGGCTGGGACGGCGCCCAGATGCTGCGCAAGGTCACGGGGCGCGCCGGGCTCGAGCCCGCCGAGGCGGTGGCCCTGGAGGCCGCCGGGGTGCGCTCGCTGGCGCTGGGCTGAGCGCGGCTCAGCGCAGCAGGCCGCGCACGGCCTTCTCGACGGCGCCGCGGGTGTCCGGCGGCCCCTCCTCGTCCGGGGGGTCCGCCTTCCTCGCGAGCTCGGGGTCGATGGTCTCCCCGTCCTCGGCGAGCGTGAGGACGCGCGGGTTGACGTAGGACGCGCGCGCCACCGCCGGGGTGTTGCCCAGGTAGGCCGCCACCGACTTCACGGCGGCCCGTTCGGCGCGCTTGCGGGCGGTGGGCGTGGTGGCCTCGGGGGTGCGCCTGGCGAGCTCGAGGGCGGCGAGCACCGTGCCGTGCCAGGTGCGGAAGTCCTTGGCGGACGCCTCCGGGCCCAGCCGGCGCTTGATGTACTCGTTGATGTCCGCGCTGGTGACGTCCTGCCAGCCCCGGTCGTCCTTGTAGGCCAGGAGGTCCTCGCCACCGCCCCGGCGCCGCCGCATCCTCGTCAGCGGCTCGGCCAGCTCGTCGTCGCGCAGCTCCAGGCGGCGCGCCTGGCCCGACTTGGCCCGGTAGGCGAACGTCAGGCGACCGTCGCGGCCGATGTGCACGTGCCGCTTGAGCAGCGTGGCGAGCCCGTAGCTACCGTTCTCGTCGGCGTAGCTCTCCCCGCCCACCCGGAAGAAGCCGATGTCGAGCAGGCGGAACGCCACGGCCAGCGCCCGCTCCCGGGGCATGCCGGGCTTGCGCAGGTCCATCGTCACCAGGCGCCGCGCGGCGGGCAGGCGCTCGGCGAGGTCCAGCACGCGATCGTGCTTGGCGACGTCCCGGGTGGCGCGCCAGGCCGGGTGGTACAGGTACTGGCGCCGGCCGGCGTCGTCGGTGCCGACCGCCTGGATGTGGCCGTTGGGAAAGGGGCAGATCCACACGTCGCGCCAGGCGGGCGGGATGACGAGGGAGCGGCACCGGGCGATCGCCTCGGGGTCGGTCAGCCGGTTGCCGTCGCGGTCCAGATAGGTGAAGCCCTTGCCGGACCGGCGGCGCCCGTAGCCGGGCCTGTCCGGGTACGCGCGCCGCAGCCTCACCCCCACGACCGTCCTCATGGGGCCAGTCTGGCCACCCCCACCCGGCGGACGCACGCCGTCGGCGATGCGTGGTCAGCGCAGCGAGGGCCGCTGCCACTCCTCCTCCGGCCGGACCTCGCCCGTCGCGGCGGGCTCGGCGTCCTCCGGCACGCGGACCATGCCCTCCTGGGCGATGGTGGCCACGTGCGCCCCGGTCCGGTCGAACACCTTGGCGGTGCCGAGCCCGCGGCCGCCCTGGGCGCTGGGGGAGTGCTGGACGAAGAGCAGCCACTCGTCCACGCGCAGCGGCCGGTGCCACCACATCGAGTGGTCCAGGCTGGCCACGCTCATGCCGCGGGTGCGCCAGCTCAGCCCGTGCCGGCGCAGCACCGGCTCGAGCATGACCTGGTCGCAGGCGTAGGCAAGCAGCGCTCGGTGCTGGAGGTCGGTGACCTCCGCGGGCAGCGGCGTGCGGGCCCGCATCCACAGCATCTGGGTGTCCGCCGCCTCGCCCGGGGGCTGGAGGTAGACCGGCTCGCCCACGTGCCGGATGTCGAAGGCGGCGATGGAGGACATGAACTTCGCGACCGGGTGGTCCACCGCGTTGAACAGCTCGATGGCGGAGGTCAGGCTCTCGGGGTCCGGCACCTCGGGGGCGGCGTCGGCGTGGTCGCGGCCCGGCTGGTCCTCCTGGTAGGAGCTGATGAGGGACAGGATCGGCCGGCCCTGCTGGAGGGCGTGGGTGCGGCGGGTGCTGAACGACCGGCCGTCGTGCAGCCGCTCGACGGCGAAGGTGATCGGCAGGTCGAGCTTGCCCGGCCGCAGGAAGTACCCGTGCACCGAGTGCAGCGCGCGGGGCCCGTCGCCGCCGTCGACGAGGGTGTCGGCGGCCGCGACGATGGACTGCGCGAGCACCTGCCCGCCGTAGATCCGCCCGTTCATCTGGGGCAGCGACACGCCCCGGTACTCGTCCTCGCCCAGCCGCTCCAGCCGGAGGGTGCGCAGCACGGAGTCGAGCGGCTCGGCGCCCGCGCCCGGGACGGCGAGGACGTCCGTGGCGGCCGGCACGGCGGGGGTCAGGGTCAGCGGCCGAGGCGAGGCGGGCACTCGCGGCTCCTTGGGGGTGGACGGGACGGTGGCGGGCGTCAGATGAGCGGCGTGCGGCCGGGCTCGGGGGTGTTGACCATCGCGTGGGCGGCGCGGACGAGATAGTCCCACAGCACGTGCTCGGCCTCCGGCGCCAGGTCCAGCTCGTCGACGGCGACGCGCATGTGCGTGAGCCAGCGGTCGCGGGCGTCGGGGGTGACCTCGAAGCGGACGTGGCGCATGCGCAGCCGGGGGTGGCCGCGGGTGTCGGAGTAGGTGGTCGGCCCGCCCCAGTACTGCTCGAGGAACAGGCGCAGCCGCTCCTCGGCGCCGTCCCAGTCGTCGTGGGGGTACATCGGTGCCAGCACCTCGTCGGTGCGGACGCCCTCGTAGAAGCGGGCGACGAGGCGCCTGAACGTCTCGTGACCGCCCAGCGCCGCGAAGGCGGACTCCGCCTCGGTGGGTTGCGTGCTCACCGGGCCATCATCGCACCCGCTACAGGCCCAGCTCCGCGAGGACGGGCAGCCCGGCGCGCACGACGGCCCGGGCGTCCTGGGCGGACTCCGCGTCGACGGCCGCCCGGGCCAGCTCCTGGCAGCGGGCCAGGTCGGTGGCCTCGAGCACGGCCGCGACGTCGCCCAGCGCCCGCGGGGTCATCGACAGGCTGCTCACGCCCAGCCCCACCAGCACGACGGCGAGCGCGGGGTCGGCGGCCGCCTCCCCGCACACGCCCACCGGGCGGTCCTGCTGGGCGCCGCCCCGGCAGGTCGCCTCCACCAGGCGCAGCACGGCCGGCTGCCAGGAGTCGGAGAGCTCGGCGAGCGAGCCGAGCAGCCGGTCCGCCGCCATGGCGTACTGAGTGAGGTCGTTGGTGCCGATGGAGGCGAAGTGGGCCCGGGCGAGGATCGGCCCGGCCAGCAGGGCGGCGCTGGGCACCTCGACCATCACCCCGGCCGTGTCGAGGCCGTGGCGGGCGCAGGCGGCGACGAAGTCCTCCGCCTCGGCGACGGTGGCCACCATCGGGGCCATGACCCATACCTCGGCGCGCTCCGCCTCCGCGGCGGCGGCGATGGCCCGGAGCTGGTGGTCGAGCACCTCAGGGGCGCGCCGGGCGGTGCGCAGGCCGCGCACGCCGAGCGCGGGGTTGGCCTCCTCGGCGGCGGTGACGAAGGGCAGCGGCTTGTCGGCGCCCGCGTCCAGGGTGCGCACCACCACCTTGCGGCCGGGGAAGGCGGCGAGGACCTGCCGGTAGGCGCCCACCTGCTCCTCCAGGCCCGGCTCCTCGGCGCGGTCGAGGAAGCAGAACTCGGTGCGGAACAGGCCCACGCCCTCCGCACCGGCCGCGGCCGCCGCCTGCGCGCCGGCCGGGTCGCCCACGTTGGCGAGCAGCTGCACGGGGTGCCCGTCGGCGGTCCGGCCCGGCCCGGTGAACGCGCGGGCGGCGGTGGGCCGCCGCTCGGCGCGCTTCACGGCGGCCTCGTCGGGGTCGAGGGTGACGGTGCCGGCCCCGCCGTCGACGAGCACGAGGCTGTCCTCGGCCAGGTCCGGGGCGCCGGGGGCGCCGACCACCGCGGGGATGCCCAGGGCGCGGGCGAGGATCGCCGTGTGGGAGGTGGGCCCGCCCTCGGCGGTGACGATGGCGCGCACCCGGGTGGGGTCGAGCAGGGCCGTGTCCGCGGGCGCGAGGTCGCGCGCGACGAGCACGAAGGGTTCCTCGCGCTGGGGCACCCCGGGCATCGGGGAGCCGGTGAGCGCGGCGATGATCCGGTCGCGCACGTCCAGGACGTCCCGGGCCCGCTCGGCCATGTAGCCGCCGAGGCCGCGCAGCTGCTCGGCGACCTCGCCGGCCGCCTCCCACACCGCCCGGCCGGGGGTCGTGTGCCGGTCCCGGACCCGCTTCTGCGCGGACTTCACCAGCGTGGGGTCGCTGGCCATCGCCGCCGTCGTCTCGAGCAGCTCGCGGCGTTCGCCCTCGACCGCCTGCGCCGAGGCGGTCAGTCCCGCGGCGACCTCCTGGGCGGCGGACGCGATCCGTCCAGCCTCGGCCTCGGCGTCGGCGCCCGGCGCGAGCGTCGCCGCGGCCGGTTCGCCGGCGGGCGGGGCGAGCCGGGCGACGGGCCCCACGGCGAGCCCCGGGCTCACCCCCACGCCTCGCAACGGATTGCTGCCCCCGGCCGCGGCCTCGCTCGTCCCGGCGCCCCGGGAGGCGAGATCGGGCTGCTCCTTGCTCATGTGCGCTCCAGTCGACGACGACGGCTCTGGGGTCATCATGCCCCGCCCCGGCCGACGGTGGTGCGGGGCAAGGGTCCCGCTCGTGACGCACCTCTCGCCCTGCTGGGGTGAGAACTTGGTCACGGGTACGCTGAGGGTCAGGAGGGGCGGGGGCGCCACGGCGCCCCCGCACCGTGATGCCGGGGACTTGGAGGAGTCACGATGAGCAAGGCTGAGGACATCCTGGCGGCACTGGGCGGCGCCCCGAACGTGGTGGACGTCGAGCCGTGCATCACCCGGCTGCGGGTGGAGGTGCGTGACCCCGCCGCTGTGGGCGAGACCCAGCTGAAGTCCACCGGGGCGTTCGGGGTGGTGCGCTCCGGGCGCGTGGTGCAGATCGTCGTCGGCCCCGAGGCCGACGGGCTCGCCGAGCAGATCGAGACGCTGCTCTGAGGCGCTGAGCCCGGCCGTGGCGGGCCGGCCCGGCCGCATGGTGGCAGGGCCGGCCCGCGTGTGCGCCGACACGGCGCGCGTGTGAGCCGACACGGCGCGCGCGGTGACCGCGCCGCCCCGGCTTGGCAGCGCCACGTGGTGTGACGAGACCCTCTGCCGCCAGGCAGTGCCCTCGTCGGAGCGGCGGACTGCGCGCCAGGTCCGGGCCCAGCCGGCGGTGACACGACCGCGCGGCGGCGTGCCCCCGCCGCGCGGCCCTGCCGTCACCTGGCAGGATCGGGACGGTTGGTGGACGTTGCCCACGGGGGGCCGTCGCGACCGGCGAAGCAGGAGCGAGATGACAGAGATCCCGGCGTCCCCGGACGCCCCCAGCGAGGACCTGCGGCGGCTGGCCGAGGTCCACGGCGTGTCCACCGAGTTCTGGGACTTCACCGGGAACCACCGTCTCGTCACCGCCGCCACCATCCGCGCCGTGCTCGCCGCCCTCGGCGTCCCGGCGGCGACGGACGCGCAGGTGGCCGCCTCGCTCGCCGACGCCGAGCTCACCCCCTGGCGCTCGCCGCTGCCACCGTCGCTGGTCGTGCGCGCCGGGCGCGAGCACGAGGTGCCCGTCCACGTACCCGACGGCGCCGCGGTGACCCTCGTCGTCGAGCTCGAGGACGGCGACACCCGGCCGCTGACGCGGCGGGACCACGACCTCGAGCCGCGCGACGTCGACGCGGTGCGCACCGAGCGCGCCGAGTTCGTGCTGCCGGCCGACCTGCCGCTGGGCTGGCACGAGCTGGTCGCCGAGATCGACGGCGTGGGCGCCGTCCGCGCGCCGCTCGCCGTCACCCCCGACCGCCTCGGGGAACCACGGCTGGCGACCGGGCGCGGCTGGGGCCTGATGGCCCAGCTCTACTCCGTGCGCTCCGCGCGCTCGTGGGGCGTGGGCGACCTGGGCGACCTCGCCGAGCTCACCGGGTTCTTCGGCGAGCTGGGGGCGGACTTCCTCCTCGTCAACCCGCTGCACGCCGCCGAGCCCACCGGGCACATGACGCCCTCGCCGTACCTGCCGGTGTCCCGCCGGTTCGTCAACCCGCTGTACATCCGCCCCGAGGACATCCCGGAGGTCGCCTACCTGCCCGGCCCCCAGCGGGCGCTGGTGGAGTGGGCCGCGGAAGAGGTTCGGCCGGCGAACGCCACCAACGACCCCATCGACCGCGACGCCTCCTGGGAGGCCAAGCGCCGCGCCCTCGAGGTCGTCTACGCCGCCGGGCGCAGCCGCTCGCGGCAGCACTTCCTCGAGCGCTTCCGTGCCGAGGAGGGGCAGGGCCTGGAGGACTTCGCCCTGTGGTGCGCCCTGCGGGAGAGGTACGACGGCGAGGAGTGGCCGGCGGAGCTGACCGACGCCCGCTCCCCGTTCGTGGCCCGTGCCCGCCGGGAGCTCGCCGACCGGGTGGACTTCTACGTCTGGCTGCAGTGGGTGGCCGACGAGCAGCTGGCCCGAGCCCAGAAGGTGGCCAAGCGGTCCGGCATGGGCCTGGGCGTCATGCACGACCTCGCCGTGGGCGTGCACCCCGACGGCTCCGACGCGTGGTCGCTGCGGGAGGTCTTCGCCCACGGCATCGGGGTCGGGGCCCCGCCGGACATGTACAACCAGCAGGGCCAGAACTGGCACCAGCCGCCCTGGCGGCCCGACGCGCTGGCCCGCACCGCCTACGCGCCGCTGCGCGACATGGTCCGCACCGTGCTGCGCCACGCGGGCGCGGTGCGGGTGGACCACATCCTCGGCCTGTTCCGGCTGTGGTGGATCCCCGCCGGCATGGGCGCCGAGGACGGCACCTACGTGCGCTACGACCACGAGGCGATGGTCGGCGTCATGCTCCTCGAGGCGGCCCGCGCCGGCGCCGTGGTCATCGGCGAGGACCTCGGCACGGTGGAGCCGTGGGTGCGCGACTACCTGGGCGAGCGGGGCGTGCTGGGCACCTCGGTGCTGTGGTTCGAGAAGGACGACCGCGGCCAGCCGCTGCAGCCCGAGGCCTACCGCCGCCTCGTGCTGGCCACCGTGGACACCCACGACCTGCCGCCGGTGGCCGGCTACCTCGCCGAGGAGCACGTCGACCTGCGCGACCGGCTCGGCCTGCTCACCGAGCCGGTCGCCAAGGTGCGCCTGGCCGCGCGCACCGAGCGCGAGCGGATGGTCGCCCGGCTGCGCGAGCACGGCCTGGTGGGCGCCGACCCCACCGAGCGTGAGCTCGTCGAGGCCCTGCACGCCTACGTCGTGCGCACGCCCGCGCTGCTCGCCGGCGTCTCCCTCACCGACGCCGTGGGGGAGCGGCGCGCGCAGAACCAGCCCGGCACGGACACCGAGTACCCGAACTGGAAGCTGCCCCTGGCCGACGGCGCCGAGCAGGTGGTCCTCGTCGAGGACCTGCCGGGCAACGCGCGGCTGCTCTCGCTGGTCGCCGCCGTGCGCGCCGCGCTCGGCGACGACGACCGCCTCCAGCACTGACCGCACCGGCGTCCGAGCACACGTCCGCGGACACCCGGCCGGCGGTCAGGCCAGGGAGGTGTCGCGGCCGTCGTCGTCGCGGGCCTTCTCGGGCGCCGCGGTGCCGGCGTCCTCGGCCATGGCCCGGTCGGCTGGCAGCCCCCGCTCCGCCGCGCGCTTGCCCGTGGACACCGCAGCCGCCTCCTGCGCCTCGTCGAACACCGACGGCGCCCCGCTGCCCTCGGCGCCGTCCTCCTCCCGGCCCGGGGTGCGCAGGTTCCACCGGCGGATCGCGAAGCTGAAGATGAGGTAGTAGATCACCGCGTACCCGAGGCCGATGACGATGATCCACAGCGGCCGGGTGGCGATGCCGAAGTTGAGCAGGTAGTCGATGGCACCGGCGGAGAAGGTGAAGCCGTCGTGGATGCCCAGGGCGTTGACCAGCGCCAGGGCGGTGCCGGTGAGCACCGCGTGCACGAGGTACAGCGGGAACGCCACGTAGGCGAAGGCGTACTCCAGCGGCTCGGTGATGCCGGTGAGGAACGCGGTCAGGGCGACCGAGACCATGATGCCGCCGGTGACCTTGCGTCGCTCCGGGCGGGCGTTGCGCCAGATGGCCAGGGCCGCGGCGGGCAGCGCGAACATCATGATGGGGAAGAAGCCGGTCATGAAGGTGCCGGCGGTGGGGTCGCCCGCGAGGAAGCGGGCGATGTCGCCCTGGACCACCGCGCCGGTCTCGGGGTTGGTGTACTGCCCGAACTGGAACCACGGCAGGCTGTTGAGCAGGTGGTGCAGCCCGAAGGGGATGAGCAGCCGGTTGACGGTGCCGAAGACGAACCCGCCCACGACGGCGTTGCCCGGGTGGGTGACCCACTGACCGAACCCGCCGATGACGTAGTCGAAGGCGGGGTAGACCAGCGCGAAGAGGACGGCGACGACGACGGCGACCAGCGCGGTGATGATCGGCACGAGCCGCCGGCCGCCGAAGAAGGCCAGGTAGGGCGGGAGCTTGGTGCGGTAGAACCGCTGCCAGAGCAGCGCCGCGATGATGCCGATGGTGATGCCGCCGAGCACGCCGTAGTTGATCGTCTCCTCGCCCTCGGCCCCCGAGCCGAAGTAGGGCGCCAACGCCTCGAGCACGGCGGCGAAGGTGAGGTAGCCGATGAGCGCGGCCAGCGCCGTCGAGCCGTCGGACTTGCGGGCGAACCCGATCGCGACGCCGACGGCGAAGATGATCGGCAGGTTCCCGATGATCGCGCTGCCGGCGGCCGCGAGCACGTCGGCCACGGGCTGCATCCAGCCGAACCCGCTCCAGCTGGACACCCCCTGCGCGCCCAGCATGTCCGGCTGGCCGAAGCGCAGCATGAGCCCGGCGGCCGGCAGCGTGGCGATCGGCAGCATGAGCGAGCGGCCCACCCGCTGGGCCTGCGCGAAGCCGGGGATCTGCCGCTTCTGCCGGGTCGCGGCACCTGCGGTGGTTGTCGTCATCCGTGCTCCCAAGGTCGAGGAACGCCTGGACGACGGCGCACGGGCAGTGCGCCGGCAGACGCCCCGTTGCGTCGGCGGGCCAGGGGCACCGCGCCCCGACGTGTGCCGATGGCGCACAGCGAATCGCGGGGCCCCAGGAGTGTCAAGGAACCGCGCCGCCGCCGTCCGCTGTCGGGACCCCCCGGCACCTGCACGAATGCCGCGCGCGGCGCCTTGACTCCGCCTCGCTGGGAGAGTGTCATCACGTAACCTGGGCCAGAAGGACCAGGGGCGAGCGCCCCGAGGCGCGCGGCGGGACGCACCCGCCGGGAGGCACGGCCACGGCCGTGGAGGAGGAAGCGATGAGCCAGGCGGAGCAGATTCTCGCGGCGTTGGGTGGGGACGCGAACGTCCTCGACCTGGAGGCGTGCATCACCCGCCTGCGTGTGGAGGTCGAGGACCCGGCCAAGGTCGACGAGGCGGGCCTCAAGGCCGCGGGCGCCTTCGGCGTCGTCCAGCAGGGCTCCGCCGTCCAGGTCGTCGTCGGCCCCCAGGCCGACACCATCGCCGAGGACATCGAGGACCTGCGGTGACGGTGCGCGTCGTCGCGCCGGTCTCCGGCACCGTCGTCGCCCTCGAGGACGTCCCCGACCCCGTCTTCTCCGGCGCCATCGTCGGCCCGGGCCTCGCCGTCGACCCCGACGGCGACGTCACCTCCGACGTCGTCGCCCCGGTCGCGGGCACCATCATGAAGTTCCACCCGCACGCCTTCGTCATCGTCGCCGAGGGCGGCAGCGGCGTGCTCGTGCACCTCGGGCTGGACACCGTGCAGCTGGGCGGGGAGGGCTTCACCCTGCACGCCGCCGAGAAGGACGTCGTCGCCCAGGGGCAGCGGCTGGTCACCTGGTCGCCGGAGGCCGTGCGCGCCGGCGGCCGCTCGCCGGTCACCCCGGTGATCGCGCTGGAGGGCAAGGCCGACCAGCTGCGGATCGCCGTCAGCGCCGGCCAGCGCGTCAGCGCCGGCGACGAGCTCTTCGCCTGGGGCTGACGTGTCCGGGGCGCCCGGTGCCGCCGTCGCGGCGGCGCTCGCGGCGCCCGGCGCCGCGCTGCTGCTCGACCTCGACGGCACCCTGGTCGACTCCGAGCCCACCCACCGCGCCGCGTACCGGCGCTACTTCGCCCGCCGTGGCTGGCGGGTGGACGAGGGCACGGTCCGGGCGTTCGCCCCGGTCGCCGTCGTCACCTCCGCCCACCGCGCGTGGGCGTGCGCGGTCCTCGACCGGCTCGGGGTCGCCGAGCTCGGCGTGGCCCTGGCGACGGCGGAGGTCACCGCCGCGGGCAAGCCGGACCCTGCCCCCTACCGCTACGGCGCGGCGCTCGTCGGCGCCGAGCCGCCGGCGTGCGTGGCCGCCGAGGACACCCCGGCCGGGCTCGCGGCGGCCCTTGGCGCCGGGGTGGGGCTCGTCCTCGGCGTCACCACCTCCCACCCGGCGGCCGAGCTGCGCGCCGCGGGCGCGCACCACGCCGTGCCCGACCTCACGGCCCTGGTGCCGCAGCGGGCGCCGGCGTAGCGCGGCCGGGGCCGCCTGCGAGGGTGGACTCGACGCGTCAGGAGCGGCGGTGGGCACGCAGGTAGCGCAGCAGGAGCATGTCGTCGGCGGTGAGCACGTGCGCCAGCCGCATCGTCCGGGTGACCTGGGCGCCGCCGGCCGTGATCCGGCCCGCGTCCCCACCCTCGAGCACCGGGCTGAGCGTCAGGCACAGCTCGTCGACCAGGTCGGCCGCGATCAGCGTGCCCAGCAGGTGCGGCCCGCCCTCGCACAGCACCTGCGCCAGGCCGCGCCCGGCCAGCGCGCGGACGACCCGGGCCGGGTCGACGGCGTTCCCGCCGCACACCACGACCTCGGCGACCGCGGCCAGGGCGCGGCGCCGGTCGGCCGGGGCGCCGGCGTGCGTGAGCACGAGCGGGCGGGCCGGGGCCTCGGTGAACATCGGAGACTGCGGGTCCAGGTCGAGCCGGCCCGAGACGACGGCGAGCGTGGGGTGGGCCGGCAGCCGACGGGCGGTGCGCCAGGCGACCGCCGGCGGGTCCAGCACCATCGCGCCGTAGCCCTCCTGGCGCAGGGTGCCCGCGCCGACCAGGACGGCGTCGCTGAGCATCCGCAGGGTGTCGAAGACCTGCTTGTCGTCGGCGTTGTTCAGCCCGCCGGACACCCCGTCGTGCGTGGCCGCACCGTCCAGGCTGGAGATGACGTTCACCCGCAGGTGGGGCACCTCCCGGTCGGGCACCGCGTAGCGCAGCACCAGCTCCTCGGTGTCGAGCACGCTCGACCTCCTCACGTGTTGTGCCGGGCCAGCGCGGGGGCCCGCAGTCCGAGGACGGCCTCGGTCATGCGCACCGCGTCGACCGTGGCCGCGACGTCGTGCGCCCGCACGATCCGCGCGCCCTGCGCCACGCACCACACCGCGGCGGCGAGCGACCCGGGCAGCCGGCCGCCGGGCGGGCGGGCGAGCGTCTCGCCCACGAAGTCCTTGTGGGACACGGCGACGAGCGTGGGTGGCCCGAGGGCGGTGATCTCGCCCAGCCGCCGGGTGAGCTCGAGCGAGTGCGCGGTGGTCTTGTTGAGGTCGTGACCCGGGTCGACGACGATCTGCGACGGCGCCACGCCGCGGCGGACCGCCTCGGCGACCCGGCGGCGCAGGAACGCCGCGACCTCGGCGACGACGTCGCCGTAGCGCGGGCGCCGGAGCACGGCTTGCGGCCCGCCGAGGCTGTGGGCGATGACCACGGTGGCGCCGGCCGCCGCCACGACGTCGGCCATGGCCGGGTCGCGCAGGCCCGAGGTGTCGTTGACGACGTCGGCCCCCGCAGCCAGGCACCGCCGGGCGACCTCGGGCCGGGCGGTGTCGACCGAGATGACGACGTCGCTGCGGGCCCGCACGGCCTCCACGACCGGCAGCACCCGGTCCAGCTCGGCGGCCTCGTCCACCGGCGCGGCGTCGGCGGAGAAGGGCACGCCGCCGACGTCGACCCAGTCCGCGCCCTCGTCCGCGGCGGCCAGGGCCCGGTCCACGGCCCGGTCCAGGGCGAAGGTGGCGCCCCGGTCGTGGAAGGAGTCCGGGGTCCGGTTGACGACGGCCATGACCGCCACCTGCCGGGAGAAGTCGAAGGTGTGGGCGCCGATGCGGCGGACGCGGTCCGCCGCCCAGGCGGCGGGCACGGGCGGGGCCGGGCGACCGGCGACGGCGGGCACGGCGTCGGCCCCTCAGCCCGCCGCCGCCGGGGCCAGGTCGGCCAGCGGCACCGACTCGTCGGCGAGGCGGGCGTCGTCGACCGGCGCCTGCGCCCGGACCAGCGCCGCGATCTGGTCGCTGACGTCCCAGACGTTGACGTTCATCCCGGCCACCACCGTCTCGCCGCGAACCCAGAACGCGACGAAGCGGCGCGCCGCCCGGTCCCCGCGGTAGACCACCCGCGCCCCGGCCGCCAGGTCCGAGAAGCCGGTGTACTCCATGCCGAGGTCGTACTGGTCGGTGTAGAAGTACGGCACCTGGTCGTAGCTGACCGGCAGCCCCAGCATCGACCGGGCCGCCGCCGGCCCCATCCGCAGGGCGTTGGCCCAGTGCTCCACCCGCAGGTGGTGACCCAGCAGCGGGTGGAACGCGCTGGCGACGTCCCCGGCGGCCCACACGTCCGGCGCCGAGGCGCGCAGGGCGGCGTCGACCACGACGCCGCGGTCCACCGCCAGCCCGGCGGCCTCGGCGAGCTCGGTGCGTGGCACCGCGCCGATGCCGACCACGACGACGTCGGCCGGCACCACCTCGCCGTCGCCGAGCTCCACCCCGGTGACGCTCCCGCCGTCGGCGACGATGCCCCGCGTCGCGGTGGACATCCGCAGGTCCACGCCGTGCTCGCGGTGCAGGTCGGCGAACAGGGCGCCGAGCTCGGGCCCGAGCGGGCCCTCCAGGGGGACCGCCTCGCGGCCCACCACGGTGACGGCGTTGCCGTAGGTGCGGGCGGCGGCGGCGACCTCGAGCCCGATCCAGCCGGCCCCCACGATCACCACCCGGCGCCCGCCGTCGGCCAGGGCCGCGCGCAGGGCGTCGGAGTCGGGTCGGGTGCGCAGGTAGTGCACCCCCGTCAGGCCCGCCCCGGATCCGGGGTCGCTGAGGCGCCGGGGCGCGGAACCGGTGGCGAGCAGGACGGCGGCGTACGGCAGTCGGGCGCCGTCGTCGAGGGCGACCTCGTGGCCGGCGACGTCGAGCCCCACGGCCCGCCGGCCCAGGCGCAGCTCGACGTCGTGGTCGGGGTACCACCCGGCCGGGTGCACGAAGCCCTGCTCGCGGTCTTCCTTGCCGAGCAGGTAGTCCTTCGACAGCGGCGGGCGGATGTAGGGCCGCTCGCCCTCCTCCCCGACGAGGACCACCTCCCCGGCGAAGCCCTCCTTGCGCAGCCGCTGAGCGGCCTTGGCGGCCGCGAGCCCGCCGCCGACGATGACGATGCGCCCGTCCATCTCGAGCCTCCTGGTGTGGGGTGGGGCAGGACCTGTGTGCTGTGGGGTGGGGGCAGGACCTGTGGGTGCGGTCCGGACCGGTGGGTGTTCAGGGCCGCTGCCTGGCGAGGGCGAAGAACTCCTCGCGGGTGCGGGCGTCCTCGCGCAGCTGCCCGTGCAGCGCGCTGGTGACGGTGCGCGCCCCGCTGACCCGGATGCCGCGCAGCGCCATGCACAGGTGCTCGGCCTCGAGCACGACGGCGACGCCGCGCGGGGCGAGCTCGGCCTGGAGCAGGTCGGCGACCTGCTGGGTGAGGCGCTCCTGGACCTGCAGGTCGCGGGCGAAGTGCTCGAGGACCCGGGCGAGCTTGGACAGCCCGACGATGCGCTCGCCGGGCAGGTAGGCGATGTGCCCCACGCCGTGGAAGGGCAGCAGGTGGTGCTCGCACAGGGAGTGGAAGGGGATGTCGCGCACGAGGACGAGCTCGTCGTAGCCCTCGTCGTTGGGGAAGGTGGTCAGCGTCAGCTCGGGCGGGGTGAGCAGCTCGGCCAGGGCGTCGGCCACCCGGCGCGGGGTCTCGGCCAGGTGCGGGCCGGCGGCGTCGTGGCCCAGCGCGGCGAGGAGGTCGGCGACGGCGCGGGCCGCGCCGAGCCGGTCGATGCCCGCGGCGCCGGACCGGCCTCCCGCCGCACCGGCGCCAGGCCCCGCCGCCGACGCGGCCGCGGTCCTGCCCGTTGTGCCCGGATCCTCGCGTCCGGCCAGGCTGGCCCGTACCGGCGCGGGCGTCGCGGTGATGGTCATCTCCGCCCCCTGGGGGTGCGTGGGCGGCGTCGCCGCACCTGTGCAGACGACCGTAGGACGCCTGCATTCTTTCGTCAAGAGTTCTTGTTTTTAGAGTGGTAGCCTGGGGGGCATGGCCGACGACGAGCCGCACGGGCCAGCGCGAGAGCCGGGGGAGCGGGCCGGAGACCTGGCCGCGCTCGCCGCGCTGGAGGACCCCACGCGCCGGGCGCTGTACGAGCTCGTCTCGGCCCGCCCGGGCTCCACGAGCCGCGACGACGCCGCCGCGGCGCTCGGGCTCAGCCGCAGCACCGCCGCGTTCCACCTCGACCGGCTGGCGCGGGAGGGGCTCCTGGCCGTGGAGTTCCGCCGGCTCGGCGAGCGCACGGGCCCCGGGTCCGGCCGGCCCGCCAAGCTCTACCGCCGCGCGCCCCGGGAGGTGAGCGTCTCCGTGCCGGAGCGCCGCTACGAGCTGGCCGGGGAGCTGCTGGCGCTCGCGGTGGAGGAGGCCGGGCCGGCCGCCGCGCCCGTGCGCGCCGCGTTGCGCCGGGTCGCGCGGGAGACCGGCCGTGCCGGCGGCGCGGGCGCCGGCTCGCTCGACGCCGCGCTCGCCGCCGCCGGGTACGAGCCCCGGGCCGACGAGGAGGGGGGCGGCACCGTCATGGGCAACTGCCCGTTCCACCGGCTCGCCCGGCGGCACACGGCGCTGGTGTGCGAGCTCAACCGCGAGCTGGTCGAGGGGCTGGCCGAGGGGACCGAGGCGGCGTGCACGGTGCGCACCGACCCCGGCGCCGGGGGGTGCTGCGTGCGGGTGCTGCCCGCCGCCGGTGAACAGCCGGCCGGGGACGCCGGGCCCAGCTGACCAGGGCGCCACGCCTGGCGCGCCCACGCCGGCCGGGGACCGCGCCTGGCCCACGGGCGTCAGCCCCAGATCGGGTTCCAGGTCCCGGCGGCCACCGCCGCGCCGACCGCGGCGGCGGCCAGCACGACGCCGGCGGTCCCCACCCACAGATCGAGGCCGGAGAACGTGCTGGGACGGGCCCAGGTGCGCGGCCCGGTGCCGAACCCGCGCGCCTCCATCGTCACCGCCAGCCGGGTGGCCCGGCGGATGGCCTGGACCAGCAGCGCCAGTCCCTGTCCCAGCTGGGCGCCCACCCGCCCCCACCATCCCCGGTGGGTGCCGACACCGCGCGCCCGCCGCGCCATCCCGAGCGTCCGCCACTCGGCCGCGAGCAGGCCCACCAGCCGCATGGCGGCCAGCGCCCCGAGGACGAAGCGGTGCGGCACCTTGAGGCGCTGGGCAAGGCCGTCGGCCAGGTCCGTGGGGTCGGTGCAGGCGAGCACCAGGACGCCCGGCAGGGCGATGGCCAGGCCGCGCAGCAGGATCGCCGTGCCGGCAGCGACGGAACCCTCGCTGAGGCGGACGACTCCGAGGTCCAGCACGGTCGGGCCGGAGTGCTCGGCCAGCAGCGCCGTGCTCCACCCCCCCAGCACGGCGGCGGCGAGGATGGGCCACCCGCGCCGAATCAGCGAGGCGTAGGTCAGGCCCGTCAGGGGCAGGACGGCGAGCTCGAGGACGAGGGCGGTCGTGGCCGAGACCCAGTCCACCGTGAGCACCATGGCGGCGGTGAGGGCGAATGCGGCGCCGAGCTTGGCCAGAGGATTGGCCCGCGCCAGCAGGGGCGCCGCGCCACGACGTGGCTGGTCGCCAGCCCGGGCGGCGGTGGGCGAGGCCGCGGTCATGGCGCTCATGCCACCCCCGGCGCCGGCACCGGGGCCGCCGTGTCCGGGCGCCCGAGGTGCAGCCGGTCCCCGCCGAGCGCCGCGGTGAACTCGACGTCGTGCGTGACGCACACGGCCGCGGTGCCCGCGTCGAGGAGCTCGGTGAGCAGGGACGCGAGCTCGCGCCAGGTGGTGGCGTCCTGGCCGAACGTCGGCTCGTCCAGGACCAGCACGGCCGGGCTGGCGGCGAGCACGGTGGCGACCGAGAGCCGGCGCTTCTCCCCGCCGGAGAGGGTGAACGGGTTGGCCTCGCCGAGGTGCGTGAGCCGAAGCCGTTCCATCAGCTCGTCGGTCCGGGGCGCGAGCGCGGCGGCCTCGCGCGGGACGTCGCGGCGGTGCCGGCGGGGCGTGGTCCGGGCGAGCTGGCGGGGGCCGAAGGTCAGCTCGTCGCGCACCCGGCCGGTCACGAACTGGTGCTCGGGGTTCTGGAAGACCGTCCCGATGCGGGTGATCAGCTCGCCCGAGCTCCAGGCGGACGGCGTGGGCCCGGCGGCCGGGCGGCCCGCGGCGCCGTGCTCGCGCAGCCGCGGCCCGGCGACGACCGCTCCGCCGTGCGCCGGCAGCAGCCCGGCCAGGGTCAGGGCCAGGGTGGACTTCCCCACGCCGTTCGGGCCGGTCACGCTCAGGGCCCGGCCCTCGCGCACGCGCACCTCGATGCCCGCGGCCACCGGCGGGGCCGGGTGGCGCCGGCGCCCCGGCTCCGGGGAGACCGCGAGGTCGCGGGCGGAGAGCAGCACCGGCGGGTCCTCCGCGGCGACGGCACGCGGCCGGACGGGCGGGACGTAGCCGGGCACCCAGATCCCGGCGTCGATGAGCGCCGAGCGGGCACGGTCCAGCACCTGCCGGGGGGCGCCGTCGGCGAGCACCCCGTCGGGCGTGAGCACGACCACCCGGTCCACGACGTCGGCCCACACGGCGACGCGGTGCTCGACGACGACCAGCGTCGCACCGGTCCGTTCGAGCGCCGCGGTGACGGCGTCGCGCACCTGCAGCACCCCGCCGGGGTCGAGGTTCGC
Organism: Georgenia ruanii; assembly: GCF_009193175.1. GTDB lineage: Bacteria > Actinomycetota > Actinomycetes > Actinomycetales > Actinomycetaceae > Georgenia > Georgenia ruanii. The sequence continues at coordinate 221,714 of NZ_VUKE01000001.1, read as the reverse complement.
GGTCGGCTCGTCCAGCAGCAGGGCGCCGGGGCGCATGGCCAGGACCCCGGCCAGGGCCAGGCGCTGCTTCTGGCCGCCGGACAGGGCGGCGGTGGGCTGGCGCAGCGGCAAGCGGAGGCCCACCGCTGCCAGGCTCTCCGTCACGCGCGCCCAGATCTCCGCGCGGGGCACCGCGAGGTTCTCGGCCCCGAAGGCGACGTCGTCGCCGACGCGGGAGAGGACGACCTGGCTGTCCGGGTCCTGCTGCACCAGCCCGGCCCGCCCGCGCTGGTCGGCCGCGGGCCGGCCGTCCAGGAGCAGCCGGCCCGACTCGGCGTGCCCGTCGTCCTCCCCGAGGACCCCGGCCATGGCGTGCAGGAGCGTCGACTTCCCGGCCCCGGAGGCGCCGAGGAGGAGCACCCGCTCGCCGGGCCGGATCTCGAGGTCGAGGTTCCGCAGCGCCGGGCGGGCACGGCCGGCGTGCCGCCACCCCCACCCGGCGGCGGTGATCGCCGCGGGCCGCACGCCGGCCGCCGCGGAGTGGGGCACTCAGACCGCCCGCTCGACCGCGGCGTCGCGCGAGGCGAGACCGGCGAGCACGCCGGTGCGGGCCAGCGCGCGGACGGCCAGCCAGGACAGCAGGCCGGCCAGGACCGTCCCGGAGACGGTCGCGAGGATCACGTAGACGACCTTCCACTGCGACGCCCAGGCGACGTTGTACAGGATGTTCTCGCTCGTCCCCATGGCGATGCCGGCGGCGGCGCCGGCCAGCAGCGCCACGGGCAGGTTCCAGCGCCGGTAGCGGAAGGCCGCGAACACCGCCTCGGCGGCGGCGCCCTGGACGAGGCCCGAGATGACCACGGCCCAGCCGAAGTGCGTGCCGAGGAAGCCTTCGACGACGGCGGCCAGCAGCTCGCAGTACAGCGCCGCGCCGGGCTTGCGGATGATCAGCCCGCCGATCACGCCGGCGATGAGCCAGCCGCCGCCGTAGAGGCCGGCGAGCGGGGGGAAGGCCACGGTGGCCGCGGCGACGGCGGCGTACCCGGCGGACCAGGCCCAGAAGACGACGCCGACGGCGACCGCCACCACGGAGGCCACGACGATGTCGACGACGCGCCACGGGGCGCGGCGCGCAGTCGACGGGGTGGAAACGCCCATCGAAAGGTCCTCCTGCTCCTCAGGAGGGGAAGGTCCCGGGACGTGCCGGCACCCTGAGAACTCGACTCCCTTCGCCGGTATTAGCCGGATCAGGTTCGAGGGTCTGCGGTGGTCCGCACTCTCAGCGCCCACCGGTGGCGGCGGCGCTCCCCTGTCGCATCTCTTGTGAGCCGGATGCTACACCGCGGCGATCCCCGCGCCGAGGTCGGTCGTCGACCGCCCGGGCCGCGCGGCGTAGTGTGACCAGCGACGCGGGGTGCCGTGCCTGGCACGGCTGAGAACACACCCGTTGAACCTGATCTAGTTCGCACTAGCGAAGGGACGTCTGATGTCCGTTTCGTCCATGCTGTCTCGTCACCACGTCGCCCCGGAGCTCCTGGGCGACGCCCTGGCCGGGCTGCACGCGCACCCGCCCCTCGTGCAGTGCCTGACCAACGTCGTCGCCGCGCAGTGGACGGCCAACATCCTGCTCGCCGTGGGCGCCAGCCCGGCCATGGTGGACAACCCCGACGAGGCCGGCGGCTTCGCCGCCGTGGCCGGCGGCGTGCTGATCAACCTCGGCACACCCCAGCACGACACGGCCGCCGCCATGGCGCAGGCGGCCACCGGTGCGGCCGCCGCGGGCACCCCGTGGGTGCTCGACCCGGTCGGTGCCGGTGGGCTGCCCTGGCGCACCCGGGTCGCCCTCGATCTGCTGTCCCGCTCGGCGCCCGCCATCATCCGCGGCAACGCCTCGGAGATCCTCGGCCTGTCCGGCGGCGAGGGCGGCAAGGGGGTCGACAGCGAGCACACCGCGGAGGCAGCGCTGGGCGCCGCCGCGGAGCTGGCCCGCGAGCACGGCTCCGTCGTGGCGGTCAGCGGCGCCGTCGACCACCTCACCGACGGCCGGCGGGTGGTGCGCGTGGCCAACGGCACCGAGCTGCTCACCCGGGTCACCGGCACCGGGTGCGCGCTGGGCGCGCTCATGGCCGGCTTCTGCGCGGTGGTGGAGGACCCGCTGCTGGCCGCCACGGCCGCCACGGCCACCCTCACCGTCGCCGCCGAGGAGGCCGCGGGGCGCAGCCGCGGCCCGGGCGGCTTCGCCGTCGCGCTGCTCGACGAGCTGGCCCTGATCACCCCCGCGGTGCTGGCCGAGCGCACCCGCCTGTCCTGATCCCTCGGAGCCCACGATGGCGACCACCGGCGCGGGTGGGCGTGCGAGGGCACGCCGCCCCCGGCTCGACCTGTCCCTCTATCTCGTCACCGACACCGCCCTGTGCGCCGACGCCGGCGTGCCCGCCACGGTCGCGGTCGCCGTCGCCGCAGGGGTCACCGCCGTCCAGGTGCGCGACCCCGGGGCCACCGACGCCGAGCTGGTGGCGCTCGGCCGGGAGGTGCGGGCGGTCCTGGCGGGCACCGGTGTGCCCCTGCTCGTCAACGACCGGCCCGACCTGGTCGAGGCGGTCGGGGCCGACGGCGCCCACGTCGGCCAGGGCGACATGGACATCCGCGAGGCCCGCGCGCTCCTGGGCGAGGAGCGTTACCTCGGGCTGTCCGTGCAGGAGCCGGCGCACGTCCGCGTCGCCGCCGCCCACGGCGCCGGGGTCCTGGACTACCTCGGCGTCGGTCCGGTCTGGGCGACGGCGACCAAGCCGGACCACGCCCCGCCCGGCGGCGTGGGGGAGCTGCGCCGCATCAGCGCCGCCAGCCCGTGGCCCTGCGTGGCCATCGGCGGCATCACCGCCGAGCGCGCCGGGCTGCTGCGCCGCAGCGGCGCCGCCGGGATCGCCGTGGTGAGCGCGATCTGCGGGCAGCAGGACGTCGCCGCCGCCACCGCGGCGATCCGCCGGGCCTGGGAGGAGGGGGCATGAGCCGGCCCCTGGTGGCGCTGACGATCGCGGGCAGCGACCCCTCCGGCGGCGCGGGCATCCAGGCCGACCTCAAGACCTTCTCGGCGCTGGGCGCCTACGGCACCGCCGTGCTCACCGCGCTCACCGCCCAGAGCACCCGGGGCGTCACCGGCGTCCACACCGTGCCGCCGGGGTTCGTCCGCGAGCAGCTCGACACCTTGCTGGTGGACGTGCCGGTCGACGCGATGAAGATCGGCATGCTGGCCGGTGCGCCCACCGTCGAGGCCGTCCGGGAGTTCCTGGCCGAGGCGGCCCCGCCGGTCGTCGTGCTCGACCCCGTCATGGTGTCCACGAGCGGTGACCGGCTCCTGGACGACGGCGCGGTGAGCGCGATGCGCCGCCTGCTGCCCCACGCCTCTGTCATCACCCCCAACCTGCCGGAGGCCGCGGTCCTGCTCGGCCGGGACGAGGCACGGGACCTGGACACGATGAGGGCCCAGGCGTGCGCCCTGGCCGACCTCGGTGCCCAGCGGGTGCTGCTCAAGGGCGGTCACCTCACCGGCCCGGACGCCATCGACCTGTGGGTCGACGCGGCGGGCGAGCGGGTGCTGCGCGCCGCCCGGGTGCCCACCCGCAACACCCACGGCACCGGCTGCTCGCTGTCCTCGGCGCTCGCCGTCCTGGCCGCCCGGCTGGGCTCCTGGCCGGACGCGGCCGCGGGGGCGAAGTCGTGGCTGACCGGCGCCCTCGCCGCGGGCGACTCCCTGGACATCGGCGCCGGCCCCGGGCCCGTCCATCACTTCTACGAGCTCTGGAGCACCCGATGACCGCCCCACGTCCCCGGACGACCACCGAGGCGGAGGCGGAGCAGGTTGCGGCCGCGGCGGCGCGGCCGTTCAGCGACGCGGCGTGGGCGCGCATCGCCCCCCTGCGGGCGGCGATCGACGAGCTGCCCTTCCTCCGTGCCCTCGAGGACGGCTCGCTGCCGCGGGAGACCTTCGTGTACTACATGGCGCAGGACGCCCACTACCTGGCGGACTTCGGCCGGGCGCTGGCGGCGTGCGCGAGCCAGAGCACCGCCGCCGACGAGCTGCTCTTCTGGGCTTCCAGCGCCACCGCCGTCGTCGCCGTGGAGCGCCAGCTGCACGGCGCCTACGTCGCCGACCTCACCGCCGGGGAGAAGTCCCCGACGTGCACCGCCTACACCTCCTACCTGCTGGCGCTGTCCTCCGCCGGCTGCTACCCCGAGCTCGCCGCCGCGCTGCTGCCGTGCTTCTGGATCTACGAGGACGTGGGCACGCGGCTGCAGGACCGCGTCGGGGACCTGGCCGCCCACCCCTACGGGGACTGGATCGGCACCTACGGCGACCCGGCGTTCGCCGAGTCGACCCGAACGGCGCGGCAGATCGTCGACCGGCTCGCGGCCGACGCGGCGGACGGGATCCTCGCCCGCATGCACGCGGCGTTCGGGCGCGCCGCGCAGTACGAGTGGATGTTCTGGGACGCCGCCGGGCGCCGGGAGACCTGGCCGGTGTAGCTCTCCCGAGCCGCGAGCCGCGAGCGCCCGCCGGCCGGGTGCCGAGAGCGTCGGAGCCCCGTCCCGAGGCCGGGACGGGGCTCCGCGAGAGGCGGCTCAGCCCTGGTGGGCCAGCCGGTCGGCCGCCTGCGCGCGCACGGCGCGGCGGGCGGCGTCGAGGTTCTCCACCACCAGACGCCGCAGCGCCGGGGCGGCGCCCTCGTGGGCGTCGAGCCAGCCCTGGGTCAGCGCGACGAGGTCGACCCCCAGGGTGTCGGCCAGCCCGGCGAGCTTGTACGGGTAGAGCCCGACGACGATGTTCTGCGCCATCTCGTTGGTCCGCTCCGCCCACACCTTCTCCAGGGCGTCGAAGTAGGCCCCGGCGAAGGGCACCAGCAGCGCCCGGTCGTGCACCTGGGAGAAGCCGCCGATGACGTTGGACTGCACCGCGTTGGGCAGCGTGTCGGAGTCGACGACGTCCGCCCACGCCCGCGCCTTGTTGGCCATGGAGGGGACGGCCGCGCGGGCCCGGGCCGCCTGCTGCTGCCCGGTGGCGGTGGCGTCGCGCGCGAGCTCGGCGTCGATCTCCGCCGCCCCGGCGCGGCCCCCGGCCACCAGGCCCTGGAGCAGCACCCAGCGCAGGTCGGTGTCCACGGTGAGGCCCTCGAGCGTTCCGGTGCCGGCGAGCAGGCCGGCCACGACGCCGAGCTGGGCGTCGGTGACGGCGTGCGCCGCCAGCGCCCGGACCAGCTGGAGCTGGGTGTCCGAGCCGGGAGCCGCGGCCCGGGCCAGCTCGAGCAGCCGGTCGGCCGCGCGGGCCTCGAGGTCCGCGCGGGCCTCCGGGGCGCTGTAGGCGCTCAGGGCGGTGCCGAGCTGGCGCAGCAGCACCTGGACCACGCTGGAGTCGGTCTCGGTGGCCACGGCGGTGAGGACCAGGTCGACGTAGTCGCGCGCGGCCCACTCCCCGTCGCGGGTCATGTCCCACGCGGAGGCGAGCACGAGCGCGCGGGGCAGGGACTCGGCGAAGCCGTCCAGGTGCGCCACGGCGGTGGCCAGGGACCGCTCGTCCAGGCGCACCTTGGCGTAGGCGAGGTCCTCGTCGTTGACGAGCACGAGGTCCGGGCGACGCTTGCCGACCAGCGCCGGCACCTCGGTGCGGGCGCCGTCGACGTCGAGCTCGACCCGCTCGGTGCGCCGCAGGGCGCCGTCCTCGGCGATGTCGTACCCGCCGATGACCAGCCGGTGCGGACGCAGCGTCGGGTGCTCGGCGGGCGCCTCCTGCAGCAGGGCGAAGGCGGTGACGGTCCCCTCCGCGTCCGTCTCGATCTCCGGGCGCAGCAGCGTCACGCCCGCCTCCTCGAGCCAGACCTGCGACCAGGCGGCGAGGTCGCGGCCCGAGGCGGCCTCGAGCTCGACCAGCAGGTCGCGCAGCTCGGTGTTGGCGAAGGCGTGCTTGGCGAAGTAGCGGCGCAGCCCCTCGAGGAAGGCGTCCCGGCCCACCCACGCGACCAGCTGCTTGAGCACCGAGGCACCCTTGGCGTAGGTGATGCCGTCGAAGTTGACCTCGACGTCCTCCAGGTCGTTGATCGGCGCGACGATCGGGTGGGTGGAGGGCAGCTGGTCCTGGTTGTACGCCCAGGTCTTCTCCAGCGAGGAGAAGGTCGTCCACGCGCTGGACCAGCGGGTCGCCTCGGCGGTGGCCAGGTGGGAGGCGAACTCCGCGAAGGACTCGTTGAGCCACAGGTCGTTCCACCAGCGCATGGTCACCAGGTCGCCGAACCACATGTGCGCCAGCTCGTGCAGGATCGTCACCGCCCGGCGCTCGACCGTCGCCTCGGGGACCTTGGAGCGGAAGACGTAGTTCTCCAGGAAGGTCACCGCGCCGGCGTTCTCCATCGCCCCGGCGTTGAACTCCGGCACGAAGAGCTGGTCGTACTTCGTGAACGGGTAGGGCCGGTCGAAGGCCTCCTCGTAGAAGGCGAACCCGGCGCGGGTGATGTCCATGATCTCTTCGGCGTCGAGGTGCTCGGCCAGGGAGGCCCGGCAGTACACGCCCAGGGGGATGGTGCGCCCGTCGCGGGAGGTCAGCTCGCCCGTGACGCCGTGGTACGGCCCGGCCACCAGGGCCGTGAGGTAGGAGGAGATCACCTGCGTGGGCGCGAACCGCCAGGTGGCGACGCCGTCGCCGGCCGGCTCGGGCTCGGGGGTGGCGGTGTTGGCGACCACGGTCCAGTGCGACGGCGCCGTGACGGTGAAGGCGAAGGTGGCCTTGAGGTCGGGCTGCTCGAAGACGGCGAACATGCGGCGCGAGTCGGCCACCTCGAACTGGGTGTAGAGGTACGTCTCGCCGTCGACCGGGTCGACGAAGCGGTGCAGCCCCTCGCCGGTGTTCATGTACCGGCAGGTGGCCACCACGCGCAGCTCGTTCTCCGCGGCCAGGCCGTCCACCGCGATGCGCGAGTCCGCGAACGCGCCGGTGTCCACCGCCCGGCCGTTGAGGGTGATCTCCTCCACCGACTCGGCGATGAGGTCGACGAACGTGCTCGCCCCCGGCGTGGCGGTGAAGCGCACCGTCGTCGTCGAGCCGAACACGCGCTCGCCACGGGTCAGGTCGAGCACGACGTCGTAGCTCGAGGTGGCGAGGGTCCTGGCACGCTCCTGGGCCTCGGCGCGAGTGAGGTTCTCTCCGGGCATGGATCTCCTTCGACTGGTCGACGGCGTCAGGGGCGCCGTCCGGGTGGGGCGCGGCCGCCGTGGGCGGCGGCACACGCGTCCCGATCCTCCCACGCCGGCTCCCGTCCCGGGGGAGCGGGGGAGGGTCCGCCCGCCGGGCCGGTTAGCGACCCTCCGGCCGGCTGGCGCACGATGGGGGCATGAGCGACACCGTCACCGCCACCGACACCGCCGACTTCTGGTTCGACCCCATGTGCCCCTGGGCGTGGATGACCTCCCGCTGGATGGGAGAGGTCGAGAAGATCCGCGACGTCCACGCCCGCTGGCACGTCATGAGCCTGTCCGTCCTCAACGAGGGCCGCGAGCTCCCCGAGGGCTACGCCGCCCTCATGGAGCGCGCCTGGGGCCCGGTGCGCGTGGTCAACGCCGCCCGCGAGCTGCACGGGCAGGACGTCGTCAAGCCGCTGTACGACGCGCTCGGCACCCGCATCCACCTCCAGGGCCGGGGCGAGGACCTGCCCGCCGTCATCGACGAGGCGCTGGCCGAGGTCGGCCTGCCCGCCGAGCTGGCCCGCTACGCCGGGTCCGACGAGCTCGACGAGTCCCTGCGCGCCTCCCACCAGCGAGCCATCGACCTGGTCGGCGACGAGGTCGGCACCCCGGTGGTGGCCGTCAACGGCGTGGCCTTCTTCGGCCCGGTGGTCACCCCCGCCCCCACCGGCGAGGACGCCGGGAAGCTGTGGGACGGCGCGGTCGCCGTCGCCTCCATCCCCGGCTTCTACGAGATCAAGCGCACACGAACGTCCGGACCGATCTTCTCCTGAATGAAGTAGCGTGGCCCGCGCCCACCAGGGGCGCGGGCCGACGCGTGCCTGCGCCCGGGGGCGAAGCGGCGCGCGGCAGGTCCGCGGGGCGGGTCGATCCCGCCCGGCGCCGTCGGCAGGGCCGGCGTGCGCCGCCCGTGACGCGGACGGCGGCCGGCCCAGGGGGAGATGCGAGGAGCGGGGATGGCGGAGCAAGGCAGCGGCAGGCTGAGCGGCGGTGAGAAGGCCCTGGTGGCGGTCACCGCGGCGCTCGTGCTCGTGTTCGCCGTGATGCTGGCGGTCCGGCTGAGCGGCCCGAGCGCCGGCTCGCCGGCGGCCGACGCCCACACGACGGCGCCGTCGGCGGCGGCCACCACCGCCCCGCCCGCCGGCGAGGACCTCTCCCACGTGACGTGGGACTTCGCCGCGCCCAGCGGCAACATCGCCTGCACGGTCGACGACGAGCGCGCGCTCTGCGGGATCGCCGACTTCGCCTATGCCGACGAGATCCCCGCCGCCGAGAAGGCCGCCTGCGACGGCACCGTCGGCCATTTCTTCGAGGTCACCGCCAAGGGCGCCGCCCTGGTGTGCGACACCTCCGGCAAGGCGCTGACCATCGACGTCTCCGGCGTGCCCACCCTCGGCTACGGGCAGAAGCGCAGCGACGACGGCTTCACCTGCGCCTCCAGCGAGTCAGGCATGACGTGCGCCCACGACGACTCGGGCTACTCCTTCTCCGTCCGGCGCGTGAAGTACGCGCTCTCCTGATGGCGACGATCTCCTCCGACCGCAGCACCGCCACGGGCGCCGGGCTCGCCGGCCCCCTGCAACCGCGCCGGCTGGCGCGGGCCATCCTCGCCATGGCCATCGGCAGCTTCGCGATCGGCACCACCGAGTTCGCGACCATGGGCCTGCTGCCACGGATCGCCGCGGACCTGGGCGCCACCATCCCGCAGGCCGGCCACCTCGTCTCCGCCTACGCCGTCGGGGTGGTGGTCGGCGCCCCGCTGATCGTCCTCGCGGCGGCCAGGATGCCCCGCACCGCCATGCTCATCGGGCTCGCCGCGGCGCTCGGCGTCGGCAACGCGCTCTCCGCGCTGGCCCCCACCCTGACCACCGCGCTGGGCGCCCGCTTCCTCGCCGGCCTGCCGCACGGGGCCTACTTCGGGATCGCCGCCGTCGTGGCGGCCACCATCTCCCCGCCGCAGCGCCGCGGCCGCTCGGTCTCCCTGGTCATGGTCGGGCTCACCGTGGCGACCACGCTCGGCGTGCCGGTCTCGACGGCGCTGGGGCAGCTGTGGGGCTGGCGCTCGTTGTACTGGCTGGTCACCGCCACGGCCCTGGTCGCCGTGGTGGCGATCTGGCGGTGGGTGCCGCCCGTGGCGGTCGCCGCCGGGGCGACGGCGCGGCGCGAGCTGTCCGCGCTGCGGTCCGGACAGCTGTGGCTCGCCATCGGCATCGGTGCCATCGGCTTCGGCGGGATGTTCGCCGTCTACAGCTACATCACCCCGACGATGGTGGCGGCCGGGATCTCCGAGCGGCACGTGCCCTGGGTGCTCGCGGCGTTCGGGGCCGCGATGACGCTCGGCACCGTGCTCAGCGGCCGGCTCACCGACCGCACGATGTTCGGCGCGATCTTCACCGGCATGGGCACCATGGCGGCCACCCTCCTCCTGTTCTCGGTGGGCGCGCGCGGACCGGTCAGCGCCGTGGTGCTGGTCGTGCTCGTGGCGGTCGCGAGCCAGTTCATCGGTCCCGCCCTGCAGACGCGCCTGCTCGACGTCTCGCGCGAGGGCCCCTCGCTCGGCGCGGCGCTGCACCACAGCGCCATGAACATCGGCAACGCCCTCGGCGCCTGGGTGGGCGGCGCGGTCATCGCCGCCGGGTACGGCTACCGGGCGCCAGCGTGGGCCGGCGCCCTGCTCGCCGTCGCCGGCCTCGCCATCGCCGTGGTGTCGTACGTCCTGGAGCGGCGCAGCGCCCGCACGCGCTGACCCGCCCGCGACGAGACGACAGCTCGCCCGCGCCCGCGGTGCGACGGCGCGCGTGACGTGCCACCACCGGGTGGGACGTCCCACGTGCCACGGGACGTCCCACCGCCGCGCCGTCACCAGATGCGCACGCGCTCCTCGGGCGGGAGGTAGAGCGCGTCGTCGGGGGTGAGGCCGAACGCCTCGGCGAAGGCGTCCATGTTGCGCACCACGCCGTTGCAGCGGAACTCGGCGGGGGAGTGCGGGTCGATCGTCAGCAGGCGGACGATCTCCGCGTCGCGCGCCTTCTCGCGCCAGATCCGGCCCCAGGAGATGAACACCCGCTGCAGCCCGGTCAGCCCGTCGAGGACGGGGGCGTCCGCGAGCTCCGTGCCCTCGGCGCGCAGCGCGATGGCGTAGGCCTTGAGGGCGATCGACAGCCCGCCCAGGTCGCCGATGTTCTCGCCGATGGTCAGCGCGCCGTTGACGTGGTGCGACTCGTCGAGCTGGGCCGGGGTGAAGGCGCCGTACTGGGCGATCAGCGCCTTGGTGCGCTCCTCGAACTCCTGACGGTCCGCCTCGGTCCACCAGTCGGTGAGCCGGCCGGTGCCGTCGTACTTCGAGCCCTGGTCGTCGAACCCGTGGCCGATCTCGTGCCCGATCACCGCCCCGATCCCGCCGTAGTTCCAGGCGTCGTCGGCGGCCGGGTCGAAGAACGGCGGCTGGAGGATCGCCGCGGGGAAGACGATCTCGTTCATCGTCGGGTTGTAGTAGGCGTTGACCATCTGCGGCGGCATGAACCACTCGTCCCGGTCCATCGGCTTCCCGAGCTTGTCGAGGTCGCGGCGCTCCTCGAAGAGGTTCGCCGCCCGCACGTTGCCGAGCAGGTCGGTGGCGTCGATCTCGAGCTTGGAGTAGTCCCGCCACTTGTCCGGGTAGCCGATCTTGGGCCGGAACGCCTCGAGCTTGGCCAGGGCGCGCGCCTTGGTCTCCTCGCCCATCCAGTCCAGGGCGGTGATGGACTCGCGGTAGGCGGCGACGAGATTGTCCACCAGCCGCTCCATGGCGGCCTTGTGCTCGGGCGGGAAGTGCCGGGCGACGTAGATCTCCCCGACGGCCTCGCCCATCGCGCCCTCGACCAGGGCGACCCCACGCTTCCACCGCTCGCGCAGCTCCTCGGCGCCGGTGAGGGTACGGCCGTAGAAGTCGAAGTTCTCGTCGACGAAGGACTGCGGCAGGAACGGCGCCCGGGCGTGGACCACCTGCCACGTCAGCCACAGGCGCAGGGAGTCGGCGTCCAGCTCCTGCCACGCCCCGGCGAAGGCGGTGACGTAGGAGGGCATGGCGACGATGAGTCGGTCGAACGCGTCCGCCGGCACGCCGAGCGCCGCGCGCCACAGCTCCCAGTCGAAACCCGGCGCGCTGGCCACGACCTCCTCCCAGGACATCGGGTTGTTGATGAGGTCCGCCTCGCGCGCCTTGACCCGGTCCCAGTGCCCGCCCGCGAGCTGGGTCTCCACCGCCATGACCCGCTCGGCGGCGCCCATCGCCTCGTCCTCGCTGACCAGGCCGGACAGCGCGAGCATGGTCGCGACGTGGGCCACGTAGGCCGTGCGGATCGGCGCGAACTGGTCCTCGCGGTAGTACGACTCGTCCGGCAGCCCCAGCCCGGACTGCCAGAAGAAGACCACGTACCGGTCGGGGTCGTTGAGGTCGGTGTCGACGCCGTAGCCCACCCCGCCGGTCACGCCCGTGGGCTGCAGCGCGCCCATCGCCCGGGTCAGCGCCGCCTTGTCCAGGGCGGCGGTGAGCAGGTCGAGGTCCGCGCGCAGCGGGTTCGTCCCCAGCGCCTCGATGCGCTCGGTGGCCATGAAGGAGGCGTACAGGTCGCCGACCTTGCGGGCGTTGTCCGGGTTGCCGGGCAGTCCGTCGCCCCCCGGCGCCGGCTCCGCGCCGCCCTGCGGCGCCGGCTCCGGGCCGCTCTCCGGCGCCGCGTCCTCACCGGCGGTGCGCCGGGCGGCGTCCTCGATGATGGCGCGGACGCGCTCCTCGGACAGGTCGCGCAGCACCAGGAAGGATCCGTCCCGGGCCCGGTCGGCGGGGATCACGTGCTCACGCAGCCACGTGCCGTTGACGTGGCGGAAGAGGTCGTCCTGCGGGCGCACCGTCGGGTCCATCGCCGCGGTGTCGCTCATGGACACGTTCGTCGTGGTCATTCCCCGACCCTACGGCAGGGCCGTGCGCGTGTGCCCGCGTCCGCCGCTCGCCCTTCGGCACGGCGTCGGACGCCCCGGTGGGCCGTGGGCGGCGAGCCCGGCGGCCGGTGCGGGTGGCACCGGGTACCCGCGCGCGCTTGGCACAATGACCCCATGCGTATCCATATTGCCGCCGACCACGCCGGCTTCGAGCTCAAGTCCGCGCTCGTCGAGCACCTGGAGGCGGCCGGCCACGACGTCGTCGACCACGGCGCCGCCAGCTACGACGCCCTCGACGACTACCCGCCGATGTGCATCGCCGCCGCCGAGGCGGTCGTCGCCGAGCCCGGCTCGTTGGGCATCGTCATCGGCGGCTCGGGCAACGGGGAGCAGATGGCCGCCAACCGGGTGGCCGGCGTGCGCGCGGCGCTCGCCTGGAACCTCGACACCGCCACGCTGGCCCGCGCGCACAACGACGCCAACATCGTGGCCGTCGGCGCCCGCCAGCACTCGGTGGACGAGGCGACGGCGATCGTGGACGCCTTCGTGGCCGAGCCCTTCTCCGGCGACGAGCGGCACGCCCGACGGATCGGGCTCATGAGCGCCTACGAGCGCGACCACCGCTGCTGACGGGCCGGCGCCGCCCGGCCACCGGCCGGGCGGTCAGAACGCCCAGCTGATGGCCGGCGCCACCGGCCAGCCGAACGCTGCCGAGGCCGGCGCGAGCGTCCCGGGCACCAGCTCGGTGACCCGCCCGGCCAGCGCCAGCGCCCCCAGCGACGTCCCGCCGAGATAGGCCTCGGCGAGATCGGCGACGTCGAGGGCGAGGCCGGCGGCGCCGGCCGCCGGGCCCACCTCGGCGCCGTCGGGTCCGCCGCGCAGGTGCCAGCGGCCGGCGTTGGCCGGCAGCAGCGCGTCGCGGACCTCGAGGACGACGTCGACCGGCGCCTGGTAGCGCCGGGCGGCCAGCGCGGCCGGCACGTCGAGCAGGCGCAGCCACATCGCGTCGTGCAGGGTGGGCCGCGCCGCCCGGGTGTCGAGCAGCAGGCCGTGGACGGCGTCGTCGGGCGCCAGCGGGCCCGTCTCGACGGAGGTCATGAGGTCGAGGTCGGTGAGGGTGCCCCACAGCGCGCGGGCCGCCGCGGGATCCAGGGCCACCGCCTCGCGCACCTTGACGGTGCCCTCGGGGAGGTCCGCGGCCGACCAGGCGGCATGCCGGCGGAAGACGGCGTAGCCGCGCGGCTTGCCCGTCAGGTCACGGACGACGGCGATGCGCAGCGGCTCGGTGCCGCGCCGCTTCGAGGGCCGGTCGACCAGCTCGCCGCCGCGCAGGGCCTCGGTGTCCCGGGTGATCCACCCGGGCCGGTCGACGGCGGCGTGCACCTGCTGGACGAGGCCGGCGTGCCGGTCGACCGAGGCCTGCTCGAGCTCGACGACGAGGTCGGCGCTGCCGGGCACCGCACGCAGCGCCGCGCCGCGGCCCAGCGTCATCGTCAGGTGCCGGGTGGCCACGCCGTAGCCGTAGCGGCCGTAGATGCCCATCTCCGCGGCGTAGAGCGCGGAGACCGCCTCGCCGCGCGCCACCGACCGGTGCAGGTGGGCGGTGACCATCGCGCGGGCCAGGCCGCGGCGGCGGTGCCCCGGGTGCACGCTCACCCACGTCAGGCCGGCCGTGGGCAGCCGCGCGCCACCGGGAACCGGCAGCGTGAAGGCAAAGGAAGAGTGCCCCGCGGCCAGCCGCGGCTCGGCGCCGCGCTCGTCCCACACGCCGACGCTGCGCCCCGGCTCGAGCGGCCAGGGCAGCACTGCGCGGTCCTCGGGGGCGTTCTCCTGGGCGAAGGCCCAGGTGTCGACGTCGAGCAGGGCCGCGCGGTCGGTGGTGTCGTCCAGCTGGGCGAGGCGGTAGCCGGCGGGCAGGGCGGCGCCGAGCGCGGCGAGGTCGGGCACGAAGGTGGTCACCGGGTCAGCATGGCAGCGCCCTGGCGGACGGCGCGAGCACATTTCCGAGGCGACGCAGCCGCTCGGTGGGCGGGCCGCCCGGGCGGCCCGGCGAAGCCGGAGCGGGCAGCCGCTCGGTCAGTCCCGCAGCCCCCGGCGGGCGGCCGCCACCGCGGCCACGACGCTGAGCGGCACGAGGACCGCGACCGCGGCGGGCACCAGGCCCAGCAGCCAGGTGGCGACGGCCAGCGCCACGCCCTGGAGCAGCCAGCGGGCCTGCTGGCCCCAGTCGTCTCGGCCACGGCTGGCGATGGCGCGGACCCGTTCGCGCTCGCCGGCCGCCCCGGGCGCGACCAGCAGCAGGCGAACCGCGCGGGCGCGGACGAGGGCGGCCACGGCCCCGCACAGCAGCCAGCCGCCGCCCGCGACGAGCGCCGCCGGCCAGCCGGGCCCGGCGAGCAGCGCCACGGCCAGCGCCGCCAGCGGCGTCAGGGCGGCGCCGGTCAGCCCGCCGGCGACCAGGGCGCGGGCGTCGGAGGAACGGGCGCGCACGGCCCCCACGACCCCCAGGCCGGCCGCCGTCACCACGAGCCAGCCGACGACCACCGGGACCAGCGCGCCCAGCGCCGCGCCCAGCCCGGCATCGGCGACGGCCACCGCCACGGCGGCGACGGCGAGCACGAGGGCGAGCGCGAGCATCCACCCGGCGTGCACGACGGCCGCGCGGCCGGCGGCGGTGACGATCGCGGTGACGTCGAGGTGCTCGTGGGGCACCGAGTCGTCGCAGTGCTCGCAGCGGTAGGTCGTGGTCGCCGCGGAGGGGGCGGTGGCGTGGTCACTCATCGTGCTTGCGATCATAAGGGGGTGCACCCAGACCGGACCGAGCTGACCGAGCTCGTGCTCGACGTCGTCGACCAGATCCCGCCCGGGCGCGTCACCACCTACGGCCTGGTGGCCGAGGCGGTGCGCGCCCGGACCGGCCACGGCCACGCCCGCCATGTGGGCACGATCATGGCCACCTACGGCGCCGAGGTGCCGTGGTGGCGGGTCGTACGCGCCGACGGCAGCCTGCCGCGCCAGCTGCGCGAGCGGGCGCTGGCGCACTACCGCGCGGAGGGCACCCCGGTCAGCGCGTTCGTCGCGGGGCGGGTCGAGCTGCGCCGGGCGCTGTGGGACGCCCCGGAGGAGTGGCGGGCGCCGGCCGAGCTGGACGGGAGGGACGTCGATGCCTGAGGGGCACACCGTCCACCGCCTCGCCCACGCCTTCGCCGAGCTCTTCGGCGGCCAGCGGCTGGCGGTCAGCTCGCCGCAGGGCCGCTTCGCCGACGGCGCGGCCCTCCTCGACGGCCACGCCCTGGTGGGCACCGAGGCGCACGGCAAGCAGCTCTTCCTCGCCTTCTCGCCCGCGCCCGACGCCGGCGCCGACGGTGTGCGCTGGCTGCGGGTGCACCTGGGCCTGTACGGGTCGTGGACCTTCGCCGGGGACGAGACCTTCCGCGCCCCGCACGCCATCGGGGCCCCGCGCCGACGGGTAGGGGAGGAGGAGGTCGCGCTCGCGAGCCCGGACGAGCCTGCGAGCCCCGAGAGCCCGGACGAGGCGGACGACGTCGTCGTCGCGATCGAGGAGGCCGCGCCGGCGACCGACGCAACCCCGGGGGCGACCGACGCAGCGCCGGAGGCCGACGCTTCGCCGGGGGCGACCGCCTGGCACCCGCACGCCCCGCGCGGCGCCGTGCGGGTGCGCCTGCTCGGCGCGCACGGGGTCGCCGACCTCACCGGCCCGACGGCCTGCGAGGTGGTCACCGCCGAGGAGAAGGCCGCCGTCCAGCGCCGCCTGGGGCCGGACCCGCTGCGACCGGACGGCGACGGCGAGGCGTTCGTCGCGGCCGTGCGCGCCCGCCGCCGGGCCGTGGGGGAGCTGCTCATGGACCAGTCCGTGGTGGCCGGCGTCGGCAACATCTACCGGGCCGAGGCGCTCTACCGGGCCCGGGTGCATCCGCTGCGACTCGGCCGCGACGTCCCGGCGACCCGGCTGCGCGCGATGTGGGCCGACCTGGCCGAGCTCATGGCCGACGGGGTGGCGACCGGCCGGATCGTCACCACCCGGCCGGAGGACCGCCACGACCCCGAGGACCGCTGGTACGTCTACCACCGCTCCGGGCGGCCCTGCCTGGTGTGCGGCACCAAGGTCGCGGAGGCGCCCATGGCCGGGCGGCGGCTCTTTTGGTGCCCGCGCTGCCAGCGCGCCCCGCGCCGGCGGCCCTGAGGGGGCCGTGCGCGGCGCCTCGGGCGCGGCTCAGATGTACACGGCCGGGTCCGCCCACGGGTCCAGGACCCGCACGGCCGCCGGGACCGCCCGCGGCTTGGCCGGGACCCCGACGGCCACCGCGCCCGCCGGGACGTCCCGGACCACGACGGCGTTGGCGCCCACCTTGGCGTCGGGGCCGATCGTCACCGGGCCGAGCACCTTGGCGCCGGCGCCGATGAGGACCCGGTCGCCGACCGTCGGGTGCCGCTTGCCCCGGCTCATCGACGTCCCGCCCAGCGTGGTGCCGTGGAACATCACGACGTCCTCGCCCACCTCGGCCGTCTCGCCGATGACCACGCCCATGCCGTGGTCGATGAAGAGCCGCCGGCCCAGCACCGCGCCGGGATGGATCTCGATGCCCGTCGCGGCCCGCATCACCTGCGAGAGCAGCCGGGCCGGCAGCTTGAGCAGCGGGCTCGCGTGCCACATGCGGTGCGCGAGCCGGTGACCCCACAGCGCGTGCACGCCCGGGTAGGCGAGCGCGACCTCCACCAGGCTGCGCGCCGCCGGGTCACGGCGGCGCGCGGTGTGGAGGTCCTCCAGCAGCAGCTGCCGGAACGGCACCGGGGAGTCGTGCACGTCAGTCGACCAGCCCCTCGAAGAGGATCGTGGACAGGTAACGCTCGCCGAAGGACGGGATGATCACGACGATCGTCTTGCCGGCCATGTCCGGGCGGTGCGCGACGTTCATGGCGGCGGCGAGCGCGGCGCCGGAGGACAGGCCGACGAGCAGGCCCTCCTCGGTGGCGGCGCGGCGGGCCCAGCGCACGGAGGTCTCGGCGTCGACGTCGAGGACCTCGTCGTAGATGGTCGTGTCGAGGATCTCGGGGACGAAGTTCGCGCCGATGCCCTGGATCTTGTGCGGGCCGGGCTGGCCGCCGTTGAGGATGGGGGACTCGGCCGGCTCCACCGCGAACAGCTTCACCCCGGGCTTGCGCGCCTTGAGGACCTGGCCCACGCCGGTGATGGTGCCGCCGGTGCCGATGCCCGCCACGACGGCGTCCACGGCGCCGTCGGTGTCCGCCCAGATCTCCTCCGCGGTGGTCTCGCGGTGGATCTTCGGGTTGGCCTCGTTGGCGAACTGGCGGGCGAGGACGGCGCCCGGGCGCTCGTTGGCGAGCGCCTCGGCCCTCTCCACCGCGCCGCGCATGCCGTCGGCGGGCTCGGTGAGCACCAGCTCGGCGCCGAAGGCGCGCAGCAGCGCCTTGCGCTCGCTGCTCATCGACGACGGCATGGTCAGCACGACGTCGTAGCCGCGGGCGGCGCCGACCATGGCCAGCGCGATGCCCGTGTTGCCGGAGGTGGCCTCGACGATGGTGCCGCCGGGCTTGAGCTCGCCGGACGCCTCGGCCGCGTCGACGATGGAGACGCCGATGCGGTCCTTGACGGAGTTGGCGGGGTTGTAGAACTCGAGCTTGGCGAGGACCGCCGCCTGCGCGCCGTCGGTGATCTTGTTCAGCCGGACCAGCGGGGTGCGGCCGATGAGCTCGGTGACGTCCTTGTAGATCTGGGCCATGGTTCTCCTTCGTCGGTGCGTCCGGCCGGCCGGTCCGGCCTCGGAACGTGCGGGGGCTGGGCTGCGGGGTCTGGAGCGCCCGGGGTGCGGCTGAACGCGCGAGAGCCGGGCGCTCTACAGACAGGAACGGCAGCGGCAGGGGGCCACGACGGCGGGGCGGGCGACGAGCGCGAAGCTCACGGCGGCGTCCTCTCGGTCGGGCGGTGGGCTGGGCCGGCGCGGGGCGCCGACCTTGAAGCCTCAATCACCCTATCGCGTGACGAAGGTCATGCGCATATGCCGGACGGCGGGCGGCCCCGCCTCTCAGCGCGGGTGCTCCACCACCGTGCTCCCGGCCGGGCGCGGGGACGCGGACCCGGCGGTGAGGGCGGCGAGCAGCGCGCCGAGGCCCGGGCCGTCGTCGCTCGCCAGGGTGAGCCGGACGGCCGCCGGGGCGTACGCCACGTCCTGCACGGGCACGCCGCGCCCGTGCAGCTCGGCCTCCACCCGGCCGGCGTCGGCGTGGGGCAGGTCCACCTCCCACAGCCCCAGCCGCTCCAGGCGCACGGTGGGGGCGGCGGCCAGCGCCGCGCGCACCGCCTCGGAGTAGGCGCGGACGAGGCCGCCGGTGCCGAGCTTGATCCCGCCGAAGTAGCGCACGACGACGGCGGCGACGTCCGTGAGGCCGGACCCCCGCAGCACCTCGAGCATGGGCATCCCGGCGGTGCCGGCCGGCTCGCCGTCGTCCGAAGAACGCTCGACGGGGTTGGCGCCCTCGACCTCGACGATGAAGGCGGAGCAGTGGTGCCGCGCGTCAGGGTACCGACCGCGGGCGTCGGCGACCAGCGCCCGCGCCGCCGGCTCGTCGTCGATCCGGCGCAGGAGGGTGATGAAGCGCGAGCGGCGCACCTCCGTCTCGACGATGACGTCGGCGCCGCGCGCCAGCCGGAGGTCGCTCACCGGGCCAGTATCCCGCCCGGTCCCGCGCCCCGGCCCGGGGAATGTTCCCGGCCGGGCTGCGTTCTACCCACAGGCCCGCCGAGAATGGTTCTCGACCGCGGGCAGACAAGAAGGTGAGGCGCGCGTTGGCCAGTCGTACCGAGCTTCGGCCCGTGATCAAGCTGCGGTCCACCGCCGGGACCGGGCACACCTACGTCACCCGCAAGAGCCGGCGGAACAACCCCGACCGCCTCGTGCTGCGCAAGTTCGACCCCGTCGCGCGCCGGCACGTGGCGTTCCGCGAGGAGCGCTGAGCGGGGCGGTCGCCGCCGTCGTCAAGGACAGAGGAGTAGCCATGAAGCAGAACATCCACCCGGCCTACGGCCCGGTCGTCTTCCGTGACGCCGCCGCAGACTTCACCTTCCTCACCAGGTCCACGCTGCGCTCGGACAAGACGATCGAGTGGGAGGACGGCAACACCTACCCGGTGGTCGACGTCGACATCTCCTCCGCCTCGCACCCCTTCTACACCGGCCGGTCGCGCGTGGTGGACACCGCCGGCCGCGTGGAGAAGTTCCGCCAGCGCTACGGCACCCGCGAGCGGAAGTGACGCAGGCGACGCCCCGGGGGCGCGGCGGCCAACGTCACACCTGCTGTAGGATGCTCAGGTTGGCCGCGCGTCCCCTTCTCATGGGAGGCTAGGCGTCGGCAATTAACCCCTACTGACGGAAGGAGCGGCAAGGGCATGGCAGTTCCGAAGCGCAAGATGTCCCGCAGCAACACCCGCTCTCGCCGGTCCCAGTGGAAGGCGGAGCTGACCGAGCTCGTCGCCGTCCGCGTTCAGGGCCGCGAGGTGAAGGTGCCGCGGCGGCTCGCCAAGGCTTACCAGAAGGGCATGCTGGTCGAGGGCTGACCCCGACACGCAACCCGCGCACGAGCCCCCTCACCGAACAGGTGAGGGGGCTCGTGCGTACCTGCCGGCGGCAGGGCTCCGGCGGCGCATGGCCCACCGACACAACAAAGCCCCGGCCATGTGGCCGGGGCGATGGAGCGGGTGACCAGAATCGAACTGGCACCATCTGCTTGGAAGGCAGAGGCTCTACCATTGAGCTACACCCGCGCGGACGAACGAGCCGCACACGGATTGTAACCACAGCCGGGGCCCCGGCCCGCAATCGGGCGTCGGGGGAGCCGGTCCAGGCAGCGCCCCGGGCACCGTAGAATCACGGCGGCGCCCGACGTGGCGCAACGGGATGTGGCGCAGCTTGGTAGCGCGTCCGCTTTGGGAGCGGAAGGTCGTCGGTTCGAATCCGTCCATCCCGACCACGAGGGGCCGCAGACCATGCTGGGTGGCGGCCCCTCGCCACCCGAGGGCTGAACGCTCAGCGCGAACGCTGACGGGTCGGCTTCTCGGGCCGGTCAGTAGCCGCCGCTGCCGGCGATGACGATGCCGCCGGCGAGGATGCCGAAGACGACCAGGCCGACGATCGAGCAGGCGAGCCCGATCCACCCGAGCACCTTCCCGGCGGTGGCGCTGCCTCCCGCCGCCTCCGCCTTCCTCGCCTGCCGCAGCGCCAGCGGGCCGAACACCAGCCCGAAGACGAGGAGGGCGAGGATGCCGAAGATGAGGGACAGCTGCTCGGCCTTCCGAGCCTGTTCCGCCTGAGCGGAGTACCCGTAGGCCGGCGGGGCGACCGGCGCGCCGTGGCCCCACTGGGGAGCCTGCTGCCCGTACGGCGCCGGCGGCTGGTAGCCGTGCCCCGGCGTGGTCGACGGGTCCTGGTGGATCTCGGACATGGGTCCCTCTCTGCTCGTGGGCCGGTCGGCCCTTCACCTGCGAGTGATGCGTAACAACGGTGGCGCCTGCGCCGGCGCCTCGTGCCGGCTGGCGCGGCGTGTGTCACGGCTGTGCAGCGACCACCCGGCGCCGACCATCTGGGCGCGTCGATGACCAGCGGTGCGATGCCGCCGCCGACGGTGAGGGCCCGAGGCGGAGCCTCCCCAGGCTAGCGGTGCCGAACCGCGGATCATGACCCCGCCGGCGAGGACCGCACTGATCCGCGTGGCGGCGCGGGCGGCGTGGGCGCCCGGAGCGGCACTCAGCAGCTGACGTGCTTTCGCGCCGTCACGGCTCCTCAACGCTCCGGCGGCGGCGGACGAGCCACCAGCCCCCGACCACCATCAGGGCGGCCAGGGTGACCAGCGCCCCGGTCCACAGCAGGAGCGACAGCGTGAAGTCCTGCATGGTGACCACGGCGGCGCCGTCGAGGCCGGCGGGAGACGGCGTCGGCAGTGCTTCCTGGGGTGGCGTCGTCATGGTCGTCAACGTAGCGACGCACGGCGATCGCGCACGTCGGGACGCCCGCCGCCAGTTTCCGTGGCAGCGAGGGGCCCGTCAGACCAGCTGGGCGTGCCCGGCCAGGTGCCGCAGGTGGTGCGCGGCCGCCGCCGCGGCGCCGGTGTCCTCGGCGAGCTGCCGCACGGCGGCCGCGGTCTCGAAGCGGACCAGCTCCTCGGCGGTGTCCGGCAGCGGCGTGGTGGCGACGGCGACGAGCGCCTCGGCCAGCTCCCGGCCCGCGGGCGACCTGTGGGACAGGGTCACGCGGACGACCTGCCCGTACGCCGCCGCTGCCTCCCCCGAGAGGTGGGGGGCGAGGGCCCGGCCGATCGGGCCCGGGGCGTCGGTTCCGAAGCCCGTGGCGAATATCCACACCCCGACGCCGGCCATCACCAGCAACGAGAGCCAGGTGGCACCGCTGACGGTTCCCACGAGCGTGGCGCCGATGAGCACCGTGCCGACGACGGCGACCTCGACCAGCACCCGGGTGAGGGACTCGTCCCACAGGAGCCGGGCCTGGACCCGGCGCAGGGCGGCGTCGCCGATGGCCGGGGGGACCACGGCGATCGCGGTGCGGGCCTCGGTGTGCTTCACGATGGCGCCGAACGGCGCCGCGAACGGGGGCCTCATCGTATGGACCATGGCAAACCTCCTGCAGCCGATGAAACTGCAGGAATCGGACCCCCGTGTAGGCCCTCCGTCCCGTCCCGGGGCCGCCGTCAGACCCTGGCGTAGGCGACGCTGCTCGCCCGGCGCGCGCGGCGCAGCGGCGTGGCGATGATCTCCTCGCCCTGCTCGTCCAGCCAGGCCGCCCAGTCGGTGACCTCCGGATGTCTGCGGAGCAGGGCGCGCCGCTCGCGCTCGGTCATACCGCCCCAGACTCCGAACTCGGTCTCCGAGTCGAGCGCGTCGGCCAGGCACTCGCGGCGCACCGGGCAGCCGAAGCAGACCTCGCGTGCGGAGCGCTGCGCCGCGCCCCGCACGAAGAGCGTGTCCGGCTCACCCTGCGCGCATGCCGCGTGCGCGGCCCACGACTGGTCCCTCATGACGTCCTCCTGCAGCACGTGCGGCGCGCCGCGGGGTGCGGCGTGCGCCTTGGCTACAAGTGACGGTAACCGGGGTGATCGAGTTCACGGAATACTTGAATCGAAAATGAGCAACAAGCGTCGCCAAGCGTCCCCAACCGCGTCAGCGAAGGCGCTTCGCGGCCTGCGCAGGCGGCGCTGCCCGCCGGGCGCACGGCGCCGTGGCGCACCTCTCCGCGACCCGGGCCGGTCGCCGCCGTGGCGCCGCCCGCCGGTCTCCGCCCTGGCTCCGGCGCGCCGACCCCGAGCCTCGTCGGGCGGCGCCGGTGTCAGGAGGCGTTCTTGAGGGCCTGGCGGGCCACCTCTTCGAGGTGCGCGAGGTAGGCGACCCGGCGACGTTCGTGGTGGGCGGCGAGGTCCGACAGCGCGATCCTGCCGTCGGGGCCGACCGGGATCTCGCCGTCGGCGACGAGGTCGAGCAGGGCCGTGCGGTCCAGGCCCAGCAGGGCCCCGGCCTGGCGCAGCGTGAAGCGCTGCGCGATCGACAGCACCGACACCGCGCGCCCCTCGCGCAGCGCCAGGGCCGCCTGGGCCAGCACCTGGCGCACCTCCGGCGAGACGGGAAGCTGCTCGCCGTCGAACCCGGTCAGGGCGATGGGCTCGTCCTGATGGCGGTCGAGGAAGAGGCTGAGCTCGTCGGCCTCGCGGGGGTCGGACGGGGGTGGCGTCGTGCGGACCTGCTCCACCAGGTCGCCGACCTCCATGTCGAGCGGCCGTATTTGACGATCTAGGTCCATATAGACATCCTCCCCATTGTTGGCGGGTCCGCCACCCGAACGGCGCGGCCGTCGGCCGGGGCTCGGTCGCGGCGTCGTTCCGGTCGCGGACGTGCCGGCTCCTTCGTAGGCTCCGGCACGTGCTGACGACCGATGACCGATATGACGCCGAGGAGGTCGACCGCCTGGTGGCGGGGACCTACTACTTCCGGGGCATCAGCCCCGCCCAATGGGCCGAGTACGTCGGCGCCCGGGCCAGCCTCGACGTCGTGCCGGCGGCGTCGCGCGCCGAGCAGCTCATGGAGCTGCTGCCGTTCGTCGCCGACCTCGTGGCGCGCGATCGCGCGGATGCGGCCGCCGCCGAGGTGCTGGACGCCGTCCGTGCCGTCGGCGAGCTGGACGCCGTCCGTGCCGTCGGCGAGCTGGACGCCGAGAAGCTCGACCCCGCCGCGGTGCCCGTCGGCGAGCTGGACCCTGCCGCGGCCTGAGCCGCCGGCGAGCTGGACCCTGCCGCGGCCTGAGCCGCCGGCGAGCTGGACCCCGCCGCGGCCTGGGTCGCGCGGACCCGATGCGGGAGCGGGGCGAGGATGCCCCGTGCCCGCCGCGTGCCCTACCATTGGTCGGTCTGTCCACCGCGACGTCTGCCGCCGAACGGACAGGCCCCGAACGTCCCCGCCGCCACCGGCGGGCCCAGACCGATCGTCCGATGAGTGGAGTGCACCGCAGTGAAGAGCGCCGTCGAGAACCTTGAGCCCACCCGGGTCAAGCTGACCGTGGAGGTGTCGTACGACGAGCTCAAGCCGAGCCTCGACCACGCCTACTCCCACATCGGGGAGCAGGTCAACGTGCCTGGCTTCCGCAAGGGCAAGGTCCCGCCCCGCATCCTGGACCAGCGCGTGGGGCGCGGCGCCGTCATCGAGCACGCCGTCAACGACTCCCTCTCCGGCTTCTACAGCCAGGCGGTGGCCGAGTCCGACATCAAGCCCCTGGGCCAGCCCAGCATCAACGTCACCGAGATCCCCGCGGTCACCGGCAAGCCCGGCGGCCAGCTGGTCTTCGAGGCCGAGGTGGACGTGCGCCCGGAGATCACCCTTCCCGCGCTCGACGGCCTGGAGGTGACCGTCGACGACGTCGAGGTCGCCGACGAGGACGTCGAGGAGCGCCTGACGGCCCTGCGCGAGCGTTTCGGCTCGCTCGTGGGCGTCGAGCGGCCCATCCAGGACGGCGACTTCGTCGTCATCGACCTGTCCGCCAAGGTCGGCGACGAGGAGGTGGACTCCGTCTCCGGCGTCTCCTACCAGATCGGCGCCGGCAACATGCTCGACGGCCTCGACGAGGCGCTCATCGGCGCCTCCGCCGACGAGACGAAGACCTTCACGGCCGCGCTGGCCGGCGGCGAGCACGCCGGCGAGGACGCGGACGTCACCGTCACCGCCACCGCCGTCAAGGAGCGGGACCTGCCCGCCGCCGACGACGAGTTCGCCCAGCTCGCCTCCGAGTTCGACACCATCGACGAGCTGCGCGCGGACCTGCGCACCCAGGTCAGCAACGACAAGGCCGCCAACCGCGCCGTCCAGGCCCGCGACGTGCTCCTCGAGAAGCTGCGCGAGGCCACCGACTTCCCGGTGCCGGCCGGCGTCGTCGACGCCGAGATCAAGCGCCACCTCGAGGCGGAGGGCAAGGCCGAGGACGACCCGCACGGCGAGGAGGTGCGCGAGGAGGTCACCGACCTGCTGCGCGAGCAGCTCCTCCTCGACACCCTGGCCGAGCAGCTGGAAGTGGGCGTGACCCAGAACGAGCTGCTCGAGTTCCTCGTCCGCAACGCCCAGCAGTACGGCATGGAGCCGAACCAGTTCATCCAGGCCGCCGCGCAGACCGGCCAGATCGGCGCCTTCACCGGCGAGATCGCCCGGAACAAGGCCCTGGCGGTGGCGCTGCGCCAGGTGAGCGTGAAGGACAACGAGGGCAACGCCGTCGACCTCAGCGAGTACATCGGCTCCGACGAGCTCGACGCGGCCGGCCCCGAGGGTGCCGCGGCGGCGGAGGCCGCCGAGGCCGGGTCGCCGGAGTCCGCAGAGTCGCCGGAGTCCGCCGACTCCGCGGAGTCGGCGGACTCCGCCGACGAGGCCGCCGCCCCGAAGAAGGCGCCGGCCAAGAAGGCCGCGGCGAAGAAGCCCGCGAAGGACGACGCCGCCGAGGAGTCCGAGGCGCCGGCCAAGAAGACCGCCGCGAAGAAGGCCTCCGCCAAGGAGACCGCCGCCGAGGAGCAGACCGCGTCCGAGGCGCCGGCCAAGAAGGCCACGGCGAAGAAGGCGCCCGCCAAGAAGGCCGCCACCAAGGCCAAGGCCGACGACGCGGAGTGACCCGTCGCGACCGCGGGCCCGGCACCATCGGTGCCGGGCCCGCGGCGTATCCGGGGGATCGTGCGCCGTGAGCGAAAAGGGTGCCCTCCGGATAAGGATCTGTCGCCGGGCGGCGTTAGTGTCCAAGGACCGACCAGACAGGCCGAGACGGCCGGGCGTCGCCCGGGCCAGAAGGAGCGTGCAGTGAGCGAGCAGATGCCGCAGGCGAGGACCGAGACGGCCACGATGGGCCTGACCGACAACATCTACAACCGGCTGCTCAAGGAGCGCATCATCTGGCTGGGCTCGGAGGTGCGCGACGACAACGCCAACACGATCTGCGGGCAGATGATGCTCCTCGCCGCGGAGGACCCCGAGAAGGACATCTACCTCTACATCAACTCTCCCGGCGGCTCGATCACCGCCGGCATGGCGATCTACGACACGATGCAGTACATCCAGCCCGACGTGGTCACCGTGGCGATGGGCATGGCCGCCTCGATGGGCCAGTTCCTGCTCTCCTCGGGCACCAAGGGCAAGCGCTACATCACCCCGCACGCCCGCGTGCTCATGCACCAGCCCTCCGGCGGCATCGGCGGCACGGCGACCGACATCCGGATCAACGCCGAGCTCATCCTGCACATGAAGCGCACGCTCGCCGAGCTCACGGCCGCCCAGACGGGCAAGACCGTCGAGCAGATCAACAAGGACGCCGACCGCGACCGCTGGTTCACGGCCGCGGAGGCGCTGGAGTACGGCTTCGTCGACCACGTGGTCGAGACGTCCGCCGGCGTGCCCGGCGGGGGCGGCACGAGCGGCGCCGTCGGCGACGGCGAGACCAAGTGACGCGGTACCCGGCCGACGATCCCACCCAAGGAGCACCTGTGAACACCAACTTCTTCGCCCAGGCGGGCCAGCTGCCGGCCGCCACCGCACCGGCCATGCCGACCTCGCGCTACGTGCTGCCCCAGTTCGAGGAGCGCACCGCGTACGGCTACAAGCGGCAGGACCCGTACACCAAGCTGTTCGAGGACCGCATCATCTTCATGGGCGTGCAGGTCGACGACGCCTCGGCGGACGACATCATGGCCCAGCTGCTGGTGCTCGAGAGCCAGGACCCCGACGGGCTCATCACGATGTACATCAACTCGCCGGGCGGCTCGTTCACCGCCATGACCGCCATCTACGACACGATGATGTACATCAAGCCCCAGATCCAGACGGTGTGCCTGGGCCAGGCCGCCTCGGCCGCCGCCGTCCTGCTCGCCGCCGGCTCGCCCGGCAAGCGGCTCGCGCTGCCCAACGCCCGCGTGATGATCCACCAGCCCTCCCTCGAGGGCGGCGGCTACCTGCAGGCCTCGGACATCGAGATCCACGCCAACGAGGTGCTGCGCATGCGCACCTGGCTCGAGGAGACCATCGCCGAGCACTCCGGCACCCCGGTGGAGCAGGTCCGCCAGGACATCGAGCGCGACAAGATGCTCACGGCCGAGCAGGCCAAGGAGTACGGGCTGGTGGACCAGGTCCTCGAGTCCCGCAAGACCCCGGCGCTGACCAAGGCCTGACCCTGACGTCACGGGCGCAGCGTCGCGGCGGGCAGGACAAGGCGGTGCGTCGTGGTGTGGAATGGACGGGTACGGCCGGTAGCGTCGTAGCGCAGGGACGAGACGAGAGGGTGGTGGAGCCCGGTGGTTCGCACGGGTGAGGGAGCGGACCTGCTCAAGTGCTCGTTCTGCGGGAAGAGCCAGAAGCAGGTCAAGAAGCTCATCGCGGGTCCGGGCGTGTACATCTGCGACGAGTGCATCGACCTGTGCAACGAGATCATCGACGAGGAGCTGGCCGAGTCCAGCGAGCTCGGGCTGGTCGACCTGCCCAAGCCGCGCGAGATCTACGACTTCCTCGAGGAGTACATCATCGGGCAGGACACCGCGAAGCGGTCCCTCGCCGTGGCGGTGTACAACCACTACAAGCGGGTCCAGGCCAAGGAGACCGGCCAGGACGACTCGGGCGTCGAGATCGCCAAGTCCAACATCCTGCTCGTCGGCCCCACCGGCACCGGCAAGACCTACCTCGCGCAGACCCTCGCGAAGATGCTCAACGTCCCCTTCGCCATCGCCGACGCCACGGCGCTGACCGAGGCCGGCTACGTGGGCGAGGACGTCGAGAACATCCTCCTCAAGCTCATCCAGGCCGCCGACTTCGACGTCAAGAAGGCCGAGAAGGGCATCATCTACATCGACGAGATCGACAAGATCGCCCGCAAGAGCGAGAACCCGTCGATCACCCGGGACGTCTCCGGCGAGGGCGTGCAGCAGGCGCTGCTGAAGATCATCGAGGGCACCCAGGCCTCGGTGCCGCCGCAGGGCGGGCGCAAGCACCCGCACCAGGAGTTCCTGCAGATCGACACCACGAACGTGCTGTTCATCGTGGCCGGGGCCTTCGCCGGGCTGGAGGAGATCATCTCCGCGCGGGTGGGGCGCCGGGGGATCGGCTTCGGCGCGCCGCTGCGCTCGGCCGACACCGACGTCGACCTGTTCGGCGAGGTCCGCCCCGAGGACCTGCACAAGTTCGGGCTCATCCCCGAGTTCGTCGGCCGGCTGCCGATCGTGGCCACCGTGAGCAAGCTCGACCAGGCCGCCCTGGTGCGCATCCTCACCGAGCCGCGCAACGCCCTGGTCAAGCAGTACCAGCGCATGTTCGAGATCGACGGCGTGGAGCTGGAGTTCACCGACGACGCCCTCGAGGCCATCGCCGACCAGGCGCTGCTGCGCGGCACCGGCGCCCGCGGCCTGCGCGCGATCATGGAGGAGGTCCTGCGCGAGGTGATGTTCGAGGTGCCCTCCCGCGACGACGTCGCCCGGGTGGTGGTCAACCGCGAGGTGGTCCTCGAGAACGTCAACCCCACGCTCGTGCCCCGGGAGTCGCCCGCCAAGCGGCGCACCCCGCGGGAGAAGAGCGCCTGACCCCAGACACCCCGCGCCGGGCCGGCACCGCTTCCGCGGTGCCGGCCCGGCGCGCGTCAGGCGCCTGTCGGCGCGCAGGGGGCAGACGCCGGGCGCGCGGAGGGCACCCGCCGGGCGCGCGATCCCGGCGGCCCGACCCGCGCGTGGCGTGACGCCCGCGGACCGGACGGAGTAGGTCCACAACAGGGGTGGCAGCGGGCGCCCGCGTCATGCACAGTGGGGAGACCCGAGAACGGATCCCACACCCCGAGGTGCTCGATGCGACTTGACCGGATCACCGCCGACCTTCCTACGGACATCCCGCTCGCCACGGTCGTGCTGGACGCGACGCGGGAGAGCGAGACCGGCGACCAGGCGGTGCTGACGCGGTGGAAAGACCTGCGGCGCGGCCTCGAGGGGCAGGGGGCCGACGACGCCACGCTCGAGGCCCTGGGCGAGCGCATCCGGACCATCAGCAAGGCGGCGGGCAAGTTCGGTCGCGTCCTGGTCGCGGCGCGGGGCGAGGTGCTCCTGGACTGCACGCTCAGCCAGCCGCCGGCCGCCGACGAGGCCATCTACGACAAGGGTCCCCACGCCTTCGCCCTGGCCCGGGTCGCCGACGAGCGGGTGCGCTACCTGCTGGCGTCCGTGGACCGCTCGGGGGCGGACCTGACCCTCCACGAGTCCGCCACCGCGCTCACGGCTCGCGACGGCGAGGTCAGCGTCGAGGGCGGCCACGACGAGCTGCGGAAGGCCAACGTCGGCGGCCGGTCCCAGCGCCGGTACGAGTCCCGGGTGGAGGACTCCTGGGAGCGCAACGCCGAGGCCGTCGCGGCCGAGCTGTCCCGGGTGGTGGCCGAGCGCCGGCCCGAGCTGCTCATCGTCACCGGCGACATCCGCGCCCGGACCCTCGTGGTCGACGCGCTCGGACGCGAGGCCCGCGAGATCGCCGTCGTGCTCGAGGGGGGCTCGCGCTCCGAGGGCGCCAAGCCGGAGACCTTCAACGCCCGGGTGGCCGCGGCGCTCGAGCAGTACCGGCTGCGCCGCCGCGAGGACGTCCTCGACAAGCTGCGTCAGCTGCAGGGCCAGGACGGCCCCGCGGTCAGCGGCCGCGACGACGTGCTCGCGGTGCTGCGCCGCGGCCAGGTCGGCGAGCTCGTCATCACCGAGACGGTGGCCGGGCCGCCGTCCTCCCTGGCCCGCAAGAAGCTGTGGGTGGGCGACGGGCCCCTCGAGATCGGGCTCACCGAGCAGGACGTCATCGACCTGGGGGCGACGGCGCCGCACCAGGTCCGGGCCGACCTCGCGGTGGGCCGGGCGGCCCTGGCCCAGGGGGCCGGCATCACCGTGGCGGATGACGCCAGCATCGGGCTGGCCGACGGCGTCGGGGCGCTGCTGCGCTGGGACGACGCGGCCACCCCGAACGACCGGGTGTTCACCCAGAGCGCCGACCCGCACCGCGGGGAGGGGCACAACCGGCGCCGGGCCGCCGCCGAGGCCCGGTAGCCGGCCGGGCCGGCTACCGGACCCGCGCGCACGAGGCCCGCGCCCGCGGGGGCGACCGCCGCCGTGGGAGCATGAGGGCGTGCCCGACATCGCCCTGCGCTCCGCCCAAGGACGCTGGGTGGTCCTGGCCGCCACCCTCGGCTCGGCCATGGCGCTGCTCGACGGCACCGTGGTCAACGTCGCCCTGCGGCCGCTGGGCGAGGATCTCGGCGCCGCGCTGGCGGACCTGCAGTGGGTGGTCAACGCCTACATGCTGACGCTCGCCTCGCTCATCCTCGTCGGCGGCTCGCTGGGGGACCGGCTGGGGCGACGGCGGGTCTTCCTCGTCGGTGTGGCCTGGTTCGCGGCCGCGTCCTTGGCGTGCGGGCTCGCCCAGTCGACCGGGCAGCTCATCGTCGCCCGCGGGGTGCAGGGCGTCGGCGGTGCGCTGCTGACGCCGGGCAGCCTGGCGATGATCCAGGGCACCATCGCCGTCCACGACCGCGCCCGGGCGATCGGCGTGTGGTCCGCCTGGTCCGGGGTGGCGGCCGCGGTCGGGCCCCTGCTCGGCGGGTGGATCGTGGACACGATCACCTGGCGCTGGGTGTTCCTCATCAACGTCCCGGTGGCCGCCGTGGTGGTCGTCCTGGGGCTGCGGCACGTGCCGGAGTCCGGGGGGCTGCCGCGCGCGGCCCGGCCACCGTTCGACGTCGGCGGCGCCGCGCTCGCCGTGGTGGCCCTCGGCGGCATCACCTATGCCCTCATCCAGGGGGGCTGGGTGCCGGCCGGCGTCGGCGGCGCCGCGCTGGCCGCGTTCCTCGCCGTCGAGCACCGCGGCCGCAACCCCATGCTGCCCCTGCACCTGTTCGCCGACCGGACCTTCAGCGTCGTCAACCTCATGACGTTCGTGGTGTACGGCGCGCTGGGCGCGGTGATGTTCTTCCTGGTGCTCCAGCTCCAGGTGGTCGGTGGCTTCACGCCGCTCCAGGCCGGGCTCGCGACGCTGCCGTTCACGGTGCTCATGCTGGCCTTCTCGCCCCGGGTGGGGGCGCTCATGGCCCGCACCGGCCCGCGGCCGCTGCTCGCGGGCGGCCCGGCGCTGGCGGCCGCCGGGGCGGCGCTGCTCACCGGGGTCTCCGGCGGGGTGTCCTACGCGGCCGACGTGCTGCCCGGGGTCGTGGTGTTCGGCGTCGGCATCACCCTCATGGTCACGCCGCTGACGGCCACGGTGCTGGCGGCCCTTCCCGACGCGCAGGCCGGCATCGCCAGCGGCGTCAACAACGCGGTGGCCCGGGCGGGGAGCCTGCTCGCCGTCGCGGCGCTGCCGGCCGTCGTGGGCCTGTCCGGGGCGGACTACGCCGACCCGGCCGTCTTCGACGGCGGGTACCGGGCCGCGATGTGGTGGTGCGCCGCACTGCTGCTCGCCGGGGCCGTCGTGGCGGGGGCGTTGCTGCCGTCGCGCCGCGCCGCGGGCGGCGGGGCGCCCCGGACGCCCCCGCGCCCCGACGGTGGGGCTCCCCGGACGCCCCCGCGGCCCGGCGGGCGCGGAACGTAGGATCGCCGCATGACGACGAGCCCCGGCATCCACCGCAGCAACGAGCCCGCCGAGGTCCCCGAGGAGCTCCGGGAGGCCCGGGCGACGATCGACAACATCGACGCCGCCCTCGTCCACCTGCTCGCCGAGCGGTTCCGCTGCACCAAGAAGGTCGGCGTCCTCAAGGCGCGCCTGGACCTGCCGCCGTCGGACCCGGGGCGCGAGGACCGTCAGGTCGAGCGGCTGCGCGCGCTGGCGGAGGACGCCGGGCTGGACCCGGTCTTCGCGGAGAAGTTCCTCAAGTTCATCGTCGAGGAGGTCATCCGCCACCACGAGGACATCGCCGACTCGCTCGCGGGAGAGGGCGCGCCGACCGGCGCCTAGCTCGGGGGCCCGGCCGCTGCCCCGATCGCTGCAGGGCGAGCGCCACAGCTGCAGCTGTGGCGCTCGCAGTGTCCCGCAGCGGTCGCTGTCGTCGGCCCGCCGGCGGGGTCAGGAGTAGATCGACTCCACCTCGGCGGCGAAGTCCTTGAGCACCAGGGCGCGCTTGACCTTCAGCGACGGCGTCAGGTAGCCGTTCGCCTCGGTGAAGTCCGTGGTGAGCACCGTGATCTTGCGGATCGACTCGGCCCGCGAGACCGCCTCGTTGGCGCGGGTGACCGCCCGGTCCAGGGCGGCGAGGACGCGCTCGTCCGTGGCCGCCTGCTCCACGGTCATCGCGGGCAGCTTGTGGTTGGCCAGCCACTGCGGCAGCATCTCGGCGTCCAGGGTGACGAGGGCCCCGATGAACGGCTTGCCGTCGCCGACGACCACCACCTGGGAGACCAGGGGGTGCCCGCGCAGCCGGTCCTCGAGCACCGCCGGGGCGACGTTCTTGCCGCCCGCGGTCACGATAATCTCCTTCTTGCGCCCCGTGATGCGCAGATAGCCGTCCTCGTCGAGGGTGCCCAGGTCGCCGGTGATGAACCAGCCGTCGGCGTCGAACGCGGCGGCGGTCGCCTCCGGGTTGCCGTGGTAGCCGCGGAAGACGTGCGGGCCCTTGACCATGACCTGGCCGTCGTCGGCGATGCGCACCGCGGTGCCCGGGTAGGGCGGCCCGACGGTGCCGATCTTGACCAGGCCGGGACGGTTGACGGTGGTCGGGGCGCCCACCTCGGTGAGCCCGTAGCCCTCCAGCACCACCACGCCGATGCCGCGGAAGAAGTGCCCGAGCCGCGCGCCGAGCGGGCCGCCGCCGGAGACGGCGTAGTCCAGCGTCCCGCCCATCGCGGCGAGGATCTTGCGGTAGACCAGCCGGCTGGCCAGCGCCCGCTGGGCCTGGAGCGCGCGCGAGGGACCGGCGGGGGTGTCCAGGGCGCGGGAGTAGGCGATGGCCACCTTCGCGGCCCACCGGAAGATGCGCTTCTGCGCGCCCGAGCCGGCCTTGGCGTCGGCGGCGTTGTAGACCTTCTCGAAGACGCGGGGGACGGCGAGGAGGAAGGTGGGCCGGAACGCGGCGAGGTCCGCCACGAGGTTCTTCGCGTCCGGCACGTGCGCCATGACGGCGCCCGAGTACACGCACAGCACCTCGACGAACCGGGCGAAGACGTGCGCCAGCGGCATGAAGAGCAGCGTCCGCTTGCCCGCGCCGCGCACGACCATGGAGAAGTTGGGGTCGTCGGAGCCGTTGACCACCAGGGAGACGAAGTTGCCGTGGGTCAGCTCGACGCCCTTGGGCCGCCCGGTGGTGCCCGAGGTGTAGATGATCGTCGCGAGGGCGTCCAGGCCGAGCGCGGCGGTGCGGGTGGTCACGTCCGCGTCCGGCACCGCGGCGCCGAGCTCGCGCAGCCGGCTCACCGCGTCCTCGGCGATGACGAAGACGTGCTCGAGCGTGGGCACCTGGCCGATCAACGGCTCCGCCAGCGCGGCCTGGGCCCGGTTCTCGGTGAAGACGACCTTGACTTCGGCGTCCGAGACGATCCACTCCACCTGGGAGGCGGAGGAGGTCTCGTAGATGGACACCGGCACGGCGCCGACGGACCAGGCGGCGAAGTCGAGCAGGGTCCACTCGTAGCTGGTGTGGCTCATGATCGCCACCCGCTCACCCGGCCGGACGCCCAGGGCGACCAGCCCCTTGGCCGCGGCGAGCACCTCCTCAGCGAAGACCCGGCTGGTGACGGGCACGAAGCCCGACCCGAGGGCGGTCTGCCGCTCGAAGATGGTGCCCTCCGGGTCCCGGGCGACCCGCTCGCGCAGGATGCCCGGGATCGACATGCCCGGCTCGAACTTCCCGACGCCGGGGGTGGATGCCTCGCGCGCCACGCCCGCCTGCTCGCTGACGGTCTCCGCCATCGTGGTCCCTTCGCTCTTCCGGCCGCCGCGGGCGGCCCGTCATGGCGCCGCCGCCGGGTTACCGGCGGCGGCGGTGGCCTCTCAGCGGCGCGGCTCGGGCTCGTCGAGCTGGTGCTCGACCACCTCGGCGTGCTCGGCGGCGCTGAGGCCCAGGATCTCCAGGTCCCCGCGCACCCGGCCCGCGGCGCGCA
The DNA here is from genome assembly GCF_009193175.1 of Georgenia ruanii. GTDB lineage: Bacteria > Actinomycetota > Actinomycetes > Actinomycetales > Actinomycetaceae > Georgenia > Georgenia ruanii. The sequence goes on along the minus strand of NZ_VUKE01000001.1, from coordinate 187,947 downwards.
GGTCGCCCAGCGCCTGCTGGACGAGCGCGACGCTCTCGACCGGCAGCTGCAGGCGCGCCCGCGCGAAGGTGGTGCGCTGGGAGACCTTGGCCTCCGACTTCACCTTCCGCAGCGCGGCCAGGGCCTGCCCGGTGGCGCCGATGAGCGCGGGGTCGCCGTCGGCGGCGGCGGCGCGCAGCGGGGCGGCGGCCGGCCAGGCGGCCTGGTGCACCGACCCGGTGCGGTACCAGTGCCACACCTCCTCGGTGGCGAACGGCAGCACGGGGGCGAACAGCCGCAGGAAGGTGTCCACCGCGATGGCCAGCGCCGCCCGGGCCGAGGCCGCCTCGGAGGCCGGCTGGGCGCCGTCGCGGTTGTAGGCGCGGTCCTTGACGAGCTCGAGGTAGTCGTCGCAGAACGTCCAGAAGTAGGTCTCGGAGACCTCGAGGGCCTTGGTGTGGTCGTAGGCCTCGAGCGCCGCCGTGGCGGTCTCGACGACGTCGGCCAGCCCGGCGAGCATCGCCCGGTCGATGGGGGCGGTGACCGCCGCGGGATCGAGCGCGAGCGGCTCGTCCCCGCCCATGGTCAGGGCGAACTTCGAGGCGTTGAGGATCTTGATGGCCAGGCGGCGGCCGATCTTCATCTGCCCGACCTCGAACGCCGCGTCGGTGCCCAGCCGGGCGGAGGCCGCCCAGTACCGCACCGCGTCGGAGCCGTGCTCCTCGAGCAGCCCCATCGGGGTGACGACGTTGCCCTTGGACTTCGACATCTTCTTGCGGTCCGGGTCCAGGATCCAGCCGCTGATGGCCGCGTGCTTCCACGGCAGCCCGCCGAACTCCAGGTGCGCGCGCACCACGGTGGAGAACAGCCAGGTGCGGATGATGTCCTGACCCTGCGGGCGCAGGTCCATGGGGTAGACCCGCTCGAACAGGTCCGGGTCGCGCAGCCAGCCGCCGGCGATCTGCGGGGTGAGCGACGACGTCGCCCAGGTGTCCATGATGTCCACCTCGCCGACGAACCCGCCGGCCACGCCGCGCTGGTCCTCGGTGTAGCCCCCGGGCACGTCGGTGCTCGGGTCCACCGGCAGGGCGGCCTCGTCGGGGGTGAGGACCCGGTCGTGGTCGACCTCGCCGTCCTCGCGGACGGCGTACCACACCGGGATGGGCACCCCGAAGAAGCGCTGGCGGGAGACCAGCCAGTCGCTGTTGAGGCCGTTGACCCAGTTCTCGTAGCGCACCCGCATGAAGTCGGGGTGGAAGTCGAGCTCCTGGCCGCGGGCGATGAGGTTCTCGCGCAGCTCCCGGCCGTTGGCCTCGGTGTGGGGCCGCCCGCCGTTGCGGATGTACCACTGCCGGGAGGTGACGATCTCCAGCGGCTTGTCGCCCTTCTCGAAGAAGTTCGTCTTGCGCTGGGTGGGGGTGGGCTCGCCGTCGAGGTCGCCGCCGGCGCGCAGCGCGTCGACGACGACCTTGCGGGCGGAGAAGGTCGTCTTGCCGGCCATCTCGGCGTAGGTCTCGCGGGCCTGGTCGGTGGCGAGCCAGTCCGGGGTGTCGCGCAGGATGCGCCCGTCGCGGCCGAGCACCGAGCGGGTGGGCAGGTGCAGCTCGCGCCACCACTGCACGTCCGTGAGGTCGCCGAAGGTGCAGCACATGGCGATGCCGGCGCCCTTCTCCATCTCGGCGGCCGGGTGGGCCAGGACCGGGAGCTCGACGCCGAAGACCGGGGAGGTCACCGTGGTGCCGAACAGCGGCTGGTAGCGCTCGTCGTCGGGGTGGGCGATGAGCGCCACGCACGCCGGGAGCAGCTCGGGCCGGGTCGTCTCGATATGCACGACATCGCCGGGGGCACCGCTCTTGTGGAAGGCGACCTTGTGGTAGAAGCCCGGGTAGTCGCGGGCCTCGAGCTCGGCCTGGGCGACGGCGGTCTGGAAGGTGACGTCCCACAGCCCCGGCGCCTGCGCCTGGTAGGCCTCGCCGCGGGCGAGGTTGCGCAGGAACGCCGCCTGCGCCACCAGCTGGGCGTCGCGGCCGATGGTCTGGTAGTGGTGCTTCCAGTCCACGCTCAGGCCCAGGTGGCGCCACAGGGCCTCGAACTGCTGCTCGTCCTCGGCGGTGAGGCGCTCGCACAGCTCGACGAAGTTCTTGCGGCTGATCGGCACCTGGTCCGCGGCCTTGATCGACTTGCCCTCGCCGCCCACGTGCGGCGGGGTGAAGTCGGGGTCGTAGGGCAGCGACGGGTCGCAGCGCACGCCGAAGTAGTTCTGCACGCGCCGCTCGGTGGGCAGGCCGTTGTCGTCCCAGCCCATCGGGTAGAAGACGGACTTGCCGCGCATGCGCTGGTAGCGGGCGACGATGTCGGTGTGGGTGTAGCTGAACACGTGCCCGACGTGCAGCGAGCCGGAGACGGTGGGCGGCGGGGTGTCGACCGAGTACACCTGCTCGCGGGTGGCGGTGCGGTCGAAGGCGTAGGTGCCTTCTTGCGTCCAGGCGGCGTTCCACCGCTCCTCGAGGCCGTCGAGGCTGACCTTGTCCGGTACCTGCGGGGCCGGGAGGGACTCGGCTTCGGGCACGGCGGCGGTCAGGGGTGCTTCGCTCATGGTGGCCGATTCTTTCATGACGGCGGCGGTGCGCGCCGTCACGCCCGTCACGGTGCCGGGCCCTGGGCGGAAGCCCGCGCGGCTCAGCCCCGCGCCAGGCGGAAGAGCCGGTCGAGGATGCGCTCGCCGTCGACCCGGATGCCGTCGTGCTGGTACTCGTTGGTCACCCACGGCCGCAGCGACCGGATGGTCCGGGCGGTCTCCAGGGACAGCTCGACCGGGACGAACATGTCGTCGACGTAGATCGCCGCCGCCACCGGCACCGTGTTCCGGGCGAGCACCTCGCGGTCGTAGAGCCGCGGGAAGTCGTCCTTGGCGGCGAGCAGGTCCGCGGCGTCGGCGAGCGGGGCGAGGGCGGGGTCCTCGCGCAGCTGCCAGGGGTAGATGTGCTCGCCGGTGAGGTGGTACGGGGTGCCCGGCCAGGCCGGGTCGGCGTCCTCGGCCATGGTGGGGAACTCCCCGCGCACCCGCTGGGCGGCCCAGTGGGTGGCGGCATCCTGGGCGTAGATCGCCTCGTGGAGCACCGCGTACAGCTCCCGGCCGGCGTAGCTCACCAGGGCGCCGACGTCGGCGAGGAACCCCCGGCTGAGCCGGCGGGTGCCGCCGACGGTGACGAACGGGTCCTCGAAGAGGTAGTGCAGCGCGTCGAAGCCGAGATCCGCCCCCAGCCGTGTGCCCACCTGGCGCAGCCGCCGCGCGGTGAGCCGCTCCCCGGTGGGCAGCCGCTCGTCGGTGCCGGCCAGGTGCCGGGCGAGCTCGCGCAGCCGGGTCTGGTCGGCGGGGTAGCGGGCGAAGTACTGCACGTTGCGGCGGGCGGTCTTGGCGTAGGTGAGCCGGTAGACGTCCTCCGCGCTGGCCGTCAGCGCGGGCAGCCCGCCGGTGATGTAGGCGGCGCTGAGCCCCTCCGGCGCGGCGCTGAGGTAGGCCGTGATGACGAACCCGCCGAAGGACTGCCCCAGCGCCGCCCAGGGCCGGCCCCCGGTGAGCTCGCGGCGCAGGGCCTCGGCGTCGGCCACGATGGCGTCGGCGCGGAAGTGCGCGAGGTAGGCCGCCTGCGCGGCGGCGTCCCCGCGCGCGGTGAGCGTGACGGCGTCGGCCGGGGTGGAGGCGCCGGTGCCGCGCTGGTCGAGCAGGACCACCCGGTAGTCGCGCAGGGCCCGGTCCAGCCAGCCGCCGATCCGGGCCGGCCGGTCGGCGCGCCCGCCGGGCCCGCCCTGGAACCACACGAGGTGGGGCCGGTCCCCGCCGCCGTCGCGCACGATCTCCCGGGCGAAGACCGTGAGGGTCTCCCCGGCCGGGTCGGCGTGGTCGAGCGGGACGGTGAGGCGGTGCTCGAAGACGTCGTGGCCGTCGAGGCGGTAGCTGGTGGTGTCCATGGCGGGCATTCTCGCGCGACCGGCTCGGCGCGTGCGCGGGGGCGGCGGCGCGAAGAGTCGGCGCGTGTGCGGGGGCGGCGGCGCGGGCCTCAGCGCGTGCGCAGGGTCGGCGCGGCGGGCGCCGTCGTCCCCTGCTGGGCGTCGGACAGGCGGGCGATGGTTGCCTCCGCGCGGCGGACGCGGGCCAGCGCCCGGCCGGGCAGGACGTCGGTGAGGAACTCGTAGCGGTCCGCCGTCGCCCGCGCGGCGGGCTCGCCGGTGCGGGCGGCCGCCACCGTGGCGTCCCACCAGTCGGCGATGTCGCCCCAGCCCGGCGCCGCCAGCGACCCGCCGAAGTGCTGGACCGCCAGCCCCGAGCACAAGGTGGCGAAGCGCAGCCGCTGCTCGAGCGGCCAGCCGTGCAGGGTGCCGGTGACCAGGGCCGCGGCGAAGACGTCGCCGGCGCCGGTGGCGTCGATGGCGTCGACGTCCAGCGGCTCCACCCGCACCTCCCGCCCGCCCTCGACGGCCAGCGCCCCGTCCCCGCCGAGCGTGACCACGACGAGCGGCACGTGCTCCGCCAGCTCCTGCGCCGCCTCGGCCGGGTCCGCCATGCGGGTGTACGCCAGCGCCTCCGCCGCGTTGGGCGTGAAGGCGTAGCAGCCGTCGAGCCGCTCGTGCAGGTCGGCGTCCCACGCCCCGGAGGGGTCCCAGGCGGCGTCGGCGAACACGAGGGTGCCCGCCTGGGCCATGGGCCGCCACCACCCGCCCGCCTCGCCGGCCGGGACGAGCTCGGTGACGACGGCGCGGGCGGCGGGCGCCTCGGCGAGCAGCAGCCCGGTCGGCTCGGGGTCGGGGTGCCCGTGCGTGACCATCGCCCGGTCCCGGCCCGAGGCCATGGACACCGTCACCGAGGTGTGCCAGTGCCGGTACCGGCGGGAGGCGGACAGGTCCACGCCCTCCTGCTCGGCGAGCACCGTCCACAGCCAGTCGGCGTAGGCGTCGTCGCCGAACCCGGCGGCCATCCCGGTGCGCAGGCCCAGCCGGGCGGCGGGCACGGCGAGGTTCGCGATGCCCCCGGGCGCGGTACCCATGCCCTGCGCCCACACCTCGGTGCCCGGGCGCGGGGCGGTGGGCAGCCCGGTGAACACGACGTCGAAGAAGACGGGTCCGGCGACGAGGACGTCCAAGGGCTCGGCGGGGGCGGTGGTCATATGGGGATCCTCCCATCCCGATACCGTGGCCCCGTGCAGCTGACGATCCTCGGCGGCGGGGGCTTCCGGGTCCCGCTCGTCTACCAGGCCGTGATGGCCGCCTCCGGGCGAGTCGGCGTCGACCGCGTGGTCCTCCTCGACGACGACGCCGCCCGGCTCGGCGTCGTCACCGACGTCCTCGCCCAGCTCGCCGCCGAGGCGGGGGCGGGGCCGGCCGTGCGGGCGACCACCGACGTCGACGAGGCGGTGCGCGGGGCCGACGTCGTCTTCTCCGCCATCCGGGTCGGCGGGACCGGCGGGCGCACGCGCGACGAGCGCGCCGCGCTGGGACTCGGCGTCCTCGGCCAGGAGACGGTCGGCCCGGGCGGGCTGGCGTACGCGCTGCGCACCGTGCCCGTGGCCGACGCCCTGGCCGCGCGCATCGCCGCGCTCGCGCCGCAGGCCTGGACCATCAACTTCACCAACCCCGCCTCGATCGTCACCGAGGCCATGCGCGCACACCTGGGCGACCGGGTCGTCGGCATCTGCGACACGCCCATCGCGCTCGTGCGCCGCACCCTGCGCGCCGTCGGCCTGGACCCGATGGCCTTCGACCGCGGCGAGGCGGAGGTCGACTACGCCGGGCTCAACCACCTGGGCTGGCTGCGGGCGGTGCGCGCCCGCGGCCGGGACCTGCTGCCGGGCCTGCTGGCCGACGACGCCGCGCTGCGCGGGCTGGAGGAGGTCCGGCTCATGGGCGCCGAGTGGGTGCGGGCCCAGCGCGCCCTGCCCAACGAGTACCTGTACTACTACGACTACACCCGCGAGGCCGTCGCGGCGCTCGCGGCCGAGCCGCGCACCCGCGGGGAGTTCCTCGCCGGGCAGCAGAGCGCCTTCTACGCCGCGGCCGCCGCCGAGCCCGCGCTGGCGCTGGCGCTGTGGCGCGGGGCGCTGGCCGAGCGGGAGGCCACCTACATGGCCACCGAGCGCGAGAGCACGGCCGCGGGGGAGCGGCACGCCGAGGACCTCGGCGGCGGCTACCACGAGGTCGCCGTGGACCTCATGGCCGCGCTGCTCGGCGCCGAGGAGCACCGGATGATCCTCGACGTCGCCAACACCGGGCCCGACGGCGCCCCGCTGCTGCCGGGCCTGCCCGCCGACGCCGTCGTCGAGGTGCCGGTGCGGGTCGACGGCGCCGGCGTGCACCCGCTGGAGCTGCGCACCGAGCTGGCGCCGGCGATGCTCGCCCGGGTGGCGGCGGTCAAGGCCTGCGAGCGGCTCATCATCGACGCCGCCCGCACCGGCTCGCGAGAGGCGGCCTGGCTGGCGTTCGCCCGCCACCCGCTGGTCGACTCGGTGGCCGTGGCGCGCCGGCTCGTCGACGCCTACCTGCCCGCCTGACCTGCCCGCCGGACCTTCGCGCCGGGGGCCGTTCCGCCTGCGGCCCCGGCCGGTCTGGGGCAACCTGGGGCGCACGCACCGGCGCACGAGCGCGCCGGAGGGAAGGGGGAGTCGATGACCGTCCGACTGTGGTCGCGCGAGGGCGAGCCGGAGCACGGCGCGGAGTTCCGGCGCGTGCTGTGGACCGGGGAGCAGAGCCAGCTCGTGATCATGACCGTCCCGCCGGGGGATGAGATCGGCGAGGAGACGCACGAGGGCACCGACCAGATCCTCAGCTTCGTGGCGGGGGCGGGCAAGGCGGTCATCGACGGCGACGAGAAGTTCGTCGCCCCCGGTGACATCGTCGTCGTGCCGGCGGGTGCCCGGCACAACTTCCTCAACGTCGGCCCCAACCCGCTCGTGCTGTACACGATCTACAGCCCGCCCGAGCACGCCGACGGCGCGGTGTACCCGACCAAGAACGAGGCCGACGCCGCCGAGGAGGCCGGGCGGGACGAGCCGCCGCAGGGGTGAGGCCCCGCCGCCGCGGGGCCGTCGTGCCATCACGCCTACGATGAGGGGCCGGACCCCCGAACGAGAGGCGGACACATCGTGGCAGACGGCCTGACCATCGGTTACGCGGCGGCGCTCGAGCAGTTCCACCCCACCGAGGCGGTGGACTATTCCGCGCGGGCGGAGGAGCACGGGTTCTCCGGCGTCATGGCGGCGGACCACTTCCAGCCGTGGACGCCGACCCAGGGCCAGGCGTCCTTCGTGTGGAACGTGCTCACCGCCGTCGGCGAGCGCACGCGCGGGGACTTCGGCCCCGGCGTGACCGCCCCGACGTTCCGGTACCACCCGGCGATGGTCGCCCAGGCGTCGGCGACGCTGGCCGCGATGTACCCCGGCCGGCACTGGCTGGGGCTGGGCTCGGGCGAGGCGCTCAACGAGCACATCATCGGCGGGTACTGGCCCGAGGCCGCCGAGCGGATCAACCGGATGTTCGAGGCCATCGAGATCATCCGCAAGCTGTTCACCAACTCCCTGGCGGGCAAGGACACCAAGCACGCCGGGACGTTCTACAAGCTCGAGTCCACCCGGCTGTGGACGATGCCCGAGGAGGCCCCGCCGATCCTCGTGGCCACCGGCGGCCCGGTGACGGCCAAGCGGGCCGGCAAGCACGCCGACGGGCTGATCACCGTCGGCGCCCCGCTGGAGAAGATCGGCGGGCTGTTCGAGAAGTTCGCCGCCGGGGCGCGCGAGGCGGGCAAGGACCCCGACGCCATGCCCAAGGTGCTCCAGCTGCACCTGTCCTGGGCGCCCACCGACGAGGAGGCGCTGGCGAACGCGATGGAGCAGTGGCCCAACGGCGGGATGAAGTTCCCCAAGGCCGACATCCGTTCCCCGTACGACTTCGCGGCCATGGCCAAGCTGGTGCGCGCGGAGGACTTCGCCGGTCGCATGGTCATCTCCGCCGACCCCGACGCCCACCGGGCGGAGATCCAGAAGTACGTCGACCTCGGCTTCGACCGGATCTACCTGCACAACGTCGGGCGCAACCAGGCCGAGTGGCTCGAGGTCTTCGGCCGCGACGTCCTGCCGAAGCTCGCCCGATGAGCGCCGCCCCCACCGGCCCGGACGCCGCGCCCCCGGGCGACGCCGCCGCGCCGGCCGGCGGCGGCGCCACCGCGCCCGCCGACGTGACCGCCCCGGCGGTCCTCGTCATGGCCCAGGCCCCCGACGGCGTGCCGGTCATCACCCGCGGGGACGACCTCGCCGCCCGGCTCACCCCGGCGCTCGCGGCCCTGCGCTGGCCGGACGGCACCACCGGCGTGGCCGAGGGCGACGTCGTCGTCGTCGCCTCGAAGATCGTCGCCAAGGCGGAGGGCCGGCTCGTCGCCGCCCGGGACGCCGCCGCCCGCGACGCCGTCATCGCCGGCGAGACCGTGCGGGTGGTGGCCACCCGGCAGCGGCCCGACGGCGGGGTGCTGCGCATCGTGGAGAACAGGCAGGGGCTGGTCATGGCTGCCGCCGGCGTGGACGCCTCGGACGTGCCGGCCGGCACGGCGCTGCTGCTGCCGGAAGACCCCGACGCCTCCGCCCGCCGGCTGCGCCGCGGGCTGCACGCCCGGCTGGGCGTGCGCCCGGGCGTGCTCGTCACCGACACCGCCGGGCGGCCCTGGCGCCGCGGGCTGGTCGACATGGCGATCGGCGCGGCCGGCGTGCGGGTGCTCGCCGACCACCGCGGCCGCCGCGACGCCTACGGCCGCGAGCTCAACGTCACCGTCATGAGCCTGGCCGACGAGATCGCCGCGGCGGCCGAGCTGGTCAAGGGCAAGGCGGCCGGCCGCCCCGTCGCCGTCGTGCGCGGCATGGGCCACGCCGTGAGCCTGGAGGACGGCGACGGCGCGGCGACCCTGATCCGCCCGCCCGCGGAGGACATGTTCCGCCGGGGCGTGAGCGACTGACCTCACGCCCCCAGCCGTCGGCCGAGCGACCGCTCGGCGGGGGAGGGTTCCGCGGCGGCGCTGGAGCGCAGCCGCCAGGTCGTCGTCGCGCCGTCGGGTCCGGTCAGCCGCCCGCGGCGCAGCGCCAGGTCGACGCGGCGGCGCACCTCGGCCTCGTGCGCCCGCTCGGCGACGAACACGACCCTCAGGCGCAGCTCGGGGCCCGTGCCGGCGACGGCGGTGTGGTGCGGGGCCAGCGGGCACGGCCCGTCGTGGGCCAGGACCCGCACAGCTCGACCGTGATCGCGCCGCCGGGCGCGCGGGGGTCGGCGCCGGGTGCCACGGTCAGCAGCGCCTCGTGGGCGTACACCTGGGGCATGCGGGCAGTGTCCCCCATCCCGCCCGCCCACGGCGTCAGGCCGGGTCGAAGACCAGGAGGTCGTGCCCGTCCACCGCGAGGCGGTGCGCGGGCACCCCGTAGACGTCGCTGACCAGGTCGGCGGTGAGCACCTCGCGGGGGTCGCCGGCGGCCACCACGGTCCCGCCAGCCAGGACGAGCACGTGGTCGCAGAAGCGCAGGGCGTGGTTGAGGTCGTGCAGCGCGGCGAGCACGGTGACCCCGTCCGCGGCCAGGTCCCGCGCCAGGCGCAGCACCGCGAGCTGGGCGCCGACGTCGAGGTGGTTGGTCGGCTCGTCCAGCAGCAGCAGCGACGGCTCCTGCGCGAGCGCGCGCGCCAGGTGCACCCGCTGGCGCTCCCCGCCGGACAGGGTGGCGAAGTCCCGGCCGGCCAGCGCCTCGGCGCCGGTGCGGGCCATCGCCGCGCGGGCGACGGCGAGGTCGGCGGCGCTGTCGGCGCCCCAGCGGGCCCGGTGCGGGGTGCGGCCGAGCAGGACGACGTCGCGCACCTCCCGGGAGACGTCGGCGGGGGCGTCCTGCTCGACCAGCGCGAGCCGGCGGGCGCGCTCGCGGCGGGTCAGCGAGGCCGGGTCGCGGCCGGCGAGCCGGACCACCCCGGCGTCCGGGGCCAGCGCACCGACGATCGCCCGCAGCAGGGTCGACTTCCCGGCGCCGTTGGGACCGACGACGGCGGTCACCGCCCCGGCCGGGACGGCGCAGTCCACGCCGTCGAGCAGCACGGTGCGCCCGGCGCTCACCCGCAGCCCGGCGAGGTCCAGGGCGGGGGCGGCCGGGGGAGCGGCGACGTCGACGTCTCGGGGGTGGCTCATGCGGTGTGGGCCTTTCGGCGCAGGAGGACGGCGAACACCGGCGCGCCGATGACGGCGGTGAGCACGCCCACCGGCAGCTCGCGCGGCTCGAACAAGCTGCGCGCGGCGGTGTCGGCCACCAGGAGGAAGCTCGCGCCGGCCAGCCCGGCCACGGGCAGCAGGCGGTAGTGGCGTGTGCCGGCGACCAGCCGCACCGCGTGCGGCACGACCAGCCCGACGAACCCGATCGCCCCGGCCACCGAGACCAGCAGCGCGGTCAGCAGCGCCCCGGCGCCCAGCAGCAGCCACCGGGCCCGGGTGACCGCGACCCCCAGGGAGGCGGCGGAGACGTCGCCGAAGGTGAAGGCGTCCAGGGGGCGCCCCTGCGCCACGAGCACGGTGCCCACCACCGCCGTCGCCCCCAGCGCCAGCAGCGCCTCGGACCAGGTGGTCCCGCCGAGCGAGCCCATGAGCCAGGACAGCACCTCGCGGTAGGAGTCGCCGGTGGCGGACCAGATGATCACGAAGCTCACGACGGCGGAGCCCGCCTGGGCGACGGCCACGCCGGCGAGCACCGTGCGCACGGGCGAGAGCCCGCCGCCGCGGCCGGTGGCCAGCGCCAGCGTGACCGCCAGCGCGGCCAGCGCCCCGACGAACGCCGCCACCGGCAGCGCCGCCGTCAGGCCGAGCACGAGCACCGCCACCGCCCCCACCGACGCCCCGGAGGAGACCCCGAGCAGGTAGGGGTCGGCGAGCGGGTTGCGGGTGAGGGCTTGCATGACGGCGCCGACCACCGCCAGGCCCGCGCCGACGGCGGCGGCCGCCACCACCCGCGGGGCCCGGCCCTGCCACACGATGGCGTCCTGGACCGGGGTGAGCGGGTCCGCCGGGCACCCGGCCGCGGCCAGCACCGCCGTGCACAGCCGGTGCCCGGCCGAGGCGCCCACCTGGGCGACGGTGATGTCCGCCTGCCCCCGCGTCACCGCCCAGCCGGCCACGGCGAGCAGCGCCGCGGTGAGGGCGAGGAGGACGACGGCGAGGGGCGGCTGGCGCCGTCGGCCGCCCCTCGTCGGGGGCGTCGGGCCCGTCGCGGGCCCGCCCCTCATCCGGCCCCCTGGAGGCCGGCGTCGAGGCCGGCCAGCTGGCGCGCGAGGTCGGTCACGGCCGCGACGTTGCGCACCCCGGCCTCGGTGGCCGGGAACGGGACGGTGAGGTAGCGGTGCTCGCGCACCGCGGGCAGCGCCGCGGTGACCGGGTTCGCCTCGAGCAGGTCGATCTTGTGCGCGGCGGTGTTCCAGGAGGAGTCCACGAGCACGATGACGTCCGGCGCGCGCTCGGCCACCGCCTCCCAGGACAGCGACGTCCAGGTGTCGGCGACGTCGGCGGCGACGTTCTCCAGCCCCACCGCCTCGAGAATCATCTGCGGGGCGCCGATGCCCGCCCCGACGTACGGGGCGTCCTCGCCGGAGGAGTACCACAGCGCGCTGAGCCCGGCGTCCGACGGGCTCACCGCGGCCAGCTCGGCGCGCTGGTCGGCCACCAGGCGGGCGGCGGCGCCCTCCGCGCCCAGGAGCCGGCCCACCTCGGTGATCTCGTCGAAGACGAGGTCGAAGGTGAGCGTGCCGGGCTGGTAGGTCGGCGCCTTGCACGCCGCGGGCGAGACGTAGGTGGCGATGCCCAGGTCGGCGTACATGCCGCGCTCCCCGGCGCCGTCGGCCGAGAGGTTGGACTCCCAGCCGGCGTAGACGAGGTCCGGCTCGAGCTGCAGCACCGCCTCGGGGGCCGGGTTCTTCTCGGCCAGGACCGGCGCCTGCGCGGCGGCGTCGGCCAGGTCCGCGGGCGGCTCGCCGTCGGCGAAGGCCGTGCCGACCAGCCGGTCGCCGGCCCCGAGGGCGAGGACCATCTCCGTCGCGGAGGACTTGATGGTGACGATGCGCCGCGGCGGGGCGGCGAGGGCGGCCTCGACGCCGCAGCTGGCCACGGTGAGCGGGAAGCCGGCGGCGTCCGGCCCGGCCGCGGCGGGACCGGCCGCCGCGCCGGATCCGGACCCCGAGGGCGTGGCGGCCGGCGCGGCGCCGCAGGCGGCGAGGGCGAGCGCGGCGGCGGCCGCGCCCAGCGCGGCCAGCACCCGGCGGCCCGCCGCCGGGGCCAGGCAGGCATCGTGGTTGCGACCAGGGGGGCGGGTTGGTCGTCGGGCGGGGTGCAGGCGGGGATGACGGCGGGCGCGCACGGGACTCCTCACGGGAGCGGGCCGGAGCCGGCACGCGCAGTCACCGCGCTGCGCGCCAGGCCCGGGGATCGACCGGGCCCAGCCCGGGCCCGCGCTACCGGGCCACGTCCGGCCCGGGATCCGTTCGGAAGCGTAGCGGACCGGCCGAAACCGCACCCGGCTCGGCGGCGAAGGGCGTGACCACCGCGCGCCGCTCCGCGTCCCCCTCGCGGTAGGTGATCGTGCGGACCTCGACGCCGTAGAGCTCGGAAAGGGCGCCGTCGGTGAGCAGGTCCCGGGCGGGCCCGGCGCGCACGTCGCGCGGGGCCACCATGAGCACGACGGCGTCGGCCAGGGCCAGCGCGTGGTCGGGGTGGTGGGTGGTCAGCAGCACCGCCAGGCCCTCGCCCACGAGGCGGCGCAGCAGCCGCAGCACGCGGGCCTGGTTCTGCAGGTCCAGCGCGGCGCAGGGCTCGTCGAGCACGAGGGTCGGGCACTCCGCGGCGATCGCCCGCGCGATGAGCACGAGCTGCTGCTCCCCGCCGCTGAGGGTGGGGAACCGGCGCTCGGCCAGGTGCCCGATGCCGACACGGCCCATCGCCTCCAGGGCCGCGGTCCGGTCCGCCCGGCCCGGGGTCGCGAACACCCCGAGGAGGCGGGTGCGGCCCATGACCACCATGTCCACGGCCCGGTAGGCGAACGCGCCGCCGCGCGCCTGCGGCACGTACCCCACGGCGCCGTCGCTGCGCACGACGCCCTCGCGCGGGGCGAGCAGCCCGGCGGCGCAGCGCACCAGGGTGGTCTTCCCGCGCCCGTTCGGCCCCAGCACGGCGGTGGCGGTCCCGGCCGCCACCCGCAGGCTCACGTCCCGGAAGAGCCAGCCGCGGCCCGGGTAGCCGAAGCCCAGACGCTCGAGCTCAAGCACTGTCCCAGATCCTGTCCCGGTTGCGACGCAGCAGCACGAAGAACACCGGCGCCCCGACCAGCGCCGTGATCACCCCCAGCGGGATCTCGGCGGCCGTCGCCGTGCGGGCCAGGGTGTCGACGGCGATCAGGTAGGCCCCGCCCAGGAGGAAGGACACCGGCAGCAGCACCCGGTGGTCCGGTCCCACCCACATCCGGGCCAGGTGCGGGACCACCAGCCCCACCCAGGCGATGACGCCGCACACCGCCACGCCGCCGGCGACCACGAGCGCGGCGGCCCCGAGCACGACCCACCGCAGCGGGGCCGGCCGCAGCCCGAGCGCGGCGGCCTCCTCGTCGCCCAGCGACAGGACGTTGAGGCGCCAGCGCAGCAGGACCAGCGTCGCCGCGCCGGCCAGGATCGGCACCAGGGCCACGCCGACCTTGGCGAAGGTGGCCGTGGCGACGCTGCCCAGCAGCCAGAACACGATGGCCGGCAGCGTGGTGTACGGGTCCGCGAGGTAGGTCACGAGCGAGACGAGGGCGGAGAAGAACGAGCCGGTGACCACCCCGCCGAGGACCACCATGAGCATCGAGGCGCCGCCGCGGGCGAGGGTGAGCACGAACAGCACGGCCAGGGCGCCCAGGCCGCACACGAACGCCCCGGCGACGAGGTAGACCGTGCCCAGCCCCAGCAGCAGGGCCAGCGCCCCGCCGAACGACGCGCCCGCGGAGACGCCGATGATCTCCGGGCTGACCAGGGGGTTGCGGAAGGTCGCCTGCAGCGCGGCGCCGGCGATGCCCAGGCCGCCCCCGACGAGCAGGGCCAGCAAGATCCGCGGCAGGCGCACGAGGAGGACGACGTTCTCCGCGCTCGCCGCCTCCCCGCCGCGCACCCGCCCGGCGAGGATCTGCACGACGTCGCCCACGGGCACCGGGAACCGGCCCACCGACAGCGCCACCAGCCCGACGCCGACGACGCCCACCGCCATGACGAGCACCGGCACCGCCGCGGCGGTCAGGCCGTCCCGGGTCCGGGGCGTGCGCGGGGTGCGCCGCGCGGTGCGGGTCGCGTCACGCATCGAACTGCCCGTAGCCGGCCGAGCCGTGGTTGGGCGCCGACCACAGGATCTGGGCGAGGTCGTCGTCCGTGGGCCGGTAGTCGTAGAGGAAGGCGTACGTCTCCCGCACCCGGTCGCGCAGGGTGGCGCCGTCGTCGGCGGGGAAGACCACGTGGGAGAGCCAGTGCCACATCAGCGCCGACTCCTGCCCCGGCGGGTCCCAGCGGTACCCGCCGAGCGGCACCTTGTACACGCGCCGGGTCCGCACCGCCGCGAGCGGGGCCCACACGGGGTCGCGGTAGAGGTCGTCCGGCATCGCGCCGTCGAAGTTGCCCAGCAGCACGACGTCGGGGTCCCAGCGCAGCACCTGCTCGACGTCCACGCCCACCATGCCGGTGCCCTGCACCCCGGCCGGCCCGGTCGCCGGGTTCTCCGCGCCGACGAGGCGGATGTAGAAGTCGTTGTAGGTCTTCGGGCCGGCCACCTTCAGCCCGGCCGCGAACCGGTTGAAGTACAGGACCTTCGGGGACCCGCCGGCCACCTTGGCGGTGCGCGCCTTGACGTCCGCCAGCGCGGCGTCGCTGCGGGCGATCATCTCCCGGGCGCGGGCGGGCTTGCCGAGCAGCGCGGCGAACGTGGTCGTCCAGGTGTCGAGGTCCTCCTGGGTCCCGTAGGTCACGCCGAGGACCTTCAGCCCGGCGTTCTCCAGCGGGGCGATGATGCCGGTGCCCTGGTCGGCCCACTGCACGACGACGTCGGGCCGCAGCGCGAGGATGCTCTCGACGTTCGGCGTGAAGTCCTGGCCGGCGACGTCGTGGGCGACGCCGGTGGCCGCCGGGAAGATCTTGCCGAGGATCCCGTCGCGGATCGCCGTCCACGACGACTCGTGCATCCCCACCACGTGCTCGGCCGAGGCGTCGACGGCGATTGCCAGCGAGGCGGCCGGCATCGGCAGCGTGACGATGCGGGTGACCGGGCGGTCGAAGGTCAGGGTGGTGCCGCGCTGGTCCGTCACGGTGATCCCCCCCGCGGCGGTGGCGGTCCCGGCGCCGGACGGGGTCGGCTGGTCCGCGCAGGCGGCGAGGAGGCCCAGGCCCCCGAGCAGCGCGGCGCCCCGCAGGACGTCGCGCCGGGAGATCGCCGGCGGCTCGCCCGCCCCGCTCATGCCAGCAGCCCCAGCGGTCCGGCGTCCGCGGCGTCGTTGAGGATCCGCAGGTGGCGCGCCGTGTAGTGGCTCAGCGCCCGGACCTGCGCGTCGGTGAGCCGGTCGCAGACCCACTCCCAGTGCATGGCGACCCAGTCGCCGGGCCGGAGCTCGGCGCCGGGACCGAGCCCGTCGACGGCGCGCTCGACCGTCTCGGGCCGGGGGGAGCCGAGGTCGAGGCGGCGTCCGTCCCAGCCCAGATGCCGGGAGGCGACCTCGACCCGGTCGCCGTGGACGTGGACGACCCGGCCCCAGCGGATCCGGCACATGTCCAGCACGGTCAGCGCCTGGGCCGCCCGCCGGTCGTCGCCCAGCAGGCCGGTCCAGGGGTAGACGCAGAACACGGCGAAGCTGTGGTGCGGCACGCCGCCGGCGAGCACCTCGGCGGTGAGGCGGCCGAAGCGTGGGCCGGCCCGGTACCGGAAGCGCTCCTCCATGGACCCGGCGACGTGGGTGACCCCGACGCGGTCGAGCAGCCGGCTGCCCACCCAGTAGGCCTCCACCGCGCGGTGGTCGAGCGGGTCGGGCAGCCCGGTGGCCCCGGCGATGAGCTCGAGGTAGGGCCAGGCGCCGGCGAACTCGCGGGCCATCGCGCGCAGCCCGCGGTCGTCCCCGGCGGTGCCGCTCTCGAAGAACGCCAGGTGGTCCGCCGGGCCGCAGTAGCCGTGGCGGTTGGGCGGGAAGGCGTACCGGGCGAAGAGCACCGGCCCGGGCACCGCCGTCCGCGTCGTCGTGGCGGTCATCGCGCCCCCTGGCCCGCGTCCCGGCCGGGCCCCATGAGCTCCAGGCCCTCCATCGCCCGGGCGGCCCGGTCCTCGTCGATGACCTCCATGGCGAAGCCCATGTGGATGAGCACCCAGGCGCCCGGGCCCGGCGGCGGGCCGTCGAGCATGCCGAGGTTGATGGTGTCCCGCACCCCGCGCACGTCGGCGAGCGCGAGCAGGCCGCCGTGGCCCTCCACGGCCGCGACGATCCTGCCGGGAATCCCTAGGCACATGTGCTGTCTCCGTCCTCGTCGGCGGGGGGGCCGGCCGTCACGGGTCCGGCCGCGGGGGGCTCACATCCGCAGCAGCCGGTACTCGCGCTTGAGCGCCGGCAGCTCCTTGCGGGTCAGGTACACCAGGCCGACGGCGCCCGCGGCGACCAGTGCCACCTTGACCACCGTCCCGGCGCCGCCGGTCGTCGCCGGGACGGGCGCCGCCGTCGCCGCCCGGGACGATGCCCGGGACGGCGGCCGGTTCCACGCGATGAACACGGTCCTCACCTCCTGCTGCGCCGGGCCGGCGCGCTTCGGGCCGCCGGCTCAGCCCGGCGGCAGGTTCGGCATGGCCGGGGAGATCGGGTCGCGCCGGCGCGCGTTGATCCCCGTGGAGCGCCGCGCGTCGACGGTGTCGTCGGCGTGGTGGCCGCGCTGCTTGTGCACCTGCCCGGCGTTGCCCTGGTCGACCCCCTTGACGTGCGCGGAGACGTCGGGGGCGACGTCGGGCTTGCCCACCCGGATGGTCATGGCTCCTCCTCTCGACGGTGCTCGAGGTCGGCGAAGAACTCCTCCACGGCCGGCCACACGCGGCTCCCGCCGGACAGGCCCCGCCACTCCCGCCGCACGACGGCGATCAGGCGGAAGCAGTCGTCGATCGGGACGATCCAGTGCTGCCGGGCCCCGCGGGCGGTGTTGACGAGGAAGGCCTCCACCTCCGGCACCAGGCCCGCCAGCTCCGGGCGGCGGGCCACGACCGCCTGCCACGCCGGCGGGTCGACCTCCCACCGGGTGGAGCCGAGCGGGCTGGGGTAGTGCGCCACCACCGCGTCGTCCGCCCCGCGGACGACGTACGCCAGGCCCACCGGGACGCCGAGCTCGTCGGTGGCCACCGCGCCCAGCCGCAGCCGGCGCTCGGGCACCAGGCGGTAGTGCCCCAGGCTGGCCACGTCCCGGACGAAGAGCAGCGAGCACGGGCGGCAGGCGCACATGACGTCGGCCCGCTCGGTGTCGAGCAGGTGCCGGTGCCGCTCGGGCAGCGGGGCCCCGCACACGTCGCACCGCTCGGCGAGCAGCGGGGCCCGCCCGCCACCCCGGAGCACCCGCTCCAGCGCGCCGCTGCTCACGGCGCGCCCAGGTCGGCGGGCCGGTGGAACAGCGCCGCGACCGGGATGACCGCCGGCGCGCGGTGGGGCTTGACCGGTGCGACCTCGCTCAGCTCCGGGGCCAGGGCGAGCACGGCCTCGGACACCGTCTGCTCGAGGGTGACCGCCGACGACGAGCAGCTCGAGCACGCCCCGGAGAGCTGGACCTGAGCGACGCCGGCGTCGATGCCCACGAGCTCGACCCGCCCGCCGTGGGACTCGACGTACGGGCGCACCGCGTCGAGCGCCTGCTCCACCCGGTCCTCGACGGTGCCCGGGTGGAGGTCGTGGACGACCAGGAGGTGCCCGAGGAGCTGGTCCCGGGCGAGGTCGGCGTGCAGGGCGGGCGCGAGCGCGAGCACGCGGCGCAGCGCCTCGCCGTAGATCTCCGCCAGCGTCCGGATCGCCTCGACCGCCGCCTCGGCGGCGGCGCCGGGCGCGGCCTCGACGACGTCGAGCAGTTCGTCGAAGCGGGCGAGCAGCTGCCCGACCGCCGCGTCGTCCAGTGCCGGCTCAGCCATGGGAGGCCCCGAACATCGGCGAGTGGGTCTGGCGGATGGTCCGGCCGCCGCCGACGTACATGTGCACCCCGCACGGCAGGCACGGGTCGAAGCTGCGCACCGCGCGCATGATGTCGACCCCGCGGAAGTCGTCCGGGCCGTTCTCCTCGAAGATCGGCATGTCCTGCACGGCGTCCTCGTAGGGCCCCGGCGTGCCGAAGCTGTCCCGCGGGCTGCCGTTCCACGGCGTCGGGGGGTAGGGGTGGTAGTTGGCGATCTTGCCGTCGCGGATGACGAGGTGGTGGGACAGGACCCCGCGCACGGCCTCGTGGAAGCCGCAGCCGATGGCCTCCTCGGGCAGCTCGAAGGTCTGGAACACCTTCTGGTCCCCGCCGCGCACCCGGGTCAGGGCCTCCTCGAGGAAGTACAGCGCCATGCCGGCGGCGTAGGCGATGAAGTAGGCCCGGGCCCGGTCGCGCTCGATGGCGTTGGACCACGGCGGGATCCGCCACTCCAGGGTCTGCTCGGGCAGGGTCGCGCTGCGCGGCAGGGTGATCTGCACGCTCGAGCCGGTCGAGCGCACGTACGGGGTGTTCACCCGGTTGGCCAGCGCGGTGGTGTACAGCCGGGCGAACGGGCCGCCGCCGGTGTCCAGGGCCAGGTGGTCGCCGGTGCGCCGGTCGTACCAGCGCGGGCTCATCACCCAGCTGTACCTGCCGTCGAAGTCGCGCTTGCCCGGGGCGGGCAGGGTGGTCTGGTTCCACGGGTGGCGGTGGTCCACCGGGTTGCCCAACGGGTCGTGGGTGACGAACGGCGGCTCGCTGGCCCAGTCCTCGTAGAACGAGCTGCCCAGCAGGATCCGGATGCCGAGGTTGATGTCGACGAGGTTGGTGGTGACGAGCTCGCCGTCGACGACGACGCCGGGGGTGACGAACATGGCGTTGCCCCAGGTGTTCATCGTCTCGTAGCGGTAGTCGACCACCTCCGGGTCCTGGAAGGCCCCCCAGCAGCCCAGCAGGACCCGGCGGCGGCCGACCTCCTCGTAGCCGGGCAGCGCCTGGTAGAAGAAGTCGAAGACGTCGTCGTTCATGGCCACGGCCTGCTTGACGAAGTCGATGATCGACATCAGCCGGGACAGGTAGTCGGTGAACAGCGTCGGGGAGGGCACCGTGCCCACCCCGCCGGGGTACATCGTCGAGGGGTGGACGTGGCGGCCCTCCATGAGGCAGAACATCTCGCGGGTGACCCGGCTCATGTGCAGCGCCTGCTTGTACACCTCGCCCTCGAACGGGTTGAACGCCCGCATGAGGTCGGCGATGGTGCGATAGCCGTGGATGCCGGCGTGCGGCGCCGGGGTGTTCTCGGCCTTGGCCAGCACGCTCGGGTTGGTGGCCTTGACCATCGCCTCGCAGAAGTCGACGAAGACGAGGTTGTCCTGGAACAGGGTGTGGTCGAACAGGTACTCCGCGGCCTCGCCGAGGTTGACGATCCACTCGCCCAGCTTGGGCGTCTTGATGCCGTAGGCCATCTGCTGGGCGTAGTTGGAGCAGGTGGTGTGGTTGTCCCCGCAGATGCCGCAGATCCGGCTGGTGATGAAGCCGGCGTCGCGGGGATCCTTGCCCCGCATGAACACCGAGTACCCGCGGAAGAGGGAGGAGGTGGAGTGGCACTCGGCGACCCGCCGGTTCCCGAAGTCGATCTTGGTGTAGATGCCGAGGTTGCCGATGATGCGGGTGATGGGGTCCCACGACATCTCGACGAGCTGTTCCTGCTCCTGCCCGGGGCCGGCGCCCCGGCGGTCGGTGACGGTCATCGGGGGCCTCCTGCGGCGGTGGTGGGGACGTCGGCGCGCCAGCGCGGGTCGTAGCCGGTGGTGAGCTCGCCGCGGTTGTGGCGCCACCGCGGCTCCTTGTTGAGCGAGGCGTTGGTGATGCCGCGCATGCGGCGGACGAAGACGCCGTAGGGCTTGCCGAGGGTGGCCGAGAGGTACCCGCCCGGCGGGGCGTCCATGAACGGCATGAACTTGTCCGGGAAGCCCGGCATCGTGCAGCCGATGCAGATGCCGCCGACGTTGGGGCACCCGCCCACGCCGTGCATCCAGCCCCGCTTGGGCACGTTGCAGTTGACGACCGGCCCCCAGCACCCGACCTTGACCTGGCACTTGGGCGAGTTGTAGTCGTAGGCGAAGTCGGACTGCTCGTAGTACCCGGCCCGGTCGCAGCCCTCGTGGACGGTCTTGCCGAACAGCCACTGGGGGCGCAGCAGGTCGTCCAGCGGGGGCGGCGGCGCCGCGCCGGCGGCGTGGTAGAGCACCCAGGCGAGGGTCTCCATGAAGTTCTCGGGCTGCACCGGGCAGCCGGGGATGTTGACGATGGGCAGCTCGCCGGCGGAGCGGAAGTCCCAGCCGAGGTAGTCCGCCAGCCCCATCGAGCCCGTCGGGTTGCCCGCCATGGCGTGGATGCCGCCGTACGCCGCGCAGGTGCCGATCGCGACCACGGCCCATGCCTTGGGGGCGAGCTGGTCGATCCACCAGTTCAGGGTCAGCGGTTCCCCGGTCGCGAGGTCGTTGCCGAAGGAGGTCCAGTAGCCCTCGCCGTTGATGTTCTCGTTGGGGATGGACCCCTCGATGACGAGGATGAACGGCGCGAGCTCGCCGCGCGCCGCCGCCCGGAAGGGGGCGAGGAACTCCTCGCCGCCCAGGGTGGGGGAGAGGACCTTGTTGTGCAGGTTCACCTTCGGCAGGCCCGGGATGAGCCCGGTGACGACGTCCTCGATCGAGGGCTGGCTGGACGCCGTGATCGAGACGGTGTCGCCGTCGCAGCTCATGCCCTCCGAGATCCACAGGATGTCGATCTCGTCGAAGCCGGCGCGCTGGTCGCCCGGAGCGGTCTGCGGGGTCGTGGTCATCTCTGCCTCCTTCACCGGACGGGCCGGCGGTCGGGACCCGGGGACTGCGCGAGGGTGGGGGACGGCGGCCCGGCCGCCTCCCGGGCCAGGTCGAGGACGAGGGGGACGGCCCGCTCGACGGCGGCACGCACCGGCGCGGACAGTCCCATCCCCTCCGCGAGGGTCTGCGGCTGGCAGCCCACGACCAGCACCTCGCCGATCGAGCCGCCGAGGCCGTGCAGCGCCGCCAGGACGACGTCGGGGCTCATGGCGTGGGCGTCGACGGCGCCCGGGCCCGCGCCCGCCCGGCCGGTGGCGTCGAGGACGGCCAGGGTCCCCGGCGGCTGGCCCAGGGGCACCGCGTCGACCAGGACGAGGGTGTCGTAGCGGCCGTCGAGCAGCTCGTAGGCGAGGTGGATGCCGCGGATGCCATAGTCGGCCACGTCCACGCCGGCGGGGACGTCCGCCGGGTCGAGCCGCCGGACCACCTCGACGCCGAAGGCGTCGTCGCCGAGGAAGACGTTGCCGATGCCGGCCACCAGCACGGTCATGGCGTGCCTCCCGCGGTGCCGTCGGGCCGGGGCACGGTCGCGGCTGCCCCGCTGGGGTCGGGGGCGTCCGCCGGGGTGTCGTCCAGCGGCTCGACCTCCTCGGGCGCGAAGTAGTGGAAGCGGCCGTACCACCGGTGCGGCTCGCTCGAGGGGTCCTCGAGCGTGACGGCGACGTGCCGGGCGTCGTCGACGTCGCGGAACACCCCCTCGACCCGGGCGGTGCGGCCGGCGAGGAACATGTCGTGCGCGTCCGTGCCCCGCGGGCGCGGGCGCAGACGCACCCGGCTGCCCCGGGCCAGCCGCACGCCGTCGACGACGACGGTCTCGGCGCCGGGCGGGAGCGGCGGGTCCCCGGCCGCACCGGCCACGGGTGCGCCGGCCACGGGTCCGCCCGCTGCGGGACCGCCGGCCGCGAGGTCCGCCGGCCTCCTCACCGGGCGCAGCGACCGGATCGCCCCGTGCAGGCGGGCCATCACCTCCGGCGGCATGGCGTCGACGCGGTCGACGATCGCGGCCGTGCGCGGGTCGGTGGCGCGGACCTCCGCCTTCTCCGCGTCGGTGAGCGTGAGGGTGCGCAGGGAGAGGATCTCGTCGATCTCGGCGGCGTCGAACAGGTCGCCCGGGCTCTCCGGGGCGACCTGCGGGTGGTCGTAGAGGATGATCGGCGAGGACAGCACGAGGTCGCGGCTGCCGGGCTCGCCGACGAGCACCGGGAAGGTGCGGACGTTCGCGCACTGCCCGGCCGCCTCGCCGGCCCAGGCGGGCGGGTCCAGCAGCGACAGGAACGCGCCGTCGTCGGTGGCCAGCAGGGTGTGCGTGGCGACGAGGCTGGAGCGCAGGGCGATCTGCCGGGGCGCGTCCGTTGCCGGGCCGGCCGCGGTGTTCTCGGTGCGCACGCGCAGGCGCAGGAGCGGGAACGGTGTGGTGGCCGGCTCGGCAGCGAGGTGGACGCGTGCCGTCAGCGTCCGCCGGCGGCGCACCACCCGGCCGGTCGGTCGGCCCGTGCCGTCGCGCACGGGCTCGGCGTCCTCGCCGCCCGGGGCCGCGAGGTCGACCGTGACGGGCCCCTCGCGCAGCCGCGCGAGCGGCACGGCGGCGTCGGCGTGCCGGGGGACGGCCTCCTCGAAGCTGAGCTCGGCGCCGTCGGCCGTCGCGAGCCGCTCGACCGGCTGGAACGAGCCGTCGGGCCGGCGCCGCTCGACGTCCCGGGCCTGCAGCTGGAGGTAGCGCACGCGCACCCGCAGCGTCGCCGTCGGCGGGGCCTCGAGGAGGCACTCGCTCTGCTGCCACCACCCCTCGCTCGACCCCGCCACGCCGTCGTCGGCGCCGTCGCGGCCCTCCATCCACCGGCGCGGCGCGAGGACGCCGAACTGCCAGCGCACCTGGTTCTTGGGCGAGGACTTGCGGTAGGGGTAGAGCGCGTAGCCCTCGTAGAGGACGGCGTCGGCGACGGCCTGGGCGCGCGCGAACGGGTCGGGTACCGGATCGTGCACCGTCGCACCTCCCTGGGCCTCGTTGCCGGTCGCGGAGTACGTCTCGTCTAGGGCCTCGCCCGCACCGCCTCCCGCTGCGGCGCCCGGGCGGCGAGCCACCCGAGCCACCCGGCGAAGCCCTCCCCGGTGGTCGCCGAGATGACCAGGGCCTCGACCCGGGGGTTGAGCCGGCGGGCCTGCGCGACGCACCGGTCGACGTCGAAGTCGACGAAGGGGAGCAGGTCGGCCTTGTTGATGAGCACGAGGTCCGCCGCCGCGAACATGTGCGGGTACTTCAGCGGCTTGTCGTTGCCCTCGGTGACCGAGATGATCACGACCCGGGCGGCCTCGCCGAGGTCGAAGAGGGCCGGGCACACGAGGTTGCCGACGTTCTCGACGAACAGGCAGGACCCCGGCCGGGGCGCCAGGCGGTCCAGGCCCCGGCGCAGCATGTCGGCGTCGAGGTGGCAGCCGGCCCCGGTGTTGATCTGGACGACGGGCGCCCCGGTGGCCCGGATGCGGTCGGCGTCGAGGAGGGTCTCCTGGTCGCCCTCGACGACGGCGACGTCCCGGTCGGCGGCCAGCTCGCGGATCGTGCGCTCGAGCAGCGTGGTCTTGCCCGCCCCCGGCGAGCTCATGACGTTGACGGCGAGGATTTCTCGGCCCTCGAACCAGCCGCGGTTGCGGGCGGCGAGCAGGTCGTTCTTGGCGAGGAGGTTCTCCTCGATGGTGATCGTCGCGCCGCCGGGCGCGGTGCCGTCGTGCGGGTGAACGTGATCGTGGGGCTCGTGGCCCGGGTGGTCGTGGTCGTGCGGGTGGTCGTGCTGCTCGTGCTCGTGCTCGTGGCGCTCGGACCCGTGCTCATGGACGTCGAGCGGGAGCAGCACGCGTGTCGCAGCCTCGTCGTTGCAGCCGCAGGTGGCACACATGGTTCACAGCACCTTCACCGAGGTGACCGAGAGCTCCCGGCCGCGCAGGATCGAGACGTCCGCGCTGCCGCACCGGCAGAGCGGGATGGGGTCGGCGAGCTCGAACTCCAGCGCGCACGAGCGGCACACCGCGGCCCCGACCGGTTCCTCGATGCGCAGCTCGGCGCCGGCGAGCGGGGTGCCGTCCGCGACGAGGTCGAAACAGAAACGCACCGCGTCGGGGACGACGCCCGAGAGCCGGCCGATCGTCAGGTTCACGACCGTCACCTTCCGCTCGCCGGTGCGGTCCAGAACCGCCTCGACGATGCTCTGGGTGATCGAGAGTTCGTGCATCAGCACACCTGTCCCGCGCCAACGTAGACGCGTGTCGACGAGTGTGCAACCGCCTCTTCCGGGGGGAGAGGCCGCCCGGGCGCCGCTGCTGACGCCGCCCGCCGGCGTCGGTACTGTGGGCCAGCAGCACAGCGATCCTGGTCCGTGACGACAAGGACGTCGGATGCAGCGCACGAGCAGCTCTCCCCGTGGCGCCCCCGCGGGCGCGTGGCGCCCGCACCCCCCGGCACCGGGCCCCGGCCGGGGCCCGGCCGAGCGGAGGTCCCTCGTCGGCATGGGGGTGGTCGTGCTCGCGCTCCACCTCCTGGGGTGGGGGGTCCTCCTCCTCGTCGTCGCGCCCCGCGGCCTCGCCGTCGGCCCGGGCGGGGTGTTCGGCGTCGGGCTCGGCGCCACCGCCTACTTCCTCGGGGTGCGGCACGCCTTCGACGCCGACCACATCGCCGCGATCGACAACAGCACCCGCAAGCTCGTCGGCGAGGGGCGCCCGGCCGTGAGCGCCGGGTACTGGTTCTCCCTGGGGCACTCGAGCGTCGTCTTCGTCCTGTGCCTGCTGCTGGCGCTGGGGCTGCGGGCCCTCGTCGGGCCGGTCGCCGACGCCGGCTCGCCGCTGCAGCAGACGCTCGGGGTGGTGGGCACGACCGTGGCCGGCGGCTTCCTCATCCTCGTCGGCCTGGCCAACCTCGCCGCCGTCTCGGGCATCCTCCGGACGCTTCGCCGCACGCGCGAGGGGACGCTCGACGAGGAGCAGCTCGAGCGGCACCTGGCCCGTCGCGGCTTCCTCGCCCGCCTGCTCGGCGGGACGCTCCGCCGGGTCGGCAAGCCCTGGCACCTCTACCCGGTCGGGCTGCTCATGGGGCTCGGGTTCGACACCGCCACCCAGGTCGCGCTGCTGGTCCTCGCGGCGGGCACGGCCGGGCTCACGCTGCCCTGGTACGCCCTGCTGGTGCTCCCGGTGCTCTTCGCCGCCGGGATGAGCCTGTTCGACGCCGCCGACGGGGTGGTCATGGCCCGGGCCTACCGGTGGGCCGTCGACGTGCCGCTGCGCCGGGCGTACTACGGGCTGACCGTGACCGTGCTGTCCGTCGTGGCGGCGCTGACCGTCGGCACGGTCCTGCTCCTCCAGCTCGTCGCCGAGCGCACCGGGGCCGCGGACGGGCCGCTGGCCCTGGTGGCCGGGGCCGATCTCGAGCACGCGGGCCTCGTCATCGCGGGCGTCCTCCTCGCCGTGTGGCTCGTCAGCGCGGCCCTGTGGCGGTGGCGGCCGGACCGCCGACGGCGGGGTGGCCGCCTGCCCGACCTGGCCGCCACCGAAACGGTCACCGGGCGGCCAGAGCTCTGATACGTTCCCGCCCCAACCGGTGCAAGGACGCGCCGGGGAAGTCCTGGTTCCGCGCTCTGCCGCATTCCCGAGTTACCGCCGGGCACATGCTCCGGCGCCCCGACCTGGAGGACCGTGATGACGATCGTGAAGGTGGCGCTGACCCAGACGCCGTGGACCGGTGACCGGGAGTCGATGACCGCGCTCCACGAGCAGTACACCCGGCAGGCGGCGGCGCAGGGCGCCCAGGCGATCTGCTACGAGGAGCTCTTCACCGGCCCGTACTTCGGCATCACCCAGGACCCGAAGTACTACCGGTACGCCGAGCCGATCCCCGGGCCCACGACCGAGCGGTTCAGCGCGCTGGCCAAGGAGCTGGGCATCGTGATCGTCCTGCCCCTCTACGAGGAGGACCAGCCCGGCGTCTACTACAACAGCGCCGCGGTCATCGACGCCGACGGCGCCGTCCTCGGCACCTACCGCAAGCACCACCTGCCCCACCTGCCCAAGTTCTGGGAGAAGTTCTACTTCCGCCCGGGCAACCTCGGCTATCCCGTCTTCGACACCGCGGTGGGCAAGGTCGGCGTGTACATCTGCTACGACCGGCACTTCCCCGAGGGCTGGCGCGAACTGGGCCTGGGCGGCGCCGAGATCGTCTTCAACCCCAACGCCACCGCCCCGGGCATCTCCAACCGCAACTGGGAGCTCGAGCAGCCGGCCGCCGCGCTGGCCAACGGCTACTTCGTCGCCGCCGCCAACCGGGTGGGCGCGGAGACCAACGAGTACGGCGACGAGGCCGTGACCTTCTACGGCAGCTCCTACGTCGTCGGGCCCGACGGCATGTTCGTCGGCGACTGGGCCTCGAGCACCGAGGCGGAGGTCAAGGTCTGGGAGATCGACCTCGACCTCATCCGCGAGGTGCGCGAGCGCTGGCAGTTCTACCGCGACCGCCGCCCGGACTCCTACGCCGCCATCACGGCGCGCTGAGCGGGGGCGCACCCGTGAAGACCCTCATCACCGGCGGGACGGTCGTCAACGCCACCGGCCGCGCCCGGGCCGACGTGCTCATCGACGGCGAGACGATCGCCGCGGTCCTCGCCCCCGGCTCGACCCTGCTCGGCTTCGACGTCGCGGCGCACGTCGACGTCGTCATCGACGCCACCGGCAAGTACGTCATTCCCGGCGGCATCGACGCCCACACCCACATGGAGATGCCCTTCGGTGGCACCTTCGCCTCGGACACCTTCGAGACCGGCACCGTGGCGGCCGCCTGGGGCGGGACGACGACGATCGTGGACTTCGTCGTCCAGTACCCCGGGCAGAACCCGCTCGACCAGTACGCCCTGTGGCACGAGAAGGCCGCCGGCCGCTGCGCCGTCGACTACGGCTTCCACCAGATCCTCTCGGACATCCAGCCCGCCTCCCTCGACGCCATGGACGAGCTCGTGGCCGAGGGCGTGACGAGCTTCAAGGTCTTCACCGCCTACAAGGGGGTGTTCCTCTCCGACGACGGCCAGATCCTCACCGCGATGCAGCGGGCCGCGGCCACCGGCGCGATGATGATGGGCCACGCCGAGAACGGCTCCGTCATCGACGTCCTCGTCCAGCAGGCCCTCGCCCGGGGCGAGACGGCCCCGATCTACCACGGGCTCACCCGCCCCTGGCAGGCCGAGGAGGAGGCCACGCACCGGCTGATCATGCTGGCGAACCTCACCGGCGCCCCGCTGTACGTCGTCCACGTCTCGGCCAGGCAGGCCGTCGAGCAGATCGCCGCCGCCCGCGACCGGGGCCAGAACGTCTTCGGCGAGACCTGCCCGCAGTACCTCTACCTCTCCCTCGAGGAACAGCTCGGCGCGCCCGGCTTCGAGGGCGCGAAGTGGGTGTGCTCCACCCCGCTGCGCTCGCGGGCCGAGGGGCACCAGCACCACATGTGGCAGGCCCTGCGCACCAACGACCTCCAGGTCGTCTCCACCGACCACTGCCCGTTCTGCATGAAGGACCAGAAGGAGCTGGGCCGCGGGGACTTCTCGAAGATCCCCAACGGCATCGGCTCGGTGGAGCACCGGATGGACCTGCTCTACCAGGGCGTGGTCACCGGCGAGATCTCCCTCGAGCGCTGGGTCGAGCTGTGCTGCGTGACGCCGGCGCGGATGTTCGGCCTGAACGGCCAGAAGGGCGTCATCGCCCCCGGGGCCGACGGCGACGTCGTCGTCTACGACCCGAACGGGCACACGAGCATCGGGCTGGGCAAGACCCACCACATGAACATGGACTACTCCGCCTGGGAGGGCTTCGAGATCGACGGCCACGTCGACACGGTGATCTCCCGCGGCGCCGTCCTCGTCGACGACGGCGAGTTCCGCGGGCGGGTGGGCCACGGCCGCTACCTCGCCCGCGGCCTGTCGCAGTACCTTGTCTGAGTCGGGGGAGACGCGCATGGACTTCGGTGTCGTCCTGCAGAACAACCCGCCCGCCTCGCGGGTCGTCGACCTCGCCCGGCAGGCGGAGACGCAGGGCTTCGACTACGTGTGGACGTTCGACTCCCACCTGCTGTGGCAGGAGCCGTACGTGGTCTACAGCCAGATCCTCGCGGCCACCCGCAAGGTCCGGGTCGGGCCGATGGTGACCAACCCGGCCACGCGGGACGTGACCGTGACGGCGTCGGCCTTCGCCACCCTCAACGAGATGTTCGGCAACCGCACGGTGTGCGGGATCGGCCGGGGCGACTCCGCCGTGCGCGTGCTCAACGGCCGGCCCACGAGCCTGGAGGAGCTGCGCCGGGCGGTCCACGTTATCCGCGAGCTCGCCAGCTCCCGCGCCGTCGAGCACAACGGCGCGACGCTGCGCTTCCCGTGGTCCACCGGCTCCACCCTCGAGGTGTGGGTGGCCGGCTACGGCCCCAAGGCGCTCGCCCTGGCCGGCGAGGTCGGGGACGGGTTCATCCTCCAGCTCGCCGACCCGGACGTCACCGCCTGGACCGTCGGCGCCGTCAAGGAGGCCGCCGAGCGGGCCGGCCGCGACCCGGACAGCCTCGAGTTCTGCGTGGCCGCGCCGATGTACATCGGCGACGGCGACGACCCGGCCGTGCGGGCCCACATGCGCGACCAGACCCGGTGGTTCGGCGGCATGGTCGGCAACCACGTCGCCGACCTCGTGGCCCGCTACGGCGAGGGGTCCACGCTGCCGCGGGCGCTGACCGACTACATCGCCGGGCGCCGGGGGTACGACTACAACGAGCACGGCCGGGCCGGGAACACCCACACCGCGTTCGTGCCGGACGAGGTCGTCGAGCGGTTCTGCCTGCTGGGCACCCC
Organism: Georgenia ruanii; assembly: GCF_009193175.1. Taxonomy (GTDB): domain Bacteria; phylum Actinomycetota; class Actinomycetes; order Actinomycetales; family Actinomycetaceae; genus Georgenia; species Georgenia ruanii. The sequence goes on along the minus strand of NZ_VUKE01000001.1, from coordinate 158,990 downwards.
CACGGAGCACGTGGCCCGGCTGCGGGAGCTGCGCGAGCTCGGCGTCACCCAGTTCGCCGGGTACCTCATGCACGACAACAAGGAGGAGACCCTCCGGGTCTACGGCGAGCACGTGATCCCCGCGATGCGCGCCACCGTGCTGGCCAAGGCATGAGCGCGGCCGACGCCGGCACCCCCGACGCCGGCCCCGCCGACGCCGTCGCCATCACCGCCCTCGCGGGGACGGCCGGGTCGGCCCGGGCAGCCGGCGGGACCCGCGCCGGGGTCCGGGCGGTGGCCTACGGCCTCCTCGGCGTCCTCGTGCTGGCGGCGGTGTGGGAGCTGTACAAGCTCCTCGGCCCGGCCGACGGCTGGAGCCTGGCGGGTGCGCGGGTGCTGCCGCGGACCACCGACCTCGCCATGCCGCACGTGTGGGAAATGGCGACCGAGCTCGGCACCCCGCTCAGCTCGGCGACCGGCGCGCCGGCCCTGGCCGTGGCGGTGCTGCGGGCGTGCGGGCTGAGCTTCGCCATCGCCCTGCTGAGCTGGGCGATCGGCGTGGTGGTCGGCTTTTTCCTCGCCCTGGCCATGCAGCGCGTGCGCATCGCGGAGTCCGCGTTCCTGCCGCTGGTGGTGCTCAGCCAGACGGTGCCGCTCATCGCCCTCGCCCCGGTCGTGAGCAGCTGGGGCAGCAGGATCCGGGTGGGCCCGTGGGAGTGGGACGCCTGGATGTCGGTGGCGGTCATCGCGGCCTACCTCGCGTTCTTCCCGGTGGCCGTCGGCGCGCTGCGCGGTCTGCAGTCCCCGGACGCCATCCACACCGACCTCATGCGCTCCTACGGCGCCGGCTGGTGGCAGACCCTGGGCCGGCTGCGCCTGCCCGCCAGCGTGCCGTACCTGCTGCCGGCGCTGCGCCTGGCCGGGGCCAACGCGGTGGTCGGCACGGTCGTCGCCGAGGTCTCCACCGGCCTGCCCGGCGGGGTGGGCCGCATGATCGTCGAGTTCGCCAACTTCGCCTCCAGCGCCCCGGCCCGGCCCTGGGCGCCGCTGCTCGGCGCGGTGCTGCTCGGCCTCGTCACCGCCGGCATCGTCGCGGCCCTCGGCGTCGCCCTGCGCCGGTTCCGACGGACGGAGGTGCCGGCGTGAACGGGGTCGGGGACCCGACGGCGGTGGCCGTCCAGGTCGACGGCGTCGGCCGGGTCTTCGGCACCGGCCCGGCCGCGGTCGTCGCGCTGGAGGGCATCGAGCTGGCCGTCCACGCCGGCGAGTTCGTCTCGCTCATCGGCCCGTCGGGATGCGGCAAGAGCACCCTGCTGCGGCTCATCGCCGACCTCGACCGGCCCACGACCGGGCGCATCAGCGTCTTCGGTCGCGGTGCCGAGCAGGCCCGGCTCGCCCACGACTACGGCATCGCGTTCCAGCAGGCCGGGCTGCTGCCGTGGCGCACGGTGCGGGCGAACGTCGAGCTGCCGCTGGCCCTGCACGGCACCGACAAGCGGGCCTGCCGGGACCGCGCCGAGGAGCTGCTGGCGCTCGTGGGGCTGTCCGACTTCGCCGAGCACTTCCCGGACCAGCTCTCCGGCGGCATGCAGCAGCGCGTGGCCATCGGCCGGGCCCTCGCCGAGCGGCCCAGCCTGCTCCTCATGGACGAGCCCTTCGGCGCCCTGGACGAGATGACCCGGGAACGCCTGCAGACCGAGCTGGTGCGCATCTGCGTCGAGACCGGCGCCGCCGTCGTCTTCGTCACCCACTCCATCCCCGAGGCCGTGTACCTCTCCGACCGGGTGGTCGTGATGTCGCCCCGGCCCGGCCGGATCCGGGAGGTCGTCGACGTCGCGCTGGACCGCCGGGGCGGCGCGGAGCAGCTGCGCGAGGAGGATGCGTACTTCGACGCCGTGCGCCGGGTGCGCGCGGTGCTGCACGCCGGCAGCCCGGCGCCCGTGCGCGGGGTCGAGACCCGATGAGCGGCCGGCCGCTGGAGCGGGTGCTGGCCCCGCTCGTCGCCGTCGTCGTGCTCCTCCTGGCCTGGCAGGGACTCGTCGTGGTGGCCCGCATCCCCGCCTTCCTGCTGCCCAGCCCGGCGGAGATCGGTCGTGAGCTCGTGGCCATGTGGCCGACCGTCTCCCGCGCGCTCCTCGCCACCGGCGCCAACGCCCTCGTCGGGCTGGTGGTCGGGGCGCTCGGCGCGGTGGTGGCCGCGGTCGTCGCGGGCAGCGTCCCGGCCGTGGACCGGATGATGTCCCCGCTGGTCGCGGGTCTGGCGGTCGTCCCGATCGTGGCGCTCGCCCCGGTGCTGTACACGATGCTCGGCGCCGACACCGAGACGGCCCGCCGGGTCGTGGCCGGGATCGCGGCGTTCGTGCCGGTGTTCGTCACCACCCTCCGGGGCCTGCGGCAGGTCCGGCCGGTGCACCGCGACCTCATGCGGGTCTACGCCGTGAGCGGCGCGCAGGCGGCCCGCACCGTGACGGTCCCCACCGCGCTGCCGTTCGTGTTCACCGGGCTGCGGCTCGCCTCCTCGCTCGCGGTGATCTCCGCGGTGGTGGCCGAGTACTTCGGCGGTCCGCGCACCGGCATCGGGTCCTTCATCACGACGGCCGCCGCGGGCAGCAACTACTCGCGCGCCTGGGCGTTCGTCGTCGGCGGCATCATCCTCGGCCTGGCGTTCTACGCCGTCACCCTCGCGCTCGAGAGCGTCGTGCGGCGCCGGACCGGGCTGGGGGCGGCCGGGGGATGAGCACCGCAGCAGAGCTCGGCCCGCCGAGGGCGCCAGGCGCCGGACACCATCCCCCAGGAAGAGGTACGACATGACCATCACGAGACGCATGGCGGCCGTGGTCGCGGCCGCCGCGGCGCTGACCCTGGCCGCCTGCTCGGTCACCACCGACGAGCCCAAGCCCGGCGCGAGCGGCAGCGCCGGCCTGACCCCGGTCAAGCTGCAGCTGCAGTGGCTCACCCAGGGCCAGTTCGCCGGCTACTACGCGGCGGTGGACCAGGGGTACTACAAGGACGCCGGCCTCGACGTGGAGATCGTCCAGGGCGGCGGGGACATCGTCCCGCAGGACGCGCTGGCCAACGGCGAGGTGGACTACGCGATCGCCTGGGTGCCCAAGGTGCTCGGGTCCATCGAGCAGGGCGCGAACATCACCGACGTCGCGCAGATCTTCGAGCGCTCCGGCACCCTCCAGGTGGCGTTCGCCGACTCGGGCATCTCCTCCGTCGAGGACCTCGCGGGCAAGACGATCGGCAGCTGGGGCTTCGGCAACGAGTGGGAGCTCTTCGCGGCGCTCAACCGCGCCCACGTCACCGACTTCACCCTGGTCACCCAGGCGTTCGACATGAACGCCTTCCTGGCCGGCGACATCGACGCCGCCCAGGCGATGACCTACAACGAGTACGCCCAGCTGCTCGAGGCCGAGAACCCGGCGACGGGCGAGCTCTACCAGCCCCAGGACTTCACCGTCATCGACTGGAACGACGTCGGCACCGCGATGCTGCAGGACGCCATCTGGGCCGACGCCGGCCGGCTGGCGTCCGACGAGGCCTACCAGAAGACGACCGTGGCCTTCATCAAGGCCTCGATCAAGGGCTGGGTCTACGCCAAGGACCACCCGGAGGAGGCCGCGACGATCGTCACCGAGGCCGGCTCCACCCTCGGCACGAGCCACCAGCTGTGGATGGTCAACGAGACGAACAAGCTCATCTGGCCCTCCGCCTCCGGCGGGGTCGGCACGATCGACCAGGCCGCGTGGGACGCGACGGTGAAGATGGCGATGGAGACCTCCAACGAGACCGGCGCGACCATCATCACGAAGCAGCCGCCGGCGACCGCCTACTCCAACGAGTACGTCCAGCAGGCGCTGGACGAGCTGAAGAACGAGGGCGTGGACGTCGTGGGCCAGGACTTCGCGCCCGTCCAGGTCGAGCTGAAGCCCGGCGGGAACTGACCGGCCGGCCGGTGCGGGGCCGGGCTCGCGGGGCCCGGCCCCACCTGCCCGCCACGGGGCGCAGCCCGAGCGGGCGGCGGCGTTCCCCCGGGATCAGTGCAGACCGGGCACGCGCAGGTCCGCCCACACCAGCCGGTGGTCGGAGCTGGGGAAGGGGTGCTGGCCGGTCAGCTCCGAGCCCGGCTCGTCCGCCATCGGCCAGTAGACCCCGGCGTCGCGCACGGGCAGGTTGCGCGAGGGCAGCACGTAGTCCACCCGCAGGTTGCCCGGCCCGGGGTTGTCGGTGAAGTCCGCGGTGTCCAGGGCGGCGTCGCCACGGTGGGCGAGGTTCGCGTCGCGCTGGGTGGCGGCCGCCTCCACGGCGCCGCGGGAGGTCGGCTCGGGGTCGCGCAGGCGCGGTGAGTCCAGCAGCTGGTCGATCGCGCCGGCGGTGGAGTCGCCGTCGCGCGGGTCGGCGTTGTAGTCGCCGACGACGACGAACCGTTCGCCACCCGCGAGCCCGCCGGGGCGGCCGGCGTCATCGTAGATGTACTCGCCCGCCCGCCCGCCGGCGACGTAGTCCGCCCAGAAGCGGATCTCGTCGTGGTTGCGCCGGCCGTTGCGGTCCTCGGCGCCGTCGAAGGTCGGCGGGGTGGGGTGGGCGGCGAGCACGTGCACCGTGGTGGCGCCGACCTCGATCGGCACGTCCCAGTGCGACTTGCTCGACAGCGGCAGCTGGGCGAGCACCTCGGGGGCGTACCAGTCCGCCGGCTCGGGGGTGGCCGGGTCGTCGGGCAGCAGGGCCCCGGGCATGTCCTGCCACCGGAAGTGCTGGAAGGTGCGCACCGCGTCGGTGGCGATGGGGTAGCGCGAGAGCACGACCATGCCGTACTGGCCGGGGAAGGTCCCGAAGCCCCACGCGTCGTCGGGCCCGCCCACGGTGCCGTCGTGGTCGAGGTCCCGGCCGGAGGGCACCCCGGTGTTGACCGGCGCGGCGTAGGCATAGGGGTAGTCGATCGCGGACGCGCCCCCCGCGGCGGCACCGGCCGCGAGGTAGCGCTGCCGGAACAGGTCCACGGCCTCCCCGGCGTCGTCGTGGTCGAACTCGTTGAGCAGGACGACGTCGGGGGCGGTGGTCCGGATGATCGCGGCGACCGCGCGGGCCTGGCGGTCGGCGCCCGAGGCCAGGTCGGCGACGAGCTCGCCCGGCTGGGACCGGTTGAGCGAGGCGTTGAACGTGGCCACCCGCAGGGTGTGCTGGTGGTCGCGGGGCCCGCTCGCGGGGGCGGCCCCGGCGGGCGCGGCCGCCCCGACGGCTGCCACCGTCAGTGCCCCGAGCGCGCCCAGCGCCCGCATCCGCGTCCGCATGTGGCCAAGGTAACAACGTGGCCATCGGACGGAAAGGGTTCGGGACGTTTGGGGACGGGTGGGGTCGTCAGCCGTCCAGCTCGCGGTCCCGCTGGACCGCGCCCTGCACGCCGCGGACGACGGCGGGGGAGAAGCCCGCCTCCTCCATGGCCACCAACCCGGCCACGGTCGTCCCGCCGGGGGAGGTGACCATGTCGACGAGGTCCGCCGGGGTGGCGCCGTCGGCCGCCCGCTCGAGCACCATCTGCGCGCTGCCCAGGACCGCCTGGGCGGCGATGCGCACGGCCTGCGCCTTGGGCAGCCCGTTGCGCAGCGCCCCGCGCGCGAGGGCGTCGATGAAGGTGAAGACGAACGCCGGGGAGCAGCCGGCGATGGCGGAGTAGGCGGCGAAGTCCCGCTCGGGCAGCACGATCGCCCGGCCGACCGCCTCGAAGAGCCCGACGACGCTGTCCACCTGCTCGTCGCCGGCCTCGGCGTTGCCGCACACCGCCGCCATGCCCGCGCCGATCTGGGCGTTGACGTTGGGCATGACCCGCACCACCGCCTGCCCCGCCGGCAGCAGCTTCTCCAGGCGGGCCAGCGTGGTGCCGGCCGCGAGGGAGACGACCAGGGAGCCGTGCTCGGCGAGCAGGTCCTGCAGCGGGCGCAGCACCTCGGGGATGACGTGCGGCTTGACGGCGAGGACGACCACGCCCCCGGCGCCGACCTGCTCCACCAGCTCCTCGTTGGTGCCCAGCACGTCCACGCCGGTCTCGCGCGCCAGGGCCCGGGCGGAGCTCCCGTGGGCGCTGGTGACGACGACGTCCTCGGGGGCGACCGACCCGGACGCCACGATGCCCCGCACGATCGCGCCGGCCATGTTGCCGGCGCCGATGAACCCGACCCGCATGCTGCTCCCTCTGCTCGCGCGGGGCCGGCGGCCCCGACCCGTCCGGCACAGTATGGCGCGGGGGCGGCATGATGACGCCATGCCATCGCAGAACGAGCCCACCCTCCCGCGCGCCCTCGTCACCGGCGCCTCCTCCGGCATCGGCGCCGCCACCGTGCGGCGGCTGCGGGCCGAGGGCTGGCAGGTGCTGGCCACGGCCCGGCGCGCGGACCGCCTCGCGGCGCTCGCCGCGGAGACCGGCTGCGCGACCTTCCCCGCCGACCTGACCGATCCCGACGACGTCGCCGCCCTGGCCGCGCACGTGCGGAGCGCCGGGCCGCTGCGCGCGCTGGTCAACAACGCCGGCGGCGCGCTGGGCGCCGACCCGGTGGCCACCGGCGAGGTCGCGGAGTGGGCCCGGATGTTCGAGATGAACGTGCTCGCCACCCTGCGCCTGACCCAGGCGCTGCTGCCGCACCTCAGGGCCGACGGCGGCGGCGACGTGCTGACCGTGACGTCCACCGCCGCGCACGACACCTACCCGGGCGGGGCCGGGTACGCCGCGGCCAAGCACGCCGAGCGGATGATCCCCGCCACGCTGCGCCTGGAGCTGGTCGGCCAGCCGGTGCGCGTGATCGAGATCGCCCCCGGCATGGTCAGGACCGAGGAGTTCTCCCTCAACCGCCTCCACGGCGACGCCGAGGCCGCCGAGCGCGTCTACGCCGGGGTGGCCGAGCCGCTGGTGGCCGACGACGTCGCCGACGCCATCGTCTGGACGCTGACCCGCCCCGCGCACGTCAACATCGACCAGCTCGTCATCCGCCCGCGGGCGCAGGCCTCCAACACCGTGGTGGCGCGCGAGGGGTGAGGCCTCGCGTGCACCGGCTGCGGGCGCGGCCGGCGCGTGCGTAGGCTCCTTCCTGCCGCCCGATGACGTGGTCGGGCGGGCGCGAGCGCCGGCCTCCGGGCCGGCCCGCCGCAGGCCGCACCGGAGGGAGCGCGCCGTGAGATCGCGCCGCCTGCGGCTCCTGGCCGCCGCCGTCGTCCTCGCCGTCGCCGCCTGCACCCCCACGCCGTCCCCGTCCGGCCCGGAGAGCCCCTACCCGCAGCAGGGCGCGAGTCCGGCCGCCTCGGCGGACTGGGTGCGCACCGAGAACGCCAACGCGGGCACGCCCGGCTGGCAGATCGCCCAGCCGAGCCGGCCCGGGGAGATCGAGGGCTACGCCGACACCGTCAGCGCCGAGCCCGGGCAGCAGGTCCGCCTGTTCGTGTCCACCACGGCGCCGGGGTTCCGCGCCGAGGCGTTCCGGGTCGGCTGGTACGACGGCGTCGGGGCCCGCCGGTCCTGGTCCTCCCGGCACGTGGCCGGCCGGCAGCAGGCCCCGGCGGTCACCACCGCGGACACCCGCACGGCGAGCGCCCCCTGGGACCCGTCCCTCACCGTGCCGACCGCGGGCTGGGTGCCCGGTGACTACCTCATTCGCCTGACCGCCGACTCCGGCGGGCAGACCTACGTCCCGCTCACCCTGCGCACGCCGGACGCGCCGGGCCGGGTGATGATCCTCAACGCCGTCACCACCTGGCAGGCCTACAACACGTGGGGCGGGCGCAGTCTCTACACCGGCCCCGACGGCTATCGCGACCGCTCCTACGCGGTGAGCTTCGACCGGCCGTACGACAAGAACGACGGCACGGGGCTGTTCCTGGTCGACGAGCTGCCCGCCGTCCGTCTGGCCGAGCGCAGCGGGGTCGACCTGGGCTACCTCACCGACGTCGACCTCGACCGCGACCCCGCCGCCGTCCGCGGCGCCCGGGCGGTGATCTCCCTCGGTCACGACGAGTACTGGTCGACCGTCATGCGCGATCGGCTCACCGCCGCCCGGGACGCCGGCACGAACGTCGCCTTCCTCGGCGCGAACGCCGTCTACCGGCACATTCGCTTCGACGGAACGAGCACCGGGGACCGGCGCCTGCAGATCGACTACAAGGAGCCGCGGCTCGACCCGCTGCTCGGCAAGAACGACGCCGAGGTGACGGCGGACTGGCCCCGCGGCCCCCGCCCGCGCCCGCAGTCCGACCTGACCGGCACCTTCTACGAGTGCAACCCGGTCATGGCGCCGATGGTCCTCACCGACACCCCGGCGTGGCTCTTCGCCGGCAGCGGCGCCGGCCCCGGCACGACCCTGCCGGACCTGGTCGGCTCGGAGTACGACCGGGTCAACCTCGCGGTGCCCACCCCCCGGCCGATCCAGGTCCTCGCGCACTCGCCCGTCACCTGCGGCGGGCGCCGCTCCTACGCCGACATGGCCTACTACTCGACGCCCAGCGGGGCCGGCGTGCTCGACGTCGGCACCAACATGTGGGTCCGGGCGCTCGACCACGGCGCCGGCACCGGGGCGGACGCCGGGAGCAACGAGGCGATCGTCAGCCAGGTGACGACGAACCTGCTCGACGCCTTCGCCGCCGGCCCCGCCGGCCAGGCGCACCCGGCGATGGACAACGTGCCCGAGCCGGGCTGAGCGCGGGGCGGGGCCGCCGGCGGCGACGTCGGGCCGCGGCCGCCCGCCGGTCGGCGCTACACTCGGCCCCACAGGCGTCGACCCGGCCATCACCGGCGAGCCTCCGGAAGAACAGGGCCCACCGGCCCCCAGTAGAACCGGACGGGCAGGCCCGTCACAGCCTTTCTCGAGCGGTCACGACCGGCGGACGCCGGGCGGGGCAAGCGAGGTGGTACCGCGGCACCGGCCGCGCGGGCCAGGGCCCGCGGGACGGCGTCGTCCTCGCAGCCAGCACAAGTCGTCACCGACCGAGGAGCAGCATTGGCTGACCAGCCGCAGCGTTACCCTCTCCACCGCCCGGGCAGCGAGGTGCAGGCCTCGCCGAGCTTCCCCGCGCTCGAGCAGGAGGTGCTCGAGTACTGGAAGCAGGACGGCACCTTCCAGGCCTCGATCGACAACCGGACCGCGGGCGAGAACGGCGAGAACGAGTTCGTCTTCTACGACGGCCCGCCCTTCGCCAACGGCCTGCCGCACTACGGCCACCTGCTCACCGGCTACGTCAAGGACGTCGTCGGCCGCTTCCAGACCCAGCTCGGCCACCGGGTCGAGCGGCGCTTCGGCTGGGACACGCACGGCCTGCCCGCCGAGCTGGAGGCCGAGCGGATCCTCGGCATCACCGACAAGACCCAGATCGACGAGATGGGCATCGAGGCCTTCAACAAGGCCTGCCGCGACTCGGTGCTGCGCTACACCCAGGAGTGGCGCGACTACGTCACCCGCCAGGCCCGCTGGGTCGACTTCGACCACGACTACAAGACCCTCGACCCCACCTTCATGGAGTCGGTGATCTGGGCCTTCAAGCAGCTCTACGACAAGGGCCTGGCCTACGAGGGCTACCGGGTGCTGCCGTACTGCTGGCACGACCAGACCCCGCTGTCCAACCACGAGCTGCGCATGGACGACGACGTCTACCAGATGCGCCAGGACCCCTCGGTCACCGTCGGCGTGCGCCTGGAGACCGGCGAGCTGGCCCTCATCTGGACGACGACGCCGTGGACCCTGCCCTCCAACCTGGCCGTCGCCGTCGGCCCGGACATCGAGTACGTCACCGTCGCCCCGCAGGACGGGCCGCTGGCGGGGGAGCGGGTCATCCTCGCCCGGTCCCGCCTGCACGCCTACGCCCGCGAGCTGGGCGAGGAGCCGAACGTCGTCGCCGCCTTCCCGGGCACCGAGCTGGCCGGGCGGCGGTACGCGCCGATCTTCGACTACTTCATGGGCCGCCCGGACGACCAGGCGCCGGGCCCGAACGCCTGGCAGGTGGTCGCCGCCGACTACGTCAGCACCGAGGACGGCACCGGCCTGGTCCACCAGGCCCCGGCCTTCGGCGAGGACGACATGGCGGTGTGCCAGGCCCACGGCATCGGCACCGTCGTGCCGGTCGACGCCGCCGCCCGGTTCACCACCGAGGTGCCCGACTACGCCGGCCAGCAGGTGTTCGAGGCGAACAAGGCGATCATCGCCGACCTCAAGCGCGGCACCGGCCCGCTGGGGCGCCGGCCCGAGGCCGAGCGCGCCGTGCTGGTGCGCCAGGAGACCTACGACCACTCCTACCCGCACTGCTGGCGCTGCCGCACCCCGCTGATCTACAAGGCGGTGACGAGCTGGTTCGTGCGGGTCTCGGAGTTCCGCGACCGCATGGTCGAGCTCAACCAGGACATCTCCTGGGTGCCCGAGCACATCAAGGACGGGCAGTTCGGCCACTGGCTCGCCGGCGCCCGGGACTGGTCGATCTCCCGCAACCGCTACTGGGGCACGCCCATCCCGGTGTGGGTCTCCGACGACCCGGCCTACCCGCGCACCGACGTGTACGGCTCCCTCGCCGAGCTCGAGGCCGACTTCGGCCGCCTGCCGCTCGGCCCCGACGGCGAGCCCAACCTGCACCGGCCCTACATCGACGAGCTGACCCGGCCCAACCCGGACGACCCGACGGGGAAGTCCACGATGCGCCGCATCGAGGACATCCTCGACGTCTGGTTCGACTCCGGGTCGATGCCCTACGCCCAGGTGCACTACCCGATGGAGAACCGCGACTGGTTCGAGCACCACAACCCCGGCGACTTCATCGTGGAGTACATCGGGCAGACCCGCGGGTGGTTCTACACCCTGCACGTGCTGGCCACCGCCGTGTTCGACCGGCCCGCCTTCCGCACCGCCGTCTCCCACGGCATCGTGCTCGGCTCCGACGGCCGGAAGATGAGCAAGTCGCTGCGCAACTACCCCGACGTCAACGAGGTCTTCGAGCGCGACGGGTCCGACGCCATGCGCCTGTTCCTCATGGGCTCGCCGGTGGTGCGCGGCGGGAACCTCATCGTCACCGAGGAGGGCATCCGGGAGAACGTCCGCCAGGTGCTCCTGCCGCTGTGGAACGCCTGGTACTTCTTCGCCCTCTACGCCGGCACGCTCGACGGCGGCACGGGGTACCTCGCCCGCCCGGTGGCGCTGGACGACGCCGAGGAGGTAGCCGGCCTGCACGTCATGGACCGATACCTGCTGGCCCGCACCCGCGACCTGGCCGCCACCGTCCGGGCCCAGCTGGAGGCCTACGACGTGCCCGGGGCGGTGCAGTCCCTGCGCGACCACCTCGACCTGCTGACCAACTGGTACGTGCGCACCTCCCGTGACCGGTTCTGGGCCGAGGACTCCGGCGCGTTCAACACCCTCTACACCGCGCTGGAGGTCTTCACCCGGGTCATGGCGCCGCTCGCGCCGCTGGTGACCGAGGAGATCTGGCGCGGCCTGACCGGCGGGCGCAGCGTGCACCTGACCGACTGGCCCGAGCTGCCGGAAACGGTTGCGGACGACGCGCTCGTGGCCGCGATGGACCAGGTCCGCGACGTCGTCTCGGCCACCCTGGGCCTGCGCAAGGCGCACTCCCGGCGGGTGCGCCAGCCGCTGCGCACCCTCACCGTCGTCGTCGAGACCCCGGGCGCGCTCGAGCCGTTCGCCGACCTGATCGCCTCGGAGGTCAACGTCAAGCACGTGGACCCGCGGGCGCTGGCCGACGGCGCCGCCGAGGAGTTCGGCGTCGTCACCAAGCTCACCGTCAACGCCCGGGCCGCCGGGCCGCGGCTGGGCAAGGACGTGCAGCGGGCCATCAAGGCGGCCCGGGAGGGCTTCTGGGAGCAGCGCGAGGGCGACGGCGTCGTCGTCGCCGACGGCATCGAGCTGCTGCCCGAGGAGTTCACCCTCACCACCGAGGTGGAGAGCCGGGAGGGTGACGCCCACGTGGCCGCCGTGCTGCCCGGCGGCGGGTTCGTGGTGCTGGACATCGCCGTCGACGACGAGCTCGCCGCCGAGGGCTACGCCCGCGACGTCGTGCGCGTGGTCCAGGACGCCCGCAAGGCCGCCGACCTGTACGTGGCCGACCGGATCCACCTGGACCTCGTCGTCCCGGCGGACAAGCTGGCGTGGGTCCAGGCCCACGAGGAGCTGATCGCCCACGAGACCCTCGCCCTCGAGGTCGCCGTCACCGCCGGCGACGTCGAGGCCCCCGAGGCCCGCGTCCGGAAGATGGAGGCCTGATGAGCGAGCGCACCCCCGACGGCGAGCGCACCCCCGAGGGCGAGCGGTCCCCCCGCGACCCGGCCGAGGCCGAGCGCGAGGCCCGCGAGCGGATCGCCGCCTTCATGGCGGCCGCCGACGCCCCCGACGCCCCCGATGACGCCGCCGCCGCGCCCGCCGCCGCGCCCGGCGAGGAGCCGGCGGAGGACGAGCACGAGGCGGGCCTGAAGGCCCTGCTCAGCTCGCCGCTGTTCGCCGGGCCCGACCCGGACGTGGCCGACGAGGTCCTGCACGAGGAGGAGGCCGGCCCCAGCGAGGCCGAGCAGCGGGCCGGCGCCGTCGCGCACGCCCAGGCGGAGGAGGCGGTCCGTCGGATCTACCAGGCCATCCTCAGCCGCGCCCCCGAGCACGACGTCCAGCCCAGCCTGCAGCGCGTGGCCGACGTCCTCGAGCTGCTCGGCGACCCGCACAAGGCCTACCCGCTCATCCACCTGACCGGCACCAACGGCAAGACCTCCACCGCGCGGATGGTCGAGCGGCTGCTGCGCGAGCGGGGCCTGCGCACGGGCCGGTTCACCTCCCCGCACCTGCACTCGGTGCGTGAGCGCATCGCCCTCGACGGCCAGCCCATCAGCCCCGAGCAGTTCATCGCCACCTGGGAGGACGTCGCGCCCTACGTCGAGATGGTCGACGCGCGCTCGCAGGCCGCGGGCGGGCCGCGGCTGAGCTTCTTCGAGGTGTTCACCGTCATGGCGTATGCCGCGTTCGCGGACGCCCCGGTGGACGTCGCCGTCGTCGAGGTCGGCATGGGCGGGCGCTGGGACGCGACCAACGTCGCCGACGGCACGGTGGAGGTGCTCACCCGCATCGACCGCGACCACGAGCGCTGGCTCGGGCACACCCTGGAGGAGATCGCCGGGGAGAAGGTCGGCATCATCACCGACCGCTCAACGGTGATCTCGGCGGACCAGGCCGAGGAGGTCGACGCCGTCATCATGTCCGCCGCGGCCCAGCACGGCGCGCGGCTGCTGCGCGACGGGCAGGAGCTGGAGGTGCTGGACCGGCAGCTGGGCGTGGGCGGGCAGCTGCTCACCCTGCGCACCCCGGCCGGGGTGTACCAGGACGTCTTCCTCCCGCTGCACGGCGAGCACCAGGCGCACAACGCCGTGCTCGCGCTCGCGGCGGTGGAGGCGTTCTTCGGCGGCGGCGCCCTCGACGGCGGCGTGGTCGAGCAGGGCTTCGCCAACGTCGACTCCCCGGGCCGGCTCGAGCTGGTCCGGCGCAGCCCCACCGTGCTGGTCGACGCCGCGCACAACCCGGCCGGCATCGAGGCCCTGCGCGCGGCGGTGGAGGAGGCCTTCGCCTTCTCCCACCTGGTCGGGGTCGTGGGAGTGATGGCGGACAAGGACGCCGAGGGCGTCTTGGCCGGTCTCGAGCCGCTGCTCAGCGAGGTGGTCGTCACCCACGCCACCACCGACCGGGCGATGGACGTCGAGGAGCTGGCGGAGATCGCCGTCGACGTCTTCGGCGAGGACCGGGTCCACGTCGCCGAGCGGCTCGACGACGCCATCGACAAGGCGGCGACCCTGGCCGAGCGGGACCCCGAGGAGGTCGTGACCACCACCGGGGTGCTCGTGGCCGGCTCGGTGCTGCTGGCGGCCGAGGCGCGGGCGCTGATGGGCAAGACCTCCGCCTGACGCCGCGGCCTCCGGCCGCAGCCGGCCTGCCACTCTGGCGGGCGGCGCGGGCTGGCCGCCGGAGATCCGCCGCGAGGTCGAGGTACTGGTTGTGCGCGCGACCAGAATGCCTCGACCTCGTCGGCGGGCGGCGGGCGGCGGGCGGCGCGCGCACCTTGGAGGTCGGCGGGCGGCGCGCGCACCTCGGCGCTCGGCCGGGCGTCGCCGGGCCGCATGAGGCGGGGCACGCCTGCTCACCGCGGTCCGCTCGTCGTGCACGGACGGCCAATTGCTGGTCGGGTGGTGCCGGGAGGGGCGAGGATAAGCCCGTGGTCCGTATCGGACCCTCCCGGCTACCGAAGGAGCACGTCGGTGAAGAAGCTCATCAACAATCCCCAGACCGTCGTCGCCGAGTCCCTGCGCGGCTTCGGCCGCGCCCACGCCGACCTCGTGCGGGTCAACGAGGACCCCATCTACGTCGTCCGCGCCGACGCCCCCCGCCAGGGCAAGGTCGGGCTGGTCTCCGGCGGCGGCTCGGGCCACGAGCCGCTGCACGCCGGCTACGTCGGCCCCGGCATGCTCGACGCCGCCGTGCCCGGCGCGGTGTTCACCTCGCCCACCCCCGAGCCGATCTTCGAGGCGACCAAGGCCGTCGACGGCGGCGCCGGCGTGCTGCACATCGTCAAGAACTACACCGGCGACGTGCTCAACTTCGAGACCGCCGCCGAGCTGGCCGAGGCCGAGGACATCACGGTGCGCTCCGTCGTCGTCAACGACGACGTCGCCGTGGAGGACTCCCTCTACACCGCCGGCCGGCGCGGGGTGGCCGGCACCGTCCTCGTCGAGAAGATCGCCGGGGCCGCCGCCGAGCGCGGGGACGACCTCGACGCCGTCACCGCCGTCGCGCAGAAGGTCATCGACAACGTCCGGTCCATGGGCGTGGCGCTGACCCCGTGCACCGTGCCGCACGCCGGCAAGCCGTCCTTCGAGCTCGGCGAGGACGAGATCGAGATCGGCATCGGCATCCACGGCGAGCCCGGCCGCCACCGCGTGCCCATGGCGAGCGCGGACGAGATCACCGATCAGCTGCTCGCCCCGGTGCTCGAGGACCTCAAGCTCGCCGCCGGCGCGCCGGTGCTGCTCTTCGTCAACGGGATGGGCGGCACCCCGCTGTCCGAGCTCTACCTCGTCTACAACCACGCCCGCGACGTGCTCGAGGGCCGCGGGCTGACGGTGAGCCGGTCGCTGGTGGGCAACTACATCACGTCCCTGGAGATGCAGGGCGCGTCGGTCACGGTCCTGCGCCTCGACGAGGACCTCACCGCCCTGTGGGACGCGCCGGTCAACACCCCCGCCCTGCGGCGCGGGCTCTGACCGCGGACCGGACCGCCGCCCCGGCGCCGGCTTTGACCGCCGCGCCGGGGCGGCGCACGCTGTGAGCGCCCGCACGGGCACGAGAATCGAGGAGGATGCATGAGCGCTGCCACCCTGGGGACCGACTGGGCGCTGGACTGGGTCGCCCGGGCCGCCAAGACGGTCTCCGACCACCGGATCGACCTGATCGAGCTCGACCGGGCCATCGGTGACGGCGACCACGGCGAGAACATGGACCGCGGCTTCACCGCCGTGACCGCCAAGCTCGCCACGCTGCGCCCGGACACCGTCGGCGACGTCCTCAAGACCGTGGCCACCACGCTGATGTCCACGGTGGGCGGCGCGGCCGGCCCGCTGTACGGCACCGCGTTCCTGCGCGGGGCCAAGGCGGTCGACGGCGAGCTCGACGCCGCGGGGGTGGCGAGCATGCTCGAGGCCGGCCTGGAGGGCATCCGGGCCCGCGGCAAGGCCGAGGCGGGGGAGAAGACCATGGTCGACGCCTGGGGGCCGGCCGCCGAGGCCGCCCGCCGCGCGGCCGAGGACGGGCAGGGCCCGGCCGAGGCGCTGCGCGCGGCCGCCGACGCCGCCGCCGCCGGGTCGGACGCGACCATCCCGATGGTCGCCCGCAAGGGCCGGGCGAGCTACCTCGGCGAGCGGTCGGCCGGGCACCGCGACCCGGGCGCGGAGTCGTCCTCGCTGCTCCTCGCCGCGGCCGCCGAGGCCGCGGAGTCGCTGTGACGGCCGGGGACGACACCGGCCGCCCGGGCCTGGTCGTCGTCTCGCACTCGGTCCGGCTGGCCGAGGGGGTCGTCGAGGTCGCCGCCCAGATGGCCCCCGACGTCCGCCTGCGCCCGGCCGGCGGGACCGACGACGACCGGGTCGGCACGAGCTTCGACAAGGTCGAGTCCGCCGTGACCGGGCTGCTCGGCGAGCCCGGCGTCAGCGGGGTCGTGGTGCTCACCGACCTCGGCTCGGCCACCATGACCGCCGAGTCGGTCCTGGAGTTCCTCGACGAGGACGCGCGCGAGCGGGTCGTCCTGGCCGACGGGCCCCTGGTGGAGGGCGCGGTCGCCGGTGCGGTGGCCGCCCAGTCGGGCGCCGCGCCGGCCGCGGTGGCCGCGGCGGTGGCCGAGGCCGCCCGCAGCTTCGCCGCCGCCCCGGAGGGCCCCGGCGCGGCGGCGCCGGCCGGGGCCGACGGCGTGCCCGCCGGCGTGCCGGCGGCGGCGCCGGCGCCCGGGGCCGGGGAGCTGGCCAAGACGTTCACGCTGCACAACAAGGTCGGGCTGCACGCCCGCCCCGCGGCGCTGCTGGCCCGGCTGGTGGCCGGCTACGACGCCGAGGTGACCGTGAACGAGGTCGACGCGGCGAGCGTGCTGGCCCTCATGGGCCTCGGCCTGGAGAAGGGTGACGAGATGCACGTGCGCGCCCGCGGCGCCCAGGCCGACGAGGCGATGGCCGCCGTCGCCCAGGCGGTCGCCGACGGCTTCGGCGAGGAATAGCCCGCACCCTCACCGGGCACCAGGCGTCTCGGTCTGCGCGACGGCCGTGGCCCGGGACGTGGGAGCCGGCGCCGGATAGGTAACCTGGCACGGTGAGCAGCCAGACGTCCGCCGCGCCGGCGAGCCCCGCCCCCGGAGCGCCCCGCCCGCCCGGCTCCGCCCGCAGAACCCTCGCCATGTCGGTCTTGGTCAGCGAGGTGTGCATCGTGCTGTTCGCCTCGCTCGTCGCCTTCGGGCTGCGCCTGGCGGAGCCGGGCGTGGTGTGGGCCGTCGGCGGGGCGGCGATGGTGGCGTGCGCGATCTGCGCCGGCCTGCTCCGGCACAAGCTGGGCTACGTCCTCGGGTCCGTGATCCAGGCGCTGCTCCTGCTGTCCGGTCTCGCGCTGCCGATGATGTTCGTCGTCGGCGCGATCTTCGCGATCATCTGGGTCGTCGCCCTGCGCGTGGGGGGCCGCATCGACGTCGAGCGCCAGGAGCGCTACGCCGCGGAGCTGGAGTACCACCGCACGCACTCCTGACGGGGCGGACGGCCGGCCGCCCTGGGTATCGGTCGATCGCGGCCGGTAGTGTGCCGGGACGTGACCACTTCTGAGACCGAACGCACGCTCGTCCTCGTCAAGCCCGACGGCGTCACGCGCCAGCTCACCGGTGAGGTGCTGCGCCGCGTCGAGGCCAAGGGCTACCGCATCGTCGCGCTGGAGCTCCGCACCGCCGACCGCGACCTCCTCGCCCGGCACTACGCCGAGCACCAGGGCAAGCCGTTCTTCGAGCCGCTCGTCGAGTTCATGCTGTCCGGCCCGATCGTCGCCGCGGTCGTCGAGGGGCAGCGGGTCATCGAGGGCTTCCGGTCCCTGGCCGGGACCACCGACCCCACCGCGGCGGCCCCCGGCACGATCCGGGGCGACCTCGGCCGTGACTGGGGCACCGCCGTCGTCCAGAACCTCGTGCACGGCTCGGACTCCCCGGAGTCGGCCGCCCGCGAGATCGGCCTGTGGTTCCCGGCTCTCTGAGCCCCTCGCGAGTCGCTCAGGGCCCCCACCCCGGACGACCAGTCGCCTAGCCGAAGACCCCGTACGGATATGCCGTAGGGGGTCTTCGGCTAGAGGGCCCCCTCACCCCAACCTCCGCGGCAGCGCGTTCGCCGCGACGGATCAGCGAGCGAGCACCAGCCGAAATATCGGGTGCCGCCCGGCAGTTGCCATGGGCGATGGCCGCGCTCGACCTGCCCCTGTCCCTGCTGGACCGTTCGCGCACGCGTGCGGGCGAGCCGGACGCGCGCGCCCTGGCGTCGACGATCGAGCGGGCGCGGCACGCCGAGGAGCTCGGCTATCACCGGTTCTGGGTCGCCGAGCACCACGGCGTGCCCGGCATCGCCAGCGGCAGCCCGGCCGTCCTCGCCGCGGCGGTCGCGGCACGCACCTCCCGCATCCGCGTCGGCTCCGGCGGGGTGATGCTGCCCAACCACGCCCCGCTCGTCGTCGCCGAGCAGTTCGCGGTGCTCGAGAGCCTCCATCCCGGGCGGGTGGACCTGGGGCTGGGCCGCTCGCTCGGGTTCAGCGCCCCGGTGCGCCAGGCGCTGCGGGCGACGGACGCGGGCCCCGATCGGTTCCTCGCCGACGTCGAGACGGTCCGCGCGTTCCTCGCGGGCCGCGGACCGATCACGGCCATGCCACGGCTCGCCGAGCCGCCGCCGCTGTTCCTCCTCGCGGGCCGCCGCGGCCTCGCCCTCGCCACGCGGGCTGGACTGCCGGTGGCGGTCGGCGGCGCGCTGCCCGATCTCGTCGAGCCGCTGGCCGCCTACCGCCGGGCCGTCCTCGGCGCCGGGGGGCAGCCCTATGTGATCGCCAGCGTCACCGTGATGATCGCCGAGACCGAGGAGCGGGCCCGCGACCTGCTGCTGCCGGAGGCGTGGGCGATGGCCGCGTCGCGGGCCACCGGCGCCTTCCCGCCCCTCGAGGACGTCGATGCCGTGCGGGACCGGCCACGCACGCCCAAGCAGCGCGCCGGCGTCGAGCGGTTCCTGGCCCAGGCCGTCTACGGCACCGCGGACCAGGTGGCCCAGCGCCTGGGGCGGCTCGTCCGCCAGGGCGTCGACGAGATCATGGCGACGACGTCCACCTACGACCGTTCGGAGCAGGCAAGGGCCGACGCCGCGCTGGCCGAGCTGTTCACCACGGCCTAGCCGTTCCGCTGCGAGCGCTCAGACCAGGCCGGCCGCCCGCATGAGCTGCTCCCCGATGGGGCCGGGGTTGTAGGCCACCTCCCAGCGGTACCCGTCGGGGTCGGCGAAGTAGCCGGACCGCCCGCCCCAGTCGCGGTCCTGGGCGCCGCCGATGACGGTGCCGCCGGCCGCCACGGCCTCGGCGAGGACCGCGTCCACCTCACCAGGGGTGGGCACGTTGTGCGCGAGCGCGATCGGTGCCGTCCCCGGCCCGCGGTGCAGCGCCCCGACCTCCGCCTCGAAGTCGTCAGCCCGCCACAGCGAGAGCACGAGCGTCGGCGCCATGAGGAAGAACACCACCTCGCCCTCGGCCTCGAAGACCGGCTCCCAGCCCAGGCCGTCCGCATAGAACCGGCCGGAGGCCGAGGGGTCCGGCACCGCCAGGGTGATGAAGTTCAGGAGCGGTCCATGACGCGCACCGTAGCGCCCGACCGGCCGCGCCGCTGGCCCTGGTCGCGGCGTCGGCCCGGCCGGCCCGCAGCGCCGCCTGGGGATTCCTGCCCGGCGCCGTCCCCGGCGGGCAATATGCTGCGCGGGTGCACCTGAAAACGCTGACGCTGCGAGGATTCAAGTCCTTCGCGTCTGCGACGACCCTGCACCTCGAGCCCGGCATCACCTGCGTCGTCGGTCCCAACGGGTCGGGCAAGTCCAACGTCGTCGACGCCCTCGCCTGGGTCATGGGCGAGCAGGGCGCCAAGACCCTGCGCGGCGGGTCGATGGCCGACGTCATCTTCGCCGGCACGTCCTCGCGGGCCCCGCTCGGCCGCGCCGAGGTCTCCCTGACCATCGACAACGCCGACGGCGTGCTGCCCATCGAGTACAGCGAGGTGACGATCTCCCGCACGCTGTTCCGCTCGGGCGGGTCGGAGTACGCCATCAACGGCAACCCGTGCCGCCTGCTCGACATCCAGGAGCTGCTCTCCGACACCGGCATGGGCAAGGAGATGCACGTCATCGTCGGCCAGGGCCGGCTCGACTCGGTGCTGCAGGCCAGCGCCGAGGAGCGGCGCGGCTTCATCGAGGAGGCCGCCGGGGTCCTCAAGCACCGCCGCCGCAAGGAGAAGGCGCTGCGCAAGCTCGAGGCGATGCAGGCCAACCTCGCCCGCGTCGGCGACCTGTCGGCCGAGATCCGCCGCCAGCTCGGCCCGCTCGCCCGCCAGGCCGACGTCGCCCGGCGCGCCCAGGTGGTCCAGGCCGACCTGCGCGACGCCCGCGCCCGGCTCCTCGCCGACGACCTCGTCCAGCTCACCGCCGCCCTCGCCCAGGACGTCGCCGACGAGACGGCGCTGCGCGAACGACGCGCCGCCGTCGAGGCCGCCCAGGAGGAGGCCCGCCACCGCCAGGCCGCCCTCGAGCAGCAGGCCGCCGCGGCCGCCCCGCGCCTGGGGCAGACCACCGACGTCTGGTACCAGCTCTCCGGGTTGCGCGAGCGGCTGCGCTCCCTGGGCAACGTCGCCGCCGAGCGCTGCCGGCTGCTCGGCGCCCCCGCGGCCGAGGCCGCCCCGGGGCGCGACCCCGAGGAGCTCGAGGCCCGCGCCGCCACGGCCCGCGAGCAGGAGGAGGCCCTGCAGGCCCGGCTCGACGACGCCCACCAGGGCCTGGAACGGGTCGTTGCCGAGCGGGCCGCCGCCGAGGACGCCGAGCGCGAGGCCGAGCGGGCCCTGGCGGCCGTCCACCGCGGCGTCGCCGACCGGCGCGAGGGGCTGGCGCGCCTGACCGGGCAGGTCGGCGCGCGCCGCTCCCGGCTGGAGGCGGCCGAGGCCGAGCTCGGCCGGCTGCGTGCCACCCTCACCGCCGCGCGGGAGCGGGCGGCGACGGCGCAGGCCGAGTTCACCGCTCTCGAGCAGCAGGTGGCCGGCGTCGAGGAGGGCGAGGAGGGCCTGGACGAGGCGCACGAGGCGGCCACCGCCGAGCTGGAGGAGGCCGAGCAGGCGGTCGCCGCGCTCGTGGAGGAGGAGCGCGCCGCCGAGGCCGACCGCGCCACCTGGTCCGCCCGCCGCGACACCCTGGCCCTGTCGCTGCGCCGCAAGGACGGCACCGGCGCGCTGGTCGACTCCGGGCTGCCCGGTCTGCGCGGGACCGTGCCGGAGCACCTGGCCGTGGCGCCCGGCTGGGAGAACGCCGTCGCCGCGGTGCTCGGCCCGCTGGCCGACGCGGCCGTCGTCGAGTCCGTCGACGTCGCCGTCGACGCCGTGCGCCAGGCGCGAGACGGCGACGCCGGGCAGGTCCGCCTCCTCGTCGCCGGCGCCGCCGCGCCCGACGGCGAGGCCCCCGCCGTCGACGGCGCCCGCCCGGCCACCGAGCTCGTCACCGTCGCCGACCCCGCGCTGCGCGGCACCGTCGAGCACCTGCTCGCCCGCGTCGTCGCCGTCGAGGACCTCGCCGAGGCCCGCCGCGCGCTGGAAGCCGACCCGGCCCTCACCGCCGTCACCCGCGCCGGCGACGTCCTCTCCGCGGCGGCGGCCCACGGCGGGGCGCCGGGCGCCCCCAGCGTCCTCGAGCTGCACGCCGCCCACGAGGAGGCCGCCGCCGCCGTCGAGGCCGCCACCGCCCGGGTCGAGCGGGCCCGGTTCGCCATCGGCCCCGCGCGCGAGCGCGTCGAGGCCGCGCGCGAGCGGGCCCGCGCCACGCTGGAGGACCTGCACGCCTCGGACGCGCGCCTGGCCGCGGTCGCCGAGCAGCTGGGCCGGCTCGGCTCCACCCTGCGCGGCGCCCAGGCCGAGGCCGAGCGCGCCCGCCCGGCCATCGAGCGGGTCGAGGCCGAGATCGCCGAGCACGCCGCCGAGCTCGCGGCCCTGGCCGACCGGTTGGAGATCGCCCAGCGCGAGCCGGTCCAGGCCGAGGACGACCTGGCCGGCGCCACCGAGGCCCGCGACCGGGCCACCGAGGCCGCCCGCGCCGCCCGCGCCGCCGAGACGGAGGCCCGCCTGGCGCTGCGCGGCCTGGAGGAGCAGGTCAAGGGCCTGTCCGGGCGGGCCGCGTCCCTGGCCGCCGCCGCCCGGGCCGAGCGCGAGGCCCGCCGCAAGGCCGCCGAGCGCGAGGCCCGCCGGGCGGCGCAGGCCCAGGTGGCCGCCGAGGTGCGGGAGGGCGCGGCGCGCGCGCTGGCCGCGATCGAGGGCTCCGTGGCGGCCGCGGCCGCCGAGCGCGAGGCGGCGGAGGCCGAGCGGGCCGCCCGCGAGACCGCGTTGGCCGCGGTGCGCGCCGAGCTCGAGGAGATCGGCACGGACCTGGCCCGGCTGACCGACGCCGCCCACCGCGACGAGGTCGCCCGCGCCGAGCAGCGCCTGCGCATCACCCAGCTCGAGGAGCGCGCGGTCGCCGAGCTCGGCCTGGACCCGCAGGTGCTCGTGGACGAGTTCGGCCCGGACCGGCCGGTGCCGTCCACGGCCCCGGTGGCCGACGGCGAGGAGCCCCCGGCGCCGAAGCCCTACGTGCGGGCCGAGCAGGAGAAGCGGTTGCGCGCGGCCGAGCGTGACCTCGCCCGGCTGGGGAAGGTCAACCCGCTGGCCCTGGAGGAGCATGCCGCCCTGGCCGAGCGGCACAAGTTCCTCACCGACCAGCTCGCCGACCTCAAGAAGTCCCGGGCGGACCTCATGCAGATCGTCAAGGAGGTCGACGAGCGGGTCGAGCGGGTCTTCGCCGAGGCGTTCGCGGACACCGCCGCCCAGTTCGAGCAGGTGTTCCCGCGCCTGTTCCCCGGCGGGGAGGGCCGCCTGGTGCTCACCGACCCCGACGACATGCTCACCACCGGCATCGAGATCGAGGCCCGTCCCGCCGGCAAGAAGGTCAAGCGGCTCTCCCTGCTCTCCGGCGGCGAGCGCTCGCTGACCGCCGTGGCGCTGCTGGTGTCGATCTTCAAGGCCCGGCCCAGCCCGTTCTACGTCATGGACGAGGTCGAGGCCGCGCTCGACGACGTCAACCTGGGCCGGCTGCTCGAGATCTTCACCGAGCTGCGCGCCAGCTCCCAGCTCATCGTCATCACCCACCAGAAGCGCACGATGGAGGTGGCCGACGCCCTCTACGGCGTGACGATGCGCGGCGACGGCGTCACCACGGTGATCTCCCAGCGCCTCGAGCGGGAGCCGGAGCCGGCCGCCTGAGCCCGGGGAACGGAGAACGGGGAACCGGGAGCCGGAGCCGGCCGCCCGACCGACGCGCGGGGCCCGCCGGTGCGGACGCGTCCGTTCCGGAGATACTGGAGGCATGACTGGGGCGATGATCGGGATGCTCGTGACGGCGTTGTGCGCGGTGGGGGTGCTCGTGCTGGTGGCGGTGGAGCGGCGGCCGGAGGGCGGCTGGGTCGCCTGGGTGCGCGGGAGCGTGCAGGCCTGGCGCTCCGACGAGCTCGCGGCGGCGAAGCTGCGCCCCACCGCCCCCGTGGCGCGCGACACCCCCATCGAGGACCTCTTCACGCTCGGCGAGACCGCCGAGCCCGCGTACACCCGGCCCGAGGAGCTGCGCTCGCGCTTCGAGCTCGCTCGCGAGCAGGCCCGCCTGCTGCGGCGCTGACCCCGTCGGGACGCGCGGCGGCACGACCACGCCGCGCGAGAGCCTGGCGCGGCGCATTCCAACGGTGCCTCGCGCTCAGGAGCGAGCTAGGACGGCCGCCGTCGAGTGATGTGCAGGGCCGGGCTTTCCTTGCGCGGCGTCGGTCGGCTAGACCGGCCAGCCGCTGTTGTGGATCTCGTAGACCTCGACCGCCTCGTCCGGCCAGCCGGCTTCCGTCCACCTCGTCCGGAAATCCTCGTTCTGCACCACGGCGCGGACCAGGTCCTCGCGAGACGCCCAGACGTCCACGATCACGATGCCCGAGTCCGTGCGCGCGCAGACGTGCACGTCGGGGCGAACCGGAGCGGTGGCAGTCGCAGTCGGCAGCGTCTTGTCGTAGCGGTGCAACAGGTCATCGGGGTCCCCATCGGCCCTGAAGATCGCACGTACCGGCATCGCGTCCTCCTTGGGAGATGACGACCCATCCTGGCGAGCCCCACCGCACAGGAGCAACGGCTGCCGACCGTTCGGACGATGCCGCGCTCCCGGCCTGGCCCGACGCTCACCGCCCGCGGCCCGGCGTGCGCGCTCGGCGCGGCACCGCACGCTGCGCCAGACTGGGGGAGTGACCGACCAAGCCTGGATCCTCATCGCTGTCCTCGTGGTCGTGCTGGTCGTCGTCGGGGCCGTCGCCCTGACCACCGGCCGACGCCGCCGCGGCCCCACCACCCTCCCGCCCGAGGACGTCAGCCCCTACGAGGTGGACCAGCCCCCCGCCGCCGGGGCGAGCGCCCCGGTCGTGACCGCGCCGGAGGAGCCGGCGCCACCGGAGACCCCGGCGCCCACCCTCGAGCGGCCCGAGCCCGTCGCCGGGCGCATGCAACGCCTGCGCGCCCGGCTGGCCCGCTCGGGCACCATCGGCCAGACCCTGCTGTCGATCCTCTCCCGCGGCGACCTCGCCGAGAACGACTGGGAGGAGATCGAGGAGACCCTGCTGCTCGCGGACGTCGGCGTCGGGCCGACCACGGAGCTCATGGACAAGCTGCGCACCGAGACCAAGGTGCTCGGCACCTCCGACGCCGAGCAGGTCCGGGCCGTCCTGCGCCGCGAGCTGCTCGAGCTCGTCGACCCCACCATGGACCGCGTGCTCCACGTCGAGCCGGCCATCGGCGACGACGGCCAGCCCCACCCGGCCACCGTGCTCGTCGTCGGGGTCAACGGCACCGGCAAGACCACCACGGTGGGCAAGCTCGCCCGCCTGCTCGTCGCCGAGGACCACGACGTCGTCCTGGGCGCCGCGGACACCTTCCGCGCGGCCGCGGCCGACCAGCTCAGCACCTGGGGTGCCCGCGTCGGTGTCCCGGTGGTCCGCTCCGAGCGCGAGGGCGCCGACCCCGCCGCCGTCGCCTTCGACGCCGTCAAGGAGGGCCGCGGGGCGGGCGCGGACGTCGTGCTCGTCGACACCGCCGGCCGCCTGCAGAACAAGGCCGGCCTCATGGACGAGCTGGGCAAGATCAAGCGCGTGATGTCCCGGCAGGCCCCCGTGCGCGAGGTGCTGCTCGTGCTGGACGCGACCACCGGGCAGAACGGCATGCGCCAGGCCGAGGTCTTCTCCCAGGCCGTGGACATCACCGGCATCGTGCTGACCAAGCTCGACGGCACCGCCAAGGGCGGCATCGTCGTCGCCGTACAGCGCGAGCTCGGCGTCCCGGTGAAGTTCGTCGGCCTCGGCGAGGGCCCGGACGACCTCGCCCCCTTCGAGCCCGAGGAGTTCGTCGACGCCCTGCTGTCCTGACGGCGTCCTGCTCTCCGACGGCGCACCCCGACCGGCCCGGCCCGCCCCGCGCGGCGCCGGGCCGTTCGCGTCCCGCCCGACGCCCGGCGCGGCAACACGGATTTCACATCCCGCGGCATCTCGTCACGCGCCCGAAACATGCGGGTGCGCCGCACGAAACGTGCGCTGGAGACGCTTGTCCCCGACCAGCCGATCGTGCTGGCGAGGGAGGAACCATGGACACCGGAACCACCGCGTGGATGCTGGCCGCATCGTCGCTCGTGCTCCTCATGACCCCCGGGCTGGCGCTCTTCTACGGCGGCATGTCCCGGTCGAAGTCCGTCCTGAACATGATGATGATGTCCTTCGGCGCCATGGGCGTCGTCGGCGTCATCTACGTGCTGTGGGGCTGGTCGATGTCCTTCGGTGGCACCAACATCGGCGGCGTCGTCGGCAACCCGTTCACCAACTTCGGCCTCGATGGCGCCATCTACGGTCCCGGCGGCGACTTCGCGCTGACCTCCAACAACTTCCCGGTGATCGTCGACGTCGCGTTCCAGGTGACGTTCGCGATCATCACCGTCGCCCTGATCTCCGGCGCGATCGCGGACCGCGCGCGGTTCTCCACCTGGATGGTTTTCGCGGCGATCTGGGCGACCCTGGTGTACTTCCCGATGTCCCACATGGTCTGGGACAACGGGCTGCTCAGCGCCGCCGGGCCCCTCGGCGGCATCGCCGCGCCCATCGACTTCGCCGGCGGAACGGTCGTCCACATCAACGCCGGTATGGCCGGCCTCGTGCTCGCCCTCATCATCGGCAAGCGCCGGGGCTTCGGCACCGTGCCGATGAAGCCGCACAACCTGCCGCTGACGATGATCGGCGCCGGCCTGCTGTGGTTCGGCTGGTTCGGGTTCAACGCCGGCTCGGCCTTCGGCGCCAACGGCACGGCCGGCCTCGCGTGGGTCAACACCAGCTCCGCCACCGCCGCCGCCATGCTCGGCTGGCTGCTCACCGAGAAGATCCGCGACGGTCACGCCACCTCGCTCGGCGCGGCCTCCGGCGTGGTGGCCGGCCTGGTGGCCATCACCCCGGCCGCCGGGGCGCTGAGCCCGGGCGGGGCGATCATCCTCGGCCTGGTCGCCGGCGCCCTGTGCGCCCTCGCCGTGGGCCTGAAGTACCGCTTCGGCTACGACGACTCCCTCGACGTCGTCGGCGTCCACCTCGTCGGCGGCCTCGTCGGCACCGTGTCCATCGGCTTCCTCAGCACGACCACCGGCCTGTTCTACGGCGGCGGCGGGGCCCAGCTCCTCGTCCAGGCCGTCATCGCCCTCGCCGCGGTGATCTTCTCCGGCGTGATGACCACGATCATCGGGCTCGCGCTCAAGGCGGCGATGGGCTGGCGGGTGCGCGACGAGGTCGAGGTGGGCGGCATCGACCAGTTCGAGCACGGCGAGTCCGCGTACGAGGGCATCACGGCCGGTAGGTTCGCCACCGAGGCAAATGTCGGTGCGGCACGTACCATCCCGGAGGCGGCGCGCACCACGACGGAGGCGAACGCATGAAGCTCGTGACAGCAATCGTCCAGCCGCACCGGCTCGACGACGTGAAGAGGGCCCTCGAGGCCGCCGGCGTGCACGGCATGACCGTGTCCGAGGCGAACGGCTACGGCCGCCAGCACGGCCACACCGAGGTCTACCGCGGGGCGGAGTACACCATCGAGCTGGTCCCGAAGGTGCGCATCGAGGTCGTCGTCGACGACGTCGACGCCCCCGCCGTCGTCGACGCCGTCGTGGGCGCCGCCCACTCCGGGCGCATCGGCGACGGGAAGGTCTGGACCGTCCCGGTCGAGGACGTCATCCGGGTCCGCACCGGCGAGCGGGGCGCCGAGGCGCTGTGACCCCGGCCGGGCGACCGGCCAGCACGAGGAGCGACGCATGACGGGCCTGGCGCAGTCCCCCACGGTGGGGGAGCTGCGCCAGGCCCGTCTCGCGCTGCCCGCCCCGGAGCCCGGCGCCGGCGGCGCCCGGTACCGCCGCGCGCTCGCCGACCTCACCGACGCCGCGCTCGCGGACCTGTGGGCCGGCGCCGCGCGCGACACCGGGCTCGACCTCGACCACGGCGTCGCCCTGACCGCGGTGGGCAGCCTCGGCCGGCGCGACGGCGGGCCGCTGTCGGACCTCGACCTGCTCCTGGTGCACGACGGGCGCACCCTCGACGGCGCCGCGCTCGCCGCGCTGGCGGACGCCCTGTGGTACCCGCTGTGGGACGCCCGGCTCGACCTCGACCACGCCGTGCGCAGCCTCGAGCAGTGCCGGCGGGTCGCCTCGGCGGACCTGCCCGCCGCCGTCGGGCTGCTCGACGTGCGCGCCGTCGCCGGCGACGGCGCCCTCGCCCAGGCGGCCGCCGGGGCGGTGCTCGCCGACTGGCGCCGCGCCGCCCGCCGGCGCCTGCCCGAGCTGCTCGCCTCGGTCGGCGACCGGGCCGCGCGGGCCGGGGAGCTCGCCTACCTCGTCGAGCCCGACGTCAAGGAGGCCCGCGGCGGCCTGCGCGACGGCGTCGTCGCCCACGCCCTGACCGCCAGCTGGCTGACCGACCGCCCGCACGGCGACCTCGACGACGCCTACGCGCACCTGCTCGACGTGCGCGACGCGCTCACCCTGGTCACCGGGCGGCGCACCACCCGGCTGCTGCTGCCCGAGCAGGACGACGTCGCCCGGCTCCTCGGCCTGGGGCACCCGGGCCGCCACGAGGTGGTGGCCACGACCGCCGCCGGGGCCGCGGTCAGCGACGCCGCCGACGACCTGCTCGCCTCCGTGGCCCAGGCCGCGCGGGTGATCTCCGCCGCCCTGGACGCGACCGTGCGCCGCGCCCGGCGGGAGACGGCGCGGCCGCGGTTCGTCCGCCCGCTGGTGGTGCGCGGCCGCCCGACCCCGCCGCGCCTGCCCTCGCTGGGGAAGGGGCTGGCCGAGCACGACGGCGAGATCGTCCTGGCCGGCGACGCGGACCCGGCCGCGGACCCGCTGCTCGCGCTGCGCGCGGCGGCGACGGCGGCCCGCACCGGGCTGCCGCTGTCGCCGGTGACCCTCACCAGCCTGGCCCAGGCGGCCCCGGTGCCCGAGCCCTGGCCGGCGCAGGCGCGGGCGTTGCTGCTCGAGGTGCTCGGCGCGGGCCCGGCGCAGGTGCCGGTGTGGGAGGCCCTCGACCTCGCCGGGGTGGTGACCCGGTGGTTCCCGGAGTGGGCGGCGGTGCGCAACCGCCCCCAGCGCAACCCGCTGCACCGCTACACCGTCGACCGCCACCTCGTCGAGACCGCCGCCCGCGCCCCCGCCACCGGCGGGCCGGCGCCGCGCGAGGACCTCCTGCTGCTCGCCGCGTTCTTCCACGACCTGGGCAAGGTGCCCGGCGGGCACGACCACAGCGCCACCGGCGCCCGGGTCGTCCGCCCGCTGCTCGAGCGCCTGGGCCTGGAGCCGGCGGACCGCGACACGGTCGTGCTCCTGGTGCGCCGGCACCTGCTGCTGCCGGCCGTGGCCACCCGGCGGAACCTGGCCGACCCGGCCGTCCTCGCCGAGGTCGCGGACGCGGTCGAGCGCCGCCCGGACGTCCTGGCGCTGCTGCGCCGGCTGACCGAGGCGGACGCCCGCGCGGCCGGTCCGCAGGCGTGGACGACCTGGCGGGCGGGCCTGGTCGAGACGCTCTTCACTCGGGTTGCGGCCGAACTGGCACTACCCTGATCCTCAGTTCCCGTCATCTTCCGACCTGAGGTAGTGCCTTGTTCGCCAACCTGTCCGACCGGCTCACCGCCTCCTTCAAGCAGCTGCGCGGCAAGGGCCGCCTCTCCGAGGCCGACATCGACGCCACGGTCTCCGAGATCCGGCGCGCCCTGCTCGACGCCGACGTCGCGCTGCCGGTCGTGCGTGCGTTCGCCGCCAGCGTGCGCGAGCGGGCCAAGTCCGCCGAGGTCTCCCAGGCGCTCAACCCGGCCCAGCAGGTCATCAAGATCGTCAACGCCGAGCTCGTCGAGATCCTCGGCGGCGAGGCCCGCGACCTGCACTTCGCCAAGCACCCGCCGACGGTGATCATGCTCGCCGGCCTCCAGGGCGCCGGCAAGACCACGCTGGCGGCCAAGCTCGGCCGGTGGCTGCGCGAGCAGGGGCACACCCCGATGCTCGTCGCCGCCGACCTGCAGCGACCCAACGCGGTCACCCAGCTGCAGGTGGTCGGCGAGCAGGCCGGGGTGCCGGTGTGGGCGCCCGAGCCCGGCAACGGCGTGGGCGACCCGGTCGCCGTCGCCCGCTCCGGCGTCCAGCAGGCCCGCGACAAGCAGTACTCCGTGGTGATCGTCGACACCGCCGGCCGGCTGGGCATCGACGCCGAGATGATGCAGCAGGCCGCGGACATCCGCGACGCCGTCGACCCCGACGAGACCCTCTTCGTCCTCGACGCGATGATCGGTCAGGACGCCGTGACCACCGCCAACGCCTTCGCCGAGGGCGTGGGCTTCAGCGGCGTCGTGCTCACCAAGCTCGACGGCGACGCCCGCGGCGGCGCGGCGCTGTCGGTGCGCGGGGTGACCGGCAAGCCGGTGCTGTTCGCCTCCACCGGCGAGAAGCTCTCCGACTTCGAGCGCTTCCACGCCGACCGGATGGCCTCCCGCATCCTCGACATGGGCGACATCCTCACCCTCATCGAGCAGGCCGAGAAGGCGTTCGACGCCCAGCAGGCCGAGGAGATGGCCGCGAAGATCGCCGGCGACGGCGACTTCACCCTCCAGGACTTCCTCGTCCAGCTCAACCAGCTCAAGAAGATGGGCTCGATGAAGAAGATGCTCGGCATGCTGCCGGGCATGGGCCAGATGCGCGAGCAGCTGGAGAACTTCGACGAGCGCGAGGTCGACCGCGTCGAGGCCATCGTCAACTCCATGACGCCGGCCGAGCGCACCAACCCCAGGATCCTCAACGGCTCGCGCCGCCAGCGCATCGCCCGCGGGTCCGGCACCACGGTGACCGAGGTCAACGCGCTCATGGAGCGCTTCGACCAGGCCAAGACGATGATGCGGCAGATGGCCCGCGGCGCCGGTCGCGGCGTGCCCGGCATGGGCATGCTGCCCGGCGGCGGGAAGAAGGCCAAGGGCCGCATGCAGGCCCCGCCGAAGAAGGGCAAGAAGGGCAAGTCGGGAAACCCGGCGAAGCGGGCCCAGCAGGAGCGCGAGGCCGCCACGCGCGTGCCGCAGCAGCCGGCCGGCTCCGCGTTCGGCCTCGGCGCGCCGCGGCAGGACCAGGAGATGCCCGACCTCGAGGAGCTGCAGAAGTACCTGCGGTGAGGCGACGCGGGGGCCACCCGCCTCACGTCACCAGCAGGTAGCTGCTCTTCCCGATCAGCCACAACCCGAGCGCGACGGACACCACGACGACGATCTGGTCCTGGTGCACGGTGATCCAGCTGCGCAGCCGGTCCAGCCTCTCCCGGGCGGCCGCGGGCGACAGCACGACGTACGCCTCCATCACCAGGTAGCTGGCCGAGGCCAGCACGCAGAAGCCCACCAGCGTCAGGACCGTCGCCCCGTTCGACAGGTCCGCCGCGGTGACCGTGGCGACCCCGGCCGCGACCAGGAACCACGGCTGGAGCAGGAAGCCGAGCCCCATCGCCGCCGCGAGGTTCATCGTGTCGAGCCGCGCCATCCAGGCGGGCGGGGCGGGCGGACGTCCGCGTCGCGCCCGGGTGCGCCAGGCGAGGACCAGCAGGCACAGCCCGAGCAGGATCTTGACGACCAGCGACGCCGTCGACGGCGCCGACCCCGTCGCGAGCGGCTTGCCGCCGGTGACGACCAGCGTCAGCACCACCAGGCCGACGAGGGTGAGCACCCATCCCAGGACGAAGCCCAGGCCCGTGCGGGCGCCCCACTCGCCGGAGAGGATGAGGATGTAGGCGCTCATGGGAAGGGGTTCGAGCGTGATCGCCAGTCCGATGAGGAGCAGGTCCAGGGTCATGACCACCTCGCGCATCCCGGCGCGTGGCCCGCGCGCCGTCGCCGCGTCGCGGTGGCCATCGTGGTGCCCCGAGCGCGCCGCGGCGTCCTCCGTCGTGGATGACCCGCGCCGCTCGGGCGACGCCACGACGGTGCGGCCTGGAGACCCGCCATGGCCTTCCTGACTCCCGAGGCGATCGCCGCCGCGGCGCGCGCCAGGCGGGCGGCGGACGCCTACCGCGACGAGCGCGACGCCGGCGCCACCGGGTTTCCGGACGCAGCGACAGGCTCCGGGGGCGTCGCGGGGCGGCCGGTGCGCCCGCCGCTGCCCGGCCACGAGGCGGCGCGCGCCTGGGCGCTCGAGCTGGCCCGGCGCGGCGGCTGACGCCTCCCGCGGCCGGCGCTTCCCGCGGCCGGCGCCCCCCCGCAGCTGACGTCTCGCCCGGTGGGGCGGCACGGCCCGCGGCGCGCGGCGTGAGAGCCTCTGGCCATGAGCGACCTCCTGCACCTGCGCGGCACCGTGCTCGTCGACGACGCCACCGAGCTCGAGGAGGTCTGGGTGGCCGACGGCCGCCTCACCCGCACCCCGCCGCCCGGGGCCGCGGGCGCCCGGCAGCTCACCGGCTGGGTGCTGCCCGGCCTGGTCGACGTGCACTGCCACATCGGCCTCGGCCCGGGCGGGGAGGTGGACGAGGAGGAGGCCCTCACCCAGGCCAAGGCCGACCGCGACGCCGGCACGCTCCTGATCCGCGACGCCGGCTCGCCCATGGACACCCGCTGGGTCCAGGCCCGCGCGGACCTGCCCCGCCTCGTCCGCGCCGGCCGCCACCTGGCCCGGCCCAAGCGGTACCTGCGCCACTTCGGTCTCGAGCTCGACGACGTCGCCCGGCTCCCCGCCGCCGTCGCCGAGCAGGCCCGGGCCGGCGACGGCTGGGTGAAGATCGTCGCCGACTGGATCGACCGGTCCGAGGGGGCCGAGGCGGACCTGCGCCCGCTGTGGCCCGCCGACGTCCTGCACGACGCCATCGCCGCCGCCCACGACAACGGCGCCCGCGTCACCGCCCACACCTTCTCCCGCGAGGCGGTCGACCCGCTGCTGGACGCCGGCATCGACGGCATCGAGCACGGCACCGGCATGGACGCCGACCAGATCGCCGAGGCCGCCCACCGCCGCATCCCGGTCACGCCCACGCTCCTGCAGGTCGGGCGCTTCGCCGACATCGCCGACCAGGCCGGGGCCAAGTACCCCCGCTACGCCGCCCGCATGCGGCGGATGCACGACCGCCGCTACGCCCAGGTCCGCGCCCTGCACGAGGCCGGGGTCCCGCTCCTCATGGGCTCGGACGCGGGCGGCACCATCGGCCACGGGTCCCTGCCGGCCGAGCTGGCCGAGGTGGCGCGCGCCGGCGTGCCGGCCGTCGAGGTCGTCGCCGCGGCCAGCTGGCGGGCGCGCCGCTACCTCGGCGTCCCCGGCATCGCCGAGGGGGCCAGCGCCGACGTCGTGGTCTACGACGCCGACCCCCGCCAGGACGTCGCCGTCACCTCCCGGCCCACGGCCGTCATCTTGCGCGGGCGCCCGCTCTGAGCGCCGGGCCCGCCCGGGGAGCCGTCGTGCCCGAGCGTCCTCAGCTCCCGCCGCTCGCCGCCACGGCGCCGGCGCTGATGGCGGCCATGGTGGCGGCCGTGACCGCCTCGATCGCCCGGCGCACGGCGGCGCCGGCGAACTCCCCGGCGGCGATGTCCCGGGCGCGACGGCGCAGCTCGCGCCGGTCCAGGCCGCTGCCCGCCAGGACCTTGGGCACCTGACCGGCGGCGTCGAGCAGGGAGATCAGGGCGGCCTCGCGAGGCGCCGGTGACCGCCCGACCACGAGCACCTCGTGCAGCCCCCGGCGCACGCCGTCCTCGTGGGAGGAGTCCGCCGCCGGCCAGGCCCGCGTGGGGAAGATGCCCAGCACCCGGCCCTCCGCGGCGCGCAGGATGCCGCGCTCGGTCAGCCGGGTGAGCAGGGTGGGGCGCAGCTGCTTGGCGAGCCCGGGCAGCACCGCTTCCGGCTTGGCCGGGCGGCGCGCGGCGACGCGGCGCAGCGCCTCGTCGAGGACGGCGTCGCCGGTGGGGGAGGGGGCCCGGACCACGAGCCGCCCGGGGCGCACCGGCTCGCCGGGCCCGCTGACGTCGACGCGGCCGGCCACCGCCAGGTCGAGCACCACCGCGCCGGCCAGGACCAGGTCGAGGCGTGTGCCGTCGAGCGTCGGGCGACCGCTGGCGTCGTCGGTGAGCAGAAGCAGCAGGTCCTCGGCGAGCAGCATGACGCCACCCTAGCGAGGGGGCCGCGGCGGACCCGGGAGGAAACTCCTTGCCCAAGTCCAGGTTCTGTGGTTCATTAGTCGAGTAATGAACCAAAGCGCCGTGGAGGTGGGTCATGTTCGAGGGACGTGAGCCCATCTACGTCCAGATCGCCCAGCAGATCCGCGCCGAGATCCTCGCCGGCACCCTTCCCGAGGAGGGACAGGTCATGTCGACCACCCAGTACGCCACGACGTACCGCATCAACCCCGCCACCGCGGCCAAGGCCTTCGCCGAGCTGGTCGACGAGGGGCTGCTCTACAAGCGCCGGGGCGTGGGCATGTTCGTCGCGTCCGGCGCCCGCGAGCGCCTGCTGGACCAGCACCGGCAGACCTTCTTCGCCGAGGTGCTCGACCCCGCCCTGGCCCAGGCCGACCTGCTCGGCATCGGCGTCGACGAGCTCGTCGGGCACATCACCCGCACCCACCCCAGGAGGACCGAGCGATGACCGCTCAGCACGAGGCCGGGTTCGGTGTCGCCGTGCGCGACCTGACCGTGCGCTACGGCCGCACCACGGCACTCGGCGGTGTCACCTTCGACCTGCCCGCCGGCGGCATCTACGGGCTGCTGGGCCGCAACGGCTCCGGCAAGACCACGCTGCTGTCCGTGCTCGCCGCGATGCGCCGCGGCGCATCGGGCGAGGTGCGCGTGGACGGGGAGGACCCGTTCGAGAACGCCCGCGTCATGGCCGGCACCGGCCTCGTCCGCGAGGGCGGCGACGTGCTGGCCTACGAGAAGGTCGCCACCAACCTCCGGTACGCCGCCGCCATGCGCCCCGGCTTTGACGCCGCCTGGGCGGAGGAGCTGGTCGACGCCTTCGCCCTCGACCGCCGCAAGACCCCGGACCATCTGTCCCGCGGGCAGCGGTCGGCGCTCGGCGCCGTCATCGGCCTCGCCACCCGCGCGCCCCTGACCATCTTCGACGAGGTCCACCTCGGCATGGACGCCCCGTCGCGGCAGCGCTTCTACGACGTGCTGCTGACCGACGTCGTGGCCCACCCCCGCACGGTGATCCTCTCCAGCCACCTCATCGGCGAGGTCGAGCACCTGCTCGAGAGGGTGGTGATCCTCGACGGCGGGCGGGTGCTGCTGTGCGAGGAGACCGACGCCCTGCGCGCCAAGGGCGTCACCATCACCGGGCCCGCCGACCGGGTCGACGCCGCCGTCGCCGGCCTCGGGGTCGTCGGCACCCGCGACCTGGGCCCCACCCGACAGGTCACCGTCTTCGACGACCTCGACGACGGCGCCCTGGACCGGGCCGCCGCGGCCGGCCTCCGGCTCGGCGGCGTTCCCCTGCAGGACCTCTTCATCCACCTGACCGCGGGGGAGTCCCGATGATGCTCACCAACACCAGACCGGTCCGCGCGCCGTGGGTGCGCGCCGCCCGATGGCTGATGCGCGGCCAGGCCGTCATCGGGGTATGGCTGTGGGCCACCATGGCCGTCGTCGGCACGGTGGTGATCACCCTCCTCGACCGCTTCGCCGAGGTCGAGGTCTCGATCTTCCAGTTCAGCCGGCACGGCGCCCTGTGGACCGGCTTCGCCATGGCGATCATCTTCTGCGTCGCGGGCATCGCCGCCCATGTCGGCAACGGCCTCACCCGCGCCGCGTTCGTGCGGGCCACCGTCACTGTCGGCGTCGTCGTCGGGGTCGCCTACGCCGTCCTCGTGGGCCTGGGCCTGGAAGTGGAGGGGATGGTCTACGCCGCGAACGGGTGGAGCCACGTCGGCTCGGGTGGCGGCGTGGGCGACCAGAACGGCTTCGCCCCCGACGCGGGCCTCGGCGTCGTCCCCGGGCTGGTGCTGTCCTTCGTGGCCGGCCAGCTCAGCGGCCTGCTCGTGGGGATGGCCTACTACCGGCTCGGCGGCTGGTGGGGCACCGTCGTCCTGCCGCTGACGCTCGGGCCCATCTACCTCGTCGGGTCCCCGGACCTGACCACCGGGCAGTTTCAGCTCCTCGCGGCGCTGGATCCGTCCGCCCCGGTCACCGCCCTCGTCTCCGTGATCGTCCTGGCGCTGGCCGCGCTCGCCTACTACCTGCTCGCCCGCGATGTCCCGATCCGGAAGGTGGCGTCCTGAGATGAGTCCCGTCATCGAGGTCACGAACCTGCGCAAGTCCTACGGCGCGAACGTCGCCGTCACCGATGTCTCCTTCGCCGTCGAGCGCGGCGAGATCTTCGGCATCCTCGGTCCGAACGGGGCCGGCAAGTCCACCGTGGTCGAGTGCCTCGCCGGGCTGCGCCAGGCCGACGGCGGCGCCCTGCGGGTGCTGGGGGTGGACCCCCAGCACGACCCCGGCGCGGTGCGCCCCCGGCTCGGCATCCAGCTCCAGGAGGCGCGGCTGCCCCCGCGGCTGCGGGTGCGTGAGGCGCTGGAGCTGTACGCCTCCTTCTACGCCGACCCCGCCGACCCGATGGAGCTGGTGCGGATGCTCGGCCTCACCGAGAAGCAGGACACGGCCTTCAAGGACCTCTCGGGCGGCCAGCAGCAGCGGCTGTCCATCGCCCTGGCGCTGGTCGGCAACCCCGAGGTGGCCGTGCTCGACGAGCTGACGACCGGGCTCGACCCCCAGGCTCGCCGCGACACGTGGGAGCTCATCGAGCGGGTGCGTGACAGCGGCGTCACCATCGTCCTGGTCACCCACTTCATGGACGAGGCGGAGCGCCTCGCCGACCGGGTCGCGATCATCGACCGCGGCCGGGTGGTGGCCGAGGGCAGCCCCGCCGCGCTGGTCAGCGGCACCGAGCGGCGGCGCACCTTCCGCATGCGCCTGCCGGCCGGGACGCCGGCGGACGTGGCGGCCGGCCTGACCAGGCTCCCCGACGTCGACACCGTCGTCGGTGTCGGCGAGGAGCTGGAGGTGACCGGCGGCGCGCGGGTCCTGCCCGCCACCATCCTCGCCCTGGCCGAGGGCGACGTCGTCCCCGACGAGATCCGCACCCTGTCCCGCTCCCTGGAGGACGTCTTCGTCGACGTCACCGGGGCCCGCCCCGACACCACGGAGGTCCTGCCATGAGCGCGCCCGCCCAGACCGTCATCCGCACCCGACCGCCCGGCGCTCGCGCCCTGCGCGCCCTGACCCTGGCCGAGGCGCGGCTGTTCCTGCGCGACCCCGGCAGCGCCTTCTTCGCCCTCGCCTTCCCGGCCATCCTCCTGATCGGCGTCGGCTTCGCCATCCCCGGCATGCGGGACGTGATCACCGACCAGCCCGAACCCTGGGCCGGCCTGCGCGCCGTCGACGTCTTCGCCCCCGTCGCCCTGGCCACCGCCATCGCCACGCCCGCGCTCAGCACGATGCCGGTGGCCCTCGCCGGCTACCGCGAGCAGGGCGTGCTCCGCCGGCTGTGCACCACCCCGATGCGCCCGCAGGGCGTGCTCGTCTCCCAGGTGGTCATCGGGGTCGTGGCCCTGGTGCTCGCCTCGGTCGTCGCGCTGGCCGCCGCGGCCCTGGTCTTCGACGCCCCGGCGCCGCGCCAGCCGGCCACCGCGCTGCTCGCCTTCGTCCTCGGGGCGGCGGCGATGTTCGGGGTGGGCCTGCTCATCGCCGCGCGGGCGGGCAAGGCCAGCACGGCGGGGAGCCTGGGAATGCTCGTCTACTTCCCGATGCTCTTCTTCGCCGGCATGTGGACGCCGGGCCCGATCATGCCGGACGCGGTGGCGAAGGTGGCCGCCTGGACCCCGCTCGGGGCGGCGAGCCAGGCACTCACCGCCGCCTGGTTCGAGGGCGGGGTCCCGGCGATGCAGCTGCTCGTCATGGCCGGCTACGTCGCCGTCCTGTACCCGCTGGCCGCCCGCCTGTTCCGGTGGTCCTGATCACGGCCGGCGGTCCCGACCTGCGGGCGGTTCCACCCCGGGCCTAGCCTGGCGGGACAGCGCGCCGGCCGCCGGGTGCCGCCCGGTGCATCCCCATCACCCACCGGGAGCGGGTTTGTCCAGCGATCAGGTCCGCGCGCGACAGGCACGCCGCCCTCGGCGGCGCGGGCGCAGCGGCGGGGGCAACGACTCCTGGGCCGCCGTGGTGCTCGCGGCGGCCACGGCCGTCGCCCTCGTCTGGGCGAACGTCGGCGGCTCCTACGACGCCTTCTGGTCGACCGAGCTGGGTGTGCACCTCGGCGGCTGGGGGCTGTCCCTGTCCCTGGCCACGTGGGTCAACGACGGGCTCATGGCCCTGTTCTTCTTCGTGGTCGGCCTGGACGTGCGCCGCGAGTTCACCCTCGGCGAGCTGCGCGACTCCTCGCGCGCGCTGCTGCCGGTCCTGGCGGCCGTGGGCGGGCTCGTCCTGCCCGCGGTGATCTTCCTGGCGTTCAACCACGGCAGCCCGGCCGGCGCCGCCTGGGGGGCGGTGATCTCCACCGACACCGCCTTCGCCCTGGGCATGCTCGCGCTCGTGGGACCCGCGAACGCGCCGCGCCTGCGGGTGTTCCTCCTCGCCCTCGCCGTCGTCGACGACATCGGCGCGCTGACGGTCATCGCCGTCTTCTACACCCACGACCTCGACTTCCTCGCCCTGGCCGCGGCCGCCGTCGGGCTCGGGCTCATCTGGCTGCTCCAGCACCTACGGCTGTGGCGGGTGACGCCGTACCTGCTCGTGGGCGTGGCCACCTGGCTGGCGGTGTACTTCTCCGGCGTGCACGCCACCCTGGCCGGCGTCCTCATCGCCCTGCTCATGCCCGTCTTCCCCACCCGGCTGCAGGACGTCGACGCCGCCTCGCACATCGTGCACCTCTTCCGGCAGGCGCCGGTCGCCCGCGCCGCCCGCCTCGCCCGGCGCAGCATCGACCGGTCCGTACCAATGAACCAGCGCCTCTCCGACCTGCTCGCGCCCTACGTCAACTACGGCGTCGTGCCGGTCTTCGCCCTGTCCAACGCCGGGGTGAAGCTCTCCGGGGAGATGCTCTCGGCCGCGCTGACGTCGGCGCTGACGTGGGGCATCGTCGCCGGGCTGGTCCTCGGCAAGCTCGTCGGGATCGCGGGGACCACCGGCATCGTGCAGCGGCTCGTGCCCGCCAGTCGCACCGCCGGCCTCGACCTGCCCCGCCTGGCCGGGGTGGGCGCGCTGTCGGGGATGGGCTTCACCATCTCCCTGCTCGTCATCGACCTGGCCCTCACCGACCCCCGCCTGCAGGACGAGGCCCGGGTGGGGGTGCTCCTGGCCTCGGCCCTGGCGCTGCTCGTCGCCTGGGCGATCTTCGCCCTGGGCGACCGGCTGCGCCCGCTGCCCATCCCCGCCGGGACGGTCCTGCCCCGGCCGGTCGACGTCGCGCGCGACCACGTGCGCGGGCCGGCGGACGCCCCCACCACCGTCGTCGTCTACGCGGCGCTGGACGCCGCCTATCGCACCCGCACCGCGGAGGTCCTGCGCGAGACGCGCGAGCGACTGGGGTCCCAGGTGCGGGTGGTGTTCCGCCACCACGCCACTGCGGACGCCGACGTCGTCACGGCCCTCGCGCTGGAGGCCGCCGGGGCGCAGGGGCGGTTCTGGCAGATGCACGACGCCGTGGTCGCCCGCGCCGGCCGGCCCGACGCCCACGCGCTGCGCGGCGTGGCCGCGGAGGTGGGGCTGGACGTGGACCGGTTCGTCCGGGACGTGCGCACCGCCGCCCATCTCGGCCGTGTGGAGGACGACAACCTCGACGCCGACGCCGCCCAGCTCCCGCCGCGCCCGGTGGTCTTCCTGGACGGGCGGCGTCTGCGCGGACCGGTGAACTCCTACCGGGTGGTCACCGAGCTGCGGTGGGACCTCGAGCAGCGGGCCGGGGCCGCCCCCGGGGCGTGACGCGCCCCACCCGTCACACCCGTCCGCACGGGTTTCGGTCGCGCCCGGGGATCTGGCAGAATGACCCGCTGTACTCGGCCCGGTCGGCCCCTCTCACCGCCCGACGCCGCGTCCTGCGACCAACCGAGACGCCGACACCCACCGGGGTCCTGCGCGGTCCACCCCTTCACGAAACCAGGAGTGACCACCTAGTGGCAGTCAAGATCCGTCTCAAGCGCATGGGCAAGATCCGCGCGCCGTACTACCGCGTCGTCGTCATGGACTCGCGCACCAAGCGCGACGGCCGGGCGATCGAGGAGATCGGGAAGTACCACCCGATCGAGGAGCCCTCGCTCATCCACATCGACTCCGAGCGGGCGCAGTACTGGCTCTCCGTGGGCGCCCAGCCCACGGAGCAGGTCGCCGCCCTGCTCAAGGTCACCGGTGACTGGCAGAAGTTCAAGGGCCTGCCGGGCGCCGAGGGCACCCTGCGCACCAAGGACGCCTCCGCGGAGGCCCTGGCCGAGGCGCGCGCCGCGGCCGTCAAGGCCGCCGAGGACGACGCCGAGAAGCGCAAGGCCCGCGCCGCCGAGGCCAAGGCCGCCGGCGCCACCGGTGAGGGCGAGGCAGCGGAGGCCGAGGCGCCCTCCGAGGACGCCTGATCCCCGTGCTGGCCGACGCTCTCGAGCACCTCGTGCGCGGCATCGTCGACCACCCGGACGACGTGCGCGTCTCCAGCCGGTCCCTGCGCCGCGGGGAGCTGCTGGAGGTGCGCGTGCACCCGGAGGACCTGGGCCGTGTCATCGGCCGGTCCGGGCGCACCGCCCGGGCCCTGCGCACCGTCGTCGGTGCGCTGTCCACCTCCGGCCCCGTGCGGGTCGACGTGGTGGACACCGACCGCCGCTGAGCACAGCACCCGCAGACCCGGCCCGCACCCGCGGGCCGGGTCTGCGCGCACCCGGGGCGCTGCGCGCCCCCCGACCATCAGAAGGAGCCGGCGTGCTGCTGACCGTCGCCATCATCGGAGCGCCCCACGGACTCAAGGGGGAGGTGCGCCTGGACCTGCGCACCGACGACCCCGCGCGCCGCCTCGCCGTCGGCAACGTCCTCGAGACCGACCCGGCCGACGCCGGTCCCCTCACCGTCGTGCGGACGCGGGAGTCCAAGGACGCCACCTACGCCCTCTTCGAGGAGGCGCACGACCGCACCGGGGCGGAGTCCCTGCGCGGGGTGCGCCTCGTCGTCGAGAGCGACGAGGACGAGGGCGACGACGACGAGGGCTGGTACCCCCACCAGCTGGTGGGCCTGCGCGTGGTCCACGTCGACGGCCGCGAGCTGGGCATCGTCGCCGATCTGGAGCACCTGCCCGCCCAGGACGTCCTCGTCGTGACCGAGCCCGACGGCGCGGAGGCCCGGGTGCCGTTCGTCGCCGAGCTCGTCCCCGAGGTGGACACCGACGCCGGCACCATCACCCTCGACCCGCCGCGCGGGCTGTTCGCCGCCGACCCGGCCGTGCCGGACGCGCCGGACGACGGAGGGGCCGCGAGGGAGGACCAGCCGGGCGACGCCGGCGGCGCGGGGGAGGCGGACGCGGGGGCCGACGGCGAGGGGCGCGCCTGACGTGCGGATCGACGTCCTGACGATCTTCCCCGCCTACCTCGACGCCCTCGACCTCTCCCTGGTGGGCAAGGCCCGCCGCGACGGCCTGCTCGACCTGCGGGTGCACGACCTGCGCGACTGGACCACCGACCGCCACCGCACCGTCGACGACACCCCGTTCGGTGGCGGCGCCGGCATGGTCATGCGCCCCGACGTGTGGGGCAAGGCCCTCGACGACGTGCTTGCGGCCGGGACGGCCGCGACTCCGGCCGTCCCGCCCGCGCCCGCGCCCGACGGCTCCGACGCCGCCCCGCCCGCGCCCGCCGCGGCGTCGCCGCGGCGGGTCCTGCTCGTGCCCACGCCCTCCGGGGAGCGCTTCACCCAGGCCATGGCCGAGGACCTCGCCGGCGCCGACCAGCTCGTGCTCGCCTGCGGGCGCTACGAAGGCATCGACGCCCGGGTCGCCGAGCACTACCGCGGCGCCCTCGAGGTGCACGAGATCTCCCTGGGCGACTACGTCCTCAACGGCGGGGAGGTGGCCGCCCTCGTCGTCGTCGAGGCGGTGGCCCGCCTGCTGCCGGGCGTGATCGGCAACCCCGCCTCGCTCGTGGAGGAGTCCCACGGGGCCGCGGGGCTGCTCGAGTACCCGGTGTACACCAAGCCCCCGGTGTGGTCCGGCCTCGCCGTGCCCGAG
The DNA here is from genome assembly GCF_009193175.1 of Georgenia ruanii. Taxonomy (GTDB): domain Bacteria; phylum Actinomycetota; class Actinomycetes; order Actinomycetales; family Actinomycetaceae; genus Georgenia; species Georgenia ruanii. Next base: position 117,400 of record NZ_VUKE01000001.1, on the reverse strand, counting down.
GTCCTCACCTCGGGCGACCACGGCAAGGTCGCCCGCTGGCGCCGCGACCAGGCGCTGGCGCGGACCGCCGAGCGCCGCCCGGACATGGTCGCCCGGCTCGACCCGGAGGCCCTGGACCGGGCCGACCGGGCGGTGCTCGCCCGGCACGGCTGGTTCGTCCACGCCCCCTCCGCCGACGCCGCGCCGGCCCCGACGCGCGTGCGCGTGCGCCGCGGCACCGCCGCCGACGCCGCGGCGCTGGCCGAGCTCGCCGGCGCCACGTTCCCGCTGGCCTGCCCGCCGCACATGGCCGAGGCGGACGTCCAGGCCTTCATCGAGGCCCACCTCACGGCCGCGCACTTCGCGGCCTACCTCGCCGACGACGCCCGCTACCTGGTGCTCGCCGCCGACGCGGGACCGGCCGGCCTGGTGGGGTACACCCTGACCGTGCTGCCGCTGGCGGCCGATGAGGAGCCCTACGCCGCCGATGTCGCGGCCGTCGTCGCCGCCCGGCCCGCCGCGGAGCTGAGCAAGGTCTACGTCCGGCCCGCCTTCCAGGGGTCGGGGGTGGCCGGCGCGCTGCTGGACGCCACCGTGGCGGAGGTTGCCGGCCGCGCCGTCGAGGACCGGCCGGTGGCGGCGCTGTGGCTCGGCACCAACAAGGCCAACCGCCGCGCCCAGCGCAGCTACTCCCGCCACGGCTTCGTCGTCGCGGGCATGCGGCGGTTCCGGGTGGGGGAGAGCCTGGAGGAGGACGTGGTCATGGTGCGCGACCTGCGCCCCGCGCCGGGTGCGGACGGGGCGTCGGGCGCCCCCGTGGGGGAGACCACACCGTCGCGCTGACCGCCGGCGTTGGGCCTGCGGCCCGCCGTGTGGCAGACTAGGACGGCCGTGCGCCGCGCCACGATGCCCGTCGGACCTGCCACAGGGGGTCTACGGGGCCCGCGGACGCCGAGCACCCTCAGCCCACGTGGCGGCCCTGGCCGCCCCGACCAGCGCGCGTGACCTGTGGCACGAGCGGGAAGAGATCACCATGCAGACCCTGGACCTCGTCGACAAGGCATCGCTGCGCGACGACATCCCCGCCTTCCGCCCGGGCGACACCCTCAAGGTGAACGTCAAGGTCGTCGAGGGTAACCGCTCCCGCATCCAGGCCTTCCAGGGCGTCGTGATCGCCCGCTCCGGCTCCGGCGTGCGCGAGACCTTCAAGATCCGCAAGGTCAGCTTCGGCGTCGGCGTCGAGCGCACCTTCCCGGTGCACTCCCCGTCCATCGACTCCATCGAGGTCGTCACCCGCGGTGACGTCCGCCGCGCGAAGCTGTACTACCTGCGCGAGCTGCGCGGCAAGAAGGCCAAGATCAAGGAGAAGCGCGAGACGCGCTGACCCTGCGCCCCCCACACCTGCCCGGCACACGCCAGTGTGCCGGGCAGCGGTGCCTCCGGGGCGGTTACTCTGCACGAAGGGGCCTGTGCACCGGTGCTGGCCCGACCAGCATCGACCGAACGAGGGGAGCCGACCAGGCGTGAGCAGCAACAGCGCCGGGACGCCAGATCCCGCCAGCCCGCTCCCCAGGCACCGTCGCCATCTGCGGGAAGACCCCGCGGCGGCCGAGGGTCCTGACGCCGGTACCGCCGCCGGCCGCATCGACGCCCAGGAAGGCGGGGACGGGGTCCCGCCGAGCTTCCCGCCGGAGACCACCCGGGCCATGCCCGCCCGGCCGGAGGTGCCCGCGCCGGTCGAGCCGGTGCCGGCCCAGCGCCCGGCGAAACCGGCCAAGGGCGGCTGGTTCCGCGAGAGCGTCACCGTCATGGTGTTCGCGCTCGTGCTGTCGATCCTCATCAAGACGTTCCTGGCGCAGGCGTTCTACATCCCCTCCGGGTCGATGGAGAACACCCTCCTGATCGGCGACCGGGTCATGGTCAACAAGCTCGCGCCCGGGCCGTTCGACCTGCACCGCGGCGACGTCGTCGTCTTCGTCGACCCGGGCGACTGGCTGGGCGACCTGCCCCCGGACACCCGCCCGCAGTGGCAGCAGACCATGACCGAGGTCCTCACCTTCGTCGGGCTGCTCCCGCAGGACGCCGGCCACCACCTCATCAAGCGGCTCATCGGGCTGCCCGGCGACCGGGTCGCCTGCTGCACCGACAAGGGGCAGCTGACCGTCAACGGCGAGCCGATCAAGGAGCCCTACCTCAAGCCCGGCACCGACCCCAGCGACGTGCCCTTCGACGTCGTCGTCGCGCCCGACAGCGTGTGGGTCATGGGCGACAACCGCTCCAACTCCGAGGACTCCCGTGCCCACCTGGGCGAGCCCGGCGGCGGCATGGTGCCGATGGACAACATCGTCGGCCGCGCCTTCGTGGTCCTGTGGCCGGCGGACCGGTTCACGCTGCTCAACAACCCCGAGCAGACCTTCGCCAAGGTGCCGGAGCCGACGTCGTGAGCCCGGCCGCCACCACGCGCGGGCGCACGCCCTCCCGGCGGCGGCCCACCCGCAAGCTCGAGACCACGCTCCTGACCGAGCTGAGCGACGGCGCGCTCGTCGCCGGCATGGACGAGGTGGGCCGCGGGGCGCTCGCCGGGCCGGTGACCGTCGGCGTCGCCGTCGTCGGCGCCGCGACCTCGCGGCGCCTGCCCCACGGGCTCGCGGACTCCAAGCTGCTCACCGCCCACGCCCGCGAGGACCTCGTCGAGCCGATCCGCCGCTGGTGCGCCGGCTCCGCCGTGGGGCATGCCAGCGCCGCCGAGATCGACGAGCTCGGGATCATCGCCGCCCTGCGCCTGGCCGGGCGCCGGGCGCTGGCCGAGCTCGCCGGCGCCGGGCTCGCGCCGGCGGTGGTCGTCCTCGACGGCGTGCACAACTGGCTCTCCGCGCCGGAGCAGGGCGACCTCTTCGCCCCCGAGCCGCCGGAGGTCCTCGTGCCGGGGGTCGGCCTGCCGGTGGCCACGCCGCCGGTGCGCACCCAGGTCAAGGCCGACATGACCTGCGCCGTCGTCGCGGCGGCCAGCGTGCTGGCCAAGGTCGAGCGCGACCGCATCATGGTCGGCCTCGACGGCGACTTCCCCGCCTACCGGTGGGCCAGCAACAAGGGCTACAGCGCCCCCGAGCACGTCGCCGCCCTCCACAAGCACGGCGCCTGCGAGCTGCACCGGCGCTCCTGGCACCTGCCCGGGCTGGGCGAGGCGGCCGGCGCCATCACGCCGCCCCCGGAGGCCTGCGAGGAGGACGCCGAGGCCGAGGCCTACGCGCGGGACGGCTACGAGAGCGCGAGCGACGACGGCGTCGCCGACGAGCCGCTGTGGGACGCCGCGCCAGCGGCCGAGCCCTCGGGAGGTCTCGCCGCGGCGGTGGACGGCACGGTCGCCGCGCCGGCGGACGACGCCGCCGCCGAGCCGGGCGTGCTCGCGGGAAGGGCATGATGGTGCCGTGAGTGCTGAGGACCTGGAGAACTACGAGACCGAGCTCGAGCTGGATCTCTACCGCGAGTACCGCGACGTCGTGGGGCTCTTCTCCTACGTCGTCGAGACCGAGCGGCGGTTCTACCTCGCCAACAACGTCGACGTGCAGGTGCGCTCCACCGGCGGCGAGGTGTTCTTCGAGCTCACCCTCACCGACGCGTGGGTGTGGGACGTCTACCGCTCCGCGCGGTTCGTCAAGTCGGTCCGCGTGGTGACGTTCAAGGACGTCAACATCGAAGAGCTCGCCAAGCGCGAGCTGGAGCTGCCGTAGCGAGCCCCGGCGGGCCCCCTGACGGCGCCCGCCGGGACCCTCTGACGGCGCCCGTGCGACACCCTCTGACCACGCCCGTGCGACGCCCCCTACCGGCGCCCGCGCGGCGCTTCTGAGGCCACCTCGTCCACAGGCGCCGGGCGCCGCGCCGCGCCCGCACCCTCCGCCGCGCCACGCTGGCGGCGGAGGTGGGGCACATGAGGGCCAAGGACGCCGTCGGCGCCTACGGCGAGCGGGTGGCCGCGCGCGCCGTCGTCGAGCGCGGGATGGAGCTGCTGGACCGCAACTGGCGGTGCGAGCTCGGCGAGATCGACCTCGTCGCCCTGGACCGGGCGGCCCGGGAGGTCGTCATCGTCGAGGTCAAGACCCGCCGCTCCGGCGCGTACGGCCACCCCGCCGAGGCGGTGGACCGGGTCAAGCTGGCCCGCCTGCGCCGCCTGGCCGGGCGGTGGCTGAGCGAGCACGACGTCGGCGGCGGGGTGCGCATCGACGTCGTGGCCGTCCGTCCCCAGCCCGCCGGCCCCGCCCAGGTCGAGTACCTCCAGGGGGTGGGCTGAGTGCGGCTGGGGCGCACCTGGACGGTGGCGCTCGTCGGGCTGCAGGGCCACCTCGTCGAGGTGGAGGCGCACCGCAGCCAGGGGCTGCCCGCGTTCACCCTCGTCGGCCTGCCGGACGCCTCGGTCAACGAGGCGCGCGAGCGGGTGCGCTCGGCGGTGACCTCCTGCGGGCTGGCCTGGCAGCCGGCCCGCCGGACGGTCAACCTCTCGCCGGCCTCGCTGCCCAAGCGGGGCACCAGCCTCGACCTCGCCCTGGCGGTCGCCGTGCTCGCCGCCGAGGACCTCCCTGCCGCGGAGGAGGCGGCCCGCACGGTCCACCTGGGCGAGCTCGCCCTCGACGGCCGGGTGCGGCCGGTGCGCGGGGTGCTGCCCGCCGTCGCCGCCGCCGTGGCCGCCGGCAGCCCCGACGTCGTCGTCCCGGCGGGCAACGCCGCCGAGGCCGCGCTCGTGCCCGGCGCCCGGGTGCGGGCCGTGCACCACCTCGCCGAGGTGGTGCGGGCCTACGGCGGCGCCGCCCGGGCCCCGGCGTCCGCCCCCGCCGCGACCGAGCCGCCGCCGGTGCCGGCGCGCCCGGACGCCGGGGAGCAGGACCTGGCCGACGTCCTCGGCCAGGACGAGGCCCGCTTCGCCCTGGAGGTCGCCGCCGCCGGCGGGCACCATCTCCTCCTCGTCGGCGCACCCGGCGCGGGCAAGACGATGCTCGCCGCCCGGCTGCCCGGGCTGCTGCCGGACCTGTCCGACGCCGAGGCGGTCGAGGTCACCGCCGTCCACTCCGTGGCCGGCACGTTCGACCCCGAGGGCGGGCTGCTGCGCCGGCCGCCGTTCGAGGACCCCCACCACACCGCCACCCCGGCCGCGGTGATCGGTGGCGGGTCGGGCCTGCCGCGTCCCGGCGCCGCCAGCCGCGCCCACCGCGGCGTGCTCTTCCTCGACGAGGCCCCGGAGTTCTCCCCGCGCGTGCTCGAGACGCTGCGCCAGCCGCTCGAGCACGGCGAGCTCGTGCTGCACCGCGCCGCCGGGGCGGCCCGCTACCCGGCCCGGTTCCAGCTGGTCCTCGCCGCCAACCCGTGCCCGTGCGGCAAGGCGGTCGGCAAGGGCCTGCGCTGCACCTGCCGGCCCGCCGAGCGGCGCCGCTACCTCGCCCGGCTCAGCGGCCCGCTGCTCGACCGCATCGACATCCAGGTCGACGTCGCCCCCGTCACCCGGGCGATGCTCGCCCTGGCCGGCGCGCCGGAGACGTCGGCGGCCGTCGCCGCCCGGGTGGGCGCCGCCCGCGCCCGCCAGGCGCACCGGCTGGCCGGCACGCCGTGGCGGCTCAACGCCGAGGTGCCCGGGTCGTGGCTGCGCGGGCCCGAGGCCGGCCTGCCCGGCGACGTGCGCCGCTCCCTCGACCGGGCGCTCGACCGCGGCGCGCTGAGCATGCGCGGCGTGGACCGGGTGCTGCGTCTGGCCTGGACGCTGGCGGACCTGGCCGGGCGGGTCGGGCCCAGCACCGCCGACGTCGGCGTCGCGCTCGGCCTGCGCACCCGGGGGAGCCCCGATGCGTGAGCTGCCCTTCGACGCCGCCGATCCCCGGCTGGCGGCGGCGGCCTGGAGCCGGCTGGTCGAGCCGGGCGACCCCGCGGCCGGGACGCTGGTGGCCCACCTCGGACCGGTGGAGGCCCTGGACTGGGTGGTCGGGGTGGTGCGGCGCGGCGAGGCCGCCGGCGCACGGCCGTGGGAACAGGCGGTGGCGCGCTGGGCCCCGCGCCTGGAGCACCTGGACGTCCGCCGTGAGCTGGACGTGCTGACCCGGCTCGGCGGGCACCTCCTCGTGCCCGGCGACCCGCGCTGGCCCGTCCCGCTCGACGACCTCGGCGAGGCCCGCCCGTTCGCGCTGTGGGTGCGCGGGCGCCTCGCCGCTCGGGACGACGACGCCGGCCGGCAGGTCGCCGTCGTCGGCGCCCGCGCCGCCACCACCTACGGTCAGCAGGTGGCCGCCGAGCTGGCCACCGGGCTGGTCGCGGCCGGCGTCGCGGTGGTCTCCGGCGGCGCATACGGCATCGACGCCGCGGCCCACCGGGGCGCCCTCGGCGCCGACGGGCACACCGTGGCCGTGCTCGCCGGCGGGGTCGACCGGCTCTACCCGGCCGGCAACAGCGCGCTGCTGGAGAGCATCGCCGCGACCGGGGGCGTGGTCGCCGAGGTGCCGCCCGGCTGCGCGCCCAGCCGCTCGCGCTTCCTCGCCCGCAACCGTCTCATCGCCGCCCTCGGCGCGGCGACGGTGGTGGTGGAGGCCGCCTGGCGCTCGGGCGCGCTGAGCACCGCCGCCCACGCCGCGAGCCTCGCCCGGCCGGTCGGTGCCGTCCCGGGGCCGGTGACCTCGATGGCCTCCGCGGGGTGCCACCGGCTCCTGCGCGAGCAGGCCGCGGTGTGCGTCACCGACGCCGCGGAGGTCCTCGAGCTGGTCGGGCCCGCCGGTGCCCACCTGCCCGAGGCACCGGCGGTCCAGCCCGGCCTCCTCGACGGCCTCGACCCGCGGGCCGCTCGGGTCCTCGACGCCCTGCCCGCCCGCGCGTCGGCGCCGGTGGCCAACGTGGCCCGCGCCGCCGGGCTGCCCGTCGCGGACGTGCGGGCCGCGCTCGGGCACCTCGAGCTCGAGGGCCGCGTCGAGCGCGACGGCAGCGCCTGGCGGCGCGGCCGTCGCCCGGCCGGCGGGCCACGATGATGCCCGGGCACGCCGCGCAAACACCCTCCCGGACGGGCGCGCCCCCCGGGCCGCGCCGACGCCGGACGGGCGCGACCCCCGGGCCGCGCCGACGCCGGGCGGCGGGTCGGCCCGGGCGCCCCGTCGCGCCGGTCGTACGGTGGCACCGTGGGGACGACGGCGCGGGAGACTGACAGGGAGCGGCACGACGAGGTGCCGGTGCTGGAGGCGTTCACCCGGTTCCTCGGCCTGCAGCGCGGCCTGAGCCCGCACACGGTGCGCGCCTACGTCACCGACGTCGGCCAGCTCCTCGAGCACCTCGGCGGCGACGAGGACGCCGACCCGCTCGCCCGGCTCGACCTGACCACGCTGCGCGCCTGGCTGGCGGACCAGCGCCGGCGCGGCATGTCCCGCGCCACCCTCGCCCGCCGCACCGCGGCGGTGCGCACCTTCTGCACGTGGGCCCATCGCAGCGGCCACCTGGCCCAGGACGTCGGGGCACGGCTGCGCAGCCCCCGGCCCAACCGGCACCTGCCCACGGTGCTCGCCGTCGACGACGCCGCCCAGCTGCTCGCCGTCGCCCAGGACCGCGCCGGCGACGACGACCCGGTGCACCTGCGCGACTGGGCCGCGCTCGAGCTGCTCTACGCCACCGGGGTGCGGATCAGCGAGCTGGTGGGCGTGGACGTGCCCGACCTCGACGCCGGAGAGCGCACCGTGCGGGTGACGGGCAAGGGCGACAAGGACCGGGTGGTGCCGTTCGGCGTCCCCGCCCGGCGGGCGCTCGAGGCCTGGCTCGAGCGGGGCCGACCCGCCCTCGCCGGACCGGCGTCGGCCCGGGCCCTGTTCCTCGGCGCCCGCGGCGGGCGCGTCGACCCGCGCACCATCCGGGGGGTGGTGCACCGGCTCACCGCCGTCGCCGGGGTGCCCGACCTGGCCCCGCACGGGCTGCGGCACTCCGCCGCGACCCACCTGCTGGCGGGCGGGTCCGACCTGCGCACCGTCCAGGAGGTGCTCGGCCACTCCTCGCTGGCCACCACCCAGCGCTACACCCACGTGACCCCCGAGCGCCTGCTGGCCGCCTACACCCAGGCCCACCCGCGCGCCTGACCGCACCGCGCCGCCGTGGCCCGTGCCCGCCCGGGGGCGCCGCCGGCGGGGGAGCACGCCCGGCGCCGGTCGCCCCGCTCACGGCGGCCCCACGTCGTCGGGCAACAGCCGGACCACCGCCCGGGCGCCCACGAGGGAGAGCGGGTCGAGGTAGGTCGACGGGCCGCGCCGCGCGCCCCAGTGCAGGCAGCTGGGCCGGTGCGGCGGGCAGTGGCCAGCGGCGAGGTGCCCCAGCAGCTCACCGGCGCGCACCCGCTGCCCGGCTCGTACGACGGGCACCACGGGCTCGTAGGTGGTGCGCACCCCGTCCGCGTGCTGCACCGACACCACGGGGCGGTCCACCACCGTGCCGGCGAACGCCACGACGCCGTCGCCCGCCGCGACCACCGGCTGCCCGACCTCGTGGGCCAGGTCCGCCCCGCGGTGGCCGGCGTCCCAGGGTTGCTCGGGATTGTCGAAGGCGCGGACCACCGCTGCCGGCGCCCCGGTGGGCCACTGGTAGCGGACCGTGGCGGCCGGCGTGATGGCGCCGACCGTCCCGCCCGCCCCCGGCGACCCGGCGGTGGGCACCCCGGGGCGAGCCACCGGCAGCCCGGGACGAGCCACCGGCCCCCCGGGACGAGCCACCGGCACCCCGGGGAGAGCCACCGGCGCCCCGGGGGCGCCCGGCGCCACCGCCGGTGCGGGGCCGACCGCGCCCGTCGGCGGACCGGGCGGGGGCACAGCGGCAAGCCCGGCCAACGCGAGCGCGCCCCCGGCGAGCAGGGCCAGGCGGGGGAGCGTGAGGACGGCCATGGCCCCACGGTGCCCGCCCGCCCCCGGCGCCGCGGCGCCGGCCCTCTCGGCTGTGGACGGCGTGGCACCAGGCCACGTGACGTGCGTCCCACACCCCGCCGACGTGCCTCGACCTGCGCATCCGCTAGCATGGCTGTCGCAACCGGCCTCGGCCGGCTGACATCGCGTGCCCGCGTACTGCCGCACCGCGCCGGTCCTCCGGCGCCCGGTCGGCGGGACGCCCGACAGCAGCGGTCCCGTGGCTCGCCACGGGTGCGTCGCGTCGCGGGCACCAGGGTCCCCGGCCACCCGGCCGTGGGACGGACAACCGGAAAGCAGGGCCACGTGGCGCGCCGACAGGCCGCGCGCGGCCCCTCAGCGTGCGGGCGACCGCACCAGGAAAGGACGTGCCATGGCCGTCGTCACCATGCGCCAGCTCCTCGAGAGCGGCGTGCACTTCGGGCACCAGACCCGCCGGTGGAACCCCAAGATGAAGCGCTTCATCTTCACCGAGCGCAACGGCATCTACATCATCGACCTGCAGAAGTCCCTCAAGGACATCGACCGGGCCTACGAGTTCGTCAAGGAGACCGTCGCCCACGGCGGCAACATCCTCTTCGTCGGCACCAAGAAGCAGGCTCAGGAGTCCATCGCCGAGCAGGCCCAGCGCGTCGGCATGCCCTACGTCAACGAGCGCTGGCTCGGCGGCATGCTCACCAACTTCGGCACCGTGCACAAGCGCCTGCAGCGCCTCAAGGAGCTCGAGCAGGTCGACTTCGACGACGTGGCCGGCAGCGCCTTCACCAAGAAGGAGCTGCTCATGCAGCGCCGCGAGCGGGACAAGCTCGAGCGCACCCTGGGCGGCATCCGCGACATGGCCAAGGTGCCGTCGGCGGTGTGGATCGTCGACACCAAGAAGGAGCACCTCGCCGTCGCCGAGGCGCGCAAGCTCAACATCCCCGTCGTCGCCATCCTCGACACCAACTGCGACCCCGACGAGGTCGACTACCCGATCCCGGGCAACGACGACGCCATCCGCGCCGTCTCGCTGCTCACCCGCGTGATCGCCGACGCCGCGGCCGAGGGCCTCGTCGCCCGTCACGGCGGCGGCCAGGGCGCCACGCCGGCCGAGGAGCCCCTGGCGGAGTGGGAGCGCGAGCTGCTCGCCACCCACGAGGCCGAGACCTCCACCCAGGCCTCGGTGGCTGCCGCCGAGCAGCCCGACGCCGAGGTGGCCGCCGCGCAGCAGACCGCCGGCGCGACGCACGACGTCGAGCAGGTGGTGGAGGCCGCCGAGGCCGCCGACGCCACCCCCGGGATCGACGTCGCCGGCCCGGACACCACCCAGGTGGCCGACAACTCCGCCGCCGCGCAGGACGCCGAGTCCGCAGAGCAGGCCTGACCACCACCCGCTGATCTGGAGAGGATCATTCATGGCGAACTACACCGCCGCTGACATCAAGGCCCTGCGCGAGAAGACCGGCGCGGGCATGCTCGACGTCAAGAAGGCCCTCGACGAGGCCGCGGGCGACCAGGACAAGGCGCTCGAGATCATCCGCGTCAAGGGCCTCAAGGGCGTCGCGAAGCGTGAGGGCCGGGCCGTGGCCGAGGGCCTCGTAGCCGTCGAGGTCGCCCCGACCGCCGACGGCGTCGGCGAGGTCGGCGTGATGGTCGAGGTGAACTCCGAGACGGACTTCGTCGCGAAGAACCAGACCTTCGTCTCCTTCGCGGACCGCGTCCTCGCCGCGGCGGTGTCCTCCGGCGCGTCCGACGCCGACGCGCTGCTCGCCGCCGAGACCGACGGCGTCAGCGTGCAGAACGTGGTCGACGACGTCGCCGCGACCCTCGGCGAGAAGATCGCCGTGCGCCGCGTCGCCCGCATCGCCGGCGAGAAGGTCACGAGCTACCTGCACCGCACCGCCAAGGACCTGCCCCCGCAGGTCGGCGTGCTCGTGGCCACCGACGCCGCCGGCGCCGACGTGGCGCACGACATCGCCATGCACGTCGCGGCGTTCTCCCCGCGCTACCTCAGCCGCGACGAGGTCCCCGCGGACGTCGTCGAGAACGAGCGGCGCATCGCCGAGGAGACCTCCCGCAACGAGGGCAAGCCGGAGGCGGCCCTGCCCAAGATCGTCGAGGGCCGCATGAACGGCTTCTACAAGGAGAACTGCCTCCTCGACCAGGCGTTCGCCAAGGACAACAAGAAGTCGGTCGGCCAGGTCGTCACCGAGGCCGGCGGCACCGTGACGGGCTTCGCCCGCTTCCGCGTCGGCGCCTGACGCAGCACTACCGGTGGCCCCGGCCCGCGAGGGCCGGGGCCACCGGCGCACCGGGACCGCCGCCCGAGCCGCGCACCACCAGCCCCACGGCCACGCAGGCGCCAGCCCGCCCCGCGCGGCGCCCGACCCGGCCCCGCGCCCCTTCCCTCCGCCCACCCGTCGCCCCGCAGGAGGTCCCCGCATGTCCGACCAGCCCGTCCCCGTCAAGCCACGTCGCGTCCTCCTCAAGCTCTCCGGGGAGGTTTTCGGCGGCGGCAGCGTGGGCCTCGACCCCGACGTCGTCGCCGGCGTCGCCCGGCAGATCGCCACAGCCGTGGCCGACGGCGTCCAGGTCGCCATCGTCGTCGGCGGCGGCAACTTCTTCCGCGGCGCCGAGCTGTCCCAGCGCGGCATCGACCGCTCCCGCGCCGACTACATGGGCATGCTCGGGACCGTCATGAACGCCCTGGCCCTGCAGGACTTCCTCGAGCAGGCCGGCGTGCGCACCCGCGTCCAGACCGCCATCGCGATGGGCCAGGTCGCCGAGCCCTACATCCCGCTGCGCGCCATCCGCCACATGGAGAAGGGCCGCGTGGTCATCTTCGGCGCCGGCGCCGGCATGCCGTTCTTCTCCACCGACACCGTCTCGGCCCAGCGGGCCCTGGAGACCCACTGCGACGAGGTGCTCGTGGGCAAGAACGGCGTCGACGGCGTCTACACCGCCGACCCCAAGACCGACCCCACGGCCATCCGCCTCGACCACCTCACCTACGCCGAGGCCATCCAGCAGGGCCTGCGGGTGGTCGACGCCGCCGCCTTCAGCCTCTGCATGGACAACGGGCTGACGATGCGCGTGTTCGGCATGAGCGAGCCCGGCAACGTCACCCGCGCCCTGCGGGGTGAGAAGATCGGAACGCTCGTGACCGCGAGCCCCGTGACTGTTGAAGGAGTGACGCCGTGATCGACGACGCCTTGCTCGAGGCCGAGGAGAAGATGGAGAAGGCGGTGGAGCGGGCCCGCGAGGACCTCAGCCACATCCGCACCGGCCGGGCCAACGCCGGCATGTTCAACCCCATCGCCGTCGACTACTACGGCGCGCCCACCCCGCTGCAGCAGCTGGGGTCGCTGACGATCCCCGAGGCGCGCACCGTGCTCATCAGCCCCTACGACCGCTCGGCCACCGCCGCGATCGTCAAGGCGCTGCGCGAGTCCGACCTGGGGGTCAACCCGACCGACGACGGCAACGTCATCCGCGTGGTGCTGCCCGCCCTGACCCAGGAGCGGCGCAAGGAGTACGTCAAGCTCGCCCGCACCAAGGGCGAGGACGCCCGCATCGCCGTCCGCTCCATCCGCCGCAAGGCCAAGGAGGAGCTGGACCGCATCAAGAAGGACGGCGAGGCCGGGGAGGACGAGGTCGACCGCGCCGAGAAGGAGCTGGAGTCCCTGACCAAGAAGCACGTCGAGATCATCGACAAGGTGCTCGAGGGCAAGGAGAAGGAGCTCCTCGAGGTCTGATGACCCGCGAGCACGTCCGATGACCCACGAGCACGACGCCGCCCCCGACCCCCTCGCCGCCGCCCTGCGGCGGCTGAGCGAGGCGCGCCGGCGCGCCCGCTCCGCGCTGGTCTCCCCGCCCCCGCCGCGGCCGGAGAAGCCCCTCAAGCCCACCGGGCGGGCGGGCCGCAACCTGCCCGCGGCGATCGGGGTCGGGGTCGGGCTGCTGGTCGTCGTCGGCCTCAGCCTGGTCCTGCCGCAGATCTTCGTCGTCCTGGTGGTCGTCGCCTGCTGCGGTGCCCTGTGGGAGCTGGCCCGCGCCGTCGACCAGGGCGGCATCCGGATCCCGCTGCTGCCGCTGTGGGTGGGGGCGGTGGGCATCCTCGTCTCCGCCTGGACCGCCGGCGCCGAGGCGATGCTCGTCGCGTTCGTCCTCACCGGCGGCGGGGTGTTCTTGTGGCGGGTGCTCGACGGCGGGGGCCGGGCGGCGGTGCGCGACGCCGCCGCCGGGGTCTTCGCCGCGGCCTACGTGCCCTACCTCGCCGGGTTCGCCGTCCTGCTCCTGCGCGAGGAGTACGGGCCGTACCTGGTCATCGTCTTCATCCTCGTCACCATCGGCAACGACATCGGCGGGTACTTCGCCGGCGTCCTGTTCGGCAAGCACCCCATGGCCCCGAGCATCAGCCCCAAGAAGTCGTGGGAGGGCCTGGCCGGCTCCGTGCTGCTCTCCGCGGCCCTCGGCACGCTGCTCGTGGCGCTCTTCCCCGAGGGCGTGTGGTGGCACGGGACGCTGCTCGGCGTCGCGGTGGTGGGCGCCGCCACCACCGGCGACCTCGCCGAGTCCCTGCTCAAGCGCGACCTGGGGCTGAAGGACATGGGCTCGCTGCTGCCCGGTCACGGCGGCATCATGGACCGCCTGGACTCGCTGCTCGTCTCGGCGCCGGTGTCCTATCTCATCCTCAGCGCCGCGACCGGGCAGCTCACGTTCTGAGAGGATGGCCTGCGTCATGACGCAGCAGACCCCCGCCCCCGTCCAGGTCAAGCCCTCCCACCAGGTCGAGCCGGGCGGCCGGCCGACGCTGAGCTTCACGGCCCGGCGCCGCGGCAAGCCGCCGCGCCACCTCGCCGACCTCACCACCGCCGAGCGCGCCGCGGCCGCGAAGGAGCTGGGGCTGCCGGGCTTCCGCGCCGACCAGCTCTCCCGGCACTACTTCGGCCACCTCACCCGCGACCCCGCGGACATGACCGACCTGCCCGCCGGCGCGCGGGAGGAGCTGACCACCACGCTGGTGCCCGAGCTGGTCACCAAGGTCCGCGACATGGTCGCCGACCGGGGCGCCACGGTGAAGTCGCTGTGGCGGCTCTACGACGGCGCCATGGTCGAGTCGGTGCTCATGCGCTACGAGCACCGCACCACCCTGTGCGTGTCCTCCCAGGCCGGGTGCGGCATGGCCTGCCCGTTCTGCGCCACCGGCCAGCAGGGCCTGACCCGCAACCTGTCCACCGCCGAGATCGTCGAGCAGGTGCGCCTGGCCGCCCGCGCCTCGCGCGACGGCGACCTCGCCGGCGGGCCCACCCACCTGCGCAACGTCGTGTTCATGGGCATGGGGGAGCCGCTGGCCAACTACCGCGCCGTGGTCGACGCCGTGCGCCGGATGACCGACCCGGCCCCCGCCGGCCTGGGCCTGTCCACCCGCAACGTCACCGTCTCCACCGTCGGTCTCGTGCCCGCCATCGACAAGCTCGCGAAGGAGGGCCTGCCCGTCACCCTCGCGGTGTCCCTGCACGCCCCCGACGACGAGCTGCGCGACGAGCTCATCCCCATCAACTCGCGGTGGAAGGTCGGGGAGCTGCTCGACGCCGCCCGCCGGTACTTCGAGACCACCGGCCGGCGGGTGAGCATCGAGTACGCGCTCATCAAGGACATGAACGACCACGCCTGGCGCGCCCAGCTGCTCGCCGACGAGCTCAACCGGCGCGGTCGCGGCTGGGTGCACGTCAACCCCATCCCGCTCAACCCCACCCCGGGCTCGATCTGGACCTGCAGCGACCGGGACGTCGAGCAGACCTTCGTCGACACGCTGCGCAATGCCGGGATCCCGACGACGGTGCGCGACACTCGGGGCAGCGACATCGACGGCGCCTGCGGGCAGCTTGCCGCCGAGGTCCTGGTCGAGAAGAAGGTTCCGGCGAAGGAGCAGACGCAGGGATGAGCACGATGTTCCCGACGGCGGGACGCACCCGCACGGGGTACGACCGCCAGCAGGTCGAGGAGTTCTTCGCCCGGGCGCGCGCCGCCTACGAGAACGGCCCGGCGCCCACCGGCGCCCCCGGCACCGCCGGGGGCCAGGGCACCTTCGACGAGAAGGACGTGCGCGCGGCCGCGTTCGACCTGGTGCGCGACGGGTACGTCACCGCCGCCGTCGACGCCGCCCTGGACCGGCTCGAGGCCGCGTTCGTGCAGCGGCGCCGCTCGACGTTCGTCGCCGCGCAGGGGGAGTCGGCCTGGATGGACCACATCGCCGAGCTGGCCACCAGCCTGTACCCCCGGCTGCTGCGCCCCGCCGGGCAGCGTTTCCGCGCCCCCGACCGCGGCCGCGGCTACGACCGCGAGGCCGTCGACACCCTGCTCGAGCGGCTCGTCGCCTACTTCGACGACGGCGGCGAGCTCACCGCCGCCGAGGTGCGCGCCACCACCTTCCCCTCCGCCCGCGCCTCCCGCGCCTACCACGAGGGCACCGTCGACGCCTTCCTCGACCGCGCGGTCGAGGTCCTCGTGGCCGTCGAGTGAGCCCGGCCGTGCCTCCTGAACCCGCGGCTCCGACCGACGTCGTCCTCCTCGGCTCGACCGGCTCGATCGGCACCCAGGCCCTCGACGTCATCGACGCCGCCCCCGCCGGCACCTACCGGGTGCGCGCCCTGTCCGCCGGTGGAGGGCACCTCGAGCTGCTCGCCGAGCAGGCCGTCACCCACGACGTCGAGGTCGTCGCCGTGGCCGACGACGCCCCCGCCACCCTGACCCGGCTGCGGGACCTGATCGCCGACGAGCTCGCCCGGGCCGGGCGCCGCGACGGCACACCGGAGATCGTCGCCGGCCCGGCCGCCGCCACCGAGGTCGCCGGCTCCCTGACGTCGGCGGGCCACGGCGACGGCTCCCTGACATCGGCGGGCCACGGCGACGGCTCCCTGACGTGGGCGGGCGACGGCGACGGGCAGGCGCGACGCGCCGTCGTCCTCAACGGCATCACCGGCTCGGTGGGCCTGGAGCCCACCCTGGCCGCGCTGCGTTCGGGCGCGACCTTGGCGCTGGCCAACAAGGAGTCCCTCGTCGTCGGCGGGGCGCTCGTGCGGCAGGCCCAGCGCCGCCCCGGCCAGGTGGTCCCGGTCGACTCCGAGCACTCCGCGATCGCGCAGGCGCTGTGTTCCGGCCGCCACGAGAAGGGCATGACCAGCCCGGTGGTCACGGGGCGCAGCGAGGTGCGCCGGATCATCCTCACCGCCTCGGGCGGGCCGTTCCGCGGCTGGGGTCGCGACCGGCTGGCGGAGGTCACGCCCGGGCAGGCGCTGGCCCACCCGACCTGGGCGATGGGCCCGGTGGTGACCGTCAACTCCTCGACCCTGGTCAACAAGGGCCTGGAGCTCATCGAGGCGCACCTGCTCTTCGACGTGCCGGCCGAGGATATCGTCGTCGTCGTGCACCCGCAGTCGGTGGTCCACTCGATGGTGGAGTTCCACGACGGCGCCACCATCGCCCAGGCCTCCCCGCCGGACATGCGCCTGCCCATCGCGCTCGGCCTGACCTGGCCCGCCCGCGCCGCGGGCGTGGCCGCGCCGTGCCGGTGGGACGAGGCGACCGCGTGGACCTTCGAGCCGCTCGACGAGGAGGTCTTCCCCGCCGTCCGCCTGGCCCGCCACGCCGCCGCGGCGTCGGCCACCCACCCGGCCGTGCTCAACGCCGCCAACGAGCAGTGCGTGGCCGCCTTCCTCGACGGCCGGCTGCCCTACCTCGGCATCGTCGCGGTGGTCGAGGAGGTCCTCGCCGCCCACGACGGCCTGGCCGCCCCCACCCTCGAGGACGTCCTCGCGGTGGAGCAGTGGGCCCGCCGGCGCGCCGACGGGCTCATCGCCGCCCGCGGCGCCCGCACCGGCCGCCGGTAGGGGCCCGCGGGGCGTCCGCTCCGGCCCGCGACGCCGTCGGCCCGCCACGCCGTCGGCGCGCCACGCCGTCGACGCCTGCGCCACGCCGTCGGCGCCTGCGCCACCTCACGCCACGCCACGACGTGAGCGTCGGCACGGTGACTGCTCCCAGGTTCGGGAGGGATGATGGGGACCGCCCCCCGTCCGACCGGAAGGAGCCCCGCCAGTGGACTTCGCCATCGGTGTGCTCATCCTCGCCGTCGGCCTCATCCTGTCCATCGCGCTGCACGAGCTGGGACACCTGGTGCCGGCGAAGAAGTTCGGCGTCAAGGTGCCGCAGTACATGGTCGGCTTCGGCAGGACGCTGTGGTCGAAGACGGTGCGCGGCACCGAGTACGGCTTCAAGGCGCTGCCGCTGGGTGGGTACGTGCGGCTGGTGGGGATGTACCCGCCGGCCCGGCGCGCCGCCGCCGTCCGCCGCAACGGTCGGCCCTCCATGGTCGAGGAGGCGCGGCAGGCCGCGCTCGAGGAGCTCGGGCCGGGGGAGGAGCACCGGGCGTTCTACCACCTCACCGTGCCGCGCAAGCTCGTGGTCATGCTCGGCGGGCCGGTGATGAACCTGCTCATCGCGGCCGTCCTCCTGGCCGTCACGGCGGTGGGGCTCGGCGTCGCGCAGTACACCACCACGTTGGGCAGCGTGCAGGCGTGCGTCCCGGCGGCCCAGGCCCACGAGTGCGGCCCCGCCGACCCCGCCTCGCCCGGCGCCGCCGCCGGCCTGCAGGCCGGCGACCGGATCGTCCGCTGGGGCGGCACCGAGGCTCGGGACTGGACCGACGTCGCCACCGCCATCGCCGCCGGCGGCACCACGCCCACCCCGGTCGTCGTCGACCGCGCCGGCCAGCAGGTGACCGTCGAGGTCACCCCGCGCGTGGCCGAGCGGCCGGTGGTGAACGCCTCGGGCGCGCCGGTGGTCGACGACGCGGGCAAGCCGGTCACCCAGCCCAAGCCCTTCGTCGGCATCGGCCCGACCTTCGAGCTCGTGCGCCAGCCGCTGGGCGAGGTGCCCGGGATGGTCTGGCAGACCTTCACGGGCACGGTGCACATCGTCCTGACGCTGCCCCAGCGCCTCGTCGAGGTCGGCCACGCCGCGTTCGGCGGCGGGCAGCGCGACCCCGGCGTCATGGGGCTGGTGGGGGTGGGCCGCGTCGCCGGCGAGATCGCCTCCGTCGACGGCCAGGGCTACGGCCTCACCGAGCGCAGCGCCGACATGCTCTCCCTGCTCGTCTCGCTCAACATGGCGCTGTTCGTCTTCAACCTCATCCCGCTGCTGCCGCTCGACGGCGGGCACATCGCCGGCGCGTTGTGGGAGGGCGCGCGGCGGCGCGTCGCCCTGCTGGCCCGCCGGCCCGACCCCGGGCCGGTGGACACCGCGCGGCTGCTGCCGCTGACCTACGTCGTCGTCGCCGCCATGGTGGGCATGAGCGTGCTGCTGGCCTACGCGGACATCGTCAACCCCATCACCCTCACCGGCTGACGACGACGGCGGGCCCACCCGCCGCCGGCGAGGGGGTCCGCGCCGGCGGAGGACCGCGGACGGGGGACCACCGCGATGGACCCGGTCACACGTGCCGCCCAGGGCTGGGTACGGACGAGGGCGGGTGCGATACTGGGCCCGTGAGTGTACCGATCTCCCTGGGAATGCCGACCGTCAAGGAAGCTCCGCCCGTGCTCGCGCCGCGCCGGAAGACGCGGAAGATCCGGGTGGGCTCGGTGGAGGTCGGCGGGGACGCCCCGGTCTCCGTCCAGTCGATGACGACGACGAAGACCCACGACATCAACGCCACGCTCCAGCAGATCGCCGAGCTGACGGCCGCCGGGTGCGACATCGTCCGCGTCGCCTGCCCGACGGACAAGGACGCCGAGGCGCTGCCGATCATCGCCAAGAAGTCGAAGATCCCCGTCATCGCCGACATCCACTTCCAGCCGAAGTACGTCTTCCAGGCGATCGAGGCCGGCTGCGGCGCCGTGCGCGTCAACCCCGGCAACATCCGCAAGTTCGACGACCAGGTCAAGGAGATCGCCCAGGCGGCGAAGGACGCCGGGGTCTCCCTGCGCATCGGCGTCAACGCCGGCTCGCTCGACAAGCGCCTGCTCGCCAAGTACGGCAAGGCCACCCCCGAGGCGCTCGTGGAGTCCGCGGTGTGGGAGGCCTCGCTGTTCGAGGAGCACGACTTCCACGACTTCAAGATCTCCGTCAAGCACAACGACCCGGTGGTCATGGTCCGCGCCTACGAGCTGCTGGCCGAGCGCGGCGACTGGCCCCTGCACCTCGGCGTGACCGAGGCCGGCCCGGCGTTCCAGGGCACGATCAAGTCCGCCACCGCCTTCGGGGCGCTGCTCAGCAAGGGCATCGGGGACACGATCCGGGTCTCCCTCTCCGCCCCGCCGGTGGAGGAGGTCAAGGTCGGCAGCCAGATCCTCGAGTCCCTCAACCTGCGCCCGCGCAAGCTCGAGATCGTGTCCTGCCCGTCCTGCGGCCGGGCCCAGGTGGACGTCTACGAGCTCGCCGACTCCGTCACCGCCGGCCTGGCCGAGCTCACCGTGCCGCTGCGCGTGGCCGTCATGGGCTGCGTCGTCAACGGCCCCGGCGAGGCGCGCGAGGCGGACCTGGGCGTCGCCTCCGGCAACGGCAAGGGGCAGATCTTCGTCAAGGGCGAGGTCATCAAGACCGTGCCGGAGGACCAGATCGTCGAGACCCTCATCGCCGAGGCCCAGCGCATCGCCGGCGAGATGGGGGTGAGCGCCGACGGCGCGACCCCGGCCGGCTCGCCCGTGGTCACCGTCAGCTGAGCGCGCCCGCCGTGCCGCTGTGGCGCCGGGGCTCCCCGGCGGTCCGGCCGCTGACCGCGGAGGACCGCGAGGCCGCCCTCGCGGTGTGCCGGCGCGACCCCGTGGGCTCGGTCCTCGCCGCCGTGCAGGTCGAGCGCCTGGGCGGCGTCGGGCTGCCCGGCACCGAACTGCTGGGAGTCTTCGCCGACGACGGAGGGCACGACGCCGGCCCGGCGGCCCTGTGCTGGGCGGGCGCCAACCTGGTGCCGGTCCAGGTCTTCGGCGCGGCCCTCGACGAGCTCGTCGAGTACGTGCGGCGGCGCGGCCGGCGCTGCTCCTCCATCGTGGGTCCGGCCGACCAGGTGCTGCCGCTGTGGGACCGCCTCGCGCCGATGTGGTCACGCCCGCGGGAGATCCGCCCCGACCAGCCCTCCATGGTCATCGACCACGCTCCTGCCGTGGTGCCCGACCCGGGCGTCCGGCTCGCCCGCCCCGACGAGGTGGGCCTCGTGCTGCCCGCCTCGGTGGCGATGTTCACCGAGGAGGTCGGCTACGACCCCACCGTCGTCGGCGCGTCCTACGCCGCCCGGGTGGCCGAGCTCATCGCCACCCAGAAGACCTACGTGCGCATCGACGACGGCGACGGCGGCCCGCGCGTGGTGTTCAAGGCCGACGTCGGCGCGCTCGCCGTCGGCGTCGCCCAGATCCAGGGCGTGTGGGTGCACCCCGCCCTGCGCGGGCGCGGCCTGGCGTCGGCGGGCATGGCCGCCGTGGTGGAGGCCGTGCGCGCCCGCCTGGCGCCGACGGTCTCGCTGTACGTCAACTCGTTCAACGCTCCGGCCCTGGCCACCTACCGCCGGGTGGGCTTCCGCGAGATCGGCATGTACGCCACCGTGCTTTTCTGAGGCGGCGCTGCCGGTGTGGGTGCCGCGTGGCAGGGTGGAGCCATGACGATCGAGGTGCGCCCCGCGACGGCGTTCGCCGACGTGGCGACGATGGTCGGGCCCAAGCGCCCCGACGCGACCGTGTGCTGGTGCCTGAGCTACCGGCTGGGTTCGACGGAGAGCCGCGCCCTGCGCGGTCCCGAGCGCGGCGAACGCGTGCGGCAGCTCGTCCGGCAGGACCCGCCGCCGGGGGTCCTCGCCTACGACGGCGACGAGGTGGTCGGCTGGGCCGCCGTCCACCCCCGCGCCGACACGAGCTTCGCCACGAACCGAAAGATCCCGCACCTCGGCGATGGCGTCGACCCGTGGTCGGTGTGGTGCCTGCGGGTGCGGCCCGGACACCGCGGCAGGGGTATCTCCCACCACCTGCTCGCCGGCGCGGTGCAGTTCGCCCGCGGCCACGGCGCCCTCGCCATCGAGGGCTACCCGGTCGACAACCACGGCCAGAAGGTCGACCCGACCATGGCGTACGTGGGGACCCGGGGGCTCTTCGAGCGGGCGGGCTTCACGAAGGCGGCGGACACCCAGTCGGTGCTCAACGGCTTCCCGCGGGTGCTCATGCGACTCGACCTGCGCTGAGGCGCGAGACGTGCATCCACCGGCCTCGGGGCCCCGGGCTACTGTGCCGGCATGACGCGAAGGACGCTGGCGCTGGTGGTGCTCGGGCTCGTGCTCCTCGTCGGCGGCGTCATGGTCGCCCGGCAGCCCCGTGCGTTCGGCTGGGTCGCGTACACCCCGCTGTCGCGGGAGGTCCTGTCCCCCGGAGCCATCGTGCTGGACCGCGTCGGCATCGCCGCGCTGGGGATCGCCGGCCTGGGCGTCGCCGTCGTCGCCGGCGTGGTGGGCTACGCGCTGGGCCGCAGGCAGGACTCGGGACCACCCAGTGGGGCTGCGGACGGCGACGAATGAGGGGCCGGCCACGCCGCTCGATAATCCCTGGCCGCGCATCGGACGCGTCCCTAGGCTCCGCCGCATGACCGTGCAGACCGTCAACGAGACCGTCGTTCTCCACCTGCCCGCGGACGGGGCACCGATCGGCAGCGGCCAGGACGCGCTCGACCTGGTGGGCGAGGCGTGGGCGAGCGGCGCCGAGCTGGTCGCGGTGCCCGCCAGCCGCCTGACCCCGGCGTTCTTCGACCTGCGGTCGGGCCACGCCGGCGAGTTCGTCCAGAAGCTCGTCAACTACCGCATGCGCCTGGCGGTCCTCGGCGACATCTCCGCGTACGTCGCCGCCAGCGAGGCGCTGGGCGCCTTCGTGGCCGAATCCAATCGAGGGGCGCACGTCTGGTTCCTCGACGGTCCCGAGGACCTGGCGGGGCGGCTGGCGATGGTCGTCTAGGACCGAGCCGCTACCGGTGCACCTGCGAGCGTGTGCGACCTGCCGGCCGTCTTGGGCTCTCGTCGGCACGCTGGCCAAGGTGCCGGGGGCAGGGAGGCGGACCTACCCGTTGATGACGTCGGCGTCGGACTGGAGGGAGTCGCCCGGCTCGACGCGCCACGCCTCGAGCGCGGGCGCGGCAAGCACCGCCGCGATCGCCTCGGGCGTGCCCCCGACGAGGGTGGAGTCGAAGTCGATCTCCGTCGCCACGCACCAGGCCCGGTCCGCGGGCCAGAACAGGTTCGGGGACTGGGTCCAACACATCTCGGGCCCGTCGTACTGCGCGAGGTCGGCCATCGCCGAGAGTGGACCGCGGAGGAGGTAGTAGTCCCGGCCAGGCAGGTGCAGCCGGGGAGCCGCCTTCTCCCGGGGGGTCAGGAGCGGCGGCGGCTCGACGCCGCGGCTGCCGTCCGAGGTGAGCCGGAGCCACGCACGGCCGCCGGAGAGCTGTCCCCACCCCTCCCAGAGCGCGAAGTAGCAGTCCTCGGGCGTCGTGGTGCGCGCGGCGAGCACGTCGCAGAGCGCCAGGAGCGGTGGCAGCGCCAGGTTGCCCTGCTGGGGATCGCCGTCCGGCCAGTCGTCGGTCTCGCGGGTCCACGGGTCGGTGGTGCCGATCAGCGAGTGCCACTGCACCGTCGGGTGCGGCCGGCGGCCAGTGACCTCGGCCACCCGCGCCCACGTCTGGGGTGGCCTACCGTCGCGGGAATCGACGGGGTGCAGGATGCGCGCGTACGCCGGGTACGCGTCAGGCACCGTGCCCACCACGGTGCCCACCCGCCCGGTCAGCCGGCCCGCGAGCCAGTCAGACGGCGCGACGTCCTCGGCGACGCGCACCCGCTCGGTCCACATGCGTCCATCCTGGCAGGCCGGCGCGCCAGGCACGCCGCCTCGTGCAGGGTCGGGCCGGCGAGCGCAGTGAGGTCTGCGCTATCTCCAGACGGCGCCTTCGTGGCTCCCGCTGTCTGCCTGTGCCGCGGCGGCGCACCAGCCGAGGCCGGCGGCGAAGAGGAGAGCCGTCACGAGGGTGTACATGGGCACGGCGAACCACGCGAGCTCCGGTACCGCGCCGGTGACGGCCCGGGCGCCGGGGAAGCCGAGGAGCGCCAACACCAGCGGCGCGAGCAGGATGGCGGACCACCCGAAGCACCGGCTGGCTGAACGCAGCCGTGAGCGTTGGACGGCCTGGCTCGTGCGGCGCCGGAGCACGAGGGTCGCGACCAACGCCACGGCCGCGGCCGACTCGGCGCCGGACACCACGACCGGGTACAGGTCATCGAGGGGGTACACGGAGCACAGTGTGCCGTCCCGGCAACTCGAGCGCCGGCGGGTTCACCGCCGCCTACCGGCCGCCGCTCGCGGTGGCAGAGGCGGGGTTCGCGCGCGATTGGTCGTCGAACGTGGCACATGGTCGGCCAATCCGTCAGGTCACACCGACCCGCCCCGCCCCCGCCCCGCGGCCCTCTATCGCAGCAGCTTCGACATCCGCCGGTCGGCGAGGATCTTCCCGCCCGTCTGACAGGTAGGGCAGTACTGCAGCGAGGAGTCCGCGAAGGAGACCTCGCGCACGGTGTCCCCGCACACCGGGCACGGCAGCCCGGCACGGCCGTGCACCCGCATGCTGCGGCGTTTGGCGTCCTTGAGCTCGGCCGCCGGCCGGCCGGACGCCTCGGCCACGGCCGCGGCGAGCACCTCGCCGATGGCGGCGTGCAGCCGGACGACGTCGTCGTCGTCGAAGGACCGGGTCAGCGCGAAGGGGCTGATCCGGGCGGCGTGGAGGATCTCGTCGGAGTAGGCGTTGCCGATGCCGGCGATGACGCCCTGGTCCCGGAGCAGGCCCTTGACCTGCTGGTTGCGCGCGGCGAGCAGCTCGCGCAGCCGTTCGACGGTGAGGTCGGCCGGCTCCACGCCGAGCGTCGCGACCTGCGGGACGTCCGCGGGCCGGGCCACCACGTGCACCGCCAGCCGCTTGCGGGTGCCGGCCTCGGTGAGGTCGAAGCCCGCGCCGTCGTCCAGGCGCAGCCGCAGGGCGATGGGGGAGCGGCCCGGGCGCACGGCGGTGCGCGGGACCTCGTCGTACCAGCGCAGCCATCCGGCCTTGGCCAGGTGGAACACAAGGTGCAGCTCGCCGGCGCCCGGTGCGCCGCCGCCCTCCGTCCGGTCGCCTGCCGCGCCGTCGCCCGCCGGCACCGTGACCAGGTCGAGCCACTTGCCGTGCCGTGCGACGTCGCTCACCTTTCGCCCCACCAGCGCCGCCGGCGCGGGGGCGAACGTCTTCAGCGCGCTGATGGCGCCGACCTCCACGGCGCTGATCGCGCGCCCGACCGCGTGCTCGCGCAGGAACTGGGCGAGTCCCTCGACCTCGGGCATCTCCGGCACGGGACCATCCTGGCGCAGGGGCCGGCCCCGCGCGCCCATTAGGCTTGCCGGCGTGCTGATGAAGATGTCGTCCCTTTTCGTGCGGACCCTGCGAGAGGACCCGGCCGACGCCGAGGTCGCAAGCCACAAGCTGCTGGTGCGCGCCGGCTACATCCGCCGCGCGGCGCCCGGCATCTACACCTGGCTGCCGCTGGGGCTGAAGGTCCTGGCCAAGGTCGAGCAGATCGTGCGCGAGGAGATGGACGCCATCGGCGCCCAGGAGGTCCACTTCCCGGCGCTGCTGCCCAAGGAGCCCTACGAGGCGACCGGCCGCTGGGTCGAGTACGGCCCGAACATCTTCCGGCTGCAGGACCGCAAGGGCGCCGACTACCTCCTCGCCCCCACCCACGAGGAGCTGTTCACCCTCCTGGTGAAGGACCTGTACTCCTCCTACAAGGACCTCCCGCTCGCGCTGTACCAGATCCAGACCAAGTACCGCGACGAGGCCCGCCCCCGCGCCGGGCTCATCCGCGGGCGCGAGTTCATCATGAAGGACGCCTACTCCTTCGACGTCGACGACGAGGGGCTCGAGCGCTCCTACGAGCTCCAGCGCCAGGCCTACCAGCGCATCTTCGACCGCCTCGGGCTCGAGTACGTCATCGTCAAGGCGATGAGCGGGGCGATGGGTGGCTCGCGCAGCGAGGAGTTCCTCCACCCGACGCCGATCGGGGAGGACACCTTCGTCCGTTCGCCCGGCGGGTACGCCGCCAACGTCGAGGCGGTCACCACCCCCACCCCCGAGCCGCTCGCCGTCGACGGGCTGCCCCCGGCCGAGGTCCTCGACACCCCGGACTCGCCCACGATCGACACCCTGGTCGACGCCGCGAACCGGCTCCACCCGCGCCCGGGCCGGCCCTGGACCGCCGCGGACACCCTGAAGAACGTGGTGCTGGCGCTGACCCACCCCGACGGGCGCCGCGAGGTCGTCGCCGTCGGCCTGCCCGGCGACCGCGAGGTCGACCTCAAGCGGCTGCAGGCCGCCCTCGAGCCGGCCGAGGTCGAGCCGGCCACGGACGACGACCTCAAGGGCCGGCCCGAGCTCGTCAAGGGCTACATCGGCCCCGGCGTGCTCGGCCCCAACGGCGCCCCCCGCGGCGACGACGGCGACAGCCCGGACGGCGCCATGCGGTACCTGCTCGACCCGCGCGTCTCGCCCGGCACGGCCTGGATCACCGGCGCCGACCTCGACGGCAAGCACGTCTTCGGGCTCGTGGCCGGCCGCGACTTCACCGCCGATGGCACCATCGAGGCCGCCGAGGTCCGCGAGGGCGACCCCGCGCCGGACGGCTCCGGGCCGCTCGAGCTGGCGCGCGGCATCGAGATCGGCCACATCTTCGCGCTGGGCCGCAAGTACGCCGCCGCCCTGGACCTTAAGGTCCTCGACGCCAACGGCAAGGCGGTCACCGTCACCATGGGCTCCTACGGCATCGGCATCACCCGCGCGCTGGCCGCGCTGGCCGAGGCCAACGCCGACGACAAGGGCCTGGTGTGGCCCATGCGGGTCGCCCCCGCCCACGTGCACGTCCTCGCGACCGGCAAGGACCAGGCGGTCTTCGACACCGCCGCGCGCCTGGCCGGCGAGCTCGAGGCCGCCGGGCTGGAGGTCCTGTACGACGACCGCCCGAAGGTCTCCGCCGGCGTGAAGTTCGCCGACGCCGAGCTGCTCGGGGTCCCGCTGAGCGTGGTCGTCGGCCGCGGCCTGGCCGACGGCGTCGTCGAGGTCCGCCGCCGCGCCAGCGGGGAGCGCGAGGAGATCGCCCCGGACGCCGTCGTGGCGCGCGTGCGCGACCTGGTCGACCAGGCGCTGGCGGGCTGAGGCGTCGCCCCGCGCCCCCAGGAGGGCGTCGGGGCGGGCGCGGGACGTGGCCCTGCCCCTCGAGGGGCGGGGCGCCGCGCCCAGGAGAACACTGGCGGCCATGGAGCACCAGCCCTCCGTGGCCGTCCGGTGGGGCCGGCGGGCCTGGGCCACGCTCGGCGTCGCCGGCGTGGTCGTCGGCATCGTCTTCCTCGCCAGCCAGGTGAGCCTGATCCTCACCCCCGTGGTCCTGGCGCTGTTCCCGGCCGCGCTGGCCAACCCGCTGGCGGCGCGGCTGCGCCGCTCGCGTCTGCCCAACGCCCTCGGGGCGCTGCTCCTGCTCCTGCTCCTGGTGCTCGTCTTCGTCATCCCGGTCTACTTCATCGTCCCGGCGCTCGCCGCGCAGGCGCCGCAGCTGGCCTCCTCGGTCGTCGACGGCCTGGCCCAGCTGGACCGGGCGGTGGACTGGTCGCGCCTGCCCGGCAACATCAAGGGCGCCAGCGACCTCGCCCGGCAGGCCATCGGCGCCCTGGGCGGGGGCGGCGGAGGCGGCGCGCTGACCGGCGGGCTGGGTCTGGTCCGACGCGTCGGCGACGTCGGCACCGGCGCGGTCCTGCTGCTCGTCATCCTGTTCTTCTACTTCAAGGACGGACGGCGCATGTGGGCGGGCGTGCTCGGCCTCCTGCCCGCGCGGTTGCAGCCCGAGACGGACCTGCTGGCCCAGGAGTCGTTCTGGACCATCGGGGCGTTCCTGCGCGGCCAGCTCCTCGTCGCCCTCGTCGACGCCGTCTTCATCGGGCTGGGCCTGTGGATCCTCGGCGTCCCGCTGGTCCTCCCGCTGGCCGTGCTCGTCTTCTTCGGCGGGCTGTTCCCCATCGTCGGCGCGTTCCTCTCGGGCACCGTCGCCGTGGTGGTGGCGCTGGCGAGCAGGGGCCTGGGCACGGCGCTGCTCACGCTGGGCGTGGTGCTGCTCGTCCAGCAGCTCGAGGGTCACGTGCTCTCGCCCATCATCCAGGCGCGCAACATCGCGCTGCACCCGCTGGTCATCATCCTCGCGGTGACCACCGGCGGCGCGATCATGGGCATCCTGGGCGCCTTCCTCGGCGTGCCCGTGGCCGCCGTCATCGCCCGGATCGTGGATCACCTCCAGGGCCGGGAACCGGCGGCCGGCCCGGCGGGGCTGCGGCGCCGAGCGGGACCGGCGCCCCCGCTCGACCCCGGACCGGCCGCCGACCCCGACACCGAGGCCACCGTGCCGGGCGACGGGCGCAACCAGGGCTGAGGGCGACCGGAGCCGGGTGGTCCGCCGGACGCGCGGGAGGCTCAGCCCAGCCCGGGCAGGGCGGGCAGCTGCCCGCCCCAGGCGCGCAGCTGCGCGGCCGCGTCCTCGGCGGCGGCGACCGGCGCCTCGCGCTGCCCCGGCGGGGCGGCCGCGGCGACGCTCGTCCAGTGCGCCAGGAGGCGCTGCTCGGCGGCGACGGCGACGGCCTGCTCGGGACCCAGCGTGTCGGACGCGGCCGAGCCGCCCGCAGCGGGCTCACCCATCCCCAGGTCGTAGGCGCCGCGCCGCTCGTCGGGCGCGCCGGCGGCCAGCGCGGCGTCGACGAGCCCCTGCAGCTCGCCCACCTGCCTGACCGCGCGGGCGCGCGTCTCGCCGGAGGTGCGGGCGGCGACGGTCTCGAGCGCGAACCGGGCGGCGTCGAGGACCTGCACGTCCGCGCCGTCGACCTTCAGCGTGCCCAGCGCCTCCGGCGTCATGGGGGCCGCCGTGCTCGCCGGGGCCTGCGTGCCCAGCGCCGCGGCGAGGTCGGCGGCGTCCGCGGCGCGGGAGACGGCGACGGCGAGCAGCGCCGCGGCCAGGTGGCCGTCCGACGTGGACAGCGCGCCGGCGCGGGCGCCGGCGGCCCCCGCGGTCAGCTCGGAGAGCACGTCGCGCCCGGTCGCGCCGGTCGGGGGAGCGGTGGGGGGCGCCTGCGTCGCCACCCCCTCCGGGGCGCCCTCGGGCCAGGCCACCCACACCCCGCCCAGGGCGTCGACGTGCGCGCGGGCGTGCGCCCCCACCCGCTCCAGCACCGGCGCCACGCCCGGGGCCGCGGTGATCTCCGCCACGGTGGCGGCCAGCCGGTCGGCCCGCACCGCCTCGTCCTGCCGCAGCACCTCGGCGGCGGAGGGGCTGGCCGGCTCGGCCGGCGGGGTGTCGAACCGCACCAGGCCGCAGCCCGCCAGCGCCGCCGCGGCAGCCAGCGCGACGGCGGCGGCGCGGACGGAGCGGCCGCGCCGGGCACGGCGCGCGGTCCCGCGGCGGGGGGCGGAGGGGGTGGTCGCCGGGGCGGCGGGGAAGGCGTGCATCGCCCTCGATCCTCCCACGCCGGGCGCGACCCCCAGGCGCGGGTGGGTAGTGTGTGGGGTTGACCATCCCCACCCCACAGCTGGAGAGAGACCCGATGAGCCCCGCTCGTGCCACCGACCTCCTCGACCGCCTCCGGGCCGCGCTCGAGCCGGTCGTGGCGGCCGCCGGGCTCTTCCTCGAGGACGCCGTGGTCGCCGCGGCCGGACGGCGCAAGGTGGTGCGCGTCGTCGTCGACCTGCCCGACGGGCCCGGCGGCGTCGACTCCGACCGACTCTCGGACGTCTCCCGGGAGATCTCCCGCGTCCTCGACGACGTCGATCTCCTGGAGGGGGCGTACACGCTCGAGGTCTCCACGCCGGGCACCGACCGGCCGCTGACCCAGCCGCGGCACTTCCGCCGCGCCGTCGGCCGGCTGGTGCGCGTGCGCACCGGCGACGGCCGCGAGATCACCGGCCGGTTGCAGGAGGCGGACGACGCCAGCATCGTCCTCGACCTGGACGGCCGGCGTGAGGGGCTCGGCTACGGCGAGATCGCCCGGGCGACGGTCGAGATCGAGCTCAACCGGCCCGAGACGGCCTGAGGAGGGACGTATGGACATCGACATGACCGCTCTGCGCCTGATCGAGAGCGAGCGCGGGATCAACTTCGACGTGCTCGTCCGCGCGATCGAGGACGCCCTCCTGCTGGCCTACCACCGCACCCCCGGGGCGATGGACAAGGCGCGCGTGGAGCTGGACCGGCGCACCGGCCGCGTCACCGTGTGGGCCACCGAGCTCGACGAGGACGACAACGAGGCCGGCGAGTTCGACGACACCCCCTCCGGCTTCGGCCGGATCGCGACGGCGACGGCCCGCTCGGTGATCGTCCAGCGGCTGCGCGACGCCGAGGACGAGCAGGTGATGGGGAACCTGCGCGACAAGGCGGGCGAGCTCATCAGCGGCATCGTCCAGCAGGGCCGCGACCCGCGGGTGGTGCTCGTCGACATCGGCGACCTCGAGGCCGTGCTGCCGGCCCACGAGCAGGTGCCCACCGAGCACTACTCCCACGGCGACCGGCTGCGCGCCTACGTCCTCGACGTCACCCGCGGCCCCAAGGGCCCGTCGGTGACCCTCTCGCGCACCCACCCCAACCTCGTGCGCAAGCTGTTCGCGCTGGAGGTGCCTGAGGTGGCCGACGGCAGCGTCGAGATCGTCGCGCTGGCCCGCGAGGCCGGCCACCGCACCAAGATCGCGGTGCGCGCCAACGTGCCCGGACTCAACGCCAAGGGCGCGTGCATCGGTCCCATGGGCCAGCGGGTGCGGGCGGTGATGACCGAGCTGAACGGGGAGAAGATCGACATCGTCGACTACTCCGACGACCCCGCTCGGTTCGTCGCCAGCGCCCTGTCGCCGTCCCGGGTCAGCAGCGTGGAGGTCGTCGACGTGGACGCCAAGGCCGCCCGCGTCGTCGTCCCCGACTACCAGCTCTCCCTCGCCATCGGCAAGGAGGGGCAGAACGCCCGCCTGGCCGCCCGGCTCACCGGGTGGCGGATCGACATCCACCCCGACACCGAGGAGACGGCGCCCGCGGCGCCCGCCGCCGCGGCGCCGCACGAGTCGCGTTCGACACAGGATGAGCAACGGTCGGGCGCGCAGGGGTAGACTGTTCGGTGGGCATGTGCCCGGAATCCATGAACACACGCAGCGAGACACCCACGCCCGCCGGGCCGGTGCGCACCTGCGTGGGATGCCGGGGGCGGGCCCCGAGGTCTGTCCTGGTCCGCCTCGTCCTGGACGCCGCCGCACGCGTGGTGGTCGATCCGGGCCGCAGCGCTCCGGGGCGGGGCGCCTGGCTCCACCCGAGCCGGGAGTGCCTGAACCTCGCCCTCCGGCGCCGGGCGTTCCCCCGGGCCCTGCGCGTAGCGGGGCCGGTGGACACCGACGCGGTGGGGGAGTGGTTCGACCGGAACGCTCCCGCGGCGCCCGATGCGCCCGAGGAGAACGAGTCATCGACGAAGAAAGCGGGTTGGAAGCCGATGGGCACCCGATGAGTACCCAGCGATGAGCTGCCAGCACTAAGAGCGGTCCTCCCTGTCCCGGGATGGGCCGAGACAGGAGAGTTGTGGCAAAGGTCCGCGTCCACGAGCTCGCGAAGGAGCTCGGCGTCGACAGCAAGACGGTGCTCGCGAAGCTGCGCGAGCAAGGGGAGTTCGTGAAGTCGGCGTCGTCGACGATCGAGGCCCCGGTCATCCGTCGGCTGCGCGAGGCATTCCCCGCCCAGCAGGGTGACGGTGCCTCCAAGAGCGGTGCACCCACCGCCAAGCCCGCCGGCAAGGCCGCCCCCACCCCGGGGCCCGCCAAGCCGGAGACCCCCCAGGTCCCCGCCGCGCAGGCCCGGCCCGCCGAGCCGGAGGCTCCCGCCGCCCCGGCGTCGGCTCCGGCTCCGGCCCCCGCGCCTGCCGCCAAGGCGGCCCCGACCCCGGCGGCGAGCGCTCCCGCCGCTCCTGCGCGCGCGGCTCGCCCCGACGCGCCCAAGCCCGGCGGCTCCCGTCCCGAGGCCAAGCCCGCGGCGGAGTCCCACCCGCAGGCACGGCCGGGCGGCGCGCCTCGTCCCGGCGAGCGTGCTCCCCGTCCCGGCGCCCCGCGCCCGGGCAACAACCCGTTCGCGACGTCCCAGGGCATGCCCCGTCCGGGCGGCTCCGGCGGCGGGCGCCCCGGCGGCCCCCGCCCGGGCAACAACCCGTTCGCGACCTCTCAGGGCATGCCCCGTCCGGGCGGCTCCGGCGGTCCGCGTCCCGGCGGCTCCGGCGGTCCGCGTCCCGGCGGCGCCGGCGCGGCCGGCCCGCGTCCCGGGGGCACCGGCGGTCCGCGCCCCGCGGCCCCGCGTCCCGGCGGCGCGCGCCCGAACCCGGGCATGATGCCGAACCACAGCTCCGTGGGCCGTCCCGGCGCCCCGGCCCGCACCGGCGGCCGCGGCCGTCCCGGTGCCGGCGCCGGTACGGGTCGGCCCGGCGCCGGCGGCGGCTTCGCCGGTCGTCCCGGCGGTGGCGGCGGCTTCGGTGGTCGTCCCGGCGGTGGCGGCGGCCGTGGTGGCCGCGGCGGCACGCAGGGCGCCTTCGGGCGCGCCGGTGGCCGTCCCGTCCGCGGGCGGAAGTCGAAGCGGGCGAAGCGCCAGGAGTTCGAGCAGCAGTCCGCGCCCTCGCTCGGCGGTGTGCAGGTCCCGCGCGGTGACGGCACCACGGTCGTGCGCATCCGCGCCGGCGCCTCGCTGGCGGACTTCGCCGACCGCATCGACGCGAACCCCGCGAGCCTGGTGACGGTGCTCTTCCACCTGGGCGAGATGGCCACGGCCACCCAGTCCCTGGACGAGGACACCTTCAAGACCCTGGGCGCCGAGCTCGGCTACGTCGTCGAGGTCGTCTCCCCGGAGGAGGAGGAGCGCGAGCTCCTCGAGAGCTTCGACATCGACCTGCAGGCGGAGGAGGCCGGGGAGACCGACGAGGTCCTTCAGGCGCGTCCGCCGGTGGTCACCGTCATGGGTCACGTCGACCACGGCAAGACCAAGCTCCTCGACGCCATCCGCTCCACGGACGTCGTCGCGGGCGAGGCCGGCGGCATCACCCAGCACATCGGCGCCTACCAGGTCACGACCGAGCACGAGGGTGACGACCGCCCGATCACCTTCATCGACACCCCCGGTCACGAGGCGTTCACCGCCATGCGTGCCCGTGGTGCGCAGGTGACCGACATCGCGATCCTGGTGGTCGCCGCGGACGACGGCGTGATGCCCCAGACCGTGGAGGCGCTCAACCACGCCCAGGCGGCCGGGGTGCCGATCGTCGTGGCCGTGAACAAGGTGGACAAGCCGGAGGCCAACCCGGCGAAGATCCGCCAGCAGCTGACCGAGTACAACCTGGTGGCCGAGGAGTACGGCGGCGACACCATGTTCGTCGACGTCTCCGCCAGGAACCGCACCGGCATCGACGACCTCCTCGAGGCCGTCCTGCTCACCGCGGACGCGGCGCTCGACCTGCGGGCGAACCCCGACAAGGACGCGCGCGGCGTGGCCATCGAGGCCAACCTCGACAAGGGCCGCGGCGCCGTGGCGACCGTCCTGGTCCAGTCCGGCACGCTGCACGTCGGCGACGCGATCGTGGCTGGCACGGCTCACGGGCGCGTGCGCGCCATGTTCGACGACCACGGCGAGAACGTCACCTCCGCGGGACCGTCGTTCCCGGTCCAGGTGCTCGGGCTGCAGTCGGTGCCCCGGGCCGGTGACAACTTCCTCGTCGGCCCCGACGACCGCACCGCCCGGCAGATCGCCGACAAGCGGGCCGCCGCCGAACGCGCCGCGACGCTGGCCAAGCGCCGCAAGCGCGTCAGCCTCGAGGACTTCACCAAGGCGCTCGAGGAGGGCAAGGTCGAGAACCTCAACCTCATCATCAAGGGCGACGTGTCCGGTGCCGTCGAGGCGCTCGAGGACGCCCTGCTCAAGATCGATGTGGGCGACGAGGTCGCGCTGCGGATCATCCACCGCGGGGTGGGTGCCATCACGCAGAACGACGTCAACCTGGCGACGGTCGACAACGCCGTCATCATCGGCTTCAACGTGCGCCCCGCCGAGCGGGTCGCCGAGCTGGCCGACCGCGAGGGCGTCGACCTGAAGTTCTACTCGGTCATCTACGACGCGATCGACGAGGTGGAGAACGCCCTCAAGGGCATGCTCAAGCCGGAGTTCGAGGAGGTCCAGCTGGGCACCGCGGAGATCCGCCAGGTGTTCCGGTCCTCCAAGTTCGGCAACATCGCCGGGTCGATCGTGCGGTCCGGTCTCATGCGCCGCAACGCCAGCGCGCGCCTCACGCGCGACGGCGTCGTGGTGGCCGACAAGCTCACCATCGAGTCCCTGCGCCGGGAGAAGGACGACGTCACCGAGGTCCGCGAGGGCTTCGAGTGCGGTATCGGCCTCGGCTACAAGGACATCAAGGAAGGCGACGTCATCGAGACCTTCGAGATGCGCGAGAAGCCGCGCGCCTGATCGCCCCACCGGCCGAGCCGGGTCCCGTGCCGCCGACGCGGCGCGGGGCCCGGCTCCCGGCCCTGCGCCGCCGTGCGTCCCGCGCCGGCCGGCGCGCCCCGTTCCCGCCCCGGCCCCGCCCGCCGGCGGCCGTCCTCGTCCCAAGGAGACACCCATGGCCGACGCGCCCCGCGCCCGCAAGCTCGCCGAGCGCATCCAGCAGATCGTCGCGCGCATGCTCGACACCCGGATCAAGGACCCGCGCCTGGGCTTCGTCACCGTCACCGACGTACGCGTGACCGGTGACCTGCAGAACGCCACCATCTTCTACACGGTCCTCGGCGACGAGGAGGCCCGGTCCTCCTCCGCCGCCGCGCTCGCCTCCGCCAAGGGGATCATCCGCTCGGAGGTGGGCAAGCAGACCGGCGTGCGGCTGACCCCGACCATCGAGTTCGTGCTCGACGCCGTGCCCGAGACGGCCGCGAACCTCGAGGAGGCGCTGCGCGCCGCCGCCGAGCGGGACGCCGAGGTCGCCCAGCTTGCCGCCCGGGCCACCTACGCCGGGGACGCCGACCCCTACCGCCGCCCGGCGGAGGAGGACGACCAGGACCCCGCCGACGACGACGCCCGCCCGTGACGGCGCCCGGCACCACCGGCCTGGACATCCCGCGGGGGCGGGCGACCGCCCCCGACGGCCTGCTGGTGGTGGACAAGCCGCAGGGCTGGACCAGCCACGACGTCGTCGCGCGCACCCGCCGTCTCGCCGCCACCAAGAAGGTCGGCCACGCCGGCACGCTCGACCCCATGGCCACAGGCGTGCTCGTGCTCGGCGTGGGCCGCGCCACCCGGCTGCTCACCTACCTCGTGGGCGCGGACAAGGAGTACACCGCAACCGTGCGGCTGGGCCAGACCACGCTCACGGACGACGCCGAGGGCGAGGTCACCGCGACCCCCGGCGCGGGTCCGCTGCTGTGGGCGGGCGCCGTGGACTGTGCCGCCCTCGAACGGGCCCTGGCCGCCCTGCGCGGGCCCATCTCCCAGGTGCCCAGCGCCGTCTCGGCCATCAAGGTGGACGGCCGCCGCGCCTACGCGCGCGTGCGGCAGGGCGAGGAGGTGGCTCTCGCGGCGCGGGCGGTGACGATCCACAGCCTCGAGGTAACGGCACCGCCGCGGGCCGTGGAGGTGTCCGGCGCGGTGGTCGTCGACGTCGACGTCGACGTCGTCTGCTCCTCGGGCACGTACGTGCGCGCCCTGGCCCGCGACCTGGGGACGGCCCTGGGCACCGGCGGGCACCTGACCGCGCTGCGCCGCACCCGCGTGGGGCCCTTCACGCTCGCCCAGGCGCGTCCGGTCGCCGACCTGGCCGCCGAGGTCGCTGCCCAGGGCGACGTCGCCGGGCCTGTAGGCCTGCGAACCGTCACGCTGACCGAGGCCGCCACGGCGGCGTTCCCGGTGCGCCGTCTGGACGAGGCCCAGACTCGCGCGGTGCGGGTGGGCAAGTTCCTGCCGGCGACCGGGACGGCGGGCGTGGCGGCGGCCGGCCAGGCGCCGGACCCGGAGGGACCCACGTCCAACCGTGCGGGGCACCCCCCGGTCACGGCCGCGCTGGCCCCCGACGGGCACGTCGTGGCGCTGCTGGCCGACCGGGACGGAGCGGCCCGGCCCGTCCTGGTCCTCGACCCCGCCTAGCGATCTCGCCCGTCCCGGCCGGACCGCGCCAGGTCCCGGCCGGACCCGAGACGGCCCGATTAGAGTGGGGCCAGGCCACGCCCGAGGACGAAGGAGCTGTCATGAGCGAGACGACCACGCCGGCGGAGCGCGCCGGCGGCTGCGCGTGCGGATGCGGCGCGGGCCACGAGCACGGCGGCCACGAGCACGGCGGCCGCGGCCACGGCGCCCTGCCGGACATCGCCGGACGCCGCAGCCTCGGTCTCACCTCCGCCCGCCCCGGCGAGGGCACCGACCCCGCCGCCCTGGCGCAGCAGGGCCCGCGGCCCGGCGGCGGCTGCGCCTGCGGCCGCCACTGAGCCCGGGCGTCGAACCGGTGGTCCGGCCCGGGCGCCGGGGGAGGTAGTGTCGTCCCGGCCAACGGCCCCGGGGACGACACCGTCCACCGGCGGGCCGGCCGGCCCCGGACAGCCAGGAGGACAACGCGTGCAGGTGTGGAGGGGAACCGAGGAGGTTCCTGCGGACCTCGGCCCGACCGTGGCCACGCTCGGAATCTTCGACGGCGTGCACCGCGGGCACCAGGTGGTGCTCGGCGCGACCGTGGGGGAGGCCGAGGACGCCGGCTGGACCTCTGTCGCCATCACCTTCGACCCGCACCCCGCCACGGTCCACCGCCCTGACGAGCACTTCGAGCTCATCGCGTCCCTGACCGACCGGCTCGAGCGGCTCGCCGCGACCGGGCTGGACGCGGTGCTGGTGCTCGAGTACACCCTCGACCTGGCGCGTCACACCCCCGAGCAGTTCGCCCGGCGCTACCTCGTCGACGCGCTTCGGGCCGGTCTGGTCGTGGTGGGCGAGGACGTGCGCTTCGGCTGGCAGAACGCCGGCGACCAGCACACCATGGTGCGCCTCGGCCACGAGCTGGGGTTCGGCGTCCGGATCGTCAAGGACATCGAGTGCCCGGACACCGGCCGGCGTTGGTCCTCCACGTGGGTGCGCGAGCTCCTCGCCGCCGGCGACGTCGCCGGCGCGGCCAACGTCCTCGGGCGCACCCACCGCGTGCGCGGCGTCGTCGTCCACGGCGCCCAGCGCGGCCGCCAGCTGGGCTACCCCACCGCCAACCTCCTCGCCGACGACCTGGGCGTGGTCCCCGCCGACGGCGTCTACGCCGGCTGGCTCATCCGCCCCGCCCACGCGCCCGACGACGGCACCTCCAAGCGCCTGCCCGCCGCGATCTCGGTGGGCACCAACCCGACGTTCCACGGGGTCGAGCGCACCGTGGAGGCCTACGCGCTGGGCCGCACCGACCTGGACCTGTACGGGGAGGAGGTCGTCGTGGAGCTCGTCGCGCGGCTGCGGCCCATGGTCGCCTTCGACGGGATCCCCGCCCTGCTCGACCAGATGGCCGACGACGTCGCCCGCACCGCCGAACTGCTCGGCGTGCCTGCCCCGCAGCGGTCCGACGCCGCCCGCGCGGCCACGTCGCCAGGCGCCGGCGCGCCCGCCGGCGCGGAGGGCGCGTAGCCGCAGGCCGGCGCGCAACATCGGGCCGCCACGCGCTCGGCCCGCCACGCGCAGCCTCGGGCCAGCACGCGCAACCCGCACGCCCACCCCCTTGCGGGCCTCACCGCCCGGTGCCAGGGTCGAATCACCGATCCCACCCGACGCCGAGACGCCCGGCAGGGGTGCCCCGGTGCCCTGATCGATGCGAGGCGATCATGACCGAGGGCTGGCTGCATTCGCGCGACCCGTTCGACGAGATCTTCAACCGCTTCTTCGGGCCCGGCACGCTGGCCCGGCCGCCGGTCCAACGGGTCGACCTGGGGCGGCTGCTCACCGACGACGCCAAGGCGCTGGTCGGTGCCGCGCACGACGCCGCGCGCGAGTGGGGCAACGCGCAGGTCACCCCCGAGCACCTGCTCTACGCGGCCACGCTCAACGACCCCACCCGCGGGATCATCAGCGAGCTCAAGCTCGACCCCGAGGAGGTGGCCGCCCAGATGCGACAGGTGGCCACCACGAACGCCGGGGCCGCCACCGGCCCCTTGACCTTGAGCCCCGCCGCCAAGCTCGCGCTGCGCGCGGCGCAGCAGCAGGCCCACGAGTCCGGCGCCAGCTACGTCGGGCCCGAGCATCTCCTGCTGGGCATCGCCTCCAACCCCGAGACGCCCGCCGCGCAGGCGCTCTCGGGCGTCCACGTCGGTGACGCCGCGCACGCCGGCCCCCAGCGCGGGCCCGCCGGGCAGCAGCCCAGCGCCACCCCCACCCTCGACCAGTACGGGCGCGACCTCACCGCCGAGGCCCGGGCGGGCAACGTCGACCCGGTGGTCGGCCGCGCCGACGAGATCGAGCAGACCATCGAGATCCTCTCCCGGCGCCGCAAGAACAACCCGGTCCTCATCGGCGACCCGGGCGTGGGCAAGACGGCCATCGTCGAGGGCCTGGCCCAGCGGATCGTCAACGGGGACGTGCCCTCGACCCTCGCCGACCGCCGTGTGATCGCGCTCGACGTCGGCTCGCTCGTCGCCGGCAGCAAGTACCGCGGCGAGTTCGAGGAGCGCCTGACGAAGGTCCTCGACGAGGTCCGCGCCCACCCCAACGAGCTGATCCTCTTCATCGACGAGCTGCACACCATCGTCGGCGCCGGCGCGGCGGAGGGCTCCATGGACGCTGGCAACCTGCTCAAGCCCGCGCTGGCGCGCGGGGACCTCCACTGCGTCGGCGCCACCACCGTGGACGAGTACCGCCGCTACATCGAGAAGGACGCCGCCCTCGAGCGCCGGTTCCAGCCGGTGATGGTCTCCGAGCCGACCGTGGGGGACACCATCGAGATCCTCCGCGGCCTGGTCGACGCCTACGAGGCCCACCACCAGGTCCACTACTCCGACGAGGCCCTCGTCGCTGCGGCCGAGCTGTCCGACCGGTACATCACCGACCGGTTCATGCCCGACAAGGCCATCGACCTCGTCGACCAGGCCGGCGCGCGGGTGCGGCTGCGCGCCAAGACCCCCGACCCCGACACCCGCTCCACCGAGGAGGAGCTGGCCCGGCTGCGCCGGGAGAAGGACTCCGCCGTCTCCGCCGAGGACTACGAGCGGGCCAACGAGCTCAAGGAGCAGATCGACCGCCTCGAGGAGCGGCTCGGCGACGTCGCCACCGCCGCCACCCCCGAGGTGACCGTGGACGACGTCGCCGAGGTCGTCTCCCGCAAGACGGGCATCCCGGTCACGGAGCTGACCACCGAGGAGCGGCAGCGGCTCATGGGTCTCGAGGACGCCCTGCACGCCCGGGTGATCGGCCAGGACGAGGCCGTCACCGCCGTCGCCGAGGCCGTGCGCCGCGCCCGCGCCGGGCTGTCGGACCCGAACCGCCCGATCGGCTCGTTCCTCTTCCTCGGGCCGACCGGCGTGGGCAAGACCGAGCTCGCCAAGGCCCTGGCCGACGCGGTCTTCGGCGACGAGGACCGCATGATCCGGTTCGACATGAGCGAGTTCCAGGAGAAGCACACCGTCTCCCGGCTCGTCGGCGCGCCACCGGGTTACGTCGGCTACGAGGAGGCCGGGCAGCTGACCGACCGGGTCCGGCGCCAGCCGTACTCGGTGATCCTGTTCGACGAGGTGGAGAAGGCCCACCCGGACGTCTTCAACGTGCTGCTGCAGCTGCTCGACGACGGACGGGTCACCGACGCCCAGGGCCGCACGGTGGACTTCAAGAACACCATCGTCATCCTCACGTCCAACATCGGCTCGGACCTCATCCTCGGCGCCGCCGACACCGACCTCGAGGCGCTGATCCCACGGCTGATGGAGCGGCTGCGCTCACACTTCCGGCCCGAGTTCCTCAACCGCATCGACGAGACCGTGGTGTTCCACCGCCTCGACCAGGCGCAGCTGCACCAGATCGTCGGGCTCATCCTCGAGGGCACCCGGCGCCAGCTGCGGGCCCAGGACGTCGAGCTGGACATCACGGACGCCGCCGTCGACCACCTGGCCGAGGAGGGGTTCCAGCCCGAGTTCGGCGCGCGCCCGCTGCGCCGCACCGTCCAGCGCGAGCTGGACAACCGCCTCGCCGGCCTGCTGCTCTCCGGCGCCCTGGCGCCGGGGGACACCGTGCGGGTCGACGCCGACGCCAACGGACTGGTCGTCGAGCGCGCCAGCGCCCGGGGGGAGGAGGGCGCCATGCCCGTCGAGACGGCCGAGGAGGTGCCGGTCGACCCGTCCGGCGGCGCCTGAGGGACCTGTGACGAAGGGCAGGTCGCAGGCGTTCCGGCGCGCCTGATACGCTGGCCCCTGCCGTCAAGCCGGCCACGGATGCGTCATGCCCGGGAGAACATGCCCCGGAGCTCCGTGCAACGACCTACAGGAGAACCACATGGCCCTCGCTGCTGACGTGAAGCAGTCCATCATCGCTGAGTACGCCACCCACGAGGGTGACACCGGTTCGCCGGAGGTCCAGATCGCGATGCTGAGCCAGCGCATCAAGGACCTCACCGAGCACTTCAAGACCCACAAGCACGACCACCACTCGCGCCGCGGTCTCATGCTCCTCATCGGCCAGCGCAAGCGCCTGCTGAACTACCTCGCGCAGGAGGACATCGAGCGCTACCGCAGCCTCATCGCGCGGCTCGGCCTGCGCCGCTGACCGACCGACCGGCTCGGACCCTCGGGTCCGGGCCGGTCCTGCATGCCTGTCCGACGCGGCAGGCGCGCGGGGCCCGAGCGGGCCCACAACTGCACACGCACACCACCTCCGCACCGGCCGCGCGCGACCGGTCCTCGGTAGTGGCCTCCGGAACGCGGGACGACCCGCACCCGTCCGTGGGCCTCGATCGATGACCGCCGGGCCGCCGGGGCGGACGAACCCGAAGGAGGGCACCCATGGAGGGTCCCGAGATCAAGTTCGCCGAAGCCACCATCGACAACGGCAAGTTCGGCACCCGTACCGTCCGGTTCGAGACCGGGCGCCTCGCCCGCCAGGCCGCCGGCTCCGCCGTCGCCTACCTGGACGAGGAGACGATGGTGCTGTCGGCCACCACGGTCGGCAAGCACCCCAAGGACCAGTTCGACTTCTTCCCGCTCACCGTCGACGTCGAGGAGCGCCAGTACGCCGCGGGCAAGATCCCCGGCTCGTTCTTCCGCCGCGAGGGCCGCCCCTCGACCGAGGCCATCCTCGCCTGCCGCCTCATCGACCGCCCGCTGCGCCCGTCCTTCGTCAAGGGCCTGCGCAACGAGGTCCAGGTCGTCGAGACGGTCCTGGCGATCCACCCCGACGACGCCTACGACGTCCTGGCCATCAACGCCGCCTCGATGTCCACCCAGATCTCCGGCCTGCCGTTCTCCGGCCCCATCGGCGGCGTGCGCATCGCGCTGATCGACGGCCAGTGGGTCGCCTTCCCGCGCTACAGCGAGGTCGAGAAGGCCGTCTTCTCGATGGTCGTCGCCGGCCGCGTCGTCACCAAGAGCGACGGCACCACCGACGTCGCCGTGATGATGGTCGAGGCCGAGGCCACCGACAACGCCTGGACCCTCATCAAGGAGCACGGCGCCCAGGCCCCGACCGAGGAGGTCGTGGCCGAGGGCCTCGAGGCCGCCAAGCCGTTCATCCAGGCCCTCGTCGAGGCCCAGCAGCAGCTCGCCGCCGAGTCCGCGAAGCCGACCGCGGAGTTCCCGCGCTTCCTCGACTACGAGGACGACGCCTACGCCGCCGTCGAGGAGCAGGTCTCCGCCGACCTCGAGCAGGCCATCACCATCCCCGGCAAGCAGGAGCGCGAGGTCCGCCAGGACGAGATCCGCGCCGCGATGCTCGAGGCGCTGGGCGAGCGGTTCGAGGGCCGCGAGAAGGAGCTCACCGCCGCCTTCCGCGCCGTGACGAAGAAGGCCGTGCGCCACCGCGTCCTCAAGGACGGCGTGCGAATGGACGGGCGCGGCCTCAAGGACATCCGCACCCTCTCCGCCGAGGTCGAGGTGCTGCCCCGGGTCCACGGCTCGGCGCTGTTCGAGCGCGGCGAGACCCAGATCCTCGGCGTCACCACGCTGAACATGCTGCGCATGGAGCAGCAGCTGGACACCCTCTCCCCGGTGACCCGCAAGCGGTACATGCACAACTACAACTTCCCGCCCTACTCGACCGGTGAGACCGGCCGCGTGGGCTCGCCCAAGCGCCGCGAGATCGGCCACGGCGCGCTCGCCGAGCGGGCGCTCGTGCCCGTCCTGCCCACCCGCGAGGAGTTCCCCTACGCGATCCGGCAGGTCTCCGAGGCGCTGGGCTCCAACGGCTCGACGTCGATGGGCTCGGTGTGCGCCTCCACCCTGTCCCTGCTCAACGCCGGCGTGCCGCTGCGCGCGCCC
This sequence comes from Georgenia ruanii, assembly GCF_009193175.1. Lineage (GTDB taxonomy): Bacteria > Actinomycetota > Actinomycetes > Actinomycetales > Actinomycetaceae > Georgenia > Georgenia ruanii. The sequence goes on along the minus strand of NZ_VUKE01000001.1, from coordinate 75,956 downwards.
GTCGCGGGCATCGCCATGGGCCTGATGTCCGACTCGGTGGACGGTGAGACGCGTTACGCGGCCCTCACCGACATCCTCGGTGCCGAGGACGCCTTCGGCGACATGGACTTCAAGGTCGCCGGCACCCGCGAGTTCGTCACCGCCATCCAGCTCGACACCAAGCTCGACGGCATCCCCGCCTCGGTGCTGGCCGGCGCGCTGACCCAGGCCCGCGACGCCCGCCTGTACATCCTCGACGTCATGCACGAGGCCATCGACTCCCCGGACGAGATGGCCCCGACCGCCCCGCGCGTCATCACCGTCAAGGTCCCGGTGGACAAGATCGGCGAGGTCATCGGCCCCAAGGGCAAGATGATCAACCAGATCCAGGAGGACACCGGCGCGGACATCTCCATCGAGGACGACGGCACCGTCTACATCGGCGCCACCGACGGCCCCTCCGCCGAGGCGGCCCGCCAGGCCGTCAACGCCATCGCCAACCCGCAGATGCCCGAGGTCGGCGAGCGGTTCGTGGGCACGGTCGTCAAGACCACGTCCTTCGGCGCCTTCGTCTCCCTCACCCCGGGCAAGGACGGCCTGCTGCACATCTCGCAGATCCGTCGCCTCGTGGGCGGCAAGCGCGTGGAGAACGTCGAGGACGTCCTCAACGTCGGCGACAAGGTCCAGGTCGAGCTCGCCGAGATCGACCCGCGCGGCAAGCTCTCGCTGCACGCCGTGGTCGAGGGCGAGGAGGAGGGCGCCGAGGCGCCCGAGTCCGGCGACGGCGAGGAGCAGGACGCCGGCCGCGACGGTCAGCACCGCGAGGGCGGGCGCCGCGAGGGGGGTCGCCGCGAGGGCGGCCGCCGTCGCGAGCGCACCCGCACCCGCAAGCACGAGGGGGAGGACGCCGGCGAGGCGGCCGCGCCCCAGGGTGCCGACGCCTGAGGATGCCCCAGCCGCTTCACCTGGGCCCGGCGGGAGCGCCGGGCACCGAGATCCACGCCGAGCAGGACGGCAGCGTCATCAGGCGCTCCGTCCTGCCCGGCGGGATCCGGGTCCTCACCGAGGCCATGCCGGGCCAGCGCTCGACGGCGGTGGGCGCCTGGGTGGCCGTCGGCTCGCGTGACGAGACCGACGGGCACTTCGGCTCCACCCACTTCCTCGAGCACCTGCTGTTCAAGGGCACCTCGAACCGGTCCGCCCTGGACATCGCCGAGGCGTTCGACGCCGTCGGCGGGGAGGCCAACGCCGCCACCGGCAAGGAGCACACCTGCTACTACGCGCGGGTGCTCGACGCCGACCTGCCCATGGCGGTGGACGTCATCGCCGACATGGTCACCTCCTCGGTCATCGACGCCGGCGAGCTCGAGACCGAGCGCGGGGTCATCCTCGAAGAGCTCGCGATGAACGACGACGACCCGGTCGACGTCGCCCACGAGCGCTTCACGTCCGGCGTGCTCGGCGACCACCCGCTCGGGCGGCCCATCGGCGGCACCCCGGAGACCATCCGGGCCGTGCCGCGCGACGCCGTCGTCGAGCACTACCGGCGCACCTACGTCCCGCACGAGCTCGTCGTCACCGCGGCGGGCAGCGTCGACCACGACGCGCTGTGCGCGCAGGTGCTCGACGCCGTGCGGGCCGGCGGGTGGACCCTCGACCCGGTGGCCGTCCCGGCCGCCCGGCGCACCGGCGCGGCCGAGCTGCGCGGCGTGGTGCCCGGCTCGGGCGCCGTCGTGCTGCCCGGCCCGCAGTCCGTGCCGCTGCCCGGGGAGGGCAGCGGGGTGACCGTGCGCCGCCCCACCGAGCAGGCCAACGTGCTGCTCGGTGGGCCAGGCATCGCCGCCGGCGACGAGCGCCGCTACGTCCTGTCCGTGCTCACCACCGTCCTCGGCGGCGGCATGAGCTCGCGGTTGTTCCAGGAGATCCGCGAGAAGCGGGGCCTGGCCTACTCCACCTACGCCTTCGCCTCCTCCTACGCCGAGGCCGGCACCTTCGGCCTGTACGCCGGCTGTGCGCCGGGCAACGTCACCCAGGTGGTCGAGCTGCTCGGCGCCGAGTGGGACCGCCTGGTGCGCGACGGCGTCGACGAGGACGAGCTGCGCCGCGGCGTCGGCCAGCTGCGCGGCAACCTCGTGCTCGGCCTGGAGGACAACGGCTCACGCATGTCCCGGCTGGGCCGGGCCGAGATCGTCCACGGCGAGCTGACCAGCCTGGACGAGATGATCGAGCAGATCTCCCAGGTCACCGCCGAGCAGGTGCGCGATCTCGCCGCCGACCTCGCCGCCCGGCCGCGTTCGCTCGTGGTGGTCGGCCCGTTCGACGACGACGTCGCCGCGCGGATCCTCGGGACGCGCGCCTCCGCCTGACGCGGCTGGCGGCGCGGCCGGTCACGACGGCAGCCGCGCCGCTCAGCTCAGACCACCTCGGTCAGCCAGCGCACCAGCGCCGCCCGGATCGCCGCGTGGTCCTTGGCCAGGCTGTGGTCGCCCTCGACGACGACCACCTCCCGGCCCGGGCCGCGAGGTGGGACGCCGAACGGGTCGCGGGCGCCCTGGACGACCAGCGTGGGCACGCCCGCGCCGTCGAGCTCGGGCAGCCGGCTGGGCCGGTCGGCCTTGCCCGGCGGGCGCAGCGGGAAGGCCAGGCACAGCACCGCTACGGCGCCGACCGCACCGGCCGTCCGGCACGCCACCCGCGCGCCGGAGGAGCGCCCGCCGACCACGAGCGGCAGCCCGGCGAGGTCGGCCTCACGCAGGTGCGCCGCCACCGCGGTCCACGCGGCGTCGAGCTGGCGGGCCGGGGCCGGCGCCCGGCGCCCCGCCACCCGGTATGGCTGCTCGACGAGGGCGACGCTCAGGTCCGCGGCCACGGCCACGTCCGCGGCGAGCACCAGGTCCTTGGCGGAGACCCCGCCCCCGGCGCCGTGGCCGAGCATCAGCGCCGCCCGCGGTGTGGCCGCTCGGCGCAGGTGCACCCGCGCCGGGCCGTGCGGGGTCGCCACCTCGACGACGTCGGCCGGGGGTGCCGCGCCGTCGCCGTCCGGCCCCTGCTGGCCGGCCCCGGCCTGGGGTGCCTCCTGGGTCATCGTCCCGCTCCCGTCAGTCCCGCGCGCTCTCGCGACCGCGCCTTCCGACCGCGCCTCGCGACCGCGCGCTCTCGCGACCGCGCCTCGCGCCCGCCAGGTCACCCTGATCCTCCCATCTGCCGGGCGCTGCACCGGGTCCGACGTCCGCGGGCGCCCCCTGGCCCGGTGGCAAGATCTGGCAACTCGTTGCCGCGACGTGACCGACGTCTCAGAGTGTCCCCCACTGGGATTCACCTGGGAGCCGACCGGATGGTCGGGGGCGTCGGCGCCTCCGTCGGACGGACGGCGTCAGTTTCGTGGTACGGGGGCACCGCGAGGAGTCGCCCGACCACCCGTCGAGGTCGAGGGAGACCAGCACATGAGCACACGCAGATCGCGACGACGGGGGCTCGCGGCGGTGGCTGTCGCCATCCCGTTGTCCCTCGCGCTGGCGGGCGGAGCGTTCGCGGCGCCGCCGGACCACTCCAGCGCCGGCGGCAACCCGCCGGCGCACTCGAACGCCGGCGGCAAGAACGCGCAGCAGGTGGAGTCGCGCGTCAAGCCGATCATCAAGCAGGGGCAGCGGTCCTTCCGCGACCTCAACGCCAACGGCAAGATCGACCCCTACGAGGACTGGACCAAGTCGACCGACAAGCGGGTCGCCGATCTCGTCGCGCGCATGACGCTGGAGGAGAAGGCCGGCCTCATGCTCATCGACACGCTCAACGCCGAGTGCGACCAGGCGACGCAGACCCGGGGCGTGCCCGGCGCGAGCACGGCGGACTATCTCGACAACCAGTACATGCACCGTTTCATCTTCCGCAACACCGTCACCGGCGCGGACAAGGCGGTGTGCGGGCAGCCGGGCAGCGGCTTCGGCGCCACGACCTCGGTGACTCCGTCCGAGGCCGCCACCTACATGAACACCATCCAGGAGCTGAGCGAGGCCACGCGGCTCGGCATCCCGGTGCTGTACAAGTCCAACGCCCGCAACCACATCGACCCGGACGCGCGGGCCGGCATCAACGAGTCCGCCGGCGCCATGAGCGCCTTCCCGAAGGAGGCCGGCATCGCCGCCGCCGCGCTCGGCGAGCAGACCCGCAAGACCGGCAAGGCCCCCACCACGGGCGACATGTCCGTCGTCGAGGACTTCGCCGAGGTCATGGGCGACGAGTGGTCCTCCATCGGCCTGCGCGGCATGTACGGCTACATGGCGGACCTGTCCACCGAGCCGCGGTGGTACCGCACGCACGAGACGTTCACCGAGGACGCCGACCTCAACGCCAACATCATGAAGACTCTGGTCGGCACCCTGCAGGGCCCCGTCGACAAGAACGGCGTCTCCCTCAGCCCCGACAGCGACGTCGCCCTGACGATGAAGCACTTCCCGGGCGGCGGCCCTCAGGAGCTTGGCCTCGACCCGCACTACTCCTTCGGCAAGACCCAGGTGTACCCGGGCGGCGCCTTCGGCGAGCACCTCAAGCCGTTCGAGGCCGCCATCGACGCCGGCGTGTCGGCGATCATGCCGTACTACGGCGCCCCGATCGACCTGACCTACGACGGCGTCACCTACGACAACACCGGCATGGCGTTCTCCAACCAGATCGTCAACGACCTGCTGCGCGGCAAGCTCGGCTTCCAGGGGTACGTCAACTCCGACACCGGGATCATCACCGACCGCGCCTGGGGCCTGGAGCGCAACACCGTGCCCGAGCGCGTCGCGGCCGCCATCAACGGCGGCACGGACACCCTCTCGGGCTTCCACGACGTCCAGACGATCATCGACCTCGTCGAGTCCGGCCAGGTGACCGAGGAGCGCGTGACGCTCGCCGCCACGCGGCTGCTCACCCCGATGTTCCAGATGGGCCTGTTCGAGGACCCCTACGTCGACCCGGCGGCGGCCGACGAGACGGTGGGCAGCGCGCAGAACCGCGCGGTCGGCCTCGACGTCCAGCGCAAGTCCGCCGTGCTGCTGCAGAACAACACCACCGAGGACGGCGACAAGGCCCTGCCGCTGAAGAAGGGCTCCACGGTCTACATCCTCGGGGACTTCAACGAGGCCGCCGTCGCCGCCGAGGGCTTCACCGTCATCAACGGCAACACGCTCGTCGACGGCAAGCGGCCCAGCGCCGCCGACGCCGACTACGCGATCATCAACGTCACGGCGAAGAACAAGAACACTGCCACGTTCGACAGCCGCGCCGCCGCCGCCGACCCGAGCACACCGGTCAACCCGATCGTCATGCCGGGCACCGCCGCCCTCGACGGGCAGCACCCGTTCGGCGCCGAGGACGTCTGCGTCTCCTACGACACCACGGCGCCGTGCACGGACAACGGCTTGCGCTTCGGCGGTTCCCTGCCGTGGGAGTCCGGCATCTTGGACTTCTCCGGCATGGCGCAGGCTCAGTCGTGGCAGGTCGTGCCGGCGCTGAGCGACATCCAGCAGGTCATGAACGAGGTCGGCGCGGAGAACACCGTCCTGCACGTCTACTTCCGTCAGCCCTTCGTCCTCGACGAGGCGAGCCACCTGCGCGACGCCGGTGCCATCGTGGCCGGCTTCGGCATCAGCGACACCGCGCTCATGGACGTCCTCTCGGGCGACTTCAAGCCACAGGGCAAGATGCCGTTCGCCCTCGCGGGCACGCGCGCGGCCATCGAGCAGCAGTACAGCGACCTGCCCGGCTACAAGGAGACCGACGACGGCGAGCTGTTCCCCTTCGGGTTCGGCCTCACCTACGAGAACTGACCCGGCGTTACCTACGAGAACTGACCCCGGCCTCACCTAGGAGGACGGAACCGGCTCCGCACAGGCGGCACTGACGCCGCCTCGGCGAGCCCCCACCTGCGGGTGGGGACTCGCCCGTGTGCTGCGCCCTCCGCCGTCGGTCGGCCGGTGGTCCACCGCGGCTCACCTGTGTGCCGATCGCCTAGGCTGCCTGCGTGACTTCCCCCCTCGCAGTCGCAGTGATCGGCGCCCATGGACGGATGGGCCAGGCGGCGTGCGACGCCGTTGAGAGCGCGGACGACCTTGAGCTCGTCGCCAAGCTGGGCTCCGCCGACAGCATCGACGCGCTCGCGGGCAGCGGCGCGACGGTGGCGGTCGAGTTCACGGTCCCGGGGGCGACCGAGGCCAACGTGCACGCCCTCATCGACGCGGGGCTGAGCGTCGTCGTCGGCACAACCGGGTGGACCGACGAGTCGCTCGACCGGGTGCGCCGACACCTCGAGGAGCGCAACGCCGGGCGCGACGGCGATGACGCTCTCGGGGTCCTCATCGCCCCGAACTTCGCCCTCTCCGCGGTGCTCGCGATGACGTTCGCGAAGCAGGCGGCCCGCTTCTTCGAGTCGGCCGAGGTGGTCGAGCTCCACCACCCGAACAAGGTCGACGCCCCGTCGGGCACGGCGCTCACCACCGCGCGCCACATCGCCGAGGCCCGGGCCGCGGCCGGGCTGGGCGCCATGCCGGACGCCACGCAGACACAGGTCGACGGCGCTCGCGGCGCGGTGGTCGACGGCGTGCACGTCCACGCGGTCCGGCTGCGCGGCCTCGTGGCGCACGAGGAGATCCTGCTGGGCAACCCCGGCGAGCAGCTGACCATCCGCACGGACTCCTTCGACCGGTCCAGCTTCATGCCCGGCGTCCTCCTCGCCGTGCGCGAGGTCGTCGGCCGGCCCGGTGTGACCTTCGGGCTCGACCAGGTGCTCGACCTCAGCTGAGGTTCGGCGTCGGGCCGACGACAGGCGCGCCGCTGGCACGCGCCTGGGCCAGGCGCTGGGAAGGCGGTCAGCACGGTGGGGCAGACGATGAGCCGCGTCAGAACGGCGGCGGGTCCTCGGCCGGCGGCGCGGCGCCTGGCGGCTTGTTGACCTCGCGGCGATAGGTATGGCCGGTCGGGGCGATCCAGACGCTGTCCCCGGTCGCGGGATCGCGGTGGGTCCGCCAGGCCTTGGTGGTCTTGGCGCCGTGGTGGGAGCGGCAGCGGGAGTACAGGGTGTCCAGCCGGGTCTGGACCTCGGAGGCGGCCCGGCTGGGGTCGTACTCCGGGGTGTGGTCGAGGTCGCAACGCCAGGCCGGGACGCGGCAGCCGATGTAGGTGCAGGTGACGTCCCGGGCGACGACGGTGCGGGCCAGGACCGCCCCGGGGCGGTACGCCTTGGTGCCCAGGGCGACCACCTCGCCGGTGGTGGCGTCGGTGATCAGCGCCTGCCAGGTCGCGTCCAGGGCGATCTCGCGGGCGAGGTCGGCGGGAATGGGCCCGTAGCCGGCGAGGAGGCCCGGGGCGTCGTCGAGGCCCAGGAGGGTGCCCGCTCCGATGGTGACCTGCAGGTGCGGTCGGCGACGTGCGGGCGTGGGCAGCTCGGCGCCGTCGAGGTCGAGGCCGCGGTCGAGCAGGGTGCGGAACAGGTCCCGAAAGGCGTCGGCACGGCGCTGGTCTGCGCTGCGGGTGTCGCCTGGGGTCTTGGCGGCGGCGGCGAGGCTGTCGAGGTAGGTGCGGGTGGCCTCGGCGTCGTCGCAGCGCAGCAGTGCCGACACCCAGGACATCCCGTCGTGGGCCGGCTCGACGGTCACCGCGCGCTCGGCGTAGGCCGTGGCGTGGCGCTTGGCGGCGTGGTCGGGGTCGTGGGCCAGGGCCGCCCGGCGCATCCGGTCGCGCAGCTGGGGCCCGGTGAGGTTGGCCGCGGTGGGCAGCAGGCGGGCGTGGAGGGCGCGGAGCTTCTTGCCGGGCAGGCCGTAGATGGGATCGAGGAGGATCTTGGACTTGGCGGTGTCGATCTCCCCGCGGGCGAGGGCGTCGGCGACCTCGGGGTAGTCGTCGAGCTGGGTGGCGTAGCCGACCTTGGCCTCGGCGCCGTAGCGGGTGATGCCCAGGCGGGCCTGGATCTCGAAGGCGGCGAGGACCTCGGGGTGCGGGCCGGGCTTGGGGGCCGGGGTGCGGCGGGCGAGGAGCTCGGTGATCAGGCGCGCCTGGGCGGCGGTGGCCCAGCCGACCATGCGCTCGTAGCCGGCGATCGCCTCGACCACGGTGGCGTCATCGAGGTCGGCGGGGGACAGCGCGGCTAGGCGGCGGGCCAGGACCGGCCCGGGAGCGGTGAGCTCGAGGTCGGCGGCCGGCCCCGGGCCGAGCCCGAACCGGCTCTGCCCGCCGCCGCTGTCGCCGTCGTCGGGGTCGGGCCGTCTGTCCGCAGGGTCGTCGTTGACCATGCCCACACGCTATGACCGACCACCGACATTCCATCGGGCCGGGTGAACCGAGCCGGAGGGGGTGTGGACGGACCAGCCGAGGGGCATTGGTGGGCGAGTCGGACGGGTGGGACGGCCGAGCCGGATGGCATGAGGACGGGACACAGCGGCCGGGGAGAACCCGCCCTGGACTCAGAGCTCGGCGTACCAGCAGATCTCGGTCACCGGTGTGCCCGCCACGTCGAGGGTGCGCCGCACGCCGGCGGGGGCGAAGCCGGCCTGGCTGAGGAACCGGGTGCGCGACTCGTCGTCCTGCACGGCCCACGCCTGCACCCGCGTCGCGCCCTGCTCGCGCAGGAGGTCGACGCACGCCGCGAGCAGCCGGGAGCCGTGCCCCCGGCGGGCGTGGGCGGCGGGCACCTCCAGGGCGAGGATCTCCGCGACGGCCCGGGCGGGGCCGGGGGAGGGCGCCCCGGCCGGGTGTCCCTCGTCGTCGTCGCCGGGGCCGGCCTCGACCTCCACCGCGGTCTCCGCCGGCGCGAACGCCGCGAAGCCCACCACCTGGGCGCCGGCGCACGCCGTGAGGACCCGGTGCCGGGGCGACGGCGGCGTGGTGATGGCCCCGCGCCAGGCGGCACCGAGCGCGGCCGCGTCGATCGAGGCACCGACCGCCGGGTCCAGCTCGCCCACGGCCGCCGTCAGCGTCGCCCGCAGGGTGCGGGCGTGGATGTCGCCGAGCGCCTCGGCGTCCTCGGGCAGTGCCGGGCGGACGGAGTGGTCGGCGGTGGGCCGGAGCGGGTCGCTGTGGGCGTGACCGGCGTGCGCGGGATCGTTCCCCGGCCCGCCGGCGCCGCCGGACTCCGCCAGGAGGCGGCCGAGCAGGTCGTCGTGGGCGTCGTCGGCGGAGGTCACGCCCCCCAGGCTAGCGGCCGGCCGGGTGGCGGGGAGCCGGCGAGCGTCGCCGTGCCGGGCAGCCACGGTGGTGACCGCCACCACGATGTGGGATGGCGGTCTCCTGGCGCCCCGCGCGGGCGTTACGGTTCGTGCATGACCGAGCAGATCGCCACCCACCTCCCGTCGCGCACCTTCGGGTCCGTCTCGACGGCGATGGTCACGCCCTTCCACGCCGACGGCTCGATCGACATCGACTCGGCCATCAGGGTGGCGGTCCGCCTCGTCGACGACGGGTGCGACGCCCTCGTGCTCAACGGCACCACCGGCGAGTCGCCCACCACCCACCAACCGGAGAAGGACGACCTCGTGCGCGCCGTCGTCGACGCGGTGGGGGACCGGGCCATGGTCATCGGCGGCGCCGGGTCCAACGACACCGCGCACGCGGTCCGCATCGCCCAGGGCGCCGAGCGCTCCGGGGCGCGCGGCGTGCTCGTCGTGTCCCCGTACTACAACCGGCCCTCCCAGGAGGGCGTGTACCGGCACATCAAGGCGGTCGCCGACGCGGTCGACGTGCCGGTGCTGCTCTACGACATCCCCGGCCGCACCGGCGTCGCCATCGGCGACGACACCCTCGACCGGCTCGCCGAGCACCCGCGCATCCTCGGCGTGAAGGACGCCACCGGCAACGTGCCCGCCGGCTTCGAGCGGATGGCGCGCACCGGGCTCGAGTACTACTCCGGCGACGACGGGCTGAACTTCGACTGGCTGGCGCACGGCGCCTCCGGCGTCGTGTCCGTCGTGGGCCACGTGGCGGCCGGGGCCTACGCGGAGATGGTCCGCGAGGTCGACGCCGGGGACCTGCCCGGCGCCCGCGAGGTCGCCGCGCGCATGCGCCCGCTCGTCGCGGCGATCATGGGCGGTGGCCAGGGCGCCGTCATGGCCAAGGCCGCCGTGTACCTCCAGGGCCTCATCGAGAGCCCCGCCGTGCGCCTGCCGCTGGTCGAGGCCTCCCCGGCCGAGGTGGCCGTCCTCGCACAGACCCTGCGCGAGCACGCCCTCATCCCGGCCTGACCGGCTCCCGGGCGCGCTCACCCGCACCGCGCAGGCGGCCCCGGCCGGCGGGTGACGCTGGTCACCCCGGCGCCGGGGAGCGGGCCTGCCGGGCCCATCGGCGGCCCGGCCTGGCAGGATGGGCTCGTGAGTCACCCGCATCCTGAGCTGTCAGCCCCCGGTCCCATCCCGCAGCGCGGCCTGCGCATCGTCCCGCTCGGCGGCCTCGGCGAGGTCGGGCGCAACATGACGGTCTTCGAGGTGAACGGCAAGCTGCTCGTCGTCGACTGCGGCGTGCTCTTCCCCGAGGACAACCAGCCCGGCGTCGACCTCATCCTCCCCGACTTCGAGTACATCGCGGACCGGCTGGACGACATCGAGGCGATCGTCCTGACCCACGGCCACGAGGACCACATCGGCGGCGTGCCCTACCTGCTGCGGCTGCGCCACGACATCCCGCTCATCGGCTCCCAGCTCACCCTCGCGTTCGTCGAGGCCAAGCTCAAGGAGCACCGCATCTCCCCGATCACGCTCGCCGTGCAGGAGGGCCAGCGCGAGCAGCTCGGCCCGTTCGGCCTCGAGTTCGTCGCCGTCAACCACTCCATCCCCGACGCGCTCGCGGTGATGATCCGCACCTCGGCGGGCAACGTGCTCCACACCGGCGACTTCAAGATGGACCAGCTGCCCCTGGACGGCCGGATCACCGACCTGCGCGCCTTCGCCCGCCTGGGCGAGGAGGGCGTGGACCTGTTCATGACCGACTCGACCAACGCCGAGGTCCCCGGCTTCACCGCCCACGAGCGCAACATCGGCCCGGTGCTCGACAGCGTCTTCGGGCAGGCCGAGGGGCAGATCGTCGTCGCGAGCTTCGCCTCCCACGTCCACCGCGTCCAGCAGGTGCTCGACGCCGCCGCCCTGCACGACCGCAAGGTTGCCCTGGTGGGCCGGTCCATGGTCCGCAACATGACCATCGCCGCCGACCTCGGCTACCTCAAGGTGCCGCCGGGCACCCTCATCGACGTCAAGAAGGTCGACGACTACCCGGCCGACGAGGTCGTGCTCATGTGCACCGGCTCCCAGGGCGAGCCGATGGCGGTGCTGAGCCGGATCGCGAACCGCGACCACCCGCGCATCTCCGTGGGCCCCGGCGACACGGTCGTCTTCGCCAGCTCCCTCATCCCGGGCAACGAGAACTCCGTCTTCCGGGTCATCAACGGCCTCATGCGGCTGGGCGCCAAGGTGGTGCACCAGGGCAACGCCAAGGTCCACGTCTCCGGCCACGCCAGCGCCGGCGAGCTGCTCTACTGCTACAACATCGTCCGCCCGAAGAACGTCATGCCGGTGCACGGCGAGATCCGCCACCTCGTGGCCAACGGCGCCCTCGCCGTCTCCACCGGGGTGCCGGCCGAGCGGGTGGTGCTGGCGGAGGACGGCGTCGTCGTCGACCTCGTCGACGGCAAGGCCCGCATCGCCGGCGCCGTGCCGTGCGGCTACGTCTACGTCGACGGCTCCTCGGTCGGCGAGATCACCGACGCCGAGCTCAAGGACCGCCGGATCCTCGGCGAGGAGGGGTTCATCTCCATCTTCGCCGTGGTGGACACCTCCACCGGCCAGGTGCTCACCGGCCCGCACATCCAGGCCCGCGGCATGGCCGAGGACGACTCCGTCTTCGACGCGATCCTGCCGGACGTCACCAACGCGCTCAACGAGGTCGTGGGCCGCGGCAACGCCGACACCCACCAGATGCAGCAGGCCATGCGGCGGGTCGTGGGCCGGTGGGCCGCGAAGCGGCTGCGGCGCAGCCCGATGATCATCCCCACGGTCGTCGAGGCCTAGCTGGGGCGTGGCCCTTGGTGCGTCGGGCCAGATGGTGACGGCGCGCAGGACGACTCCGGGGTGTCGCTCGTCGAGCCTCGGCGCCGTGTCCGGTCGTATCCTCGGTGAGGGATCGATCGAGGGAGCCTGGTCATGACGGCTGAGACGCACCGGCAACACGACGGCGACCACGCGCACGTGCACGGTCCCGGGTGCGGCCACGAGACGGTGCAGCATGGCGACCACGTGGACTACGTGCATGACGGGCACCGGCACGCCGAGCACGCCGGTCATTACGACGAGCACGGCGAGGAGAGCGAGTCGCCGACGTCGGGCTGAGGGCCGCGGCCGACCTCCGGCACCTCGAGGCCGACGTGAGTGATGCCGTGCTCCCTGCCGCTGTGCCGAGGAGCAAGGCATGGACATCGGACCACGAGCAAGGCGGGACGAGACCTCCACGCACAAGCCGTGGCAGGAGGTACCCAGGTGACCGCGATCGTGCGGCACCCGGACATGGCTCGAGTCAGGGCCGCAGGATGGCTTTGACCACGCCATGCTCGCGGCGGTCGAAGGCGGCGAACAGTTCGGGTGCCTCGCTGAGCGGGCCGTGGTGGGTGACGATGCGGCCGGGATGCGCGCGCCCGGTCAGGACGAGGTCGCGCAACCGCGTGGTGTAACGCCGGTCGTGGGTGCGGCCGAACCCGACGGACACGCCCTTCGCGAACAGCGTCGCCCAGGGCACGGTGAGCGCACCGCTCGTACTGCCATCGGGTGCCGGGTGCATGTCACGGTCGGCATAGACACCGGCGATGCCCAGATGTCCTGTGGGGTTGACCAGCCGGGCAAGGTCGTCAATGACCTGGAAGGGCAGCTCGGCGTCGGGCTGGGCACGGTCGCGGGCCTGGAAACCCACCGCATCGATCCCGTGCTGCACGCCGTCCAGGACGCTCTCGCCGGGGGGCAGGCCGCGCTGGCGGCGCCGCTCGCGGATCTGCTCGACCGGGTCACCGGCCCGAAAATCCACCGGGACGGCGCCGAGCTCACCGGCCTTCTCCAGCCGGGCGGTGACGCCGTCGACGACGTACACCTCTCCGGCGCCCTTGAGCAGCGCGGAGTACGCGGCCAGCAGCCCCACCGCGCCGGCGCCGAACACGGCCACCGGCGCCGGCCCGGCCCCCACGCGTGCCAGCTCCGTGGCGTGCCAGCCGGTCACGAACGCGTCGGCAAGAAGGACGAAGTCGTCCTCGTGCTCGTCGTACGGTTCCCCGGGCAGCGGGATGCAGTTGGCGTCGGCGAACGGCACCCGGAGCAGCTCTGCCTGGGCGCCGCGGTAGTCGCCCATCCCCGCGTAGCCGTAGGCCGCGCCGAACCCGCCGGGCCGCACCCGCAGGCAGGCCGCTGTGTAGCCGCGCGCGCAGTTGTAGCAGACCCCGCAGTACATGTGGGTGGGGATCACGACGCGATCACCCGGCGACACCATCTGTACCGCCGACCCGACCTGCTCGACGACGCCCAGCGGTTCGTGACCGAGCACGAGACCCGGTTCAGCACCGGTCCGTCCGTCATACATGTGCAGGTCCGTGCCGCAGATCGCGCTCGCGGTGACCCGGATGACCACGTCGGTCGCATCGACGATCGTCGCGTCCGGCACCTCGTGCACCCCGACACGGCGCGTGTCCTCGAACACGATCGCCTTCACTGCGCGCCCCCACGGGTCGGCGTACTCGTCACGACGCCACCACCAGACTGCCCGCAGTGGCATCTTGCGAACAAGCCCCGACCGGGCAGAGCTCCGCAGTGACCCCTGGGAACGCCGTCCCGCGGCCCCACGTCGCGATCGAGCGCGCCGACCTCGCCCGGCGCCAGGTCCGGTAGCCGCCGCTCGGCTCGACGTCGGGCGCCCAGCCCGGGCCCGCTTGACCTCGCCACCAGCGCTTTCGCTCTAGCATGCGCGTGTGACGAACGACTGGCGGGCCGCGGCGGAGGCGGCCGCCGCGCAGCTGCGCGACCGGCTCGGGCTCGACGGCGTCGCCGCCGGGGTGGTCCTCGGCTCCGGCTGGGACCCCCTCACCGAGCGGTGGGGCGAACCCGTGGCCGCGGTGCCGACGGCGGAGGTGGCGCACTTCCACGCCCCCGTCGCCCCGGGCCACGCCGGCCGCATCCTGCGCTTCGACCTGCCCGGCCCGGACGGCGAGGCGCGCCCGGTGGTCGTGCTGGCCGGCCGGACCCACCTGTACGAGGGGCACGGCCCGGGCGCCGTCGCCCACGGCGTGCGCACCCTGGCCGCGCTCGGCGCCGGGACGGTGGTGCTGACCAACGCCAACGGCTCGCTGCGCCCGCAGTGGCCGCTGGGCCGCGTCGTCGCGCTGACCGACCACCTCAACCTCACTGGCGTCTCGCCGCTCGAGGGCGCGAGCTTCGTCGACCTCACCGCCGCCTACGACCCGGCGCTGCGCGCGGCGCTGCTGACGGCCGCCGCCGACGACGGCGTCGAGCTGGCCACCGGCGTCTACGCCATGCTCGCCGGTCCGTACTACGAGACCGCCGCCGAGGCCGGCATGGTGCGGGCGCTGGGCGCGGACGTCCTCGGCATGTCCACCGTCCTCGAGACCATCGCCGCCCGCGAGGCGGGCCTGCGGGTCCTCGCGCTGTCCACGGTGACGGCGCACGAGGCCTCCGGCGAGCAGATCGACCCCGACGAGGTCGTCGCCGTCGCGGAGGCCGCCGCCGCGCGCCTCTCGCCGATGGTGCGCCGTCTCCTCGCCGGCCTCACCCCCTCCCACCCCCACGTCCCGGCCTCCTCCGCCGCCGGGAGCAAGGAGACGACGTCGTGACCGACCGGACGCTCAGCCAGGAGGGCCCCAGCTCGGCCTTCATCATCGAGGCGACGGGCATCGAGGTGATCGCCGACGCGGACCGTAAGGGCCGCCCCGCCTCCCTCTTCTGGCCCTGGTTCGCCGCGAACATCTCGGTGTTCGGCATCAGCTACGGCTCGTGGATCCTCGACTTCGGGATCTCCTTCGCCCAGGCGACCCTGGTCGCCGTCGTCGGGACGGTGCTCTCCTTCCTGCTCGTCGGCATCATCGCGCTGGCCGGCAAGCGCGGGTCGGCCCCGACCCTCACCCTGTCCCGGGCGGCGTTCGGCGTGCGCGGCAACCTCCTGCCCGGGGTGGTGTCCTACCTGCTGCTCGTGGGCTGGGAGATCGTCCTCGTCGCCCTCGCCACGCTGGCCACCGACACGGTCATCCAGCAGCTGGGGTGGTCCGGCGGCAACACCGCGCGGGTCGTGGCCTTCCTCGTGGTCATCGCCATCGTCGTCGGCGCGGGGATCCTCGGCTTCGACATGATCATGCGGGTCCAGACCGTCCTGACGATCGTCCTGGGCGTGGTCACCCTCGGCTACATCGCCCTGACCGTCGACCGGATCGACCTCGCCGCCCTGGGCCAGCTCCCCGCGGGGTCGTGGGAGGCGGTGCTCGGCGCGCTCATGCTCGTCATGACGGCGCTGGGCCTGGGCTGGGTCAACGCGGCGGCCGACTACTCCCGCTACCTGCCGCGCGCGGCCTCCTCCCGCGGCGTGGTCTTCTGGACGACGTTCGGCGCCTCCCTCGCGCCCGTCATCCTCATCGTCTACGGCGTCCTGCTCGTCGGTTCCAACCCGGACCTCTCGGCCGGCATCTCCAGCGACCCGATCGGCACGCTCGCCACGCTCCTGCCCACCTGGTACCTCGTCCCGTTCGTCCTGGTCGCCGTCGGCGGGCTGGTGTCCGGCGCCGTGCTGGACATCTACTCCTCGGGCCTGACGCTCCTCGCCGTCGGCCTGCGCGTGCCGCGGTGGGCCGCCGCCGCCATCGACGGGCTGCTCATGGTGGTCGGCACGATCGTCATCGTGTGGTTCGCCGCGGACTTCTTCGGCCCGTTCCAGGGCTTCCTCATCACCCTCGGCGTCCCGATCGCCGCGTGGGCCGGCATCTTCATCGGCGACCTGGTGCTGCGCCGCCGCGACTACGACACCTTCTCCCTGTTCGACGCCCGCGGCCTCTACGGGTCGGTGAACTGGCTCAACGTCCTCGGCATGCTCGCGCTCACCGCGATCGGCTGGGGGCTGGTGACCAACGGCGTCCAGGGCCTGACCTGGCAGGGCTACCTCTTCGGCCCGCTCGGCCTCGACGTCGACACCTGGGGCTTCTCCGGGGTGGGCGTGGCCGTCGCGCTTTTCGGCGGGCTGCTGGTCGGGCTGGCGAACGCCGGGCGCATCCGCCGGCAGGAGGCGGCCACGACGGCGGCCCGCGAGCCGGCGGCCGTGACGGGCGAGTGACCGCCGCGACCCTGCGCGACCGCGCCCGCGGCGCCCTGTGGGGGCTGGCCGTCGGCGACGCGCTCGGCATGCCCGCCGAGGGCCTGCCGCGCGCCCTCGTGACCCAGCGGTACGGGCTCATCGACCGGTTCCACCCCGGCCACGCCGAGGACAACGAGTTCGCCGGCGACCTGCCGGCCGGGCACGTCACCGACGACACCGACCAGGCCGTGATCATCGGGCGTCTCCTGGTCGACGGCGCCGGGCGGGTGGACGCCACCGAGCTGGCGGCGCGGCTGCTCGCCTGGCAGGAACGCATGCGCGAGGCGGGCGCGGCCAGCCTGCTCGGCCCGTCCACGCTGCGGGCGCTGCAGCACATCCGCACCCACGGGCCCTCGCCGACCTCGGGGCGCTGGGGCGACACCAACGGCGCCGCCATGCGCATCGCCCCCGTCGGCGTCGCCACCGCGGCCCGCCCGCTGCAGGTCCTCGTCGACCGCGTCGTCGCCGTGAGCGAGCCGACGCACAACACCCAGGTGGCCCTGGCCGGGGCCGCGGCCGTGGCCGCCGCCGTCGCCGTGGCGGTGGATGGCGCGGGCCTGCCCGAGGTGCTCGACGCCGCCACCGCCGCGGCACGCTCGGCCGCCACCCGCGGCTTCTACACCGCGGCCCCCTCGCTCGCCGGACGGCTGAAGTGCGCCGTGCGGCTGACCCTCGAGGCCGTCGCGGCGGTGTCCGAGGACGGCGAGGCGCACCAGGTGGAGGCGGGCTCGCGGGTCATCGACGAGGTCGTCGGGACCTCGCTGGCCACCCAGGAGTCCGTGCCCGCGGCGTTCGCCGTGCTGGTGCTGGCCGACGCCGTGCGCCCGGGCGGGGCCGCCGACCCGTGGTGGGTGTGCCGCATCGCCGCGAGCCTGGGCGGGGACTGCGACACCATCGCGGCCATGGCCGGGGCGGTGGCCGGCGCCATGGGCGGGCGCGAGGGCCTGCCCGCCGAGGCGGTGGGTGCCGTGGCGCGGGCCAACCCGGCCCTCGACCTCGACGCCCTCGCCGACGACCTGCTGGAGCTGCGGGGGTGAGCCGGACGGGGGAGGCGGTGGAAGCGGCGGTCGCCCCGGCCGCGCCGCGGCTGGTCTCCGCCGGGTCGGTCGTCGTCGACCTGCCGCTGCTGCTGCCCGGCCTGCCGTCCCGCGGCGGGGACGTCCTGGCCACGACGGCCGGCCTCACCCCGGGCGGCGGGTTCAACGTCGTCGTCGCCGCGGCCCGGCAGGGCGTCCGGGTGGCCGTGGCCAGCCCGGTGGGCACCGGCCCGCACGGCGACCTCGTGCGCGCCGCGCTGCGGGCGGAGCGGGTGGACCTGCTCACCGCTCCGGCGCCGGGGGACACCGGCGTCGTCGTCGCCCTCGTCGAGCCCGACGGCGAGCGCACCTTCGTCACGACGATCGGCGCCGAGGGGCGGCCCCGGGCCACGGAGCTCGCCGCCGTGGCGCTGCGGCCCGGCGACGTCGTCTACGTCTCCGGCTACGACCTGGCCTACCCCGACGCCGCACCCGTCGTCGGCCCCTGGGCGGCCGCGCTGCCCGCCGGCGTCCGGCTCCTGCTCGACCCCAGCCCGCTGGCGGGCCAGATCCCGGACGCCGTGCTCGGCCCCGTGCTGGCGCGCTGCGACGTGCTCACCGTCAACGCCCAGGAGGCGGCCCACCTGGCCGGCACCGACCCGGGGCAGGAGGCCGGCATGGCCGGCCTGTGCTCGCGGGTGCCGGCCAGGTGCGCGGTGCTCGTGCGGCTGGGCGTGGCCGGGTGCTGGGTGCGGGAGCCCGGCGGCGGGAGCGCCCTCGTCCCGTCCCGTCCCGTACGCCCGGTGGACACCACCGGCGCCGGCGACGTGCACACCGGGGTGCTCGCCGCCGGCCTGCTCGCCGGGGCGCCGCTGCTCGAGGCGGTGCGCCGCGCCAACGCCGCCGCCGCGATCGCGGTCACCCGGGTCGGGGGCGGCGCGGCACCCACCCGCGCCGAGCTCGAGGCGGTGCTCGGGGGCACGTGATGCGGGGCACCCGCGGCGCGGCGCGGGTGGCGCGAGGCCTCCCGGACGCTACGTTGGGGAGGTCATGGCTACCCGCACGCCTTCCCCCGGACGGTCGGCCTCGACGGCACGTGGGTCATCCGCGCGCAGTACTCGCGGAAGCAAGGCCCGCGGCCGCGGGCGCTCGACGGCTTCGTCGCGCCCCCAGCAGACCCCGCTGCTGCTCCGGCCCTTCCGCTTCATCTGGATGGGAGGAGCACACGTGGTGGCAGGCACCGCCCGCAAGGTCGGCTCCGGCACGAAGGACCTCGACCCCGCGCTGCGCCGGGACGGGCTGGCGTTCCTGCTCCTCGCGCTGGCCATCGTCATCGCGCTGCGCGAGTGGTTCGGCCTGTCCGGCATCGCCGGCGACCTCATCCACCACGTGGCCGCCGGGGTGGTCGGCGTGCTCGGCATCCTGCTGCCGCTCGTGCTCGTGGCCATGGCCGTGCGCCTCATGCGCCACCCCGAGCGCACCCAGGCCAACGTCCGGGTCACCATCGGGATCGTCGCCCTCACCGCCGCGGTCTGCGGCCTGGTCCACATCGGTTCGGACCTGCCGCGCCCCACCGACTCCTTCGCCGCGGTCGAGTCCGCCGGCGGGCTGCTGGGCTGGGCGGTCGGCACGCCGCTGACGGTGCTGCTCTCCGCCTGGGGTGCCGTGCCGATCCTCGTGCTGCTGGCGGTGTTCGGGCTGCTCGTGGTGACCGCCACCCCGGTCGCCGCGGTGCCGGCGAAGCTCTCCGCCGCGGGGGCCTGGCTCCTCGGCCGCGGGCCCGAGCCCGTCCCCGACGACGCGACGACGGAGGTCGTCGCCGCCGACGGGACGCACCGGCCACCCGCACCGCGCCGCCGCCGGAAGAAGGCGGCCGAGGCCCCCGAGGTGGCGCCCGGGGACTACACCGGTGACGAGGCCTTCGCCCAGCCCCACGACCTCGCCCCCGCCGACGAGGCGGCGACGGCGGCGCTCACCGCCGCCCGCAAGGGCCGGGGCCGGAAGAAGTCCGCGGAGACGGCGCCCACCGCCGACACCGCCGCCGAGGACCAGCACGAGGCCCACGAGCGCGAGCTGCAGGCGCCGCCCACCCAGGCGCTGCCCGCCCGGGCCGAGCAGCTCCAGCTCGCCCCGGACGTCATCTACACGCTGCCCAGCGACGACACGCTCATCAAGGGCGCCCCGCACAAGACCCGCTCGGCGGCCAACGACCGCGTCGTCGAGGCGCTGACCCAGGTGCTCACCGAGTTCAACGTCGACGCCAAGGTCACCGGGTTCTCCCGCGGCCCGACGGTCACCCGGTACGAGCTCGAGCTCGGCCCCGGCGTCAAGGTCGAGCGCATCACCGCGCTGAGCAAGAACATCGCCTACGCCGTCGCCAGCGCCGACGTGCGCATCCTCTCGCCGATCCCGGGCAAGTCCGCGATCGGCGTGGAGATCCCCAACACCGACCGCGAGACCGTCGCCCTGGGCGACGTGCTGCGCTCGTCGGTGGCCCGGCGCAGCGAGCACCCGCTCATCGTCGGCGTCGGCAAGGACGTCGAGGGCGGCTACGTCGTCGCCAACCTCGCCAAGATGCCGCACCTGCTGGTCGCCGGCGCCACGGGCGCCGGTAAGTCGAGCTTCGTGAACTCGATGATCACCTCGATCATGATGCGCGCCACCCCCGAGGAGGTGCGCATGGTGCTGGTCGACCCCAAGCGGGTGGAGCTGACGATCTACGAGGGCATCCCGCACCTCATCACCCCGATCATCACCAGCCCCAAGAAGGCCGCGGAGGCCCTGGAGTGGGTGGTCCGGGAGATGGACGCCCGCTACGACGACCTCTCCAACTACGGGTTCAAGCACATCGACGACTTCAACGCCGCCGTGCGCGCCGGCAAGGTCCAGCCGCTGCCGGGCAGCGAGCGGACGATCGCCCCCTACCCGTACCTCCTGGTCATCGTGGACGAGCTGGCCGACCTCATGATGGTCGCCCCGCGCGACGTCGAGGCCTCCATCCAGCGCATCACCCAGCTCGCGCGCGCCGCCGGCATCCACCTGGTGCTCGCCACCCAGCGCCCCTCGGTCGACGTCGTCACCGGCCTCATCAAGGCCAACATCCCCTCCCGGCTGGCGTTCGCGACCTCGTCGCTGGCCGACTCCCGGGTGGTCCTCGACCAGCCCGGCGCCGAGAAGCTCATCGGCCAGGGCGACGCGCTGTTCCTGCCGATGGGCACCGCCAAGCCGATGCGTGTGCAGGGCGCCTGGGTCACCGAGTCCGAGATCCACGCCGTCGTCGACCACGTCAAGGCCCAGCTGCAGCCGACCTACCGCGAGGACGTCATCGCCCCGGTGGTCAAGAAGCAGGTCGACGAGGACATCGGCGACGACCTCGACCTGCTCCTGCAGGCCGCCGAGCTCGTCGTCACCACGCAGTTCGGCTCGACCTCGATGCTCCAGCGCAAGCTGCGTGTCGGCTTCGCCAAGGCCGGGCGGCTCATGGACCTGCTCGAGTCCCGCGAGATCGTTGGCCCCTCGGAGGGGTCGAAGGCCCGCGAGGTGCTCGTCCAGCCCGACGACCTGCCCGCCACCCTGGCGCTGCTGCGCGGGGAGGACCCGGCGCCGGCGGAGGACGACGGCGCCGGGCCCTACGACGTCGAGGCCGACGAGCCGGCGGCGGACCGCTACGCGGACGGCATCGAGGGGCACGCCCCGCCGGTCGCGCAGAGCTGGGACGACGAGGACGACGGCGGCGGCGAGGACGCCTGGCAGCTCACCGGCCGCTGACGCACTGGCGGCGGGGCGGTGGTGCGGGCCCTACGCTGGGCGGGTGACGACGAACCCCCAGACGGTGCCCACCGGCGCCGGTGAACCCGCCGACGTGCCGCTGTGGAACATCGCCAACGTGCTGACGATGGTGCGCATCGTCATGGTGCCGCTGTTCGCGGTCCTGCTGCTGCAGGGCACCACCGCCACCCGGCTGTGGGCGGCCGTCGTCTTCGCCCTCGCCGCGTTGACCGACAAGCTCGACGGGCACCTCGCCCGCAGCCGCGGCCTGGTGACGAACTTCGGCAAGCTCGCCGACCCCATCGCGGACAAGGCCCTCGTCCTCACCGCCCTGGTGCTGCTCTCCCTCGACGGGTCGCTGCCCTGGTGGGTCACCATCGTCATCATCGTGCGCGAGCTCGGCATCACCGTGCTGCGGTTCTTCATGAAGCGGCGCGCCGTCATGGCCGCGTCCAAGGGCGGCAAGCTCAAGACCACGCTCCAGGTGGCCTTCATCCTGCTGCTGCTCCTGCCGTGGGCGGCGCTCGTGCCCACCGGCGTCGCCGACGTCATCAACGTCGTCACCGAGGTGCTCGTCTACCTCACCGTCGCGGTCACCGTCCTCACCGGCCTCGACTACGTCGCGCAGGCCGTCCGCATCGCCCGCACCGCGGACGCCGCCGGTACCGGTACGGGCGCCGGGCGGTGACGGTCGAGCGCGTCGTCGCCGGCCTGCTGGGCAGGGGCGCCACGCTCGCCGTCGCCGAGTCGCTCACCGGCGGGCAGGTCAGTGCGACCCTGGTCGCCGTCCCCGGGGTCTCGGCGGTGCTGCGCGGCGCCGTCGTCGCCTACGCCACCGACCTCAAGGCAGGGCTGCTCGGCGTGGACGGCGACCTCCTGGCCGCGTACGGCCCGGTGCACCCGGAGGTCGCGCTGCAGATGGCCCGCGGCGCGGCCCGCCGACTCGGCGCGACGCACGGGGTGGGCACGACGGGCGTGGCCGGCCCCGGCCCGGCGGACGGGCGCCCCGCCGGCACCGTCTACGTCGCCGCCTGCGGCCCGGGCACGGCCCGGGTGCGCGGGCTGGCGCTGGCCGGCCCGCGCGCGGCGGTCCGGGCCGCCGCGACCGGCGCCGCGCTGGCGCTCCTCGGCTCCGTCGTCGACGACGGGTAGCGGGCGCCGTCGGCGGGGAACAAGACCGGCCGCCGCGCCGTTGGTACAGGTGATGACAACCAGCAAGTACGTGTACCGTGCCACCACCACGCATGGCACGACAGCGCCGACGCGACCCCAGGGTCGCCGGGACGCACGACCGGGCAAGCGCCCCGCCACTCCGGCGGGGTACGGTAGGACCACATCGCCCAGCAGGGCAGGGGAGGAGGGCCGCACCATGATCTTGCTTCGCCGCGAGATCGGGGACGTGCTCCGTGACGCCCGTCAGCGTCAGGGCCGGACCCTGCGTGAAGTCTCCTCGGCCGCGCGTGTGTCCCTCGGCTACCTCAGCGAGGTCGAACGCGGGCAGAAGGAGGCCTCGTCCGAGCTGCTCGCCTCCATCTGCGAGGCGCTCAACGTGCCCATGAGCTTCGTGCTGCGCGCCGTCTCCGACCGCGTCGCCGTCGAAGAGGGCGTCCATGTCCCCGACACCGTTCCCGACGAGCTGGTGCGCCGCGAGAGCCTGCTCACCCCGGTCGGCTGAGACCGGCGCCCCAGCCGCCACGACCCCGCGAGGCCCGGACCGCATGGTCCGGGCCTCGCGCCGATTCCTGGGGCGTCACGGCCGGGCCCGTCACGCCGGCCGCTGGCACGACGGGCAGTAGTACACCGACCGCAATTGCGGCGGAGTGCCGGCCTCGCCCCGGGCGACCGGCGTGCCGCACCGCGGGCACGGGCGCCGCTCCCGGCCGTGCACGTTGGTGGTCCGGCGGGTGTCGCCGGTCGCCGTGGGCAGCCGGGCGTCGGCGGAGCGGCGCATGAGCCGGCGCCCCGTGGTCACGAGGTCCCGGGCGACGGCGCCGAGGGAGCCCGCCGGGGCCCACGGCCACACCCGGTGGGTCCACAGCGTCTCCGCCATGTAGATCGTGCCCAGGCCGGCGACGACGGTCTGGTCGAGCAGCACCTCGGCGATGCCCCGCCCGCCCTGGGCGAGGATCCGCGCCGCGGCGGCGTCGGCGTCGAGGTCCGGGGCGAGCAGGTCCGGGCCGAGGTGGCCGACCAGCCGGCCCTCCTCCGCCGTCGGCACCAGGTCGACCATCCCGAGGTTGATGCCCAGGCAGGTCCACCGTGCGGTGCCCAGCACGGCGCGCACGGAGGGGTTGCGGTCCGCCCGGCTGGCCCCGCTGGCGAGGTCGCCGGTGCGCACGAGGCGCCAGACGCCCTCCATGCGCAGGTGGGTGTGCAGCGTGCGGCCGTCGTCCAGGCGCGTCAGCAGGTGCTTGCCGCGGGTGGCGTTCCCGACGACGCCGACGCCCGCCAGGTCCACCGCGCCGAGGTCGGCCCACCGCAGCTCCCCGCGGGTGAGCACCTGGCCGGCGAGCGCGGCGTCGAGGCGGCGCGCCACCCGCACCACGATGTCGCCCTCAGGCACCTTGCACCTCGCTCCCGGCGGTGCCGGGCCCCGGGCGCCCCACCGGCCGCGCGGCCGTGTCCGCCTGCCCCCCGTCGCGCCCAGGGGATGCGACCCGTGCCCGCCGTTCCGCCCGCTCCTGGCGCCAGGCCGGCAGGTACAGCGGGGCCGCCAGCACGAGCACGACGGCGCCCAGGCACACCGCGACGCCCACGGAGGCCGCGTCGGCCAGCGCGGTGAGCGCGACGGCGCCGAGGGCGCCGGCGGGCTGGGCCGCCATGGAGTTCAGAGACACGACGGTGGCCCGGCGGGCGCCGTCCACCTGCCGGTGCAGCAGCGTCATGTGCGCGGGGTTGGCCGCGCCGTGGACCACGTAGCAGGCGAGGTAGGCCGTGACGACGCCGACGACGCCGCCGAACAGGCCGATGCCGACGACGGTCACGGCCTGGAGCAGGCGCGTGAGGGCGGCGAACCGCGCGAACCCGAGCCGGCCGGCCAGCAGCGGCACCAGCGTCGCCCCGGCGGCGGAGGCGAGCCAGGCGGCCGAGCTGGCGGGGCCGACGACGGCCGCGGCGGCGTCCGGGTCGCCGAGGATCTCCAGGAGCCGGACCGGGGTGAGCTGCTCGAACGCGACCATCCCGAATCCCCAGGACAGCTCCACGGCGACCAGGGCGAGCAGGACCCGGTTGCGGCGCAGGAGCCCGATGCCGTCGGCGATGGCCCGGGGCGTCCCGACGGCCGCGCGCCACGCCGCCCGCGGGCCGCTGGCGCGCCGCGGCTCGACCATGAGCGCGGCGATGGCGCCGAGGCCGGCCACCTGGAGCACGAGGGCCGCGGCCACCGGGGTGGCCAGCGCCTCCAGGCCGGCGAGCGGCGCCCAGGCCACGAGGCCGCCCCCCGCCAGCGCCCCGGCGGCGATGGCCACCCCGAGGACGGCGGAGTGGGCGCTCAGCCCGCGGTCGATGGCGGCGCGCGGGTCGGCGCCGAGGGCGGCGTCGACGTACCACGCCTCCAGCGGCCCGCTGTCGAGGGCGCGGAAGACGCCCTGGAGCGCGAAGACCGCGGCGAACATCGCGAGGCTGTCCGCCGCGAGGTACAGGGCCATGGCGCCGACGCCCACGGCGGAGGCGAGGAGCAGCACCGTCCGGCGCCCGAGCGTGTCGGCCAGGCCGCCGGTGGGCAGCTCCAGGGCCAGGACCACCAGCCCCTGCAGGGCCGCGGCGAGGCCGACCTGGGCGAGGCTGAGGCCGCGGTCCAGGGGCAGGAGGACCGCCACCGGGATGACCAGCCCCACCGGCAGCCACCGCAGGGCGGTGAGGATCAGGAATCGGCGCCGGGCCGACGGTGCCGTGAGGGCCGCGCCGGCGGCGCTCACGGTTCGCCGCCGGGCACGCGGGGGAAGGCGTGGAGGACGACGAGCACGGGGCGGGTCTCGTTGTGGCCCGCGGGCGGCGGAGCGGTGCGGTAGCGCGCGACGACGGCGGTGAGGTCGGCCAGCAGGGCCGCGAGCTGCTCGGCCGTGAGGTCGAGGGCGAAGTCGGAGCTGCCGGCGGCGTCGCGCCAGGCCAGGGGGTAGTCGTCCTCGTGGGCGAGCCAGGCCTGCGCCCAGGCCTGGTACTGGCGCTGGTACTCCGCGCGCAGCCAGGCCTGGGCGGCGCGGGCGTCGGGGGAGTCCTCGACGTCGCCGGCGGTGAAGCCGTGGCTCTCGTGCGCGGCGCGCCACCGGCGCTCCCGGCCGGTGCCGCCGTCGGCGTCGGTGACCAGGCCGACCTCCGCCAGCCGGCGCAGGTGGTAGCTGGTCGCGCCGCTGTTGGTGCCCAGCGTGCGCGCGAGGGACGTGGCGGTGGCGGGCCCGTCGAGGCGCAGCGCGCTGAGGAGCCGGGTGCGCAGGGGGTGGGCGAGGACCCTCACGGCCCGCGCGTCGAGGCGGACGCCGCCCGGGAGGCTGTCCATGGGAGTGCACGGTACGTGTGCACACTTTCTGTGTAAAGGGGTGGGCCGCGGGCGCGCCCCCCTGCAACGCGCCCACGGCCCCCGGGTTTCGCGGGCCACCGATCTCAGACGTTCTCGGGTCCGTCACATCTGGGTCAAGGGGGAGAACAGGTCACGTCATCAACCTGCCAACGACCGGCAGGGGGTGGGGTCGCCGCGCCGACCCGGGGACCACCGCACCGGGGCGCGCGCCGCGGCCGGTCCCTACGATGGAGCATCGGCCTCAGGCACCGGGAGGGCGCATGTCCCACGCTGGTCCACCGGAGGGTGCGGGCCGGGCGGCGCTGCCCGTGGTGACCCTCTTCGAGTCCTACGGGTCCGGCGCCGGCTACGTCGGCCCCCGCGTGGCGCGGGCGCTGGGCCTGCCCTTCCACCGGCAGGCGTTCAGCTCCGAGGAGATCGAGGCGGCCGAGAGCCGCCGCGAGCACGAGGGGCTCCTCGCCCGTGTCTTCGGCGCCCTGGGGACCTCCTACGGCGGGCTCGACGTCGGCGACGTCACCGCGGGCCAGCGCGACAAGTACGAGCTGACCATGGAGAACACCCGGGTGGTGCTCGACGAGGCCGACCAGGGCGGGGTCGTCATGGGCCGCAACGGCGCCTTCATCCTGCGCGACCGCCCCGCCACGCTGCACGTCCGGCTCGACGGGCCCCTCGAGCAGCGGGTGGCCCGGGCCGCCCGCGACGCCGGCATCGACGTCGAGCGGGCCCGCAAGCGGCAGAAGCGCGAGGACCAGGTCCGCGCCGACATGTCCCTCGACCTCTACGGCTGGGACCCGCGCGAGGTCGACCACTACGACATGGTGCTCAACACCGGGCTGCTCGACCTCGACACCTGCGTGGCGATCGTCGTCGCCGCCGCGCGCCTCAAGGCCGCCGGTCCCGGCGCCGCGGGCGCGTGAGCGCCGCCCGCTCAGCGGTGTCCGACGCCATGGCGCAGGCGCAGGCCGCGCGGGATGGGGCCGAACCCGGCGGCGTCCAGCGCCCGGCGCAGCGGGCCGGCCGCCTCGAGGGCGGCGACCCCGTCGACGCGCTGCAGGGTGAGCGGTCCGAGCGCCCCCGAGCCGGCCACCTGGCCCAGCGCCGCCGCCGCGGCGTCGAGGGCCACGGTGTCGTCGGTGAAGGACAGCAGCGTCCGGCCGCCCTTCTCCACGTAGAGCACGAGGGCGCCGTCGACGACGACGACGGCGGCCCCCGCCTTGCGCCCGGGGCGGTGGCCCTCGCCGGCGGTGGTCGGCGGCCAGCCGAGCGTGGCGCCGTAGGGGTTGGCCGGGTCCGTCGCGGCCAACAGCGCCACCCGCGGGGCGGCGTCGCCGGCGGCGGCGCGCTCGCGGCGGACGGTCAGCTCGGCCGCGTCCCCGCGCAGCCGGTCGACGACCTCGGGCAGGGCGAACTGCGCGGCCCCCAGCCCCTCGACGAGGTAGCCGCGGCGCACCTGCCCGGCCTCCTCGAGCCGGCGCAGCACCTGGTAGGCCGCGCCGAAGCCCCCGGGCAGGTCTTCCAGACCGGCCGCGCCGCGCACGAGCACGCCGTGCCGCTCGAGCAGCGCGACGGTCAGGGCAGTCACCCGGGCGGTGCGCGCCTCGACGTCCTCCTCGGCCGGCGCGGGCTCCGGGCGCACCAGCGACCAGCGCCCCGCGGCGGACGGGAGGTTCACGGCCGACGCCGGTCGTGCCCCGGCGAGGGCGGCGCGCGAGAGGGCCGCGCGGCGCAGCCCCGCACCGGGGCGCAGTGACCGGGCGCGCGCGGGAGTGCGCGGGGCGGCGTGGGTGGGCCGCCCGCCGCCGAGCCTGGCGCGGACCGGGGCGAGGGTGTCGTTGGTGACCCGGCCGGCCCACACCAGGTCCCACAGGGCCTCGAGCACCTCCGCCGGGCGCGCGCTGGCGGCGCGCCCGTCCGGGCCGAGCTCGTCCGGGGGCAGCAGGTCGCGGAAGAAGCGGCCCCCGCCCCCGGCCAGGGCGTCGAGCAGGTGGTGGTGCAGCTCGGTGAGCGTGGGTGGGGCAGGCACGGGCGCGAGCTCGGCGACGGCGTCGGCCGGGAGGAGGGTGAGCAGGCCGTCGACGCCGGGCAGCGCGCCGCCGCCCACCCAGACCACCTCGCCTGAGCTCGTCAGCTCGTCGAGCAGGGTGGGGGAGTAGTCGCGCACCCGGGCGGGCAGCACGAGCGACTCCAGCGCGGAGGCGGGCACGAGGGCGCCGGCGAGCTGGTCGACCACCGTGAGGACGCCGTCGGCGCCGCGCAGGTCCGGCCGGGCGCCGACCGGGGCCACGTGCTGCCAGCGGGGGGTGAACACCCCGAGCGTCTGCGGCGTGACGGGCTCGACCTCGCTGCGCAGCCGGGCCAGCGATCGCCGCCGGATGCGGCGCATCACCTCGGCGTCGCAGTACTCCACCGGCGGGGCGGTGAGCACCCCCATGCCGTCGGACGCGACGAGGGTGAGCACGCCGTCGCCGGGACCGGCGGCGTCGGGCGCCCCGTCGCCCCGCGGGACGCCGTCGGCCCCCGGGGCCGGGCTGAGCCGGCCCTCGATCAGGGCACCGGTGCGCACCAGGTCGGCGAGCACAGGCTGCACCGCGCCGGGCGCGAGGCCGAGGCGGCCCGCGACGGCGCGGGCGGTGAACGGTCCGTGCGTGCGCGCGTGGCGGCGCACGAGGTCCCCGAGCGGGTCCGGCACCGGCTCGAGCACCGAGGCGGGGAGCCCGAGCGGGAGCGCGACGCCGAGGGCGTCGCGGAGCCGGCCGGCGTCCTCGACCACCGCCCACTGCTCCACGCCGGCCACCCGCACCGCCATGACCCGCCGTTGTCCCTGCAGATCGGCGAGCCAGGCGGGCACCTGGTCGGGGGCGACGGCGCGGGCGGCGAGGTCCGCCGTCGTCAGCGGGCCCAGCCGGCGCACGAGGTCGACCAAGCCCTCGGCGTCCTTGGCGCGCGCGGCCGCGGTGCGCAGCCCCACCTCGGCGGCCACCTGCGCGACCGCCTCGGGGTCGAGCAGGTCCGCCAGGTCCCCGAGGTCGGAGCCGACGAGCTCGGCCAGCAGCGTGGGGTCCAGCGTGAGCGCCGCGGCCCGCCGCTCGGCCAGGGGGGCGTCGTCGCCGTAGAGGAACTGCGCCATGTAGCCCATGAGCAGCGACCGGGCGAAGGGCGAGGGCAGCTGGGTGGTGACCTCCACCACGCGCACGTCCCGGGCGGCGACGCGGCGCATGAGCTCGGTGAGCGCGGGGACGTCGAAGTCGTCCTGGAGGCACTCGCGGACCGCTTCGAGCACGACCGGGAAGTCGGGGTAGCGGGCGGCGACGGCGAGCAGCTGGGCGCTGCGCTGGCGCTGCTGCCACAGGGGCTGGCGCCGGTCCGGCCGGCGGCGCGGGAGCAGCAGGGAGCGCGCGGCCGCCTCCCGGAAGCGGGCGGCGAAGTGGGCCGAGCCGGTCAGCGCCCCGACGACGAGGCCGGAGACCTCCTCGGGGTCGAGCAGCAGCTGGGCGAGGTCGAGGGGGCCGGAGGCGGTGGTGTCGACGTCGGGCAGGCGCAGGACGATGCCGTCGTCGCTCGGCGCGGCATTGACGTCCATGCCGGTGGCCTCGTGCAGCCGCCCGGCGAGCACCATCGCCCAGGGGGCGTGCACCCGGGCGCCGTAGGGGGAGTGGATGACCACCCGCCAGTCCCCGAGCTCGTCGCGGAAGCGCTCGACGAGGATGGTGCGGTCGTCCGGCAGCCGGCCGGTGGCCTCCCGCTGGGCGTCGAGGTAGGCGACGACGTTGTCGGTGGCCCAGGCGTCCAGGCCCGCGCGGCCGAGCCGCTCGGCCGCGGTGCCGTCGCCGAGGTGGCCGGCGAGCTCGCGGGTGGTGGCCCCCAGCGCCCGGCCGAGCTCGGCCGGCCGGCCGGGGGTGTCGCCCTTCCAGAAAGGCAGGCGGCCGGCCTGCCCGGGGGCGGGGGAGACGAGCACCCGGTCGGGGGTGATGGCCTCGATGCGCCACGTGCTGGTGCCGAGGGTGAACACGTCGCCCACGCGGGACTCGTAGACCATCTCCTCGTCGAGCTCGCCCACCCGGCGCCCGGTGCCCCGGGCGCCGGAGGTCACGTCCGCCGCCGTCCGGCCGCCGTCGGCGACGGGCCCGGTGGCCAGGTACACCCCGTACAGGCCGCGGTCGGGGATGGTGCCGCCGGAGGTGACCGCCAGGCGCAGCGCGCCCGGGCGCCCGCGCAGCACCCCGGCGGTGCGGTCCCACACGATGCGGGGGCGCAGCTCGGCGAAGTCCTCGCTGGGGTAGCGGCCGGCCAGCATGTCGAGCACGGCGGTCAGGGAGCGGTCGCCGAGGGTGGCGAAGGGGGCGGCGCGGCGCGCGAGCGCGGCCACCTCCTCGACGGTGAGCTCGTCGAGGGCGAGCATCGCCACGATCTGCTGGGCGAGGACGTCCAGGGGGTTGGCCGGGACGTGGATCTCCTCGATCAGCCCGGCCTGGGCGCGGGCGGCGGCGACCGCGGCGGGCAGCAGCTCCCCGCGGTGGGTGGGCAGCACCACGCCGTGCGAGAGGGCGCCGACCTGGTGCCCGGCCCGGCCGATGCGCTGCAGCGCCGAGGCCACCGACGGCGGGGCGCCCACCTGGACCACGAGGTCCACCGCGCCCATGTCGATGCCGAGCTCGAGGCTCGAGGTCGACACCACGGCCCGCAGCCGCCCCGACTTCAGCTCGGTCTCGGTGCGCACCCGCTCCTCCCGGCTCATCGAGCCGTGATGGGCGCGGGCGACCACCTGGGCGGTGGCGAGCGCGGTGCCCGACTGCCCGGGCGTGGCGGCGGCCCACGCCGCCCCGGCGGCCCGGGCGGCGTCGCCCGCCCCCACGTTGTCGGCGCGCGCCTGCCACTCCTCGTTGAGGCGGGCGGTGAGCCGCTCGGCCGAGCGGCGCGAGTTCGTGAAGATGATCGTCGAGCGGTGGGCCGCGACCAGGTCCACCACCCGCTCGGTCAGGTGCGGCCACACCGAGGGGTGGCGCTGCTCGGGCGGGGCGCCGGCGGCGGCGCCGGAGAGGTCCGGGCCCTCGTCGTGGAGGCCGCCGCGGGCGGCGGCGCGCAGCGGCGTGGCGGAGGGGTCGGCGAGGTCCTCGACCGGCACGACGACGTCGATGCGCAGCTCCTTGCTGCTGCCCGGCTCGACCACCCGCACCGTCCGGCCGCCCTCGGGCAGCGGCCGGTGCCCGGCGAGGAAGGTGGCCACGGTGGGCACCGGGCGCACGGTCGCCGAGAGCCCGACGCGCTGGGCGGGCGCCGGGAGCAGGTCGTCGAGGCGCTCGAGGGACAGGGCCAGGTGGGCGCCGCGTTTGGTGCCGGCCAGGGCGTGGATCTCGTCGACGATCACCGTGCGCACGCCGCGCAGCCCCTCGCGCGCCGCGGAGGTGAGCACGAGATAGAGGGACTCCGGGGTGGTGATGAGGATGTCGGGCGGGTGGGTGGCCATCCGCCGGCGCTCGCCGGCGGGGGTGTCCCCGGTGCGCATGCCCACCCGGACGTCGTTGACCGCACGGCCCAGCCGGGCCGCGGCGGCCGAGATGCCGACCAGCGGGGAGCGCAGGTTGCGCTCGACGTCGGCGGCCAGGGCCTTGAGCGGGGAGACGTACAGCACCCGGCAGCGCTCCGCGTCCTCGGGCACCTCGCCGGTGAGCATCTGGTCGATCGCCCACAGGAACGCCGCGAGGGTCTTGCCCGACCCGGTGGGCGCGACGACGAGCGCGTGCTGCCCGGACGCGATGGAGTCCCAGGCGCCCTCCTGCGCCGGCGTCGGGGCCGCGAAGGCGCCGTCGAACCACGCGCGGGTGGGCTCGGAGAACGGCACGCACGTCATTGTGCCGCCCGGGGGTGACACCGCGCCCGCGCCCGGCCGCGGCGGTGACGGCGCGCCCTGCCCGGGCCCGGGCGCGGCGGTGACGGCGCGCCCTGCCCGGGCCCGGGCGCGGCGGTGACGGCGCGCCCTGCCCGGGCCCGGGCGGCGGCCCGCCTCGCCCCCAGCCTCGGCCCCGTGTGCGGGGCGCGGCCCTGAGGCGTGGCAGGCTGGTGGGGTGAGGCACTCCGAGTTCTGGCAGGTGGTCGAGGAGACCTTCGGCGCGGGCTACGGCCGCTCCCTCGCCGAGGACCTCGTCCTGCCCGGCGTCGGGGGACGCACCGCCGCGGCCGCGCTGGCGGCCGGCGTCGCCCCCAAGGACGTGTGGGACGCGATGTGCGACGAGATGGAGCTCGACGACGCCGTGCGCTGGCGATACCGCCGCGACCCGAAGGAGCGGCGCGGGGGCCGCTGAGAAACTCCCGCGTGTCGCAGCATGGTTTCGAACACTCGTTCGGCGTACGCTCGTGCCCAGGCGACGACGACCGGTGATCTCCACAGTCCCGTGGGGGCCTCCGGCCGGATGTCAGTGGTCGGGCATAGCGTCGCCAGCAGGTAGCCGTCCGGAGAGGGCGGGCCCTGCCACAGACCAGCCCTGACCGCCCCTGGGCCGCCCGAGCGGCCCCCGCCGAGAGGTGAACCGACATGCCCGCTCCCGTCGCAGACCGCAGCAAGGCCCTGGAGGCCGCGCTCAGCCAGATCGACCGCCAGTTCGGCAAGGGGTCGATCATGCGCCTGGGGGACGACACCCGCCCCAAGGTGGAGATCATCCCCACCGGCTCCGTCGCCCTGGACGTCGCCCTCGGCGTCGGCGGCCTCCCGCGCGGCCGCATCATCGAGATCTACGGCCCGGAGTCCTCCGGCAAGACGACCGTCGCCCTGCACGCGGTGGCCAACGCCCAGAAGAAGGGCGGCATCGCGGCCTTCATCGACGCCGAGCACGCCCTGGACCCCGAGTACGCCCGGAAGCTGGGCGTGGACACCGACGCGCTCCTCGTCTCCCAGCCGGACACCGGCGAGCAGGCCCTGGAGATCATGGACATGCTCATCCGGTCCGGGGCGCTGGACATCGTCGTCATCGACTCCGTCGCGGCCCTGGTGCCCAAGGCGGAGATCGAGGGCGAGATGGGTGACTCCCACGTCGGCCTGCAGGCCCGGCTGATGTCCCAGGCGCTGCGCAAGGTCACCGGCGCCCTCTCGGCCTCCGGCACCACCGCCATCTTCATCAACCAGCTGCGCGAGAAGATCGGCGTCTTCTTCGGCTCGCCGGAGACGACCACCGGCGGCAAGGCGCTGAAGTTCTACGCCTCGGTCCGCCTGGACATCCGTCGCATCGAGACCCTCAAGGAGGGTGGCGACGCGGTGGGTAACCGCACCCGGGTCAAGGTCGTCAAGAACAAGATGGCCCCGCCCTTCAAGCAGGCCGAGTTCGACATCCTCTACGGCGAGGGCATCTCCCGCGAGGGTGGCCTCATCGACCTCGGGGTGGAGAACGGCATCGTGCGCAAGTCCGGCGCCTGGTACACCTACGAGGGCGACCAGCTCGGCCAGGGCAAGGAGAAGGCCCGCCAGTTCCTCAAGGACAACCCCGAGCTCGCCGACGAGATCGAGAAGAAGATCCTCACCAAGCTCGGCATCGGCGTGGAGGCCCCGGCCGACGGCGCCCCCGCCGGTGAGGTCCCGGTCGAGTTCTGACCGTGGGACAGCCCGAGGCCTCGGGCCGACGGCGGCCGGGACGTCGACGCGACGAGCTCGAGCCGCCGTCGGCCGGGGCCGCGGCGATGGACCGCGAGCCCGACGCCGAGGAGGTGGCCCGCACCATCGCGCTGCGCCAGCTGACCGCCGCGCCGCGCAGCCGCGCCCAGCTCGAGGCCGCGCTGGCCAAGCGCGACGTGCCCGAGGACGTCGCCGCCCGCGTGCTCGACCGGTTCACCGAGGTCGGCCTCGTGGACGACACCGCGTACGCGGAGATGCTCGTGCGCACCCGGCACGCCGAGCGGGGGCTGGCGCGGCGTGCCCTGGCGGCCGAGCTGCACAAGAAGGGCATCGACCCGGAGGTGGCCGGTGCCGCCCTGGCCCAGGTCGACGACGCCGACGAGGAGGCCGCCGCCCGGCGCCTCGTGGAGAAGAAGACCCGCAGCACCGCCGGTCTGGACCGGCAGGTTCGCCGGCGCCGCCTGGCCGCCATGCTCGCGCGCAAGGGGTTCGGCCCCGGCGTGGCGATGCGGGTGGTCGACGAGGTGCTCGCGGCGGAGGGGGAGGACCCGGGCGCCGACCGTGCCGACTGGAGCCTGGACTGACTGTGAGGAATCCCTTCGCAGCCTGTTGATGGTCGGCTGTGGGCGGTGCAGCGGCGTTCCGCGCCGACGCCCCGGATCGCGCCGTGCCACGGGCGCGCCGCGCCGATCTGCTGGTGCGCGAAGCGCTGGCTGCTCGTCCGCTCACCGCCGAGCACGTGGCCCGGCCCGGGCGCTACCCCGCGCCCGCGCCCGCGCCGGCGGGCACGCCGGTGAGGGCCACCCCGCCGTCGCTCGCCACGGCGCGAGGCGTGCCGGTGGTGCGCACGCTCAGCCGACGGGCCACCCGCTCCGCCACCCAGGTGAGGCTGTAGTTGACGACGATGAAGATCACGGCGGCGACCATCAGCGCGGGCACGTAGTTGGCGAACGTCGAGCCGACCAGCCGCGCCGAGCGGAGCAGCTCGCTGTAGGAGATGATCGAGCCGAGCGCGGTGTCCTTGAGGATGACGACGAGCTGGCTGATCATCGACGGCAGCATGGCGATGAGCGCCTGGGGCAGCTCGACGAGGCGCAGGCTCTGGCCCGGGGTGAGCCCGACCGCCAGGCCGGCCTCACGCTGTCCCCGGGGCAGGTTGTGCACGCCTGAGCGGACCAGCTCGGCCATCACGGAGCCGTTGTAGAGCGTCAGCCCCACCACGACGCCGTAGAACGGTGCCTGCGACGGCGCCACGATCCCGGAGCGCGAGAACAGGAAGTAGAAGAAGATCATCATGATCAGCACGGGCACCGCGCGGAAGAACTCCACGACGACGCCGCACACCGCCCGCACCGCGGTCAGCTGCGAGAGCCGCCCGAGCCCGAAGATCAGCCCGAAGACGGCCGAGGTCACGATCGCGACCGCCGCGGCGCGGAGCGTGTTCCACAGCCCGATGAGCAGGTAGTCCTGCCAGACCGAGGCCGTGAGGAAGGGCTCCCACTTCTCGGCGCTGAGCTGCCCCTTGGCGGCCAGGGCCCAGGTCACCCAGGCGAGCCCGCCGAGCACGACGACGGCGCCGGCGACGTTGACGACGGCGATCCGGCGTCGGCCGCGGGGGCCGGGGGCGTCGAACAGGACGGTGCTCATCGGGCGACCCCCAGACGTCGGGACAGGTAGGTGGTGAGCAGGCCGATCGGCAGGACGATGGCCACCCAGACGAGCGCGATGACGAGGAAGATCGCGACCATGAGGTCGGGGCGGAACTCGATCATGGTCGACATCACCGACGCCGCCTGCACCACGCCGGCCGCTTGGGCGACCGTGGTGTTCTTGGCCAGGGCGATGAGCGTGTTGCCCAGCGGGGCGACCGCGCCCCGGACCGCCTGCGGCAGGATGATCATGCGCATCGACTGCCCGAAGGACAGCCCGATCGCCCGCGCCGCCTCCGCCTGCCCGACCGGCACCGTGTTGACGCCGGAGCGGAGCGCCTCGCACACGAACGCCGCGGTGTAGACCGACAGGCCGACCACCGCGAGGCGGAAGCTGTTGGCGGCGATGAACCCGCCCGGGGCGTCCTTGCTCGCCAGCACCACGCCGAGCTGGCCCCACAGGCCGAGCGAGCACGCGAGGATGATGAGCGTCAGCGGTGTGTTGCGCACGAGGTTCACGTAGGTCGCGCCCGCCCAGCGCAGGCTCGGGGCGGGGGAGACGCGCATGACCGCCAGGACGGTGCCGATCACGAACGCGAGGATCGCCGAGTAGAACGTCAGGCGGACGTTGACGAGGAAGGCGCCGAGGATGTCGTAGCTGCGCAGCAGCTCGGCCATGTCGGCGAGGTAGCCACCCACGTGGGCTCCTTCGGGCGGGTGCGGAGGGGACCGGGGCCGGGGAGGCCGCCGGAGGCCGGGGCGGCGCCCGGGGCCCTCAGGCCCCGGGCGCCGGTGGGGTCAGGCGCAGGCCTGGACCTTCGGCGGGTTGAGCGAGGGGTTGGGGGTGAAGCTCTCGCCGACGTTCTTCTTGATGAGCTCCTCCCACGTGCCGTCGTCGATCATCGAGGTGATGGCGGCGTTGACGTCCTCGCACCTGTCGTTGTCCTTGGGCAGGCCCACGCCGTAGTTCTCCTCCGAGAACGGCTGGCCCACCAGCTTGAACTTGCCCTCGTACTGGGACTGGGCGGCATAGCCGGCGAGGATGACGTCGTCGGTGGTGACCGCGTCGACGTTGCCGGCGCTGAGCAGCTCGACGCACTCGGAGTACGTCGGAGCGGGGTAGAGCTGGGTCTGCTGGGCGTGCTCGTCGCGGATGCGCTCGGCCGAGGTGGAGCCCTCCACCGAGCACAGCACCTTGCCGTTGAGGGAGTCCGGGCCGGTGATGTCGGTGTTGTCCGCGGCGACGAGGAGGTCCTGGCCGGCGACGAAGTACGGCCCGGCGAAGGCGACGCGCTCCTTGCGGGCGTCGGTGATGGAGTAGGTCGCGAAGATCATGTCGACCGAGCCGTTCTCCAGCAGCGTCTCGCGCTGGGAGGAGATGGACTCGACGAACTTGATCTGGTTCTCGGCATAGCCCAGCTTGCCGGCGACGTACTTCGCGACGCCGACGTCGAAGCCGGTGAAGTCGTTCCCCTCCTTCAGGCCGAGGCCGGGCTGGTCGAACTTGATGCCGATGGTGATGGTGTCGCCCCCGGCGGTGCCGCCCGAGCCGGTCTCGGACCCGCTCGCGGTGGCGGACCCGCCGGTCTGTCCGGGCTCGCCGGCCGAGCAGGCGGCCAGGATGAGAGCGGTGGCCGCGGTCAGGGCGAGCCCGGCTCTGCGCACGCTTCGCATGTGTTCTCCTTGCGGTCGGTCCCCGGGCGGGGAGTGGGTGGTGCGGGCTGAACGGAGGGGTCGAGGGGACCGGCCGGTGCGGCCGGTCAGTGGCTGAGCAGCTTGGAGAGGAAGTCCTTCGCCCGGTCGGAGCGGGGGTTGGTGAAGAACTCCTCCGGGCTGGCCTCCTCCACGATCTGGCCGGCGTCCATGAAGATCACGCGGTCGGCGGCCCTGCGGGCGAAGCCCATCTCGTGGGTGACGACGATCATCGTCATCCCCTCGCGGGCCAGGGAGGTCATGACGTCGAGGACCTCGTTGATCATCTCGGGGTCGAGGGCCGAGGTGGGCTCGTCGAAGAGCATGACCTTCGGCTGCATCGCCAGGGCCCGGGCGATGGCCACGCGCTGCTGCTGCCCGCCGGAGAGCTGGGCGGGGTGCTTGCCGGCCTGGTTCGCCACCCCGACGCGCTCGAGCAGGGCCATCGCCCGCTGGCGCGCCTCGGCGGCCTTGACGCCCTTGGCCTTGACCGGGCCCAGCGTGACGTTCTCCAGGATCGTCTTGTGCGCGAAGAGGTTGAAGGACTGGAAGACCATGCCCACCTCCGCGCGGAGGCGGGCGAGGTCCTTGCCCTCGGCCGGCAGCTCGCGGCCGTCGACGGTGATGGTCCCGGAGTCGATCGGCTCGAGCCGGTTGATGGTGCGGCACAGGGTCGACTTCCCCGACCCCGAGGGGCCGATGACCACGACCACCTCGCCGCGTCGGACGGTGAGGTCGATGTCCCGGAGCACGTGAAGGTCGCCGAAGTGCTTGTTGACGCCGGTGAGGCGCACGAGCGGCGCGCCCAGGTCGCGCTCGGCGGCGCCGGTGGCCACCGCGACGTCGGCGGGCGCGGTGGGGGACTGCTGAGGGTCGGTCATGCGCGTCAACCTCACTGCCGAACGAATTCGTGATCTGTGTCACCCGTAATGCGTGGTGGACACCATAGCGGGCGCTTGACGGTCCGTTGACCACGCGCGCGCCTCGGTGTGGCGGGACCGCGATGAATTCGGGCGGATGGGTCGCGTCGAACCATGCGACACCCCGGTGGGAGCCAAGAGCAGGCCTGGGGACGACATGACGCGCGGCCGGCCTCCGGGCCCGGGGTGTCGGGCGCGCCCGGTGCGCCGTCCGGGCCGGCTACCGGGCGCGCCGGTAGAACGGCAGCTCGACGACGTCGAAGGGCTGCCGGGTGCCGCGCACGTCGACGTCGACGGCGCTCCCCACGCCGGCGTGGGCGGCGTCCACGTAGGCCAGCGCCACCGGGTGGCCCAGGGTGGGGCTCGGCGCGCCGGAGGTGACCTCGCCGACCACGTCGTCGCCGACGAGGACCGGCTGCTGCGCCCGCGCGGCCCGCCGCCCGGCGCCGCGCAGGCCGACGAGCCGGCGGCCCGTGCCAGCCTCCCGCGCCGCCCGGGCCGCCTCGAGGGCGCGCCGGCCGACGAAGTCGTCCTTGTCGAGGGCGACGACGCCGCCGAGCCCGGCGGCGTAGGGGTCGGTGGCGCGGGTGAGCTCGTGGCCGTACAGCGGCATCCCGGCCTCCAGGCGCAGCGAGTCGCGGGCCGCCAGCCCGGCCGGGACCAGCCCGTGCCCCTCCCCGGCCGCCAGCAGGGCGGCCCACAGCGCCGCGGCGGCCCCGTTGGGCACGAAGACCTCGAAGCCGTCCTCGCCGGTGTAGCCGGTGCGCGCGACGAGCGCGTCGGCCCCGGCGACCGTCGCCCGGGCCGCGGCGTAGTAGCGCAGGCCGGTGACGACCTCGCGCTGCCCGCCCGGCACCAGCGACGCCACGATCGCCTCGGCGGCCGGTCCCTGCACCGCCAGCAGCGCGGTCTCCGCGGACACGTCGGTGACCGCGGCGTCGAACCCGGCCGCCCGCTCGGTGAGGGCGGCGACGGCGGCGGCCGTGTTCGCGGCGTTGGGCACCACGAGGAAGCGGTCCTCGGCCAGGCGGTAGGTGATGAGGTCGTCGACGATGCCGCCGTCCTCGGCGCACAGCAGGGAGTACCGGGCCCGGCCGACGGCGACGCCGGAGAGGCGGCCCACCAGGGCGTGGTCCAGGGCGGCGCCGGCCTGCGGCCCCTCGACGCGGACCTCGCCCATGTGGCTGAGGTCGAACAGGCCGGCGGCGGTGCGCACCGCGCGGTGCTCGGCGAGGTCGGAGGAGTAGCGCACCGGCATCCGCCAGCCGCCGAAGTCGGTGAAGGCCGCACCGAGGCGGGCGTGCTCCTCGGCCAGCACGGTGGACCGGATCGTCGGCGCCTCGCTCATCGCACTCCCTCGTTCGCGGCGGTGGGCCCCCTGTGCGGCGGTGGGCCCCCTGTGCGGCGGTGGCCCCCTGTGCGGCGGTGGCCCCAACGTAGCGGACCGGGCGCGACCCGCCCCCGCAGCGGCGACCTACACTTCTGCCACGATGACTGCTGCTCCACCGGCCCACGCCGCCCCCGCCCGCACCGCCCCACGCACGTACCTCGTGCGCACGCTGGGCTGCCAGATGAACGTCCACGACTCCGAGCGCCTCGCCGGGCTGCTCGAGGAGCGGGGGTACGTGCCGGTCGAGTCCGTCCCCGAGGCCGCCGCGCGGGCCACCGAGGCCGGCGACGGCGGCGCGGACGTGGTGATCCTCAACACCTGCTCGGTGCGCGAGAACGCCGCCACCCGCCTGTTCGGCAACCTCGGCCAGCTCGCCTCGGTCAAGCGCGAGCGGCCGGGCATGCAGATCGCCGTCGGCGGGTGCCTGGCCCAGCAGATGCGCGCCGGCATCGTCGAGAAGGCGCCGTGGGTCGACGTCGTCCTGGGCACGCACAACCTCGACGTGCTGCCCGCGCTGCTCGAGCGCGCCCGGCACAACGCCGAGGCGCAGGTGGAGATCGAGGAGGCGCTCAAGGTCTTCCCCTCCACCCTGCCCACCCGGCGCGAGTCGGCCTACGCGGCGTTCGTGTCGGTGTCCGTGGGCTGCAACAACACCTGCACCTTCTGCATCGTGCCGCACCTGCGCGGCAAGGAGCGCGACCGGCGGCCCGGCGACGTGCTCGCCGAGGTGCAGGCCGTCGTCGCCCAGGGCGCCATCGAGGTGACCCTGCTCGGGCAGAACGTCAACAGCTACGGGGTGGGCTTCGGCGACCGCGGCGCCTTCGCCAAGCTGCTGCGCGCCTGCGGGGAGATCGAGGGGCTCGAGCGGGTCCGGTTCACCTCCCCGCACCCGGCCGCCTTCACCGACGACGTCATCGTCGCGATGGCCGAGACGCCCAACGTCATGCCGAGCCTGCACATGCCGCTGCAGTCCGGCTCCGACGCGGTGCTGCGCGCCATGCGCCGCTCCTACCGGCAGGCGAAGTACCTCGGCATCATCGACCGCGTGCGCGCGGCCATCCCCGACGCCGCCATCACCACCGACATCATCGTCGGCTTCCCGGGTGAGACCGAGGAGGACTTCCAGGCCACGCTCGACGTCGTCGAGGCGAGCCGGTTCTCCTCCGCGTTCACCTTCCAGTACTCCCGGCGGCCCGGCACCCCGGCCGCGGACCGCGAGGACCAGGTGCCCGCCGAGGTCGTGACCGAGCGCTACCAGCGCCTCCTCGCCCTCCAGCAGCGCATCTCCACGGAGGAGAACGAGCGCCAGGTCGGGCGCACGGTCGACGTCCTCGTCGCCGAGGGCGAGGGCCGCAAGGACGGCGCCACCCACCGCATCACCGGCCGCGCGGCGGACAACCGGCTCGTCCACGTGGCCCTGCCCGCGGGCCTGCCCGAGGCCGACCGGCCCCGGCCGGGGGACATGGTCACCGTCGAGGTCACCCACGGCGCGCCGCACCACCTGGTGGCGGACTCGGCGCTCACCGGCGGGACCTACCGGCTGCGCCGCACGCGCGCCGGCGACGCCTGGGAGCGCCGCGCCGGGCTCGTGGAGGAGCCGCACGGGCACGCCGCGCCGGCGGCCGGGCCGGTGACCCTCGGCATGCCCTCGCTTCGCCGCTGACGCGGCGCCGCCGGTCCGGACGTCACACCGGCAGGGTGTAGCGGCGCTCGCGGCCGTACGCGGTGAACCCGACCGACCGCAGGATCGGCCCGGCGGAGGCCACCCGGGCCTTGACCAGGGCCAGGGTGAGCCCGCGCCAGTGCGCCTGCGCCAGCCGCTCGCCCAGGACGGCGCGGTAGGCGCCCCGCCCCCGCCAGGCGGGCAGCGTGCCGGCGCCCCCCAGGCGCACGACCGGGCCGGCCAGGGTGCACGCGGCGGCCGTGGTCGGTTCCGTCCCGACGTAGCCGACCACGCGCAGCTCCCCGCGGGCCCGCTCGGCGGCCACCTCGGCCAGCGCCGCCGCGACGTGCCCGGCCTTGGGTTCGGGGGTGCCCCACAGCGCCGCGGCGACCCGGTGCCAGTCGAGCAGGGCGCGCGGCTCGGTCACCGTCGTGGCCGTCACGTCCGGCGGGACGGCGAGGTCGGGCACGCCGTCGGCCAGGTCGCGGGCCAGCACCTCGACCTCGTCGGTCACGACGCCGCCCCGTTGGCGCAGCGCCGCCGCGAGGTCGGCGGCGTCGTCGGGCACCCACCAGCACAGGGCCGGCGCCCCCAGCGTGCGCACCCGGGCGAGCACCTCCGCCACGAGGTCCGCGGCCGGGCGCGCGGAGGTGGTCCGCGGCACCTGGGCGGGGCAGTCCAGGTCGGTGGGGGAGAGGACGAGGCGGTAGTCGGCCGTGGAGAGGTCCGTCGCGTCCGGCGGCACCCGCACCCACTCCGCGGCAGCCGCGCCGACCCGCTCGGGCGTCCACGTCGTCATCGCTGTCCTCCGCCCGCCCTCCGGCTCACACCTCCGGCGAGGGCTCCTCGATCGGCGGCATGGACCGACCCAGCGCCTGGAAGAACTGCACGCCCGCGGACAGCCCGCCCTCGATGATGTCGAGCAGCTGACGGTCGGTCGCGCCGGCGCCGACGTCGGCCATGATCTCGGTGCGCACCCCCACCCCGTCGGGGGTGGGGGCGGTGAAGACGGTGGGCCAGATCTTGTCGCGGTTCCAGTCGTTGGCGGCCTGCGCGACCGCGCCGCGCAGCTCCTCCGGCACGAGCCGGCCCCACAGGCCGCGCACGCTGAGGAAGTCCTGCTCCTCCCCGGCCAGGCGGATGTGGAACTGGTAGCCGTCCCACACCCCGGTCAGCGAGCCGTCCGGCTCGGTGCGCACGTGATAGCCGCGGTCGGTGATGATCTCGAGCAGCCGGGCCGCGGTCACCGGCGAGGTGCGCACCGGTGGCGGCCCGGGCGGGCGCCGCCCGGTGTCGCGCGCCGGCCGGGCATCCTCCCGCCCGTCGGCGGCCCGCTGGAGGTTGTCGGTGGCGCTGCGTCCGGCGTCCGGGGGCCCCTCGCCGCCGCGGCGCCACCACGACCACCGGCTCACGACATCCCGCCCGGCGAGGTCTCGGCCGGGTCGGGGTACTGCAGCTCCAGGTCGCGCATCATCCGCATGCCCTGCCCCACGCCGCGCTGGACGAGCCGGGCGAGCTGGCTGTCGCTCACCCCCGCCCCGAGCGGGGTGGAGACCTCCGCGACGACGCTGAGCCGGCCGTCGTCGAGCACCCGCACGTAGCACTTGGGCCCGACGTACTCGCGGTTCCAGCCGTCCACGAGCGCCAGCACCTCGCCGAGCCGTTCCAGCGCGAGGCGGCGGTGCCAGGAGCCGCGCACCTGCAGCACCGACTCGTCCGGGCCGAGGAGGTAGATGTGGAAGACGGCCTGCGCCCACATCGCGCCGAGGTCGCCGTTGCGGTCCTGGAAGAGCGGGTAGTCGAGCTCCTCGAGGACGGCGGCCACGCGCGCCTGCGTGAGGGGGAGGACGACGTCGCGGGCCGCGGCCGCGCCGGTGGCGGCGCCGGGCCCGCCCGCGGGCCGCCCCGCATCGTCGAAACCGGGCCTGGCCATGGTCACGAGCGTACGCGCGACGCCCCCCGCGCGCCCCGCCGGTAGGTTGGACGATCGTGCACGACTTCACGTCCGCGCCGGCGGCCGACCCCGCGCCCGGGCCCCAGGGCGGCACCGGCGCGAACCCCGCGCCCGGGCCCCTGGCCGGCACCGGCGGGGACCCGGCGCCCGGACCCGCGACCGGCCCGGTCGTGGCCGTGGTGGGGATGACCGCGACGGGCAAGTCCGCGCTCGCACTCGACCTCGCCGAGGCGCTCGGCGGGCCGGGGGCGGCGGAGGTCGTCAACGCCGACGCCATGCAGCTCTACCGCGGCATGGACGTCGGCACCGCCAAGCTGCCGGTGGCCGAGCGGCGCGGCGTCGCCCACCACCAGCTCGACGTCCTCGACGTGCGCGAGGAGGCCACCGTCGCCGCCTACCAGGGCGCCGCGCGCGCCGACCTCGCCGCGATCCGGCGGCGGGGGCGGGTGCCGCTGCTGGTGGGCGGCTCGGGCCTGTACGTGCGCGCCGCGCTCGACCACCTGGACTTCCCCGGCACCGACCCCGGCGTGCGCGCCGAGCTGGAGGCCCGCGCCGAGCGGCTGGGCACCCGCCCCCTGCACGACGAGCTCGCCCGGCTCGACCCCGAGGCCGCGGCCCGCATCGACCCGCGCAACACCCGCCGGGTGGTCCGCGCCCTCGAGGTGATCGCCCTGACCGGGGAGAAGTTCTCCGCGCGCCTGCCCGAGCACGTCTACGCCGTGCCCGCGGTCCAGCTCGCCATCGCCGTCCCGCGGCCCGAGCTCGACGCGCGCATCGCGGCACGGGCCGAGCAGATGATGCGCGAGGGGCTGGTCGAGGAGACCGAGGCGTTGCTCGCCCAGGGGCTGGCCGAGGGGCCCACCGCCCGCCGCGCCGTCGGCTACGCCCAGGCCGCCGAGGTCGTCGCCGGGCGGCTCAGCCGGGAGGAGGCCACCGCCGCGATCGTCGTGGCCACCCGCCAGCTGGCCCGCCGGCAGGAGAAGTGGTTCCGCCGCGACCCGCGCATCACCTGGCTGCCCGTGGCGGACGCCACCGACCTGCGTGACCAGGCGCTGCGTACCCTGGGCCTATGACCACCACCTTCGGGGCCCTGGCCGGGCGCGCCCTGACCACGGGCCACGGCACCGAGAACGACTTCGTCCTCGTGCCCGACCCGGACGGGCTGCTCGCCCTCACCGCCGCCGAGGTCGCCGCCGTCTGCGACC
Organism: Georgenia ruanii; assembly: GCF_009193175.1. GTDB lineage: Bacteria > Actinomycetota > Actinomycetes > Actinomycetales > Actinomycetaceae > Georgenia > Georgenia ruanii. The sequence goes on along the minus strand of NZ_VUKE01000001.1, from coordinate 32,260 downwards.
GCCACGCCGGCCTCGGCGCGGACGGCCTCATCCGCGTCGTGCGGTCCGCGGCCGTGCCCGAGGGGCGGACGGTGCTGGCCGAGGACCCGGCCGCGGAGTGGTTCATGGACTACCGCAACGCCGACGGCTCGCTGGCCGAGATGTGCGGCAACGGCGTGCGCGTGTTCGTCCATTACCTGCGCGAGCGCGGCCTCGTCGCGCTCGCCGCCGGCGAGACGGTCGTCGTCGGCACCCGCGGCGGCCCCCGAAGGGTCACCTTCGACGGCGAGCTGTACACCGTGGAGATGGGCCGCTGGGCCATGCCGGGCGGCCAGGCGGCGGTCAGCGCCGGCTACGACGTCGTCGTCGGCGTGCCCGGGCTCGGCGGGCCGCGCGGCGGGCTGCGGGTCACCGTGCCGAACCCGCACACCGTCGTCGCCCTGCCCGACGAGACCGAGCTGGCCGGCGCGGTGCTCACCGCCCGGCCCACCTACGACCCGGTCCCGCCCGAGGGCACGAACCTCGAGCTCGTCGTCCCGCTCGGCGAGAGCGGCGGCGACGGCGGGGCGGTGGGCCGGATCCGCATGCGCGTGCTCGAGCGCGGGGTGGGGGAGACCCGCTCCTGCGGCACCGGCACCTGCGCCGCCGCGCTCGCGGTGCGGGCCTGGGCCGGGGACGGCGCCCCGGACGCCTGGCAGGTGCTCGTGCCCGGCGGGCAGGTCACCGTGCGGGTGCTCGGCGACACCGTGACCCTGACCGGTCCAGCGGTGCTCACCGCCGACGTGACGCTGCTCGGCTGACCACGCGCCGGCCCCCATCCCGGAGGAACGTCGATGCCCAAGAAGAAGCCCAAGCCCCGCAAGACGCCCTCGCAGCGGCGTCGCCACCAGGGTGCGCCGGACCGGCACGCCGCCCCCGTGGCCGTGCCCGCGCTGCTCGCCGAGCTGGAGGAGTGGGCCCGCGAGCTCGACCTCTTCATCGAGGACAGCACGTGGCTCGTCGAGCGCGCCATCGACCTCAAGCGCGAGCAGCTCGGCTCGCCCGACCCCACCGCGTGGACGGAGCAGGAGATCCGCCACGTCTTGACCGAGGCCTTCCCCCGGAGGGTCGCCACCAGCGCCGACGACGCCCGGCTGCTCGTCCCGGCGATGACGCTGTTCTTCAGCTTCCTGCTCTCCACCGGCCGCTTCCGCTCGGCGCTGAGCGACGCCGGCCTGACGGCCCTGATGGAGGAGCTGGCCGGCGAGGTGCCGCGGGCGCTCCAGGACCCCGCCCGCCGCTCGATGGGCGGCAACGTGCTCGAGTACGCCACGGAGCTCGGCGTGGACGTCGCCGACCCCGCCCAGCTCGCCGCCTTCTTGGAGCGCTTCAACAACCTGCCCTACGAGGAGCGGGTCGCCATCACCGACGGCACGGTGTTCGACGAGCCGGGGAAGCACGTGTGGGCCTGGCCGGCGACGCTGGGACACGAGCCGGACGCCTGCGCGCTCTCGACGGGGCCCTTCGACGCCGACGCGGCTGCCGCCTGGTTCGCCCGGTCCCCGCTCTGGCGACGGGCCCGCGCACTGCTGGGCTGGGTCGGCGAGAGCCGGCAGCTCACGAGCACGGGGGCCCTCCGGCGGGCGGACACCGCCGAGGTCGTCTCTCTGCTCGGTATCGAGGGGAACCCGAGCCCGACGTCGATGTGGAAGGTCGGCGAGCTGGTCCTGCTCTGGGTGGCCCTCGTCCGGCTGGGATACCTCGAGGTCGGCGACAAGCACGTGACGCCCGGGGAGGAGGCGCTGCCCGAGCCGGACGCCGCAGGCATCAGTGCCGCGGCGGCGTCCCTGCACGCGGCCGTGCTCCATGCCTTCCTGGAGCGCGGAGCCGAGGAGTATCGCGCCACCGTTCCCGACCTCGCCGTCGGAGCGCTGATGCGGGCGGCGGAACCCGCCGGGCTCACCGCCGTCTCCCCGGGGCTGGACACCCGGCCGTGGGGAGCGGACGAGCTCGGCACCCGGTTCATCGCGAGCGACCTGGCGAAGCTCGCGTCGCTCGGCGTCGTGGAGCGGGAGGGGGACACCTACCGCCTGCCGGAGATGCTGCACCCCATCGTCCCGGCGGCCGTGGCGATGCTGGACGCGGGCTGAGCGGGGCCGACGCCGCCTCCTGGCGGGTCCGCGTGCGCGCCCGCCGCCCCAGCACGGGACCGGTCAGGGGCGGCGCGGCCGCACGGTCAAGACCCGGAAGCCCTTCGAGCTCGCCGTGCGGGTGACGTCCGCGCCGAGCTCCTCGGCCAGCCAGCGGTGCAGCGAGTCCGCCCCGAGGTTCTTCTGCACCACCAGGTGCGCCCTGCCGGTCGGCGCGAGCAGGCCCAGCCAGGCGGTGAGCAGCTCGTGCAGGGCCGCCTTGCCGACCCGGATGGGCGGGTTCGACCAGAGCTCGTCGATGCGGGTGCCCTGCGCGCGGAAGGTCGCCAGCGCCTCGCCGGCGTCCAGCGCGCTGACGTTGCCCAGGCCCAGCGCCGCGGCGTTGCGCGCCGTGAGGTCCACCGCCCGGTGGTTGACGTCGACCCCGTAGACCCGCGCCGCCGGCGAGGCCAGCGCCATCGCGAGCGTGATCGGGCCCCAGCCGCAGCCGACGTCGACGAGGGTGCCGGTCTCCGGCGGGTCGTCGACGGCGTCGAGCAGCACCCGGGTGCCCAGGTCGAGCCGGTCGCCGGAGAACACCCCGGGCGCCACCTGCACGGCGACGTCCCGGCCGCGCAGGCGCACCCGGAGCGGGCGGAGCTCGGCGGGGGAGGCGGGCTCGGCGGAGAAGTAGTGGTCGGGCGTGCTCACGCCGCCAACCTACCGGGGCGGCCCGGGCGCCCCGCCCCCGTGGGATGATCAGCGGCCCGCCCGGCGTTGGGGATAAACGATGGCCCACCCCCGCACCGCGTGGGATCCTGAGGGGAGCCCACGGAAGGACAAGATGACCCCCAACTCACCCACCCCGGACGAGCAGCAGGACGGCGCCGGCGCCCAGCGGGCGGCCGAGGACGTCGTCGCCCGCATCCTGGCCCGTGCGGGGGCGTCCCTGACGTCGACGGCGGGCACGGCGCTGGAGTCAGGCGACGGCGGCGGGCCGGCGGACGCGGAGTACGACGGGGACCAGCTCGAGCGCGAGGAGCGCGCGGCGCTGCGCCGGGTCGGCGGGCTGTCCACCGAGCTCGAGGACGTCACCGAGGTCGAGTACCGGCAGCTGCGCCTCGAGCGCGTCGTGCTCGTCGGCCTGTGGTCCGCCGGGAGCGCGGAGATGGCGGAGGTCTCGCTGCGCGAGCTGGCCGCCCTCGCCGAGACGGCCGGCTCCCTCGTGCTCGACGGGCTGCTCCAGCGGCGCACCACCCCCGACCCCGGCACCTACCTGGGCTCGGGGAAGGCCGCCGAGCTGGCCGAGATGGTCCAGGCGGCCGGCGCGGACACCGTCATCGTCGACGGCGAGCTCACCCCGTCCCAGCGCCGCGGCCTGGAGGACATCGTCAAGGTCAAGGTGATCGACCGCACCGCGCTGATCCTCGACATCTTCGCCCAGCACGCGAAGTCCCGGGAGGGCAAGGCGCAGGTGGAGCTGGCCCAGCTCGAGTACCTGCTCCCGCGGCTGCGCGGCTGGGGCGAGTCGATGTCCCGGCAGGCCGGTGGCCGGGTGGCCGGCGGCGCGGGGATCGGCTCGCGCGGCCCCGGTGAGACGAAGATCGAGCTGGACCGGCGTCGCATCCGCACCCGCATGGCCCGGCTGCGCCGGCAGATCAAGGAGATGGCCCCGGCGCGGGAGACCAAGCGCGGCTCCCGGCGCCACAACCAGGTCCCCTCGGTGGCCATCGCCGGGTACACGAACGCGGGCAAGTCCTCCCTGCTCAACCGGCTCACCGGCGCCGGCGTCCTGGTCGAGAACGCCCTGTTCGCCACCCTGGACCCCACGGTGCGCCGGGCGCGCACCCCCGACGGGCGCGAGTACACCCTCACCGACACGGTCGGCTTCGTCCGCTCCCTGCCCACCGAGCTCGTCGAGGCCTTCCGCTCCACCCTCGAGGAGGTCGCCGACGCCGACCTGATCATGCACGTCGTCGACGCCGCCCACCCCGACCCCGAGGGACAGGTCCGCACCGTGCGCGCCGTCATCGCCGACATCCCCGGCGCGGCGGACGTGCCCGAGCTCATCGTGCTCAACAAGGCCGACCTGGCCGCTCCCGAGGACATCGCCGCGCTGCGCACCCGCTACCCCGGCGCGGTGGCGGTGTCCGCGCGCACCGGCCGCGGCGTCGACGAGCTCGCCCGGCGCATCGCCGAGCTGCTGCCGCGCCCGACGGAGCTGGTCGACGTCGTCGTCCCCTACGACCGCGGCGACCTCGTCTCCCGCGCGCACACCGACGGCGAGATCCTCGCCGAGGAGTACGTCGAGGGCGGGACCCGGCTGCACGCCCGGCTCGACCCGGACCTGGCCGCCCACGTGCGGTCCGTGGGCACCCCGTGGACCGAGGCGCCCGCCGCGCGGTCCGCGTCCTGATGGCCGACGTCGACGGGCTGCTGGCCGACGCGGTCGCGGCCGTGGGCGGCGCCGCGCGCCCCGGCCAGCAGCGGATGGCCGCCGAGGTCGCCCAGACCCTGCAGGACGGCTCGCACCTGCTCGTCCAGGCCGGCACGGGCACCGGCAAGTCCCTCGCCTATCTGGTGCCGGTCCTGGCCCACGCCGTCGTGGCGGGCCAGCGCGCCGTCGTCTCCACGGCCACCCTCGCGCTCCAGCGCCAGGTGCTCGTCCACGACGCCCCGCGGGTGGCCGCCGTCGTCGCCGAGCGCACCGGCCTGCGTCCCGACGTCGCCCTGCTCAAGGGCTGGCACAACTACCTGTGCAAGCACAAGGTCGCCGGCGGCTACCCGGCCGAGGACGAGCCGGGCCTGTTCGCCGCCTCCGCCGCCACCGGGGTGGACCCGGCGTCCCCGGCCCCGGCGGGTGCCGCGCCGGCCGGGCCGGAGCGGGCCTCGCTGGCCGAGCAGGTGCTGCGGCTGCGCGAGTGGGCCGAGGAGACGACCACCGGCGACCGCGACGACCTCGTGCCGGGCGTGAGCGAGCGGGCCTGGCGCCAGGTGTCGGTGACCAAGATGGAGTGCCTGGGCCAGCGGTGCCCGATGATCGCCGAGTGCTTCCCCGAGGCGGCGCGGCAGGCGGCCCGCGAGGCCGACGTCGTGGTGACCAACCACGCGATGCTCGGCATCGCCGCCGCCGGGTCGCCGAACGTGCTGCCCGAGCACGACGTCCTGGTCGTCGACGAGGCGCACGAGCTCGCCGACCGCGTCACCGCCCAATCGACCCTCGAGCTCAGCGCCGCGGTCGTCGAGCGCACCGCGCGGCTCGCCCGCCGGCACGCCGGCGTCAACGACGAGACGCTGGAGAAGGCCGTCGCCCTGCTGCGCCAGCGGCTCGAGGTCGTCCCCGACGGCCGGCTGCCCGAGGGCCTGCCCGCGGGCGTGCGCGACGCCGTCGTGCTGGTCGAGGCCGGCTCGCGGGCCGCGATCAGCGCGATGAAGCCGGAGAGCGGCGCCAACGCGCAGGAGGACGCCGGCGGTCGGGCCATGGCCCGCTCCGCCATGGTGGTGCTCCACGAGGTCGCCGAGCGGCTCCTCGGCGACGGCGTGGCGCAGCGCCGCGACGTGCTGTGGTGCGAGCGCCCGCGCATCGGCAGCGAGCAGCCCCGGCTGCGGCTCGCCCCGCTCGACGTCGCCGGCCCGGTCAAGGACCACCTGCTGGCCGGCCGCGCCGTGGTCCTGACGTCGGCCACCCTCGCTCTCGGCGGCACCTTCGACCCCATGGCCCGGGCCCTCGGACTCACCCTCGACGAGGAGCGGGCCTGGCGGGGCCTCGACGTCGGATCCCCGTTCGACTACCCGCGCCAGGGCATCCTCTACATCGCCCGGCACCTGCCCAGCCCCGGCCGTGACGGCACCAGCGGCCAGGCGCTGGACGAGCTGGTCGAGCTGGTCCGCGCCGCCGGCGGCGCCACCCTCGGCCTGTTCTCCTCCCGCCGCGCCGCCGAGGCCGCCGCCGACCGGCTGCGCGCGGAGCTGGACACCCCGGTGCTGTGCCAGGGCGAGGACCAGCTGCCCACCCTGGTGCGCCGCTTCGCCGAGGACGAGGCCACCTCGCTCATGGGCACCTTGTCGCTGTGGCAGGGGGTGGACGTGCCGGGCCCGACCTGCCGGCTGGTCGTCATCGACCGCATCCCCTTCCCCCGCCCGGACGACCCGGTGCGCTCGGCCCGCTCGGAGGTGGTCGCCGCGGCCGGCGGCAACGGCTTCATGTCCGTGGCGGCCACCCACGCCGCGCTGCTGCTGGCCCAGGGCGCCGGGCGCCTCGTGCGCTCCACCGGGGACCGGGGCGTCGTCGCCGTCCTCGACCCGCGCCTGGCGACCGCCCGGTACGGCACCTTCCTCACCCGGTCGATGCCGCCGCTGTGGCGCACCTTCGACGGGGAGGTCACCCGCGGGGCGCTGCGGCGCCTGGCGACCGCGCGGGCCGGCGCCGAGGCCTGACCTCGCCGGGCCCCGGCCGGGCCGGTCCCCGTAGGGTGGGCACGCACCGTCCACCACCACCCCGGGGGGTTTCATGACCGAGTCCGACGAGGTCGGGCGCGACGAGCTGGCCGGCGACAGCCGCGGCGAGCGCCGGTCGAGCAAGGTCGCGATCGTCGGCGCCGGTGCGGTCGGCTCCACCCTGGCCTACGCGTGCCTGCTGCGCGGGGCGGCGCGCGAGGTGGTCCTCTTCGACCGCAACCGGGACAAGGTCGAGGCCGAGGCGATGGACATCGCCCACGGCATCCAGTTCACCCCCATGGGCTCGGTGCGCGGCTCCGACGACGTCGCCATCTGCGCCGACGCGGACGTCGTCGTCATCACCGCCGGCGCCAAGCAGAAGCCGGGCCAGTCCCGGCTCGACCTCGCCGGGGCGACGATCGACATCATGCGCGACCTCCTGCCCCGGCTCGTGGCGGTGGCCCCGGATGCGGTGTATGTCATGGTCGCCAACCCGGTGGACGTGGCCACCTACGCCGGCCTGAAGATCTCCGGCCTGCCGCAGAACCAGTTCTTCGGCTCCGGCACCGTGCTCGACACGTCCCGGCTGCGCTACCTCGTCGCCCGCGCCTGCGGCGTGGCGGTGCAGAGCGTGCACGCCTACATGGCCGGCGAGCACGGCGACTCCGAGCTGCCGCTGTGGAGCTCGGCGATGATCGGCGCGGTGCCGCTGCTGCAGTGGGGCCCGACCCGCGACGGGCGGATGCTCGACGAGGAGGTGCGCGCCGCGATCGCCGCGGAGGTGGTCGGCTCGGCCTACAAGATCATCGCCGGCAAGGGCGCGACGAACTACGCCGTCGGGCTCGCCGTGGTGCGCATCATCGAGGCCGTCCTGCGCGACGAGCACCGGGTGCTGTCCGTCTCCTCGCTGCTCGAGGACTACCTGGAGATCTCGGACGTGTGCATGTCGGTGCCGAGCGTCGTCGGGCGAGACGGCGTGGGGCGTCGCCTCGTGCCGGTGGTCACCGAGAGCGAGCGGCACGGCCTGCGGCGGAGCGCCGAGGAGATCCGCGCCGTGGCGCGCCAGTTCGGCTTCTGACCGGTCAGAGGCTGCGCAGCACGGTCACCACGCGGCCGAGCACCTGGGCCGCGTCGCCCGGGATGGGCGAGAAGGCGGGGTTCTGGGGCAGCAGCCAGACGTGGCCGTCCCGGCGCTGGAAGGTCTTGACCGTGGCCTCGCCGTCGATCATCGCCGCGACGATCTCGCCGTTCTCGGCCACCGGCTGCCGGCGCACCACCACCCAGTCCCCGTCGCAGATGGCGGCGTCGATCATCGACTCGCCGACCACCCGGAGCAGGAAGAGCTCGCCGTCGCCGACGAGCTGGCGCGGCAGGGGGAAGACGTCCTCCACCGCCTGCTCGGCGAGGATCGGGCCGCCGGCGGCGATGCGGCCGACCACCGGCACCAGGGTGGCCGCGCCCGTGCGCAGCCCCTCGGCGTCGAACGCCGCCACGGGTCCGGTGACGGCCGTGGCACGGGTGCCGGCCGGGTCGATGAGCTCGATGGCGCGGGGGCGGTTGGGGTCGCGCCGCACATAGCCCTTGCGCTCCAGGACGCCGAGCTGGTGCTTGACCGACGACGGGCTGGTCAGCCCGACCGCCTCGCCGATCTCGCGCATGCTCGGCGGGTAGCCGCGCTCGGCCACGGCCGCGCGGATGGTCGCCAGGATCAGCCGCTGGCGCTCGGTCAGTCCGCCGTCGCCGGCGGGCTGCCTCTGCATCGGTTCCTCGACGGTGCTCACGACGGCGATCCTTCCCGCACCGCGGCGGCGGTGTCGGCCGGCGGCGGATGGTTGTGGAAATCCGCCGATGTCAGTGGTCGGTGATGGGCTCTCGACGTCAGCGTAGAAGCCCGGCGGCACGATCTCAAACAATTGTTCGAGGTGTGTCTCGACAAGAGACCCGGGTGGCCCTACTCTGTCGCACAGACGTTCGACGAACATCCGTTCGAGGAGGAGTGGTCATGAGTGCACTGGTCGCGCAGCCCGCGTGGCGGCCCGCCCCGGTCCGCCCGGTTCGCCCGGTCCGTCGCGCCCCCCGCGCCGCGGGCGCCCGCGCGCACCTGCAGGTGGTCGGCCCCGGTTTCGTCCCCGTCCCCGCGCCCGTGGCGGCGCGCCCAGCGCCGCCCGCCCCGCTGCGCCTGACCGCGCTGGGCCGCGGCGTGGTGGCCGCCCTCGCGCTGGTGGCCGCGGCCGCGGTGGCGGTCGGGCTGGGCAGCGTGGCCGGCGCGGCGGTCGCGGGGCCGCCCGCGCAGGACGTGGCCACCGTGACGGTGGCGGCGGGGGACACCCTGTGGGCGGTGGCGAGCGAGGTGGCGGGGCCGGGCGAGGACGTCCGGGACGTCGTCGCCACCATCGCGGCCCTCAACGACCTCGGCGACCACCAGCTGCGTGCCGGCCAGCAGCTCCTCGTCCCGGCCCGCTGAGCGCCGGCGGCCCGCCGGCCGCGGCACCCGCTGTCGGCGGGGTGCGATGATGGGACCGGCGACGCGAGATCGCGCCGCGGGCGCGGCCGGTTCGGCCGCGCCGGGCCGCCGGCCGCCGGCGGCGGGTGCAGGGAGGAGCTGCGAGGTGCACTGCCCATACTGCCGACACGCCGACTCGCGCGTGATCGACTCCCGGACGGCGGAGGACGGCGCGTCCATCCGGCGCCGGCGCCAGTGCCCCAGCTGTGGGCGGCGGTTCACCACGCTGGAGACGTCCAGCCTGACGGTGGTCAAGCGGTCGGGCGCGAGCGAGCCGTTCAGCCGGGACAAGGTGGTCGCCGGCGTGCGCAAGGCGTGCCAGGGCCGGCCGGTCTCCGACGACGACCTCGCCCTGCTGGCCCAGCAGGTCGAGGAGGCGGTGCGCGCGAGCGGCGCCGCGCAGATCGACGCCCACGAGATCGGCCTGGCGATCCTCGGCCCGCTGCGCCAGCTCGACGAGGTCGCCTACCTCCGCTTCGCCAGCGTCTACTCCTCCTTCAGCTCCCTCGAGGACTTCGAGGAGGCGATCGCCGCGCTGCGGGCCGAGCACGCCGCCGCGCGCGCCGCCGGCGACGGCGCCGCGGGGGCGGGAACGGCGTCGCCAACCGCGCCCGGCGGCGGCGCGGGCTCCGCTAGCCTGGGCGCAGCCGAGGAGCCCGAGCAGGCTCCGGCACACTGACGCCGTCGGTGGTGGCGGAGGGGAAGCCGCCACCGCCGACGGTTCCGCGGTGGCTGGCCGGCGGTCAGTCGAGCAGCTGCTCGCGCACCTTCCGCCGCAGCACCTTGCCGAGCTGGGAGCGTGGGAGCTCCTCGAGGACCGCGATGCGCCGCGGGATGGCGTAGTGCGACAGGCGCTCGTGGGTCCAGCGGCGGACGCCCTCGAGGTCCACCCGGGCGCCCGGCTCGAGCACGAGGGCGGCGACCACCGACTCCCCGCGCGCGCCGTCGGGCAGCCCGACGACGGCGACGTCGCTCACACCGGGCATCGAGCGCACCGCCTCCTCGACCTGGGAGGGGTAGACGTTGAACCCGCCGGAGATGATCAGCTCCTTGCGCCGGTCGGCCAGGACGACGAAACCGTCGTCCAGCCGCACGAGGTCGCCGGTGCGCAGCCACCCGCCGTCGAGCAGCACCTCGGCGGTCTCCTCCGGCCGGCCGTCGTAGCCGGCGAAGACCTGCGGGCCGCGCACCAGCAGCTCGCCGACCGCCCCGGGCGGCACCTCCGCGGCCGGGTGCTCCGGGTCGACGACGCGGATGTCGGTGGAGGGGAACGGCAGCCCGAGCGCGCCCGGCCGCCGGCCGGGGCCGAACGGGTTGCCGAGGACGACCGGCGAGCACTCGGTCATGCCGTAGCCCTCGATGATGAGGCCGCCGGTGAGCGCCTCCCAGCGGCGCGCCACCTGCGGGTCCAGCGCCATGGCGCCGGAGATGGCGAAGCGCACCGACGACAGGTCCGCCCCGCGCTCCTGCGCGGCGACGGCCAGCCGGTCGAACATCGGCGGCACGCCGGGGAAGAACGTGGCCGGGCGGCGCCGCATGGCGGCCAGCACCATGTCGACGTCGAACTTGGGCAGCACCACCTGGGTGGCGCCGATCCGCACGGCGAACGTCAGGGACAGGGTCAGGCCGAAGGCGTGGAAGAAGGGCAGCACCGCGTAGAAGGTCTCGGCGCCCTCGCGCAGCCCCTGCACCCAGGCCCGGCCCTGAGCGACGTTGGCGAGCAGGTTCCGGTGGGTGAGGGCCACGGCCTTGGGCGTGCCGGTGGTGCCGCCGGTGTGCAGCAGGACGGCGAGGTCGGCCCCGGCCGGGCGGGGGTGGGTGCGCGGCAGGGGGGCGGCGCGGCGCAGGTCCGCCTCCCAGCTGCGCACCCCGGGCGGGACCGGGCCGCGCAGCGCCGCCCGCTGGGCGCGGGCCGCGGGGAGCGGCAGGCCCAGCAGCAGGCGGGAGCGGCGGGGCAGGGCCGCGGTCAGGTCGACGGCCCACACGGTGCGGTCGCGGCGGTCACCGCCCGGGGCCACCCGGTCGAGCGCGTTCTCCCAGGCCACCACCACCGTGGCGCCGTGGGCGTCCAGCTGCTCCTGGATCTCGGCGGGCGGGGCGAGCGGGTTGTGCTCGGCGACGACCGCGCCGAGCCGCAACGCCGCGTAGAAGGCGACCACGTGCTGGGGGCAGTTGGGCAGCACCAGGGCGACCCGGTCCCCGGCCCGCACCCCGGCGGCGGCGAGCAGGCCGGCGGCCCGGTCGACCTGCTCCTCGAGCGCGGCGTAGGTGGTGACGGCGCCGAGGAAGTCCAGCGCCACCCGGTCGCCGAAGCGGCCGGCGGCCTCGGTGAGGAGGCCGTCGACGCCGTGGTCGGGCACGACGATCTCGGCCGGGACACCCGGGGCGTAGTGGGCGCGGGCGGGGGAGCCTGGGTCGGTGGTCATGCTCAGAGGTCCGAGGAGCGCGCCGCCCAGATGTTCACACCCGCGTCCACGGCGTGCTGGTCGATGCGGGCCAGCTCGTCCTCGGTGAAGTCCAGGCGGTCCAGCGCCGCGACGTTGTCCTCGAGCTGGGCCACGCTGGAGGCGCCCACCAGCGCCGTCGTCACGCGCGGGTCGCGCAGCACCCACGCGATGGCCATCTGCGCCAGGCTCTGCCCACGTGCGGCGGCGACGTCGTTGAGGGCGCGGACGTGGTCGAGGGCGGTGTCGCTGAGGAACTCCCGCCGCAGCGAGCCGCCGCGGGCGGCGCGGGAGTCCTCCGGCACGCCGCCGAGGTACTTGTCGGTGAGCATGCCCTGCGCCAGCGGGGAGAAGACGACTGCGCCGGTGCCCTTCTCGCCCAGGACGTCGAGCAGGCTGGGCTCGCCGTGCTCGACCCAGCGGTTGAGCATCGAGTACGAGGGCTGGTGGACGAGCAGGTCGAGCCCGATCTCGTCGGCCACCTCGAACGCCTCGAGGGTGCGCTGGGCGGAGTAGGAGGAGACGCCCGCGTACAGCGCCCGCCCGGAGTCCACGGCCGTCTTCAGGGCGCCGAGGGTCTCGCGCAGCGGGGTGGTGTCGTCGAAGCGGTGGGAGTAGAAGATGTCCACGTAGTCCAGGCCCATCCGGGCCAGGGACTGGTCGAGCGAGGCCAGCAGGTACTTGCGCGAGCCGCCGTTGCCGTAGGGCCCGGGCCACATGTCGTAGCCGGCCTTCGAGGAGATGACCAGCTCGTCGCGCAGCCCGGCGAGGTCCTCGGCGAGCATCCGGCCGAAGGACTTCTCCGCCGAGCCCGGCGGGGGGCCGTAGTTGTTCGCCAGGTCGATGTGGGTGATGCCCAGGTCGACGGCGCGCAGGACGATGTCGCGCTGGGTCTCGTAGGCGTTGGCCTCGCCGAAGTTCTGCCACAGCCCCAGGGCGATGGCGGGCAGGTCGAGGCCGCTGCGGCCGCAACGGCGGTAGGTCATGGCGTCGTAGCGCTCTGGCGCGGGAGTGAACATGGGTCCGACCGTACTGCGGCTCAGTCCTCGGGGTTGGGGCGGATCATCACCCGCAGGCGCAGGGTGTCCTCCATCTGGCGCACCGCCTCGACGGCCTCGCGCGGCAGCTCCGAGCCGATGTCGGTGACCACGTAACCGATCTCACCCAGCGTGCCGAGGATCTGGCCGTCGATGTTGGCCCCGTACTCGGCGAAGGTCTGGTTGACGAGCGCGAGGACGCCGGGGGTGTTCCGGTGGACGAACGCGATGCGGTAGCGGGCCGCGTCCGACGGCGGCAGGGAGAGCCGCGGCAGGTTCACCGACAGGTCGGTGGCACCCGACTTGAGGTACTTGGTGAGCTTGCCCGAGACGAACAGCCCGATGTTCTCCTGCGCCTCCTGGGTGGAGCCGCCGACGTGCGGGGTGAGGATGACGTTGGGCAGGCCGCGCAGCTCGGAGTCGAACGGGTCGCCGGTGCGCTTGGGCTCGGTGGGGAAGACGTCGACGGCCGCCCCGGCGAGGGAGCCGTCCAGGATCTTCTCGCGCAGCATCGCGTAGTCGACGAGGAAGCCGCGGGAGAGGTTGAGGAAGATCGCGCCGTGCTTCATCTGCTCGAACTGCTCGCGGCCGAACATCCCGGCGTTGCCGGCGCGGCCGTCGACGTGCAGCGTGACGATGTCGGCGACGTTGAGCAGCTCGGTGAGCGAGCTCATCCGCCGGGCGTTGCCCAGCGCGAGCTTCTCGGCGACGTCGTAGAACACCACGCGCAGGCCGAGGGCCTCGGCCACCACGGAGAGCTGGGTGCCGATGTTGCCGTAGCCGACGATGCCGACGGTGCGCCCGCGCACCTCGTGCGAGCCCGCGGCCGACTTGTCCCAGACGCCGTCGTGGAGCGCCTTGTCGCGCACCGTGAGCCGCCGGGTCAGCGCGATGATCTCGGCGAGGGCGAGCTCGACGACCGAGCGGGTGTTGGAGAAGGGGGCGTTGAAGACGGCGACGCCACGGCGGGCGGCGGCGCGCAGGTCGATCTGGTTCGTCCCGATGCAGAACGCGCCGATGGTGAGCAGCTGGGGGTGGGCGGCCAGCACCCGCTCGGTCACGTGGGTGGTGGAGCGGATGCCGAGGATGTCGACGCCGTCGAGGGCCCTGATGAGCTCGTCCTCGTCCATGGCGCCGGGGTGCCGGACGACCTCGACGCCCGCGGCGGCGAGGACGGGGTCGGCGTTGGTGTGCGGATTTTCGAGGAGGAGTGCGCGTGCCACCGGCCCATCGTCCGCCCGTCTCGCGATGCGGAGCAAGCGTGTCCGTCAGGTGGTCAGGCGGTCGGGAAGCCCGCGGGCAGGTCGTCCCGGTGCACGACGTGCAGCCGGCGGGTGGGGCGGGTCATCGCCACGTACAGGTCCCCGGGGCCCCCGGCGAGCACCTCGGCCGGCTCGACGAGGACCACGGTGTCGAACTCCAGCCCCTTGGCCTCCACCGTGTCGAGGACGGCGACCCGCGCGTCGAGGGGGTCGGCCCCCGCGGGGGCCAGGTCGCGGCGCAGCTCCGCGTCGCCGGCGAGGGCGGCGCGCACCTCGCCGCGGCGCGCCGCGCCGGTGAGCACCGCGACGCGCCCCGCGCCCACGCCGTCGGCGGCGTCGAGCCGCTCGAGCTCGGCGCGGACGACGGCGAGCACGGCCGCACGCAGGTCCGCCGTCCGGGTCACGGCCTGCGCGTCGGGCAGGTCGCGGGCGGCGCGCACCGGGTAGGCCGGCGCCGCCCCCTGGGCGGCCAGCACCGCCGTCGCCGTGTCCATGACGGTGGCGGGGGTGCGGTAGCTGATGGTGAGCACGGCCTCGCGCACGTGCTCCCCGGCCGCGCGCCCGAGCACCTGCTCCCACGAGGCGGCGGGGCGGTGCCCGCTGCGCTGGGCGAGGTCGCCCACGACGGTCATCGACCGCGAGGGACAGCGGCGCAGCAGCGCCCGCCACGCCATGGGGGAGAGCTCCTGGGCCTCGTCGACGACGATGTGCCCGTAGGTCCACGTCCGGTCGGCGGCGGCACGCTCGGCGGTGGTGAGCCGCGGCCCGGTGGCGGCGAAGCGCTCGGCGAGCATCTCGGCGGTCACCATGCCCATGCCCAGGCCCTGGGAGGCGATCGCCTCCTGCGCGAACCGCAGCTCCTCGGCCGCCTGGATCTTCGCCTCGGCCTCGGCGCGCCGGGCCTGGGCCTGCTCGTGCGGGCCGAGCAGCTCGGCCAGCTCGTCCAGCAGGGGGATGTCGGCCACCGTCCACGGCGAGCCCTTCGCGCGGCCCAGGAGGGCCCGGTCCTCGGCCGACATGCCCGGGGCGTAGCGGGCGAGCAGGTCCGGCCGGGCGTAGAGCCGTTCGAGCAGCCCGTGCGGCGTCGTCGGCATCCAGCACAGGTTCAGCGCCACCCGCACGTCGCGGGCGGTGCGCACGTCCTCGGTGAAGTAGGCGCGCTCGGCGGCGTCCTCGACGCCCCTCTCCCCGGCGTACTCGCGCACGAGGTGGTCGAGCATCGCCAGGACGAAGGTGTCGCGGGCCTGGTTGTGCGGCTGGCCGCTGCGGCGGGCCTTGGCCATCGCGGCCCGGACCTGCTCGGGCTGCAGGTGCAGCGTGGTGCCCTCGACGTCGAGCTCCTGGGCCCGCTCGGGCACCCGCTGCAGGCCGCGCACGGCCCGGGCGAGCACCTGGGCCATGGCGGCCCGGCCCTTGACGGCGGCGACGTCCTCGGCGTCCTCCACGGTGGCGGTCGTGCCCGGCAGCAGGTCGGCCATCGTGGTGGCGACGACGTCGGTCTCGCCCAGGGAGGGCAGCACCTGCTCGATGTAGCGCAGGAACACCCGGGAGGGGCCCACGAGCAGCACCCCGGAGCGTTCCAGGCGCTCGCGGTGGGCGTAGAGCAGGTACGCCGCCCGGTGCAGCGCCACCGCGGTCTTGCCGGTGCCGGGCCCACCCTGGACCACGAGGACGCCGTCGAGCGCGGAGCGGATGACCGCGTCCTGCTCGGCCTGGATGGTGGCCACGATGTCGTGCATGCGGCCCTCGCGGGCGGCCGACATCGCCGCGAAGAGCGCGCCCTCGCCGGTCAGGCCGCTGGCGACGGCCTCGTCGAGGTGCTCGTGGTCGAGCAGCTCGTCCTCGACCCCGACGACCGTGCGGGCCCGGGTCATGAGGTGGCGACGGCGCACGACGTCGCCCGGGTGGGCGGCGGTGGCCTGGTAGAACGGCTGGGCGCTGGGGGCGCGCCAGTCCACCAGGAGCTGGTTGTGCTCGGCGTCGGACAGCCCGATGCGGCCGACGTAGCGCGGCTCCTCGCCGCGGCTGTCCAGCCGGCCGAAGACGAGCCGGTTCTCCACCTGGTCGAGCCGGGCGACGGTGTCGGCGTAGTGGGCCGCGAACGCGTCCCGCTCGGAGCGGTTCTGCGGGGACCCGCTCGGGCCCTCCAGGCGCACCTCGGCCAGGCGGGCGCCGTAGGCGGCGCGCAGTGAGTCGAGCCGGTCGTAGACCTTGTCAACGTAGGCCTGCTCCTCGGCAACGGCGGCCTGCGTCGCGGTGGCGACGCTCGCGCCGTCCTCGGGCGTGGTGGCCGGTCCTGGCACGCGGGCTCCTCCTCGTCCTCAAGCCCCCGGCTGGGGGGTCGTGCCGACGGCACGGCCATCCATTATCCGCCACAGGGCGGCCGTGCGCAGGCACCTTCCGCACCGGGATCCGGCCGCCGCCCGCCGGGGCCGGTGGTCCCCGCCCCGGCCGCCGCCCGCCGGGGCCGGTGGTCCCCGCCCCGGACGGGCCCGCAGGCCGTGTCCGGTGGCGCCCGAGGCGGAGGTCCGCGGCGCGGAATGTTGCGCCGACGGGCGGTGTTGGGCTCTATATACGTTGACCGTCCCGTGAGAGGAGTTCCACCCATGCGCGATCCGCAGGACCTCTACACCGTGAGCGAGAGCGCGTTCGGCGCCGCTCCGGTGCCGGTGCTCGTGCACGCGTTGCGCGGCTCGCTCGACGCCGGGCACGCGGGGTCCCTGGTCGCCCGCCACCTGCTCGACGCCCTGCCCGCCGAACGCGTCGCCACCTTCGACCCCGACGAGCTGGTGGACTACCGCTCCCGGCGGCCGGCCATGGTCTTCGAGGACTGGCGCTACACCGAGTACGACGAGCCGGTCATCGCGCTCGACCTGCTGCACGACGACGAGGGCACCCCGCTGCTGCTGCTGCACGGCCCCGAGCCGGACCTGCGGTGGGAAGCCTTCACCGACGCGGTCCTCGACCTCGTCGACCGGCTCGGCGTCCAGCGCACCATCGGCGTGCACGGCATTCCCATGGCTGTGCCGCACACCCGCCCCGTCACCGTGACGGCCCACGCCACCCGCGACGGGCTGGTGGACCGGCCGCGCCAGATCATGGGCACCGTCCAGGTGCCCGGCAACATCGCCGGCCTGCTCGAGCTGCGCCTGGGCCGCGCCGGCCACGACGCGGTCGGCTTCTCTGCGAACGTGCCGCACTACCTCGCTCAGGCCGAGTACCCGCAGGCCGCGGCCGAGCTGGTGCGCCAGATCGCCGGCAACACCGGGCTGGCGCTCCCCGTGGGCGAGCTCGAGGCGGCCGCGGCGGAGACGTTGCAGCAGATCGACTCGCAGGTGTCCACCTCCCCGGAGGTCGGCGCCGTCGTCCACGCCCTGGAGCAGCAGTACGACGCCTACATGGAGGCGGCCGCCAAGCCCAGCCCCACGACGCTCATCGCCGACCGCGAGCTGCCCACCGCCGACCAGATCGCCGCCGAGCTCGAGGCCTTCCTCGCCGAGCAGAACAGCGCGGCCGGCCACCAGGACGGCGACGGCGGCGAGGACCGCCCGGACGGCGACGGCGGGAACGCGGACGGGCGGCCCGGCGAGGGCGAGCCCGGCCCGCGAGCCTGACTCACCGATCCACCACGATGCCCCGGGCCCCCCCCCGGGGGCATCGTCGTCCCCGGGCGCGCCGCGCCGGACCGTCGTCCGGGCGCGCCGCGGCCGGACCCGGTGAGCAGACTCACCGGGGCGCCCCGGCGCTTCCGCCTGGGCATTTCCCGGCCGCCTGCGACAATTGCAGTCGTGTCCCCCTTCCGCGATCCGGCCCCGCCCCGGCTCGCGTTCGCCGTGTGGGGCGCGGGGCTGGCGGCCTACGTCGTCGCCGTGACCGGACGCACGTCCCTCGGCGTGGCCGGCCTGCAGGCCGCCGACCGCTTCGAGATCTCCGCCGCGACCCTGTCGCTGTTCTCCGTGGTCCAGCTCGCCGTCTACGCCGCCGCGCAGATCCCGGTGGGCCTCCTGCTCGACCGGATCGGCAGCCGCCGGCTCATCGCCGCCGGCGCGATGGTGCTCGCCGCCGGCCAGCTCATGCTCGCCGTCGTCGACACCCTGCCCATGGCCCTGGCCGCCCGCGTCCTGGTGGGCGTGGGCGACGCCACCGCCTTCGTCTCCGTGCTGCGGCTCGTGCCGGCCTGGTTCCCGTCCCGGCGCGTGCCGGTGCTCACCCAGATGACCGGCATCATCGGCTCCACCGGCCAGATCATCTCGGCGGTCCCGTTCATGGCGGGGCTGCTGCGCTTCGGCTGGACGCCGGCCTTCGTCTCCCTCGCCGCGCTCGGTGTCTTCATGGGCATCGTCGCGGCGATCGTCGTGCGCGACCGGCCGCCCGCCCCGGCGGCGCCGACGCCGGCGCCCGAGGCCGTCCAGCCCGTCGGGACCGGCGCCGAGGTGCCGCCCGCGGCGGTGCCGGCCCGGCGGGAGAAGGCCTCGCTGCGCGCCGTGATGGGTGAGCCGGGCACGTGGCTGGGGTTCTTCACGCACTTCGTCTCCTTGTTCCCCACCAACACCTTCGTGCTGCTGTGGGGCGTGCCGTTCCTCACCGCCGGCCAGGGCCGCAGCGCCCAGGAGGCCGCGGCCCTGCTCACCGTCAGTGCGCTCGCGGGCGTGGTCATGGGGCCGGTCGCCGGCGAGCTGCAGGCGCGCCACCCGCTGCGCCGCTCCTGGCTGGTGCTCGGCGCGACCGCCTTCGCCATCGCCGCCTGGACCATGGTGCTCGTGCCGACGACGCCCCGGCCGACCTGGCAGCTCGTCGTGCTCGTGCTCGCCCTCACCTCCACGGCCACGGCCTCCAACGTCGGGTTCGACTTCGCGCGCACCTTCGTCCCGCCGGCCCGCCTGGGCACCGCCACCGGCGTCGTCAACGTCGGCGGCTTCGTCGCCTCGCTCGCCTCCATCTATCTCGTCGGCTTCGTGCTCGACCTGGTCCGCCCCGACGGGCACTACGTGCTCGCCGACTTCCGTGCCGCGTTCGCCGTCCAGGCCGTGGTGTGGATCGTCGGGCTCACCGGCCTCCTCACCGCCCGGCACGCCACCCGGCGGCGGATGGCCGAGGGCGGCGTCGTCGTCCCGCCGGTGCGTGAGGTCATCGCCCGCATGCGCAACCACCACCGCGAGGGCTGAGCGCGCCGCGGTGTCCGCCAGGCAAACCCGCGTACCGAATGCTGGATCGGCGCATGTGACTCATGCCATGCTGTGCCCGTTGCATCTGCGTTTCCCTGACGTGCGACCCGGGAACGGCCTGGTGCCGGGCCCCGGAGAGGTGGCCGCCGCGTGGCGGGACGGCTCCGAGCAAGGAAGTGGGACGGCATTGCGGCGACCGGGGGCCGGCACGGGGCCGGCCCACAACACGTCCCGGAAGGACAGAGCAAGATGGCACAGGGAACCGTGAAGTGGTTCAACGCTGAGAAGGGCTACGGCTTCATCGAGCAGGACGGGGGCAACGCCCCCGACGTGTTCGTCCACTACTCCGCGATCCAGGCCGACGGTTACCGCTCCCTCGAGGACGCCCAGCGCGTGGAGTTCGAGATCACCCAGGGCCCCAAGGGCCCCCAGGCGGAGAACGTCCGCGCCATCTGACCCCGCGCGGCCACCGGCCGCCGGAGGGCCCGTGCCATGGCGGCACGGGCCCTCGGCACACCCGTGACGGTGCGGCGGCCGGGCCCCAGCGGGGCGCCGGTTCGGACGCGCAGGCTACGACACCGCAGGGCCGTCGGCGCTCGACGCCTCGGGCGGCGCGGACGCCTCGGAGGCGGGCGCCCTGGCGGGCGCGGGTGCGTCCCGCGCTGGCTGCACGGTGCCGCGCAGCGCCGTCAGCTCCTCGCCGTGCACGAGCCGCACGGGCAGCGGCAGGCGACGCAGCCCCCGCTCGATGGCGTCCACCGGCAGCGGGGCGTCGGAGGCCGCCAGCACGAGGTTGCCGTAGCGCCGCCCGCGCAGGATCGCCGGGTCGGCCACCAGCGCGACGTCGGCGAAGACCTCCTGGACGGCGGCGATCTCCGCCTTCGCCCGCGGCAGCGGCGGGCGGTCGGTGAGGTTGACGAGGTAGAGCCCGCCGGGGGCGAGCACCCGGTGGACCTGCCGGACCGCCTCGAGAGTGCGCACGTGGGCCGGGACCAGGCCGGCCGCGAAGACGTCGCGGACGACGACCTCCCAGGCGCCGTCCCGCAGACCGGCCGTGACCGCCCGGGCGTCGCCGGTGCGGATGCGCAGCCGCGGCGCGCGGGGCAGGTCGAACCACTCGCGCACCAGCCGCGCCAGCTCCTCGTCGAGCTCGACGGCGAGCTGGGTCGACCCGGGCCGGCGCGCCTCGAGCGCCCGGGGCAGCGCGCACCCGGCCGCGCCCAGGTGCAGGGCCCGCACCGGCCCGGCCGGCCGGGCGGCGTCGAGGACGACGACCATCTGCTGCATGTACTCGAACTCGAGGTGCGCCGGGTCGTCGAGGTCGAGGAAGGAGCTCTCCGTGCCGTCGAGCAGGAGCGTCACCTGGTGCGGGGCCCCGGGCTCGCGGCGCAGGCTCGCGGTGCCGAGGGAGGTGGGGACCGGCTCGGCGGGGAGCACGGCGGCGCCGCGGCGGGGCGGGCGCCCACGGCGGGGTGTCACCCGGCCACGTTAGCCTGGGAGCGGCGCCGAGACCGGGAGGGAGACATGAGCCGAGCCCCGCGCAGCGCGGCTGCGCGCCGGTCCTGGGGCGAGGACGACACCGGCTGCACGATCCTCCACGTCGACATGGACGCCTTCTTCGCCTCGGTCGAGCTGCTCGACCGTCCCGAGCTGCGCGGCCGGCCGGTGATCGTCGGCGGGCAGCACCGCGGCGTCGTCAGCGCCGCGAGCTACGAGGCCCGCGCCTTCGGCGTGCACTCGGCGATGCCCGTGAGCCGGGCCCGGTTGCTGTGCCCGCAGGGGGTGTTCCTGCCCGGCCGGCACGGCCGGTACGCCGAGGTCTCCCGCGAGGTCATGGCGGTGCTCGCGGAGGTGACGCCGGTGATGGAGCAGGTCAGCATCGACGAGGCGTTCCTCGACGTCGCCGGGGCGGTGCGGCGGATGGGGTCCCCGCTGACCATCGGCCGGTGGATCCGCCGCGAGGTCCGCGCCCGCACCGGGGTGCCGGCGTCGGTGGGCGTCGCCGGCACCAAGCACGTGGCCAAGCTCGCCTCCGCGCACGCCAAGCCGGACGGCCTGCTGCTCGTCCCGGTCGAGGCGACGGTGCCGTTCCTGCACTCCCTGCCGGTCGGGGCGCTGTGGGGGGTGGGGGAGAAGACCCGGGCCGTGCTCGAGCGCCACGGGCTCGACACCGTCGCCGACGTCGCGGCCACCCCGCTGCCGGCGCTGCACCGCATGCTGGGGGTGGCCGCCGGGCAGCGGCTGCACGAGCTGGCCTGGGGCATCGACCCGCGGCGCGTGGCCCCCGGCCGGGTGGAGAAGTCGGTCGGCACCGAGACCACCTTCGCCGAGGACGTCACCGACCGGTCGGTGCTCGAGCGGGTCCTGCTCGACCAGGCGCACCAGTGCGGCGCCCGGCTGCGGGCCGACGGCATGCTTACCGCCACCGTGTCCATCAAGGTCCGCATGGCCGACTTCACCACGCTGACGCGGTCGCGGACGCTGCCCGCGCCGACGGACCTGGCCCACGACATCGTGACGGCCGCGCGCGAGCTCCTCGCCGGCGTGACCATCGCCGCCGACGGCGTGCGCCTCCTCGGGGTGCGGGCCGAGCGGCTCCTCAGCGCCGGCGCCGGGGTGCAGGCGACCCTCGACGAGGACCCCCACCGGGCACGGGCCGAGCGGGCCATGGACGGGGTCCGGGCCCGCTTCGGATCTGCGGTGCTGCGACCCGCGTCCTTGATCGACACCACACGGGGTTCGGCTTTCCCGGGCGCCTCCCGGGACCTATCCTGATGTCGAAGCGTCACCTCATCGGCGACGGGTTGGCGGGATGACAGGAGGTCCGATGCCTCTCTCGGAGTACGAGCAGCGCATGCTCCAGCAGATGGAGCAGCAGCTGCGTTCTGACGACCCGCGGCTCGCCAACACCCTGGCCGACAAGCCGCGGCCCGACGTCCGGCGGCTGAGCCTGGGGGTGCTGCTCTTCCTGCTCGGTCTCGGCGGACTGGTCGGCGGCGTGGCCACCGGTTACGTCTGGCTCGGCGTGCTCGGGTTCCTGGCGATGCTCGCGGGCGTGATGCTCGCCATCGGCGGCCCGCGCGGCACGGCGAAGGCGCGTGGCCGCGGCAAGCGCACCGGTGGGCCGGCGACGTCCAGCTCCTCCTCCGGCGGCTTCATGCAGCGCCAGGAGGACCGCTGGGACCGGCGCAACGAGGAGCGCGGCCGCTAGCCTGCGCGCGCGCCCGAGCGGTGCGCGCAGCCTGATCACCCGCAGCCCACGGCCCGTGCCGTGGGCTGTCGCTTGTCCCGCCCCCGCCGCCGGCCCCGAAGCCGGCGGCGGTGGGTCGGCCCCTCCACCGTGCTCCACGCGCGGTGTCGGCGTGTCGGCCGCGCCCCTCCACGTTCCTCCCCGCCCGCAAGACGCGGCGACCCGCCCCCCTCCACTTCGCTCCACGCCCGCGCAGGCGAGCCCGCGCCTCGCGGACCGTCGCGCTCCACAACCGCGGAAATACGCGGGAAAGGACGTCGTGATCCCCCCGACGGACCGTGGCCGATGCCTATGGCAGCGCCCGCCGGGCGTACCCGTGCCACCGCCCTCCACCCCGCCCCAGCGGCGCGGACCTGCGGATATACCGGGTTCGCGCGAAGAAGCGCGCCTCATTTCGCATTGCTGGGGGAGGGAAGTGGAGTAATGTGGGGCGCACGGGGGGGGAACCGTTTTTGGCCCGAGGGAGGAGGTGCCAGTGTGTTCCTGGGGACGTATGAGCCACGTCTTGACGACAAGGGGCGCCTCATCCTCCCCGCGAAGTTCCGCGAGCAGCTCGCCCCCGGCATCGTCCTCACCCGCGGCCAGGAGCGCTGCCTGTACGCCTTCCCGGTC
This sequence comes from Georgenia ruanii, assembly GCF_009193175.1. Classification (GTDB taxonomy): domain Bacteria; phylum Actinomycetota; class Actinomycetes; order Actinomycetales; family Actinomycetaceae; genus Georgenia; species Georgenia ruanii. The sequence goes on along the minus strand of NZ_VUKE01000001.1, from coordinate 9,463 downwards.
GCCGAGTTCGAGAACATGCACGACCGTCTGCGCCAGGCGCCCGTCACCAGCAAGCAGGCCCGGGACTACCTGCGCGTCTTCCTCTCCGGCGCCAGCGACGAGGTGCCGGACAAGCAGGGGCGCATCACCATCCCCACCAACCTGCGCCAGTACGCCGGCCTCGACCGCGACCTCGCCGTCATCGGCGCCGGGGCGCGCATCGAGATCTGGGACGCGATCGCCTGGCAGACCTACCTGGCCGAGCAGGAGGAGGCCTTCGCCGAGACCGCCGAGGAGGTGGTCCCCGGCCTCTTCTGACCCGCTCCCGTCCTCCGGCACCCTCCCGCCCACCCCCCGGACTACCACCGACCACCCCAGCACCACCCGACCCCCGCACGACGAGGTCTCTCACCGCGACTCTGACGCACTTCCCCGGCGCCAGAGCAGGCGGAGGGAGTCCTGGCCGGGCGGCGGTCGGCCCGCCCCGTCCATCGCCCCCCGCGGACCAGGAGAGAAGACCCCATGAGCCAGGCAGATGCGGCTTCGCTGCACGTGCCCGTGCTCGCCGAGCGCTGCCTCGAGCTCCTCGCCCCCGCCCTCCAGACGCCCGGAGCCGTGCTCGTGGACGCCACCCTCGGGATGGGTGGTCACACCGAGGCCGCGCTGCGGCGCTTCCCCGCCCTCCACGTCGTCGGCATCGACCGTGACCCCCAGGCCATCGCGCTCGCCTCCGCCCGGCTGGCGCCCTTCGCCGACCGGTTCACCGCCGTGCACACCACCTACGACCACATCGACGACGTCGCCGCCGAGCACGGCGACGACGCGGGCCTGGTGCAGGGCGTCCTCATGGACCTCGGCGTCTCCTCGCTCCAGCTCGACGAGACCCAGCGCGGCTTCGCCTACGCCCACGACGCCCCGCTGGACATGCGGATGGACCAGAGCGCCGGCGTCTCGGCGGCCCAGCTGCTCGCCGAGGCCAGCGAGGCCGAGCTGCGCCGGATCCTCAAGGTCTACGGCGAGGAGAAGTTCGCCGGCCGGATCGCCGCCGCCATCGTGCGCCGCCGGGCCACGGCGCCGCTGACCCGCACCGGCGAGCTGGTCGACATCGTCCGCGAGAACATCCCCGCCGCCGCCCGCCGCACCGGGGGTAACCCGGCCAAGCGCACGTTCCAGGCGCTGCGCATCGCCGTCAACGGCGAGCTCGAGGTGCTCGAGCGGGCGATGCCCCGGGCGGTCGAGGCCCTGGCGGTGGGCGGGCGGATCGTCGTCGAGTCCTACCACTCCCTCGAGGACCGCGCCGTCAAGGCCGTGCTCGCCCGCGGGGCGACGTCGTCGGCGCCGCCGGACCTGCCGGTCGAGCCCGAGACGCACAAGCCCTACCTGCGCCTGCTCACCCGCGGGGCGGAGGAGGCCGACGCCGCGGAGCAGGCGCGCAACCCGCGCGCCAAGTCCGTCCGGCTGCGCGCCGCCGAACGCCTCCGCCCGACCCCCGAGCACCTGCTGACCCGCCCGACCGACCGGCCCACCCGCCGAAGGAGCACCGCATGAGCGCCGCGCCCGCCCGCGCCCCGAGAACCACCACCGCGTCGGCGCCGCGCCCGGCGCCGGCGTGGCGCCCCCGCCTCGCCGTCGTCGCCAGCCCGCGACCGGCCCGCTCCCTCGTGCCCTACCTGCTGCTGTGCACCGCCATCCTCACCGCGTCGCTGCTCGCGGCGCTGCTGCTCAACACCCACATGGCGGCCACCGCGTACGAGATCCACGACCAGCAGGTGGCCCTGACGAAGCTCGACGAGGCGGAGGCGTCCCTGCGCGCTCAGGTGGAGGAGACCGGCTCCCCGGCCACCCTGCAGCGCCGGGCCACCGAGCTCGGGATGGTGCCCGCCGAGCACCTGCGCTTCATCCGCCTCGCCGACGGCGCGCTGCTCGGAGGCGGGGAGGCGGGGTGAGCCGGCGGAGCACCCCGCCTGCCACCGTCGGCAACCGCCGGATGCGCCGGCAGGCGGCCCTGACCCTGCTGCTCACCGTCATGATGGTCTTCGGCGGGCGGCTCGTGTACGTCCAGGCCGTGCAGGGCCCGGACCTGGCCGAGCAGGCCAAGGCCGACCGGACCCGCACCTCCCTCATCCGCGCGCCCCGCGGCGACATCCTCGACAGCGACGGGGAGGTGCTCGCCTCCTCCGTCGAGCGCTTCAACGTGGGCGTCAACCAGCGTCTGGTGCGCAACTACGAGCGCAAGGACCCCGACACCGGCGAGGTGCTCGGCGCCGGCGCCGCCGCGGCGGCCGAGGTGCTCGCGCCGCTGCTCGGGCGGGACAAGGCCGAGCTGGGCGCCCAGCTCGTGGGCGACTCCACCTTCGTCTACCTCGCCAAGGGCCTGACCCCGGAGCAGTGGCGGGCCATCGACGCCCTTCGCGTGCCCGGCATCGAGCCCGAGGAGACCACCGCGCGCATCTACCCCAACGGCGCCACGGCGGGGAACCTCATCGGCTACGTCGGGCGCGAGGGGCACGGCCTCGCCGGGCTCGAGCAGAGCTTCAACGAGGCGCTGACCGGCACCGACGGCAAGCTCACGGTGGAGATCGGCGCCACCGGCCAGGTCATCCCCACCGGCCAGCGCGAGGAGGTCCCCGCCGTCGCCGGCCACACCGTGCGCACGAGCATCGACCGGGACCTGCAGTTCCTCGCCCAGCAGAAGATCGACGAGGCCGTGGCGAAGTGGGGCGCCCAGTGGGGCGCCGTCGTCGTCGAGGAGGTGGGCACCGGGCGGGTGCTCGCCATCGCCGACTCCGGCACCGTCGACCCGAACAACTACCAGAAGTGGGACGCGGCCGACCGGGGCTCGCGCGCCGTCTCGGCGCCCTACGAGCCCGGCTCGACCGGCAAGCTGCCCACCTTCGCCGCCGCGCTCGAGGAGGGCGTGGTGGACACCGGCACCCCCTTCACGGTGCCGGACCGGCTCACCATGCCCAACGGGCAGACCTTCACCGACAACGACAACCACGCCACCGCGCGGCTGACCACCACCGGGGTCCTGGCCGCCTCCTCCAACACCGGCACCGTGCAGATCGGCGACAAGATCGCCGACGAGGTGCGCTACGGGTACCTGCGCGGGTTCGGCTTCGGCCAGCGCACCGGCATCGAGCTGCCCGGCGAGACCCCCGGCCAGCTGCGCCCGCCGGACAGCTGGGACTCCCGCACCCGTTACACCACGATGTTCGGCCAGGGCATGAGCGTGAGCCTGCTGCAGAACACCTCGATGGTCGCCACCCTCGGCAACGGCGGGGTGCGGATGGACCCGCACATCGTCGATGGCCTGGCCGACGGCGACGGCGTGTTCGCCCCCACCAAGGTCGGCGAGGGCACCCGCGTGGTCAGCGAGGCGACGGCGGACAAGGTCATCGCCATGATGGAGAGCGTCACCGCCGACGGCGGCACCGGCGTCCTGGGCCGGGTCGAGGGCTACCGCGTGGCGGCCAAGACCGGAACGGCCCAGATCGCCGACGGCAAGGGGGGCCTGAGCTCCCGGCTGGGCTCCTACGTCGGCCTGGCCCCGGCCGAGGACCCCAAGCTCGCCGTCGGCGTCGTCATCTACAAGCCGCCGGGGATGTCCTACGGCGGCGTCACCGCCGCCCCGGTCTTCCGCGACGTCATGGGCTTCGGCCTGCGCCAGATGGGCGTGCCGCCCTCGACGACGCCCGCGCCCGACCTCCCGCGCGAGGCCGGGTAGGGGTGAGCAGCGCCACGTCGGATGGCCGGGGCGTCGCGGGCGGCAACAATGGAGCGGTGACAGCACTCCCCGACAACGCCCTCCTGCGCCCTGCCGCCTCCTCCCCGCAGCGCCTCGGCGACCTCGCCGCGGCCCTCGACCTCGCCCCCGCCCCGGCCACCGCCGACGGCTGGGGCGCGGCCGAGGTCCGCGGCGTGGTGGCCGACAACCGCCGGGTGCGCGGCGGCGAGCTGTTCGCCGCGATCGGCGGTGCGCACGTGCACGGCGCCCGCTTCGCGCCCGCCGCGGTCGCCGCCGGCGCCGCCGCCGTCCTCACCGACCCCGCCGGCGCGGACCTGCTCGCCGCGGGCCTCGGCGTGCCCGTGCTCGTGACCCCCGACGTCCCGGCCGTCCTCGGCCGCCTCGCCGCCACCCTCTACGGCGAGCCCGGCCGCGCGCTGGGCACCTTCGCCGTCACCGGCACCAACGGCAAGACCACGGTGGCGTTCATGGTGGACCACGCCCTGCGCGCCCTGGGCCGCACCACCGGCCTCGTCGGCACCGTCGAGGTCCGGGTGGCCGGCCGCGCGGTGCCCGCGACCCTGACCACGCCCCAGCCCGACGAGCTGCAGGCCCTGCTCGCGGCGATGGTCGAGGCCGGCGCCGACGACCTGGTGATGGAGGTCTCCTCCCACGCCCTGGCCCTGGGCCGCGTCGACCCGTTGGTCTACGACGTCGCCGGCTTCACCAACCTCACCCAGGACCACCTCGACTTCCACGGCACCCTGGAGGCGTACTTCCAGGCCAAGGCCTCCCTGTTCACCCCGCGGCGCTCCCGCCGCGGGGTGATCCTCGTCGACGACGTCTGGGGCCGCCGGCTGGTGGAGCAGGCCCGGGCCGAGGGCGCCGCCGCGGTCGCGCTGGCCGTCGCCGCGCCGCCGGAGGTCCCGGCCGACTGGCGCGTCGGCGACGTGCGCGCCGACGCCACCGGCACCGCCTTCACCCTGACCCACCGCGACGGGCGCGCCCTGCGCACCGCCACCGCCCTGCCCGGCGGGTTCAACCTCGCCAACGCCGCGCTGGCCGCCGCCATGGTGCTCGAGAGCGGCGTGGACGTCGCCGCCCTGCAGGCCGCGCTCGACGCCGCCGGCGGGCTCAGCCCGGTGGTGCCCGGCCGGATGGAGCAGCTGAGCGAGCGCCCCCGGGTGATCGTCGACTTCGCGCACAACACCGACGCGCTGGCCCAGGCCCTCGCCGCGCTGCGGCCGACCACCGCCGGCCGCCTCGTCGTGCTCTTCGGCGCGGCGGGGGAGCGGGACCGCTCCAAGCGCCCGGACATGGGTCGGGTGGCCGCCGAGGCCGCGGACGTCGTCGTCGTCACCGACGACGACCCGCACGACGAGCCGCCCGCCCAGATCCGCGCCGAGGTGCTCGTCGGCGCGCGGGCTGTGAGCGGGGCCACCGTGGACGAGATTCCCTCTCGGGCCGAGGCGATCCGTACGGTAGTGCTGGGGGCAGGCGAGGACGACACGGTCCTCGTGGCCGGTCGCGGCCACGAGACGGTCCAGGAGATCGCCGGCACCCCCCACCACCTGGACGACCGCGACGAGGTGCGCGCCGCGCTGGCCTCGCGCACCGGAGGACCCACCGCATGATCACCATGACCCTCGCCGAGGTGGCCGCCGTCACCGGCGGCCACCTCGCTGCCGAGGCCACCGACGTCGTCATCACCGGCGACGTCGTCACCGACTCCCGCGCCGCCGGGCCCGGCACGCTCTTCGCCGCCTTCGCCGGCGAGCACGTCGACGGGCACGACTACGTCGCCGCGGCGCTGGCCGCGGGCGCGGCCGGGGCGCTCGTGTGCGACACCGGCGCGCTCGCCGGCGTCGACCCCGCCCGGCTCGTCGTCGTCGACGACGTCGCCGCCGCCCTCGGCGCCCTCGCCCGGCACGTCCTCGCGGTCCTGCGCGCGGGCCGCGGCGCCGACGACCCGCTGCGGGTGGTCGCGGTGACCGGGTCGGTGGGCAAGACCACCACCAAGGACCTGCTCGCCCGCCTCCTGCAGCCGCTGGGCGAGCGCATCGCCCCGCCCGGGTCGTTCAACAACGAGATCGGGCTGCCGCTGACCGTCCTGCGCGCGACGCGGACCACCCGCACCCTCGTCCTGGAGATGGGCGCCGACCACGTCGGCAACATCGCCTACCTGACCTCCGTCGCGCCGCCCGACGTCGCCGTCGTCCTCGTCGTCGGCCGCGCGCACCTGGGGGAGTTCGGCGGCATCGACAACGTCGCCCGCGCCAAGTCCGAGCTGGTCACCGGCCTGGTGCCCACCGGCACCGCCGTGCTCAACGCCGACGACCCCCGGGTGGCCGCGATGGCCCCGCTCGCGCCGGGCCGCGTGGTCACCTTCGGCCGCGCCGCCGGGGACGTGCGCGCCGAGGACGTCACCCTCGACGACGCCGGCCGCGCCGCCTTCACCCTCGCCGCCCGCGGCGAGCGGGCGGCGGTGCGCCTGGCGCTGGTCGGGGAGCACCACGTGACCAACGCCCTGGCCGCCGCCGCGGTCGCGCTCGAGCTCGGCCTCGCCCTGCCCGACGTCGCCGCCGCCCTGGCCGGCGCCGGCGCGGCCAGCCCGCACCGGATGGACGTGCGCACCCGCCCCGACGGGGTGCGCATCATCGACGACTCCTACAACGCCAACCCCGACTCCATGCGCGCCGGCCTGCGCGCCCTCGTCGCCCTCGCCGGACCACCCGACGGGGCCGCCCGCCGGGTGGCCGTGCTCGGCGAGATGCTCGAGCTGGGCCAGGACGCCGCCGCCGAGCACGCCGCCCTGGGCGCCGACGCCGCGCGCCTGGGCGTGGACGTGCTCCTCGCCGTCGGCGCCGGCACGGCCCCGCTGGCCGACGGCGCCCGCGCCGCCGAGGCGCGGACCGAGGTCCTCGAGGTCCCCGACGTCGACGCCGCCCGCGAGCGGCTCGCGGGCGTGCTGCGACCGGGGGACACCGTGCTGCTCAAGGGCTCCAACGGCTCGGGCATCTGGCGCCTGGCCGACGCCCTCCTGACGGAGGCCGCGCCGGCCGACGGGGTGATGCCGGCATGATGACCGTCCTCATCGCGGGCGCCGTCGCGCTCGTGCTCTCGCTGCTGGGCACCCCGCTGTTCATCCGGCTGCTCGTGAAGAAGAACTACGGGCAGTTCATCCGCGAGGACGGCCCGACGGCGCACTTCACCAAGCGCGGCACGCCCACCATGGGCGGGGTCGTGATCATCTCCGCCACCGTGCTGGGCTACGTCATCGCCAACCTCGTCACCGGCCGGCTGCCCAACGCCTCCGGGCTGCTGCTGCTCTACCTCATGGTGGGGCTGGGGGTCATCGGGTTCCTGGACGACTACATCAAGATCTCCAAGGAACGTTCCCTCGGGCTCAACCCCAAGGGCAAGATCATCGGCCAGGCCCTCATCGGCATCTCCTGGGCGGTGCTGGCCCTGCAGTTCCCCAACGAGAACAACCGCACCCCGGCCTCGACGCACGTGTCCTTCATCCGCGACACCGGCATCGACCTGGCCTGGGCCGGCATGGGGCTGGGCCTGGTGCTGTTCGTGCTGTGGGCCAACTTCCTCATCACCGCCTGGTCCAACGCCGTCAACCTCACCGACGGCCTGGACGGGCTGGCCACCGGCACCTCGATGCTCGTCTTCGGCGCCTACACGGCGATCACGATCTGGCAGGCCAACCAGTCCTGCCAGTTCCTCGCCGCCCCGGGGCCGGAGTGCTACGAGGTGCGCGACCCGCGCGACCTGGCCATCGTCACCGCCGCCATCGTCGGGGCGTGCTTCGGCTTCCTGTGGTGGAACACCTCCCCGGCGCAGATCTTCATGGGCGACACCGGCTCCCTCGCCCTGGGCGGGGCGCTGGCCGGCCTGTCGATCCTCACCCGCACCGAGGTCCTCGCCGCGATCATCGGCGGGCTGTTCGTCATCATCGTCATGAGCGACGTCATCCAGATCGGCTTCTTCAAGGCGACCGGCAAGCGGGTGTTCCGCATGGCCCCCCTGCACCACCACTTCGAGCTCAAGGGCTGGGGCGAGGTGACGATCGTCGTGCGGTTCTGGATCATCGCGGCCCTGTTCGTCATGGCGGGCGTGGGCCTGTTCTACGCGGAGTGGGTGGCATCGGCGGCATGAGCGAGCACCGCACGGATCTCGACGGCGCCCGGGTCGCCGTCGTCGGCCTGGGCACCTCCGGGCGCGCGGCCCTGGAGGCCCTCGGCGCCACCGGCGCCCGGCTGGCCGGCTACGACGCGGCCCCGGCGGCGCTGGACGCCGCCCGCGACAGCGGCGAGGTGCCCGACCGTGCCGCGCTGCGCGCCGCCCCCGACCCCGCCGAGCTCGCCGACGCCGTGCTGGCCGCCCGCCCCGACGTCGTCGTCGTCTCGCCCGGCATCCCCGCCGTCTCCCCGCTGCTCACCCGCGCGGCGGCGGCCGGGGTGCCCACGTGGAGCGAGGTCGAGCTCGCGTGGCGGCTGCAGGCCGCCCGCCCGGACGGCACCCGCGCGCCCTGGCTGACCCTCACCGGCACCAACGGCAAGACCACCACGGTGGGCATGCTCGCCTCGATCCTCACCGCGGCCGGCGAGCGGGCCGCCGAGGTCGGCAACGTCGGCACGCCCATCGTGCGGGTGGCCACCCGCCCCGGCGCCGACGCCCCGGACGTGCTCGCCGTGGAGCTGTCGAGCTTCCAGCTGCACTCCACCCACACGGTCTCGCCCGAGGCCAGCGCCTGCCTCAACATCGCCCCCGACCACCTGGACTGGCACGGCTCCTACGAGGCCTACCGGGCGGCGAAGGCCCGCGTGTACGAGCGCACCCGGGTGGCGTGCGTGTACAACGAGGCCGACCCGCAGACCCGGCACATGGTCGAGGAGGCCGACGTCGTCGAGGGGGCCCGCGCCGTCGGCTTCACCCTGGGCACGCCGGCGGTGGGCCAGGTCGGGGTGGTCGAGGACCTGCTGGTCGACCGCGCCTTCGCGCCCGAGCGCCACCGCGGCGGCGCCGCCGAGCTGGCCACCCTCGACGACCTCGCCCACCTCGCCCCCGCCGGGGCGGGAGTGCCCCGCCACGTCGTCGCCAACGCGCTGGCCGCCGCGGCGCTGGCCCGCGCGCACGGGGTGGCCCCGGCGCACGTGCGCCAGGGGCTGCGCGACTTCCCGGCCGGGGCGCATCGCATCGAGCGCGTGGCCACCGTCGACGGCGTGGCCTACGTCGACGACTCCAAGGCCACCAACGCCCACGCTGCCGCCGCGTCGCTGCGCGCGGTGACGCCGGGGACGTGCGTGTGGATCGCCGGCGGGCTGGCCAAGGGCGCCCGCTTCGACGACCTCGTGGCCGAGCAGCGCGAGCACCTGCGCGCCGTCGTCCTGATCGGGACGGACCGCGAGCCGCTGCGCTCGGCGCTGGCGCGACACGCGGCCGACGTCCCCGTGATCGAGGTAGACGCCGACGATGATCGGGTGATGCCGACGGCCGTCGCCGAGGCGGCCCGGCTCGCCCAGCCCGGCGACACCGTGCTGCTGGCCCCGGCGTGCGCGTCGATGGACCAGTTCCGCAGCTACGCCGAGCGGGGCGAGGCGTTCGCCCGCGCGGCACGAGAGCTGAGGAGCCGGGAATGACCACGCTGGAGGGCAGCCGGCGCCCCGCGCCGGCCCGGGGCCTGGCCCGCCCGGCCGCCCGCGCGGCCCGGACCGCGGCCCGCGCCGCGCGCGACACCGCCGGCGC
>NZ_VUKE01000019.1 GCF_009193175.1 Georgenia ruanii | reverse complement strand
CTGGGGACTGCCCGCGCTGCGGGCGTGAGCGGCCGGGTGCTGTGTCGGGCGGACTCGGCGTACTACGGCCACGCCTTCGTCGGCACCGCGCTGCGGCACGGGGTGTGGTTCTCGGTGACCGCGCGGATGGACCCGCAGGTCAAGGCGACCATCGCGGGCATCGACGAGGACGCCTGGACCCCGATCAAGTACCCCCACGCGGTCTGGGAGGAGACCGAGCAGCGCTGGGTCTCCGACGCCGAGGTCGCCGAGGTCCCCTTCGTCGCGTTCACCTCCCGCCGCAAGGCCGAGCACGTGCCCTGCCGGCTGATCGTGCGGCGCGTCAGACGGCTCCAGCCCCTGGCCTCCGACGGCAGCGAGCAGGGCGAGCTGTTCGCGGCCTACCGCCACCACGCGTTCATCACCAACTCGACCCTGGACACGGTCGAGGCCGATCAGCGTCACCGCGGCCACGCGATCGTCGAGCAGGTCATCGCCGAGCTCAAGGACGGGCCGCTGGCCCACCTGCCCTCGGGGAAGTACGCCGCGAACGCGGCCTGGGTGGCCACGGCCACGATCGCGTTCAACATCGCCCGTGCCGCCACTGTCGCCGCCGACATGGCCACCGCCCGGTGGGCGACCGTGCGTCGCCGGATCATCAACGTCCCTGCCCGCATCGCCGCCACGGGCCGCCGGCTGATCCTGCACCTGCCCAGCCGCTGGCCCTGGGCCGAGCACTGGACCGCCCTCCACACCGCCGCGACCGGACCGCCACCGACGGCCGCGTCCTGACCACCCAGCCCCAGCGGGCACGACCCGAGGAACCCGAAGTGGAAGAGCCGGCGCAGACCGGCAGCCCCACCACGCCTCGGACCTGCTCGCCCCCATCACCTCACCCGATCAGCGACAAACGGCAACGTCGGTGGATCAGGGCTCAGCCGGGCTCGGCGAGCGAGCGGCGTTCGTGGTCGGCGCGCTGGTCGCCTCGGCCAGCTGGCAGCTGCTGCTGGCCGGTGCCGGCGCGACGCTCGGGCGGTTCCTCGCCGGGCCCCGCGGGCGGCGGTGGACGGCGGCGCTCGGCGGCACCGCCGTCCTGCTGCTGGCGGCGCGCACCGCGCTGGGCGGGTAGGTGCCGGACGGGCCGCTAACGCGCCCGCTGCGCCTGCCGGCGCTCCGCGGCCTGCCGGCCGTCGGCGGCCTGCCGGCGGTCCGGGGTCTCCTGACGCTCGGCGGCCTCGCGCCGCTCCGCCTCCTCCTGGGCGATCCGCTCGTTGCGCCGGGCCACCAGCAGCTCGGGCAGCTCCCGGGCCAGCTCGTACCCGTCGCGCCCCTTCACCGTCGGCACGCCGTGCTCGGCGTTGGCGCTGCGGCGCGGGTCCGGCTCCTCGATCGCCTCGGGCGTGCCGTGGGAGAGCACCTGCTCGGTGGGGGAGAGCTCGCGGATGGCGATGGCCGAGACGTGCCGGGGGTGCTCGCGCGCGACGTCGTCGTAGATCATCGGGTCGTGCTGCCCGTCGTCGCCCACGAGCAGCCACCGGATCTGCGGGAACGTGATCATGAGGTTGCGCAGCTGGGTGCGCTTGTGCTCGATGCCGGAACGGAACAGCCCCGTGTTGGTCGGCCCCCAGTCGGTCATGAGCATGGGGCCGTCGGGGTAGCCGTGCTGGCGCATGAACCCGCGCAGCGTGGGCACCACGTTCCACGCGCCGGTGGACAGGTAGAACACCGGCGCGGTGGGCGCGTCCTGCAGCACCGTGCGGTACAGCTCGGCCATGCCGGGCACCGCTTTGCGGGCGTTGGTGTGGCGCACGAACGTGTTCCACGCCGCCAGCAGGGCGCGGGGGAGCATCGTGACCATGATCGTGTCGTCGACGTCCGAGACGATCCCGGCGCGCACCTCCGGGTCGACGACGAGCACCCGCGCCCTGGCCGGCTCCGCCGCGCGGGCCTCGATCGTCACGTCGTGCCAGCCCGGGGCCAGGCCGTGGTCGCGGACGATGACGTCGATGTACCCCCCGCGGTCGGTCGTCGTGTGCACCTCCTGGTCCCCGGCTCGCACGACGACGGGCAGGTAGCCGACCTGGGCGGTGAAGAACGCGCGCCAGCCGCGCTTCGCCTCGCCGGCGACGTTGATCGGCCCGACCGGGGTGATCTCGTCGTCGGGCGGGCTGGTCGGGTCGGCCATGAGGACGCGGCCGAGCACGTGGACGCTGTGGACCGAGCCGTAGCCGGTCAGCCCGATCGTGCGCGGCCGCCAGCCCTTCTTGCGCAGGTAGCGCACGCTGCGGCGGTTGATCGCGTCGTCGACCGCCATGCCGATTCGGGACAGTGCCACGGCTGACACCCTAGACGGCGCCCGGGCGCCGGGCTCGGGCGGCCGCCCGCCGCGCCGCGGCCCGGGGCGGGCACGGCCGGGGCCGGGCGCCCGTCCAGGATCGCCCGGCCCCGCCGTCGAGCCTCAGCCCCGCCTCGCCGTCAGGCGTCAGAGCGTGCCCTCGGGTCCGCGGATGCGGTGGTCGTCGCGCCGCTCGACGTACTCGGTGTGCGTGGTGTTCGTGCGCTGGCGGTTCATGATCAGCGCGACGACCAGGGCGACGAGGCCCGCCGCCATGCAGATGTAGCCGACCATCGTCAGGTCGACCCCCGCGATGCCGTCGGACACCGCGAACGCCAGGATCGCCCCGACGACGATGAGGAAGATGCCGCCTCCGATACCCATGCGCCGTTCCTTCCCTCGGGACCCGCGCGTGCAGGTCGGTGCGGTCAGTGTGGGGGCGGGCGGAGGCGTCCGCATCCGGAGAGGCCGGTGGTGGTCCGCTACCTCCGCGGTCGGGGGTCGCTACTTCCCGCCGTGGTCGTAGAACCCCTTGCCGCTCTTGACGCCCAGCTCGTCGCGCTCGAGGTAGGGGTCCAGCACCGTGATGGCCTTGTCCGACAGGGCCGGGTTCGCAAGGCCGCCCGAGGGCCCTGGCCGCGCCGCTTAGACTCGAATGCCTTCCGTGGCGGTCCGGATCCGTGGCGGGGCGAGGCAACGGCGGACGACGAAAGGCGCATCGTGGGAGCGGCGGCACCCGACCGGACGACGACACGGACGGTCACCCGTGACCGTCTCCAGGCCCTGCCGGAGGCCGGTGCCCCGGTGACGCCCCTGCGCACCCGGCTCGCCGCCGTCGTCATCACCCTCGGCGGGCTGCTCTTCGGCTACGACACCGGCGTCATCGCCGGTGCCCTGCCGTACATGGCCCGGCCGGAGGCGGCGGGCGGGCTCGCGCTCACGCCCGCGACCGAGGGCCTCGTGACGTCCTCGCTGCTCATCGGCGCCGCCGTCGGCGCCATGGTCAGCGGCCGGTTCTCCGACCGCCACGGCCGACGGCGCACCCTCCTGGTCCTGGCCGTCGTCTTCACCCTCGGTGCGGCGGGCACGGCGCTCGCGCCCGGGCTGGGCACGATGGTGGCCGCCCGGGTGGTCCTCGGTCTGGCCGTCGGCGGGGCGTCGGCGACCGTGCCGGTCTTCCTCGCCGAGCTGGCGCCCAAGGAGTCCCGCGGCAGCTACGTGGCGGCCGACCAGCTGATGATCGTCACCGGCCAGCTGCTCGCCTACACGCTCAACGCGGTCCTGGCGCACACCGTGGAGGGCCCTCACACCTGGCGGTACATGCTCGCGCTGGCGTCGGTGCCCGCCGTGGTGCTGTGGGTGCTCGTGCACCGGGTGCCGGAGACCTCCCGGTGGTTCGCCGCCCGCGGGCGCTACGGCGAGGCCCTGACCACGTTGCGGCGCACCCGGCCCGCCGGCCACGACGCCGTGGGCGAGCTGCTCGAGATGGTCGGGGTCGCCGACGCCGAGACCGCCGCCCGCGGGCTCGGCTGGCGCGACCTGCGAGCCCCCTGGATCCGGCGGCTGATGGTGGTGGGGATCGGCGTCGCCGTCATCCAGCAGGTCAGCGGGGTCAACACGATCATGTACTACGCCCCCACGCTGCTCGAGCTCACCGGGCTGGCCACCGACGCGGCGCTGACCGCCACCATCGCCAACGGCGTGGTGTCCGTGCTGGCCGCCGTCCTGGGCCTGCAGATCGTGCGGCGGGTGCGCCGCCGGACGATGCTGCTGGTCGGCCAGGGCGGCATCCTGCTCGCGCTGCTCGCCCTCGGCGCGGTGTTCGCCATCGCGGTCGAGCCGGCGCTCGCCGCGGGCCGGGTGCCCCCGCTCGGCGCCAGCTACGCCGTCCTGGCGTTCATGCTGCTGTTCCTGCTCTTCCAGCAGGCGGCCCTCTCGCCGGTCACGTGGGTGATGCTCTCGGAGGTCTTCCCCCTGCGCATGCGCGGGCTCGGCATGGGCATCGCCGTCTTCCTGCACTGGTGCGTCAACGCGGCGATCTCCTTCACGTTCCCGGTCCTCGTCGACGGCGTCGGCGGGGCGGCGACGTTCCTGCTCTTCGCCGTCGTCAACGCCGGGGCGATCGTCTTCGCCTGGCGGCTCATCCCGGAGACCTCCGAGCGCTCGCTGGAGGAGCTCGAGGAGGACTTCCGTCGCCGCTACGCCTGAGGGGCGCGGCGTCCGCTCGCCTGGACCGTGGTCACCCGCGCCCAGGGGGCATCCGGTTGCGGACCGTGCCGCGGCCCTTACGTTGGAGAGCGGCCCAGGGAGAGCACTCCCGCGGGGCCGCCCGCCCCGCGGGCCGACCCGGCACCGGCCGGGTCGAGGCACGAGAACAGAGACCAGAGGAGGACCGCATGGCCACCGGTGAGACCGGCTTCGACGACGTCACCTACGACCTGATCTCGGTGCAGTACCACTCCCTCAAGGCCGGCCACGACTACGGGCAGTACGTGCGCGACGCCCGCAACGCCGGCAAGGAGGACATCGCCTCCTTCTTCGAGGAGGTCATGGCGCAGGACTCCGAGCGCGCCAAGAAGTGCCACGAGTTCCTCAAGTCCCTCGGCGGCATCGACAAGACCCAGCCGCAGCAGCAGACCTGAGGCGGGCGCCGGTTCCCCGGCGGCTCTTGCTGAGGAGGACCGCCGGTGGGGCGGCCGGGGTGCCTGCGTTGGCGGGCCGAGAGGGCAGTCCGGTCGCTCAGGTCGTCGTGGCGACCAGGACCTCGAGTGTGCGGCGTGGAGGTGCGAGCGCCGCCGTCGAGCGCGAGCGCGCCCCACCCGGTCACATGGCGTCGATCCGCGCCAGGCGGCGGGCCTCGGCGAGGTGCTCGGCGGTCACCTGCACCTCGTACCCGCTGGCCTCGAGGGCCTTGACGCTGGCGAAGTCGCGCTTGCCGCGGGTGGCCCAGTGGGACAGGAAGCCGAACAGGGCGCCCCACAGTGCGGTGAAGACCACCGCGGCGACGATCATCCCGAACCAGGCCTGCCCGGGCACGAACAGCGAGAGCAGCAGGCCCAGCAGCAGGCCGAACCAGGCGCCGCCGGCGGCGCCCTCGAGCGCCGCGCGGCCGTTCGTCTTGCGACGGGTGACCTGCTCGACCGTGTGCAGCCCGGTCCCGATGATCCGCACGTTGCTCACCGGAAAGCCGCTGTCGGAGAGGAAGTCCACCAGGTCCTGCGCGTCGGCGTAGTCCTTGAGGTCGATGAGCGGGCGGTAGTCGGCCGCGTTGCTCATGGCCTGGGGCAGGTTCGGCATGCTCATGGCGTAGCTCCCGTCGTCAAACTGGTTCGGGGTCTCCAACCAACCTACGGCCGCCGCGTCGCCGGTGCACGCCGGGATCGGCCGTGGCCCGACGCCCGGCGCTGGCTATCCTGGAAGCGGTGGCCGGCACGTCACCGCCGCCGGCCCTGCTCGCACGGAGAGGTGCGTGACGTGTCAGACGCCGCCGTTCCGCCGTCCCCCGAGGAGCCCCTGGCCGCCGCCCGAGCGGACGACCCGGCCGCGCCTCCCGCCCCCGCCGCGGTGCGTGCCGCCGCGGCCGCGCTGCTCGAGGAGAACTGGGCGGGCCACCACACCGCCCGGGCGCGCGGCGCGTACCCCGACCAGTGGGGCTGGGACTCCGCGCTGGTCGCCGTGGGCCTGCGCCACGTCGCCCCCGACCGGGCCCAGACCGAGCTGGAGTCGCTGCTGGCCGGGCAGTGGGAGGACGGCCGCCTGCCCCAGCTCGTCTTCGAGCCCGGCCACGAGGCCGAGGCCGCGCCGGGGGACGCCTTCTGGCGATCGCGTGGGGTGCCGGGCTCGGCCGAGCTGCCTACCTCCGGCCTGGTGACCCCGCCCGTCCACGCCGCCGCGGCCCTGCTCGTCCACCTCGCCGCCCCCGCCCTGTCCCGCGAGCGCGGCTTCCTCCCGCGGGCGTACCCCCGCCTGCTGGCCTGGCACCGGTACCTCGCGGCCCGTCGCGACCACCGGGGCGCCGGGCTGGCGAGCATCGTCCACCCCTGGGAGTCCGCCACCGCCGGCTCGCCGCTGTGGGACGAGGCGCTGGCGGACGTGCCCGCCGCCGGCCCCGGCCTCCCCGCGCCGGACGCCGTCCGGGTCGGCGATCCCGAGCCGGGCACCCCGACCGAGGTCGCCCGCGCCCTCTGGCTCGCCGGCCGCTACCGGGACACGGGCTACGACGACGCCGCGGCCCACCCGTTCGTGGTGGAGGACCCGGCGTTCAACGCCCTGTGGGCGGTCTCCGAGCTCGCCCTCGCCGAGATGGCGGTGGAGCTGGGCCGCGACCCGGCGCCGCACCGCGCCCTGGCCGGGCGCATCACCACCGCCCTGGAGGGTCTGTACCTGCCTGAGCTCGGCGTCTACGGGGCCCACGACGTCGCGCGCGACCGGCTGGTGCGCCGTCCGACCGTCAACGGCCTCGTCCCGCTGCTGCTGCCCGACCTCGAGCACGCCGACGACCTCGTCGCCACCGTGCGCGGGCCGGGGTTCCTCGGCGGCGGCGCCCTGGTCGTGCCGAGCTACGACCTCCGGGCCCCCGACGTCGACCTCGCCACCTCCTGGCGCGGCCCGGGCTGGTTCACGATGAACTGGTTGGTGGTCACCGGGCTGCACGAGCACCTCGAGGGTCCCCTTGCCGACGGCGTCGCCGAGCAGCTTCTCGCGCTCGCGGTCCGCCACGACTTCCCCGAGCACGTCGACCCGATGACCGGCGACCCGCACGCGGTCCGCGGCGTCAGCGCCACGGCCGCCGTCGTCCTCGACCTCGCCGCGGCCCCGCACCCGCGCTGACGGCGGCCGCGCGGCGCGTCAGTCGATCTCCTCCCCGGCGAGCGCGCGGGCGGCGAGCCCCTCGGAGGTGGCCACCTCCCAGACCTCCTTGGCGGCCGCGACGTTGACGACCACGATGATCAGCCCCAGGACGATGTCCGGCCAGCCGCTGCGCAGCCAGAGGGTGAGCAGCCCCATGGCGATGATCGCCAGGTTGACCACCACGTCGTTGCGTGCGGCGAGCCACGCGGCCGTGGTCATCGACCCGCCGTGGTGGCGGAGCCGGGCCAGGATCAGGGTGCAGGCGAGGTTGACGACGGCGGCGCCGCCCGCCGTGAGCAGCAGGGCCAGCGGGTCGGGTGGCGCGGGGTGGGAGACCTTGGCGAAGGCCTGCCAGGCGGCGGCCAGCGCGGGGACCAGGATGATGCCCGCCATGACCTTGCCCATCCGCGCGCGCCAGGCCAGCGACCAGCCCAGCGCGAGGAAGATGAGCAGGTTGACGGCGGTGTCCTCGAGGAAGTCGACGCTGTCGGCGAACAACGAGACCGAGCCGATGGCCAGGGCGATGCCGGACTCCACGAAGAAGTAGGCGAGGTTGAGCCCCGCCACCACGAGCACGGTGCGGCGCAGCCGCCCCGGCGCGATGATGGTCCCTGCTCCGCCGCCCGTCTCGCGCGCCGTCACGCCCATGCTCCCGCCGTCGCCTGTCGCCGTCAGGGTCACGGTACGCGGACGTGCCCGGTGCCCGGTGCTCGGCCGGTGGCCGCCACACTGTGCCGGGCGCCACACCCGCCCGTCCTGCCCGCCGCCGCGCCGGGGGAGCATCCTTGCCCGGTGCAGTCTCTCCCCGTCCTCGGCTGGGTGGCGCTCGGCCTCGGCGCGTTGGTGGTCGGTCTGAGCAAGACCGCGATGCCCGGGGCCAACACCATCGCCGTGGGCCTCTTCGCCGCCGTCCTGCCCGCCCGGGCATCCACCGGCGTCCTGCTCGTCCTGCTCATGGTGGGCGACCTGTTCGCCGTCGCGGCCTACCGCAACAACGCGGACTGGCAGGTGCTGCGGCGGCTGGCGCCGCCGGTCCTGGTCGGGCTGGGGACGGGGACGGCGTTTCTCGCCGTCGCCGGCGACGCCGCGGTGCGCCGGGCGATCGGCGGGATCCTGCTGGCCCTGCTCGTCGTCACGGTGGTGCGGCGCGCCCGGACCGGGCGCCCGGACGCGGCGGAGGTCCGCACCGGCCGGTGGCGCCGTCGGCTGGCGCCCGGGGCCTACGGCACGCTCGGCGGGTTCACCACGATGGTGGCCAACGCCGGCGGACCGGTGATGTCGCTGTACTTCCTCGCGACCCGGCTGCCGGTGCTGACGTTCCTCGGCACCGCGGCGTGGTTCTTCTTCGCCGTGAACCTCACCAAGGTGCCGTTCATGGTCGCCCTCGGGCTCGTCACGCCCGCCTCGCTGCTGCTCGACCTGGTGCTGGTGCCCGGCGTGGTGGTCGGCGCGCTCGCGGGCCGGCGGCTGGCCCCGCGGATCCCGCAGGCCCTCTTCGACCGGCTCATCATCGCGTTGACGGTCGTGGCCGCGGGGTACCTGCTCCTCGGCTGAGCCGCACCGGAGTTGCACGTCACACCAAATAAGTCATACCTTTGGCTCTGACGGACGGGCGGCCCCCGACGACGGAGGCCGTCGCCGTCGGGACCCAACGGCGACCGAGCCCGAGAGCGTGGTGATGACATGGCCTCCCGCATCCGCTCCGCCGAGGTCCTCGTGACGAGCCCGAGCCGGAACTTCGTGACCCTGAAGGTGACCACCGACGACGGCGTCGTCGGCTGGGGCGACGCCACCCTCAACGGCCGCGAGCTGGCCGTGGCGTCCTACCTGCGCGACCACCTGGTCCCGCTGCTGGTCGGGCGCGACGCCGAGCGGATCGAGGACACCTGGCAGTACCTCTACCGCGGGGCGTACTGGCGGCGCGGCCCGGTCACCATGGCGGCGATCGCCGCCATCGACCTCGCGCTGTGGGACATCAAGGGCAAGACCGCGGGCAAGCCCGTGTACCAGCTGCTCGGCGGCGCCGTGCGCGACGGCGTCCTGGCCTACACCCACGCCACCGGCGCGGACCTGCCCGAGCTGCTCGACTCGGTCGACGCGCAGGTGGCCCGGGGCTTCCGGGCCGTGCGCGCCCAGTCCGGCGTGCCCGGGCTCGAGGCGGTCTACGGCGTCCACCCCGGCGTGGCCGCGTACGAGCCCGCCGGACGTGGCGCGGCCCCGGCCGAGGAGGTGTGGGACGTCGAGGCGTACCTGCGCCACGTGCCCGGCGTCCTCGCCGCGGTGCGCGAGCACGCGGGCCCCGAGCTCCACCTGCTCCACGACGCCCACCACCGGCTCACCCCGATCCAGGCCGCGCGCCTGGGCAAGGACCTCGAGCCGGTCCGCCTGTTCTGGCTCGAGGACGCCACCGCCGCGGAGAACCAGGAGGCGCTGCGCCTGGTCCGCCAGCACACCACGACCCCGCTCGCCCTGGGGGAGGTCTTCAACTCCGTGTGGGACTGCAAGGACCTCATCACCAGCCAGAGCCTGGATTACATGCGCGTGTGCGTCAGCCACGCCGGCGGCATCTCGCACACCCGCCGCATCTGGGACCTCGCCGCCCTCTACCAGGTCAAGGCCGGCCCGCACGGGCCCTCCGACGTCTCGCCCATCGCCATGGCCGCCTCCCTGCACCTCGCCCTGGCCACGCCGAACTTCGGCATCCAGGAGCACATGGGCCACGCCCCCCTCGTCGAGACGGTCTTCCGCCACGACTACACGTTCGCCGACGGCTACCTCCACCCCGGCGACGCCCCCGGTCTCGGGGTCGACGTCGACGAGGTCGCCGCCGCCGCGCACCCGTACGACCCCGCCTACCTCCCCGTCGCCCGCACCCGCGACGGGGCCGTCACCGATTGGTAACTCGCACATGAGACTCAGCCACGCCACCCTGCCCGCCGGCCGCCTCATCGGGGCCGCCGCCCCCGAGCGCACCGGGATCGTCCACCTCGGCCTGGGCAACTTCCACCGCGCCCACGCCGCCGTCTACACGGCCCAGGCGCTCGCGGCCGAGCCCGGGGACTGGGGCATCGTGGGCGTAGCCAACCGCTCGCGCCGCGTCGTCGACGCGCTGCGCGCCCAGGAGAACCTCTACAGCGTGCTCGAGCTGAGCCCGGCGGGGGAGCGCGCGGACGTGGTGGACGTGCACCGGCGCACCCTCGTCGCGGCCGACGACGCCGACGAGGTGGTCGCCACGCTCGCCGACCCGGCGCACAGGATCGTCACGCTCACCGTCTCGGAGAACGGCTACCACCGCTCCGCCCGCACCGGCGACCTCGACCTGGACGCCGCGGAGATCCGCGCCGACCTGGCCGACCCCGCCAACCCCCGGACCACCGTGGGCCTGCTCGCCCGCGGGCTTGAGCGCCGGGCCGCCGCCGGCGGGGCGCCGCTGACCATCCTGTCCTGCGACAACCTGCAGTCCGCCGGGACGACGACGCGGAACATGGTCGAGCAGTTTCTCGCCGCCGCGGCCGCACCGCAGGAGGTCCTCGACTGGGTGGCGGCGTCGGTGACCTTCCCCAACGCCATGGTCGACCGCATCGTGCCGGGGGCCACCGACGAGACCCGCGAGGGCGTGCGCCGCCTCCTCGGCGTCGACGACGCCGCCCCGGTGCCCGCCGAGGCCTTCACCATGTGGGTGATCGAGGACCACTTCGCCGCCGGCCGGCCCCGCTGGGAGGCCGCCGGGGCGATCTTCAGCGACGAGGTGGAGGCCTACGAGCTCGTCAAGCTCCGGCTGCTCAACGGCTCGCACTCGCTCATCGCCTACCTCGGCGCCCTCGACGGGCGCGAGACCATCCCGGCCTCCCGGGGCCAGGACTTCGTCGAGGAGGCGGTGCGCGCCGCGATCGCGGACGAGTACCTGCCCAGCATCGCCCTGCCCACCGGCTTCGACGCCGACGACTACGTCGCGAGCCTGTTCACCCGCTGGTCCAACCACTCCCTGGGGGACCGGACGTCGCGGGTGGGCTCGGACGGGTCCACCAAGCTGCTCCAGCGCGTGCCCGAGCCCGCCCTCCGCCTGCTGCACCAGGGCGAGGTGCCCCAGCAGATGGCCCTGACCGTCGCGGCGTGGATCTGCTGCGTGGTGCCGCCGGCGGGCTTCGTGCCCGGTCCCGTCGCCGACGCCATGCAGGAGCCCGCGCGGGCCCGCCTGGCGCAGGCCACGGCCGGCGCGCCGGACGTGCGCGGGCACGTCGGCGCCGTCCTGCACGGCGGCTTCTTCCCCGACGAGCTCACCGCCCACCCCGAGTTCGTCTCCCGGGTGGCCGACCTCGTCGAGGTGATCGTCACCCACGGCGTGCGCGCGGCCACCCGCGAGGCGCTCTCCGCGCGGCCCACCGTCCGGTCCTGACCATCCCGCGGCCCCCGACCACCGGGGCCCCGCCGTCGCGACGGCGGGGCCCCGGCATCCCCCGAACGACCACGAAGGAATGTTGATGAAGGCACTGACCATCCACGGCAAGACCGACATCCGCGAGGAGGAGGTGCCCACCCCCGAGCCGGCGGAGGGGCAGGTGCGGCTGCGCATGGCCTACGCCGGCATCTGCGGCTCGGACCTGCACTACTACTTCGAGGGGGCGAACGGGGAGTACGTGGTGCGCGAGCCGCTCGTGCCCGGCCACGAGGTCTCCGGCACCGTCGACCTCGACCCCTCCGGCGAGCTGGCCCCGGGCACCCCGGTGACCGTGCACCCGGCCACCTTCGGCACACCGGAGGACGGGATCGAGGACCGCCGTCACCTCTGGCCCGGCGGGTCCTACCTGGGCAGCGCCTCGACCTGGCCGCACACCCAGGGCGGGATGAGCGAGTACCTCCTGGTCGGCAAGGACATGGTGCGCGTGCTGCCCGCCACCCTCCCGCTGCGCCGCGCCGCCCTCGCCGAGCCGCTGGCCGTGGCGCTGCACGCCATCAACGTCGCCGGCGGGGTGAGCGGCAAGCGCGTGCTCGTCTCCGGCTCCGGGCCGATCGGGCTGCTGGCGGCGGCCGCGGCCCTCGCCAAGGGCGCCACCCAGGTGGTCGCCACCGACGTCCTGCCCGGCCCGCTCGAGCGCGCCCGCGCGCTGGGCGTCCACAGCACCGTCCAGGTCGGCACCGAGGAGATCCCGCCGCTGGCCTTCGACGTCGTGCTCGAGTGCTCCGGCGTGCCCGCCGCGATCAGCCCCGCCCTGGTCGGCGCGCGCCGCGCCGGCATCGTCGTGCAGGTCGGGATGGTCCCCAACGAGGCCCGCCCGGTCAACCTCGCCCCGCTCGTCTCGAAGGAGCTGCAGCTGCGCGGCACCTTCCGCTTCAACGACGAGATCGACGAGGCGGTCGAGCTGCTCGACGCCACCCCCTCCTTCGAGCAGGTCATCACCCACGACCTGCCCGCCGGCCGGGCCGTCGAGGCCTTCGCGGCCGCGCGGGACTCGGCAACGTCCGGGAAGGTCGTCGTCGCCCTCTGGCAGGACTGACATCACCGGGCCGCGCGATCGGCGGCCCGCACCGGCCGTCCCGAACCGGCCGGCACAGCACGGAAGCCCCCGGGTGAGACCCGGGGGCTTCCGTGCTGGTGCGTGTCGGGGGCGCCGTCCGCCGCCCGCGACCGGTCAGGCGATGACGAAGACGACCAGGACGATGAGGAACCCGGCCACCGACTCCAGCGCCTGCTGGACCGTCCAGGTCTTCAGCGTGGTCTTGACGTCCATGCCCATGAGCCGGCCGACCAGCCAGAACCCGGAGTCGTTGACGTGTCCGGCGAAGACCGACCCGGCCGCGGTGGCCAGAGTGATGGCCACGATCTGCAGGGCGCTGTAGTCGCCGGCGGCGACGGCCGGGGCCATGAGCCCGGCGGCGGTCACGAGCGCGACCGTGGCCGAGCCCTGCGCGACGCGGAGGATGACGGCGACGACGTAGGCCGCGACGATGACCGGCAGGCCGAGGTTGTCCAGGGAGCTCGCCAGCGCGTCGCCGATGCCGGAGGCGCGCAGGATCCCGCCGAACATGCCGCCGGCGCCGGTGATGAGGGTGACCGAGCAGATGGGCCCGAGCGCCGAGTCGAGCACCTTCTCCAGCGCCGTGCCGTTCTCGCCGCGGCGCAGGCCGAGCACCCACGTGGCCACGAGGACGGAGATGAGCAGCGCCACCGGGGACTTGCCGATGGCCGAGAGCACCTGGAACCAGGTGGCGTCCGCCGAGACCGTGTCGGCCGCGCGCAGGAAGTCCAGGCCGGTGTTCATGAAGATCAGCACCAGGGGCAGGAGCAGCACCGCGATGATCGTGCCGACCTTGGGGGGGTTGCGAGGCAGCTCGGCGTCGTCGGCGGTGGCGCCGAAGAGCGCCGGCACCGGGAAGATGTACCGGCGGCCCACGCGCTTGCCCCAGAGGTAACCGGTGAGGTACCAGACCGGGAAGACGATGATGAGGCCGACGAGCAGGACCAGGCCGAGGTTCGCGCCGTAGAGCTCGGTGGCGCTGACCGGGCCGGGGTGCGGGGGCGTGAAGACGTGCATGACCGAGAACGCGGCCGCGGCGGGGATGCCGTAGAGCAGCACGTTGTCGCCGCCCATGCGGCGGGCGACGGCGAAGATGATCGGCAGCATGACGATGAGGCCGGCGTCGAAGAAGATGGGGAAGCCCATGATCAGCGACGCGAGGCCGAGCGCGAAGGGCGCCCGCTGCTCGCCGAAGACGTCGACCATCTTGTCGGCGAGCACCTTGGCACCGCCGCTGTACTCGACCATCTTGCCGAGCATGGCGCCGAGGCCGATGAGCAGGGCCACCGAGCCGAGGGTGCCGCCGAAGCTGCTGACCGCGGTGTCGACGATGAGGTTCGCGGGGATCCCCGTGGCGAACGCCGTGAGCAGCGAGACGAGGATGAGCGTGAGGAACGCGTGCATCTTGAACCTGATCACCAGGATCAGGAGCAGTGCGATGGCGCCGGCCGCGATCCCGAGGAGCGGTCCCGCTCCCAGGGTCTGGGTCCAGTCTTCCATGGAGAAGTCTCCGTTGATCTCGGGCGGCCCGGGTGAGCCGCAAGGAGGATGGGTTGGCAGCGGGCGACCGCGGGTCAGGGCGCGGCGCGACGGCCACACGATTTTTCCGGACGCCACCGGTCGCGAGATGCTGGTCCACACAGTGACACAAAGGTCACACTTTTGCCAAAGATGTCATCATGTGTTGGCCGCGGGACGTCGACGCCCCGGGTGCGACGCCCTCGGCGCCGCCGACGCATGGGTCAGGAGGACGCACATGGTGGTTCGCGGGGCGCAGGAGAAGGCCCCGGTCCTGCACACCGACGTGCTCGACCGGCTCGGCACCGACATCGCCCACGGTCACTGCCCGCCCGGCAGCGTCCTCACGCTCGCCCAGCTGGCGGAGCGGTTCGAGGTCTCCCGCACGGTGGTCCGCGAGGCGGTCCGGGTGCTGGAGTCCCTCGGCATGGTGGAGTCCCGGCGGCGCGTGGGCGTGACGGTCCGGCCCGTGCGCGACTGGAGCGTCCTCGAGCCGCGCGTCATCCGCTGGCGGCTGTCCGGGCCGCACCGCGACGACCAGCTCCACCGGCTCACCGAGCTGCGCCTGGCGCTCGAGCCGACGGCGGCGCGCCTCGCCGCCCTCAAGGCGCCCGCGCCGGTCGCGGCGCGCCTGACCGAGCTGGCCGCGACGCTGCGCCGGCTCGGCGAGGCGGGCGAGGGGGCGGGGGAGGAGTACCTCCAGGCGGACATCGAGTTCCACGCGCTGCTCATCGAGGCCAGCGAGAACGACATGCTCGCGGCCCTGCGGGGCGTCGTCACCGAGGTCCTCGCCGGTCGCACCCACCTGCACCTGACGCCCCGGGACCCGGTGCCGGCGTCGCTGGACCACCACGAGGCGGTCGCCCGGGCGGTCGCCGAGCACGACGAGGACGCCGCCGAGAGGCACGCGCGGGCCGTGGTCATGGAGGTCTGGAACGAGCTGCGCGACGTGCGGTTCACCCCGCCGCTGGGCATCGCTGCGCCGCTCGGGCACGCCGTGGGCGACGCCGGCGCGGCGGTCAGCCCTGTCGCAGGCCCAGGCGGTCGATGACCTCCTCGGCGATCTGGTCGGGGGTGCCCGAGATGTCGACGGCGATGCCGTTCTCGTCGGGCCCCAAGGCCTCGAGGGTCTGGAACTGCGACGGCAGCAGCGACGGCGGCATGAAATGGCCCGTGCGGTGCTGCATCCGCGCCGCGATGACCTCGGCCGAGCCGGTGAGGTGGACGAAGGTGACGTCGCGCTTCGGGCCGGCGAGGACGTCGCGGTAGGCCCGCTTGAGGGCGGAGCAGGTGACCACGGCCCGCCGGCCCGCGGCCTCCTGCTCGTCGAGCCAGCTGCGGATGGCGCGCAGCCAGGGCCAGCGGTCCTCGTCGGTGAGCGGGGTCCCGGCGGCCATCTTCGCGATGTTGGCCGCGCTGTGGAACTCGTCGGCCTCGGCGCTGACCCAGCCGAGCTTGCTGGTGAGGAGCTGGGCGATGGTGGTCTTCCCGGAGCCGGCCACGCCCATGATCACCAGGTGCCTCGCGCCGTCCGCGCTCATCGCTCCACCTCCCTGTCTCCGACCCACCACGTTCTCATCGCGCGACCCCGGCGGCCAGTCGCCGCCCGTCGCGACGGGGCCGCCCACGCGGGATGCGGGCGCGCGCCGCGGTGACGACGGCGGGAGCCGGCGCGGGCCAGGGGAGCCGGGGCGCCCTCAGAATCAGAGCACCTTGGAGAAGAACGCCTGGGTGCGCGGGTGGCTCGGGTGGGCGAGCACCTCCCGCGGGTCGCCGTCCTCGACGATGACGCCGCCGTCCATGAAGATCAGCCGGCTGCCGACCTCCCGGGCGAAGCCCATCTCGTGCGTGACCACCATCATCGTCATGCCGTCCGCCGCCAGGTCCCGCATCACCGCGAGGACCTCGCCGACCAGCTCGGGGTCCAGCGCCGAGGTGGGCTCGTCGAAGAGCATCATGTCGGGGTTCATCGCCAGCGACCGGGCGATCGCCACGCGCTGCTGCTGCCCGCCGGAGAGGTGCCCGGGGTGCGCCGTCGCCTTGTCCGAGAGCCCGACCCGCTCGAGCATCGCCAGCGCCACCCGGCGGGCCTCCTCCCGGCTGCGGCCGAGCACCCGCTCCTGGGCGATGGTGAGGTTGCGCAGCACGTCCATGTGCGGGAACAGGTTGAACTGCTGGAAGACCATGCCGATGCGGGTGCGGATGCGATCGACGTCCACCTCGGGGTCGAGGATGTCCACGCCCTCGATCCGGATCCGCCCGCTGGTCGGCGCCTCGAGGAGGTTCACCGAGCGCAGCAGCGTCGACTTGCCCGAGCCCGAGGGGCCGACGACGCACACCACCTCCCCGCCCTCGATGGTGAGGTTGAGCCCCTTGAGGACCTCGTTGGTGCCGAAGCTCTTGTGCAGGTCGCGGATCTCGATGGCGGGGACACCCGGGGGCAGGGCCTTGATGCGGCGGGCTCCGGCGGGCGCCGCGGAGACGCGGGCCTCCTCCGAGCCGAGCGGTGCGGTCATCGCTGCCTCGCCATCTTCCGCTCGAGGACCGCGACCAGGCGGGTGAGCGGGATCGTCACGATGAGGTAGAGCATGGCGGCCATGATCAGCGGCGTGCCGTTGGCGGTGGTGGTCAGCGCGTCGCGGGAGAACGTCGTCAGCTCCTTGGTGAAGACCGTGGACCCGGCGATGAAGAGCAGCGAGGTGTCCTTGAGGAGCAGGACGAACTCGTTGGTCATCGGCGGGATGATGATCCGGAACCCCTGGGGGAGGATCACCCAGAACATCGTGCGGGTCGGGGACATCCCGAGGGACCGGGCGGCCTCCGACTGGCCCTTCGGCACCGCCTGGATGCCCGCCCGGATGACCTCGGCCATGTAGGCCGAGGCGACGAGGATGAGGCCGACGAGTCCGGCGCCCACCTGCCCGCCCGGCACCTGGATGCCCAGGGCGATGGGCAGCATGTACGCCATCGCGAAGATCGTCAGCAGCGCCGGCACGCCGCGGAAGAACTCCACGTACGCCGTCGCGAACCAGCGGTAGGGCGCCACGGAGGACAGCTTCATCAGCGCCATGACGATGCCGAGGACGACGCCACCGACGAACGAGATCACCGTGAACAAGATGGTGTTCTTCAGCGCGATCGTGATGATCTGCGGCAGCTGCTCCCGGGCGATGTCGATCCGGAAGAACTGGTTGACCACCCGGGCCCAGTCCGTGGCCAGCACGACGAAGACCACCACGGCGACGAACACCGCGTAGAGCACTCCGCGGGTGAGGCGGCGCTTGGTGGTTCGGCGCATGCTCATGGCGGCCCCCGGTGGGTCAGGAGGAGGCTCCGGCGGTCGAGAAGTACGAGTCGTAGATCTTCTGGTAGGTGCCGTCGTCGCGCAGGGTCTTGAGCTCGGTGTCGATCGCCTCGAGCAGCTTGGGGTTCTTGCCCTTGGCGAGGGCGAAGCCGTACTGCTCGTTGGTCTTGTACTGCTCGACGACGACGTAGCTCGGGTCGGTCTTCTGGTGCTGGAAGTTGACCGGGTAGTCCTGGAGGATCGCGTCGATCTGCCCGGCCTGCAGGGCGGGCCACAGCTCGCCGTCGGAGGGGTAGTCGACGATGCTGGCATCGGCCGCGTGCTGCTGGGCGTAGCTCTTGCCGGTGGTGCCCTGCTGCACGCCGACCTTCTTGCCCGCCAGGTCCTTGATGGAGGAGATGCCCGAGTCCTTCTTGACGAGCAGGGACTGCAGGGAGTCGTAGTACGGGTCGGTGAAGTCCAGGTTCTGCTTGCGGGCATCGGTGATGGTGATCGCCGAGGCGCCGACGTCGCACTGGCCGGCGGCCAGCGTGGTGCCCGACTGGAGCGCGTCGAAGCTGACGTCCTGCACCGACAGGGTGACGCCGAGCTTGTCGGCGACCTGCTGGAGCAGGTCGATGTCGAAGCCGCCGTAGCCGCTGGGCTTGGACGCGTCCTCCACCTCGAAGGGCGGGTAGGGCACGTCCGAGCAGACCGTCAGGGCGCCCTTCTTGACCAGCCCGAGGTCCGCCCCGCCCGCCGTGGCGCCGCCGGTGGTGCCCCCGCCCCCGGCCTGTCCTCCCCCGCCGCAGGCGGCCAGCACGAGCGCGGCGCCGGCCACCAGGGCGCCGGTGCGAAAGTGACGAGCGGTCATGAGGGCCTCCCGAGCTTGCAGTCAACATAGTGCGGCTTGTCGGCTCGTCGTGCCCGTCATGGCATCACGTCGATGTGACGACGAGGCGTCGCCGACCGTGTCCGAGTGTCGCAGATCACAGCACGACCGGCCCAGCTGGCGGGCCACCGTCTCGGTTGGTGGGCGGCCGGTGCGGTGCCGCACCGGCCGCTCGCTACGGCCGCGGGACGTTGCGCAGGTTCGACCTGGCCATCGCCATGACCTCGCCCATGCCGCCGCCGAGGACCTGCTTGGTCACGGCGGTGGCGAAACCGCGGATCTGCCCGGAGGTGATCGACGGCGGGATGGACAGCGCGTTGGGGTCGGTGACGACGTCGATGAGCGCCGGGCCCTCGCGGCGCAGGCCGTCCTTGAGCGCCTTGCGCAGGTCGCGGGGGTCCTCCACGCGCACCGCCGGGATCCCCAGCGACATCGCCAGCCGCCGGTAGTCGACGGCGGGGGAGTCGGTGCCGTGGGAGACCAGCCCCTCGACGATCATCTCGAGCTTGACCATGCCCAGGGTCGCGTTGTTGAACACGACGACCTTGATGGGCAGGTTGTAGGTGCGCATCGTGATGAGCTCACCGAGCAGCATCGACAGGCCGCCGTCGCCGGCGAGGGCGACGACCTGCCGGTCCCGGTCGGTGAACGCCGCGCCGATGGCGTGCGGCAGCGCGTTGGCCATGGAGCCGTGCAGAAAGGAGCCGATGACCCGGCGCCGGCCGTTGGGCGTGAGGTACCGGGCGGCCCAGACGTTGCACATGCCGGTGTCGACCGTGAACACGGCGTCCTCGCTGGCCGCCTCGTCCAGCAGCACGGCGGCATACTCGGGGTGGATGGGCCGCATCTTCTCCACGTTGCGGGTGTACGCCCCGACGACCTTGGTCATCATGTCCCGCTGCTTCTTGAGCATCCGCTCGAGGAACTTCCGGTCGGTCTTGCGCCGGATCTGCGGGATGAGCAGCCGCATCGTCTCCTTGACGTCGCCGTGCACCGGCAGGTCCAGGCGGGTGCGCCGGCCGAGGTGGCTGGCGTCGATGTCGATCTGCGCGGTGGTGACGTCCTGGGGCAGGAAGGCCTTGTAGGGGAAGTCCGTGCCGACCAGGACGAGGAGGTCGGCGCCCTCCATGGCGTCCACGCAGGCGCCGTAGCCGAGCAGGCCGGACATGCCGACGTCGAAGGGGTTGTCGTACTGGATGACCTCCTTGCCCCGCAGCGAGTGGCCGACCGGTGCGGCCGCCAGGTCGGCCAGCTCGAGGACCTCGTCGTGGGCGCCGCGGGCGCCCGCCCCGACGAACAGGGTCACCTTCTCGGCGTCGTTGATCGCCTCCGCCAGGGCGGTGACGTCGGCGGCATGGGGCACGAGGCGGGCGTGGCCGGTGGGCGGCACGACCGCCTGCTGCCCGGCGTCGTCGACGGCCTGGTCCGCGACGTCGCCCGGCAGGGTGATCACGGCGACGCCGGGCGCGGCGACGGCGTGCTGGATGGCGGTGCGGGTGACTCGGGGCACCTGGCCTGGGTCGGAGACCATCTCGGAGTAAACCGAGCACTCGGTGAAGATCCGGTCCGGGTGGGTCTCCTGGAAGAACTCGGTCCCGATCTGGTCGCTGGGGATGTGCGAGGCGATGGCCACGACCGGGACCCTGTTGCGGTTGGCGTCGTACAGGCCGTTGATGAGGTGGAGGTTGCCCGGCCCGCAGGAGCCGGCGCAGGCCGTCAGCCGGCCGGTGACCTCCGCCTCCGCCCCGGCCGCGAAGGCCGCGGCCTCCTCGTGGCGCACGTGCACCCAGTCGATGCCCGGGGTACGCCGGACGGCGTCGACGACGGGGTTGAGGGAGTCGCCCACGATGCCGTAGATGCGTTCGACCCCGGCGGCGACCAGCTGGTTGACGAGGTGCTCGGCGACGCTGCGTGCCACAGTCTGCTCCTTTTGCTCGGGTTCGCCTCGATCCTGCCCCGGCCGGTCGGGGGCCGCAGGTCGAGCCCGGTGTCAGGGCACGTGGGGGTGGTCACGCCCCGCACGGCGGCGCAGCACCGGCGCGGTGAACAGGGCCGCGAGCACGGCGAGCAGGCCGGAGACCGCGACCGTCCCGAAGCCGCCGGCCGAGCCGGCGCGGTCGATCATCGCCCCCGCCACCGACGCGCCGGCCGAGACGCCGAGGTTGATCCCTGTGCTCAGCCAGGTCAGGCCCTCGGTGAGCCGGCCGGGCGCGACGATGTGCTGGATGATCGCGTTGCCGTTGATGATCGTCGGGGAGATGGCGAAGCCGGTCACGAACATCACCGCGGCCATGACGGCGAGCGAGCCGACGAGCAGGAACAGCCCGCTGCCCACCGCCAGCACGACGACGCCGAGCAGGAAGCGCCGCCACGCGGGCCCCTCCCACACCTTGGCGCCGTAGAGCAGCCCGGCGATCATCGACCCGGTGGCGAAGATGCCCAGGAGGATGCCCGCCGCGCCCGGGCGTCCCTGCTCCGCGGTGAAGGCGACGGTCGCGACGTCGCTGGCGCCGAAGATGCTGCCCACGAAGATGAACACGCCCACCAGGCCGACCATCGCGGCCGAGCGCATGGCCGAGCCGCGGGCGGCGCGGCCCTCGAGGACGACGAGCGGCGGCTCGGTGGCCCGTTGCGCGAGGAAGGTGTAGCCGCCGCCGACCACGAGGACGAGCGCGAGCACCAGGCCGGCCCAGGGCGCCACCCCCGTCGCCAGCATGGTGGCGACGACCGGCCCGACGACGAAGGTGAACTCGTCGAGCGCGGACTCCAGGGAGAAGGCGCGGTGGAGCTCGCCGGGGTTCTGCACCACCTGGCTCCACCGGGCACGGACGAGCGCGCCCATGGCGCCCACGGTGGCGCCGGCCACCACGGCGGTGGCGTACAGGGTCCACGCCGGGGCGCCGGCGACGGCGGCGAGGACCAGGCCGAGCAGGCCCGCGGCGCTCAGGGTCAGGGAGGGCGCCATGACGCGGGCCTGGCCGTGCCGGTCGACGAGCCGGGCCAGCTGGGGGGCGCAGACGGCCTGGGCCACGACGAACGTGGCCGCCACCGACCCAGCGGTGGCGTAGGAGCCGGTCAGGGCGGAGAGCATGAGGATGATGCCGAGGCTGATCATCCCGCCGGGGAAGCGGGCGAGGAGCCCGGCGGCGGAGAAGGCCAGGGCGCCCGGGAGGGACAGGATCTGGCGGTAGGGCCCTAGCACGAGATGATTCTGGCGCACCGTGTCCGATCCCGAGACACGAGGGAGGCGCCTGCCGCCGGTGAGGTTGGCCACCCGCCAAGATGGCCCCCATGGAGACCCGTGCGCTCACCGACGCCGACGCCCTCGCCCTGGCCCGCGCCGAGGCCCGAGCCGGCCGCACCGAGGGCGGCGTGCCCATCGGGGCGGCGCTGGTCCTTGACGGGGCGGTGCTCGCGCTCGGCCGCAACCGGCGGGTGCAGGACGGCAGCGCCATCCGGCACGGCGAGACCGACTGCCTGGAGAACGCCGGCCGGCTGCCCGCGTCGGTGTACGCGCGGGCCACCATGGTCACCACGCTCTCGCCGTGCGACATGTGCACCGGCGCGATCCTGCTCTACAAGATCCCGCGGGTCGTCATCGGCGAGAACCGGACCTTCCGCGGCGGGGAGGACCTGCTGCGCGAGCGCGGCGTCGAGGTCGTCGTGCTCGACGACGCCGAGTGCGTGACCCTCATGCGCGACTTCATCGCCGCGGAGCCGGAGCTGTGGAACGAGGACATCGGCGAGGAGTGACCGGCCGTCCGCTCGGGGCGCGCCCGCCCGCCCCCGATGTCGGCGCGGGCCGCTAGCGTCCACCGCCAGCCAGGGTGGCGCATCGGCCGCGGGCGGCGACGCCCCGCCGGGAGAGGAGCCAAGCGGATGGGTCTGCGACTGCGGGAGTGGGCGGAGGAGGACCTCGAGCTGCTCGTCGCGACGATGGGCAGCGAGGCGGCCACCAGGTACCTGGGCGGGCCGGAGCCGGCGGAGAAGCTGGCCACGCGGCACGAGCGGTACCTCGGACTTGCCGCCACGGGGCGCGGGCGGATGTTCGTCGCCGTGCTCGACGGGCGGGCGGTGGCCTCGGTGGGGTTCTGGGACGACGAGGTCGACGGCACGCCCATCCACGAGATCGGCTGGGCGTGCGGCCGGAGTGCTGGGGGCACGGCTTCGCCACCCGCGCCACCGTCCTGGCCCTGGACCGGGCGCGGGAGGAGGGACGGCGGCGGTGGGTGCGCGCCATCCCCGCGGTGGGCAACGCCGCGTCGAACGCCGTGTGCCGCAAGGCGGGCTTCACGCTGCTCGGCGCGGTCGAGGTCGAGTACCCGGTCGGCACGATGATGCGCGCCAACGACTGGCGCCTCGACCTCGGCGCTACTCGCCCAGCGCCGCGTCGACCACCTTCTTCGCCTCCGCCTGCACCGCGGTGAGGTGGTCGCCGCCCTTGAAGGACTCGGCGTAGATCTTGTACACGTCCTCGGTCCCCGAGGGCCGCGCGGCGAACCAGGCGTCCTCGGTGGTGACCTTGAGCCCGCCGATGGCCGCGCCGTTGCCGGGGGCGTCGACCAGCCGGTCGGTGATCGGTTCCCCGGCCAGCTCGGTAGCCGCGACGTCCTCCGGGCGCAGCTTGGCGAGCTTGGCCTTCTGCGCCTTGCTGGCCGGGGCGTCGATGCGGGCGTACGCGCTGGCGCCGTATCGCTCGACGAGGTCGGCGTGCAGCGCGCTCGGGGACCGGCCGGTCACCGCGAGGATCTCCGAGGCGAGCAGCGCGAGCAGGATGCCGTCCTTGTCGGTGGTCCACACCGTGCCGTCCTTGCGCAGGAACGACGCCCCGGCCGACTCCTCGCCACCGAAGCCGACCGAGCCGTCGAGCAGCCCGGGCACGAAGTACTTGAAGCCCACCGGCACCTCGATCAGGGTCCGGCCCAGCCCGGCCGCGACCCGGTCGATGAGGGCGGAGGAGACGAGCGTCTTGCCCACGGCGGCGTCCGCGCGCCAGCCCGGCCGGTGGGTGAAGAGGTACTCGATCGCGACGGCGAGGTAGTGGTTGGGGTTCATCAGGCCGCCGTCGGGGGTGACGATGCCGTGCCGGTCGGAGTCGGCGTCGTTGCCCGTGGCGATGTCGTAGGGCGTGTGTCCGTCGGTGGGGCGCATCTTGTCCCGCAGCGACGCCATCGCCCAGGGGGAGGAGCAGTCCATGCGGATCTTGCCGTCCCAGTCCAGCGTCATGAACCGCCAGGTGGGGTCGACCGTCGGGTTGACCACGGTGAGGTCGAGGTGGTGGCGCTCGCCGATCGCGGCCCAGTACTCCACCGACGCCCCGCCCAGCGGGTCCGCCCCGATGCGCACACCGGCCTCGCGGATCGCGTCGAGATCCAGGACGTTGACGAGGTCGTCGACGTAGGCGCTGAGGAAGTCGTTCTTGCGGGTGGTCTCGGCGGTGACGGCCCGCTCGAACGGCGTCCGCGGCACGTCCCGCCACCCGCTGCGCAGGATCTCGTTGGCGCGGGCGGCGATGACCGAGGTGGCGTCCGAGCCGGCCGGCCCGCCGTGCGGGGGGTTGTACTTGAAGCCGCCGTCGCGCGGCGGGTTGTGCGAGGGGGTGACGACGATGCCGTCGGCCAGGCCCGGCCCCTCCACCCGCACCCCGCCGGTGGTACCGGCGCCGTTCGCGCGCAGGATGGCGTGCGAGACGGCCGGGGTGGGGGTCCACGAGTCGCGGGCGTCGACGCGGACCTCCACACCGGCCGCGCTGAGCACCTCGATGGCGGTGCGCCAGGCCGGCTCGCTCAGGGCGTGGGTGTCGCGGCCGATGAACAGGGGGCCGTCGATCCCCTGGGAGCGGCGGTACTCGACGATCGCGGCGGTCGTGGCCACGATGTGCGCCTCGTTGAAGGCGCTGTCGAGGCTGGAGCCGCGGTGCCCGGAGGTGCCGAAGACGACCTGCTGGGCCGGGTCGTCGGGGTCCGGGATCAGGTCGTAGTAGGCCGAGACGACCTTGTCGACGTCGATGAGGTCCTCGGGCTGGGCGGGAGTACCGGCGCGCTCGTGCATGGTGCCGATCCTGCCACCGGAGCCCCGGGGAACGCCCGAGATAAGGCGGCCGCTGCGGCGGTCTTGCCCGCGCTTTCCGCGCCGTCCACCCGGGAGTTCCGCGCTGTTCAGCGCCGGCGGCCGGCCGGTGTACTCTCCCGGCGGGTCGTCCGCCTGCCCGCACGGGCGCCGCTGCCTACGCTGGTGCCATGACACTTCCCGACGTCCCCGGCACCCCGGTGACCATCGCCGACCTCGATGCCCAGCACCCTGTCCCGGAGGGCTTCGTCCTCCTGGACGTGCGCGAGCAGGACGAGTGGGACGCCGGCCACGCGCCGGGCGCCGTGCACATCCCCATGGGGCAGCTGCCCGCGCGGGTTGACGAGCTGCCGGAGGGCGAGCTGCTCGTGGTGTGCCGCTCCGGCGGCCGCTCGGCCCGCTCGGCCGCCTGGCTCAACCACTCCGGCTACGACGCCTACAACGTCGAGGGCGGCATGAAGCAGTGGCAGGCCGCGGGACTGCCCCTCACCGCCGAGGGCGGTCGGACCCCCACCGTCCTCTGACGCCTCCGCGGCCACCGTCCGACGGCGGCCAGCCCCGCGCCGTGACCACCGGGCGGCGCCTGCCCGGCACCGTGGCCACCGGGCGGCGCCTGCCCGGCACCGTGGCCACCGGACGGCGCCTGCCCGGCACTCGCGCGCGGCGTCGCCGAGCCTCGCAAGAACCGCATCCGGCGTCGGGACGACCCGGCGGCGGGCGCGGGGGCTCGCCGCCGTGACCCGTACGCTTGGGCCCCATGGGTAAGAAGAGCCGCAAGAAGTCCGAGGGCGCGCCGAAGCCGAAGCGCCAGGAAGTCCCCTACGTCGAGCGTCCCTTCGAGGGCCTGCCCGGCGAGACCGACCTCGTCGCGCTGCGCGAGGTCGTCCCCGCCGCGACGGTCACCGTGCGCACCACGGAGGAGCACGGCGCGCGGGAGGTCCAGCTCGTCACCCTCCTGCCCGACACGCTGCCCGCGCTGCACCGCGAGGACGGCACCGTGCTCGTCGCCCTGCAGACCGCCCAGCACTCCGGCGACGCCTCGCGCGACGTCGCCGCCGCCCTGCTCGACGCCCTCGACCTCGAGCCCGGCACGCCGCTGACCCGCGCCGGGCTGCCGGAGCCGGGGCCGCGCCTGCAGGACGTCCTCGACACCACGGTGCCCTTCGAGGTCACCGTCCACGACACCTTCGACTACTGGCTCGCCCCCGGCTCGGCCGAGGACCCGGACGTGGCGCACGCGCTCGAGCACGCCAGCGAGGAGATCGTCCCCACCGTCAAGATCGACGGCGTCGAGTCGGCCTACTGGGTGCGCATGGGTGCCCGGGAGTTCCTGCGCTGGGCCCGCCCCGAGGACCAGGAGCGCGTCCTCGACGCGATCGCCCGCCTGCACGCCGACCGCGCGTCCGCCATCGACGACGGCTCGAAGTTCATCGGCGCCTTCCGCGCCTGCGGCATCCTCATCCCGGTGTGGGAACTGGCGCCGGGCACCGAGGCCGAGGAGATCGCCGGGCCGCTGCAGGCCTTCGAGAAGAAGCTCGAGGAAGCCTTGGCCACCGATGCGCCGCTCACCGCCGACGAGCGTCGCGCCCGCGCCGGCATCGTCTCCCGCCAGGTGAGCCTGCGCTGATGCGCTGATGCGGCCAACGGCCGTCGCCCCGGATGTCGGGGCGACGGCCGTTGGTCCTCGTCCGGCGTGCTGTCCCTGGGAAGGGCCGCAACCTGCCGGAGCCGGTTCCTGCCTACTACCTGCCGGTGTAGGTGAAGGTGAGCAGGGAGCCGGGGTTCTCGAGCTCGTTGGTGGAGTCACCGTCGGTGCCCCGGGCGAGGCCGGCGGAGTCGGTGGCCACGATGATGGTGGCGCCGTCGGGGCTGATGGCGGTGTCGCGGTAGCGGTTGACGGAGCGGAACAGCCGCTGGGAGTCGCCGACCTTCTCGCCGTCGTCGGTCAGGTCGACGCGGAAGAGCTCGCCGCTCTTGAGGGTGGGCATGAGCAGGGAGTTCTCCCAGCCCGGGATGGCCGTCGCGTCGTAGTGCTCCAGGCTGGAGGGGGCAATGGTCGGGTAGCAGATGAAGTACAGCCCGGAGGTGTCGCAGTCGTCGCCCTTGAAATCGTGATTGTCGGCGACGGTGAAGTACGTGCGCAGCGGCTCGACGAAGTTGGCGGCGGTGAAGTCGTGCTCGAAGTACTGGGGGACCTCGTCGGGGATGTTGAACCCGTCGTAGGGCAGCGTGGTGCCGGCGGACCAGTCACCGAAGACGTAGGCCTGGTCGTCCTTGTATCCCGAGACGTAGGGCCAGCCGTAGTTGCCGCCGGCCTTGAGGAGGTTGAGCTCGTCGTCGCTCTTGGGGCCCTGCTCGGAGGAGTAGAGCTTGCCGTTGGCGAACGTCAGCCCCTGGGGGTTGCGGTGGCCGTAGGTGTAGACGTGGCTCTTCACGCCGTCGAGCTTGGGGTTGTCCTTGGGGACGGAGCCGTCGAGGTTCAGGCGCAGGGTCTTGCCCTGGTAGGCGGTCCAGTCCTTCGCGTCGACCTCGTCCTGGGTGGGCAGGCGCTGGGCCTCGTTGGGCTTGTAGGCGTTGAGGTCCTGGTTGTTCCCGCGGTCACCGATCGTGTAGTAGAGCTTGCTGTCGGGGCCGAAGACGAGGCGCCCGGAGTTGTGGTCGTCGCTGGCGGGCATGCCCTCGATCAGGGTCGTCGGCTCCACGAGGGTGTTGCTGGTGGCGTCGTAGGTGTAGCGCACCAGCCGCTGGCGCCGGTCGAGCTCCTCCCCGGCGGGGCCCGTGCCGCCACCGTCGTAGGTGTAGGACAGGTAGACGTACTGGTTCTTCTTCTTGTTGTCCTTGAGCAGGTCCGGGTGCAGGGCCATGCCGAGCAGGCCGTCCTGCTCGCCGGCGGTGGTCATGACGCCGTCGATGGTCAGGATCGTCGTCTTCTCCCCGGTGGCGGGGTCGACCTGGGTGACGCGGCCACCGGTGCGCTCGGTGACCCACAGCTTCCCGCCGGGGCCGTAGAGCACCTCGAAGGGGTCGGCCAGGCCGGTGGTGAGCACCTTCTTGGTGAAGTCCTCCGAGACGGCCGCGGCCTGGGTGGTGCCGCTGCCCCCATCGTTGGGCAGCGCCGCGGTGGCGAGGGCGGGGGTGGCCACCGCCAGGGCGGACAAGGTTGTCAGGGCGGCGGTCAGGAGCGGACGGGGTCGCATGGGCGTGGTTGTGCCTTCCCAGAAGGATCTCGGCAGGAGCTGCCGGGACCGGACTTACCACCGAGTTCTCGCGCCGATCGGGCGGCGAATCGTGCCCGGTGGCCGCTCCGGGTGGAGCGACGCCGTCACCGTAACCTTCCAAGAAAGTGGTTGACAACTTAACTAAGAAGGGGTGAGAGTGGGTCCACCGGGTTGGGTCGTGTGCCGCGCTTGGCGCCGCACGGTGTGCCGTCGGAAGGCGTGTAAGACGGCGGCGACCGCGTTGGTCGGGGTGCGCGAAGTGAGTCCTGCCGCCACGCTCTCGGCCGCCTCGGCGCCCGCTCGGGGGCGCTCGGGAGCAGGATGTGCCGGGTCGCCGCTCGAGGCGGGCGCGGGCTGCGACGGTGGACGCCAGGGCCCTCTGTCTCGCAACCTGCTTGCGTGCTAAGTATCTTGGCGCTGCAGGGGGCGGCACTCGTGATGGATGGAGCTTCCGATGACCCCACCGACCAAGGCGTCGCCGCCGCTCGACGATCGGGCGTCCGTCGAGCTGTGGGGGCGTGTCATCCAGGGTTTCCAGGCGACCAACCAGGCGATCCACGACGCCATCAAGGCCGCCTTCTCGCTGAACGAGGCGGAGACGGAGACGCTGCTCAACCTGCACCGCCACCCCGAGCACCGGGTGCCGATGGCCAAGCTCGCGCGCGCCGCTGCCTTCACCACCGGCGGCTTCACGAAGATCGCGGACAGGCTCACCCGACGCGGCCTGGTCGTCCGGGTGCCCTGCGCGGACGACCGTCGGGTGACGTTCCTCGAGCTCACGAGCGGCGGGAGCGACGTCGCGGACGAGCTGAGCCGTCTCGTCGCGGAGGTCAACCGGTCCCGGGTCGTCGACGTCCTCGGCCCCGAACGGGCCGGGCTCGTCGCGGACGCCATGACGGACCTCTACCACGCCAACCGCCAACCCGGCCGGTGACCCTCCCGGTCAGGTAGCGGGCGCGGCTGCCCGACCACGCAGCGGGCGCGGCTGCCCGGTCACGCAGCGGCCGCGGCTCCCCCGATCACGCAGCGGCCGTGCCTGCTCCGCGCACGCCGGGCCGGACATGCCGCAGCCTCGCGGATCGCCTCCCCTGAGTCATGCGGTGGTCAAGGCCTCATCCGGACGCGGTGCACCTCGGGTCGAGACCGAGGATAGGGTGGCCCCGTGAGGCAGGCAGGAGCGAGGTCCCAGCGGGTCGCCGTCGTCATCCCCGCCAAGGACGAGGTGGACCGGATCGCCGGCACCGTCCGCGCCGCCCGGGCCATCCCTCACGTCGACCTCGTGCTCGTCGTCGACGACGGCTCCGAGGACGACACCCAGCACGCCGCCCGCGCCGCCGGCGCCGTCGTCGTGCGCCACTCGGTCAACCGCGGCAAGGCCTCCGCCATGGAGACCGGCGCCTCCGTCGTCGCCATGCGCGACGTCGAGGGCCGGCCCCCGCGACTACTCCTCTTCCTCGACGCCGACCTGGGCGAGACCGCCGTCGCGACCGCGCCGCTGGTCCCCCCGGTGCTCGAGGGCCGGGCCGACTGCAGCATCGCCGTGCTGCCGCCCCAGCCCGGCGCCGGCGGCCGCGGCATCGTCACCGGCCTCGCGCGCCGGTCCATCGCCCGGGCCACCGGCTGGAACCCCACCCAGCCGCTGTCCGGGCAGCGCTGCCTCACCCGCGCCGCGTTCGAGGCCGCGAGCCCGCTCTCGCGCGGCTGGGGCGTGGAGACCGGGATGACCATCGACCTGCTCGTCGCCGGCCTGACCGTCATGGAGGTGCCCTGCGACCTGCGGCACCGGCCCTCCCGCAACGACCTCGCCGGCCAGCTGCACCGCGGCGCGCAGTACCGCGACGTCGCCCTGGCGGTCAACACCCGGCGGCTGCGCGGGGTGCGCGTGCCGGCCTCGCGCCGCGGCGACGACGCGGCCCGCCAGAAGCCCGGCCGGCCCTACCGCGCCTGGGCCACCTCGCCCGAGGGCTGAGCGCCCTCGCCGGGCCCGGGCACGGGCTCGGTGCCCCCGCCCCGGCCGTCCGCGCCCGGCCCGGCCTCCGGCCGCTCGCCGCCCTCGGCCACGCCGTGCACGAGCAGCCACCCGGTCACCACCGCCACCAGCAGCGGCACCGCCATGGAGATGCCGATGGCCGGCAGCACGATGCCGGAGTCGTTCACCGCGAAGGCCAGCGCGAAGCAGGTGCCCAGCGCCACCAGCGTCGGGCGCAGCATGACGGCGTCGCGGTCGATGCGCCCGATGGTGTCCCCGCCGGTGAGCCACCCGTAGCTGGACTCGCCCTGGCGCTCGCGGCGCAGCGGCCGGGTGAGCAGGACGACCACGACGATGATCCCGCCGATCACCAGCAGGGTCAGCGTCGAGCCGAACAGGTTGGCGAGGTTCTGCGAGGCCTTGCGGGTGATGACGGACCACAGGCCGCCGTCGAGCACCGTCTCGACGAAGCGGCCCAGGTGGGAGCGCTCGGACGGCGGGCGCAGCCAGTCGATCACCGAGAAGCTCAGCGCCGCCACCGCGGTGACGCCGAGGACGAGCAGCACCCGTCGCCAGGTCAGCCGGACGCCCATCGCGAGCAGCGCGAGCACGAGGAAGCCGGGGATGAGCGCCGGCGGGCCGCCGAAGTCCGCCCCGATCGACGGGGCGCCGTCGAGCACCGTGGCGACGAGGCCGATGACGGCGATGACCGCCGCGGCCCAGCGCCGTCGCCCGTGCCGCACCAGCGGGTCGCTCAGGCACAGGGCCACGAGGATGGCGGCGGCGGCGAAGAGGGAGAACGAGGAGTTGTTGAACCCGTAGAACCGCCCGCCCACCTGGGGCTGGATGCCCATGAGCGAGGAGACCTGCAGCCGGGCGCCGGTGAGGACGTCCACGGCCAGCACCACGGTGGTCAGGCCGGCGACGACGCCGACCGGCGCGAGCAGCCGGCGCCGCCACGGCCCGGCCAGCGCCACCGCGGCGATGACGACGGCGAGGGCCAGGGTGTACGCGTACACCGCGCTGGCGGGGCTGTCGGCGCGCCACCACGGCAGGAGGTTGGTGAGGTAGGACGCCACCGGCACGGCGCCGATGATCACCGCGGCCCAGCGCAGCGTGCGCAGCAGCGGGGCCGGCCGGCGCGAGCGCAGCGCCCGGGCGATCCGGGCGCGGGTGGGCCCGTGCCCCTCCAGCCGCGCCGCCGCGCCGTCGAGCATCCGGCGGTTCAGCCCGAACGTGACCACGCCGTAGAGCAGCAGGTTGACGAGGACCAGCGCGGAGTAGAACGGGCCCACCAGGGCCTTGACCTCCACCGCGTGGCGGTTGGTGTCGTCCAGGGCCGCCACGCGGGCCGGGCCGGAGCGCCCGTCCGCGGTGACGCCCAGCGGCGCGCCGGCCAGGCCCGCCGGGACGTCCAGGCCGAGCATCGCCAGCAGGGTGGGCGTGAGGTCGGTGGACTGGACCATGCCGGGCTGGCGGGTGGAGCGGGTGTCGAACACGGCGCCGTCGGCGGAGATCGGCGGCAGCGCCGGGCCGTCGCCGGTGAGCAGCTGCATGAGGGCGACCGACCCGGAGTCGGCCACCGAGGCGAGCAGGACGGTCGCGTCCGGGGCGGTCTCGCGGACGGCGGCGAGCACCGCCCCCACGCGCGCGTCCAGCGCCGCGACCTGTAGGCCGCGCTCGGGGGACTTGAGCAGCCACGCCTCCTCCGCGGGCAGGCTCGGGGTCTCCGCGGGCGCGGGCTCGGTCAGCGGGCCGGTGCCGCTCGGGGCGTCGCTGGGCGCGGGCACGAGCGGGCGGTTGCGGTCGCGCACCGCGCCGACGTCGACGACGGCGAGCGCCTTGCCGGGCAGCGCCTGGGCCACCTGGTCCTGCAGGCGCGGGGAGCTGGTGGAGGCGTAGATGTGGTCGCCGGCCACCGCGCCGGCCGAGGTGGCCAGCGCGATCGCGGCGCCGGGGCCGACGGCGACCGTGGGCACGCCGGCCCGGCTCAGGGTGTCGCCGAGCAGCCCGGGGGTGGCGTCGTAGGAGGCGGCGCCGGCGGCCTCGAGGTAGTCCGACCAGCCGGGGACGGCGCCGTCCTGGTCCGCCTCGTCCAGGTGGCGGCAGGTGCCGTACTGCTCCATCGGCACGTCGGCGGCGCGGCGGCCGGCCGAGAGGGCGAGCCAGCCGTCCGCCGGGCAGGTGGAGGAGCGCACCGAGCGCACCACCAGGTTGGCGCTGGCCCCGTGCTGGGCGAGGCCCCACATGTTCGGCGTGGCCAGGGAGGACAGGTCCTCCCAGCGCACCCCGGCGGTGCCGATGACGACGACCGGGGCGTCCGGGCCGGCGAGGACCGGCTGCGTGCGCGGCGGGGTGCCGGCGGGCGCGGTCGCCGGTGTTGCCGCGCCGGCCGGCGCCACCGCGGGCCGCGCCGTCGCCGCGGCGGCCGGCGTGGCGGCCGCCGCCCCGACCAGCGGCAGGAGGAAGGGCAGTACGAGGGCCAGGGCGACGACCAGGGCGATGATCGCGGCCCTGCGCCGCTGCTGCTGCCGGCGTCGGGTGCTGCTCACGTCCGGAAGCCTAC
Source organism: Georgenia ruanii (assembly GCF_009193175.1). Classification (GTDB taxonomy): domain Bacteria; phylum Actinomycetota; class Actinomycetes; order Actinomycetales; family Actinomycetaceae; genus Georgenia; species Georgenia ruanii. The sequence goes on along the minus strand of NZ_VUKE01000019.1, from coordinate 51,640 downwards.
GTGCCACGTGCTGGACCGGCCGGGGAGGGGCCGCGCGCACCGCACTAGGCTCGGGCGCGATCCGAGACCAGGAGGACCCTCATGCACGACGACGCAGGCGACGTCGAGCGCGTCGGCACGGTGCCCGCGGGGCTCCCCGAGGCGCGCGGCGGCGCGGCCCAGGCGACGCCGGCGCCCACCGCGACCGGCACCGCCCGGGCCCGCTACGCCTACCTCGGCCCGGAGGGCACCTTCACCGAGGCGGCGCTGCTGCAGGTGACCGATCCCACGGAGTCCGAGCTCGTCCCGTGCCTCGACGTGGTGACCGCGTTGGACCTGGTGCGCCGCGGGGAGGTCGACTTCGCCGTCGTGCCCATCGAGAACTCGGTGGAGGGCAGCGTCAACGTCACCCTCGACAGCCTCGCCACCGGCTCCCCGCTGGTCATCGTCGGCGAGATGCTCGTGCCGATCGCGTTCGTGCTGGCCGCCCGGGAGGGGATGACCCTCGCGCACGTCCGGCGCATCTCCACCCACCCGCACGCCTGGGCCCAGTGCCGCGGCTGGGTGGGCGCCCACCTGCCCGGCGCCGTGCACGTGCCGGCCACGTCCACCGCGGCCGCCGTCGCGCTGCTCGCCGGCGACCAGGACGCGCCCGGCTTCGACGCCGCGCTCGCCTCGCCCCTGTCGGTGCGGAAGTACGGCCTGCCCGTGCTGGCCGACGGCGTGGCCGACAACCCCCACGCCGTCACCCGGTTCATCCTCGTCGCCCGGCCCGGCTACCTGCCCGAGCCCACCGGGGCGGACAAGACCACCCTCATGGTCCACCTGCCCGACAACGAGGCCGGCGCGCTGCTGAGCATGCTCGAGCAGTTCGCCACCCGCGGGGTGAACCTCTCGCGCATCGAGTCCCGGCCCATCGGCGACTCCCTGGGCCGATACTCCTTCTCCATCGACGCCGAGGGGCACGTGAGCGAGGAGCGGGTGCAGGCCACGCTCATCGGCCTGCACCGGGTGTGCCCGACCGTGCGGTTCCTCGGCTCCTACCCGCGCGCCGACGGCCAGCGCCCGCACCTGCGCCCCGGCACCCACGACGCCGACTTCCGCGCCGCGCGGGAGTGGGTGCGTGACCTCCTCGCCGGCGGGACGGTCTGAGCCGGGGCTTCGGGGCGGCGCCGTCGCGGTCGAGGCGGCCGGCGCGCGGCGCCGATCACGCGGTCCGGACGACCAGGCCGCCCTTCTCCGTGCGGGCGTAGATCGTCGTCGCGAACCCGACGAGGTCGCCGTCGACCTGGACGTGCTCGGGCTCCTCGGTGCGCACCACGACCTCCTGGGCCCGGCGGAACCGGATGGACCCGGTGCTGTAGGGCAGCAGGTCCTTGCGGATGCCCAGGCCCTGCAGCGTGACCTTGCGCAGCAGGTCCGCCCACCCGATGAGCCCGCCGCGGGTGTCGATGACGGCGACGTCGAGGTAGCCGTCGTCGATCTGGGCGTCGGGGAGGAGGACGACGCCGCCGGGCAGGCGCCCGACGTTGGCGAACAGGATCGTGCGCGCGGTGATCAGCCCGGACTGCACGGAGTCGCCGAGCTCCACCGTCGCCCGGATCTTCCGGCCGGCCAGGTGCCTGACCCCGGCGACGAAGTAGGCGATCCAGCCGAGCCGGGCCTTGAGGTCCTCGTCCGCGCCGGCGACCATCGCGGCGTCGAAGCCCAGGCCGCCGATGACGAGGAAGACGTGCTCCTTGTCCGGGTCGTCCGGCGGGGCGTCGATGTCCGGCGGCACCGCCCCGGCCTCCTCGAGCTGGCCGGGGTCCTGGGGGTGGGCGGGGTCGAGGTAGCGGCCCTTGGCGGCCTGCCCGGACGCGGTGCGCTCGGCGGAGCGGGCGGTCGAGGCGTCGTCCCGGCCGCGCACCGCCCCGGCCTCCTCCTCGGTCAGCGGCTCGGTGCGCAGCCAGCCGAGGTCGACGACGCGGTTGCGCCCGGTCAGCGCGGTGGCGACCATCTCCCGCTGGCTGCTCAGCGGCAGGTCGAGGTTGCGGGCGAAGAGGTTGCCCGTGCCCAGGGGCAGCAGGCCCATGGGCACCCCGGTGCCGGCGAGGCCCTCCGCGACGGCCCGGACGGTGCCGTCCCCGCCCGCCGCGATGACCACCGAGGCGCCGCGCTCGAGCGCCTCGCGGGTCTGGCCCAGGCCGGGGTCCTCCACGGTGGTCTCGAACCACAGGGGCTCGGGCATGCCGACGTCGGTGGCGGTCTGGGTGACGAGGGCGCGCACCGCCCGGGCGTCCCCCTTGGAGGGGTTGAAGACGACGGCGGGCGGACCGCTGCGGGTCTCGTCGGCGGCCTTCTCGGGCAGCCGGGGCTCGGCGAACGACGGCGTGCGCCGCCGCACCGCCCGCCAGGCGGCCAGCCCGAGCGCCACCGCGACGAGCGCGAGCGTCAGGGCGGCCACCGCCACCCACGCCTCCCAGGTCATAGGGGCAAGGTAACGGTCGCGCGGCTCCATCCGCCCCTCGTGGGGGCGCGCCCCGGAGCGGGCCTGATCACACCGGGCGCGCGGTGGGCGGCCGCGCCACCGCCCGGGTAACGGTCGCGGGGCGGCGGCTGCAGGGGCGCCCATTAGGCTTCGACGCATGATCGACCTTCGAGCACTGCGTGATGACCCGGAGACGGTCCGCGCCAGCCAGCGCGCCCGCGGCGCGGACGACCACCTCGTCGACCAGCTGCTGGAGGCGGACGCCAGCCGCCGCGCCACCCTCGCCTCCTTCGAGGAGCTGCGCGCCGAGCAGAAGCAGGTCTCGAAGTCCGTGGGCAAGGCCTCCCCGGAGGAGCGCCCCGCCGTCCTGGCCCGGGCCAAGGACCTCGCCGAGCAGGTCAAGGCCGCCGAGGCCGCCGCCGGCGACGCCCAGGGCGCGCTCGACGCCGTCGCCCGCACCATACCCAACGTCGTCGATCCCGCGGCGCCGGTGGGCGGGGAGGACGACTACGTCGTCCTCAAGCACGTCGGCACCCCGCGCGACTTCGCCGCCGAGGGCTTCGAGCCCAAGGACCACCTCGACCTCGGCGAGGGGCTGCGGGCCATCGACGTCCGGCGCGGCGCGAAGGTCTCCGGCGCCCGGTTCTACTTCCTCACCGGCATCGGCGCCCGGCTCGAGCTCGCCCTGCTCAACGCCGCGATGGACCAGGCGGTGGGGTACGGCTTCACACCGATGATCACCCCGACCCTGGTGCGCCCCGAGACCATGCAGGGCACCGGCTTCGACGTCGCCCACGACGCCGAGATCTACCGGCTCGAGGCCGACGACCTCTACCTCGTCGGGACCTCGGAGGTGGCGCTCGCCGGCTACCACGCCGACGAGATCCTCGACCTGTCCACCGGCCCGCTGCGCTACGCCGGCTGGTCCTCGTGCTACCGCCGCGAGGCGGGCTCGCACGGCAAGGACACCCGCGGCATCATCCGCGTCCACCAGTTCAACAAGGTGGAGATGTTCTCCTACGTGCCCGTGGAGGAGGCGGCCGAGGAGCACCAGCGGCTGCTCGCCTGGGAGGAGGAGATGCTCGCCAAGGTCGAGCTGCCCTACCGGGTCATCGACACCGCCGCCGGGGACCTGGGCACCTCCGCCGCCCGCAAGTTCGACTGCGAGGCGTGGCTGCCCACCCAGAGCCGTTATCTCGAGCTGACCTCCACCTCCAACTGCACCACCTTCCAGGCCCGGCGCCTGGGCATCCGGGAGCGCACCGCCGACGGCGACACCCGCACCGTGGCCACGCTCAACGGCACGCTGGCCACCACCCGGTGGATCGTGGCGATCCTCGAGAACCACCAGCAGCCGGACGGCTCGGTGCGCGTGCCCGAGGGCCTGCGGCCCTACCTGGGCGGCCTCGAGGTGCTCGAGCCCGCCGGAGCGGCGGCGCGGTGACGGCGGACGGGTCGGCCGGTCACGGCCCGACGACGAACGGCGTGCTGCCCCTGACCGCGCGCGCGGCCAGGTGGCGCGACCTGCTGCCCGCCTCGCTGCCGCCGGCGGGGGCGGAGCTGCTGGTCGCCCTCGACATCGACGGCACGCTGCTCACCCACGACGGCGGGCTCAGCCCCGCGGTGCGCGAGGCGGTCGCCGAGGTGCGCGACGCCGGGGCGCACGTGGTCCTCTCCACCGGCCGGTCCGTCCAGGGCGTGCTGCCGGTGGCCGCCGAGCTCGGCCTCGAGCGCGGCTGGGCGGTGTGCTCCAACGGGGCGGTGTGCATCCGGCTGGACCCCGAGCTCGACGACGGCCACGAGATCGCCGACGTCGTCACCTTCGACCCCGCCCCGACGCTGCGGCTGCTGCGCGAGGAGCTGCCCGACGGGCTGTTCGCCGTCGAGGACCTCGGCCGGGGGTTCAAGGTGACCGCCCCGTTCCCGATGGGCGAGCTGACCGGGCAGGTCGAGGTCGTCGACTTCGAGGAGCTCGTCGCGGCCCCGGCCACCCGCGTGACGCTGCGCGCCCCGGAGCTGAGCTCGCAGGACTTCCACGACCTGGTCCAGCGCGTCGGGCTGCACGGGGTGAGCTACGCCGTCGGCTGGACCGCCTGGCTCGACATCTCCCCCGACGGCGTGACCAAGGCCAGCGCGCTGGAGATGCTCCGCGGGCGCATGGAGATCGACCCCGGCTCGACGGTGGCCATGGGCGACGGGTCCAACGACCTGGAGATGCTCGGGTGGGCCGCGCACGGGGTGGCCATGGGGGGATCGGCCGACCCGGTGCAGGCCGCCGCGGACGCGGTCACCGACGACGTCTTCCACGACGGCGCAGCCGTGGTCCTGCGGGCTCTCCTGACCCGCTGACCCGCTGACCCGCTGACCCGCTGACCCGCTGACGCGCACCTCGCGGGGCGCTGGCCGCCGCGCTCCGCCGGTCGCCAGGCCGCCGCTGCACCGTCATCTCGCCGAGGAGATGACCTGTCGGCGGGAGCGGGGAGGCTCCGTTGCGCCGTTGCTGAATCGTTACGCCGGGATCCGGAACAATGGTGGTCTCAGATCCCGGACAAGTGGTTGGGTAACCGCAGGGAGCGCGTCTGCGCTCGACACGACGACGTGACGAGGAGTTCGCATGAACACGACGACCAGGCGGCGGGGGCTCGCCACCCTGGCGAGCGCCGCCGCGATGGCCATGGTGCTCAGCGCCTGCGGGGCCGACAACATGGGCGGCGGAGGCGGCGGCGGCACCGGGGGCAGCAGCAGCGCCGCCGGCACGGACTGCGCGGCCTACGAGCAGTACGGCAGCTTCAAGGGCGAGACGGTCAACCTCTTCTCCTCCATCCGTGAGGCAGAGGCCGACCAGCTGCAGGACACCTTCACCGACTTCAGCGAGTGCACCGGCATCAACGTCGTCCACAACGGCTCGGGCGAGTTCGAGCAGCAGGTCGTCGTCCAGGCCGAGGGCGGCAACGCCCCCGACCTCGCCATCTTCCCGCAGCCGGGCCTCCTGGCCCGCATGGTCAAGGACGGCTACGTCGTCGAGGCCCCGGACGCCGTCGAGAAGAACGTCGACGAGGGCTGGTCGGAGGACTGGAAGGCCTACGGCACCGTGGACGGGAAGTTCTACGCCGCCCCGCTCATGGCCTCGGTGAAGTCCTTCGTCTGGTACTCGCCGAAGCTTTTCGCGGACAAGGGCTACGAGGTCCCGACCACCTGGGACGAACTCATGAGCCTCACCGAGAAGATCGCCGCCACCGGCGAGAAGCCGTGGTGCGCCGGCATCGAGTCCGGCGGGGCGACCGGCTGGCCGGCCACCGACTGGATCGAGGACATGGTCCTGCGCCAGGGCGGCGGCGACCTGTACGACAAGTGGGTCACCCACGAGGTGCCGTTCAACGACCCGCAGATCGTCGCGGCCGCCGACATGGCCGGCTCGATCCTCAAGAACGACGCCTACGTCAACGGCGGCATCGGCGACTCCCGGTCCATCGCGACCACCTCCTTCAACGATGGCGGCCTGCCCATCCTCGACGGCAAGTGCTACATGCACCGCCAGGCCTCCTTCTACGAGGCCCAGTGGCCCGAGGGCACCGACGTCAGCCCCGAGGGCCAGGCGTTCGCGTTCTACCTGCCCGGCAAGACCGCGGACGAGAAGCCGCTGCTCACGGGTGGCGAGTTCGTCGGCGCGTTCAACGACAAGGAGGCCACCCAGGCGGTGCAGGCCTACATGTCCTCCGGCGACTGGGCCAACACCCGCGTCAAGATCGGCGGCGTGACGTCGGCGAACAAGGCTGTCGACCCGGCCAACGCCTCCTCGGACGTGCTGCGCCTGGCGATCGAGCTGCTCCAGGACAAGGACGCCGTCGCCCGCTTCGACGGCTCGGACCTCATGCCCTCCGAGGTGGGCGCCGGCTCCTTCTGGACCGGGATGACCCAGTGGATCGACGGCGCCGACACCAAGACGGTCCTCGACCAGATCGAGGCCTCCTGGCCGGCCAGCTGACCTTCTGACCACCAGCTGACCCGCTGACCAGCCCGCGCGGGGGAGTGGCCACCGGCCGCACCCCCGCGCGGGCGCACCCGCCTCCGGGGTTTCCGCATCCGAGACTCACCCCCTCGGGGTTCCCGCCCCGAGGCGGACATCCCGCTCGGGGCGCCGCCCAGCCGCTCGCAGGGGAGCACGCATGGACTTCTTCCTCTACTCGAAGACCGGCCAGATGCTGCTGGCCGTCATCGCCTTCGCCCTCGTCGTCGCCGCCCTCATGGTGGTCGCGCGCCTGGCCGACCGGTTCGCCGGCCACACCCGCACCGCCTGGACGCTGCTCGTGTTCGCCGGCCCGGCGCTGTTCCTGCTCGGCGTCGGGCTGATCTACCCGGCCGTGCGCACCATGGTGATGTCCTTCATGGACGGCCGGTCGCAGAACTGGGTCGGCCTGGCCAACTACGAGTGGGTCTTCACCAACCCCGAGTCGATCCAGTCCTTCGTCAACACCTTCTGGTGGGTCACGCTCGTCCCGCTCGTCTCGACGGCGATCGGGCTGATCTACGCGATCCTGGTCGACGGCAAGCGCTTCGAGAAGGTCGCCAAGTCCCTGCTGTTCATGCCCATGGCGATCTCCTTCGTCGGCGCCGGCATCATCTGGAAGTTCGTCTACGAGTACCGCGGCGCGGAGCAGACCCAGATCGGCCTCCTCAACGCGATCCTCACCGGCCTCGGCGTCGAGCCGGTGCGGTACCTCCAGGACGGGCCCTGGAACACCTTCTTCCTGATCTTCATCATGATCTGGATCCAGGCCGGGTTCGCGATGGTGCTGCTCTCGGCCGCGATCAAGGGGATCCCGGCCGACATCGTCGAGGCGGCCCGGCTCGACGGGGTGAACTCCTGGCAGATGTTCCGCTCCATCACCGTGCCGTCGATCCGCCCGACCCTCGTGGTGGTCCTGACGACCATCTCCATCGCCACGCTGAAGATCTTCGACATCACCCGCACCGTCACCGGCGCCCGGTTCGGCACCCAGGTGCTGGCCAACCAGATGTACGACCAGTCCTTCACCTTCGGCAACAACGGCGTCGGCTCGGCGCTCGCCGTCGTCATCTTCGTGCTGGTCGTCCCGATCATCGTCTACAACGTCCGCCAGATGCTGCGGAACCGGGAGGTGCGTGGAGCATGAGCGGCACGACGCCCGCCAACCCCGCCGTCGCGACGGCGGAGCCGCCGCTCGCCAGCCTGCCGGACCCCATGCGGCCGACGGCGCCGCGCGTCTCCGCGGCCGGGCGCACCAAGTCCATGCTCACCAGCCGGATGGGCTCGGCCGTCGCGATCGTGCTGGCCGTGGTCTGGACGGTGCCCACGCTCGGGCTGCTCGTCAGCTCCGTGCGGCCGGAGGGGCAGATCCGCACCAGCGGGTGGTGGACGTTCATCACCGACCCCGCCTTCACCACGGAGAACTACCAGACGGTGCTGTTCGGCCGCGCCTCCAACGGCCAGCTGGCGAACTTCTTCATGAACTCCCTGACCATCACCGTGCCGGCGACGATCATCCCCCTCGTCATCGCCACGATGGCGGCCTACAGCTTCTCGGTGCTGCAGTGGCGTGGGCGCGACGCGGTGTTCGTCGTCGTCTTCGCCCTGCAGATCGTGCCGCTGCAGATGGCGCTCATCCCGCTGCTGCGGATCTTCTCGGGCACCGCGGCGGCCGAGGCGTTCCCGTTCCTGGCGATCTGGGTGGCGCACTCGGCGTTCGGGCTGCCGCTGGCGATCTTCCTGCTGCACAACTTCATGGCCGAGATCCCTCGCGAGCTCGTCGAGGCCGCCCGGGTGGACGGGGCGGGGCACGTGACCTTGTTCTTCCGCATCATGCTGCCGCTCATGGTCCCGGCGATCGCCAGCTTCGCGATCTTCCAGTTCCTGTGGGTGTGGAACGACCTGCTCGTGGGGCTGACCTTCTCCGGCGGCAACAACGCCATCCAGCCGCTGACGGCGCGGCTGTCGGAGATGGCCGGCTCGCGCGGGCAGGACTGGCACCTGCTCACCTCCGGCGCGTTCGTGTCGATGATCGTCCCGCTCATCGTCTTCTTCGCGCTGCAGAAGTACTTCGTGCGCGGCCTCCTCGCCGGGTCGGTCAAGGGCTGACCCCACCGGCCGCGACGCATCACCGTCTGCGCGCGCGGGGTGGCCCGGCCGGGCCGCGGGCCGGCGCCGGTAGGTTCCCGGTAGCACCGACCGGAAGGGCCGCCATGATCACCCCGCCCCCCGCCGCCTGGCTCGACGCCGAGGGCGACGCCCTGCTGGCGTTCGCCCGCGGCGCCGCCACCGACCTCGGCTTCGGCACGCTCGACGACGCGGGCACCGTGCCCGACCCCGCGCGCGCCGAGCTGTGGATCACCTGCCGCATGACGCACGTCTTCGCCCTGGCCGCCCTGCGCGGCCGGCCCGGCGCCGCCGAGCTGGCCGACCACGGCGTCGCGGCGCTGACCACCACCTTCGCCGACGCCGAGCACGGCGGCTGGTTCACCGCCGTCGAGCAGGGCCCGGACGGCCCCCGCCCCGCCGGGGAGGCGGGCGGCCGCAAGGGGGCCTACCCGCACGCCTTCGTGCTCCTCGCCGCCGCCTCGGCGACGGCGGCCGCCCGGCCCGGCGCCGCCGACCTCCTCGCGCGGGCCCGCGCCGTCAGCACCACACGGTTCTGGGACGACGAGGCCGGCATGGTGCGCGAGAGCTTCGACCGCACATTCACCGAGCCAGAGGACTACCGCGGCGTCAACGCGAACATGCACACGGTCGAGGCCTACCTCGCCGTCGCCGACGTGACCGGCGAGGACCTCTGGCTCGACCGGGCCCTGCGCATCACCCGCCGGGTCGTCGACGGCGAGGCCCGGGCCCACGGCTGGCGCCTGCCCGAGCACTTCACCCCCGGCTGGCGGCCGCTGCTGGAGTACAACCGCGACCAGCCCGCGCACCCCTTCCGTCCCTTTGGTGCCACCGTGGGGCACTGGCTGGAGTGGGCCCGGCTCACCCTGGAGCTGCGTGCCGCGCTGGCGGCCCGGGGCCGCGACCCGGAGCCGTGGACGCTCGAGGCGCCGCGGGCGCTGGTCGAGGGCGCCGCGCGCGAGGGCTGGGCGGTCGACGGCGCGGACGGCTTCGTCTACACCGTGGACTTCGCCGGCGCCCCGGTGGTGCGCCAGCGCATGCACTGGGTGGTGTGCGAGGCGATCGGGGCCGCCGCGGCGTTGCACGCCGCGACCGGCGAGGAGGCCTACGCCGACTGGTACCGCACGTGGTGGGACTACGCCCGGCGCCACCTCATCGAGGCCCCGGGCCGCTGGCACCACGAGCTCGCGCCGGACAACACGCCCGCCGCCGGGACCTGGTCCGGGCGGCCCGACGTCTACCACGCCTATCAGGCGACGCTGCTGCCGCGCCTGCCCCTCGCGCCCGCCCTGGCACCGGCGCTCGCGGCCGGGTTGCTGGAGGGGTAGGGCCGGCGCTTGGCGGGGCCTGGCGCTCGGCCGGGCCCGGCGGCGCCGGAGCTGGGCGGGCCGCACGCCGGCGGCCCGCCCAGCGCCGGTCAGGGCAGGAGGACGATCTTGCCGAACACCGTCCCGGAATCGAGCAGCTCGTGGGCCCGGGCCGCCTCGGCCAGCGGCAGCCGCTCGGCGATGACGGGCCGCAGCAGGCCGCCGTCGAGCATCGGCCAGGCGCGCTCGCGCACGTCCTCGACGACGGCGGCCTTCTGCACCAGCGGGCGGGCCCGCAGCGTCGCCGCGTGGATGCTCGCCCGCTTGGTCAGCAGCATGCCCAGGTCCAGCTCGCCCTTGCGGCCCTTCTGGGTGCCGATGACCACCAGCCGCCCGGCGGTGGCGAGCATGCGGACGTTGTCGCCGAGGCCGCCGGCGCCCAGGACGTCGAGGATGACGTCCACGCCCCGCCCGCCGGTGGCTTCCTTCACGGCGGCGACGACGTCCTGGCCCTTGTAGTCGATCGCGACGTCGGCGCCCAGCTCGCGGCACCGGGCGGCCCGCTCCGGGCCGCCGGCCGTGGTGAGGACCCGGGCGCCGACGGCGGTGGCGAGCTGGATCGCCGCGGAGCCGACGCCGCCGGAGCCGCCGTGGACGAGCACGGTCTCCCCGGACGTCAGGCGCCCGGCGCGCATGAGGTTGTCCCAGGCGGTGCACACCGCCTCGGGCAGCCCGCCGGCGTCGACCAGGGAGACGGACTGCGGCACCGGCAGCAGCTGGCCGGCCGGGACGGCGACCAGCTCGGCGTACCCGCCGCCGGCCAGCAGCGCCGCGACCTCGTCGCCCACCTGCGAGCCGTCCACGCCCTCGCCGAGGGCCACGACCGTGCCGGAGACCTCCAGCCCCATGATGTCGCTCGCCCCGGGCGGGGGCGGGTAGTGCCCGGCGCGCTGGAGGATGTCGGCGCGGTTCACCCCCGCCGCGGCGACCTCGACGAGGACCTCGCCCGGTCCCGCCTGGGCGTCGGGGACCTCGGTCAGCTCGAGGGAGTTGTTGCTGGTCACGGTGATGGCACGCATGGTCCTCATCTTGGTAGCGATGGTCGGAAACCGCCGGGTGGCGGGGCCGGTGCGCCGGCGGCGGCCCGACGACGACGGCGCCCGGCCGGCCTGCGCTCGCGCCGGTGCCGAGCCGGACCGGCGCCGCCCGTAGACTGGTCGGCGCCCCGCGCCGGCGTGCCGGGCGGGGCAGGGAGGGCTGACAGAGCGGCCGAATGTGACGGTCTTGAAAACCGTTGTGGGGCAACCCACCAAGGGTTCGAATCCCTTGCCCTCCGCCGAGTTCCGCCGCCCCACGCCAAAACGGGCGGGCGTGACGTCACTCCCGGGGCGTGAGGGTTGCCGTTCGCCGTCCATGGGGGAGGGTTGAGACATGGACGGCGTGCTCGCCGATCTGGTCATGGCGGCGCATTTCGGCTACCTGCTCTACGTGGTGATCGGTGGCTTCGTCGCCTGGCGCTGGCCGAGAAGCATGGTCGCGCACGTCATGGCCATCGCGTGGGCTGGGTTCGCCGTCCTCTTCGGTTGGGACTGCCCGCTGACCATCCTCGAGAACGACCTCCGCCGCCGCGCGGGCGAGCCGGGCCTCAGCCCTGGAGGGTTCATCAGGACATACCTCACCGGGCACCTCTACCCCGAGGAGCGTCTCGGGCTGGTCCGGTTTGGCGTGGCGCTTGTCGTCGCATTGTCCTGGGTGGGCTTTGTCCTCCTGGTGCGCTCACGCCGTCGGCGCGCTCCGCAGCCGGGCCGAGCTCACGCCGCCGACGGCAAGACCGTCGCGGATCACCTGACTCGGTGACCGTCGTGCACGGCGGACGGGCCGGAGAAGGCCTGCGGCCTGCGAAACATCGTCTTGCCTCACGGCCCCGGCCGGCGCCCGCTCGGACGACGTCGCGGCGGGCGGTGCGCCCGGGCCGTGCGGTATGCGGCGGCGGTGCCGTGCGACGGCCGACGGGTGCGGGCAGGGAAAAGGGCCGGGAACCATGCTGGCGATGCAGCGGTTCCCGGCCCCTCACAAGAGCGGAGACGGTGGGATTTGAACCCACGGACGGGTTGCCCCGTCACGGCCTTAGCAGGGCCGCGCACTAGACCTGACTATGCGACGTCTCCAAGGACGTCCCCAGGTTACCGGGCGCCGTCCGCCTGACCAAAACGTTCGACGAACGTCACGAACGTCCGAAGGTCTCTGGCGGCTGCGCGGGGCCGTCCGGGCGGTGCCCGGTGAGGGGGCCGCGCCCTCCCCGGGCGGCGCCTCCGGTTGCGGGCGTTCGGGCCCTCCGTGAGCCTGGCGGGGGGTTGCGGTCGGCCTGCCGCCTCTCGTCAGGCAGGCCGCGATGGCCTGTGACATCCTGCAATTGCGCGCGCAGCATGTGTCGATCATCACATCCGTCGAGGACAGGACTGATACGCCATGGACGACAAGCTCAAGTTCGCCGGGATGCTGCTCGGTGGGTATCTGCTCGGGCGCACGAAGAAGATGCGGCTCGCGCTCCTGCTCGCCACCGGCCTGGGAGCGCGCCAGCTGCGCGAGAACCCCCAGAAGCTCACCGGACAGCTGACCTCGGTGATGTCCTCGCCGGAGATCAAGCGACTGACCGAGGAGCTCACCGTCCGCCTGACCGAGGCCGGCCGCGCCGCGGCGCTGGCAGCGGTCACCAAGGGCGTGGAGTCCATGACGGCGAACCTCGAGCACCGTGCCGAGAAGCTCGCCTCCCCGGTGAGCGAAGGCACCAAGGCTGCGGCGGGCAAGGCGACGTCCACGGCCGGCGCGGCGGCCGGGACCGCCACCGGGGCGGCGGGGAAGACCACGACCTCGCTCAAGGACCGCGTCCACTTCGGGAAGAAGAAGCACGCCGAGGAGGCGCCCGAGGAGGGCGGCGAGCCCGAGGGCACGGAGCCGCAGGCGGAGGAGGAAGAGGCGCCCCAGGGGCAGGCCGAGGAGGAGACGGCCGAGGAGTCCTCCGAGGAGGGCGGTGAGCCCGAGGCGGAGGCCGAAGAGGGCAGCGAGCCCGAGGCGGAGGCCGAGGAGCCCGAAGAGGAAGAGTCCGAGGAGGGCGGCGAGGCCGAGCAGAAGGAGCCGGCGCCGCACGCGCTTCCTGAGGGCCGGCCCGCCCCGCGCGCCCGCGCCGCGACGGTCTCCACGAAGAAGGCGGCCGGCAACGCCTCGAAGGGCGGGGGCAACTCCTCGAAGAACAACGCCTCCAAGAACGCGGCGAAGGCTGGCAAGTCCAAGGCCATGCCCCCGACCACGCCGAAGCCGTGACCACGGCGTCGACGCGAAAGGAGCAGCTTGATGACTGAGACATCCTCCCAAGAGGCCGGGGGTCAGGCGTCCACCGACCCGCTCGACGCGCTCAAGCGGGCCGGGGGCGGCTTCGCCCGCGCGCTGGGCGGCCGCGCCGTCGACAAGATCACCGACCGCGTCGGCGGCCTGTCCGACCGGCTCAACGCCTTCGCCACCGGCGAGAGCCAGGGCGGGGCGGACGAGGACGACGACGAGCGCGACGACGGCGGCGAGCAGGGCAGCGCCAAGGCCGCCGCCGCCGGCACGGCGGCCGAGAAGCTCGCCTCCGGCCAATCACCCATCAGGGCCGGGCTCTCCGCCGCCGGCACCGGCCTCAAGGAGAAGATCAAGGGCCTGTTCGGACGGGGCAAGGGCGGCAAGGGCGGCGGCCGCAAGATGAAGTTCAACAACTTCGTCGACAGCTTCGACATCGGCGTCCCCGTCGGGCTCGCGTACAACCAGTGGACCACCTACGACCAGTGGCCCAACTTCATGAAGAAGACCGAGCGCGCCGAGCTCGACGCGGACCAGGGCAAGGTCAAGTTCAAGGGGCAGGTGTTCTGGTCCCATCGCGAGTGGGAGACCACGATCAAGGAGCAGATCCCGAACAAGCGGATCGTCTGGGACTCCGCCGGCCCGAAGGGGCACATCAGCGGGGCGGTGACCTTCCACTCGCTGGAGGAGGACCTCACACGGATCGTCGTCGTCCTGGAGTACTACCCCCAGGGATTCTTCGAGAAGACGGCCAACATGTGGCGGGCGGCCAACCGCCGGATGCGCCTGGAGATCAAGTTCTTCATCCGCCAGGTCATGCGCGACGCGATCCTGCACCCCGAGGACTTCGAGGGCTACCGCGCGGAGATCCACGACAAGGAGATCGTGCGCAGCCACGAGGACGTGATGGAGGAGGAGCGGCAGGCCGAGGAGGAGTCCGAGGGCGAGCAGCCCGAAGAAGGCGGCGAGGAGGAACAGCAGGCTGAAGGCGAGGAGCAGCCCGAAGCCGGCACAGAGACGGAGCCAGAGGAAGAGGAAGGGGAGGAAGAGGAAGAGCCCGAGCCCGCTGAACAGCAGGGGAGGACACGATGAGCACCGTAGCGACGAGGTCCCACGGCAGCTACGTCGACCGACCGTCGTCGGCCTCGCTGGCCGACGTCGTCGCCCTGATCCTCGACAAGGGCCTGGTGATCGACGCCTTCGTGCGGGTGTCGCTGGTCGGCATCGAGATCCTGACGATCGATGCGCGCATCGTCATCGCCAGCGTCGACACGTTCCTGCGCTTCGCCGAGGCGACCAACCGCCTGGACCTGCAGGCCCAGGGCGGCAAGGACCTGCCCGAGCTGGTCGAGGGCATGACCCAGGCCGGCGCGCACGGGAAGACCGGCGGAATGCTCTCCGGCGCCAAGGAGGCCCTTCTTGGCAACCGGGACAAGGACGACGACGAGGGACGCCGCGAGGAGAAGACTGAGCGGCGCAGCTCGAGCAAGGCGGACTCGTGACGGCAGCCGTCGAGGCAGACAAGCTGAGTCAGTACGTCTACGGCATCGTGCCGTCGGACACCCCTGTCCCCGACGTCGCGGGCGTCGGGGGCGGGCGCGTCCGGCTCCGCACGCTGGGCGACGTCGCGGCGCTGGTCTCCGGCGTTCCCGACCCCGAGGTCATCGGGCTGCCCGCCGAGGTCCGCGCGCACGCGGCGGTGCTCGACGCCGTCGCCCAGGCCGGGCCGGTGCTGCCCATGCGGTTCGGCACCGTGGTGCCCGACGTCGACGCCCTGCGCGAGGCGCTCGCGCCGGACGGGGTGGCCCACCTGCAGGAGGACCTCGACCGCCTCGCCGACGCCGTGCAGTACACCCTTACGGTCCGCTACCGCCAGGAGGCGGTCATCGCCGAGCTCGTCGAGGAACAGCCGGAGATCCGCCGGCTGCGCGAGGCGACGGCGGGCGTCGCGCCCGGCGCGGCCTACTACGAGCGAATCCGGC
Organism: Georgenia ruanii; assembly: GCF_009193175.1. Lineage (GTDB taxonomy): Bacteria > Actinomycetota > Actinomycetes > Actinomycetales > Actinomycetaceae > Georgenia > Georgenia ruanii. The sequence continues at coordinate 36,433 of NZ_VUKE01000019.1, read as the reverse complement.
TGGGCGAGCTCGTGGTGCACGGCTTCGAGCAGAAGCGCGTCGGCGACACCGCGGCGCTCACCGACGCCCTGGGGCCCGTCGTCCTCGACCTGCGTGCCCGCGAGACCGGGCAGGTCGAGGACGTCCTGGAGGCCGCCGTCCTCGTGCGCCGCGGGGAGCAGCGGCGGTTCGACGACACCGTGGAGGCCCTGGCCTCCCAGCGCGTGGGCCGGATGACGTTCCGGCTCGTCGGACCGCAGGCCCCGTACGACTTCGTGGCGGAGGTCTGATCGCCGTGGGCCTGCTCTGGAATCTGCTGTCCCTGCCGCTCGCCCCCGTGCGGGGCACGGTGTGGGTCGGTGAGCAGGTGCTCGAGGAGGCCGAGCGCCAGTACTACGACGCCGGCGCTATCCGCCGGCAGCTCGAGGAGGTGGCCGCCGCCCGGGAGTCCGGCGAGCTCGGCGACGACGAGGCCGACGCCCTGGAGGAGCAGCTCGTTGCCCGCCTCATCGAGGCCAACCGACGCAGCCGGGAGGAGGGACGATGACCGAGTCGACGAAGGCCCCGCGCCGCGCCGCCCGCCGGCGCCCGCCGGAGGAGATCCCGGTGCACCGCACGGAGGAACCGGACGAGCGGGACGACGGGACCGAGGAGCGCGAGCCCGAGGCGGCAGCTGAGGAGGACGCCGCCGAGGACCGCGACACCGCGGGCGGGGCGGCCGAGGACGACCAGCCGGAGCCGGAGGACGCGGCGCGGGAAGCCGGGAAGGAGCCGGAGGACCAGGCGGCGGACGAGCCCGAGGACGAAGGACCGGACGAGCCCGAGGACGAAGGACCGGACGAGCCCGACGACGAAGCGCCGGAGGAGCCCGAGCCCGATGAGCGTCGTCCCCGCGTGACTGCCCGCCGCGCCGCGATCTTCGCCCTTGAGCAGCTCGTCGAGCTCACCGGGCGTGCGGCCGAGGGCATCGTCGGGGTCGAACGGGACCACGACGGGTGGAAGGTGACGATCGAGGCCGTCGAGGACCGGCACGTGCCGAGCACCGCCGACATCATGGCCGAGTACGAGGTCGAGCTCGACGGCGACGGCGAGCTCGTCGCCTACCACCGGCGCTCGCGCTACGTGCGCGGGCAGACGTGACCGCGGCGGGCCCGGGGAGGTCGATGAGGGACAGAGGAGTGACACAGGCATGAGCGTCGTGGCCGGGCGCGGCGGCGGTATGGAGCCGCGGCGCGACCGCGAAGGCTCCCTCGTGCACGTCATTGAGACCCTCCTCGACAAGGGGCTGGTGCTCAACGCCGACATCATGGTCTCGGTCGCGGGCGTGGAGCTGCTCGGCATCCGCATCCGCGCCGCGCTGGCGTCCTTCGAGACGGCGGCCCGTTACGGGCTGGAGTTCCCCTCGGGGACCAACACCGAGACCATCGCGTGGCGCAACGCGATCGAGCCCAAGGAGACGTGCCCGCGCTGCGGCAAGTCCGCGCCCACCGCGCAGCTGCTCAACGAGTTCTGCCCGTGGTGCGGGTGGCGCAGCGCCCGGGCGATCCGCGAGGACGAGCGCCGCCAGGTCGGCGGCCAGCCGGAGGACGAGCCGACGTCCGACGTCGGCGGCCCCGACGCGCCCGAGGCGGCGGCCATCGCGCCTGGTGGGACGGAGTCGGGCGACGGCCAGGAGCGGCGACGCGCGGCGCGCGTGCCCGACGAGGACGCTCCGCCCGGCGACGGGAAGGGCGACGGCAGCGGCGGTGAGCCTCGCCGCGCGGCGCGCGTGCCCGACGAAGGGGACGGCGATGGGTGACAGCTCCGCCGTCGCCGCACCGCAGGCCCTGCAGCCCACGCGGGACCCGCGCGCGACCCTGCCGGACCTGCTCGAGGTGCTCCTCAACAAGGGCGTCTATCTCGACCTGGACCTCATCATCACGATCGCCGACATCCCGCTGATCGGCATCAATCTGCGCGCCACCATCGCGGGCATCGAGACCATGCTCGAGTACGGGATGATGCGCAGCTGGGACGAGCAGACGCGCGCCTGGGTGCGCCGGTCCGTCTCCCGGCACCTGCCCCTGGCCGACGGCGAGGAGATCGTCGCGCGCATGGCCGGCGGGCACCGCCAGGAGGTGCCCTACGAGACGTGGCGCCCGGGCACCGTCTACCTCACCACCCACCGGCTCGTCGTCCACCGGCGCGAGCCCGCCGAGACCCTCTGGCAGGCCCCGCTCGCCGGCATCACCGCCGTCGACCTGCACGCCGAGCGGGCGATCGGCGGGGAGGACCGCGCCCGCCTGCTCGTCATCGCGCCCGACGGCGAGGCGCTGCTCTCCGCGGCCGAGCCGCAGCGCCTGCTCGAGCTGCTCCGTCAGCTCGGCGTGGGTGCGGCCGGGCCGCGTCCGGGGCTGCCCGGGCGTCCCGCCCCGGCCCTCGAGGGCCAGATGTGGTTCCTCGAGCGCCGGGCCGGCGGGCCACTGTGGCGCGGGGGGACCGCGACGCTCGACCCGGTCGCCGGGCTGACCTGGAAGGGCGCGCTCGACGCCCGGCCCGCCGTGCGGCTGCGGCCGGGCGCCGTCACCTCGGTCGCCGTCGAGCGTGCCCGGGTGCCGGCCGGGGAGGCGGTGATCGTCGTCGGCTCGCCCGCCGGGGAGGTCCGGCTCGCCGCCGGCGACCCCGAGCCGTGGGTGCGCGAGCTGCGCCGGTTGGCCGCGGCGAGTGAGAGGGAGGGCACGGCATGACGCTCAAGATCGACGAGAAGAGCCTGAAGAACGGCGTCCTGACGCTGGTCATCACGCTCGTCGAGGTCATCGAGGAGGCCCTGGAGAGCCAGGCCATCCGGCGCCTCGAGGGCGGCGAGCTGACCGAGGAGGAGCAGGAGCGGCTCGGCCAGGCGCTGCTCGAGCTGGACGAGGCGATCGACCAGATCAAGGCCGACCACGGGCTGCAGACCTCGGTCGCCGACCTGCGCCGGGGCCTCGACGACGTCGTCGACGAGGTGGTCGACAAGCTCGTCAACCCGGCCCGGTGGGCCGAGGAGGCAGGAGGGCAGAACGGGTGACGGGCCTGTACGTCTACGCCATCGTGCCGGCGGACACGCCGCCGACCCCGCTCGGCACCGGCATCGACCGTGCCCCGCTGGAGCTGGTGGCCGGGCCCGGCGGGGCGGCCGCCGTCGTCCACGAGCACGCCGGCAACCCCTACGACGGCGCCGACGAGGACGTGCGGCGGTGGGTGCTCGAGCATGGCGACGTGGTCGAGCGGGTCTTCGACACCACCGGCACGGTGCTGCCGGTCAGCTTCAACGTCATCGTCGCGGCGGCCGAGGGCGCCCCGGCGCGGGACCGGCTCCGGGACTGGCTGGGGCGAAGCTCGACCCAGCTGGTCGGGCGGCTCGGGCGGCTCCGCGACCGGGTCGAGCTGCGGGTGGAGATCGCCCTGGATCCCCACGACGTCGCGGCCGGGCACCCGGACGCCCGGGCGCTGCTCGCCGAGCTCGAGACCCGCCCCGCGGGGGTCCAGCGCCTGCTGCGCAAGCGGCTTGAGCAGCTGGAGCGGGAGGTCACCGACGCCCTGGCCGACGAGCTGTACCCGGAGTACCGCCGCCGGCTCGCGGCGCTCGCGGAGGAGATCACCGAGAACCGCAGTGCGCGCACCGAGCCGGGCACGGTCGCCGTCCTCACGGTCGCGGTGCTCGTGGCCCGCGACGGCATGGCCCGCGTGGGCGAGGAGCTCGCCGACATCCAGCGCGAGCAGCCGGCGGCGCGGATCCGGTACCTGGGTCCGTGGCCGCCGTACTCCTTCGCCGACGTCCCGGCGCTCGCCCCAGGGCAGCAGGGGGCGTGAGCGCCGTCGTGGCCGCCGTCCGGAGGGCCCAGTGACCACCCTCACGCGCCCCGGATTGGATCGCGCCGCCTCGGCACGCTAAAGTCGAACACGGCCCAAGCGGCCAGGCGCCCGTAGCTCAATGGATAGAGCATCTGACTACGGATCAGAAGGTTGGGGGTTCGAGTCCCTCCGGGCGCACAGAACGACGAGGCCCTGACCCGCAGTCATGCGGGTCAGGGCCTTTGCCGTGCCCGGCCGAGGACTGGCCGGGGAGCCTCGCACGGCCGGCGAGCCGGGGACGGCTCCCGTCCGGGGAACCCGTCAGGAGCGTGCGAGCCGCCGGGCGAGGTAGGGCGCGGTGGCGCTGCCCGGGGCGTTGGCGACCTCGGCCGGGGTGCCGGTGGCGACCACGCGCCCGCCGGCGTCGCCGCCGCCGGGGCCCAGGTCGATGACCCAGTCGGCGGAGACGATCGTGTCGAGGTCGTGCTCGACCAGGACGACCGTGTTGCCGGCGTCGACGAGCCGGTGCAGCTGTCGCAGCAGCAGCGTGATGTCGGCCGGGTGCAGCCCCGCCGTCGGCTCGTCGAGCAGGTAGAGGGCGTGGCCGCGGCGGGCTCGTTGCAGCTCGGTGGCGAGCTTGATGCGCTGGGCTTCACCGCCGCTGAGCTCGGTCGCCGGCTGGCCCAGCCGCAGGTACCCTAGCCCGACCTCGCGCAGCGTCTCCAGGCTTCGCGAGGCGGCCGGGACGTCGGTGAGGAACACTGCGGCGTCGTCGACCGACATCGCCAGCACCTCCGCGATGTTCGTGCCGCGGTAGGTCACCTCGAGCGTCTCGGCGTTGTAGCGCGCGCCGTGGCAGGTCGGGCAGGGCGCGTAGGTGCCGGGCAGGAACAGCAGCTCGACCGCGACGAACCCTTCCCCCTGGCAGGTCTCGCACCGGCCTTCCGGGACGTTGAAGGAGAAGCGGCTGGCGGTGTAGCCGCGCGCCTGCGCCTCGTCCGTCGACGCGTACAGCTTGCGCACCGCGTCGAACATGCCGGTGTAGGTCGCCAGGTTGGACCGGGGGGTGCGGCCGATCGGCCGCTGGTCGACCAGGACGAGCCGGTCGAACGCCTCGAGCCCGGACGCGTCGCGCAGGTCGACCTCGACGTCCGCGTCGTCCTGGTCCTCAGGGGCCTGGCCGAGGTGGCGGCCCACGACCTCGGCGAGCACCTGCGTGACGAGGGTCGACTTGCCGGACCCGGAGACCCCGGTCACCGCCGTCAGGACGCCCAGCGGCACGTCGACGGACACGTCCCGCAGGTTGTGGCGGGAGACGCCACGCAGGTGCAGCCAGCCCTGCGGGGCACGGGCGTTGTGCTCGAGCGGTTGGACCCGGCCGAAGAGGTACCGGCTGGTGGCCGACTCCTCCACGTCCTCGAGACCGGCGACCGGGCCGCTGTAGAGCACCCGCCCGCCGCGATCGCCCGCGCCGGGGCCGATGTCGACCACCCAGTCGGCACGGCGCACGACGTCCAGGTCGTGCTCGACGACGAAGAGGGAGTTGCCCGACGCCTTGAGCCGGTCGAGGACGTCGAGCAGCGGCTCCGCGTCCGCCGGGTGCAGGCCCGCGGAGGGCTCGTCGAGCACGTAGACGACCCCGAACAGCCCCGAGCGCAGCTGGGTGGCGATCCGCAGGCGCTGGGCCTCGCCCGGCGACAGGGTCGTCGAGCGCCGCCCGAGACTGAGGTAGCCCAGGCCGAGGTCGACCAGCACGTCGACCCGCGCGACCAGGTCGGCGCAGATCCGCACCGCGACCTCGGTCGCCTCCCCGGACTGGGCGCTCGGCGTGGCGGCCCCCGCCTCGGGCAGGTCCGCCACGGGACGCAGCAGCGCCGCGAGCTCGGCCAGCGGCATGGCGTTGACCTCCGCGATCGATCGGCCGGCGAAGGTCACCGCGAGGGCCTCCGGCCGGATCCGGCTGCCGTGGCACACGGGGCATGGGATGCTGCGGACGAACCGCAGCGCCCGGTCACGCATCCGCTGGCTCTTGGAGTCGGCGAGCACGTGCATGACGTGCTTGCGGGCGCTCCAGAACTTCCCGTGGTACCCGTGGTCGATGCGGCCCGGTTCGGGCGCGATGAGGACGGATGGCTGCTCGTCGGTGTAGAGCAGCCAGTCGCGGTCCTTCTTGCTCAGCTCGCGCCACGGCTTGTCGACGTCGATCCCCAGGCCGGTCACGATGCTGCGCAGGTTGGCGCCCTGCCAGGCGCCCGGCCACGCCGCGATCGCGCCGTCGCGGATGCTCAGCGACGGATCCGGCACCAGCAGGTCCTCGGTGACGTCGTGCACCTGGCCCAGCCCCTGGCACCGGGGGCAGGCGCCCGCCACGGTGTTGGGCGAGAACGCCTCGGCGTCCAGCCGCCGGGCTCCGCGCGGGTAGGTGCCGGCGCGCGAGTAGAGCATCCGCAGCAGGTTGGACAGCGTGGTGAGGGTGCCCACCGTCGACCGCGAGCTCGGCGCCCCGCGCCGCTGCTGCAGGGCCACCGCCGGCGGCAACCCGGTGATCTCCCGCACGTGCGGCGCGCCCACCTGCTGCAGGAGGCGGCGGGCGTAGGGCGCGACCGACTCGAAGTACCGGCGCTGCGCCTCGGCATAGAGGGTTCCGAACGCGAGCGAGGACTTCCCGGAACCGGAGACCCCGGTGAAGGCGACCATCGCGTCCCGGGGGAGGTCGACGTCGACGTTGCGCAGGTTGTGCTCGCCGGCGCCCCGGACACGCACGAAGTGGTCGGTGTCGTCGGCAGTCACCTCCGCACCCTATGCACGGGCCCGTCGAGGTGCCGCGTGGGCCGGGCGCGGTGCCGCCCGGGCCGGTCGACGCGCCCACCGCCCTGGTCGGCGAGGAGGCCGCCCGGGGCGACGGCGCACACGGCCGTCCCCGGTGGGTGCGCACACGGGCCGATCGCAGGACCACTACGGTGTGTCCCGCCGGCGCGCGTTCGCGACGGGCGCCACCCGCGGAGGGGAGTCATGGCAGGGCCGCTGCTCCAGAGCAAGCTCCACGTCCCCCGCGGGCGGCGCGAGCTGGTGCCGCGTCCCCGGCTGATCGAGCGGCTCGGGAAGGCGGGGGCCTCGGCGCTGACCCTCGTGGCGGCCCCGGCCGGGTTCGGCAAGACGACCGTGCTGGCGCAGTGGCTGGCCGCCGCTCCCGCCGGCCGGCCCGTCGCATGGCTCTCGCTCGACGTCCGCGACAACGACCCGGCGGTGTTCTGGACCTACGTCGTGGCCGCCCTCCAGACGGCAGTGGACGGGATCGGCTCCGAGGCGCTGTCGCTGCTCCGGTCGGCGCAAGGGACCACCGAGACGGTCCTCGCGATGCTGCTCAACGACCTCGACGAACTCCGGCGCGACGTCGTGCTGGTGCTCGACGACTACCACGTCCTCGACGCACGCGAGGTCCACGACGGGATGGCGTTCCTCGTCGAGCACCTCCCGCCGCACGTGCACCTGGTGATCGCCGGACGCGCCGACCCGGCCCTGCCGCTGGCCCGGCTGCGCGGGCGGGGCGAGCTCGTCGAGATCCGTGCCCGGGACCTGCGCTTCACCCCGGACGAGGCGGCGGCCTACCTCGGCCAGGCCATGGGCCTGACGCTGACGGCGCGCGACGTCGCCGCCCTCGACGAGCGCACCGAGGGCTGGATCGCCGCGCTGCAGCTGGCGGCCCTGTCGCTGCGGGACCGGGACGACGTCGCCGGCTTCATCGCCGGCTTCGGCGGGGACGACCGGTACGTCGTCGACTACCTGGCCGAGGAGGTCCTGCAGCGCCAGCCCGACGACGTCCGCGACTTCCTGCTGCGGACGTCGGTCTTGAGCCGGCTGAGCGGCCCGCTGTGCGACGCCGTCACCGGTCGTGCCGGCGGCGCGGCGACGCTGGAGGCTCTGGAGCGGGCGAACCTGTTCCTGGTCCCGCTGGACGATCGCCGCCGGTGGTACCGCTACCACCACCTCTTCGCGGACGTGCTGCACGCCCGCCTGCTCGGCGAGCGGCCCGGTGAGGTCCCCGGCCTGCACCGGCGGGCGAGCGAGTGGTACGAGCGCAACGGCGATCCGGCCGAGGCGATCCGGCACGCGCTGGCCGGCGACGACGGCGCGCGGGCGGCGGACCTCGTCGAGCTTGCCCTGCCGGGGCTGCGCCGGCTGCGCCAGGAGGCCACGCTGCGTCGCTGGCTCGAGGCCCTCCCCGACGCGGAGGTCCGGGCGAGGCCGGAGCTGAGCCTGACCCACGCGGGCACCTTGCTCATGCTCGGGGAGCTCGACGGGGTGGAGGGCCGGCTGCGCGACGCCGAGCGCTGGGTGGACGGCGCCGCGGCCGCGGGCGAGGCATCCGCCGCCGATGCCCCCCGCATCCGCAATGTCCGGGGGCAGATCGCGGTCTATCGCGCCGCGCAAGCCCGGATGCGCGGGGACGTGGCCGGCGCCATGAGTCATGCCCAGCGCGTGCTCGACCTGCTCGGCGACGACGCCCCGCTGGAGCGGGGAGCGGCGGCCGGGCTGCTGGGGCTCGCACACTGGGCGACCGGCGACCTCGAACCCGCCCACCGGTCGTGGGCCGAGGCCGTGGCGAACCTGGAGCGGGCCGGGCACCACGCCGACACGCTCGGGTGCACCATCGCCCTGGCCGACATCAGTAACGCCCAGGGCCGTCTTCACGAGGCACTGGCCAGCTACGAGCGGGGCCTGCGGGTGGCGACGACGCAGGGCCCGTCCCTGCTCCGTGGCGCGGCGGACATGCATGTGGGCATGAGCGGCGTGTTGATCGAACGCAACGAGCTCGACGCCGCCCGCCGGCACCTGCGCGCCGGCGAGGAGCTGGGCGACCAGGCGGGCCTGCCCCAGAACCGGCACCGCTGGCGGGTGGCGATGGCGCGGATCCGGGCAGCCGAGGGCGACCTGGATGCCGCGCTCGAGCTGCTCGACGACGCCGAGCGCGTCTACACGGCCGACATGTTCCCCGACGTGCGGCCGATCCCGGCGCTCAGGGCGCGGCTGCGGCTCGCACGCGGGGAGCTCGGGGAAGCGCTGGCCTGGGTGCGTGCGCGGGCTCTGTCCGTCGACGACGACCTCTCCTACCTGCGCGAGTTCGAGCACCTCACCCTGGCCAGGGTGCTCCTGGCCCGCTACACGACCGACGGTGACGAGCGCTCCCTCGGGGAGGCGACCGTCCTCCTGGAGCGGCTCCTGCGGGCGGCGGAGGAGGGGCGGCGGACCGGCAGCGTCCTCGAGGTCCTCGTGCTGCGGGCACGGGTCCTCCAGGCGCGCGGCGACGGCGCGGCGGCCCAGGCGGCACTGCGCCGGGCGATCACGCTGGCCGAGCCGGAGGGGTATGTCCGCGTCTTCGCGGACGAGGGGCGCCCATTGGTCACCGTGCTGCGCGCCGTCGAGAAGCAGGGCGCCTCCCGGGCCTATGTCCGCCGGCTCCTCGCCGCCGCGGTCCCGAGCGCGGGTGGCGCGGCGCCGCAGCTCATCGCGCCGCTGAGCGACCGCGAGCTGGACGTGCTCCGGCTGCTCCGCACCGACCTGAGCGGCCCCGAGATCGCTCGGGAGCTCGTGGTGTCCCTCAACACCGTGCGCACCCACACGAAGAACGTCTACGCCAAGCTCGGGGTGACCAGCCGCCGTGCCGCGGTCCGCAGGGCCGAGGAGCTGGGCCTGCTGCCGCGGAGCGCCGTCCGCGCCGCCGATCGGGACCACTGAGGCATCTCAGGCCAACGGGCCCCGTCCGGACCCGGGGCCGGGGGCTTCCAGTCCTCCTCACCGAGGACCAGGCGCGACGTTCGTGGGCGTGGCGCTGACGACCTGCCACAAGCCGTTCACCACAGGGATCACCACATGTGGTGATCCCTGCTCACCACATCCGCTCCTACCTTCCCGTCAAGCCGAACACCGTCGGCCGCGATCGACCCGGGAAGGCAGGAGCTGCGTCATGACACCAACATCGGCTCGGCACCACGACGAGCCCCGGTGGTACGAGATCCGCGTCCAGGGGCACCTCGACCCCCGGTGGGCCGCCTGGTTCGACGGGCTGAGTCTCACCTGCGACAGCGGCGGCACCACGAGCATCCGTGGCCGGCTGATGGACCAGGCGGCCCTGTACGGCGTGCTGCAGCGGGTGCGGGACGTAGGCCTGCCGCTGCTCTCCCTGACCCAGGTCGAACCGGCCCCAGACGTCCCTGCCGCCGAACCCCGATAGCCCGCATCCACCAAGGAGACCGACATGACCACCACCGCCCGCATCTCCGCACGCGAACGCGTCCCGATGAGTTCCCTGAGGAGGACCGCGCTCGTCGCTGGCGCGCTCTACCTGCTGACCTTCGTCTCGATCCCCTCCTTCGTCCTCTATGGGCCGGTCAAGGACCCGGACTACATCACCGGCCCGGGCCCGGACACCCCCGCGTTCCTCGGCGGCGCCCTGGAGCTGATCGTCGCCCTGGCCTGCATCGGCACCGCCGTCGCGCTGTACCCGGTCGTCAAGAGGCAGAACGAAGGGGTCGCACTGGCCTTTGTCGGTGCTCGCGTCCTCGAAGCCGGGACCATCGTTGCGGGCGTCGCGAGCCTCTTGACGATCGTGACGCTGCGGCAGGCGGGCGCCGGGGCGGAGGCGTCTGTCACCGCGCAGGCGCTGGTCGCCCAGTACGACTGGCTGTTCCGGCTCGGACAGAGCACCATGCCCGCCGTGAACGCCCTGTTGCTAGGCACCCTGCTGTACCGGTCCGGCCTGGTGCCGCGCATCCTGCCCCTGCTCGGGCTCATCGGAGCACCCCTGCTGGTCGCGTCCACCGTGGGCACGGTGCTGGGTCTGTGGGGGCCGATGTCCGCCTTCGCGGGCATCGCGGTGATACCCATCGCGACCTGGGAGTTCTCGCTCGGCGTGTACCTGATCGTCAGGGGCTTCAAGCCCGCACCCATCACGGCCACCTTCTCTACGGGCAGCTCCCGATGAGGGCCGCGGTGTACCGACGGTTCGGCCCACCCCAGGTCGTGCAGGTCGAGGAGGTGCCCACGCCCTCCCTGGGCCGCGGCGACGTCCTCGTCCGGGTCCACGCGAGCACGGTCAGTGCCGCCGACCACCGCGCCCGCAGCCGCATCGTCCCCCGCGGGCTGTGGCTGCTGGCCGCCCTCGGCATCGGCGCGTTCCGTCCCCGCCGCCGAGTCCTGGGCATGGACGTCGCCGGCGTCGTGGCGGCGGTCGGCGCGGACGTCACCCGGTTCCGGCCCGGGGACGAGGTCGTCGCGATGCTCGGCGGCCGGTTCGGCGGGCACGCCGAGTACGCCCGCGTGCCGCAGGACGGCGCCATCACCGCCAAGCCCCGCACCATGACCTTCGAGGAGGCCGTGACCCTCGTCTTCGGCGGGATCACCGCCCGGGGCTTCCTCGACCACGTCGTTCTCGGGCCGGGCACCACGGTCCTCGTCAACGGGGCGTCCGGCGCGGTGGGGACGGCCGCCGTGCAGCTGGCGAAGCAGGCGGGCGCCCACGTCACCGCCGTGTGCAGCGCCGCGAACGCGGAACTGGTGACCTCGCTGGGCGCCGACCGGGTGATCGACTACACCGAGGGCGACTTCGCCGCCGACGGCAGGACGTACGACGTCATCGTGGACTGCGTCGGCAACGCCCCCTTCGAGCGGGTCGAGGCTTCGCTCAACCCTGGCGGGGCGCTGCTGCTGGTGGTCGCCGACCTCCGCGGGGTGCTGCTCGCGCCGTGGCGCAGCCGGCGAAGCGGCAAGCTCGTCACCGCGAGCGTGGGCGCGTACCGGGCCGAGGACCTGGCCCACCTGGTGCGGCTGGCCGAGTCGGGGCACCTCCAGGCGGTGATCGACCGCACCTTCGACCTCACCGAGGTCGTCGAGGCGCACGGCTACGTCGACACGGGGCGCAAGAGAGGCGCCGTCGTCCTGACCGGCCTCGCCGGTCGTTCCGGTGCTGGTTCAGAGAGAGCGAGATGATGGGCGGCGCCGTTCGTCAGGCGGCCGCCGCCCCGCCGGCCCCCGCCCGTCACGGCCGGGCTCGCCTCACGAGAAGCCGAGGTGCCCGGCATACATTCATGAGATCTTCGGCGCGGTCCCGGCGAGATCTCAGGAAGAGTGAGCACCGTATGACGTGGTGACCCCGTGACGTCGGAACCGTCGGGCGCGGCTGCGGGGAGTGTCGCCATGCCCCTGCCCTCGAGCCGTAAGGACGCGCCATGTTCGACCTCATCAACGGGCTCCCCATGCATCCCCTCGTCGTGCACGCGGTCGTGGTGCTCGTGCCGCTCACGGTGCTGGGCACGCTCGCCGTCGTCCTCGTGCCGCGCTGGCGGCGCTACGCTCCCGCGGTCGCGGTGGTCGGGACCGTCGCGGCGTTCTTCCTCCCCCTGGCGACGCAGTCCGGCGAGGCGTTCGAGCGACGGGTCGGCAGCCCCGGGGTGCACGCCAGGCTGGGCGAGCAGCTGCTGTACATCGGTCTCGTGCTCGCGGTGATCCTGTGGGTGCTCGTGCTGGTCGAGCGGCGCCACGGGCGGGTCGCGCTGCTCCCGGGGGACCGGGTCACGGCGCGGCCGGGCACGCCGGTCGGCGCCGGCCCGGGCGCGCAGGCCCGTCGCAGCGGGAGCGCGCTGACGACGGTCGTCGCCGCGCTCGCCGTCGTCGTCGCGCTCGTGGCCGGCGTGCAGTGCTTCCGGGTGGGGGAGTCCGGTGCCCGGGCGGCCTGGGGTGGTGTCGCCCAGCTGACGCCGCAGCACGCCGAGCACGAGGCCGACTGACCCCGCTGGCGCCGGCGCCGCTCACGAATCGAACTCCCGTTCGAACAGGGCGTACGATGACTGCCATGGCTGTCGAACCCGTCCCGCTCAGCGAGCAGGCGCACAGCCTGGGGCCCGCGCAGCACGGCGGACCGGTGACCCGGCCGGACGAGCCCCTCCCGGTCAGTGCCTGGATCCACACCCGCCGCGGCCACGAGACGGTCGACGGCGTGGCGGTGGCCTGGACGCCGTGCGCGGTGCGGGTGCGCTACACCGACACCCACGGCCGCGAGGGCTACGCCTGGCTGTGGGCCAACGCCGTCACCCGCCGCTGACGTCCCCAAGGGGGCCGGGCGCCGGTCGGCCGCCCATGCGGGCCGGTCGCGCCCGTGGGCGGCCGGTGGTGCGATGTGCGACATGACCGCCCACGAGACCGCCGAGGCCCCGGCCGAGCTGGCCGCCGCGGCCGAGGAGCTGTACGGCCTCGAGCCGGGGCAGTTCACCCGGGCCCGCAACGACCGGGCCAAGCAGGCCAGGGCCGACGGCGACCCCGACCTGGCGGAGGCGGTCAGGGCCCTGCCCAAGCCCTCCACGGCCGCGTGGCTGGTCAACATGATGCTCCGGCGCATGGGCACCGAGATCGGCCAGGCGCTCGAGGTCGGCGCGGCGCTGCGCCAGGCCCAGCAGGACCTCGACGCCGCCCGGCTGCGCGCGCTGACCGGCCAGCGACGGCGCCTGACCTCCGCGCTGGTGCGCCAGGCACGCACGCGGGCCGCCGAGCTCGGCACCACGGTCAGCGCCGCCGTCGCCGAGCAGGCCGAGAACACCCTCCACGCGGCGATGACGGACGCCGGCGCCGCCGCCGCCCTGCGCACCGGCCTGCTCGTCCGCGCCCTCGAGCCCGGCGGGCTGGGCGGGGTCGACCTCGACGGCGCGGTCGCGGTCCCCGGCGCGGTCGAGCTCACGCCGCGGGAGGAGGCGGCCGAGGAGCCAGAGGACGGCGGCCACCTGCACGTCGTCCCGGACACCACCCGCGCCGTCGAGGAGGCCCAGGAGGCGGTCGACGCCGCCGAGTTCGTCGCGGAGAGCGCCGAGCGGGCGCTGCGCCGGGCGGCGGAGAAGGTGCAGAAGGTCGAGGCCCGCGGGCTGCAGCTGCGCGCGGAGATCGAGGAGCTGCGCCGTCAGATCGACGAGCGCGAGACCCGCCTGCACGGCGTCGAGGACGACCTCGCCGAGGCCGACGACCAGCGCGACGCCGCCGAGGCAGGCCGGGACGAGGCGGCGGCCGCGCTCGCGGCCGCGCGCAAGAAGCTCGCCCGGCTCCAGCGGCGCTGACTCTCGGCGTCGGCTGGGCTCACGCCGCCTCGCCGAACGATGCCGTGAGCACCGCCCGCACCTCGGCGTGCCCCACCGGCCGGGGGTTCGCGATCGGCAGGACGGCGTTGACCCGGTCGATGGCCTCCTCGAGCTGGTCGGCCCGCAGCCCCAGCTGGACCAGGGTGCGCGGGGCCCCGACCTCGGCGAGCAGCGCCCGGATGCCGGCGACGGCGTCGTCGGCGCCGAGGGCGTGCGCGATGCGGTCGGCGGCCAGGGGGACCGCCGGGACGTTGAGCGCGAGCACGTTGGGCAGGACGACGGCGTGGGTCGCCGCGTCGGGCAGGCGGAAGGTGCCGCCGAGGACGTGGCAGATCGTGTGGTGCAGCCCGGTGCCGGTGATGGCGTAGGTGCCGCCGGCGAGGAACGCGCCGTAGAGCAGCTGCTCCCCGGCGGCGATGGGCGTGCCCACCCATGCCGCCACCGGGTCGCGCAGGGCCGCCTCGGGGGAGCCGGCCTCGCGCAGGCTCTCGCGGGTGAGCGAGCGCAGCCCGGTCGCCAGGGCCCGGATGGCCTCGTCGGCCAGGGCCGAGCTGACCGGGTTGGCCCCCGGCGCCCAGTGCGCCTCGATGACGTGCGCCATCGCGTGCAGGGCCGAGGCGACGGCCAGGCGCCGCGGCATCCGGTCGGTCAGGTCCGGGTCGAGGACGACCGTGCGGGGCAGGACGGCGGGGTCGGTGCCCGTCTCCCGGCGCCCGCCGCGGGTCAGGCCCCACACCGGCGTCATCTCGGTGCCCGCGTAGGTCGTGGGCACGGCGAGGATCGGCAGGCCGGTCTCGCGGGCGATGATCTTGGCCGTGCCGGTGGTCGACCCGCCGCCGATGCTCAGCACCGCGTCGGCCCGGCGCTGCCGGGCGAGCGCGACGGCGCGCTCGGCGACGGTGATGGGCACGTGCTGCTCGACCCCGGTGAACCAGGCGACCGTCGCCTCGGCGAACGGGGCGGTGGCCTCCCGGGCGAGCATCTCGTGGGAGGGGTCGGCGACGACGATGAGCCGCTGGGCCCCCAGGCGCTCCACCTCGGCCGGCAGCGCGGCGCGCAGCCCGCCGCGGCCGAAGACCACCCGCGCCGGCGAGGTCTCGAAGGTGAACTGCATCGCAACCTCCGTCTCCCTGAGGGTGGGGGTGCGGCGGCGGCCCGCGGCGGACCGTCCCGCGCGCTGCTCACATCATCGCGCTCCTGCGCGCGGATGGGGCGCGCATGGCGTCCGGGGCGCCCGAACCCGTCGGCGCGGATCACCCACGTCCCGCGCCGACGGCGCGGCGGCGGGGCAGGGCGACGCGGTCGAGGTCGGCGGCGGCCAGCACCGTGGCCCGGCCCGCCCGCGCCCGTGCCTGCGCCGCCAGCCCGGTGGTGTCGGGGTAGCGCGCGGAGAAGTGGGTGAGCACGAGGGTGCGCGCCGCCCCGCGGCCGGCGAGGGCCCCGGCCTGCCCGGCGGTGAGGTGCCGGTACGCCGCGGCCAGGTCGGCGTCCTCGTCGGCGAAGGTGCACTCGGTGACGAGCAGGTCCGTGCCCTCGGCGAGCTCCTCGGCGCCGGGGCACGGCGCGGTGTCCATGACGAGGGCGAAGCGCTGCCCGGGCCGCGGCACGCTGACGTCCTCCAGCCGCACCGCCCCCACCCGGCCCTCGCGCTGCAGCCGGCCCACGGCCGGCCCGGAGAGGCCGGCGGCCGCGAGGCGCTCGGGCACCAGCGTGCGGCCGTCGGGCTCGGTGAGCCGGTATCCGTAGGTCTCCACCCGGTGGTGCAGCGGCACCACCGCCAGCCCGTCGGCGACCTCCCCGGGCGCGCCGTGCGGGACGAGGCGCAGGTCGATCCCGGGCCCGGCGAGCCCCACCAGCGCGCGGACCACCTCCTCGCCCGAGGCGGGGAAGTGCAGGTGTACGGGGTGGGCCACGCCGTCGACCGCCATGCGGGCCAGCACCCCGGGCAGGCCGAAGCAGTGGTCGCCGTGGACGTGCGTGAGGCAGATGCGGGTGATCGACGACGCCGCCACGCCGGCGTGGATCATCTGCCGCTGGGTGCCCTCGCCGGGGTCGAAGAGCAGGCCCTCGCCGTCCCAGCGCAGCAGGTAGCCGTTGTGGTTCCGGGTCCGGGTGGGCACCTGGGAGGCGGTGCCCAGCACGATCAGCTCACGCACCCGCCGACCCTCTCAGCCGGTCCCGGGGATGTCACCCGGGCGCGGCCCGCCGCGGCGTGCCGGGACCTCCGGGCGCAAACGGCCCCCGAAAGCCCGGATCCCGGCCACGATGTGCCCATGGTGAGCATCCGTGTCGAGCCGGTGCGCCGCCGGCTCGAGTCGGTGGTCCGCGCGGGGCTGGGGCCGGCGGCCTACGTCGAGGCGGCGCTCGACGTGCTGGCCCGGACGGTGCCGTTCGAGTCCGCCTGCCACGGCACCCTCGACCCCGCCACCGGGCTGCTGACCGGATCCGTCAAGCGCCACCTCACCAGCGCCTACGACGAGGACTTCCTGCTGCACGAGTACGTCCTCGACGACGTCAACCTCTTCGCCGACCTCGCCCGGCGCCCCCGGCCGGTGGGGGTGCTCGGCGAGGAGACGGGCGGGGACCCCCGGCGCAGCTCGCGCTACCGCGAGCTGTTCGAGGTCTATGGCGTCGAGCACGAGCTGCGCGCGGCGCTCGTCGTCGCCGGCGTCGCCTGGGCGACGCTGGCGCTGTACCGGGAGAGCGGGCCGGCCGCGTTCACCCGGGCGGAGGCCGACGTCGTGGCCGCGGTCGCGCCCCTGCTCGCCGTCGGCGCTCGCACCGCCGCGGTGACCGCCCGGGCCCGGGCCGAGCTCGCGCGTCCCGAGGCTGGAGGACCGGGCGTGCTCGTGGTCGACGACGCGGGCCGGGTCGTGCAGTCCACCGCGGCCGCGGAGCGGCTGGTCGCCGACCTCGGGGGCACGCTGGGCGGCGCGCTCCCCGTGGTGCTGGGCGCCATCATCGCCGCCGCCCGGGGCTTCGCGGCCGGTCGGTGCGCGGTGGAGCCCCGGGCGCGGGTGCGCGCCGGCACCGGCCGCTGGCTCGCCGTGCACGCGGCGCCGCTGCGGCACCACGGCGGTGGGGCGCCGCAGGTCGTGGTCACCATCGAGGAGGCCGGCCCCACGGAGGTGGTGCCGCTCGTCGTCGCCGCGCTCGGGCTGAGCCCCCGCGAGCGGGACGTGGTGGCCGCGGTCCTGCGCGGGGCCAGCACCAGCGAGATCGCGGCCGCGCTGCACCTGTCCGGCTACACCGTGCAGGACCACCTCAAGTCGGTGTTCGAGAAGGCCGGCGTCTCCAGCCGCCGCGAGCTGGTCGCGAAGGTGTTCTTCGACCAGTACGCCCCACGGCTGGGCTGAGGCCCGCGTCTCCGGCGCGGCCGCCTTGTGTGTGCGGCGCTGCCACGTCTCCGGCGCGGCCGCGCTGTGCGTGCGGCGCTGCCACGCCCCGCGGCCCGCCTGACACCCTTTCGGGACACACCGGCACGGGCCACCATGGCCCCATGACCTTCACCGTCGCTCGCGTCTACGACCCGCCGGCCGACGACGGCGGCGCCCGCGTGCTCGTCGACCGGCTCTGGCCCCGCGGCCTGGCCAAGGCCGACGCGCACGTGGACCTGTGGCTCAAGGAGGTCGCGCCGTCGACCGACCTGCGCAAGGTGTTCCACCACGACCCCGACCTCTTCCCGGAGTTCACCCGCCGGTACCGGGCCGAGCTGGACGCCAACCCCGCGGTGGACCAGCTTCGCGAGCTCGAGCGCGAGCACGGCACGGTGACCCTGCTGTACGGGGCCAAGGACACCGAGCACAACCAGGCCGTCGTGCTGCGCGACTACCTCACTGGCGGCTGAGCGGGGTCGAGGGGCCAGGCGGGCGCGCTCGGCGGTGCTGGCCGGTGCAACGTGGGCGGCCGCGATCCGCGCCGGGGCCCGTCACACCGGGAAGCCTGGGCCCATCACGCCGGGAAGATCGTCACCTCGGCGGCCTTGACGCTGAACAGCACGGCCGCGCCGTGCTCCAGGCCGAGCTCCGCGACGGAGGCGGGCGTGATGTCGGCCGCCACGGCGTGGCCGTCCGCCGTCGTCGCGCGCACCCGGACGAGCTCGCCCAGGTGCTCCAGCCCGGTGACGGTGACGCCGACGACGTTGCGCGGGCTGCCGCCCGGCGGAGCCCGGTGCACGCTGACGGCGCGCGGGCTGAACGTGGCTGCCACCTGCTCGCCGGGCTGGCAGGCCGGGTCGACGAGGCCGTGCAGCACGAGGGGGCCGACCCCGGCGTGGCCGGCCGGGGCGCGGTCCGGCGGCGGGCCGCCCACGGCCGCGCGGCCGGCGGTCATCGCGTCGCGCTCCGGCGTCAGCCCGCCGAGGACGAGGTTGACGCCGGCGAGCCGGGCGGCGAAGGCCGAGCGGGGGCGGGCGAGCACCTCCAGCGCGGAGCCCTGCTCGACGACCCGGCCGCCGTCGAGCACGACGACGGCGTCGGCCAGGGCGAGGACGTCGAGCAGGTCGTGCGTGACGAGCACCGCCGTGCGACCCGACCCGCGCAGCAGGGTGCGCAGCACCTGACGCATCGCGACCGCGGCCGAGACGTCGAGGGCGGAGAGCGGCTCGTCGAGCAGGAGCACGTCCGGCTCGGGGGCGAGGGCACGCGCCAGGGCCACCCGCTGCGCCTGGCCGCCGGAGAGCTGGTGCGGGCGGCGCCCGGCCAGCGCCTCGGCGCCGACCTGCGCGAGGCGCTCGCGGGCGAGGCGCTCGGCGCTGGCCCGGGCGACGCCCCCGGCGCGAGGGCCGAACGCGACGTTGCCCAGGGCGTCGAGGTGGGGCAGCAGCAGCGGCTCCTGGGCCAGCAGCGCCACGCGCCGGGCGTGCGGTGGCACCCAGCTGGCAGCGTCGGCCACGGTGCGCGCGCCGATGCGCACCTCGCCGCCCCCCGGGCGCACGAGCCCGGACAGCAGGCCGAGCAGCGTGGACTTCCCGGCGCCGTTGGGGCCGAGCACGGCGACGACCTGCCCGCCGGGGAGCTCGACGTCCAGGTGCGCGCCGCGCTCCGGCACGCTGGCGTGCACGGCGATCGAGCCGGCGGGTGCCGGTCCCCGGGCGGCGGCCTGGCGGGCGGCGCCTCGCCTCGCCGCCGCGGCCGGAGCGCGTTGTGGTGAGCTTTCGTCAGGCAATGCCTGCCGAATGTCCACCGCTGCGGCCGGACGAGTACCAAGACCGGTGGGATCGGGTGCGGCGAGGGGAGAGGTGGTGTCGTCCGGCTCTTCCGGGGCGCCCGCGTCGTCGGTTCCCGGGCCGCGGCGCCGCCCGCGCTGCGTCGCGAGCACGATCACCGCGGCCACGGCGATGAGCACCACCGACAGGGCGAGCGCCGCGTCCGGGTCGGTCTCGCGCTGGAGGTAGATCTCCAGCGGCAGGGTGCGCGTGACCCCCTGGAGCGAGCCGGCGAAGGTCAGCGTCGCGCCGAACTCCCCGAGCGAGCGCGCGAACGCCAGCGCGGTGCCGGCGCCGAGGGCGGGCAGCAGCAGCGGCAGGGTCACCCGGCGCAGCACCGTCGTGGGCCGGGCGCCCAGGGTGGCGGCGACGTCCTCGTAGCGGTGCCCGGCGGTGCGCACCGCGCCCTCGAGCGAGAGCACGAGGAAGGGCAGGGAGACGAAGGTCTGCGCGAGGACCACCGCCGCCGTCGTGAAGGCGACGTCGATGCCGAGCGCCTCCAGGCGCGCCCCGAGCAGCCCGCGGCGGCCGAGCGTGGTCAGCAGCGCCAGACCGGAGACCACCGGCGGCAGCACGAGCGGTAGCAGGACGAGCGTGCGCACCACCCGCTGCCCGGGCCAACGCGTGCGCGCCAGCACGAGCGCCAGCGGCACCCCCAGCAGCACGCACAGCGCCGTCGCCGCCAGCGACGTGCGCAGGCTGAGGAGCAGCGCGTCCACCGAGGCCTCGGTCGCGAGCAGCGCGGGGAACCGCGCCCACGGCACCCGCAGCAGCATCCCGAGCACCGGCAGGGCGAGGAGGAGGACGGCGATCGCGGCCGGCGCCGCCACCCACCGGGGCAGGCCGGCCGGGACCGCGGCGCGCGGCCGCCCCACGGGCGGGACGCCGCGTCCGCGGGGAGCTGCGGGTCGGCTCACGGCAGCCGGCGTCCGGCGTCCGCTGGGAGCTGCGGGTCGGCTCACGGCAGCCGGCGTCCGGCGTCCGCTGGGAGCTGCGGGTCGGCTCACGGCAGCCGGAACCCGGCGTCCGCGAGGACCGTGCGGCCGGCCTCGCCCGTCAGGGTGTCGACCCACAGGCGGGCCAGCTCGGGGTTGCGGCTCTCGGCAAGGGCCGCCACCGGGTAGCGGTTGACGACGCGATCGGCGCCGGGCACGTTCACGACCTGCACGGCGTCGCCCGCCCCGGTCGCGTCGGTGGTGTAGACGAGGCCCGCGTCGGCCTGGCCCGAGCTGACCTTGCCGAGCACGTCGGTGACCGAGGACTCCTCGCTGACCGGGTGCAGCCGGACGCCCTCGAGCGTGGCCAGCTCCGCCGTCGCCGCCCCGCACGGCACCTGCGGGGCGCACACGACGAGCTTGGCGCGATCGAGGCTGGCGTCCAGGCCGGTCACCCCGGCGGGGTTGCCGGGCGGGACCACCAGCGTGAGCACGTTCTCGGCGAACACGACGGGGTCACCGGCGACGGCGCCGCCGTCGACGGCCTGCTTCATGGTCGACTCGTTGGCCGTGGCGAGGACGTCGGCCGGGGCGCCGGCGAGGACCTGCGTGGCGAGGTCCGAGGAGCCCGCGAACGAGAAGCTGACGGTGACACC
This sequence comes from Georgenia ruanii, assembly GCF_009193175.1. Classification (GTDB taxonomy): domain Bacteria; phylum Actinomycetota; class Actinomycetes; order Actinomycetales; family Actinomycetaceae; genus Georgenia; species Georgenia ruanii. The sequence continues at coordinate 15,726 of NZ_VUKE01000019.1, read as the reverse complement.
GGGATGCTCGGCCTCGATCTGGTGACCGAGCTCTTCGAACACCCCGTGCAGCGACGCCGCGGCGAAGACCGTGAGCTCCCCGCGCGGGCTCTGGGAGGTGGTGCCGTCAGCGCTGGCGGCCTCGCGGCCCGGGCTGCCGCAGGCGGTGAGCGCGAGCGCGGCGACGGCGGGGAGCAGCACGAGCGCCCGGGCCCGGCGCATCAGACCGCCTTCGGGGTCTCGATGATCACCGTGGTGGCCTTCACGACGGCGGTGGCCAGCGAACCGGGCTCGAGGCCCAGCTCCTCCGCCGCCTCCCGGCTGATGAGCGAGACGACCCGGTACGGCCCGCACTGCAGCTCGACCTGCGCCATCACCCCGTCGGCGACCACGCGCGTGACGAGCCCGGTGAACCGGTTGCGGGCCGAGCGCCCGACCCGGTCGTCCGGACCCGCGGGCGGGGCGGCGTGCAGCTCCTGGGCGTGGCGGGCGAGGTCGGCGCCGTCGACCACCTTGCGGCCGGCGGCGTCGACCGACGCCTCGAGCCGGCCGTCGTCGGCCCAGCGGCGGACGGTGTCGTCGCTGACGCCCAGCAGTGCGGCGGCCTCGCTGATCCGATACTGCGGCATGGCGACGACTCTAGTGCCGCGCTCGCGGCCGGATCTAGGTCATTGTCCCGCTCCTGCGGGTGAGGGGTGTTCGTTGTGCCCGCGTGCGACGCGAGGGCGACCCGCCGGTCCGCCCGGGGACGGACGGCGGGCGGACGGGATCATCCCGGTGCCCGATGCCGCGGGCCGCGCGCCCCGCGGAGGATCGGGGCATGAGCCAGCACCCGCCCGTTCCGTTCGCCGGCACCGTGAGAGGGGCCGGCGCCCCCGCCCCGGCGGTTCCGCCGTCCTCGGCCGCTCCGGGCCCCGTCCCGGCGGCCGCCGCCGCTCCCGCACACGCCGCCGATCCCGCACACGCCGGCGCCGCCGTCCTCGCCGCCCGCGGCCTGACCAAGACCTACGGGACCACGACCGCGCTCGCCGGGGTGGACCTCACCGTCCGGCGCGGGGAGTCGGTGGCGATCATGGGCGCCTCCGGCTCCGGCAAGACCACCCTGCTGCACTGCCTCGCCGGCATCGTCCGGCCGGACGGCGGCGACGTCCGCCTCGCCACGGCGGCCGGCGACGTCGTGGTCAGCGCCCTCAACGAGGCCGGCCGCTCCCGGCTGCGCCGCGAGCAGTTCGGCTTCGTCTTCCAGGAGGGGCTGCTGCTGCCCGAGCTCACGGCGCTGGAGAACGTCGCCGTCGCCCTCATGCTCGGCGGCGCCGCCCGCCCGGCGGCGGAGCACGCCGCCGCGGGCTGGCTGCACGCCCTGGGGCTGGCGGGCATGGAGCACCGACGCATCGGCCAGCTCTCCGGCGGCCAGGCCCAGCGCGTCGCCATCGCTCGCGCCCAGGTCACCGGGGCGCCGGTGACCTTCGCCGACGAGCCCACCGGGGCGCTGGACTCCGCCACCTCGGCCGAGGTCATGGACCTGCTCCTGGGGGCCACCACCGGCACCGGCCGCACGCTGGTCGTCGTCACCCACGATGAGGGCGTGGCGGCCCGGTGCACCCGCGTGGTGCGGCTGCGCGACGGGCGCGTCGTCGCCGAGCACGCCGGGGGTGCCCGGTGACCACCCTGCGCCTGCTGTGGCTCCTGGCCCGGCGCGGCTCCGCCGCCCGCGGCACGATGGCGCTGCCGGTGGTGGCCTTCGCGGCCACGACCACGCTGCTGCTGACGGTGCTCGCCGGCGCGGTGTCCTTCCTGCGCTGGCAGGACGAGATGGCGACCTTCTACCAGTCGTTGGCAGCCCTGGCGGTGATCCTCCTCGTGCTGCCGCTGCTCACCCTGGGCGGGTCCGCGGCCCGCCTGTCCGCGCGGCGGCGCGACGACCGCCTCGCCACCCTCCGCCTGCTCGGGGCGACGCCGGCGACGGTCGCCGCGATGACGGTCGCGGAGTCGGCGGCCCTGGCGCTCGGCGGGGCGGTGGCCGGCGTGCTGGGCTACTTCCTGCTCGGCCCGGCGGTGCAGCAGGTCCCCTTTCGCGGCGAGCCGATCGGCGCCGCCTACTGGCTCCCGCCCCTGGCCGTGCTGGCCGCCGTGGCCGCGGTGACGGTCCTCGGCGCCGTCAGCGCCGCGGTGGGCCTGCGCCGGGTGGTGATCTCGCCCCTGGGGGTGCGCACCCGCCAGAGCACCGACCGGGTGCGCGGCGCCCGGGCCGTCGTCGCCGTGGTCGTGGTGGCGGTCGCCGTCGTCGCGCTCCAGTCGAGCTTCCGCGACGTCGCCGTGGCCGTGGCGGTCATCCTCGGCGCGTTCGCCGCCGGGCTCGGCGTGCTCAACCTCGTCGGTCCCTGGGCGGTGGGCGTTGTCGCCCGGGTCCAGCTGCGCCGGGCCATGACGGTCGAGAAGCTCATCGCCGCGCGGCAGGTCCTGGAAGCGCCGAAGGCCGTCTGGCGGCAGGTCGGCGGCGTGGCGATGACGAGCTTCGTCGCCGTCTTCGCCGGCACCGGGGTGGCGATGATGGCCGGCCAGGAGCCGACGTCGGGACCGGAGATGTACCTCGCGCAGGACATTCGCACCGGCATCCTCATCACGCTCGTCGCCTCGTTCCTCACGGTGGCGTGCTCGGTGGGGGTGAACCAGACCGCGCAGGTGCTCGACCGGGCCGACCTCTACGTCAGCCTGGACAAGCTCGGCATGCCCCGGAAGACCCTCGATGCGGCCCGCACCCGCGCCGTCATGGTCCCGCTGCTGACCGTGGCGCTCGGCTCCGCCGGGGTCGCGGCCGCGCTCATGCTGCCGTTGGTCGGCCTGGCACTGGTGATGGCGCCGCTGTCGGTCGCGGTGCTGCTCGCCTGCATGGCGGCCGGGGTGGGCCTGGTGCGCCTGGCGCTCGTGGGCACCCGGCCCGTGGTGGGGGCGGTGCTGGCCGCCGGCGGGACTGGCGCCTGAGGCCGGCCGCGCCTGGTCAACGCCGGTCGGCCCGCCAGGCGAGCACCAGCAGCACGAAGATCACGACGTCGACGATCAGGAAGAGGACGCTCTCGGGCTCGTCGTAGGCGGTCACCTTCGCCACCGTCACCACGCACATGATCGGCAACGCCAGGAACCCGAGGGCCATCCGCCGACGACCAGGACATGGTCCGCAGCGGGCTGCGGCTGATCCTCGAGCTGGGCGGGGTCGAGGTGGTCGGGGAGGCGGCCGACGGCGCGGAGGCCGTCGCCCTCGCCGTCGAGCTGGAGCCGGACGTCGCTGATGGACGTGCGCATGCCCGGGACCGACGGTATCGAGGCCACCCGGCGGATCGTGGAGCGGGGCCGGCCCTGCCGCGTGATCATGCTGAACACGTTCGATCTCGACCGGCACGTCTACGACGCGCTCACGGCCGGTGCGTCGGGGTTTCTCCTCAAGGAGGCCTCGGCGCAGCAGCTGGTGGGTGCGGTCGGGCGGGCGGCGGACGGCGAGGCGCCGCTGGCGCCGCCGGTGCTGACGCGGATAATCCACCGGTACCTGGAGCGGGCGCCCGCGCCCGAGCCAGCAAACCTGCAGTCGCTCAGCCCCCGTGCAGGCGGTGCTCCTGGCCCACCGGCACGGCGTGACCGGCCATGTCGCTGGCTGGGCCGGGCGCCCCGATACCGTGGACCCGTGACCAGCGATGACGACGGCGGAAGCACCCGCGGGGACCACGGCCGCGTGGCCGGCGCGGTGATCACCGTGTCCGACCGGTGCGCCCGCGGCGAGGCGGAGGACCGCTCCGGCCCGCTCGCCGCGGCGTTGCTGGCCGAGGCCGGGGTGAGCGCGGAGGTCGTCGTCGTGCCCGACGGCGTCGACAGCGTCCGCCGGGCGATCCGCCGGGCGCTCGCGGCCGGCGCGCGGGTGGTGCTCACCACCGGCGGGACCGGCATCGGGCCGCGAGACCTCACCCCCGAGGGCACCGGCCCGCTGCTCGTCCGCGAGCTGCCCGGCCTGGCCGACGCGATCCGGGCCCGCGGCGCCGCGACGGTGCCCGCCGCGGTGCTCTCGCGCGGGCTGGCCGGCATCACGCCCGGGGCGGGCGGCGAGGCGCTGGTGGTCAACGCGCCGGGGTCGCCGGGCGGGGTGCGCGACTCCGTCGCCGTCCTCGCCCCGCTGGTCCACCACATCCTCGACCAGCTCGGTGGCGGCGCGCACGAGCCGTCGTGACGGCGGCGGCGCGCTGACGCCTACGCCGCCAGGCGGAGCCGGTACCACCGCGGTGAGGTCCGCGTCAGCGGCCATCCCAGCCCCGTGGTGTCCGCGGCGTCGACCGAGAGCATCTCCCAGCCGTCGAGGGCGCCCTCGATCTCCGCCCGGCTGACGCCGCCGATGACGGACCGGATCGGCGTGGCCCCGAAGGCGAGCATCAGCAGCGTGGCCCCCGGGTTGGCGAGCGCCGAGACGCCCCGGCCCTCGGCGAGGCGCTGCTCGGGGTTCAGGCCCTGGAAGCAGCCGACGTCGAGGAAGAGGTCGAACGTCCCTAGCTCGCTCGGCGCCAGGTCCGTCACGTCGCCGACCACGAAGGTGGCACCGGAGATGCGCCGGCGCCTGGCGTCATCGACCGCCCGCGGGACGACGTCGACCCCCACGACCTCCCACCCTCGCCGCGCGAGCCGGGCGCTGTGCTGGCCGCGGCCGCAGCCGAGGTCGAGGGCTCGACCGAGCGGGCGGGACCGTCCGGTCTCCTCCCGCGCCAGCAGGGGGTCGACATGGGCCCGGGTCACCCTCCCGTGGTGCTCCCACGGGGTGAACCCCAACCGGTAGGCGAGGGAGTATCCCTTCATCGGGCCGACCTCCCTTGGCCGCCGACGGGGCGCGGACGTCGATGAGCGGACCGTACAGCGACCCGCGGGCCACCGGGCGCGCTTTGCCCGGCGCGACCCGCCGTCAGCCGAGCGAGTCCAGGTCCGCCCAGGTGTCCACGTCCGCCGCCTCCTGGCCGCGGGCGGGCACCGCCACCAGGCGCAGCGGGGCCACCAGGGCCCGCACCGAGGACCCCCGCCGCCCGGACGCCAGGGCGTCGAGCCGGCCGCGCAGCGCGTCCGTGCGGTAGACCGCGACCAGCCACTGCAGGTACCCCGAGGCGTCGCGCAGGCACGCGCCGTCGGCCCCCTCACCGACGGCGGCGAGCAGGCGGGGAACCGCGCCGCCGGCGAAGGGCACGTCGCAGGAGAGCACGAGCAGCAGCGGCGCCGTGCCGCTCCCGCCGGCCGGGTGCCCGTCCAGCGCCGCCAGCCCGGCGGCCAGCCCGGCGACCGGGCCGCCGTGCGGGGGGTCCTCGAGGGTGCGGACGACGCCGTCGGGCACCGCCACCGACTCCGGCGCGACGACGACGACCCGGCCCGCCCCGGCGGTGGCGGCGAGGGTGTGGTCGAGCAGCCGGCGCCCGCCGAGCTCGACGTCGGGCTTGGACACGCCGTCGAGCCGGCTCGCGGTGCCGCCGGCGAGGACGATCGCGTCGAATGAGGGCATCGGGGCGCTCACGTCAGCTCGGGCGGCGCCAGTCGCCGGAGCGGCCGCCGGACTTGGCGACCACCTTCACCCCGGTGATCTCCGCGGAGCGGTCCACGCCCTTGACCATGTCGACGACGGCGAGGGCGGCCACCGAGACCGCGGTGAGGGCCTCCATCTCCACCCCGGTGCGGTCGGCGGTGCGCACGGTCGCGGTGATGACCACCCGGTCCTCGGCGAGCTCGAGGTCGACGGCGGCGCCGTGCACGCCGATGGTGTGCGCGAGCGGCAGCAGCTCGGGGGTCTTCTTGGCGGCGGCGATGCCGGCGATGCGTGCGACGGCGAGCACGTCGCCCTTGGGCACGGTGCCCTCGCGCAGCGCCGTCATGACCGTGCGGCTGCAGCGGACCTCGCCGGTGGCGACGGCCTCGCGGACGGTGGGCTGCTTGCCCGTGACGTCGACCATCCGGGCATGGCCGGCCGCGTCGAGGTGGGTCAGGCGCAGCTCGCGCCCGTCGGTGCTGGTCACGGCACCATCATGACGCGCACGGCGTCCCCCTCTCGCACTGCGTCCACCTCGGCGTCGACGACGGCGAGGGCGTCGGCCTGGGCCAGGGACGCCACGAGGTGCGAGCCGGAGCCGCCCGCGGTGGCCGGGCGCACCCGCAGGGCGCCGGTGTCGTCCGTGCCGTCGACGACCACGGGCATGTACTGGCGGCGCCCCGGCGGGCAGCGCCAGCCGGTGGCGGCGACGGCCGCGGCGGGCGCGCCGGCGTCGGCCACCAGGGCGCGCAGGCGGCTCAGCGCGGGCGCGACGAACACCTGGAAGCTCACGAAGACGCTCACCGGGTTGCCCGGCAGGCAGAAGATCGGCACGCCCAGCCCCGGGTCGCTCGGCGCGCCGGGCCCGGCCTCCGCGCCCTCGCGCAGCACGCCGAAGCCCTGCGGCTTGCCCGGCTGCATGGCCACCTGGTCGAAGGTCACCTCGCCCAGCGGGGCGAGGACCTCCTTGACGACGTCGTACGCCCCGGCGCTGACCCCGCCGGTGGTCACCACGGCCTCCACCCGGCCCAGGTTCTCGGCGAGCCGGGCGCGCAGGGCGGCGGCGTCGTCGGCCACCGCGCCGAGCAGCACCGGCACGGCGCCGGCCTCCCGGACCATGCCGGCGACGAGGACGTGGTTGGAGTCCGGGATCTGCCCGGCGCCGGGCGTCTGCCCGGGCGGGACCAGCTCGGAGCCGGTGGACAGCACCCCCACGCGCACCGGGGGGTGGACGAGCAGCGTGCCGTGCCCCACGGACGCGGCGGTGGACAGGTCGCGGGCGCGCAGGGGCGTGCCCGCGCGCAGCACGACCGCGCCGGGGGAGACGTCCTCCCCGGCCCCGCGCAGGTGGGCGCCCGGCGCGGCGGGCCGGCGGACCTCGACGACGGCGGGCAGCTCCTGGCCCGGGCCGGCCGCCTGGTCGGTGTGCTCGACGGGCACGACGGCGTCGGCGCCGGGCGGGACGGGGGCGCCGGTCATGACCCGCACTGCGGTGCCGGGCTCGACCGGCGGGCGTGCGGCGGAGCCGGCCGGCACGTCCCCGACCACGCGCAGCCGCACCGGCGCGCCGTCGTCCGCCGCGGCGACGTCGGCGGCCCGGACCGCGAAGCCGTCCATGGCGGAGTTGTCGAACGGCGGGACGGCGAGGAGGGCGGTGACCTCCTCGGCGAGCACGCACCCGTGGGCCTGGTCGAGCGGCAGGCGTTGCGGAGCGAGCGGCCGCACGGCGGCGAGGACGCGCTCCAGGTGCTGCTCGACGGTGATCATGCGACTCCTCGGGGCGGTGCTTGGGGGACGGTCGGACGGGACGGTCAGTAGGTGGGCAGGGTCGGGTCGACGTCCTCGACCCAGGCGAGCACCCCGCCGGAGACGTTGACGGCCCGGGCGCCCGCGTCGCGCAGGGCGCGCACGGCCTCGGCGGAGCGCTGCCCGCTGCGGCAGTGCACGAGGAGCTCGCGGCCGGCCCCGCCGGGGTGGTGCAGACCGAGGCGGTGGACGGTGGCGTCCGGGTCGGCCAGCACCTCGCCGAGCGGGACGGACAGCGCCCCGGGGATCGCCACGATGCCACGCTCGGCGGGCTCGCGGACGTCGAGCAGGACGAAGTCGTCGTCCCCGCCCTCGCGCCGGGCCAGGCGGCGGGCGAGGTCGGCGGCGGAGATCGCGGGGAGCGCGGGCTCGGCGCCGGCCGCTTCCGCAGTCGGGGCGGCCGGGGCGACGGCGCACGCGGCGGCCGTCGAGCCCGCCGGGCTGCCGGCCGGGTCGTAGCCGAGCTCGGCGACCGTCTGCGGGCGGCGGGCGCCCGGGCGGGGGCGTAGGGGGATCTCGTTCCACCGCGCGCCGAGCGCGTCGAGGACGAGGACGCGCCCGAGCAGCGGCTCGCCCGCGCCGGTGATGAGCTTGACCGCCTCGGTCGCCATGACCGACCCGACCTGCCCGCACATCGCCCCGAGCACGCCGGCCTGCCCGCACGAGGGCGTCGTCCCGGGCGGGGGCGGGGAGGGGAACAGGTCGCGCAGCGTGACGGCGGGGGCGTCGCCGCCCGCGGCCGGGCGCGGCCGGGACCAGAACACCGAGACCTGGGCGTCGAAACGCAGGATCGAGCCCCACACGAGCGGGATCCCGAGGTCCGCGCAGACGTCGTTGACCAGGTACCGGGTGGGGAAGTTGTCGGTCCCGTCCAGGACGAGGTCGTAGCCGGCGACGACGTCGCGGGTGTTGGCGGCATCCAGGCGCAGGTGGTGGCGCTCGACGGTGACCTCGGGGTTGAGTGCGTGGACCTTCTCGGCGGCGGAGTCGACCTTGGGACGTCCGACGTCGGCCTGGGTGTGGATCACCTGGCGCTGGAGGTTGGAGGCGTCGACGACGTCGTCGTCGACCACGCCGATGTGCCCGACGCCCGCGGCCGCGAGGTAGAGCAGGGCCGGAGCGCCGAGGCCGCCGGCGCCCACGACCAGCACGCGGGCGGCGAGCAGGCGGCGCTGGCCCTCCGGCCCGAGCTGCCCGAGCAGGAGGTGGCGGGAGTAGCGCTGGACCTGCGCGTTCGTCAGCGGCGGGCCCGGCTCGACCAGGGGCGCTAGCGGCATGCCCACACTGTAGGCGCCGGGACGACGACCGACGCCGGACCTCCGGCCGGGGCGGGCGGCTCCGGGGTGTGCCGTGCCGGCCCCGTCGCCGTCAGTGTGCCCACTCGCTCGTCAGGCGCGCTCGAGCACGAAGAGCGGGATCTCCCGGTCGGTCTTCTCCTGGTACTCGGCGTAGGCGGGGAAGGCCTCGACGGCCCGCTCCCACCACAGCGCCTTCTCGGCGCCGGTGACCTCGCGAGCCACCATGTCCCACTTCTGGGGCCCGTCCTGCAGCTCGACGTCGGGGTTGGCGCGCACGTTCCAGTACCAGGTGGGGTGCTTCGGCGCCCCGCCCACGGAGGCGACCATCGCGTACGCGCCATCGTGCTCGACGCGCATGAGCGGGACCTTGCGCAGGTTGCCCGAGCGCGCGCCGCGCACGGTGACCAGCACGCACGGCCTGCCGTGCAGCGTGGTGCCCTCGGTGCCGCCGGAGCGCTCGTAGAGCTCGACCTGGTCGCGCACCCACTGACGAGGGCTGGGTTCGTAGGTTCCGGTGAGAGGCATGGCCGCAGTCAACCAGCAGCGCCGGGCGTCGCGCGAGCGGCACCCACCGGGAGGCGCGGTGAGTCGCTCGCGCCGGGACGTGCGGCGAGATGCTCGCACCGGGAAGCGCCGCGCCGACCGGGCCGGCCGGCGCGAGAACGCCGTAGCCTGCCGGGTGCGGCGGGCGCCGCCGGCCGACCGAGCGACGGGAAGGGGCCACGCATGGCGATCGAGGGAGACACCAAGGACTGGACCTGGGTGCTGCACCGGCGCTGCGAGGAGTGCGGCGTGGAGGCCGGCCGCGAGGACCCGGCGAGCGTGCCCGCCCTGCTGCGTGACGCCGTCGGGCGCTGGCAGGAGGTGCTCCGGCGACCGGACGCCACCGTGCGGCCCGATGACTCGACGTGGTCACCGCTCGAGTACGCCGCCCACGTCCGCGACGTGTGCGGGGTGTTCGACGGCCGCCTGCGGCTGATGCTCGAGCAGGACGGCCCGACCTTCCCCAACTGGGACCAGGACGCCGCCGCGGTGGAGGGGGACTACGAGCACGAGGCTCCCGCGCGGGTGGGGGAGGAGCTGGCCGCCGCCGGTGCCGCCGTCGCCGATGCGTTCGCCGCCGTGCCGCTCGAGCGGTGGCAGCGGCGCGGGGTGCGCAGCAACGGCTCAGAGTTCACCGTGGAGACGCTGAGCCAGTACTTCATCCACGACGTGCTGCACCACCTCCACGACGTGCGCCGGTGAGGACGGTCCGGGGGGAGGGGTGCCTCCGGACGTGGCGTCGGCGAGGGGGCCGGGCAGGACACTGGTCCGGCATGCGGCGTCGTCGAGCGGGCTATGGCCAACGGCACATGCGGCCATATAGATGCATGGTGCATGTAGGCGTACTGTGGAATGCGTGCCACAAGCGCCTGAATCTCCTCGCCCCGTTGGGTCTCCGCGTGAGGCTGCCGATGACCTGCTTGCCCAGCTCGTCAGCCTGAGCCGGCGGTCCCGCAGCTTCAGCACGGCGGTCGCCCACCGGTGCGGGCTGCAGCCCTCGCAGATCCACCTGCTGTTCAGCCTCTACCGCGCGACGGAATGCCGTGTCGCGGCTCTCGCGGAGCAGCAGCTCGTCGACCCCTCGGTCGCGAGCCGGCAGATCGCCGGTCTTGAGAGGGAGGGGCTGCTCGGCCGCCGTCCCGACCCGGAGGACGGTCGCGCCTCGCTCGTCTCGCTGACGGACGCGGGGCTCGCCCGCCTCGAGCAGGTCCGCGAGCTGCACATGGGGGCGATGGCGCAGGCGGTCGCGGGCTGGCCCGCCGAGCGGATCTACCGCATGGCGCACGACCTGGAGGAGCTGATCGGCAACGCCGAGCACGCATACCAGGCCCTGAGCGGCCCTGAACCGGTGGACGACCCCGGCGCCTCCCGCGCGGCGGCGAACCTTTCCGGCGACCAGCCGGCAAACGAACTGAAAAAGGAGCTCTCTTGAGCGATAAGGACCTGACGACCCGGAGGGCCTATGCCGGGATGACCGTCGAGGAGGCGGCCAAGGCCCACCACGAGCACCGCCAGATCCTCAAGGTGCTCACCGGCCTGCTGCTGGCGATGTTCGTCGGCAACCTCTCCGGCACGATCGTCGGCAACGCGCTGCCTGTGATCGTCGGCGAGATCGGCGGCACGCAGCAGCAGTACACCTGGATCATCACCTCGACGATCCTCGCCTCGACCGCGATCACGCCCATCGCCGGGAAGCTGGCCGACCTCTTCGACAAGAAGAAGCTGCTCCTGGCCTCGATGGTGGTCTTCATCGCCGGGTCGATCCTCGCCGGCCTCTCCACCTCGGCGGGGATGCTCATCGGCGTCCGGGTGCTCCAGGGCATCGGCATGGGGGCCAACATGGTCCTCACCCAGATCATCATCGCGACGATCATCCCGCCGCGGCAGCGCGGTCGGTACAACGGCTACATGGGCGCCGTCATCGCGGTCGCCACGGTGTCCGGGCCGCTGGCCGGCGGTCTCATCGTCGACGTCCCCTGGCTGGGCTGGCGCTGGTGCTTCTGGGCGACCGTGCCGTTCATGCTCGCGGCGATCGCCGTCGTCATGCGGAACCTGCACGTGCCCGGCAAGGGGCGGCCGGGCGCCAAGGTCGACTACCTCGGCGCGCTGCTCATCTCCCTCTCCGCGACGCTGCTGCTCATCTGGGTCTCCTTCGCGAACCACGAGTTCGCCTGGGTTTCCTGGCAGACGGCCGTCATGCTCGGCGCCGCGGCGGTCGCCGCCGTGCTGTTCGTGATCGTCGAGCAGCGCGTCAGCGAGCCGGTGGTCCCGCTGCGGATCCTCTCGGACCGGACGACGGCGCTGGCCATCGTCGCCAGCCTCGCGGTGGGCACGGCGCTGTTCGGCGCGAACGTCTTCCTCGGCCAGTACTTCCAGATCGGCCGCGGGTACTCCCCGACGATCGCCGGCTGGCTGGGCCTGCCGCTGATGTTCGGGCTGCTGATCTCCTCGACCGTGGCCGGCCGGTGGGTCACCGCGAGCGGCCGGTGGAAGCCGTACGTCGTCGGCGGCGTGGCCCTGCTGGCGGCGGGCATGGGGCTCATGGCGATGGTCGGGGCGGACACCAGCGTGGTGCTGATCGGGGTCTTCCTCTTCATCGCCGGCCTCGGGCTCGGTGCCTCGATGCAGAACCTCGTCCTGGCCGTGCAGAACAGCGTCTCGCTCGGCAACGTCGGCGCGGCGACCTCGACGGTGACGTTCTTCCGGTCCCTCGGCGGCGCCATCGGCATCCAGCTGCTCGGCGCCGTCTACGCCCAGCAGGTCACCTCGCTGACCAGCACCAGGCTCGCCGCCCAGGGCGTGGACGTCAGCGGGATGGACAGCTCGACGTCGTCGCTGGACCTCAGCCAGCTCCCGGCGGGGGTCGCCAACGTCATCCACAGCGCCTACGGCGACGGCATCGGCCTGGTGTTCGGCATCGCGGCCATCGTCTCGGTCATCGGCCTCGTGGCCGTGCTCTTCATGAAGGGCACCGAGCTGCGCAACACCTGGGAGGTCCCCGCCCGCAGCCAGCGGGTCATCGAGGAGGTGGCCGGGCAGCCGGACAAGCCGGGCGTCCCCAGCGCCGCCGCGATGGCTTCCGTGGACGCCACCGTGCCGGCGTCGCCCGCAAGCGACGCGGACGATCTCGACGACGTCGGCGCGCGGGGGCCGCGCGACTGACGACGACGGCGACCACGAGGGCAGCGCACCGCCGGTGCGCTGCCCTCGCGGCGTTGGGGCGCGGGGCGCCTCGGCGGCTTCGGCGCCGGCGGGGTGCTGCGCCGTCGGTCCTGGTGGGTTGACGCGGTCGGCCGGCGTGGGTGTGACGCCGTCGGCCGTCGCGGGTGCTACGCGGGTGCTACGCCGGCTGACCCGCCGCGCGCCGCGCCGCCTGCTCGTCGAGCCGCAGACCCGCCCACTCCACCGCGCCGCGGGTGTAGTACTCCCGCGACGCCCCCGCGGAGAGGGCCAGGTCGTGCACGCCGCCGGGGACCTGCATGATCGTCACGTCGGGCCCGAGCAGCGGGGCACGGTGCAGCATCTGCTCGACGCTGAGGACGACGTCGGTGGTGCTCACCTCCGCGGGACCCGGGTAGCGCGGGTGGCCGGAGCGCGTGGAGCAGCAGAGCAGCACCGGCTCCTGGATGTCGAGGCCGCGGGCGATCTCCGCCTGCGCGCGGCGGACAGCGCGGATGAACCCGGCGCGCACCGGGAAGCCCGCGAGCGGCTTGAGCGTGAGGTCGTAGGTCCACTCGCCGCCGCTGTCGGCGTGGAGGTGCCGCCCGTAGGCGTCGCCGAGCTTGCCGACCGGCAGGCTCGGCAGCCACGCGCCCAGCCGGTCGAGGAGTGCGGTGCCCACCGTGCGCTCGAGCCAGCTGCGGTTGAGGTCCAGCCAGGGAGAGTTGAGGACGACGACGTCCACCGTCCCCGGGTGGTCCGACGCCCACAGCACCGCCTGCAGGCCACCGGTGGAGTGGCCGAGCAGGACCACCTGGCGTGCCCCGGCCGCTCGGATGAGGTCGAGCGCCGCCTGAATCTCCTCGTCGTGTACGCGCAGGTCCCGGACGTCGTCAGGGCGTGGATGGCCGTTGGTCGAGCGGCCCGCCCGGCGCATGTCGAGCGCGTAGAAGTCGTAGCCGGCGTCGATCCACGACTGGGCGTGGTGAGCTTGGAAGAAGTAGTCGACGAACCCGGACAGATAGAGCACCGCTCGCTCCCGACGTCCCGCGTCGTCGTGGTGCACGAGGGTCGCCACGTCGGGCACCGACGCCTCCTCGCCGCCGTCGGTGAGGCGGCCGAGCGGAATCGTCCGCGCCACCCATGGCGGCCCTAGGACGTCCTCGCGGGCGTCGGGAGCGAGCGGCGGATGGGCGTCGCGGGCGGGGAGGTCGCCTGTCGTGGGAGCGGGAGCGGGAGCGTCGCGCGTGACGTCATCGGAGGCGCTCATGGGTCGATCATGTCAGCCGCGCTCGCCGGTCCGTGGTGAACCCGTCAGGTGGTGTTCGCGCGGTTCGCGGTGAATCTGCCACCAGGTGTACCTAGGCCGCGACCTGCCAGCGGCTGCTTTCAGGCGCACACCAGCCACCGCTCACTCGCTCGGCGCCGCTGTCGCCGGTGTTTCCACAGGGGTGGTGGGTGTCGTGGTCGGTGTGGGTGGGTCGTTCTAGGCTGGACGTATGTTCGAAGAAGAGCGGGGTGGGGGTGCCGTGCCGGGCGGGGATGCCGGGGCGTGTTGCGAGGTGGCGGCGGACCGGCGGGTGTGTGGGCACATGGAGGCGGTCATGGCCGCCGCGCGGGCCGAGGTCGAGGCGGAGGAGGCCGCGGAGCGGGCGGCGTGGGCGGCGGGCCCGGTGCTGGAGGCGCGGGCGGCGGCGATCGAGGGGGACCGGCACGCGCGGGCGCTGCTGGGCTGGTGGGACGAGGAGGAGTGGGAGGCGGCGGCGGCGCGGGAGGAGTGCCCGGAGTCCTTCGCCCCGGCCCCGCCGGCGCCGGCGGCGTCGGTGCCGCCCCCGCCGGGGCGGGCCGGGTGCCTGGCGCAGGACCTGCCCGCGGCGGTGCTGGCGGAGATGGCGCCGGACGCCCAGCTGGCGGCGGTGCTCGAGGGGGTGGACGTGGCCGCCTTGGACCCCTACGCGGGCGTGGAGGTGGTGGCAGCGTTCAAGCGGGTGGAGGCGTGGGCGGCGGGGCGGGCGGCGCTGGCGGCGGCGGAGCTGGCGCGGATGCCGGCGATGAGCGCCCAGCGGATCATCGCCCCGGGGGTCAGCGGGGAGGTCAACGGCACGAGCGCGGAGCTGGCGATGCGGTTGGCGACCACCCGGGCCGAGGCGCGGCGGTTGGTGGCGGTGGGGGCGGGGCTGCGCGGGAGCTTCGCGGAGACGGGCGAGGCGTTGTTGGCCGGGGTGCTCGACTGGCGCAAGGCGGCCACGATCGTGCACGCGTTGGGGCCGGTGGCCGATGACGTGGCCTGGACGGTCCAGCACGACGTGCTGGTCACGGCGGCGGGGCGCACGCACAACCAGATCACCCGGGACCTGGCCCGCGAGCTGGTCAAGGTGGACCCGGAGGAGGCGGCGGCGCGGCACGCGCGGGCGGTGCGGGGCCAGCACGTGACGCATCCGCGGGCGTTGGTCGACGGGATGGCGTCGATGTATGTGGTGGCGGGGGCGGAGGACGCGGTCCCGTTCGATCTGTTGTTGACCAACGCCGCGCGGGCGGCGCGGGCGGACGGGGATCCGCGCAGCGTGGACGTGCTGCGCGCGGAGGCGTTGTTCGCGCTGGCCGCCGGGGCGTTGCACACCGGCACCGCGGGCCCGCCGGCCGGGCACTGCACCTGCCCGCGTCACGACCCCACCGACCACCTCACCCCGGGCGGCGCCGACGCCGACAGCGACGGCGACGGCGACGGCGACCGCGGCGACAACGGGAGCGCGGACCGCGAGGGCGGCCCGCCCGACGACACCACCGGCGCGAGAACCGGGAGTGACGGCGCAGCGGCCAGCGGCAGCGACGCGGGCGGGGATGTCGCCGGCGCCACGAGCGGCCCCGAGGGCGTCGCCAGCGGCGGAAGCGGCCCGGATCGCGCCGCCGGCACGGCCGGCGCCGCGGAGGCAGGCGCGACACCGGCCGGCTCCCGCGCCGACGCCGATCCGTCCGCGGCCGATCCGCCCGGCGGTGGCCATGCCGGCGCCGATGGCCGTCCACCCGATGCCGATCCGCCGGAGGCCGATCCGCCAGACGCCGATCCACCGGGCGCGGGCCCGCCCGCCGCGACCGCGGGTGCCGGTGCCGGTGGTGGTGGTGGTGCGCCTGCCGCGCGGCTGCCCGGTGGTGGCTCACCGCCAGCGGCGGGGGAGGCGGTGCTCCCGCCGATCCACCTGCTGATGCGCCAGCGGCGCGGGATGCGCCTGGGTGACCCGGGCATCTTCCGCACCGAGGTGCGCGTGAGCGTGCCCATCGACCAGCTCCTGCCGCCCGCCGACGCCGCGCCCGGCGCCGCGCCCACCGGCCCCGCCGGGGCCGCGGCAGCGACGGCGGGCGCGCCGGCCGGGACCGGCGCCGACACCGGCGCGGCGGGCGCCG
>NZ_VUKE01000018.1 GCF_009193175.1 Georgenia ruanii | reverse complement strand
CTGGGGACTGCCCGCGCTGCGGGCGTGAGCGGCCGGGTGCTGTGTCGGGCGGACTCGGCGTACTACGGCCACGCCTTCGTCGGCACCGCGCTGCGCCACGGGGTGTGGTTCTCGGTGACCGCGCGGATGAACCCGCAGGTCAAGGCGACCATCGCGGGCATCGACGAGGACGCCTGGACCCCGATCAAGTACCCCCACGCGGTCTGGGAGGAGACCGAGCAGCGCTGGGTCTCCGACGCCGAGGTCGCCGAGGTCCCCTTCGTCGCCTTCACCTCCCGCCGCAAGGCCGAGCACGTGCCCTGCCGGCTGATCGTGCGGCGCGTCAGACGGCTCCAGCCCCTGGCCTCCGACGGCAGCGAACAGGGCGAGCTGTTCGCGGCCTACCGCCACCACGCGTTCATCACCAACTCGACCCTGGACACGGTCGAGGCCGATCAGCGTCACCGCGGCCACGCGATCGTCGAGCAGGTCATCGCCGAGCTCAAGGACGGGCCGCTGGCCCACCTGCCCTCGGGGAAGTACGCCGCGAACGCGGCCTGGGTGGCCATGGCCACGATCGCGTTCAACATCGCCCGTGCCGCCACTGTCGCCGCCGACATGGCCACCGCCCGGTGGGCGACCGTGCGTCGCCGGATCATCAACGTCCCCGCCCGCATCGCCGCCACGGGCCGCCGGCTGATCCTGCACCTGCCCAGCCGCTGGCCCTGGGCCGAACACTGGACCGCCCTCCACACCGCCGCGACCGGACCGCCACCGACGGCCGCGTCCTGACCACCCAGCCCCAGCGGGCACGACCCGAGGAACCCGAAGTGGAAGAGCCGGCGCAGACCGGCAGCCCCACCACGCCTCGGACCTGCTCGCCCCCATCACCTCACCCGATCAGCGACAAACCAGGCAACGTCGGTGGATCAGGGCTCAGTAGACCATGTGCATGGCCTGGCGCACCTCGCTGAGCGTGGCCTCGGCGACCGCGTTGGCGTGCTCGTTGCCGCGGCGCAGGACGTCGAGGAGGTAGCCCTCGTCGGCGGCCAGCTCGGCCCGCCGGGCGCGCACCGGCGCGAGCATGTCGTTGACCGCCTCGATGGCCGCCTTCTTGAGCGTGGCGGCGCCGCCGTCGCCGATCTCCGCGGCGACGTCCTCGGGGCGCCGGCCGCTGGCGAGCGCGGTGAGCAGCACGAGGTTGGAGACCTCCGGGCGCAGCACCGGGTCGTAGGTGATGTGCCGGTCGGCGTCGGTGACCGCGCGCTTGAGGAGCTTGGCCGTGGTGTCGGCGTCCATGCCCAGCTCGATGGCGTTGCCGCGCGACTTGCTCATCTTCTGCCCGTCGGTGCCCAGCACGTTCGGGGCGTTGGAGAGCAGCGCCTCGGGGCGGGGGAAGACCGGGCGCGAGCCGTCGCCGGCGCGGCCGTACCGCTCGTCGAAGCGGCGGGCGATGACCCGGGCCTGCTCGAGGTGGGGCAGCTGGTCCTTGCCCACCGGGACCAGGTTGGCCTTGCAGAAGAGGATGTCGGCCGCCTGGTGGACGGGGTAGGTGAGCATGAGCCCGGACATCGCCCGGTCGCCGGTGGCCTCGAGCTCGGACTTCACGGTGGGGTTGCGGCGCAGCTCGCTGTCGGTGACCACGGAGAGGAACGGCAGCATGAGCTGGTTCAGCGCCGGCACCGCGGAGTGGGTGAAGATCGTCGAGCGCTGCGGGTCGATGCCGACGGCGAGGTAGTCCGCGACGAGGGAGAGCACCCGCTCGCGGATGGGCCCCACGCCGTCGCGATCGGTGATGACCTGGTAGTCGGCCACGAGGACCCACGTCTCCACGCCGGCGTCCTGCAGCCGCACCCGGTTGAGCAGGCTGCCGAAGTAGTGCCCCAGGTGCAGGTTCCCCGTGGGCCGGTCGCCGGTGAGGATGCGGAACCGCGTCGGGTCCTCGCCGATCTCCCGCTCGATCGCGTCGCTGCGGCGCTGGGTGCGCTCGAGCGAGGCGTCCGAGGTGGTCTCGATGAGGTCGACGTCGTCCTCGGCCAGCGTCGGGGCGGGGGAGGTCTGCTCGGTGCTCATGCGTGTCCTCGTCGGTCGGGGCCGTGCGTGGCGTGCCTGGTGTGGCCGTCCACGGACGGCCGGGGTGGAGAAGAAGGGTGCGCCTCAGGGCCGTCGCGCGGACGGCCGCCAGGAACGCAGGGTGCTCGGCACGCCAGCCACTTTAGTCTGCGTCGGGTGCGGGCCGTCCGAGGCGCCCGCCACCCGGCGCCGGCCCCCCGGCCGCGCTCGGCGTGGGCTCCCCGGCCGCTCCCGCCGTCGCCCCCGGGGCCGGCGACGCGGCGTCGGTCAGGTACAGCCGCATGCTCAGCGCCTCCAGCTCGACCCGCTCCCCGGGCGAGGCGACGAGGCTGAGCGGCTCGCTGTCGGAGGACATCCGGGAGAAGTCCGGCCGCTCCCAGGCCGAGTCCCACACCAGCTCGTAGTCGCGCCCGCGGCCGCGGGGCAGGGCCACCTCCTGCTGGTCGAGGGAGCCGTTGAGGACCAGCAGGGCGTCGCCGTCGCCGAACCGGAGGCCCGAGCGCAGCATCTGCAGCACGCGCGGGTGCGGGTCGTGCCACTGCTGGGGCGTCATCGGCTGCCCGGCGGCGTCGAACCACCCCAGGTCCGCGACGTCGTCGCCGGAGACCGGCCGGCCCGAGGCGAACCGGGTGGGCCGCAGCACCCGGTGCTCGCGCCGCAGCCGGAGCAGGTAGGTGGTGGTGGCCAGCAGGTCCTCGCGCCAGGGCTGCAGGTCCCAGTCCACCCAGGAGATCTCGTTGTCCTGGCAGTAGGGGTTGTTGTTGCCGTGCTGGGTGCGGCCGAGCTCGTCCCCGGCGGTGAGCATCGGGGTGCCCGCCGAGAGCAGCAGGGTGGCCAGCAGGTTGCGCAGCGAGCGCCGGCGCAGCGGGAGCACGACGGCGAAGGGGGAGTCCCGGCGCACCGGCCCCTCGACCCCGTGGTTCCACGAGCGGTTGTCGTCCGAGCCGTCGCGGTTGTCCTCGAGGTTGGCGGCGTTGTGCTTGTGGTCGTAGGCGACGAGATCGGCCAGCGTGAAGCCGTCGTGGGCGGTGACGAAGTTGATCGAGGCGAGCGGCCCGCGCCCGCCGGGCACCTCGCCGAGGCCGAACAGGTCCGCCGACCCGGACAGCCGGGTGGCGAGCTCGCGCAGGTCCCGCCCCGGATGGCCCTTGGCCTGGGCGCCGGCGTCGGCGAGCCAGAAACCGCGCACGGCGCCGCGGAACCGGTCGTTCCAGTCCGCCATCGGGTCCGGGAACTGCCCGGTGCGCCATCCGCCCGGGCCCAGGTCCCACGGCTCGGCGATGAGCTTGGTGCCGGCGAGCACGGGGTCGGTGGCCAGGGCCACGAGGAAGGGGTGGTAGGGCGTGAACTCCGCGCCGTGGCGGCCCAGCGTCACGGCCAGGTCGAAGCGGAAGCCGTCCACGCCCACCTCGCTGACCCAGTAGCGCAGCGAGTCCAGCGCCAGCTGCACCACCCGGGTGCGGCGAAAGTCCAGGGAGTTGCCCGTCCCGGTGACGTCGACGAGCTCGCCGGGGTGCGCGCCGTCGTGCAGGTAGTAGCCGGTGTTGTCCAGACCGCGCAGGCTCAGCGTGGGCCCCTCCGCGCCGCCCTCGCAGGTGTGGTTGTAGACGACGTCGAGCAGCACCTCGATCCCCGCCGCGTGCAGCGCCGCCACCATGTGCTTGACCTCGGCGAGCACCGCCTCGGGGCCGGCGAGCCGGGCGGCGCGGGTGGCGTAGCGCGGCTCGGGCGCGAAGAACGCCAGGGTGTTGTAGCCCCAGTAGTTGCTCAGCCCCTTCTGGGTGAGGAACGGCTCGCTCATGGCCGCGTGGATCGGCAGCAGCTCCACCGTGGTCACGCCGAGGCGCCGCAGGTGGGCGACGGTGGCGGGGTGCGCCAGCCCCGCGTAGGTGCCCCGCAGCTCGGCCGGCACCCCGGGCAGGCGCATCGTCAGGCCGCGCACGTGCGCCTCGTAGATCACCGTCTCCGGCCACGGCACCCGCGGGCGCGGGCCGCCGGTGGGGACGCCGTCGTGCAGGACGACGCCGTGGGGGACGAACGGGGCGGAGTCACGGTCGTCGCGGACGAACCCGTCGACCGGGCGCAGCGCCTCGTCGACGGTGTGCGCGTAGATGGCCGGGACGAGCTCGACGCCGCCGGCCAGCGCCCGGGCGTAGGGGTCGAGGAGCAGCTTCGCCGGGTTGTGGAGCAGGCCGGCGGCGGGGTCCCAGTGCCCGTGCACCCGGAAGCCGTACCGCTGCCCGGCCCGCACCCCCGGGACGTGCCCGTGCCAGATGCCCGCGATCGGGCCGCGCAGCCGGTATCGGCGCTCGTGGAGGGTGCCGTCGGCCGCGACGTCGATGAGGCACAGGTCGACCCGCTCGGCGCGGGAGGCGTGGACGGCGACGTCGATCCCGTCGCCGACGACGTGGACACCGAGCCGGCGGTGGTTGCGGGCCCGGCCGGGGGCCCGGGGGGCCGGGGCGTCCTCGTACGGCCGCGCGGCAGGCGGCGAGGGCGCGCTGACCTCCCCGCTCGCGCGGGTGCCCGTGGTACTCACGTTCACATTCAACCTCACCCCTCCGACACCCGCGTGACGCCCGGGCGCGGCCGGGGACCGCGAGGGACGGGACCTCCGTCCCGGGCGGCCGCGCGGGGGCGGTGCTCCGCCGGGCCGGCGGCGGCGTGGCGCCGGGCACATCCGGCCAGACGGCGTCGGTCCCCGATTCCCGCCCCTCCCGGCGCAGGTGGCAGGCTGGGCGCCATGAGGATTGTCGTGTGCGTCAAGCACGTCCCGGACCTGCAGGCGGAACGGACCCTGGGCCCCGACGGCCGCCTCGTGCGCGGGGAGGACGACGTGCTCAACGAGCTCGACGAGAACGCGGTCGAGGCCGCGGTGAGCCTCGCCGAGCAGGCCGGCGGCGAGGTCGTGGCCGTCACCGCGGGCCCGGACGACGCCGTCGACGCCGTGCGCCGGGCGCTGCAGATGGGCGCCGACGCCGGGGTGCACGTCACCGACGAGCGCATCGCCGGCTCGGACGTGCTCGGCACGGCGCGGGTGCTCGCCGCGGCGGTGCGCAAGCTCGGCGAGGAGGCGCCCGTGGACCTCGTGGTCACCGGCATGGCGTCGATGGACGGGCTGACGGCCATGCTGCCCTCGGCGCTGGCCGCGGCCCTGGAGCTGCCCCAGCTGACCCTGGCGAGCGGCGTCCGGCTCGAGGACCGGACCCTGACGATCACCCGGACCATCGGGGAGGCGGACGAGGTGCTCGCCGCCGAGCTGCCCGCCGTCCTGTCGGTGACGGACCAGGCCAACGAGCCGCGCTACCCCAACTTCCGGGCCATCATGGCGGCGAAGAAGAGGCGGGTGACCATCTGGGACCTCGACGACCTCGCCCTGGCCACCACCGGCGCGGAGGCGGACGGCGGCCCGGAGGTGGGCACCGTCGGGGCCGGCACGCAGGTGCTCACCGCCGCGCCGCGCCCCGCGCGCACCGCCGGGCGCATCATCACCGACTCCGGGGACGCCGGCGCGCAGCTCGCCGCGTACCTCGTCGAGAACAAGCTGGTCTGAGGCAGGAGAGAACATGACCGTGCTGGATGCCCCCGTGCTCGTCGTCGTCGACCACGTCGACGGCGCCCTCACCGCGCCCTCGGGCGAGGTCCTCACCCTCGCCCGCTCCCTGACCTCCGGCGGCGTGACGGCCGTCGCCCTCACCGCTCCCGACCTGCCGGCGCTGGCCCGCTACGCGGCCGGCGAGGTGGCCGTGCCCGACCTCGCCGGGCTCGCCCCCGAGGTCTCGGCCGTCGCCGCCGAGGCCGTCCTCGCCGTCGTCGAGCGCACCGGGCCGGCCGCGGTGCTGCTCGTCTCCAGCTTCGCCGGCAAGGAGGTCGCCGCCCGCCTGGCCGCCGCGCTGGGCTCCGGCGCGATCGTGGACGCCACCGGCATCGAGGTCGCCGACGGCGGCCTCGTCGTGTCCAAGACGGTGCTGCAGGGCACGTGGGAGACGACGTGCACGGTCACCCGCGGCCTGCCGGTGGTGGCGGTCAAGCCGACGTCGGTCGACGCGGTGGAGGCGCCGGGGGCCGAGCCCGCCGTCGTCGACGTGCCCGTGGAGTTCTCCGCCGCCGCCAAGGCGGTGCGCCTGGTCTCGCGCACGCCGCACCCGCGCGGGGGCCGGGCGCCGCTGGCGGAGGCGAAGGTGGTCGTGGTCGGCGGTCGCGGCGTGGACGGCGACTTCGGCGCCGTCGAGGCGCTCGCCGACGAGCTGGGCGCCGCCGTCGGGGCCACCCGCGTGGCCACCGACGAGGGCTGGATCGACCACGCCGCCCAGATCGGGCAGACCGGCGTGACCATCGCGCCGCGGCTGTACATCGGCGCGGGCGTGAGCGGGGCGATCCACCACACCGCCGGCATGCAGGCCGCCGAGACGATCGTGGCCGTCAACACCGATCCCGAGGCGCCCATCTTCGAGATGGCCGACCTCGGGATCGTCGGGGACGCCGCGCAGGTGCTGCCGCAGGCGGTCGAGGAGCTGCGCCGGCTGCGCGGCTGAGCGGGTTATCCGTCCCGGTGGCCGCGGCGCCGGACCGGCGGAGCTCATCGCCGGCCGGGCTCACGACGCGGCCGCACCGCCGGCCGGGCTCACGACGCGGCCGCGCCGCCGGCCGGGCTCACGACGCGGCCGCGCCGCCGGCCGGGCTGACGACGCGGCCGCGTCGTGGTGACCTCACTTGCGCGAGTAGTCGACCTCGCGGTCGCCGATGTGGCCGGGCGCGCTCGCGGCGAGGACGCGCTCGACGAAGCCCGCGTACTCCTCCATGTAGTGGCGCAAGAACTCTGCCGTCGACTCGTTCCGCACCTCGCCGTCGTCCCCGAAGACGTCGGGCTTGAAGGTGATGTACGCCTCCGGGGCGTTGAGCTGCGGGGCGTCGAGGAAGCTCAGGACGCTGCGCATGCTGGACTGCATGACGGCGGTGCCGATGCCGCCGGGCGAGGCGCCGATGATGCCGGTGGGCTTGCGGGCGAAGGAGTTCTGGCCCCACGGGCGCGACCCCCAGTCGATCGCGTTCTTCAGGGCGCCGGGGATGGAGCGGTTGTACTCGGGCGAGACGAACAGGATGCCGTCGGAGGCTTCGATCGCCTGCTTGAGCGCCCGGCCCTGCGGCGGGTAGTCGGCGTCGTAGTCCCAGCTGTACAGCGGCAGGTCCTTGATGGGGATCTCGGTGAACTCGAGCGTGTCGGGCGCGAGCTTGATCAGGGCCTTCGACAGGATCCGGTTGATGGAGCCCGTGGCGAGGCTCCCCACGAAGTAGCCGATCTTGAATGTGGCCATTGTTCGTTCCTCACTTCCGGCCGGCCGGTGACCGACGCGTCGACGGTGGATCGTGCCTGTCGATCGTGGCCCCCTGCGCCGGACGCTGTCGCGCCGAGCCCCGCGGCGGCCAGGCGTCCCGATGGCCGAGGGGCCGGTGTGGTGACGGGCAGGGGATCGCGGCGCGCCCCGTCGGCGGTGTCCTCGACGGCGACGCCCGGTCCGCGGGACGATCGATGGATGGTCCTCACCGACGCGGTGCCCGACGAGGACGCCTTCCGCGCGCTCGCCCGCTCCTCGCCGTGGCGGTGGACGACGGCGCAGCTCACCGTGCGCTGGCACGGGGCGGTGGCGCCCGGCGACGTCGATGCGGTGCGCGCGTGGGTCCGGCGTGATCCGCGGTCGGTGCGGGTGGAGAGCCTCGACGGCGTGCTGGTGCTCGACGAGCACGCTGAGGATCACGGGCAGAGCAGGGGGATGCTCGTCGCCGTCGACCGTTCACTCCTCGGCCGGGTCGGCCGCCGTGCCAGGCGCCGCGCGCGCGAGGCAGCGGCGGCGGAGCTCGCCGCGCGCGCCGCGGAGCCGCCGGTCTACCGGCCCGACGGCCTGGTGGCCGTGCGACCTCTGTTCGCCGACACCGACGATGCGATGTACCGCGACTACCGGTGGGTGGCGATGCTCGACCCGGTCGAGCTCGCGGACGGCGGCGACCCGGACGGCGTGGACCCGGCGACCAGGCCCGGCACGGCGGTCGGGGCGCTCGCCGTCGTCGACCACCGCGGCCGGCCGGCCTGGGAGGCGGTGGTGCGGGCGCTGCCGGCCTACCAGCCGCGGTGCGGGTGCTGCTCGCTGCTCGCTGCTCCGCGATCCCGGCCAGGATGAGCGCGAGTGGGGGAGCGGCGGCCCGCCCGGCCTGCCCGCGGACTACGTCTCCGGCGACGGGGCCCGCGTGCGGCTCGACCAGGCGACCGGGATCTGCGTGCTCGTGGAGCAGATCGGCGGGACCGACGCGGGGGCGGGGTTCGAGGCCGTCATCGAGGCGGCGGAGCTGGTGTGACGCCGGCGCCCGCGGTCGGCGCAGGCCGGTCCTTACACTGGGTCTCCGTGAGCGGCACCCGGCACTACCTCGACCACGCGGCCACCACCGCGGTGCGCCCCGCGGCGGCGGAGGCGTACGCCGAGGAGCTGACCCGCCTGGGCAACCCCTCCTCCCTCCACGCCGCCGGCCGCGACGCCCGCCGCCGCCTCGAGGAGGCTCGCGAGCGGCTGGCCGCCGCCCTGGATGCCGACCCCGCCGAGGTGATCTTCACCTCCGGCGGCACCGAGGCGGACAACCTCGCCGTCAAGGGCGCGTACTGGGCCCGCCGCGGCGCGGCGCCGGAGCGGACCCGGCTGGCGATCTCCGCCGTCGAGCACCACGCCGTGCTGGAGGCCGCCGGCTGGCTCGCCGCCCACGAGGGCGCGGTGCTGGACACGCTGCCCGTCGGCGCCGACGGCGTGCTCGACACCGCCGCGCTGGAGGCGCACCTGGCCGCGCACGGGCCGGCCACCGCCGTCGTGTCCGTCATGTGGGCCAACAACGAGACGGGGGCGCTGCAGCCGGTCGAGCGGGTGGCCGCCCTCGCTCACGCCGTCGGCGTGCCGGTGCACACCGACGGCGTCCAGGCGGTCGGCCACGTGCCGGTGCGCTTCCGGGGCAGCGGGGTGGACGCGCTGAGCCTGTCGGGGCACAAGCTCGGCGCGCCGGTCGGCGTCGGGGCGCTGCTCGCCCGGCGCGGGCTCGGGCTCAGCCCGGTCGAGCACGGCGGCGGGCAGGAGCGCGGGGTCCGCTCGGGCACCCTCGCGGTCGCCGGCGCCCGGGCGCTCGCGGTGGTGGTGAGCGCCGCCGTCGCCGAGCAGGAGACCGAGGCCGAGCGGCTGGGCGTGCTGCGCGACCGGCTGGTGGCCGCCGCGCTCGCGGTGCCCGGGGTGACGCTGTCCGGGCCCCCGGTCACGCCGTCCGGACCTCACCAGGCGCGGCTGCCGGGCACGGCGCACCTGACCATCGAGGGCGCCGACGCCGACGCGCTCCTGTTCGGCCTGGACATGGCCGGCATCGACGCCTCGTCCGGCTCGGCGTGCCAGGCCGGGGTCCAGGAGGCCTCCCACGTGCTGCTCGCGATGGGCCGCAGCGAGGAGCAGGCGCGGTCGGCGCTGCGCTTCTCCCTCGGCTGGACGAGCACCGCCGCCGACGTCGACGCGGTGGCCGCTGCCCTGCCGGGCGTCGTCGAGCAGGCCCGGCGCGCGCGCGCGACCCGGCGCCCACGAACCACCACCACCGCGAGGAGCGTGAGCTGATGCGGGTCCTGGCCGCCCTGTCCGGAGGCGTGGACTCCGCCGTCGCCGCCGCGCGGGCCGTGGAGGCGGGGCACGAGGTGGTCGGCGTGCACATGGCGCTGAGCCGCTCGCGCGCCCAGCACCGCAACGGCTCGCGCGGCTGCTGCTCCATCGAGGACGCCGGGGACGCGCGCCGCGCCGCGGACGTGCTCGGCATCCCGTACTACGTCTGGGACCTCTCCGAGGAGTTCGAGGACACGGTGGTGGCCGACTTCCTCGCCGAGTACGCCGCCGGCCGCACTCCCAACCCGTGCGTGCGGTGCAACGAGCACATCAAGTTCTCCGCGCTGCTCGACCGGGGCGTCGCCCTGGGCTTCGACGCCGTCGCCACCGGCCACTACGCCCGGATCACCGAGGTGCCCGACGGCGCCGGCGGCACCCGCCGGGAGCTGCATCGCGCCGTCGACCCGGCGAAGGACCAGTCCTATGTCCTCGCCGTCATGGGCGCCGAGCGGCTCGCGCGGGCGCTGTTCCCGCTGGGCGACGCCCCCTCCAAGGACGCCGTGCGCGCGGAGGCGGCCGCCCGCGGGCTGAGCGTGTCGGCCAAGCCGGACTCCTACGACATCTGCTTCGTGGCCGACGGCGACACGCACGGCTTCCTGCGCGAGCGCCTCGGCGCCCGCCCCGGGGAGGTCGTCGACGCCGACGGGCGGGTGCTCGGCGAGCACGACGGCGCGTACGCGTACACCGTCGGCCAGCGCAAGGGCCTGGGGCTGACCCGCCCGGCACCCGACGGCCGGCCGCGCTACGTCCTGGAGGTCCGGCCGCAGAGCAACCAGGTCGTGGTCGGGCCCGCCGAGCTGCTCAGCGTCGACGAGATCGGCGGGGCGCAGACGGTCTGGCTGGCCGACGACGTCCCCGCGGGGGAGTGGACCGCCACCGAGGTCCAGGTGCGCGCCCACGGGGACCCGGTGCCCGCGCAGGTCCGCCGGAGGCCGGGCGTGCCCGACGATGGGGGGGCCGGCGACCTCCTCGAGGCCTGGCTGGCCACCCCGCTGCGGGGCATCGCGCCCGGGCAGTCGCTGGTGGTCTACGCGGGCAGCCGGGTGCTGGGGCAGTCGACGATCACCCGCGCCCGGCGGGGGGCGCCGCTGCCGGCGTGATGTCGGCAGCCGCGCCGGGGCGCGATCCCCGTCGGTGTGACCGCCCTGAGCAGGAGGCGCAACGAGGGCGTCAGATCTGACCAGTCTCTGACCGCGCGCGGCCGGTTGCGGGTGCGACTCAGGCGGCGTCGCCGGTGGCCGGCTCCCTCATCCACCACTCGGTGAAGTCCCGGCACCGCCCGTGCTGGTCCAGCCGGATGATCCAGATGTTGCGATAGGTGCGCGGCGGGTCGGTGCGGTACTCCGTGCGGCCCTCGACGACGCCGACGTCGGCGGAGACGACCACCGGGTGCCAGCGAAACGTCGCCTGGCCGGGCTCGTCCTTGTGGGCGAGCCATCCGTCGACGATCGCCTGCCGGCCGTGCCACGGCTCCGCGTACGGCTCGGTGCGATAGCTGGCGTCGGCGGTGAAGAGGTCGCCGATCTCCGCGGGGGCGTTGGAATTCCACGCCCGCACGTAGCCCTCGATCCACCGCCCGAGCTGCGTCTCGTTCATCGTGGCACTCCTGGCTTCTCGATTGTCCGCAGGCTAGGGCAGCCGCCCGGCGCCGCGGCGGCGAACCAGCGGAGCAACCCGGGGAACGCTTGTCCACAGGCGAGGGTCTCTCTCTGTCGGCCGGTGCCCCCGGGCCCCTACGTTGACCGCCACCAGCAGGTCGAGCGAGGGGAAGGCCGGGTCATGGCAGCTGCGTCAGGGATGGTTCCGCGGCGCCTCGCCGCGCTCGTCGTGGCGCTGATGGCCCTGACGGCCTGCACCGGCGAACCGGCGGTGCCCCGGCCCGCGGGCCCGGCCTTGTCGCGGGTGGAGGCGCCGATGGCGGCGATCGAGCTGTCCGCGGAGCTCGGCGCCGCCGCGGCGTCGTGGGGATGGAGCCTCGTGGCCTCCGACGGCTCCGAGGCGCCGGACGCGGTCGGCGTCGTCGAGAGCCGGGGGGAGGCGTCGGAGGTGGGCGTGTGGCGCCCCGCCGCCGACGGCACGCTGACCGCCGTCAGGTTCCGGACCACGGGAGACGTGTGGTCGGTCGCCGGGGCCCGCTCCGCCGACGGCGTCGCCCTGGCGGGCACGGCGTGGGACGGGCGGCGCTCGCGGGGCTTCGTGGCACTGTCCGACGGGGGACCAGCGGTTCGCCGAGGTGGCGCTGCCGGACGAGGCGGCGGCGGTCCGCCTCACCGCCGTCACGGTCGCCGGCCAGACGGTGCTCGCCGTCGGGCAGGACCTCGAGGAGCACGCCTGGGCCGTCCTCGTCGACGCCGGCGCCGCGGCGGGGCACACCGTGCGGACCGTCGCGCTTCCCGCCGTCGCCGAGGGCGACCACCTCGCCCTCACGGGCATCGCGGCGGCGGGGCGCCGGGTGGTGGTCACGGTCGAGGTGGGCCGCCCCCGGGTGCCACGAACGCACCACGCCTTCGTCTCCGGCGACGGCGGGGCGACGTGGGAGGGCCCCGTGCCGGTCGAGGCCGGCGTGCGCGCGGACGTGCACGGGGTGGTCTGGACCGGCTCGGAGTTCGTCGCCACCGGGGCACGCCTCGACCCGGAACGCCGGGCGCTCGTCCCGGGCGCCTGGTCCTCGCCGGACGGCACGGCCTGGACGGCCGAGACCGTGCAACTGCAGCTCCCCAGCGGGGCCGAGCCACCGACACCCATCTGGCTCGGCGCCCCGACGCTCGGCGTGGGCCCCGGCGGCGGGGCGGCCGTGATCGCCGTCACCGAGCTCGAGTACACCTGGCAGCTCGTCTCCTTCGCCCGGGAGGGGAGCGGCCCGTGGCGGTTCCTGCACGCCGCCGACCCGGTGCCCGCCGCGGACGCGACGGGCATGGCCTGGCAGGGCCGGCACGGCGACGCCTGGATCCTCACGGACTACGGCTCCGCCGCCCAGCTGCAGCACCTCCTGCCCACCGGGCCCGCGCCGGCCCACGACCTCGTCGCGCACGACCCGGGCGCCCGGCTGCAGTCGGTGCACGCGCTCGGCGACGTCGTCGGTGCCGTCGCGGCGCGCCCGTTCTTCGAGGAGAAGGGCGAGACCGGGTGGCGCACCGGGGCGACGGCCGAGCAGCTCGTCCTGCACGGCACCACGGTGCGCCGCCAGGCGTGGGGCCCCGAGGGGACGGAGCAGTATCCCGACCTGCTGACCGAGACCGATCCGGTCAGCGGGACGACGGTGCTGCTCGCCGCCGGGCGGTGGGCGACGACGGGCGTCGTGACCTCGGGGTGGTCCCGGGAGGACGCGGGCGCGTGGCACCCGGTGACGGGCCTGGACGGGCATGGTTACGTCGAGACGCGGTGGCTGGGACAGGCAGGTGGCCGATGGTTCGCCACCGGACAGGTCGCCCCGTCGGCCCACGTCGACGACGATCGCCACGGGCAGGTCTGGACATCCCGGGACGGCACGGCCTGGGAGGCGATGGCCGGGGACCTCGGGGCGCCGCGCGACAGCCTCGTCGAGCAGGTGTGCACGCTCCCGGACGGCCCGACCGTCGGCGTCGGGTGGAGGCAGGACGACGCCCGCGACACGACGGGGGCGCTGTGGCGGCTGCGTGACGACCGCTGGGAGCGGGCGGCCGACGGCGCGCTCGGGTCCGCCTTCACCTGGTGCGCCGCCGCCGGGGACGCGATCCTCGTGGGCGGCACGCTCGACGACAGGGGCGTCACGTGGCGCACCACGGACGGGGTGAGCCTCGAGGAGATCGAGCGCCTGCCCGACGGTGTCCGCCGCGGCATCGCGGTCGAGGTCGACGGCGGGATTGTGGCCGCCGGGCACCTGCGCACGGCGGACCACGAGGGACCGGTGGTGTGGTTCTCCGCGGACGGCGAGGACTGGTCGTGGGCCCCGGTGCCCGGCCGCGGCGGTCGCGGCGAGGTCACCGTCCACGCGGTGCCCGACGGCGTCGTCGTCATCTACGGCGGGGCGACGGCGGACGAGGCGTGGCTCGTCACGGACCCCGGCGGCGTCATCCGGGCCGAAGGACGCCGGTAGCGCCCGGGCGCCGTCGGGGACCTCCCCGGCGGCGTCGGACCGTGGGTGCCGCCGCGCGCGGCCGCCTTCCTCGCGGCGCGGGACGGCACCGGCCCGCGGGTGATGGTCCGCGGCCGCCACGCTCTACGGTTGGCCTCGTGCACAATCTTCCGCTCGCCCGGTCCACCGTCGACCCGGACGCCGCCGCCCGCACCCGGCCGGCCCTGTTCGCCGTGCTCGTGGCCGAGCCCACCACCCGGGTGCTGCTCGTCCGGCACGGGCAGGTGGCGACCCACGACGGCGCGCTGGACCTGCGCCCACCCGCCGAGGTCACCGGCGCCACGTGGGATCCCGAGCACCTCGCCTACCTCGGCCGGGACGCCGACGCCGCCTACGTCTCGCTCACCCTGCCGGAGACCCTCGGCGACGAGCGGGACCTCGACGGCGTCCCGGTGCAGGAGGACGCCGCCCTGGTCGGCTTCGTCGAGGGGCTGACGTTCTCCCACCTGCGCGACGTCGGCGACGCCCTGCCCGACCGCGACGCCGGCCTGGCCACCACCGCCGTCGCCCTGTCCGGCTGGCACGCGCGGCACCCGCGCTGCCCCCGCTGCGGGGAGGTCACCGAGGTGATCGACGCCGGGTGGGTGCGCCGCTGCACCGCGGACCACTCGCTGCACTACCCGCGCACGGACCCGGCCGTGATCATGGCGGTGACCGATGCCGCGGACCGCATCCTCCTCGGGCACGCGGCGCACTGGCCCGCCGGGCGCTTCTCCACCCTCGCCGGCTACGTCGAGCCGGGGGAGTCGGTGGAGACCGCGGTGCGCCGCGAGGTCGCCGAGGAGGCGGGCATCGCCGTCGGGGAGGTGCAGTTCCGGGCCTCCCAGCCCTGGCCGTTCCCGGCGTCCCTGATGCTCGGCTTCCGGGCCCGGGTGGCCGACGGCGCGGCGGCGGAGGTGCGGGTGGACGGCGTCGAGCTCACCGAGGCCCGGTTCTTCACCCGGGAGGAGCTGGCCGCCGCGGTGCGCGACGGCGAGGTGCTGCTGCCGATGCGTTCCTCCATCGCGCTGGCGCTCATCGAGGAGTGGTTCGGCGGCCCGCTGCCGCGCTGAGGCCGCTCGCCCTCTGACTGGGCCCCGGGTGGGCGGGGTCACCACTCGATGAACTCCCCCTCCGTGGTGGCGGGGCTGGCCGCGGCGGGCGTCGCCGACGCCCGCGGCCGCGCGGGGGCGAAGAGCAGGAGGTCGCCGGGCTGGGCGCGGGGGGAGAGGTCGACCCGCAGCATCAGCCGCCCGGGCATCCCGGCCGCGCCGGCCCCGGTGCCCCCCGGCTCCGGCGCGGGCCGGACCCAGGTCAGCGCGGTCTCGGGCTGGTGCCGGGCCGCCTGCAGGCCGCGCGGGCTCCACTGGTCCGGTGCGAAGGGGACGGCCGGGCCGTGCGCCGCGCGGAAGAACGCCGACTCGTCGACCGTGCCTGCGGCGAGGGGCCCGAGCCGCTCGACGTGGCGGTCGGCCAGGCGGAGCCGGCCCTGCTCGACCGCCTGGCGCACCTCGGCGAGGGCGCGTCGGGTGGCCAGCACCCCGCCTCGGCCCGCCCGGCAGGCCTCCACGAGGCGCCGCCGGGGCGCGAAGGGGCCGCCACGCACGTCGAGGTCCGCCGCGAGGTAGGCGCCAGCAGAGCGACGGCCCGCGTCGCCGACCGCGGCGACCAGCTCGTCGAAGTTCTCGGCGCACCATCCCGGATGGCAGAGCGCGGCGAGCGCCGCGTGGACGGCGCGCTCGCGCTCGGTCTCGTCCGTGCCGGCCGGCACGCCCAGGGCGACGGCGGCGGGCAGGGTGGCGAGGACGTCCGCCGGTGGCTCGGGAGGGCCGGCCGCCACCGGCGCCCACGGGCGGTGCAGGAGGTGGCCGACGATCTCGCACCAGTCCACCAGGGCCTCACGCAGCAGCCCGAGACGGGCGCGCTCGCGGCGGATGTCGTCGGCGAGCTGGGCGTGCGCGCGGCTCGCCTCGTCCTCCGTCGCCGCCGTCCACGCGTGCCGGCGCAGTGCGCGGTAGTACCCGTGCTGGGCCGAGACGGCCAGGACGAGCGGGACGCTCAGCGTCAAGGTCACCGCGCGGGTGGCCCCGGCGGCGCTGGGGCGGCCGGCGAGGTAGGCGGCGGTGGCCGCCGCGGCAACGACCAGGAGGATCAGCGCGACCAGCCACCGGCGCTTGACCCGGCGCTCGGCCTGCGCCATGGCGTCGGGCTCCGCGGGGGGCGGGGCGGCGTCGGCGGCCTCGAGCGCGGCGATGCGGGCGTCGAGGGCCTCGGTCAGGCGCCCTGTCACGGTGGGCTCGGGCGGCACGGTGGGCTCGGGCGGCGCGGCGGTCTCGGGCCGTGCGGTGACCTCGCCGCGCCGGCCGGGGCCCGCCACGGAAGGCGCGACGGCGCCGGCCGGAAGAAGCAAGCGCAGCCCGGCCAGCTCCGGGACGGGAAGTCCCGGGGGAAGGCCGCCGCCGTCGACGAGCCCGAAGCACACCCGGCGAAGGTCCTGCCAGGTCTGGGGCCGGGGGGCCGGCACGCCACCCCCGGCCTCCACCGAGCCCGGCCCCGGCGGGCCCGCGGGGCCGGCCGCCCCGCCGTCCGGCACGCTCGGCCGGGAATCCGTGCCCTCCGGCGCCGAGGCCGGGCCCGCACGCCGCGCGGCGGCCTCGCGCACGACGTCGAACAGCGAGTCCGCCGTGCGCGCCCGGGTCCGGACCAGCGTGTCGCTGCCGCGACCCACGAGCACCGCCGTCGCCACGTTCTCCACGAGCCGGCGGACGCCCCGGGCGAGCACGCCGAACCCGACCCGGAACATCATCAGGTTGAACCGCAGCGCCTCCCACAGCGCGGCCCGCACCCGCCGGACGCGCCGCCCCGGCCCCGGGCGCGTCGCCCGGGGCGGCTGGCGCCAGTCGCGCCCGTCCAGCAGGAACCGGGCGGCGCGGTCGGCGACCGCACCGGGGTCGCGGGCCGGACGTGCCCACGGCAGCGCCGGCGCCGGCCCGGCCTCGCCGGAGGCGAGCGCGATCGCGTCCCGCACCACCTCCTCCACCGGGTCCGGCCCGAGCACCGCGCGGACCGACGCGCGCAGGACGACCAGGTCACCCTCGGTGCTCGTCGAGTCCGTCCGGACGCCGTCGAGCGCGCCCTCGCCCACGCCGGCCCACAGCCCGCCGACGGCGGCGACGGCCGCCGCGGCGTGCCCGAGGAAGTTGCCCGGCTCCCGCACGAAGACGCTGTTGCGGTCGAGGTCGGGCCGGTCCTCGGCCGCGACCACCGCGGCCACGTCCCAGCCGGGCAGCAGGTGCTCACGCCCGAGTCCCGTCGCCCCGCTCTCGGCGACGACGAGGCTGACCCGGTGCACCCGGGTGCCCGCCGGGGGCAGCGGCATCGCGGCCTGGAGCACGTCGGCCACGAGGTCGGCGCGCTCGAGGAACGCGGCGGGCGGGCGGGAGGTCCGCGTGACGAGCTGGACGGCGACGAGGCGGACGAGGTCGAGGCGCTGCAGGCCCAGAAGGGCGAAGAGGTCCCCGTCGCGCCCCGCGCCCGCCCCGACGAGCCGGGCCGGGACGCGCGGCGGCCCGGCGCCGGTGGTGACGTCCTCGGCCTGTACCCACAGGGACTCCGTCAGCAGCCCGGCACCGGCCCACCGCTCGACCAGCGCCCGCAGCTCGCGGCCGGCGTCGCCGGTGACGAGCAGGACGGCGCCGTCCGTCCTCACCACCGGTCCTCGGTGTCGTCTTCGATGTGCCCGACGGCCCGCCGCAGGTCGGTGAGGGCGGCGAGGATGTCCAGGCGCAGGTCGTACGACAGCGGCACGTCGAAGGGATCGGTCCGCGCCTCCACCGCGGCGAAGTGCCGCGCGTAGTTGGCGTGCAGGCGGTCCAGCTGCGCCTCGACCTGCCCCTGTCGGGACTCCATGCCAGTAGGGCCGGCGTCGGCGGGCGCCTCGGCCGGCGACGTCGCGGCCGCGCCCGCGCTCGCGGACGGCTCCGGGCCCGGCGTGGGGACGCCGGCCTCCGGGGCGCCGCCGGTCAGCGCGCCGGCACGCGCGCGGGTGCCGCGGACGCCGTCGTAGGCGGCGCCCGGGCCGCCGACGATCCAGTCCCGCAGCTCCGTGGCGGGGTTCTCGTAGGCCTCGTAGCCCCCGCCCAGCCCGGACCGGCCCAGCTCGCGCAGCCGCAGGTACGGCGCCAGCGGCTCGCGGCTGGCCCGGGTGTTCACCTCGACCAGCGCGAGCAGGATCGACTGCAGGACCACCGGCAGCATCTCCCGGCTGTGCACGACGTCGGTGGTCAGGAGCGGGTCGGGGAACCCGCGGAAGCTGCCGCCCCCGCCCACCTGGTCGGGCACCCAGATCTGCGCGGTGAGTGGGGCGAGCCGGATCTGGTCGAGGATCCGGGCGGTGAACCAGCCGCGCACCATCGCCCGCCGGATGGCCGGAGAGATCGGCAGCGCCTCAGTGAGCGAGCGCGCCCGGCGCCAGCGCCAGAACTCCGCCCGGGTGTCCGGCGTCGTGCTGCGCGCCCCCCACTCGCTGGCGATGGGCTTCATGAGGGAGTCGAACGCGACCGGCTCGTACGGCGTGGCCAGCACGCTGAAGACGTCGATCGCCGCCTCGGTGCCCTCGCCGAGGGCGGCGGCCACGTCGGCGGACCACTGCCCGCGGCTCTGCAGCACCCGGCGCACGATCTCCCGCCCCGGGGACCGCTCGGGCAGCGGGATCTCGCTGAAGGAGAGCACGTGCGAGGCCGAGTGGACGTCGTGGACCTGCACGAGCACCCCGGGGTTGATCTTCACCAGCGGGGCCGAGGCGTCGAGGGCGGAGATGAGCGCGCCCTCGAAGGCCGCCAGGCGCCGGGCGTGGTCGGCGGGCTCGGCGCGGTCGGGGTCGAGGTGGTCGCGCAGCCCCTCGCCGAGGTAGCGCCCGACGGCGGTGCCCTCTCGGCGGAGCCAGCGCCGCGCCCGGCCCAGCAGCGCCGCGCCGGAGACGTCGAGGTCGAAGGCCGCACGGGACGGCGGCGTGAGGACGCCCGTGCGCAGTGCGTCCTCGCGCGGCACCCAGCCGGTGCGCTGGTGGAGCAGGTGCTGCGCGCCGGCCGTGACGTCGTCGGCGTCGAGGACGACCTGGGTGACCGCCGTCCGGCGGGCGTCCCCCGGCCCGGCGGCCTCGACAGTGCGGGTCACGAGGTCGGCGAGGATGCGCGGGTAGGCGGTGGTCGGCTCGAGGAGGAACTCGTTGGGGGCGGGGCGCAGGCGCTCGGGCACCGCGTCGCCGACGGGCCACAGCGCGATCGGGGACGGCCGCCCGTCGACCGGGGCGACCTCCTCCTGCGCCAGCGCCGCCGTGCCGCGCTCGACCGCCGCGTGCAGCGGCTCGAGCAGGTTGTCGACGAGGTCGGGCAGCAGGGCGGCGGCCATCTCGCGCAGCTCCGCCTCGTCCTGGCTGATGAGGACGTCGACGGCGCGGCGCACCCCGGCGAGGATGGCGGGGGAGGCGCCGGTGAGGGTGGCGCCGCCGCGGTCCACCTCCTGAGCGACGGCCTGCTCGCGGCCCAGCGCCCAGCGTTGGTGGCGCGCGGCGGCCTCGCGCAGCTCCTCACGCACGCGGCCCAGCTCGGTGGCCAGCATGCCGAGGACGGCGGCGGTGACCGGCCCGCCGTGGACGGCGAGGAAGCGGGCGGTGTGGTCGGTCAGGCGCCGCTGCATCCCGCCCACCCAGTCCCGGCCCCGGGCGTGCCGGGCCAGGCGCAGCTCGTCGCGGAAGGCCGGCTCGCGGGCGGCCGTCTCGGTGAGGATGCGGTGGCGGACCTCGACGGCGGACAGGCCCCGCTCGCCGACGCCCTCGGCGACCCGCCGGTGCAGGGTGTCGGCCAGCGCCCGGGCGAGCCCGGCCTGGTTCTCGGGCCGCAGCCCGTCGAGGATGTCGTGGGCGCCGTCGCCGCGCTCGTCCAGGCCGGAGGCGGCGAGGAAGGCACCGAAGACGTCCTGGGCCACGTCGGCGACCAGGCGGCGGGGGATGCGCTCGTCGTTGGGCAGGCGCAGCTCCTCATGGCGGCGCAGCACCCGCTCGACGGCGGCCCGCGCCAGGTGCTCGGCCGCGTAGTCGCGGAATCGGTCGCGCCCCAGGCCCACCCGCGCCGACCCCAGCGCGGTGAATGGGGTCTCGGTCCCGGCGGCGTGGATGGGCAGGTGGTCGGTGACGGCCTGCGCCGTGGCCGACCAGTTGCCCTGCACCGTCGCCGTCAGCCGTTCCTGCAGGGTCGCCGAGGTCACCCACGAGGCGACCGAGCGGCCGATCGCGCGGTAGACGGCGTTCTGGGTGCCGTAGGAGACCTGCTCGTTGCGGTTGCCCACGAGGAAGGGGTAGCGCGGGCCGAGCCGGTTGACCGCGCCGAGCTGGATGCCGTGCGCGGCGAGCAGGGCGCTGGTCTCCTCGCCGGGGCCCTCGGTGTTCCAGTACCCGCCCAGCAGCTCCCCGAGGGTGGCCAGGGAGTTGGGCCGCACCCCGCGGCGGTGCTCCTCGGGCAGGTAGTCGAAGACGTCGGGGGCGTAGAGCAGGCCGATGCTCTCGGAGGCCCAGGGCTCCCCGAGCGCCCGGACGGCGTCGCACACGTCGATGACCGCGCCGGCGCCGGTCCCGCCGGCCACCGAGCAGATGACCAGGACCACCGGGTCCGGCGCGGCGGCGGCCGGCGCGCCGCCCAGCAGCCGGGTGGCCCGCTGGAGCTCGCCGGCGACCTCCGCGCCCGTCAGCGCCCGCCGCGCGGCGCCCACGGCCTCGCGGAGGTCCTGCAGGCTCGCCAGGGTGATGACCCGCCCCAGGGCCCGGTACTGGCCGGCGCCCTTGCTCGCCGGGATGTTGACCTTGTCCGGGTCGGGGCGCCAGGTGCCCATGGCGTCGCCGGCCGGCGTGCGCCCGGTGCCCGCGAGCGCGGCGTCGATGTGGCGGTAGGTGAGGCCGGCCTTGACCAGCCCGCGGTAGCCGCCGGGCGGGAGCTGGGCGGGCAGGTCCGGGTCGTTGCCGTCGGCCTGGGTCGGCACGTCGAGGTGCAGCAGCTGCCAGGCGGCGGGCAGGTCGCCCTCCCAGCCCAGCTGCTCCATGCGGCGCAGCAGCTCGTCGCGGACGACGCGGAGGGTCTTCCCGCCCGACCCGCCCACCCCGATCATGAGGAACGGTCGCAGCATGCGTGCTCACCCCTTCGGGTCGCTCATCGGAACACTGACGGCGGGGCGTCGTCGTCCCGGGCCGGTGGGTGGCCGTGGTGGTGGTCGTCGGGGCGATGGGGGCCGGCATCGCCGCCCCACGGGGAGTCCTCGTCCCAGCGCTGCCCGCCGTCGTCCCAGGGCGCCGCGTCGGCGCCGCCGGGCTCGTCCGCGTCGTCCCACAGCGGCCGGTACTGCGGGTCGGCGTCCCGGCCCCCGGCGTCCCGCCCTGCGGCGTCCCGCCCTGCGGCGTCCCGCCCTGCGGCGTCCCGCCCTGCGGCGGCGGCGCCCCGGCCTGTGGCGGCCCTTCCCGCTCCCGCGGCCACGACCGCCGGCTCGGCGGGGCACAGCGCGGTCACCCGCCGGTGGATCTCATCCCACACCGCGCCGCTGCGGGCGACCTCGGCGAGCCCGGCCTCCACGAGGTCGCCGAGTCCCGCGCTGTCCTCGGCGACGCACACCAGGCGCCCCCGGACCTCGCCCGCGCCGGGCTCGAGCGCGACGTACAGCGCCGAGCCGAGCCCGAAGCTGGCGCGCGCCCGCCGCCCGTCCAGCCAGGGCTGCCGCGGGTCGGTGCTGGCGACGAGCTTGCCCGAGGCGCTGCGCACCCAGGCGGCCGGCTCGGCGAACGGCACGAGCGGCAGCGTGCGGGAGAAGCGCAGGCCGGCGGCGTCGAGACGGGTGACCCGCCGCGGCGCCGGCTCGGGCAGGTAACGGAAGTCGTCGGCCGTGAAAAGGGCTGGCGCGTCGTCGGCCCGGCGCGGCCCGCCGGGCGTGAGGACCACCGGCACGCTCGCCACCCGGGTGCGCGGCCCGACGGCGAACCGGCCCACCGCCGCGTTGCCCGCCCAGCCGATGACGCACGGCACGGCCAGCGCGAGCAGCACCAGCGCCGCGGTGAGCCCCCAGCGCAGCGGCTCGTTGACCGGGCGCACCAGGCCGGCGGTGACCGGGACCGCCACGGTCGTGGTGGCCTGCCCGTCCGCGGCGGTCAGCGTGAGGGGCAGCGTGCCCTCGACGCGCCCGTCGGCGGGTGCGCCGGTGCGCAGGTGGAAGTCCCAGGCGCGGGCGGCGCCGGCGGGCAGGTCCAGGCACCGTTGGTCCGAGGTCACGGCCACCCGGCCCGCCATCGCGGGGCCGGTGAGGGGGCCCGGCGCGTAGCAGGCGCGCGTGGGACCGCGGTCGCTGCCGGTGAGCAGCAGGGTGCCGGTCGCGGCGGTCGTGTCGGACAGGGTGGGGAACGTCAGCCGGGGGGTGTCCAGGCGCGGGAAGGCGGGCGGGAGGGCGGCGGTCACGGTGGCGCTCGCGGCCGCCGGTCCCAGCGCGATGCCGCTGGGCGCGCTGGTGGCCGTGGCGAGCGCCGAGAGCGGCACGGCCGCCGGCCCGCCCGGGGGGAGCGTCACCTCGCCGCTCGCGGTGCCGCCGGCGAGCGTCCCGAGCGGGACGTCGGCCCCGCCGGCCCGGAGGGAGAGGTGCAGGGACTGGTAGGCGGCGGGGTCGACCGGGGTGCCGTCCGGGAAGCGGGCCGTCACCTCCAGCCGCGACGGCTGGCCGACGACGATCCCGTCCGGGGCGGCGGCGCCGAGCGCCACACCCCAGAAGTAGTACACGTCGACCGCGGCCGGGCCGTCGGTCTCCAGGGTCCACACCCCCGACCGGGGCGGGCCGGCGGGGTAGGTGACCGAGACGGTGGTGAGCCCCTCGGCGGTCGTGACGAGGACGGCGGCGCCCAGCACCGTGCTGGACCCGGCGCCGAGGTCGTGCCGGCCGGCGTCGGGCGCGATCAGGCGCGGCGGCGCGGAGGTCTCGAGCACGGCGCGGAAGCCGGCGACGCCGCGGTCGAGCGGGACGGGCAGCGCCCCGCCGGGGCACGCGTCCCCCGGGCAGGTGGTCCGGGCGGCGGCGCGGCCGCCCTCGAGGAGGGCGGCGACGCCGGCGAAGAGCCGGCGCAGGTCGGCCGGCCGGTCGGCGCGCAGGTAGGCGCCGGGCGCGGCGTCGGCGGGCACCGGCTGGGCGCCGCAGCGGGTGCCGTCGCCGGTGCCCTCGGCGATGGCGCGCAGCTGCTCGCGGGCGGCTGGCGGCACCGCCCCGGCGCCGGCGTCGGTGAACAGGGCGACGGCGATGACCGGGATGTGCGCGCCGCGCAGCCCGTCGACCAGGCCCTGCGGGTCGCACAGCTCGGCGGCGGCGGCCTGCGTGCCGGCGCCGACGTCGAGCTCGCCGTCGGTGAACCACAGCAGCACCGGGCACGAGGTGCCGCCGAGGGCGGCCTGACGCTGCTGCAGGGACTGCTGGGCGCCGCGCAGGGCGACGCGGTAGTCGGTCTCGTCGGCCCGGTCGCGCCCGGGCAGCTGCGTGCGGGCGGCGCCCGTCAGCGCGTCGGCGTGCGCCCCCTCGACCCCGCCCCAGGGCACCAGCTGGGTGTAGGTCGAGCCGAACGTGGCGAGGGTGGCCTCGACGTCCAGCTTGCCGGCGGCGGCGCCCGGCAGGCCGGCGAGGGCGTTGACGGCGGTGGTGATCGCCCCCACCCGCCGGTTGCCCGGGTCCGTCTGGCGCAGGCTGCTCGACTCGTCGACGACGATGGCGACGAGCAGGTGGTCCGCGCCGGCCGCGCACCCGGCGACCTGGGCGAAGGTGCGCTGCCCGACGTCGCTCAGCGCGTCGGTCTGGGCCCGCGCCGGGGGCGCGAGCAGGAGCAGGGCCGCGGCGAGGACGAGGCCGGCCGCCCGGCGGGCGGTCACTTCGCGAGCTCCGTGGCGACGACGAAGGCGTGCCACGCCCCGGAGGAAAGCCCCAGGACGAGGGCGAGGGTGGCGGCCCGGTCCAGCGCCGCGGCGGGGTTGTACCAGGGGGAGGCACTGGCCCGACGGCGCAGGATCCGATGGACCTGCACGAGGACGCCCGCGGCGACGGCGCCGAGCAGGTACCCGGCCGCGGCGGCGCGGACGGCCGTCGGGGTGTCGGCGAGAAGGTCGACGCCGACGAGCAGGACCGACGCGGTCGCGGCGGCCAGCGCGGCCGCCGCGGGCCACGCCGGGGCGCGCACCGCGCGCGACCCGGCTGCCGCGCCGGGACCGATGCCCGGGCGGGCCCGCGCCCGGGCCCCGGAGCCGGCCCGCGCACCCGCCGCCGGGCCGGCCCGCGCACCCGCCGCCGGGCCGGCCCGCGCACCTGCGCCGTCAGCCCGCGATCCCGCTCCTCCGTGAGCCATCGGGGCGCCCTTCCCGTTCTCGCCCTCGAGCACTGTGGTGATGAACGTTACTCGGGCGACCTGGGTGCGTCAGGCCCGGCCGGACGCGGCGCGGAGCCGACGAACCCCGCACCCCGGGCGGGGTGCGGGGTCGGTCCGGCCGGGCGATCGCGGGCCGGGCAGGGGCGTGGGTCAGTTCCCCAGGCGCTTGACGACCTCGGCGAGGGAGGGGTTGGTCGCCGCCGTCCCGTCCGGGAAGACGACGGTCGGCACGGTCTGGTTGCCGCCGTTGACCGACTCGACGAACGTGGCAGAGGCCTCGTCCTCCTCGATGTTGACCTCGGTGTAGGGAATGCCCTCGCTCTCCAGCTGGCTCTTCAGCCGGCGGCAGTAGCCGCACCAGGTGGTCGAGTACATGGTGATCGTGCCGGCCTCGGGTGCCTGCGTCGTCATGGAGCGCTCCTTCCTGTCGTTGCGGGTTCAAACGCCCGCACTGACCCGATTCTTCCGCGGGCCGCGGCGCGCCGCAGTGAGGAGCCTCACGACGCGGGGACGGGCGCCGGGCGTGTCGGTGGCGGCTGAGAGACTGGGCGGGATGAGTACTGAAGAGCTGCTGGCCGCGTTGGACGACGACCAGCGCGCCGTGGCCGAGCACCTGACCGGGCCGCTGTGCGTGCTGGCCGGAGCGGGCACGGGCAAGACCCGCGCGATCACCTACCGCATCGCGAACGGGGTGCGGTCCGGGGTCTACAACCCCCAGACGGTCCTGGCGGTGACCTTTACCGCCCGCGCGGCGGGGGAGATGCGCTCGCGGCTGCGGGACCTCGGGGTCGGCGGGGTGCAGGCGCGCACCTTCCACGCCGCCGCGCTGCGCCAGCTGTCCTACTTCTGGCCGACGGCGATCGGCGGCCAGGTCCCGCGGATCGCCGAGCACAAGGCCTCCCTCGTCGCCGAGGCGGCCGGGCGCCTCGGCCTGGGCGCCGACCGGGTCGCCGTCCGCGACCTCGCCGGGGAGGTCGAGTGGGCCAAGGTCTCCCTCGTCACCGCGGAGGACTACGCCGCCAAGGCGGCCCGGCTCGGCCGAGAGGGCGCCGCGGGACACGACCTGGCCACCGTCGCGCGGCTGCTGTCGGTCTACGAGGACGTCAAGAGCGAGCGCGGCGTCATCGACTTCGAGGACGTGCTGCTCCTGCTGGTGGGCATCCTGCTCGAGCGGGAGGACGTGGCGGCGCAGGTGCGCAGCCAGTACCGCCACTTCGTCGTCGACGAGTACCAGGACGTCTCCCCGCTCCAGCAGCGCCTGCTCGACCTGTGGCTGGGCAAGCGGCGCGAGCTGTGCGTGGTCGGGGACGTCTCCCAGACCATCTACTCCTTCACCGGCGCCACCCCCAACTTCCTCACCGACTTCCCGCGCCGCTACGACGGTGCGCAGGTGGTCCGGCTCGTCCGCGACTACCGCTCCACCCCGCAGGTGGTCGACCTGGCCAACCGGGTCCTCGCGCGGGCCGGGCGGCACCGGTCCTCGGCCGCCGTCGAGCTCGTCGCCCAGCGGCCGTCCTCCGTTCCCGTGCGGTTCGAGACCTACGACGACGAGCTCGCCGAGGCCCGCGGCGTCGCCGAGCGCATCGGCGCCCTGCAGCGCCAGGGGCTGTCCCTCAGCGAGATCGCCGTCCTGTACCGCACCAACAGCCAGTCCGAGGCGATCGAGCAGGCGCTGGCCGACGCCGGAATCGGCTACCTCGTGCGCGGGGGCGAACGGTTCTTCTCGCGCCGGGAGGTGCGCGAGGCGATCGTCATGCTGCGCGGGGCGGTGCGTGCCAGCGCCGACCAGCCGATGCCGGAGGCGGTGCGCGACGTGCTCGCCTCCGGCGGCTGGACGCCGGAGCCGCCGGCGGCCCGCGGGGCGGTGCGCGAGCGGTGGGAGTCGCTCAACTCCCTGGTCAACCTCGCCGACGACCTGCACGCCACCCGCGGCGCCGACATGGCCGGTCTGGTCGCCGAGCTCGACGAGCGCATGGCCGCGCAGAACGCCCCCACGGTGGAGGGGGTGACCCTCGCCAGCCTCCACGCGGCCAAGGGCCTCGAGTGGGACGCGGTGTTCCTCGTCGGTGTGTCGGAGGGGTTGCTGCCCATCTCGCTGGCCGAGGGCGAGGAGGCGGTCGCCGAGGAGCGGCGCCTGCTCTACGTCGGCATCACCCGCGCCCGCGAGCACCTCCAGCTCTCCTTCGCCCGCGCCCGCACCGTCGGTGGGCGGGCGTCCCGCAAGCGCTCGCGCTTCCTGGACGGGGTGTGGCCCGACGGCGGGGACGGTGTCCGCGGGGGTCGTCTCTCACGCCGGGCCGCGGCGCGGGCACGCACCGAGACCTTCGCCGCCGAGAACCCTGCGGACCTGGAGCTGTTCGAGCGGCTGCGCAGCTGGCGCGGCGAGGTCGCCAAGGCGGTGAGCAAGCCGGCCTACACGGTGCTGCACGACACCACGCTGCAGGCGATCGCCACCGCGAAACCGAAGGACCTGCGCCAGCTCGCGGTGCTGCGGGGCATCGGCGCCACGAAGCTCGAGGCCTACGGCCCGCAGGTCCTCGCCGTCGTGCGCGGGGAGGACGTCGACGTGCAGGAGTGGCTCGCGCGGTGACGCAGGCCCCCCGCACGGGTGGCGCCAGCACGGCGCCCCGCCGCGGATGCCCACCGGGCCGCGGGCACCGCGAGCAGGGGTGCCGCACCGCTTCGGTCTCATCCCCGGGGATGACCGCACTCCTCCGCGCGGGTGAATTGTGGGCGA
The DNA here is from genome assembly GCF_009193175.1 of Georgenia ruanii. Classification (GTDB taxonomy): domain Bacteria; phylum Actinomycetota; class Actinomycetes; order Actinomycetales; family Actinomycetaceae; genus Georgenia; species Georgenia ruanii. The sequence continues at coordinate 71,786 of NZ_VUKE01000018.1, read as the reverse complement.
ATTCGGAAAAAGAGATTGCCCTCACGATCGGGCGCCCTCTAGGCTCCTTCATGTCCGAGTCGACCGGATCCCGCCTAGCCAGCATCATGGGGTCCCCGCTGCTGAGGGAGGTGCCAAGGAAGTGATCAAGGAAATGTTTGCCGTGTGCACGCCGGCGATTGACGATCACACCCCCCTCCTCGGCACCGCCGTGGCGAAGGTGCGTCGTCGCACCGCGCCCATCGGCACCTCCCAGGGGACCGCCCACCGGATCTAGGACTGCACCAGCTGCACGTTCACCGGCCGCGGAACCCATCGGGTCCGCGGCCGCCGTCATCTCGACGGGCCGCGGGCCACGACCCCGGAAGACGTGAACGAAAAACCAGGAGCACTCGTGCAGCTCACCAGCCTTCTCGACCAGATCAGCCAGGGCGCGTCCATGTCCTGGCCCGCGACGCCCGAGTCCGACGCGGAGCGGCGCCTGGCCGGCGACGCCGGCTGGGGCCTGTTGTCCACCCCGACGTCGCCCGGGGGCACGCCCTGCCAGGAGGCCGCGGACAGCGACCTGTGGTTCGCCGAGCGCACCGCCGACGTCGAACGCGCCAAGACCCTGTGCCGCACCTGCCCGGTGCGCGAGGCGTGCCTCGCGGGGGCCCTGGACCGCAACGAGCCGTGGGGCGTCTGGGGCGGCGAGGTCTTCCAGGACGGTGTCGTCGTCGCGCGCAAGCGGGGCCGGGGCCGCCCGCGGAAGGACGAGTCGGCGGCGTGACCACGCGGCGGGCGGCCCTAGCTGCCCGCCGCCGCCTTCGGGCTCGACCGCCGGCCGGGCGCCGACGAGGTGTCCGGCCGTTGGTGTTCGTCCGGTCCCGCTGTGCCGCTGACCGCCGCCGCGTCGCGACGGCCCCGCCGCCGGCGCATCGGGGCGGCGTCCGTCTCGCAGGTGCAGTCCGGATGCGCGCTCCACACGCGCACCACGGGCTGCGGGCTGAGCGCGTCGACCGTGAGGGTCGCTCCCGCCACCGCCACCTCGCGCCCGTCCACCGCCGCGAGGACCTGGTGGGCCGCCAAGGCCGCACCGAGCGTCGCCAGCGTGGCCTCCGTCGGCGCGGGGGCGGCCGCGAGCAGCTGGGTGGCCACGGCGGGCCACGCCGGGTCGGCGTCCGTGCGGTGCAGGTCGACGCACCGGGTGCACGGGCCACGGCCGGGCACGACGAGCGGGCCCACGGCGACCTCCACCTCGCCGACGACGACCGGGAGGTGGTTGACGGCAGCCCGGCGCAGGTTCGCCAGCCGCACCGGGTCGGCCACCGCCGTCGCGACGACGACCACGACGTCGGGCCGCGCGCCCGCCGGCGCCGAGGTACGGACGTGGGGGTGCACCGAGCGCAGGTGACTCACCGCCTGCTCGGCGCGCCGCCCGCCGACGTCGCGCGGGTGGTAGGGGCCGACGTCGGCGTCCTTCACGAGCGCGTCGTCCTCGGCGAGCACCGCGCCGATCCCGGCGCCGGCGAGCGCCATGGCGAGCGTGAGCCCCAGCCGGTCCAGGCCGAGGACCCCGACGCTGGCCCGTGCCCTCGCGTCGAGCACCGCGGCGCCGTCGCCGTCGGGGCGCAGGCGGGACCAGTAGGCCACCTCGGGACGAGGTTCCACCAGGGGCCACGCCGGCCGGGGGCGGGGATCAAGCACGTGCGCGGCCTCCAGCTCGGCGACCAGCTCACGGACGCGCTCGGGGGTGACGCCCGCCGAGCGGCCGAGGCGGAGGAGGTCGGCCTCCGTCGGTGCCCGCACCAGGGCCTCGAGCACGCGCTGCTCGGCGGGGGTGAGGCCGCGAAGCAGCACCGAGCATCGGGGGTCCACGCCGACCTGGCTCTCGCCGGCCCCTCGCCACAGCACCGTCAGGCCAGGACGCAGTCGCACGGCAGCTCCCCTCCCCGCCGGTCCGGTGACCGGCCCGTGCCGAGCGTGGCACGGGGCGCCGACCGCGTGGGGGATGCGCGCGGGGCGCTGTGGACACGGCGCACCCCGGGGTCGGGTGGGCGGTTGGGCGCCGTCGTCGTCCCGGGGTGTGCGCGTGCGTGGGTCGGCGTGTGCGGTGGGCCCGCGCCGCCGGGCTACGCGGGAGCGGGCCGGCCCGCCGTCGGGCTACGCGGGAGCGGGCCCGCCCGGGCGGTCGGACTCGGCCGGGCCGGCGTCGCCGCCGTCTCCCTCGGCACCGGGAGCCCCGGGCGGCCGCTCGTCGGGGGTGTCCGTCCCGGGCTCGCCGCCCTGGGGCAGGGTGCCCGCGAGCAGCGCGGCCAGGGCCGCGTCGACGTCCTGCTCGGCGGCGCGGGCGGCCTGGCGGCCGGCGACGAAGCCCTCCGGGTTGTCCAGCTCCTCCGGCGTGGGCATGAGATCCGGATGCGACCACAGCCGGTCCCGGTCGGCGATGCCGCGGGCCGCGCCGAGCCGCGCCCACAGCGTGGCCGCCTCGCGCAGCCGCCGCGGCCGCAGCTCCAGGCCGACGAGCGCGGCGAAGGTCTGCTCGGCCGGGCCGCCGGTGGCCCGGCGGCGGCGCAGCATCTCGCGCAGCGGCACCGCGTGGGGCAGGTGCGGGGCGACCGCCTGGGCGGTGACCTCCTCCACCCAGCCCTCCACCAGCGCCAGCGCCGTCTCCAGGCGCACCAGGGCGCTCTTCTGGGCGGGGGACTGCTCGAGGGCGAAGACGCCACCGGAGAAGGCCTCGCGCAGCTGCTCGGGGTCGGTGGGGTCGATGCTGCGGACCGCCTCCTCCATCGCCTCGGTGTCGATGGTGATCTCGCGCGCGTAGGACTCGACGATCCCGAGCAGATGCGCCCGCAACCACGGCACGTGGGCGAACAGCCGGGCGTGCGCCACCTCGCGCACGGCGAGGAAGAGCCGCACCTCCTCGGCGGAGGCGTCCAGGCCCTCGCTGAACTCGGCGACGTTCGCCGGCACGAGCGCGGAGGTCGGCGTCTCGACGAGAGGCAGCCCGGTGTCGGCGGGGCCGAAGGCCTCCCGGGCGAGCGTGCCCACCGCCTGGCCCACCTGCATGCCGAAGACCGCCCCGCCCAGCTGGCGGAGCATGCCCTGCGCCGCGCCCATCTGCTCGGCCATCGCCCGGATCTCCGGGGGCATCTGCTCGCTCTGGGCGGAGATGGTGTCCACCAGCGCCTGCGCCACGGACGCGGCCACCGGCTCGGACAGCCGCTTCCAGGTGGGCAGGGTCTGCTCGACCCAGTCCGCCCGGCTCCACGCCTCGTGACGCCCGCCGGCCGGGGCCAGCTCCGTGGCCGTGTCCAGCCACAGGTCCGCCACGGTCAGGGCGGAGCGGACCTGCTCGGCCTGCGCCGCGGTCACGGCGGGGTCGCCGCCGGCGTGCGCCGTCTGCCGGGCCAGGTTCTGCGCAAGGTTCCAGTTGACCGGGCCGCCGCCACCGGAGGCGAGCAGCTGCTGCATCTGGTTGAGCATCATCATCAGCTGGTTGCGGTCGGTGGGCAGTCCCGCGGCGCGCGACATCGCCTCGGGGTCGAGGCCGCTCGCGCGCATCGCGCGCATGGCCTCCTCGGCCGCCTCGGGTCCCATCATCGAGCGCAACAGCTCCTCCCAGCTGTCGGGCTCGCCGCCGCCCGGGCGGGTGGGGTCCTGGCTCATGAGAGTGCTCCTCCGGTCGTGGACCACCACGGTAACCGGCGGCGGTGACGCCGGGCAGGGCAGGGGGCGTCGTGGCGGCGCCGGTTCGCTCACGGCGCACGACGGCGGCCGGTGTGGTCCACGGCCGCACCGGCCGGCGCCCGGACCCTCACCCCGGACGGCGACGGTCTGCGTCCAGGAGACGTCCAGGCGGGTGCGGCATGATGAGCCGGTGATTCTTCCCGGCCGCCGCACCGCCGACCGGCGCGGGCCCGACATCCTCCCGGCGGGCGGTGCCACCCCGCACGGAGTGGGGCCGGCCCCGGAGAGCGTGGAGGACGCCCCGCTGGTCTCCCGCCGGTCGGTCACCCTGGTCGTGGCCGGTGCGCTCCTCGCGGTGCTGATCCTGGTCGCCGTCGTCGTCCCGCTGCCGTACGCGATCGAGCGACCCGGCCCCACCGTGAACACCCTCTCCGAGGTCGACGGCAAGCCGCTGATCACCGTCGACGGCGCGCCCACCTACCCGACCAGCGGCGAGCTGCGGCTGACCACGGTGTCGGTCTCGGGCGGCCCGGGCTACCCGGTGACCGCGGCCGACGTCGTGGCCGGCTGGCTCTCGAGCGACGAGGTCGTCCTGCCGCGCGAGGCCCTCTTCCCCGCGGGCAGCACCCGCCAGTCCGTCGACGAGCAGGCCGGCGCCCAGATGACCTCCTCCCAGACGAACGCCACGGTCGCCGCGCTCGAGGAGCTCGGGCACAAGGTGCCGATGGTGCTCACCGTCCAGGAGGCCGCCAAGGGCTCCGGCGCCCAGGGCATTCTCCTCGCCGGCGACGTCATCACCTCCATCCAGCCCGCCGGGGGCCCGCGCACCGACGTGCAGACCTTCTCCGACCTCGCCCACGTGCTCGCCGCCACGGCGCCGGGCACCACCGTCGCCGTCGGCATCCGCCGCGACGGGCAGGCCCGCACCGTCGACGTCCCGACGATGGCGCTACCGGTGGACCGGTCCACCGCGGACGGGGCGGCGCCGCACGAGGGCAGCATCCTCGGCGTCGTCCTCAAGCCCGACGTCCAGCTGCCCATCGACGTCCATTTCGACATCGACAAGATCGGCGGGCCCAGCGCCGGGACGATGTTCGCCCTGGGGATCATCGACGTCCTCACGCCCGGGGAGATGACCGGCGGGAAGGACATCGCCGGCACCGGCACCATGAACCTCGCCGGCGAGGTCGGCGCCATCGGCGGTATCCAGCAGAAGCTCGTCGCGGCTCGCCGCGACGGCGCGGAGTGGTTCCTCGCCCCGCGCGCCAACTGCGGCGAGGTCCGCGGCCACGTGCCCGACGGCCTCCACGTCGTGTCCGTGGCGACCCTCGCCGAGGCTCACAAGGCGGTCGAGGAGATCGGGGCGGGCGACGGCGCGAGCCTGCCGACCTGCGCGGGCTGACCGGCGCCGGCGCTCAGGCGAACGTCGCCCGCAGGGCCTCGACCAGCCCGGGCACGGCGTCGGGCGAGCCGGCGACGGCGTCGTCGGCGTCGTGGCTGCGGGTCCGCAGGGCGCACCAGGACTCGCCGGTGCGCAGCACCCCCGCGGCCATGCGGACGTCCTCGCGGTCGGGGTGGTTCATGAGGTAGTCGACCGCGGCCTGCGGGTCCGCCGGCATCCCCGACTCGGCCTCGGGCGGCACGACCATCCGCTCGACGACGACGGCCGCGCCGTCGACGGCGTCGGGCCAGGACAGGTGCCCGAGCAGCTCCTCGAGGGTGTCGGCATCGGGCAGGCCCTCCTGCTGGACGCTGGTGAGGTGCTCGGGGTCCTCGGCCGCCAGGCGGAGAGACTCGGCGGGCAGCTCCGCCGCCAGCCCGGGCGTCCGGGCCAGCGCGTCGGCGGTGCGCACCAGCGCGAAGACGAACACCGGGCCGTCCCACCCCAGCGAGGCCACGTGGCGTTCGACGTCGAGCACCGCCGAGCGCAGGGCATGGACGCGGGGGGTGGGGGACGTCGCCGGCTGCTCGCTCATGACCTCATGATGGCGCACGGTGACCCGCGAGCCGGCGCACGGCCATCTGCGAGCCGGCGCACGACCACCCGTGAGCCGGTGCACCGCCACCCGGGAGCCGGCGTCAGGGTAGATGACCGTGCACCCTGCCGGGGCGGGTGCGGCGTGTGGGAACCTTGTCCCGGGACCGGACGTTGCACGAAGAGGGCGTGTTCGCCCGCCTCGGGGCCTGCCAGTCCGCGTCTCGTCCCGACATCGTTGTTCCCGCTCGACCGACCTGAGGTGCTGCTCCGTGACGACCGCATCCGTCCCCCGTCCGCCCGGCCCGAGAAGGGAGCACCGCCGCGGGGCGCTCGTCCCCACCATCGTGGTCCTCGCCGTCCTGGCCGCCATCATCATGGCGATGGCTCAGGTGTGGACGGAGGTGCAGTGGTTCCAGCAGCTCGGCTTCACCAGGGTCCTCGTCACCGAGTGGGTCACCCGCCTGGTCCTCTTCGTCCTGGGCTTCGTCGTCATGGGCGGCGCGGTGCTGCTCAACCTGCACCTGGCGTACTCGCGCCGCGAGATCTACCCGCCGACGACACCGGAGGAGCGCAACCTCGACCGGTATCGGGAGAGTGTGGAGCCGCTGCGGAAGCTGGTGATGATCGGAGCCCCGATCGTCCTGGGCCTCTTCGCCGGCGCGAGCCTGGCCAGCCAGTGGCGCCCGGTCCTCACCTGGATCAACCATGTGCCGTTCGGCACCAAGGATCCGCAGTTCGGGCTCGACATCGCCTTCTTCGTCTTCACGCTGCCCGTGGTGCGTTCGCTCGTCTCCTTCCTCATGACGGTCGTGTTCATCGCGGCCGCGGCGGCAGTCATCACCCACTACCTCTACGGCGGCATCTCGCTGGCGCCGCGCCAGCAGAAGATCACGCCGGCGGCCCGCGTGCACCTCGCGGTGCTGGCCGCGATCTTCTCGCTGCTCATCGCCGCGAGCTACTGGCTGGACCGGTACTCCCTGCTGGTCGGCAACGGCGGCCGCTTCGCCGGGGCCTCCTACGCCGACGTGCACGCCACCCTGCCCGCCAAGGCGATCCTCGCTGGCATCGCGGTGATCGTGGCGATCCTCTTCGTCGTCACCGCCTTCCGCGGCACCTGGCGGCTGCCGGTTGCCGGCATCGGCCTGATGATCCTCTCGGCGATCGTCGTCGGCTCCGCCTACCCGGCGATCGTCCAGCGCTTCCAGGTCGACCCCAACGCCCAGGAGGTCGAGAAGCCCTACATCCAACGGAACATCGACGCCACCCTGGCGGCCTACGGGCTGAAGGACGTGGAGGTGCAGACCTACTCGGCCACCACCCAGGCCGAGGCCGGGCAGCTGCGCCACGACAGCCAGTCCACCGCCTCGATCCGCCTGCTCGACCCGAACATCGTCTCGCCGACGTTCAACCAGCTCCAGCAGAACCGCCAGTACTACGGCTTCAACGAGACCCTCGCCGTCGACCGCTACCAGATCAACGGGCAGAGCCAAGACACCGTCGTGGCGGTGCGCGAGCTCAACCAGGACGGCCTGGGCCAGAACCAGCGCACCTGGGTCAACGACCACACGGTCTACACCCACGGCTACGGCGTCGTCGCCGCCTACGGCAACAAGGTCTCCACCGACGGGCGCCCGGCCTTCTTCGAGCAGGGCATCCCCAGCACCGGCGAGCTGGGCAGCTACGAGCCCCGGGTCTACTTCGGCGAGAACAGCCCCGAGTACTCCATCGTCGGCGCGCCGGAGGGAACCAAGCCCTGGGAGCTCGACTACCCGGACGACTCCGCCCCCAACGGGCAGGTCAACAACACCTACACCGGCAACGGCGGACCCTCGGTGGGCAACTTCTTCAACAAGCTGCTCTACGCGCTGAAGTTCGGCGACATGCAGATCCTCTTCTCCGACCGCGTGACGAGCGACTCCCAGATTCTCTTCGACCGCGAGCCGCTCGACCGGGTCGCCAAGGTGGCGCCGTTCCTCACGCTCGACCAGCGCGCCTACCCGGCCGTCGTGGACACGGACGGCAACCCGAACACGCCCAAGCAGCTGGTCTGGATCGTCGACGGCTACACCACCACGAACGACTACCCGTACTCCGCCCGCGAGTCGCTCCAGGAGGCGACCACCGACTCGCTGACCAACGCGACCGGGGCGCCCGCGCCGGCGGGTGTGGCACCCGAGCAGGTGAACTACATCCGCAACTCGGTCAAGGCCGTGGTCAACGCCTTCGACGGCACGGTGACGCTGTACCAGTGGGACAACAACGACCCGGTCCTCAACACCTGGAAGCACATCTTCCCCAACGAGATCAAGCCGATGAGCGACATCAGCGGCGACCTCATGGCGCACCTGCGCTACCCCGAGGACCTCTTCAAGGTCCAGCGTCAGCTGCTCGCCTCCTACCACGTGACGGACGCGGCTTCGTTCTACTCGGGCTCCAACTTCTGGAACATCCCCAAGGACCCGAACGTCAACAACGTTCCGCAGCCGCCGTTCTACCTGACGATGCAGATGCCCGGGCAGGACTCCGCACAGTTCTCGCTCACGTCGAGCTACATCCCCGGCGGTCAGACGGAGCGCAACATCCTCACCGGGTTCCTCGCCGTGGACTCCGAGACCGGCAACGACCCGGGCAAGGTGCGCGAGGGCTACGGCAAGCTGCGGCTGCTCGAGCTGCCCAGCACCGTCACCGTGCCCGGCCCGGGCCAGGTGCAGAACAACTTCAACTCCAACCCGACCGTCTCCACGGAGCTCAACCTGCTGCGCCAGGGTGGGTCGGACGTGAGATTCGGCAACCTGCTGACGCTGCCTGTCGGCGGCGGCCTGCTCTACGTCCAGCCCGTCTACGTGCAGTCCGCGGCGGGCACGTCCTACCCGCTGCTGCAGCGTGTGCTCGTGGCCTTCGGTGACGAGATCGGCTTCGCCTCCACCCTGGACGAGGCGCTCAACCAGGTCTTCGGCGGCAACTCGGGCGCCGCGGCCGGCGACGCCGGCCAACAGCCCGCGGCCCCGCCGGGACAGGGGCAGGGGCAGGGGCAGCAGCCGGGCACCAATGTGCCGGCGGACGCCCAGGCGAGGCTCAACCAGGCCCTCTCCGACGCGCAGAAGGCGCTCGCGGACAGCAACACGGCGCTGTCCCAGGGCAACTGGGGCGCCTACGGCGACGCGCAGAGCCGGCTGAGCAAGGCCGTCTCCGACGCCCTGGCCGCCGAGCAGGAGATCGCCGCGGCCACCGGCGGCAAGGCGCCTGCCCCCGCGCCCTCGGCGACGCCGACGCCGGCGGCCGCCGGCTAGGGGCTGACGGCGGTCCGCTGAGGCGGTTCCGCCCGGCCGTGACCACCGAGGGGTCGTCCCATGCGGACGGCCCCTCGGTGCGTCCCCGGACAGCTGCCACGCCAGGCACGTGGCGCTGGCCGCCGTCGGCCGATCCCGGGTGGACCGGCCCGCTGCCCCTCAACACAGGTCGATCTCGGCGGTCAGGTCGACGGAACTGACCTCCTCGAGCTGTGCGAGCGCATCCGCGGCGCCCTGCCGCAGGAACCCGCAGGCAGTGACGGGCCAGCGCGGCCGGACGGCGCCGCCGCCGGCGTCGACCAGATAGATCTGCGGCTTCGACTGCCACACCGCCGGGCACGGGCGGCCGTCCTCGGCGTCGGACGGCCGTGCGAGGGCGGTCAGCAGGGGCGAGATGTCACCGGCAAGCGTCACCTGCTCCACCGTCGCAGTCGTGGGCCTACGGTCGTGAGATGCGTCGGCCGCGGGCGCGCTGGGAAACGCAGGAACGGTGGGGACGACCACGCGGGGCTCCGGCTCGACCGGGGACAGCGGACCTGGTCGGCACAGGACCACCTGAACCGGCTCGAACCCCTCCGGCACTGCGCCGGAACGTGATGCCGCGGGTGCGGACCCCGCCGGCTCCACGCCGACGAGCTCGAGCAGGACTTCCCTGGCGAGGCAGTCGGGACCGCCACGCGCCACCTCGGCCACCACTCGGGCCTCCAGCGGCGGCGCAGGATTCACACCCGACCCGCCGGAGCCCGCGAGAAGAGCCGCGGTCACGGCGGCCAGGACTACGGGGCCGGCCGGTCGAGCGCGCCAGCTGGTGCCCATCCGGCCTCCTCCGACGCCTCCCTGCCTGCCAGTGCCGTGACCGTACGGCGCCTGCCCCTGTGTGAGCGATGGCACGTCACGCGATTTGCCCCAGGACGTCACCGCGACGTAACCTGTTCAGGCCGACGCGGGGTGGAGCAGCTCGGTAGCTCGCCGGGCTCATAACCCGGAGGTCGCAGGTTCAAATCCTGCCCCCGCTACCAGTGGTAGTTGACCAGAAAGCCCGCTCATCATTCCGATGAGCGGGCCTTCTGCTGTTGTCGGAGACCGCACGACGGCCAGGGGTGTCGCTGCCGATGAGTGCCGGACGGCGGGGGGGGCCGGCCCGATGGACGGCGGACGGCGAAGGGTGTCGCTACAGGCGCGCCGCGGCGCGCGCCCCGGGCGAGCGTGAGGGAGGCGGCGGAGGAGACGCGGCTCACCCCGCAACGCGTGGACCGTTGGGTCCCAGTCGGAATACTCTGACGACGGAGCAAGTTGAAGCGTCAAGTAATCGCCGTCCCCGAGGAGCAGCCATGACCCAGATCCCCAACCTCCAGCCCACTGCCGCGGTCTCCGGGCCGGCCGACGACCTGCTGCCCGCCGACACCGCCATGGGGGCGGTCACGCTCCTGGTCGGCGACCTCGACCTCATGACCCGGTACTACCGCGACGCCGTCATGCTGACCGTCCTGGCCGCGGAGGGCAACGAGGTCACCCTCGGCCGCCACGGCGTGCCCTTGCTCGTGCTGCGCCACGACCCCTCGCTGCCGGCGGGCTCGCCCCGCAGCGCCGGCCTGTTCCACACCGCGATCCTGTTCGAGGACCAGTCCGCCCTGGCCGCCGCCCTCGCCTCCGTCGCCGTGCGCGCCCCGGGTACCTTCGCCGGCGCCGGCGACCACGACGTCTCCGAGGCCTTCTACTTCACCGACCCCGAGGGCAACGGCCTGGAGCTGTACGCCGACCGGCCCCGGGAGACCTGGGAGTGGACCAACGGCCGCGTGAAGATGGGGACGAACTGGCTCGACCCGAACCGGTTCCTCGCCCAGCACCTCACCGACGCCGCGCGCGAGCTCATCGCGACGGCCGAGCCCACCATCCCGACCTCCCCGGCCTCCGGCCTGGCGGGCGCGGTCGTCGGGCACGTGCACCTGCAGGTCGGCGACGTGCCCACGGCCCGTGACTTCTACGTGCGCAAGCTCGGCTTCGAGGAGACCACGAGCCTGGGCAACCAGGCGCTGTTCGTCTCGGCCGGCGGCTACCACCACCACATGGCCATGAACACCTGGAACAGCGCGGGCGCCGGCCCGCGCGTGCCGGCCCTCGGGCTCGGCACGGTGGACATCGTCCTGCCCACCACCGAGCAGGTGAACGCCCTCTCGGCACGGATGGGTGAGCAGGGCGTGGCGGTGCGTCACGACGGCGCGGTGCTGCGGGTCGACGACCCGTGGAACAACCTCATCGAGGTGCGCGCCGCGGCCTGAGGCCGTGCCGGTGGTGGCGGCCTGAGGGCCGGAGCCGTGCCGGTGGTGGCGGCCTGAGGGCCGGAGGTGTGCCCGTGGCGCCCTGACCGGGCCGGGGGGCCGTCCGTCCCGCCCGCGGCCGACGGCGCGGGGTTAGCCTGGCGGCGATGGGGGTGCCCATGGTCGCCAGGTCCGTCACCGCCCCCGCCGAGCCGCCGGGGCTCGCCGTCGGGTCCGCCGCCGCCAAGACGGCCGAAGAGGTCCTGCGCGACCTGGGAACCGACCGCGCCGGTCTGTCCGGGGCGGAAGTCGCCCGGCGCCGCATTCGCGTGGGGCCCAACGCGGTCCGCTCGGACCGCGCCCGCCTCGCCCCGCTCGTGGTGCGCCAGCTGCGCTCGCCGCTCCTGCTGCTTCTCGCCGTCGCGGCCGCGCTGTCGTTCTTCCTCGGCGAGCGCACCAGTGCCGTCATCATCGGCGTCATCCTCGTCTTCTCGGTCGGCCTGGGCGTCGGCAACGAGTTCCGGGCGGCGCGGGCCGCCGAGGCGCTGCACGCGCAGATCCGCCACCGGTGCGTGGTCCGGCGCGAGGGGCGGACGGCGGCCGTCGACGTCACCGAGCTGGTCCCCGGCGACGTCGTCGAGCTCCGGCTCGGCGAGGTGGTCCCGGCCGACCTGCGCCTGCTCGAGGTCACCGGCCTCGAGTGCGACGAGGGGGTGCTCACCGGGGAGTCGGTGCCGGTGGCGAAGTCGGTCGTCCCGGTCCCGGACGGCGTCGCCCTCGCGGACCTCGCCAGCGCCGCGCTCATGGGCACCGTCGTCCACGCCGGCTCCGGGCTCGGTGTGGTGGTGGCCATCGGCGCCGGGGCGGAGTTCGGCCGCATCGCCGCCGGCCTGACCGAGGGTGAGCCGGAGACCGAGTTCCAGGTGGGGCTGCGCCGGTTCTCCCTCCTGCTGGTCCAGGTCGGCGCCGCCCTGACGGTGGCGATCTTCGTGACCAACGTGCTGCTGCAGCGGCCCATCCTCGACGCGCTGCTGTTCGCCCTTGCCATCGCGGTCGGGATCTCCCCGCAGCTGCTGCCCGCGGTGGTCTCCACCTCCCTGGCCGCCGGCTCCCGGCAGCTGGCCCGCAGCAAGGTGCTCGTCAAACGCCTGGTGTGCATCGAGGACCTCGGGGACATCGAGGTCCTCTTCACCGACAAGACCGGCACGCTCACCGAGGGCCGCATCGGTTTCCTCCGCGCCGTCGGCCCCGGCGGCGCCCCCAGCGCGGAGGTGCTGCGTCTCGGCCTGCTCTGCAGCGACCCGGACGTGGCCGGCGCCGACCGCGGCGGCGGCAGCGCCCTCGACGCCGCCCTGTGGGCGGGCGCCGCCGACCAGGTGGACGAGCTGGCCCGCTACCGGCGGCTCGCCGCCGTGCCCTTCGACCACGACCGGCGCCTCGCCTCCGTCCTCGTGTCCGACGGCGACGGCGTCCCCACCCTGATCACCAAGGGCGCCCCCGAGGGCGTGCTCGAGCGCTGCGCGGAGGTGCCCGCCGCCGCCCGCGGGGTCCTGGACGCCGAGTTCGGCGCCGGCGGCCGCGTCGTCGCCGTCGCCACCCGGCCGCTGCCCGGCCGCGCGGCCATCGGGCCCGAGGACGAGCGCGAGCTGACGCTGCGCGGCTTCCTCGTCTTCCTCGACGCCCCCAAGGCCAGCGCGCCCGGGGCGCTGGAGCGCCTGGCCCGCCTGGGGGTGACGGTCAAGGTCGTCACCGGCGACAACGCCCAGGTCGCGGCCCGGGTCTGCGAGCAGCTCGGCCTGCCCGTGGCCGCCGTCGTCACCGGCGGCGAGCTCGACGCCACCGACGAGGCGCGGCTGCCCGCCCTCGTGGCCCGGACGACGGTGTTCGCGCGGGTGAGCCCGGCGCAGAAGGCCCGCATCGTGCGCGCGCAGCGCAGCACCGGCCTCGACGTCGCCTTCCTCGGCGACGGCGTCAACGACGCCCTGGCCCTGCACGCCGCGGACGTGGGGATCTCCGTCGACTCCGCGGCCGACGTGGCCAAGGACGCCGCCGACATCATCCTGCTGGAGAAGGACCTCGACGTCCTCGCCGACGGCGTGGTGGACGGGCGCCGCATCTTTGCCAACACCATCAAGTACGTGCTCATGGGGACGTCGAGCAACTTCGGGAACATGTTCAGCGCGGCGGGCGCCTCGGCCCTGCTGACCTTCCTGCCGATGCTGCCGACCCAGATCCTGCTCAACAACCTGCTCTACGACGCCAGCCAGCTCGCGATCCCCACCGACCGCGTGGACGCCGAGCAGCTGGCCCGGCCGGCCCGGTGGGACGTGGGGTTCATCCGCCGCTTCATGCTGTTCTTCGGGCCGATCAGCTCCGTGTTCGACTTCCTCACGTTCGGCGTGATGCTGTGGGTGTTCCACGCCGGGCCCGCGCTGTTCCGCACCGGGTGGTTCGTCGAGTCGCTGGCCACCCAGTGCCTCGTCATCTTCGTCATCCGCACCCGCCGGGTGCCGTTCCTGCGCAGCCGCCCGAGCCTGGCCCTGACGGCGGCCATGTTCGCCGTCGTCGCGCTGGGCGCGGTCCTGCCATACCTGCCCGTGGCGCCCGCCCTCGGCTTCCGGCCCCTGCCGGTGGGCTTCTTCGCCGTGCTCGTCGTGCTGGTCGTGTGCTACCTGGGCCTCATCGAGCTGGGCAAGGTGTGGTTCTACCGCGCGCTGCCGGGCGCGCCGGCAGCGCGGGTGCGCCGCGAGGGGTACCGGGTGCTGCGCCGGTCGCGGCGCTTCTCCTCCCGGCGTGCGGCCCCCGGGCGTGCCGCGGGCCGGCGCCGGCGACGTCGTCCGGCCGGCGCCGCCACCGTCGCCGCGCCCGTCGCCGCCCGGGACGGCGAACCCGGGCGTCAGCCGGTGTAGACGATCTCCACGCGGCGGTTCGCGGCGCGGGTGGCGGGGTCGTCGGCGCGCTCGGACACGGCCGGCCGGGTGGCCGCGAAGCCCGCGACCTCCAGCTGGAGGTCGGGCCGGCTTGACCGCAGCACCTCGGCCACCGCCTCGGCGCGGCCGGTGGAGAGCTGCTGGTTGTCCACGGCGCCCTGGACGGAGTCGGTGTGCCCGTGCACCTGCACCGCGGCGCCCTGCGGCACCTGGGCGACGAGCTCGCCGATCCGCGCCGCCGCCGTCTCCGGCAGGTCCGCGCTGTCGGGGGTGAAGAGGATGTCCGTGGCGAGGGTGATGGTGGTCTTCCCCGCCTGGGTCTCGACCTGCTCGACCGAGCGCACCGTGCCGGCCGGGTCCCACTGGATGACCGTGCCGGCCGGGTCCCACGCGATGACCGAGGCGGCCAGCAGCTCGGGCGTGGGATCGGGCAGCTCGTCGGGGCCGGCGAAGCCGGCGGCCGGCGGTGCGAGCGTCGCGGCGAGGACGACGGCGAGGGCTGCCGCGGCGCCGCCTCGGGTGGCGCGGCCGGCGCGGGACCGGTCGCGCCGGCGCCCGCGCGGTGCCCACCACCGCGGCGAGGGCGCCGCGCTCATCGGGTGATCGGGACGTCGGTGAACTCGGGCAGCTCGTCGAGCACCCGGACGTCGACGGTGTCGATGTCGTCCTGCGGGGCGGCGTACCCGCCCCACCACAGCACCGGCTGGCCGTTGGTGGCCTCCGTGTGGACCTGGTCGGCGGCCCAGTCGGTGGTGACGTTCTCGCTGAGGATCGTGTACTCCTTGAGGTTCTCCCGGTCCATCAGGCTCGGGTCCCACGCGGCGCCCACCATGTCGAAGACGGAGATCGGCTCGTCCTTGGGGTGGTCGGCGAACTCCGGGGTGAAGAAGAGGTTGAGGACCATCACGTCGCCCTTGACCACGAGCGAGTGCACCCCGACGGTGACCTTGTCCTCGCTGCCCGGCACGGTGTACGTCTGCTCGGCGATGACGTCGGCGGGGTCCAGGTCGTCGACGCCGGCCCCGGACGCCGGGGCGGCCTTCGCGCCGTCCTTGGCCGCGCCGTGCGAGGCGGCGGTGGACGCCGCGTCCGCGGGGGCGTCCGCCGAGGACGAGCAGGCGCCCAGCAGGGCCACGGTGAGGGCGGTGGCGCCGAGCAGGGCGGCGCGACGGACGGGTCTCATCGACTCTCCAGATTCAGGACGGCATCTTCTGAAACCGGAGCATATCCGGCAGGCGCGGCGGACCGGCCGCGCGACCGGGGGCGTGCGCCGGCGCCGCGGTGCCCGGCCGCCGCGTCGGCGAAGCAGGCTCAGAGGCGCCGGCGGAACGTGGTGGCTCAGCCGCGCCGGCGGAACGTGGTGATGCGGTAGCGCAGCCCGGTGCGCGAGGTGTGCCAGCCGCGGTCGGGGTCGGCGGCCTCGATCTCCCACACGGTGTCGTCGATGGCCGGGGCGCGGGCGTCGCCGTCGACGGCGAGGTCGATGTCGGTCACGACGAGCCGGCCGGCCCGGGGGAGGGCCTGGGCGAAGATCTGCCCGCCGCCGATGACCCAGCCGTCCTCGCCGGCCAGCCGCAGCGCCTCCTCGAGGGTGCCGACGACGTCGGCGCCCTCGGCCGTGAACCGGTCCTGGCGGGTGAGGACGATGTTGCGCCGGCCCGGCAGCGGCCGGAACCGCGGGTCCAGCGCGTCCCAGGTGGCCCGCCCCATGACGACGGCGGAGCCGGACGTGGTGCGCTTGAAGTGGGCGAGGTCCTCGGGCAGGTGCCAGGGCATGGCGCCGTCGGCGCCGATGACGCGGTCGTGGGCCTGGGCCCAGATCATCCCGAGCATCACACCGCCACCGGCGCCTTGATGGCGGGGTGGTGCCGGTAGTCGACCACCTCGACGTCGTCGAAGGTGTAGTCGAACAGCGAGGGCGCCTGGCGGAGCTGGAGCGTGGGGAAGGGGTAGGGCTCGCGGGTGAGCTGCTCGGTCACCTGCTCGACGTGGTTGTCGTAGATGTGGCAGTCCCCGCCGGTCCAGACGAAGTCGCCGACGTCGAGGCCGACCTGCTGGGCGATCATGTGGGTGAGCAGTGCGTAGGAGGCGATGTTGAACGGCACGCCGAGGAAGAGGTCGGCGCTGCGCTGGTAGAGCTGGCAGGAGAGCCGGCCGTCGGCCACGTAGAACTGGAACAGCGCGTGGCACGGCATGAGCGCCATCTGATCCAGGTCCGCGACGTTCCAGGCCGAGACGATCATGCGGCGGGAGTCGGGGTTGGACCGCAGGGTGTCGAGGACCTGCTGGACCTGGTCGATGTGGCGCCCGTCCGGCGCCGGCCACGAGCGCCACTGCACCCCGTAGACGGGTCCGAGCTCGCCGTCGGGCCTGGCCCACTCGTCCCAGATGTGCACGCCCTTGTCCTGCAGCGGGCGCGCGTTGTGCTCCCCGCGCAGGAACCAGAACAGCTCCTCGGCCACCCCGCGCAGGAACACGCGCTTGGTGGTGATGAGCGGGAACCCCTCGGTCAGCGGGAAGCGCATCTGGTGCCCGAAGACGCTGCGGGTCCCGGTGCCGGTGCGGTCGCTCTTGGGGGTGCCGTTCTCCAGGACGTGGCGGAGCAGGTCCTCGTAGGCGGTGTTGACGCGGGGCTGGGGGGTCACGGGTGCATCGTAGGCGGAGTGCCGAGCGGGACGCGGACCACGGGCGACGGCACGGCTCGCGTCCCTGGCGTCCGAACCGGGGGGAAGGACCGCGGCGCCCGCGAAAGGGCCGGGCGGGACGAACCCGCCCGGCCCCTGGCGCGTGCCGTCAGCTGTCGGTGCCGCTCGCGGCGCCCTCGATCGTGCGCGCGGACCCCTGCTCCAGCGTGGTCCGGCCGCCGCTGTGGGCGACCTGGATCTTGCGGGGCTTGGCCTCCTCGGCGACGGGGAGGGTCAGCGTCAGCACGCCGTCGGCGTAGGTGGCGTCGATGTGGTCGGCGTCCACCCGCGGGCCGAGCGTGAGCTGGCGGGCGAAGGTGCCCGTGGGGCGCTCCCGGGAGAGCCACTGCACGCCCTCGGCGACGTCGGCGGCCCGCTCGGCGCGCACCGTCAGCGTGCGCTCCTCGACGTCGAGGTCGAGGCTCTCCGGGCGCACTCCCGGCAGGTCGATCTTCGCCACGAACGTGTCGCCGTCGCGGTGCAGGTCCATGGGCATCGGGTGCGTCGTCGGAGCCTGGCGCAGCACGGTGTCCAGCAGGCGGTCCATCTCACGGAACGGGTCGGTACGCATCGGTGTCACCTCCAGAGTGGCGGCCCGGGGTGCCGGGCCGGTCCGGCCGGTGCCGGCCGGGACGGTTCCTGTCCTGTCACTGCTCCTCGGTGGGCCGAGCCCGGGGCGGGCCCTTCGTGCGTCACCGAGACGTCGGGTCTCCTCGGTGCTGCACCCCGGGGCTCGGCGGCCCCGGCCGCGCGGGCCGGGACGTGGGCGTCTCAGATGGACGCGGCCTCCTCGCTCGATCCGGTCTCCACGGAGGCCGGCCGGCCGGTGTGGGCGACCTGGATCTTGCGGGGCTTGGCCTCCTCGGCGACCGGGATGGTCAGCGTGAGCACGCCGTCGGAGTAGGCCGCCTCGATCCGGTCCAGGGCCAGGCCCTGACCGAGCGAGAGCTGCCGGGCGAAGGTGCCGGTGGGCCGCTCGTGGGTCAGCCACTGGAGGTCCTCCGCCTCCTCGCGCCGCCGCTCGGCCCGGATGGTCAGGGTCCGGTCCTCCACGTCGATGTCGATGGTCGCGGGGTCGACGCCGGGCAGGTCGACCTTGGCGACGAAGACCTCCCCCTGGCGGTAGAGGTCCAGGGGCAGGCCGGGGGCCGCGGGAACCTGGCGCACGTTCGACAGCCAGCGGTCCATCTCCCGGAACGGGTCGTAACGGGTAGCCATGAATACCACCTCACTCCGTGCGGCCCGGGCCTTCCGGGCCGTGTCGCCGCCGGCCCGCATCCGGTGGGGCCGGCGGTCTTCGTGACACCCGTTTTAGCACTCGGACCCGGGGAGTGCTAGCGGTAGATCGCTCTCGGCGTAAAAGTTGAGCCGCCCACGCTCAACCCACTGCTTATCCGTTGCCACAGTGCCGTTTTCTCGGGGGCACGCGCCGCGCGTCTTGGTCCGCCGCGGGCGGCTCGGGCAGGATCCTCCCCGTGACCGGAACCCCCTTCGCCGCCAAGCCGACGCTCGTGGGCGCGCGCGTCGCCCTGCGGCCCTTCCGCGACGACGACGTCGCGGCGATGGCCGCCGCGATCGCCGATCCCGAGGTGCGCATCCTCACCGGCAGCGCGTCCAGCACCACCGAGGCCCAGGCCGACGACGGCCGGTTCGGCGACCTCGCCGCCTGGTACTCCACCCGGGGCGCGCAGGAGGGCCGCCTCGATCTCGCCGTCGAGGACCGGCGCAGCGGCCGGTGCGTGGGCGAGGTGGTGCTCAACGAGTGGGAGCCGGCCAACGCCGCCTGCAACTTCCGGATCCTCATCGGCCCCGACGGCCGGGGCCGCGGGCTGGGCACCGAGGCGACGACCCTCCTGCTCCGCTACGCCTTCGCGGACCTCCGGCTGCACCGGGTCTCGCTGGGGGTCTACGCCTTCAACCCCCGCGCCCGGCACGTGTACGAGAAGGCCGGCTTCGTCGTCGAGGGGGTGGACCGCGAGGCGCTGCTCTTCGACGGCCGGCGCGTCGACATGATCCGCATGGCCGCGCTCGCGCCCGAGTGGAGCGCCCGGCCGGGCGCGTGACGCCGCCGGCCGGGCGCGCCCTCAGGTCGCCGCGCCCAGCCGCATCCCGCCGGCCGGGGCGCTGCGCACCCGCCCGGCCACGAGCATCGTGAGTCCCTCGACGAGGATCTGGATGCCGATGAGCACGCCGAGCAGCGCGAGCGAGGCGGTGCTGAGGTTGAACAGCACGTACAGCCCGAGCAGCACCGAGATGATCCCGCTGACGAGCAGCAGCCAGCGCGCCTCGGCGAGCTGGAAGGCGAAGACGACCCGCACCAGACCGCCCGCGAGGAACAACGAGCCGGCCAGCAGGGTGAGCGTGGCCGCACCGATCGCGGGGTTGCGCAGCGTGAACACGCCCAGCACCACGAGCAGCCCCCCGCCGAGCGCCGCCGACCAGAATCGGCCCGAGCCGATCCGGAAGAACGCGCCGAGGAAGAGCGCGAGGCCCGCGCACACGGCGATCCAGCCCAGCAGCAGGATGGACGCCTTCGTCGCCAGAACGGCGTTGCCGAGCACGAACAGACCAGCGAGGAGCAGCAGGATGCCGAGAACGACGTCCCCGGCGGTGCGGCGTCGCTCTGGGGTGGTGGTCATGGTCGTTCCCCCAATTCCCTCGAGTCGGGCCGGCGCCCGGTCGGCCCGCCGGCACATCGTGGTCACGGCGCGGGGAGTCCTGGAGCCAGTGCACCACGCCCCCCGCGTCCTGCGCGAGTGCCCGACGGCGCGCGTGCCCGGCGCCGACGATCGACCCTTGCACCGGGACTCGCGCGGGCGCACGGTAGACGGGCCGGGTCACCTCGGCCCGGCTTGACCGGTCAAGGAGGATCGCGATGAGCACGGAGTCCGCACAGCCTCCGGGCGCCCCACAGCCGCCGCTCGGCGGGGGACAGGCCCCGGGCGGACAGCAGCCCGCCTCCCCCCAGCAGGGCCAGGAGGAGACGGGTCGCCAGATGACCCCCGCCCGCTGGTCGCCCCGTGAGCTCGCGGAGCACCTGTGGGGCGGCTGGCCGCCCCGCTGGGACTGGCCGTTCGGCGAGGCGGGGTGGCCCTTCCGCGAGGCCGGCCGCCCGGCCGGCGCGCCGATCCGCGTCGAGGAGGTCCGGGAGGGCGACCAGCTGGTCGTGCGCGCCGAGCTGCCCGGTGTCGACCCGGAGAAGGACATCGACGTCACGGTCGACGAGGGCGTCCTGACCATCCGGGCCCACCGGCAGGAGCGGACCGAGGACCGCCAGGCCGACAGCTACCGCAGCGAGTTCCGGTACGGGCGGTTCGAACGGCAGATCCGCCTGCCCAAGGGCACCAGCCCGGACGTCGTCTCGGCCAGCTACCGCGACGGGTTGCTCGAGGTGCGTCTGCCCGTTCCACCCGAGGCGCCCTCGGCGAGGCGCATCGACGTCCAGCGCAGCTGACGGCGGCCGGGGGCCGGCTTCCGCGGGGAGGACGGGGCGATGCTCGTCACCGACCTGTACGAGCTGACCATGGCGGCGATCTACCGTCGCCGGGGGATGGAGGCGGCGGCGACCTTCAGCCTGTTCGTCCGCACGCTGCCGCCCGACCGGGGCTTCCTGGTGGCGGCCGGGGTCGACGAGGCGGTGGGCCGGTTGCTCGCCTGGCAGGTCACCGACGCCGACACCCGTTGGCTCGCGACCCAGCTCGGCACGGGCGAGGACACCTTCGCCCCGCTCGCCGGCCTGTGCTTCACCGGGGAGGCCTGGGCGGTCCGGGAGGGCACGGTGGTCCTCGCCGGCGAGCCGCTCCTCGAGATCACGGCGCCGCTGCCCGAGGCCCAGGTGCCCGAGTCGATGCTGCTCAACGCCGTCACCTACCAGACGGCGCTGGCGAGCAAGGCGGTCCGGTGCGTCCTGGCGGCCCGCGGCCGGCCGGTGGTCGACTTCTCGCTGCGCCGGGACCACGGCCTCGAGGCGGCCACCGCGGCGGCGCGCGCGGGCGCCCTCGCCGGGTTCGCCGCCACGAGCAACGTCGCCGCCGCCCGCCAGCTCGCCCTGGCGGCCACGGGGACGATGGCGCACTCCTACGTGCAGGCCACCGGCGACGAGCGCGCCGCCTTCGAGGCGTTCGCGGCGGCGTTCCCGGCGAGCCCGACGTTCCTCGTCGACACCTACGACACGGCCGGCGGGGTCCGCGCGGCGGCCGCGGTCATCCAGGCGCGGGGGCTGGCCGAACGGGCCGCCGTCCGGCTCGACAGCGGCGACCTCGCCGCCGAGGCCCGCCTCGCCCGGCGCCTGCTCGACGACGCCGGGCTGCCCGCCGTGCGCATCGTCGTGAGCGGCGGCCTGGACGAGCTCGCCGTCGACGACCTGGCTGCCCGCGGCGCCCCGGTAGACGTCTTCGCCGTCGGCACCCGCGTGGGCACCGCGGCCGACGCGCCGTCGCTGGACTCCGCCTACAAGCTCGCGCAGTACCACGGGCGACCCGTCACGAAGCTCTCCGCCGGCAAGGGGTACCCGCCCGGCCCCAAGCAGGTGTGGCGCCGCCCCGGCGCGGCGGACGTGCTCACCCCTCGCGACGACCAGGGCCCACCGGGGGCTCGGGCGCTGCTCGAGCCCGTCGTGCGCGGCGGCCGGCGGCTGCGCCCCGCCGCGACGCTCGCCCAGGCCCACGCGCGGCTGGCGGAGGGCCTGGCGTGGCTGCCGGGCGAGGCGAAGCGGGTCCGCGACCCGGTCCCGGCCGTGTGCGTCACCGGCGAGCGGCTGAAGCGGCTCCACGAGGAGGTGCGGGCGGGCCTGCGGACGGCCTCGGCGCCCCCGGCCGCGGTCACCCCCGGCTGAACCCGCCCGCGGGCACCCGGAGCGGGGCGGGCAGGGGGAGGGGCTCCGCGGCGCGCTCCTCCCGGCCCGGGCGGGAGGCCAGCAGCGCCCAGAGGATGCACGCCAGGTCGACAGCCTCCTGCAGCCACGCCCCGACGATGGCCGGCAGCAGCCCGAAGGCGGCCACCACCATGAGCGCCATCGACAGACCGACGCCCAGGCCGATGGCCTGCCAGGCCACCCGGAGGGTGCGCCGGCCGATCCGGACCGCGCGGACGGTGCGGGAGAGGTCGTCGAGCATGACCACCACGTCCGCCGACTCGCTCGCCGCGGTCGAGCCCTTCGCGCCCATCGCCACCCCGATGTCGGCGACGGCGAGCACCGGGGCGTCGTTGACGCCGTCGCCGACCATCATCACCGGGCGGTCGGTCACCGCGCGCACGGCGTCGACCTTGTCCTGGGGGAGCAGCCCCGCCCGGACGTCGTCGATGCCGATCCGGCCGGCGATGTGCCGGGCGGTGGGCTCCGCGTCGCCGGTGAGCATGAGGGTCGAGCGCACCCCGCTGCGGTGCAGCGCGGCGAGGGTGGCGGGGGTCTCGGCGCGCACCTCGTCCGCCAGGGCCACCACGCCGGCGTAGCCGCCGTCCACGCCCACGTGCACCCCCGTCTGCCCGGGGGCGAGCGGGGCGCCGGCGACGTCGGGCGCGGCGGAGCGGACGAACCCCTGCTTGCCCACGACGACGGCGCGGCCACCCACCGTGGCGCGCACCCCGTGGGCGGTGTGCTCCTCGGGGTCCCGCGCCGCGGGGACCGGCAGCGCCCGCTGCCGGGCGGCGGCGACGATCGCGGCGGCGAGCGGGTGCGCGGAGTACTGCTCCACCGCCGCGGCCAGGGCCAGGACCTCGTCGGCCCCCCAGCACCGGGCCGGGTGGACCGCCGCGACCACGGGGACCCCGTGCGTGAGGGTGCCGGTCTTGTCGAAGGCGACCGTGCGCACCCGCGCGAGCTGCTCGAGCGTGCCGCCGGACTTGACGATGATCCCGGTCTTGGCCGCCCGGGACATGCCGGCCATGAACGCGACCGGGGCGGCGATGATCAGCGGGCACGGCGTCGCGACGACGAGCACCTCGGCGAAGCGGGACGCCTGGCCGGCGACCGCCCACGCCACCGCCGCGATGCCCAGGGCGACCAGGGTGAAGGGCACGGCGACCCGGTCCGCGAGCCGGACGAACGGCGCCCTGGAGGCCTGCGCCTCCTCCACCAGCGCGACGATGGCCTGGTACTGCGACTGGGCGGCGGTGGCGGTGGCCCGCACCCGGACGGCCTCGCCGCCGTTGACCGAGCCGGACAGCAGGGCGTCGCCGCGGCGGTGCTCCACCGGCAGCGACTCCCCGGTCACCGAGGACTCGTCGAACGCGGCGTCGGCGGTGAGCAGCTCGCCGTCGACCGGGACGAGCTCGCCGGGCCGGACCCACAGCTCGTCCCCGGGGCCGATCTCGTCGATCGGCACGTCGAGGGAGCCGCCGTCGGGCCGGACCCGGTGCGCGACCCGTGGCACCCGCGCGAGCAGGTCGGAGAGCTCCCGCCGGGCGCGGCCCGCGGCGTAGGCCTCCAGCGCCTCGCCCCCGGAGAGCATGAGGCACACCACCAGGGCCGCCCAGTACTCCCCGACGAGGACGGTGGAGACGACGGCGAGGACGGCCAGGAGGTCGACGCCGTAGGTGCCGGCCCGCAGGTCGGCCACCATGCCGCGGGACTGGCGCAGCGCGACGACGAGCGCGTACACCGACAGGACGACCCGGGCCGCCGGCGCGGCCCCGGTCAGCTCGAGGACACCCCCGACGGCGCCGACGGCCAGGGTCGCGGCCACCACCGGGTAGCTGCGCGCCGCCCGGCCCACGGCGGCCATGGCGCCGGTCATGCAGCCAGCATGACCCGCCCCCCGGAGCGGGGGAAGGGGCCTTCGACCCGGCCGGCGGGCCGCAAGACCCTTCCCGCCGCCGACGGGTGGGAGGACCATGAGGACGACGGCCGGCACCGGCACCGGCGCCGGCCCCGGCGGAGGTGACCGATGGACGTCGCTGTCGTGGCACCCTGCCGGCGGTGGAGGGGGAGTGGCGCGCGGCCGCCCTCGACACCCACCTGCCCTCCCCGCTCTCGGGCGGCGCGAGCCATGGCATCGCCCGGGGTCTGCGGCGCCACGGCTCCACCCTCGTGGGTGACCCCGAGCGGTTCGTCGTCGAGGACGTCGAGGGGCCGCTGCGGGCGGGCGAGCGGGAGCGGGCCCGGGCCTGGGGGCAGGACCTCGCCCGCCGCGCCGGCCAGCCGCAGCGGTGAGGGCGGCCGGGGTGCGGTCGGGGCGACGCCGATGACTGCGGCGGGGGCGTGCGCGAAGGGACGGCGATGACGCCGGCCGCGCCGGGGGACCGGATCGTCGTCCAGGCGGTGCGCGTGGGCGGGCCCGAGTGTGACGGCGAGGTGCTGGAGGCCCGCGGACCGGGCGGCACGGCGCCCTACCTCGTGCGCTGGTCGGACACCGGTCACGTCTCGCTCCTCTACCCCGGGCCCGACGCCGTCATCCACACCGCCGCCGGCGTCGAGCACCAGCGGGCGGAGGCCTGAGTGCGCGCCTGGGTGGTCGCCCGGCCCGGCCCGGTCGCCACCGGACCGCTGGAGTGGACCGAGCTGCCCGACCCCGAGCCGGGGCCCGGGCAGGTGCGCCTCGTCGTCGAGGCGTGCGGGGTGTGCCGCACGGACCTGCACCTGACCGAGGGCGACCTCGCCCCGCGCCGGCCCCGCACGGTCCCCGGGCACGAGGTCGTGGGCCGCGTGGACCGGCTCGGCCACGGCGCCGGACGGTTCGCGGTGGGGGACCGGATCGGGGTGGCGTGGCTGCGCGGGACCTGCGGCCGGTGCCGCTGGTGCCGCTCCGGACGGGAGAACCTGTGCCCGTCGGCCCGCTTCACGGGGTGGGACGCCGACGGCGGGTTCGCCGAGCGGGCGGTCGTGGACGAGCGCTTCGCCTACCGCGTCCCCGACGGCGTCCCGGCCACCGCCGCGGCCCCGCTGCTGTGCTCGGGCATCGTCGGCTACCGGGCCCTCAAGCGCGCGGGCCTGCCGCCCGGCGGGCGGCTGGGGCTGTCGGGGTTCGGCGCCTCCGCGCACCTGGTGGCGCAGGTGGCGATCCGGCAGGGCGCCGTCGTCCACGTCATGACCCGGTCGCCGGCGGCCCGCCGCCTGGCGCTCGACCTCGGCGCGGCCTCGGCGGTGGGCGCCGACGCCGCGCCGCCCGAGCCGCTGGACGCCGTCATCCTCTTCGCGCCGGTCGGCACGCTCGTCCCGCCCGCGCTGCGGGCCCTGGACCGCGGCGGCGTCTGCGTCATCGCCGGCATCCACCTCACCGACATCCCGCCCCTGAGCTACGAGCGCGAGGTGTTCTACGAGAAGGAGATCCGCAGCGTCACCGCCAACACCCGCGTCGACGGCGAGGAGCTGCTGCGCCTGGCGGTCACGCTGGACCTGCGGCCGACGACGACGGTCCGGCCGCTCGCGGCGGCCGCGGACACCCTGGCCGACCTCGCCGCCGACGCCTACGAGGGCGCGGCCGTGCTGGTGCCCTGAGCACCGGGAGGGCGTGCCCGGCCCGACCCGCCCGAAGCCGGGGGCGCGTTCGGCCTCCGCGAGCGGGCCGGGGCGGGCATCGTGGGAAGTGGGCGCGCCGCGGGCCCGGCGCGCAGCGACGCCGGGGAGGGGTGAGCGAGATGCCGGTGCTGGTGGCCTACGGGAGCAGGCAGGGGGCGACGCGGGGCATCGCGGACCGGGTGGCGGAGGTGCTGCGCGCGGCCGGGCAGGTCGTGGACGTCCGACCGGTGGGCACGGTGGGGGACCTGTCCGGGTACGACGCGTTCGTCGTCGGAGGGTCGGTGCACCTGGGGCGCTGGCATCCCGAGGTCGTCGCCTTCCTGCGTGCCCACATGCACGAGCTGCTCTACCGCCCCGTGTGGCTGTTCAGCAACGGACCGACGGGCGCCGGCACCGGCGGCGCGGCGCGGGAGGACGGCGGCGCCGCGGCACCGGAGGACCTCGCCTCGATCGCCGAGACCCTGCGGCCGCGCGACCACCACGCCTTCTCCGCCGCCCTGCCGTCCGGCGACGTCGGCCCGCCCGGGCGGGCCGGGCGCGCGCAGCCCGGGGAAGGCCCGCGGGCGGGCGAGGAGGCCGCCGACGTCGACGAGGTCGAGAGCTGGGCACGGGAGATCGCGCGGGACCTCGCCGCCCCCTCGCCGGGCCTGTGAGGCCCCTCGCCCGCCCGCGCACGGGCGGAGCACCCTGGCGCGGACGTCTGCGCCGGGAGGATGCTGGGGGTGGCACCGGGGAGGTGCGGCGATGAAGGTCCTCGTCACGGCCGCGAGCCGGCACGGCTCCACCGCGGAGATCGCCCGGACGGTCGCGCGCCACCTCGCCGACGCGGGCCACGACGTGGACTACCGCCGGGTCGAGGACGTCGACGAGGTCACCGCCTTCGACGCCGTCGTCCTCGGCAGCGCCATCTACGCCGGCCGGTGGCTCAAGAGCGGGTACGACTTCGTCGAGCGCCTCGGCCCCGAGCTCGCCGCGCGCGAGGTGTGGCTGTTCTCCTCGGGCCCGCTCGGCGACCCCCCGATGCCCTCCGAGGACGTCGACATCTCCTCCGTCATGGTGACGACCGCCGCGCGCGGGCACACCGTCTTCCCCGGCTGCCTCGACAAGCACAAGCTCGCCTACGCCGAGCGCGCCGTCGCCCGGGCGCTGCACGCGCCGGTGGGCGACTTCCGCGACTGGGACGCCGTCGCCCGCTGGTCGCGGCACATCGCCGCCGAGATGAGCAGCTGAGCGGGCGGCCGGGGCCCGCGCCGACGGTACCGGTGGTCAGCGCCGGGTCTGCCCGAGCCCGTCGAGGGCCGCCATCTCCTCGTCGGTGAGCGCGAAGCCGAACACGTCGGCGTTCTGCGCGATGCGCGCGGGCGTGACGGACTTGGGGATGACGACGAAGCCGTGCTGGACGTGCCAGCGCAGGACGACCTGCTGCGGGGTGACGCCGTGGGCGTCCGCCACGGCCCTCAGCGTCGCGTCCGACATGCGGGTCCGCTTGAAGGGGCTGTAGCCCTCGAGGACCACCGCCCGGGAGCGCAGCGCGTCGACCACGGCGGGGTCGTAGTCGGGCAGGCTCCACGGGATCTGGTCGATCGCGGGCGTCACGCCGGTCGCCGTCACCAGCTCGTCGATCTGCGCGGCCGAGTAGTTCGACACCCCGATCGCCCGGGCCCGGCCCGCGGCCTGCGCCTCGATGAACCGCTCCCAGGTCTCCGGCCGCGCGCGCCCCTGCGGCGGCCAGTGCACCAGCCAGAGGTCGACGTGGTCCAGTCCCAACGCCCGCAGCGACGCCTCGAGGGTGGCGGCCTCCTGCCCGGCCCGGTCCGGCGGGAGCTTGGTGGTCACGAACAGCTCCTCGCGAGCCACGCCCGAGTCGGCCAGGGCCCGGCCCACGTCGCGCTCGTTGGCGTACATCGTCGCGGTGTCGACGTGGCGGACCCCGGCGTCGAGGGCGGCCCGGACGGCGTCGTAGGCCTCGGCGCCCCGCGCCTGCCACGTGCCCAGCCCCAGCACGGGGATCTCGACGACGCCGCCCGGCGCGGTGAGGGGGACGGACGGGACGGGGACGCTCACGTGCCCATCGTGCCGGACCGGGCCCGGTGCGGCGCGGGGGCGGGCGGCCGGGGCGGCCGACGCCGGCGGCCGGGTCAGCGGGCCGGCTCGAGGTCCGCGGTGAAGCGGGCCGGCGGCGGCCCGAAGGCCTCGTGCACGCCGTCGACCACGTTCTGCCCCATGCCCCGGGTGCCGACGTAGCCGATGACCGCGCCGACCCCGAACGGCACGAGGCGCCCGAGCGCCAGCGCCCCGCCGCGCGCGAACCCGAAGCGCATGAGGCGCCGGGCGAGCAGCTTGTTCACCGCCCGGATCCGCCCGATCGGGAGCTTGGTGAGCAGGGTCCGCGCCCAGTACAAGGTGCCCAGGCCGACCTGCCCGGAGACGATCTCGGCGCCCTCCTCGCCGAGCAGCGACGCGGCGAGGAGCGTCCGGCGCCTCTCGACGTCGTCGACCTCGACCCCGTGGACGGTGGCCACGGCCATGGCGAAGGTCGCCGACGAGATGAGGAAGGAGGCCACCTGGCCTGCGGTGAGCACCACCGCGGTGCCGGTGCCGACCGCCGGCACGGTCGCGGCCGCCCCGACGCCCCCGCCCAGCAGGGCGGACCGCCGCAGGTAGCGCCGCTCGAGGAGGCCGATGAGCTCGGCCGGCGTGGCACCCGGGTGCTCCTGCCGCAGCTCGAGGGCCACCTCGTGCCCCTTCGAGCGGCGCACGGCACGGTCGAGCAGCCGTTCGAGCGGCGACCCCGGGCTGGTGGCCGTCGTCGTGCTCATCCGGCCGCCTCGTCGGTGAAGACGATGGTGTGCGAGGCCCCGGCCTCGAGGGTGCGCCCGACCGTGCACTGCCGCTCGATGGCGATCTCCGCCCGCTCGAGCGTCTTGGCCCGCGCGGCCTCGTCCAGGCCCGACAGGTCGGTGACGATCTCCACCGTCATCGACTCGTAGCGGTTCTCCTCCTGGTTCTTCGCGTTCGAGACCCCGACGACGGCGCGGAAGTCGGGGCCCAGGGCGTGCGCCAGGCGGTGGTCGGCGGACAGCGCGCTGCAGGCCGCGAGCGCGATCTGGAGCAGCTCGCCGGGCGAGAACACGCCGTCGTCCTTGCTGTCGCCGATGAGCACCTGGGCGCCGCGGGTGTTGCGCCCGGTGTAGGTGCGGGTGCCGGTGCGCTCGGCCCACAGCGCCGGCGAGGGGGAGGCCTCCAGGTCGGGGGAGGCGGCGGACTTCAGGTCCGGGTCGACGTCGGTCATGGCCTGATCGTCGCACGTCACCGCGGCGCCGTCGCTCGCAACCGGGGGGCGGGGGTCGGCGCGCCCGGAACGCGGGGGCCGCGTAGGTTGCGGGCATGCCGCACACCCCGTCGTCGACCACCCAGCAGCTGCCCGACGCCGCCGTCATCGTCCTGTTCGGCGCCACCGGCGACCTCGCCGGCCGCATGGTGCTCCCCGCGATCGTCGAGGTGCACGAGCGGGGCCTCATGCCGCGGGCGTGGCGCATCATCGGCTGCGCGGCGGACGAGCTCGACGATGAAGGATTCCGCCGGCACGTCGACGAGGCGGTCGCCCGCCGCGGCGGCGGACTGCCGGACGACTGGGCCCACATCCGCGGCAACGTCCGCTACTGCGCCGGGACCTTCGGGGTCGACAACCCCGGGCGGCTGCCCGAGGTGCTGGGGGAGGTGCGCGAGGAGCTGCGCCGGGAGACGGGCGGCGAGCCGGTGGTCATCCACTTCCTCGCCGTGCCGCCGGTGGCCTTCGCCCCCATCACCCGGGGGCTGGGCGCGCACCACCTCGCCGACGGCGCCCGGGTGATCTTCGAGAAGCCGTACGGCACCTCGCTGGAGTCCTTCGAGAAGCTCGACGCCCTGGTCAAGGAGGTGCTCGCCGAGGAGCAGGTCTTCCGCATCGACCACTTCCTCGGCAAGGAGGGCGTGCAGACGATCTACGTGCTGCGCTTCGCCAACCAGCTCTTCGGCTCCGAGTGGAACCGCTCCAGCATCGAGCAGGTGCAGATCGACGTGCCCGAGGACCTCGACGTCGCCAACCGGGCGACGTTCTACGAGGCCACCGGCGCCGCCCTCGACATGCTCGTCACCCACCTCTTCCAGGTCGCCAGCCAAGTGGCCATGGAGCCGCCGATGGACCTGCGCGACCCCAACAGCGTCCTGCAGGCCCGCGAGGCCGTGCTGAAGTCCTTCCACCCGCTGGACCCGAAGGAGGACGTGGTCCTCGGCCAGTTCGACGGTTACCGCGACATCCCCGGCGTCCCGGACGACTCCACCCAGGACACCTTCGTCGCCGCCCGGCTGTGGGTCGACACCGAGCGCTGGCGCGGCGTGCCCTTCCTGCTGCGGACCGGCAAGCGGATGGCCACCAAGCAGCAGCGCATCACCTTGGTCCTCCGCCCGCCGTTCGGCCCGCTCGCCCACGAGCTCAAGGTGCCCAACACCGTCGAGATCGACTTCGCCGGCGAGGGCGAGGTCGCGCTGGGCATGACCGTCAAGACCCCCGGCCCGGACCTCACGTACTCCTCCGGGCGCGCCCGGCTCAACCTCGACGACGTCGTCGGCGGGGAGGGGCTCTCGCCCTACGCCTCGCTCATCAACGACGCCCTCGTCGGGGACCGGTCGCTGTTCACGACGGCGGAGGGCCTGCGGGCCGCGTTCACCGCGTTCGCGCCGCTGCAGGGACCGGACCGACCCGCCCCGTTGCCCTACCCGCCCGGCTCCTGGGGGCCGGAGGAGGCGCGCCGCCTCGCCGCGCCGCACCGGTGGATGCTGGGCGAGTAGCGGCGCGTACCGGTCCGCAGATCCCCCGAGCACGTGTTTCGGGGGTGTAACGTACGTCACGCACCTGGCTCAACGGCGAGCCAGGGCATCACTGCCCCCGGCCCCGGCCGGGACCCAGCGTGCAAGAGCGCAGATGACAGGCCCGCTGCGGGTGCCCGACCCATGCGCGCGTGGCAGGGTGCCCAGTACCGTGGATCGCGACACGCCGACCCGGCCGGCGCACCCCGCGGGCCGTCGGCAGCGGCGAACCCCGCCGCCCGTCTGGTGAGGAGGCCACCCCATGACCACCCAGCACGCTCCTACCTCCGCCGCCGACGACGTGCCGCAGGGGCGCCGGACGCGCGCCGCGGACGTGGTGCGCGACGACGTCGGGGCGCTGGTGGACGACGCCGTCGCGCTCGGCCGCCGCTGGTTGGCGGCGACCGAGGCCGGACAGACCGACGCCGAGCGCGTCGCGACCACCCAGCTGGCCGGGCTCGTCGGCGACCCGGAGGGCCTCGACCTCGCGGTGCGCTTCGTCGACCAGGTCGCGCGGCCGGAGGACTCCCGGGTGGCCGCCAAGGAGCTCGCCGGCATCTCGGCCGGCGCCGCGGGCTTCCTGCGCCCCACGGACCAGGCGCTGCTCGCCGTGGGCGCCCGGGTGGCGCGGCTGGCCCCGGGCGTCGTGGTGCCGCTGGCCCGCAAGCGGCTGCGCCAGCTGGTCGGCCATCTGGTCGTCGACGCCCACGACCCCGCGCTGGCCGAGCACCTCGCCCGCGCCCGGGAGCAGGGCTTCCGGCTCAACATCAACCTCCTCGGCGAGGCCGTGCTCGGCGAGGCCGAGGCGACCGCCCGCACCGAGCGCACCCTCGCGCTGCTCGCGCGCGAGGACGTCGACTACGTCTCCATCAAGGTCTCCTCCCTCGTCTCCCAGATCTCCACCTGGGACACCGAGGGCACCTGCGCGCGGGTGCTGCGCCGCCTGCGGCCGCTCTACCAGGCCGCGCGGGCCCGCTCGCCGCACGCGTTCGTCAACCTCGACATGGAGGAGTACCGCGACCTCGACCTCACCGTGGAGGTGTTCACGGCGCTGCTGGCCGAGCCGGAGCTGCGCGACCTCGAGGCCGGCATCGTGCTGCAGGCCTACCTGCCCGACTCGCGCGCCGCGCTCGAGCGACTCATCGCCTTCGCCGAGAAGCGGGCGATGGCCGGCGGGGCGGGCATCAAGATCCGGTTCGTCAAGGGTGCGAACCTGTCGATGGAGCGCGTCGAGGCCGAGCTGCACGGCTGGGCGCAGGCGCCCTACGCCGACAAGGCCGAGGTCGACGCGAACTACCTGCGGCTGATCGAGCGGACCCTGCGGCCCGAGCTCGCCGGTGTGGTCCGGCTGGGCGTGGCGTCGCACAACCTCTACGACGTGGCGCTGGCCCACCTGCTCGCCGAGCGCCGCGGCGTGGGCGCCTCGCTCGACGTCGAGATGCTCCAGGGCATGGCCCCGGCCCAGGCGCGGGCGGTGCGCGACACCGTCGGCGCGGTCATCCTCTACACCCCGGTGGTGGCGCCGGAGGACTTCGACGTCGCCGTCTCCTACCTGGTGCGCCGGCTGGAGGAGAACTCCCAGTCGCAGAACTTCCTCCACGCGCTGTTCGCCGGCGACGGCGTCGGGCCGGCGGGCGGCGACGGCGTCGGGCCGGCGGGCGGCGACGGCGTTGGGCCGGCGGCCGGGGACGGCGCGGGGCCGGCGGGCGCGATGGCGGACCAGGAGGCCCGGTTCCGTGCCTCGGTCGCCGCGATGGCGACCGTGCCCGCCGAGCCGCGCCGCACGCCCGAGCACCCCCGCGCCGGCGAGCGCTTCGCCAACACCACCGACGCCGACCCCGCGCTGCCCGCCGTGCGCGCCTGGGCCGGGGACCGGGTCACCGCCCGGCCCGCGCCGCCGAGCTCACCGGTGCTCGACTCGCCGGCGGAGGTGGACCGCGTGGTCGCCGCCGGACGCGCCGCGCAGCCGGCCTGGGCCGCGCGCAGCGGCGCCGAACGCGCCGCCGTCCTGCGCGCGGCCGCCGACGAGCTCGAGGCCCGCCGCGGCGATCTGGTCACCGTGATGGCCGCCGAGGGCGGCAAGACCGTGGCCGAGGCCGACCCGGAGGTCTCCGAGGCGATCGACTTCGCCCGCTACTACGCCGACCGGGCCGCCGAGCTCGCCCCGGACGCCGGGCACCTGTCCACCGACGGCGCAGCCTTCACCCCGTCGACCCTCACGCTCGTGACCCCGCCGTGGAACTTCCCCGTGGCCATCCCCACCGGCGGGGTGCTGGCCGCGCTGGCCGCCGGCTCCGCCGTCGTCATCAAGCCCGCCCACGCCGTCCCCGGCTGCACC
This sequence comes from Georgenia ruanii, assembly GCF_009193175.1. Lineage (GTDB taxonomy): Bacteria > Actinomycetota > Actinomycetes > Actinomycetales > Actinomycetaceae > Georgenia > Georgenia ruanii. The sequence continues at coordinate 39,354 of NZ_VUKE01000018.1, read as the reverse complement.
GAGGTGGCCGCGGGGGCGGTGCAGGCGGCGCTCGCGGCCGCCGGGGCGCCGGCGGACCTGCTGCAGGTGGTGCGCACCGACGAGGGCGAGGTCGGCCGGGCGCTGGTGGCCCACGAGGGCGTGGACACCGTCGTGCTCACCGGCGCCATCGAGACCGCGCGGATGTTCGAGCGGTGGCGGGCCGAGCGGCCTGGCGGCCCGCGGGTGTACGCCGAGACGTCGGGCAAGAACGCCCTCGTCATCACCCCCGCCGCGGACTACGACCTCGCGGTGGCCGACCTCGTCAAGAGCGCGTTCGGCCACGCCGGGCAGAAGTGCTCGGCGGCCTCGCTGGTCATCCTGGTCGGCTCCGCCGGGCGGTCGGAGCGGCTGCGCCGCCAGCTCGTCGACGCGGTGCGGTCCCTGCGGGTGGGCTGGCCCGACGATCTGGGCGTGACGATGGGCCCGGTCATCGAGCCGCCCACGGGCAAGCTCGAGCGCGCGCTGACCACGCTGGAGCCGGGGGAGTCCTGGCTCGTCGAACCCCGCCGCCTGGACGAGACCGGCCGGCTGTGGGCGCCCGGGCTGAAGGAGGGCGTAGCGCCGGGCTCGTTCTTCCACCTCACCGAGTGCTTCGGCCCGGTGCTCGGGATCATGCGGGCCCGCACCCTCGAGGAGGCCGTCGCGCTGCAGAACGCCACCGCCTTCGGCCTCACCGGCGGCCTGCACTCCCTCGACGAGGACGAGATCGCCTCCTGGCTCGACCGCGTCGAGGTGGGCAACGCCTACGTGAACCGGCACATCACCGGCGCGATCGTCCAGCGCCAGCCGTTCGGTGGGTGGAAGGACTCCGCCGTCGGCCCCGGCGCGAAGGCCGGCGGGCCGAACTATGTCGCTCAGCTCGGCACCTGGGCGGCCGACGGCGTCCCGGGGCGCCAGGGCGAGCCCGCCCGGGAGGTGCGCCGCGCCCTGGCGGACTACACCGGGCTCATCACCTCCCAGGCCGACCGGTCCTGGTTGCGCGCCGCCGTCGCCTCCGACGCCGCCGCCTGGGCCGGCGAGCTCGGCCGGGAGGTCGACTGGACCGGGCTGCGCAGCGAGGAGAACACCTTCCGCTACCGGCCCGTGCCGGTGACCGTGCGGGCCGGGGTCGGCGCGAGCGCCGTCGAGCTCGTCCGCGTCCTGCTCGCGGGCGAGCTGGCCGGCAGCGAGGTCCGGGTGAGCCTGCACCCCGAGCTCTCCAACGCGCTCAAGGCGCTCGACGCCACGGGCGAGCCCGCCCGGCTGGGCCTGCGGCGCCTGGCCGCCCACGTCGACGCGGCCGAGTCGGCGGACCAGCTGATCGGCCGGGTCCGTCGCGGCGAGGTCACCGGGCGGGTGCGGGTCATCGGCGACGAGGCCGCGTCCCTGCCCGGTGCGCTCGCCGGGGAGGACGTCTCCCTGCTGACCCAGCCGGTGCTGGCGACCGGCCGACGCGAGCTGCTCACGGTGCTGCGCGAGCAGGCCATCTCGCTCACGCGGCACCGCTTCGGTCACCTGCCGGCCGAGCGCCACTGAGCGGCGGCGCGTCCGGCCGGCCTGCGCGGCCGGACGCGCCCCGTCTCCCGCGTCTCAGTGCTCGGCGAGGTACTCCAGGGCGACGCGACGCTCCACCTGGACGATCTTGTCCACGGCCGCGACCGCCATCTGCTCCATCTTCTTGCCGACCAGCGGGATGGAGGCGGTGACCTCGCCGTCGTAGGTCATCGTGCTGCCCGCGGCGGAGGGGGCCAGCTTCTGCGTGCCTCGCACCTTGGCCGGCACGCCCTGGATGTCGACGGTGAACGCGGAGGTCCGCACGCCGTCGGCGGCCGGGGCGGCCCACGCCTCCACCAGCGTGACGTTGAGCGAGCTGGGCGCGAACGACCGGAACTTCGGCGGCACCATCGTCGTGGGCATCTTCAGCTTCGTCGTGACCGTGAACGCCTCGCCGTCCCGGGTGACCTCGGTGGACTGCTCCAGCGGGCCGGTCGCCGCGGCACGGCGGCGGGCGAAGTCCTCGTCCGCGAGCATCGCGGCGACGGTGGTGGCGTCGGCGGGGTAGTCGGACGTGGCAGAGAAGTGCACGGTGCTCCTTCGGGGTCGTGGACGCCGGCGCGACGTGCGGGCCGGCGGGACCTCGACAGCGTAACCGGCGAGGGCGACCGAATCGGGGGCCGGGGGCCGGGCCGCGGGGTCGGCCCCCGGCGGGCCGGGCGTGGCGGCGGCACTAGGGTGGGGGCGTGCCCACCCTGGCGAACATGATCGCGGAGACCGTCGAGCTCGAGCCCCAGGACACCGAGTGGCTCCATCAGCTCGTCGGGGACTGGCAGGTGGTGGCGGACCTGGCGTTCGCCGACCTGGTGCTGTGGCTGCCGACGGGTGACGGCGGCTTCGTCGCCGCGGCGCACTGCCGCCCCTCGACGGCCGCGACCGTCCACTACGACGACATCGTCGGGCACCGCATCCCCGAGCAGCGCCAGGAGCTCCTGCGCCAGACCATGGTCGACGGCGGGATCCACCTGCGCGCCGAGCAGTCGCGCACCGCGTACGGGGTCCGGGAGGTGCTCGTCCCGGTCGTGCACGAGGGCCGCGCGCTCGGCGTCATGACGCGCGAGTCCAGCCTGCCGGCCACCCGCGTGCCCTCCCGCCTGGAGATCTCCTACACCGAGATCGCGGACATGCTCTGCGCGATGGTCTCCCGCGGGGAGTTCCCGCAGGCCGGCGCCCCCACCGGGTCCCGGCGCGGCGCCCCGCGCGTGGGCGACGGCCTGGTGCGCCTGGACGCCGAGGGCCGGGTCATCTACGCGAGCCCGAACGCGGTGAGCAACTTCCACCGGCTGGGCGTGATCGGGCAGCTGCGCGGGGAGGTGCTCGCCGAGGTCGTCACGCAGCTGCTGGAGGAGTCCTCCTCGGTGGAGGAGACCCTCGCCGTCGTCGTCATGGGCCGGGCCGCCTGGCGCACCGAGGTGGACGTCCGGGGGGTCACCCTGAGCCTGCGCGCCGTCCCGCTGACCGACCGCGGGGAGCGGCGCGGCGCCCTGCTGCTGTGCCGGGACGTCTCGGAGGTGCGCCGGCGCGAGCGCGAGCTCATCACCAAGGACGCCACCATCCGGGAGATCCACCATCGGGTGAAGAACAACCTGCAGACCGTCTCGGCGCTGCTGCGGCTGCAGGCCCGCCGCTCGGACAACCCCGAGACCAAGGACGCCCTCGAGGAGGCCGAGCGCCGGGTGTCCACGATCGCCCTCGTGCACGAGACGCTCTCCCAGAACATCGACGAGGTCGTCGACTTCGACGAGGTCTTCGGCCGGGTGCTGCGCCTGGCGGCCGACGTCGCCTCCCCGGACTCCTCGGTGCGCACGGTGGTGGAGGGCAGCTTTGGCCTCGTCGGCGCCGAGGCGGCGACCACCCTGGCGGTCGTGCTCACCGAGCTGGTGACCAATGCCGTCGAGCACGGCCTGCACGGGCGCACCGGCACGGTGACCGTGCAGGCCGAGCGCGACGGGTCCGAGCTGGAGGTCCGGGTGCACGACGACGGGCGGGGGATCGCGGAGGGCAAGGTGCTCTCCGGGCTGGGGACGCAGATCGTCAAGACCCTCGTCACGGGCGAGCTCGGCGGGTCGATCGAGTGGCGCGCCGTGCCCGAGGGCGGCACCGAGGTGATCCTGCACGCGCGTCAGCGGGAGCGGTGAGGACCGGTCGAGGCCCGTCCGGCGGGTGCGACCGGCCGAGACTCGCGCGCGGCCCGTCGGCCGCGGTGCCTGGGTCCACCACGACGCCGGCTCCCCGGCGGTGCCCGCAGACACGACGACGCCGCCGGTCTCCCGACGGCGTCGTGGTGAAGCGTGGGGCGCGGCGGTCAGCCGGCGCGGCGGGCGCGGGCGGTGCGCCGCTTGAGCGCGCGCCGCTCGTCCTCGCTCAGGCCACCCCACACGCCCGAGTCCTGACCCGTCTCCAGGGCCCACTTGAGGCAGGTGTCGACCACCTCGCACTTCCCGCACACGGCCTTCGCCTCCTCGATCTGCGCGAGGGCGGGGCCGGTGTTCCCGATGGGGAAGAACAGCTCCGGATCCTCGGTGAGACAGGCAGCGCGGTGACGCCAATCCATTCGGGGGCTCCTTCAGGGCACGCGTCGGGTCCGACTCCTCGGCACGGGGAATGGGGCCCAACTTCTTGGGGGGTTCTGCGGCTGACACCAAGGTTGGCACGGTCAAAGGTGCGACGACAAGAGGTTTCGGACAAGTGACTATCCGGTTACGGACGTGGCCTTCGTCACATGATATGGGGGCTCGTCCATCGCCCCAGGTCGGGGCCCCGCGGGCGGCCGCGGGGGCGCCGACTAGGCTCGTGGGGTGAGCACCACCCGCGACGCCTCCACCGCCCCCGAGGGCCACAAGCCGGTTCCCGCACCGCTCGCCGCCGCGCTGCTCGCCGTCGTGCTGGAGGCGGCGGCGCTGCTCGGCATGGCGGTGGCCTTCCTGCTCGACGTCGTGCGGGGCCTCGTCGTCGACGTCAGCACCACCGTCGCGATGGCGGTGTTCTTCGTCGGGCTGGCGCTGCTGCTCATCGTCGGCGGGCGGGCGCTGTGGCGGCGGCGGCGCTGGGGGCGCGGGCCCGTCATCACCTGGCAGCTGCTCCAGGCGGTCGTCGCCGTCGCCACCGCCGGCGCGCTGCCGATCTACCTCGTCGTGCTCCTCATCCTCGTCTCGGTCGGCGTCATCGTCGGGGTGCTCTGGCCGTCCTCGCGCGACTACGCCTCCCACACCGGCACGCCCTCGTTCCTGCCCTGAGCGGGTTCACCACTAGACACTCGGGCGACCTGGACGGGCACGACGACGCCGCGCTCGACGAGCGCCCCGCGTCCGGGGTGGAACGGCCGGGCAGGATCGGCCGCCGCGGCGACGTCGGCCGCGGTGAGCTGGGCGACGGGGATCGCCGCCGGGCGCAGCACCAGCAGCGTCGCGCCGCCGCGCCAGGTGGCCAGCGGCCCGCGGTAGGCCGCCACCACGGCGTCGACCCCGGCCGCCGCCAGGACGGCGCCGGGGTACGCGTGCAGCGCGGGCGCCGCCTCGTCCAGCGCCCCGGGCGGCCAGCCGTCGACGTCGTCGAGCACGAGCGCGTCGGCCCGCGGCAGGGCGCCGGGAAGCATCGGGGCGGCGGCGGTGCGGCCGGCCCGCCGCAGCTGGTCCCGCACCGTCGCCAGCGCCGTCGTGCGCCCGCTGCCCGGCGGGCCGACGACGAGCACGCGGGCGCCCGGCCCGCACGCCACCCGCACCGGGCCGCCGTCGTCGCCGCCGCGGCCCACGGCGACCTCGTGCCCCGACGGGGCGGGCAGGTCCGCCGCGGCGACGCCCGTCGGCAGCGGCGCGAGCCGGGGGACGCCCGGCACCGGCGCACCGGCCAGCCGCACCGGGGCGGCCCGAGCCAGCTGGACCACGGTCGCGGCGCCGGGCGCGAGGAGCACGCCGCGGCCGGCACCGGCGTGCGGCGAGCGCAGCGCGGCGGGCACGCCGGCGAGGAGCGCCTCGGTCTCGTCGCGCGGGGCCAGCACCAGGCGGGTGCGCACCGCCTCGACCCACCGGACGGTGGCCATCGACGGCGGGCCGGAGAGGGCCACGGCGAGCCCGACCCGGCCCGCGCCGCGCACGAGCCCGCCGAGCGCCGCCACGCCCCGACCCGGCCCGGTGAGGTCGAGCCGGTCGGCGACGACGTCGGCGTCGTCGACGACGAGCACCGCCGCGCCGGGGCGTCCGGACGCGAGCAGGCGGAGCAGCCGCGCCGCCCGCCGCGGGTCCTCGGCGCCCACGACCGTGCCGAGGGCCGGGCCGCGCAGGTCCGCGAACCGCTCCGGCGCCGCGGCCAGGACGTGCACCTCCACGCCGGCGCGCAGCGCCTGGGCGACGACGGCGCGCAGCGCCTCGGTCCGACCGGTGCGCGGCCCGCCGGTGACCAGCAGCGTGGCGCCGTCCCAGGTCCACACGCCCAGGCGCTGCTCGGCCGGCAGGTCGGTGCGGGCGAGCGGGAAGGCGAGCGCGGCTGGTGCTGGGTCGGCCGCGGCGGAGTCGGCCGCGGCCGAGCCGGTTGCCGCGGTGCCGGCCCCCGAGTCACCGGCGGTCGGGAGCGGCAGGTCCGTGAGCGCCAGCGCGGCGGGCAGCGGCTCGGCCCACGGCCGGGCGGGTGCCGTCCCGTGCCCGGCGCGACGCCAGGCCGACCGGGCGGCGGCGACGACGGTCGCCGCCAGCGCGCCGTCCGCGCCGACCCAGGGCACCTGGATCTCGCGCAGCGCCGCGGTGCGCAGGAGCGCCCGGCCGGGCAACGCCGGCAGCCGGGCGGCGTCGGGCACGGCCAGGACGTCGAGGGAGTCCGCGGCGTCCAGCACGCGCAGGCAGACTCGCGCGGTGAGGTTGGCGCGGATCTCGGGGGTGACGGCACCGGCGGGACGCTGGGTGGCCAGCACCAGGTGGATGCCCAGGGACCGGCCCTGCGAGGCCAGGCGGACCAGGTCGGAGAGTGCCGCCGGATGGGTGTCGGCGAGGGCCCGGAACTCGTCGACGACGACGAGCAGGCGCGGCAGCGCAGCGATGCCCCGCGCCGCGCCGCCCGGCGCGATGCTGTCCGGCGCGATGCTGTCCGGCGTGGCGTTGCCCGCCGCGGCGCGGTAGGCGGCGAGGTCGCGGGCGCCGGCGCCCGCCAGCACCCGCTCACGTCGGCGGACCTCCGCCCGCAGGCTGGCCAGGGCGCGGGTGGTCGCCGCCGGGTCGAGGTCGGTGAGCACCCCCGCGGTGTGCGGCAGCGCGGCGAGCACGTCGAAGGTGGCGCCGCCCTTGTAGTCGACCAGCACGAGCTGGAGGTCGCCGGGGGAGTGGCGCACCGCGAGGCCGAGCAGCCAGGCGAGCAGCAGGTCGGACTTGCCCGCCCCGGTGGTGCCCGCGACGAGGGCGTGCGGGCCCTCGGCCGCGAGGTCGAGCTCGACCGGCCCGGCGCGGTCGACACCGACGACGGCGGCCAGGCCGGGCGGCGGCGCCGCCCAGCGGCGCTCGAGGCGCTCGAGGTCGCCGAGCAGGCCGGCGAGCGGGACGCCGGCCGGGAGGCCGGTGCCCGCCGTCGGCGCCAGGACGGCGGTGACGGCGGCCAGCCACGCCGCGGTGACGGTCACGGCCTCGGCGGGTAGCGGGACGACGCGGGTGCACCAGGTGGGCACCTGCTCGAGCCGCTCGGCCAGGACCAGCACGGCGTGCCGCGCCGTCGGTGGGGCCGGCGGGGGGCCGCCGCCCGGCTCGGTGGCCGTCGGCGGGGGTGACGGGGCCGCCGCGGAGCTGACGCGCGATCGTGCGGGACCGGCAGCCGGGGCGCGCACGTCGAGGTGCCACGGGCCGGCCCGCGCCGGCGCGTCGTGACGGCGGCCGCCCGCCGGATGACCGGCGAAGGGCCAGTCGGGCGGCAGGGAGCACGACATCGCAGCCCCGTGGCGCACCAGCAGCTGGGCGACGACCCAGCGCCCGGCGCCGAGCACCCGCGCCGCCGGCCCGACGAGCGCCACCCGGTCGCCGCCGGCCAGCTCGATAGTGGGCACCTGGCGCCGCCTCCGCCGGCCCAGGGGCGGGCCCGGCTCGGGCCATCGACGCCGCGTGCCGGCGACGGCGACGCGCAGCACCTCGCCTCCCTCGGCCGTGACGGGGCCGGCCGCCGCGAGGAGGAGCAACGAGGCCGGGTCGGGCCCGGTCCGGCCGGCCCCCGCGCGGCGCCCGGCGCCCCACGTCCCCCGCCCGGGGACCCGCGCACCGGACCCGGGGCTTTCGGATGGCGCCCGCCGCGACCGCCGGCGCGCCTCGAGCACGGTGAGCAGGAGGGCGCCGGCGGGCAGGGCGAGCAGCGCCCACCGCCAGCCGCCGGCCCCGGACGAGGCGAGCAGCGGCGCGAGGCCGAGGCACATGAGGACCGGCATCGCCACCCGGAGAAGGTCCACGGGCACGCGGTCGTCGCCGGCCTGTAGGTCGGCGAGGGCGAGGCGGGTGGGGCGCGGGCGCACCTCCAGCACGGTGCCGCCCACGGCCAGGCGGGTGCCCGCGGGCACGGCGCGCCAGCGTCGCCCCAGCCGGCGCGGCCGGCGGAGGCGGCCCGGCGCGCGCCACCGGGTCCCGTTGGCCGAGCCGGCGTCCCGGACCTGGACCCGACCCCCACGGGTGCGGGCCTCCAGGTGGCGGCGGGAGACCGCGGGGTCCGTCAGGCCTGCGGTGCCGCGCCCGACGGTGGCCGGGCCCGGCGCCAGCGGCAGGCACCACCCGGTGTCCGGGCCGGCGACGACGGCGAGGTGCCAGGCGGCGCGCAGCGCCGCCGCGGCGAGGCCCTCACGGCCCGCCGGGTCGCCGCCGTCGTGCGGATCGCCGCCCACGTCGCCCAGCGTGCCCGACCCGCGTCGAGCGGTGGCGCGCGCCTGTGGACCTGGCCACCTCACCGCATCTCGCCGGTGGCTGCGCGGCGGCCGCCACCGCCGCAGGCGGCTACTCCGCGGCCAGCGCGGCCACCGGCGGGGTGCGGACGGCCGAGCGGGCCGGCAGCACCGAGGCGAGCAGCCCGGCCAGCGCCGCGACGGCGCCGACGCCGAGGAGGGAGAGCCACGGGACCGCCAGCACCACGTCGCCCGTGCCGCCGAGGATCACCGCGGTGCCGGCCCAGCCGTACACCAGCCCCAGCACGGCGCCGAGCAGCGCCCCGACGCCGGCGATGAGGAGACCCTCGGTGGCGAGCACGCCCCGCAGCTGACCGCGGGTGAGGCCGGTGGCGCGCAGCAGGGCGTGCTCCCGGCGCCGCTCGATCACCGACAGCGACAAGGTGTTCGCCACGCCGATGAGCGCGATGACGACCGCCACGCCGAGCATCCCCACGACGATCGCCAGGAGGGTGTCGATGATCTGCTCGTACTGCTGCCGCTCGGCGGCGGCCCCCACGACGTACGGCACCGGGTCCGTCGTCGTCGTCGCCGCGGCCAGGGCGTCCTGGATCGCGACGACGGTGCCCGCGGCATCGTCACCGTCCAGCCGGGCCCACGCGCCGCCGACGGGCGCCGCCAGTCCCGCGCGGGCCAGCGTCGCGGGCTCCGCGACGGCCAGGTAGCCGCCGTCGCGGAGCACCCGCACCGTCACCGTCGCGCCCGCCGGTGCGTCGTCGCCGGTCGGCTGACCGGCGAGGGTGACCTCGTCGCCGTCGGCGACGTCGAGCGTGGTCGCGAGGTCGTCGCCGAGCAGCACCACGCCGTCGGCGAGCACCCCGAACGCGCCCGGGTCGCGCACGACCGTGGCCGCGTCTCCCGCCGTCAGCGCGACCACGGAGGTGTCGGTCGCCGCCGAGCCGGAGTCCAGCCACGCCTTCGCGGTGGGCGTGGGGATCGCCTCGGCGACGCCGGGCGTGGCGGCGACCGCCTCCAGCTGGCCGACGGAGAAGGCGGCGTCGGGGCCCTCGGGGGACATCACCGCCACGTCCACCGGGAACTGCGCGCTGAGCGCGGCGCCGAGGCTGGCGCGCGCCCCGGCCGCGCCGGTGGCCATCATGGTCACCAGGGCCACGCCGATGAGCAGCGCCGACGCCGTCGCCGAGGTGCGCCGCGGGTTGCGGGTCGCGTTGACGGTGGCGAGGCGCACGGTGGGCCGCCAGGCGCGGGGCGCCAGCGCCGTCAGGGCGCGGCCGAGGCCGCGCAGCGCCCGCGGGACGAGGAAGACGGCGCCGACCATGACGCCGGCGAAGGACAAGATGCCGCCGAGGACGCCGACCATCAGCGCCAGCCCGATCGCCGACATCCCGTCGAGCCCGGGCAGGTGGGGCACGGCCGCGCCGGCGCCGAGCAGGACGGCGCCGACCCCGGTCAGCGCGACGGCCGTCCACAGCCGCCCGCGGCCCCCGCCGCGGGCGGTGGGCGCGGCGGCGGGGCGCAGCGCCGCCAGCGGCCGCACCCGGGTGGCCGAGCGAGCCGGGGCGAGCGCGGCCAGCACGGTGACCACCGTGCCGGTCAGGAGCGGGACCGCGACGACGGCGGGGGTCACCGTGATCGTCGGGGCGACCTCGAGGCCGAGGTCGGCCCCGTGCAGCACCCACAGGGCGCCCTGTCCCAGCGCCAGCCCGGCCACGAGCCCGACCACGCTGGCGACCACGCCCAGGGCGACGGCCTCGAGCAGCACCGAGCGGTGCACCTGGCCGGTCGTCGCCCCGACGCAGCGCAGCAGGGCGAGGAAGCGGGTGCGCTGGGCGACGAGGACCTGGAAGGTGTTGGCGATGACCAGGCCGGCGACGAACATCGCCACCGCGGCGAAGCCGAGCACGAGATAGGTCAGCGTCTGGGTGTCGCCGGTGAGCATCCGGGTCTGCTCCTCGGCCTCCTGCTGGGCGGTGCGCACGTCCGCGCCGAGCTGGGCGATCTCGTGCGCCACCGTCTCCGGGTCCGCGTCGGTGGCGACGAGCACCCGGTCGTAGCCGGTCGTGTCGTCGGGGGCCCGCCAGCGCTCGAGGTTCGCCCGGGTCACCAGGGCCGCGGAGCCGGGGGCGGCGATCGCGGGCGGGTCGGCGAGGATGCCGCTGAGGACGAGGTCGGCGCCGGCGCTGGTCCAGGTCCCCCCGCCGTCGGCGGCCGGGTCGGCGGCGAAGACGTCCCACTCCGCCCGCACCGGGTCGCCCACCGCCAGGCCCAGCCGCTCGGCGCTGGCCGCCGTCACGGCGATCTCGGTGTTGGCGGTCGGCACGTGGCCGGCGACGACGGTGAACGGGTCGAGCCGCTCCGTCGCGGCCACCGCGGTGAGCAGCGCGGCGTCCTGCCGGCCGGCCGCCCGCAGCTGGCCGCCGAGCGTGGCGACGCCGTCGGCCGCGGCGACGCCGTCGAGCGCCGCGATCGACGCGACGGTCTCCGCCGTCAGCGGCGCGTCGGTCGGGCGGACGACGACGTCGGCGTCGCCGAGCGAGGCGGTCACCGTGCGGTAGGTCGTGTCGCGGATCAGGGCGCCGGCCAGCAGGGTGGCGGCGACGAACGCCGTGCCCACGACGATGGCGACGCCGGCGGCGGCCAGCCGGACGGCCGACTGGCGCATCTGCGCCAGGGTGAGGCGGAGCATCAGGCCACCCCGTCCAGGGTGCGCAGGGCGTCGAGCCCGGTGAGGACGGCCTCGGGGGTGGGGTCGGAGATCTCCCCGGCGATGCGTCCGTCGGCGATGAGCACCACCCGGTCGGCGTAGGCGGCGGCGCCGGCGTCGTGGGTGACCATGACGACGGTCTGGCCGAGCTCGCGCACGCTGGTGCGCAGCAGGGCGAGCACCTCCGTCCCGGCCCGGGAGTCGAGGTTGCCCGTCGGCTCGTCGGCGAAGACCACGTCGGGGCGGGTGATGAGGGCGCGGGCGATGGCCACGCGCTGCTGCTGGCCGCCGGAGAGCTCGGCCGGCCGGTGGCCCAGCCGCTCGCCCAGCCCGAGCGTGGCCACCAGTTGCTGCAGCCACGCCCGGTCCGGCTCGGTGCCCGCCAGCTCGCAGGGCAGGGTGATGTTCTGCTCGGCGGTGTACATCGGCAGCAGGTTGAAGGACTGGAAGACGAAGCCGACGCGCTCGCGGCGCAGGAGCGTCAGGGCCCGGTCGTCCAGGGCGGTCAGCTCGGTCTCCCCGAGGAAGACCCGCCCCGCGCTGGCCTCGTCCAGCCCGGCGAGCAGGTGCATGAGGGTGGACTTGCCCGACCCGGAGGGCCCCATGATCGCGGTGAACCGGCCGGCCTCGAAGGCGACGTCGACGCCGTCGAGGGCGTGGACGGCCACGTCGCCGGTGCCGTAGGTCTTGCGCAGCCCGACGGCGCGCACGGCGGCGCGGCCCTCGGTCGAGGCGGGCGGGGTCGGGGTGGTCATGGGAAGGCTCCTGGGTCGTGCGGGACGGCGCGCCGACGCGCGGGCCGTCGCCGGGAACGTGCCGGCCCCTCCGACGTTACGGACGAACACCGGACGCGGCGTCGGTCCTCGGTCTGGACCCCACGTCATCCCGTGGGGGGACACGGCCGGGAGCGCGGGGATCCGGCGGGACGCCGGGGTGGGGGGCGCTGGGGAGGGGGCCGCCGGTGCGGCCCGCTCACCCGAACAGGATGAGTCTCCTGCCGCGGCGCCGGGCGCAGCATGTGAGAACCCGGCAGAGGGGATCAGCATGATGGTGCGGCTGGGACCGGCATGATGGTGCGGCCGGTCGCGTTCAACGCGGCCATCGCCTGGCTGTTCATCATCGGGGCGGCGTGCTTCGCGCTGGGCGCGGTGCCGAGCTACGAGAACGCCGTCGGCGCGGCGGTCGACTCCGTGACGTTCTTCGTCGGCTCGCTCTTCTTCACGGCCGCCTCGTTCGCCCAGCTGCTGCAGGCGTAGACCCCGGCGATGACCGACGTCGACCTCACCGGTCAGCACGCCCGGCAGTCGCTGCGCCTACGGGGCTGGCGGCCCCGCGACCCGAGCTGGCTCGCCGCCGCCACACAGTTTCCTGGGACCCTCTTCTTCAACGTCAGCACCTTCGCCGCCCTCACGTACAACGCCACCGTCGCCGAGGAGAACCGGCGCATCTGGCGCCCCGACTTCTTCGGGTCGACGCTCTTCCTCGTGGCGAGCGCGTTCGGCATCGTCGCCGTCGGTGGCCGGATCCGGAAGGCATGGGCCGATCTCGTGCCGAGGGGCATCGCGTGGCTCAACATGATCGGTTCCGTCTTCTTCATGGCCTCGGCGGTCGCGAGCTATGTGCTCCCCGGCACGGCAGAGATGCTCGGCCCCCGGCTCTCCGGCGCCGGGACCCTGCTCGGAGCGCTGTGCTTCCTCGCGGGAGCAGGCCTCATGTTCCCCGCGTGGAGGTCGGCCGTGGAGTCGCGACAGCGCGCGCACCCCGCCGGCCCGCTAACCGACCCCGGATGACGCAGCACGGGCTGGGGCACCACGTCGCCCCGCCCTCGACCGAAGGAGATGTCCATGAGCGTCCTGCCCCACGCTGCCGACGCGGCACTGTTCGGTAACCGCTTCGCCATCGAGGAGGTGCCGACGAGGGAGTTTCCCGACGACGGCATGACCGCCGTGGACGCGATGCGGCTGGTCGCGGAGGACCTGGCCCTCGAGGGCGATCCCGCGCGCAACCTCGCGACCTTCGTGACCACCTGGATGGAGCCGGAGGCGCAGCGCCTCATCGCCGAGAACCTGCACCGGAACTTCATCGACCACGCCGAGTACCCGCGCACGGCCGAGATCGAGCAGCGGTGCATCCGCATGCTCGCCGACCTGTTCCACGCGCCCGGGGAGACGACCGGCGCCCGCACCCAGGGATCGTCCGAGGCGATCATGCTCGGCGCGCTCTCCCTGAAGTGGAGGTGGCGCAAGCGCCGGGAGGCGGCCGGGGAGTCGACGTCGAGCCCCAACCTCGTGTTCGGCGGCGACGTCCACGTCGTGTGGGAGAAGTTCTGCCGCTACTTCGACGTCGAGCCGCGGATCGTGCCGCTCAGCAGGGGCAAGTACACGATCGGCCCCGAGGACGTCGCGCCGCACGTCGACGAGAACACCATCGGCGTGGCCGCCGTGCTCGGGACGACCTTCACCGGGCACAAGGACGACATCGTGGGCATCAACGACCTGCTCGTGCGTCTCAAGGCCGAGCGTGGGCTCGACGTCCCCCTGCACGTCGACGGCGCGAGCGGCGGCTTCGTCTGGCCGTTCCTCTACCCCGACACCCCGTGGGACTTCCGCCTGGAGCAGGTGCGGTCCATCAACGTGTCCGGGCACAAGTTCGGGCTCGTCTACCCCGGCATCGGCTGGCTGATCTTCAAGGAGCGGGCCGACCTGGCCCCCGAGCTGGTGTTCGAGGAGAACTACCTCGGCAAGACCGACGCGACGTTCACGCTGAACTTCTCCACCGGCTCCGCGATGGTCCTGGCGCAGTACTACAACTTCGTCCGCTACGGCCGGGCGGGCTACGCCTACATCATGCGGAACATGCAGCTCAACGCGCAGGCCCTGGCGGAGAAGCTGCAGGCCATGGGCCGCTTCGAGCTGATCGGCGCCGACAAGGAGCAGCTGCCGCTGGTGGCCTTCCGGCTCGCCGGGGACCCCGGCTACGACGAGTTCGACATCGCCTGGCAGCTCGCGGCCGAGCGCAGCTGGATGGTCCCGGCCTACAGCCTCCCGCCCGACGCCCAGGACGTGACGATCATGCGGGCGCTCGTGAAGCAGACGCTGACCCGTGAGCACGTCGACACCCTCGCGCGGGACATCGAGGAGGCCTGCACGACCCTGGCCAAGAAGGGCGGCGCCCACGAGTCCGAACGCCAGAAGGTGGTCACCGGCAGCGGGCACTGAGCGCCGGGCCGGCGGAGGGCGGACCGAGCGCCGGGCCGGCGGAGGGCGGACCCGAGGGCGGACCCCGCGCCGGGCCGGCGGAGGGTGCACCGGCGGCCTCCGTGCGTCCGGCCGGAGGTCCCGGCCCGGCCGGGCCCTACGAGCCGGGGGTGACCAACGCGGTCTCGTAGGCGAGCACTACCGCCTGGACCCGGTCCCGCGCGCCGAGCTTGGCCAGCACGCGTCCCACGTGGGTCTTCACCGTCGCCTCCGCGACGTAGAGGTCGGCCGCGATCTCGGTGTTGGACCGGCCCCGGGCCATGAGCACGAGCACCTCGCGCTCGCGGTCGGTCAGCGCGTCGAGCACGGCCGGCGGGGCCTTCTCCGTCTCCGGCAGCACCTGGGCGAGGTGGCCGATGAGCCGCTTCGTCGACGACGGCGCGATGACGGCGTCCCCGGCGTGGACGGTGCGGATGGCGGCGAGCATCTCCTCGGGCGGGGCGTCCTTGAGGAGGAACCCGCTCGCCCCGGCCTTGATGGCCTTGAGCACGTACTCGTCGACGTCGAAGGTGGTCAGGATGATCACCCGCGGGCCCTCGCCGTCCGCCCCGCCCGTGACCTCGGCGGTCGCCGCGAGCCCGTCCATGGTGGGCATGCGCACGTCCATGAGGACGACGTCGGCGCGGTGGCTGCCGAGCAGGCGTACCGCCTGGGCGCCGTCGCCGGCCTCGAGGACCACCTCCATGTCCGGCTGGGAGCCGATGACCATGGCGAAGCCCGCGCGCACGAGCTGCTGGTCGTCGACCAGCGCCACGCGGATGGGGGCCGGGTCGGTGGTCGGGGTGGTCATCGGGCTCCTTCGATCGGGGGGGAAACCGGTGCGGGGGCGGTGGTCGCGGCGCCGAGCTCGGGCAGGGGCAGCTGGACGCGCACCCGGAAGCCGCCGCCGGGGCGCGGGCCGGCCTGGACCGTGCCGCCGAAGAGCGCGGCGCGCTCGCGCATGCCGACCAGGCCCTGCCCCTTGCCGTCGCTCGGCGCGGCGGCGCCGCGGCCGTCGTCGTCGACCTGGAGGGTGAGCGCGCCGGGCAGCCACTGCAGCAGGACGGTGATCCGCGCCCCGGGGCCGGCGTGCTTGAGGGCGTTGGTCAGCGCCTCCTGGCAGATGCGGTAGATCGTCAGGCCGGCGCCCGGCGGCAGCGGGCGAGACTCGCCCATCCGCACCAGCGACACGGCGACGCCGGAGGTGCGGATCTGCTCGACCAGGGCGTCGAGATCGGCGTCCACGGGCTGGGGGAGCAGGGCGGTCGCCCGGGCGTCGCCGTCGCGCAGCACGCCGAGGATGCGGCGGATGTCGGCCAGGGCGTCGCGGCCCATCTCGGCGATCGTCGTCAGCGCCCGCTCGGCGGCCACCGGGTCCGTGCGCGCGGCGTAGCGCCCGCCGTCGGCCTGGGCGATGACGACGGAGAGGGTGTGCGCGACGACGTCGTGCATCTCCCTGGCGATCCGCGCGCGCTCCGCGGCGGTCGCGAGCTGGGCCTGCTGGTCACGCTCGATCTCCAGCCGGCGGGCGCGCTCGAGAAGGTTCTCCAGCCGCTCGATGCGCCCGCGGCGGAACTGGGCGTACCCCCAGGTCGCCAGGACCATCCCGGCCACGCCGACGAGCGTGGCCAGGAAGTTCCAGAGGCCCGCCCCGCCGAACCACGTGGCCGCGACGAGCGCGAGCAGCACGGCGCCGAGCAGCGCGCCGGCGAGGGCGGCGCGGCGCGCCCAGGGCGGTCCGTACACGGTGACCGAGTACAGGGCCACCAGCACGAGGACGTCGGTGGGGACGACGATCAGCTGGTCCGACGAGAAGGCCGCGACCCCGAGCACCAGGTGCATGAGCGCGCAGAGGTAGACCGCCACCGCGGACGCGACCGGGTGGGTGCGGCGCCACGCCAGCGCGGCGGGCATGGCGATCACGGCGGCGGCCACCGCCATGGATGCCGGCCCCGCCGTGCTCCGGAGCGCCACGCCGGCCGACGTCAGCCCGACCAGGAGGAGGAGCCCGAGCGCCACCAACGAGTCGACCGTGGTCCGGCGCAGCACGGGATCACGCAGGCGTGCCCCCAGCCCTGTCCGTCCCATATGGCTCAGCCTACGAGCGGGACAGTGCCGTCCGGATCCATCGGGAGGTGGACGCCGCCGGCCCGCGGGTCATGCCCGGGGACGACGGGCGCGCGGCTCGTCCCGGCCGGGCGTGAGGCTCCGGATGGTGCGCGCCGGCTCAGGCCGCGACCGGGGCGACGAGCTCGGGCGAGTTGTTGCGCACGGCCCCGACGGCGGGCGACACCTCGTGCCAGGTCAGCTCGGGCGGGGCGGTCAGGGCGGCGAGCGCACCGTCGGGCGCGGTGACCGTCTTGTCGAGCCAGCGGTTCACCGCGGCACGGTCGAGCACCACCGGCACCCGGTCGTGCAGCTCGGTCATCCGACCCTGCGCCGCGCCGGTGAGCACGGTGCAGCTGAGCAGCCAGGGTCCTCGTGCGCCGGCCGGCGCCGGGGCGCGCCACCAGGAGTACAGGCCGGCGAGGGCCAGCGGCCCGGAGTCGGCGGGGTGGATGTAGAACGGCGTCTTCCGCGTCTCACCGGGCGCGGGCTTGCGCCACTCGTAGTAGCCGTCGGCGACGACGACGCAGCGCCTGGTGCGCAGGGAGGCGGCGAACGCGGGCTTCGTCGCCACCGACTCGACCCGCGCGTTGAACATCCGCGCGCCGGCGGACGGGTCGGTGGCCCACTCCGGCACCAGGCCCCACCGGGCGACGTGCATCTCGCGGCGCACCGCGGGCGGAGGCTGCTGGCTGGCCGGCCGCCGACCCGCCGGCCGCTGCCCGGTCGGCCGCTGTCCGGCCCCCTCGCCACCATCGCCCGACGGCGTGGCGCCCGCGGGCAGCACCCGCTCGACGATCACCCGGGCGCCGTCCGTCGGCGCGACGTTCCACGACGGCGGCAGCTCGGCGGCGTCGTCGTCCACGAGGGCGACGTCGAAGAAGTCCGCCAGGTCCTGGGCCTGGCGGAAGGAGGCGTACCGGCCGCACATGCCCCCAGGGTGCCACCGCCCGGTGACAGGGCGCGGACGGCGGTCGCGTCCCGGCGCGCGCGGCCCCCGCCCGCGCACCGCCCGGCGTCCCCCGCGCCGCCGCGCAGCCTCCTCTCGCGCCGGCGCGCGTGCCATCGGCGGCGGTGCGGTGGCGGGGCCGGTGTCGGTGCCTTGCGCCATGATGTGACGGTGAGCGAGACCAGCACCCCGACCCCCGACGACGCCGGCCCCGTCACCGAAGCCGCCGCGGCGGTGCCGGCCGCGGCCGCCGCGGACGTGCGCCAGCGCTGGGCCGAGCTGGCCGAGCAGGTCGAGGCGGCCCAGTTCGCCTACTACGTGCGCGACGCCCCGACGCTCTCCGACGCCGAGTACGACCGGTTGTTCCGCGAGCTGGAGGACCTCGAGGCGGCGCACCCGGACCTGCGCGTGCCGGAGTCGCCGACCCAGCGCGTCGGCGGCACGTTCTCCACCGAGTTCGCCACGGTGACCCATCACGAGCCGATGATGAGCCTGGACGACGTCTTCTCCCTCGAGGAGCTGCGGGAGTGGGCCGCGCGCGTCCACGCCGCCGCCGGGCGCAGCGACGTCGCGATGACCTGCGAGCTGAAGATCGACGGTCTCGCCGTCAACCTCCTGTACGAGGACGGCCGGCTCGTGCGCGCCGCCACCCGCGGGGACGGGCGCACCGGCGAGGACGTCACCCTGAACGTGCGCACCATCGCCTCGGTGCCCCACCAGCTCGCCGGCGACGGCCACCCGGCCAGCATCGAGATCCGCGGCGAGGTCTTCTTCCCCGTCGAGAAGTTCGAGGAGCTCAACGCCTCGCTGGTGGAGGCCGGCAAGGCGCCGTTCGCGAACCCGCGCAACTCCGCGGCGGGGTCGCTGCGCCAGAAGGACCCGCGGGTGACGGCGTCGCGGCCGCTGGACATGATCGCCCACGGCGTCGGCGCCGTGAACTGGGGCAGCGTCGCGCCGCCGGAGACGCGCACCCAGTGGGGCCTGTACGCGCAGCTGCGCGAGTGGGGCGTGCCGGTCTCCACCTACACCCGGCTGGTGCGCTCGCGCACCGAGGCCGAGGAGATGATCGCCTACTACGGCGAGCACCGGCACACCGTCGAGCACGAGATCGACGGCATCGTCATCAAGGTCGACGACTACGCGCTGCAGCGGCAGATGGGGGCCACCTCCCGGGCCCCGCGGTGGGCGGCGGCGTACAAGTACCCGCCCGAGGAGGTCAACACCAAGCTGCTGGACATCCGCGTCCACGTCGGCCGCACCGGGCGGGTGACCCCCTACGGCGTCATGGAGCCGGTGCTCGTGGCCGGCTCCACGGTGGCGATGGCCACCTTGCACAACGCCAACGAGGTCAAGCGCAAGGGCGTGCTCATCGGGGACACGGTGGTGCTGCGCAAGGCCGGGGACGTCATCCCGGAGATCGTCGCCCCCGTGGTCGACCTGCGCGACGGGCACGAACGGGAGTTCGTCATGCCCGAGCGGTGCCCCTCCTGCGGCACCCCGCTGGCGCCGGCCAAGGAGGGCGACGTCGACCTGCGCTGTCCCAACTCCCGCTCCTGCCCCGCCCAGCTCACCGAGCGGGTGGCGCACATCGCCTCCCGCGGCGCCCTCGACATCGAGGCGCTCGGCGGCGAGGCCGCGCTCGCCCTCACCGACCCCGAGGCCAACCGCGAGCTGGCGGCCGCCGCCCTGGCGGTCCAGGCCGGCCACGGCCCCGTGCCCACCCCCGAGCAGCTCGCCGTGGCCGAGACCGAGCTGCCGCCGCGCCAGCGCCCCGTCCTCACCACCGAGGCCGGACTGTTCGACGTCGCCGCCGAGGACCTGCGCGAGGTGCGGGTGTGGCGCGAGATCAAGAAGGACGGCGTGGGCACCGGCCGGTGGGAGCAGCGCCTGTTCTTCTGGACCACCCCGACCTACAAGCGCGACGGCACGGTGTCGAAGCCGTCCAAGCCCACCGCCACCACCGAGCTGATGATCGCCGAGCTGGACAAGGCCAAGGCGCAGCCGTTGTGGCGGGTCCTCGTGGCGCTGTCCATCCGCCACGTCGGCCCGACCGCCGCCCGCGCCCTGGCCACCCACTACGGCTCGCTCGACGCCATCCGAGCGGCCGGCCTGGAGGAGCTCAGCGCCGTCGACGGCGTCGGCCCCGTCATCGCGGCCGCGCTGCAGGCGTGGTTCGAGGAGGACTGGCACCGCGAGATCGTCGAGAGCTGGGCGGCCGCGGGTGTGCGGATGGCCGACGAGCGCGACGAGTCCATCGTGCGCACCCTCGAGGGCCTGACCGTCGTGGTCACCGGCTCGCTGGAGGGCTTCAGCCGCGACTCGGCCAGGGAGGCGATCATCGTGCGCGGCGGGAAGGCGGCCGGGTCGGTGTCCAAGAAGACCGACTTCGTCGTCGTGGGCGCCAACGCCGGCTCCAAGGAGGACAAGGCCCGCGAGCTCGGCCGGCCCATCCTCGACGAGGCCGGCTTCGTCGCGCTGCTCGAGGGCGGTCCGGCGGCGGTGGCCGACCGGGTGGAGGCCGGCGCCGCGTCCTGACGCGCCCGGGTCAGGCCGGCGCGGCCGACGCGCGCCGCTCCGGCGCCGGGGCAGGCGGCGGCGTGCCCTCGAGGTCCTGGAGCAGGCGGGCGGCGACGCTGACGGCGATGACGGCCGGGTCCTTGCCGCCGAGGCCCGGCAGGCCGATGGGGCACACGATCCGGTCCACGGCGGCGTCGGCGTGGCCTTCGCCGCGCAGCCGGTGGCGGAACCGGGCCCACTTCGCCCGGGAGCCGATGAGCCCGACCTCGAGGTCGCCGCGGCGCAGCGCGGCGTCGCACAGGACGAAGTCCTCGGCGTGGTCGTGGCTCATGATGAGCACGTGGGCGCCGGCAGGCAGGGTGCGCAGCACCGCCTCGGGGGCCGGGGCGGGATGGACGTGGACCCGGGCGCGGCCGCCGCGGACGTCGGCGAGCGCGTCGTCGGCGAGCTGCCCGGGCCGGCTGTCGACGAGGTGCAGGTCGAGCGGCAGCCGGGACAGGATCCGGGCGAGCTCGTGGCCGACGTGGCCGACGCCGAAGACGGCCACCGTCGGCCAGGCGCGCAGCGGCTCGAGCAGCACCGTCACCTCCCCGCCGCAGCACTGCTGCCCGTGCCGGTTCGCCACGTGCTCGTTGAGCGGCAGCAGCAGCGTCTCGGGCGCCTCGGCGCCGTCGCGCAGCATCGCCCGCGCTCGGTCGATCGCCGTGGCCTCGAGGTTGCCGCCGCCGATGCTGTCCCAGGTGCCGTCGGCGGCGACCACCATCTTCGCCCCGGCGTCGCGCGGGGCGTGCCCGCGCACGGTGGTGACGGTCACGAGCACGCCGGAGCGGCCCTGCTCGCGCAGGTGCTCCAGGGCCGCGAGCCAGTCCACCTCAGCCCCTCGACAGCGCCCGCGGGCTGGGCTCCGCACCGCCGGCCGCCACGGCGTCGCCGGCGGTGCCCGTGGTGCCTGTGGCGCCGTCCCCGTCTGCCGCGGTGGCCTGCCGGGCGGCCTGGACCGCCCAGAACACCGCCTCGGGCGTGGCCGGGCTGGCCAGCTCCGCCGACCGGCCAGGGGGACCGAACGCGGCGGCCGCCTCGCGCAGGGCCTCGCGGACGCTGAAGGCGAGCATGAGCGGCGGCTCGCCGACCGCCTTCGACCCGTACACCACCCCGCGCTCGGTGGCCTGCTCGAAGAGGTGGACGTGGAACTCCTCGGGCATCTCCGAGAAGCTCGGCAGCTTGTAGGTGCTCGCCCCCCGGGTGAGCAGCCGGCCGCGGCCCGGGCCGTCGGAGACGTCCCAGCGCAGCTCCTCCAGCGTCAGCCAGCCCGCCCCCTGGACGAACCCGCCCTCGATCTGCCCGACGTCGATGAGCGGGGAGAGGGAGTCGCCGACGTCGTGGACGATGTCGGCGCGCAGGAACCGGTAGGCGCCGGTGAACCCGTCCACCTCGACCTCGGTGGCGGCGGCGCCGTAGGCGAAGTACTTGAACGGCTCGCCCTGCATGCGGGCCCCGTCCCAGTGCAGCCCCTCGGTGCGGTAGTAGCCGGCGGCGAAGAGCTGCACGCGCTGGAAGTAGGCGTCGCGGACGACGTCGGCCCAGGCCAGGTCGCGGTCGTGGAAGCGGATGCCGGTGACCTTGCCGTCGGTGAAGCGCACGTCGTCGGGGTGGATGCCCAGCTTGCGGGCCGCCACCTCGGCGAGGCGCTCGCGGATCTGCTCGCAGGCGTTCTTCACGGCCCCGCCGTTGAGGTCCGCTCCCGAGCTCGCCGCGGTGGCGGAGGTGTTGGGCACCTTGTCGGTGCGGGTGGGCGCGAGCCGGACGTACTCCAGCGGCACCCCCAGCGCGGTGGCGGCCACCTGCCGCATCTTCGTGTGCAGGCCCTGGCCCATCTCGGTGCCGCCGTGGTTGATCAGCACCGAGCCGTCCTTGTAGACGTGCACGAGCGCGCCGGCCTGGTTGAAGGCGGTGAGGTTGAAGGAGATGCCGAACTTCACCGGCGTCAGCGCCAGGGCGCGCTTGGTGTGCGGGTGGGCGGCGTTGAACGCGGCGATCTCGGCGCGGCGCCGGTCCACCTCGGCGCGCTCGGTGAGCCGGGCCCAGATGGCGTGCAGCCGCTCCGGGTGGCGCACCGGCTGGCCGTACGGGGTGGCCTGGCCGGCCAGGTAGAAATTGCGGCGGCGCAGCTCGGCCGGGTCGACGCCGAGCAGCGGGGCGCACCGGCCGAGGATGTCCTCGATGACGTGCATCCCCTGCGGGCCGCCGAAGCCGCGGAACGCCGTCTGCGAGGTCTTGTGGGTCTTGGCGATCCGGCCGCGGACCTCGATGTGCGGGACGTGGTAGGCGTTGTCGACGTGGCACAGCGCGCGGGCGAGCACCGGCTCGGACAGGTCCAGGCTCCAGCCGCCGTCGCTGGTCAGCGTGGCGCGCAGGGCCACCAGGCGGCCCTCGCCGTCGAAGCCGACCTCCCAGGTGGCGTGGAAGGGGTGCCGCTTGCCGGTCATCGTCATGTCCTGGGTACGGTTCAGCCGCACCCGGACCGGCCGCCCGGTGACCGCGGCGCCGAGCGCGGCGACCGCGGCCAGGCCGTGCGGCTGCATCTCCTTGCCGCCGAACCCGCCGCCCATGCGCAGGCACTGGACGGTGACCTCGTGGCTGTGCAGGCCGAGGACGTGGGCGACGATCTCCTGGGTCTCGGAGGGGTGCTGGGTGCTGGACTGGACGAAGACCTGCCCGGCCTCGTCGACCTGGGCCAGGGCCGCGTGGGTCTCGAGGTAGAAGTGCTCCTGCCCGCCGATGGTGGTCTCGCCGGTGAACCGGTGGGCGGCGGCGCGCAGCCCCGCCTCGACCTCGCCGCGGCTGACGGTGGGCTGGTTGCCCTGGAAGCTGCCCGCCTCGATGGCCTCGGGCAGCGTGAGCAGCGAGGGCAGCGGCTCGTAGTCGACCTCGACCGCCGCGGCGCCGCGGCGGGCGGCCTCGAGGGTCTCGCCGAGCACCCAGCACACCGCGTGACCGTGGTACATGACCTCGTCGGGGAAGAGCGGCTCGTCGTGCTTGATGCCCGCGTCGTTGACGCCGGGCACGTCGGCCGCGGTGAGCACCCGGACGACGCCGGGCACCTCGAGGGCCGGCGCGGTGCGCAGGGCGGTGACGCGGGCGTGGGCGTGGGGGGCCTGGACGGGCCAGGCGTGCAGGACGTCGTGGGTGCGCCCGACGAGGTCGTCGGTGTACAGGGCGGCCCCGGTGACGTGCAGGTCGGCGCTCTCGTGGGCGACGGGCAGCCCGACGACGGGGCTCTCGGGGCGGTCGGCCAGGGACCTCATCGGGCCACCTCCATGGCGGGCTGGGTCTGGTCGAGGAAGCGCAGCAGGGACTGCTCGAGCATGGCGGTGCGGTACCGGGCGCTGGCGCGGTGGTCGTCGAGCGGGGTGCCCTCGGCCGCGAGGACGGCCGCGGCCGCCGTGGCGGTGGTCAGGTCCCAGGGCCGGCCGGTGAGCGCGGCCTCGGTGGCGCGGGCGCGGACGGGGGTGGCCGCCACGCCGCCCAGGCCGATGCGCACCGAGGCGACCGTCCCGCCGTCGAGCTCCATGGCGATGGCGACGGCGACGGAGGAGATGTCGTCGAAGCGGCGCTTGGCGATCTTGTAGAACGCCGCGTGCGGCGCCACCGGCAGCGGCAGGCGCACCGCCCGGATGATCTCCTGCGCGGTGCGCACCGTCCGGCGGTAGCCGGTGAAGTACTCCGCCAGCGGCACCTCCCGCTCGCCGTCGACCGAGGCGAGCACCAGGGCGGCGTCGAGCGCGAGCAGCACGGGCGCGGCGTCGCCGACGGGGGAGGCCGTGCCGAGGTTGCCGCCCAGCGTGGCGCCGTTGCGGATGAGCCGGGAGGCGAACTGCGGGAAGAGCTCGGCCAGCAGCGGCACCCGCCCGGCCAGGCGGTGCTCGATCTCGGAGAGGGTCAGGGCCGCGCCGATCTCGATCCGCTCGGCGGAGACCTCGAGGGTGCGCAGCTCCTCGAGCCGGTCGACCGCCAGGACGAGCGGCGGGCGGGCCTGACCGATGTTCACCTCCACGCCGACGTCGGTCGCGCCGGCGACGAGGCGCGCCTCCGGCCGCCCGGCCACCAGGGCGAGCAGCTCCGCGAGCGTGGCCGGGCGGACGAGCTCGGCCCCGTCCCCGGCGAGGTGGGTGGGGCAGGCGCCGGGCGCGGGGCGTTCCTGCCGGGCGTCGAGCGGGTCGGCCGGCTCGGGGGCGCCCAGGGCGTACGCGGCGTCGCGGATGGGCCGGTAGCCGGTGCACCGGCACAGGTTGCCGCTCAGGGCGTGCAGGTCGAAGCCGTTGGGTCCGGTGGTGTGGTCGGCGGCGTGCTCCGGGCCGGCGACGGCGGTGCCCGCGGCGTCGTCGGCGTCGGCGGGGGAGCGGCCGGGCCGGTAGTACTCGGCGGCCATGGCGCACACGAAGCCCGGCGTGCAGTAGCCGCACTGGGACCCGCCGCGCTCGGCCATCTCCCGCTGGACGGGGTGCAGCGCGGCGCCGGTGCCGACGCCCGGCGCGGCGCCGAGCCCCTCGGCGGTGACGATCTCCTGGCCGTCGAAGGCGGCCGCGGCGGGCAGGCAGGCGTTCACCGCCGTCCACCGGGTGCGCCCGGCGCCGTCGGGGCGGGCGACGAGCACCGCGCACGCGCCGCACTCGCCCTCGGCGCACCCCTCCTTCGCGCCGGTCAGCCCCTCGCCGCGCAGCCAGTCGAGCAGCCGCGTGTGGGGCGAGACCGCCGTGGCCGAACGGGTCTCGCCGTTGACCGTGACCCGGATGCCGCTCATGGCTCACACTCCTCGTCTACTGTTCCCGCTCCGCCCCGGCGGCGCCATTGCGCGCGGGCGTGCGAGGCATGGTTGGGAGCCGGCCCGAGCCGCTGGTTATCCATGCCGAACAGCGACTCGGTGTGACACGGACCATACATGGGGAGGGCCGACCGGCTCCACAATTGCGGAAGAAGTTTTCCGCCTGCCGGAGTTGGGGGCGCCGCGCGCCGCACGCTGCCGGTCCCCACGGGTGCCCGGCCGCGGGCCCGCAGCTGCCGGTCCCCAGGGGCCCGGGACGGGCGAGCCGCCACGCGATAATGGTCGCGTGCCGCACACCGCCTCGATCACCGTCTCCACCGTCCGTCCCGAGGAGCTCGACCGCGTCGGGGAGCTCAGCGTGGCCGCCTACCGCGCGGCCGGCATGGCGGAGGAGGACGACGGGTACGCCCTCGCCCTGCGCGACGTGGGCCGCCGGGCGGCCGAGGCGATCGTCCTCGTGGCGCGCGCCGGACGGGAGGTGCTCGGCACGCTCACGCTCGCCGCCGCCGGCACCGCCTACGCCGACCTGGCGCGCGAGGACGAGCTCGAGGTGCGCATGCTCGCCGTCGACCCCGCCGCCCAGCGCCGCGGCGTCGCCGAGGCCCTGCTGCGCGCCGCCCAGGAGTGGGCGGCGGAGCAGGGCTATCCGCGACTGGTGCTGTCGGTGCTGTCCGTGGCGGGCCCGGCCATCCCGCACCGCCTCTACGAGCGCGTGGGGTACCGGCGCAACCCCGGCCGCGACTACGTCGGCTCCTGGGACCCCACGGCGGTCATGTGGTTCTACGAGCTGGAGGTCTGAGCGCTACAGCAGCGGGCCGAGCCGGCGCAGGATCCGCTCGCCGATCTTCGACAGCAGCCCGCGCGACTCCCACTCGCGCAGGGTGAGCTGGCGGGAGTTGGTGAGGTCGGTGGCGAAGATCTTCTCCATCTGGGCGGCCAGGTCGTCGTCGTAGATCTCCAGGTTCACCTCGAAGTTGCCCGTCATCGACATGCGGTCGATGTTGGTGGTGCCCACCGTGGTCCACCGCCCGTCGACCGTCATGGTCTTGGCGTGGACCATCGCGTCCTGGAACAGCCACAGCTGCACGCCGGACTCGAGGAGCTGGGTGTAGTAGGCGCGGGCGGCCCAGTCGGCCAGCACGTGGTTGGAGACCTCGGGGATGAGCACCTTGACCTCGACGCCGCGGCGGGCGGCCTGGACGAGTCCCCGCAGGATGTCGCGGTCGGGGATGAAGTACCCCTGGGTGATGTAGATGCGGTGCTCGGCCCGGTCGATCGCCTCCAGGTAGAGCCCGCGCACGGGGAAGCTCAGCCGGTTCGGGGCGTTCTGCGCGGCGCGGATGCGCGCCTCCCAGGCCCGGGCGCCGCGGTCCGGGATCTGGGGGTGCCTCCGCTTGCGATGGTCGTTCCAGAAGTCGACGAAGGCGTTCTCCAGCTCCCACGCGCTCGGGCCCTCGACGCGCACGTGGGTGTCGCGCCACTGCGTGGCGTAGAGCGAGCCGATGTTGTACCCGCCGACGAAGCTCACCTCGCCGTCGATGACGAGGATCTTGCGGTGGTCGCGGCCGGTCTTGCGCAGGTTGAGGGTGAGCAGGCCCGGCCGGACCAGCGGGAAGCGCAGGACGTGCAGGGTCGGCAGCCGAGGGAACCGCTGGAATGCCGGCGGCACCACGAGGTTCGCCCAGCTGTCGAAGACGACGTAGACCTCCACGCCCCGGCGCGCGGCGGCCAGGAGCGCGTCCTTGAACCGCTGGCCGACGTCGTCGGACTTCCAGATGAAGGTCTCGAAGTAGACGGTGCGGCGGGCGTCGCGGATGGCCGCGAGCATGTCCTCGTAGAGGTCCGCGCCGAAGGTGTAGGTCGTCACCGTCGAGTGCGCCACCGGCAACGTGGCGGGCGGCGTGCGCGGGAACTCGCCCGTGGGCGGCTGGCGCCGCTTGCGCACCCGGTCCACCGAGACGACGGCGGCGGCCGCCGCGGCCTGGACCGCCACGGTGCCCGTCACGTACCAGCGGACGGCGCGCCACACGTCGCGGCCCTGGATGCGCTGCGCCCGCAGGAGGGCGTGCCCCAGGCGTGATCTCATCGGCATGGCGTCAACCTAACGGCTCGGCGCCCCTCGGACCCGGCAGCCGATCGCGCGCGGCCGGGCGGCCCTGACCGGATACTGGCCCGGTGATCTCGCTCGAGCTCGCCCGGGCGCTGCGCGCCGCCGGGCTGCGGTGGCGTCCCGCGTCCGGCGACCGGTTCACCATCGACCAGCCCGGGCTGGTCGGGGAGGTGTTCACGGTCGCCGAGATGAGCATCGAGACCCATCGCTTTCCCACCGGCACGGTGCTGGGGTTCAACGGCACCGTGGAGTGGGCGCTGGACGCCGTCACGCTCGACCAGACGGTCTGGCTGCCGCGCGAGGACCAGCTGCGCGAGCTCCTCGGCGGCACCTTCCGGTCCCTGCGCCGCGAGGACGGCGCCTTCCTCGTCACCACCGCCGTGCCCGGCCGGGGCGCCGTCGAGCACCGCGCCCCCGGGGCGGCGGACGCCTACGCCCGGGCGCTGCTCGAGCTCATCGGGCCGGCCGCCATCTGAGGAACGCCGCCGGCCCCGGCGCCGCGGGGCGGCGGACGTTTAGACTCGCTCGTATGTCCACCATCTCTTCCGACGAGGTCGCGCGCGTCGCGGCGCTCGCCCGCATCGAGCTGACGCCCGAGGAGGTCGAGCGCCTCGCCGGCGAGCTCGACGTCATCGCCTCCGCGGTCGCTCGGGTCAACGAGGTCGCCACGCCCGACGTGCCCGCCACCTCCCACCCCATCCCGCTGACCAACGTCATGCGCCCGGACGAGGTGGTGGCCACGCTCGACGCCGACGAGGTGCTCGCCGCGGCCCCGGCCGCCGCCGAGGGCCGCTTCGCCGTCCCGCAGATCCTCGGGGAGGACGCATGAGCGACCTGACCCGCCGCAGCGCCGCCGAGCTCGCCGGCCTCCTCGCCGCCGGCGACGTCTCCGCCGTCGAGGTCACCCAGGCCCACCTGGACCGCATGGCCGCCGTCGACGGCGCCGTCCACGCCTTCCTCCACGTCAACACCGACGAGGCGCTCGCCGCCGCGGCCGACGTCGACGCCCGCCGCGGCGCCGGCGAGGAGCTGCCCGAGCTGGCCGGCGTGCCGATCGCCGTCAAGGACATCGTCGTCACCCGCGGGCAGGTGACCACCGCGGCCTCGAAGATCCTCGAGAACTGGGTGCCGCCCTACGACGCCACCCTGGTCAGCCGGCTGCGCGCCGCCGGGATGCCGATCCTGGGCAAGACCAACCTCGACGAGTTCGCGATGGGGTCGAGCACCGAGCACTCGGCGTACGGCAACACCCGCAACCCCTGGGACCTCGAGCGCATCCCGGGCGGCTCCGGCGGCGGGTCCGCGGCCGCCGTCGCCGCCTACGAGGCGCCGCTGGCCATCGGCACCGACACCGGCGGCTCGATCCGCCAGCCGGCCGCCGTCACCGGCACCATCGGCGTCAAGCCCACCTACGGCTCGGTCTCCCGCTACGGCCTCATCGCCATGGCCTCCTCCCTGGACCAGGCCGGCCCGGTCACCCGCACGGTGCTCGACGCCGCGATGCTGCACGAGGTCATCGGCGGCCACGACCCGCTCGACTCCACCTCGCTGACCGACCCGGCCACCGGTTACGTGGCCGCCGCCCGCGCCGCGGACCTCAAGGGCCTGCGCGTGGGCATCGTCACGGAGCTCGGCGGCGAGGGCTACCAGGAGGGCGTGCGCCGCAGCTTCCTCGAGTCCGTCGAGCTGCTCAAGCAGGCCGGCGCCGAGGTCGTGGAGGTCTCCTGCCCCAGCTTCGACTACGCGCTCGCGGCCTACTACCTGATCATGCCCGCGGAGGCCTCCTCCAACCTCGCCAAGTTCGACGGCATGCGCTTCGGCCTGCGGGTGGAGCCCGCCGAGGGCCCGGTCACCGCCGAGCGCGTCATGGCCGCCACCCGCGGCGCCGGCTTCGGCGACGAGGTCAAGCGCCGCATCATCCTGGGCACCCACGTGCTCTCGGCCGGCTACTACGACGCCTACTACGGCTCGGCGCAGAAGGTGCGCACCCTCATCCAGCGCGACTTCGCCCAGGCCTTCGCCAAGGCCGACGTCCTCGTCTCGCCCACCGCGCCGACCACGGCGTTCCGCTTCGGCGAGAAGCTCGACGACCCCATGGCGATGTACCTCAACGACGTCGCCACCATCCCGGCGAACCTCGCCGGCATCCCCGGCATCTCGCTCC
This sequence comes from Georgenia ruanii, assembly GCF_009193175.1. Classification (GTDB taxonomy): domain Bacteria; phylum Actinomycetota; class Actinomycetes; order Actinomycetales; family Actinomycetaceae; genus Georgenia; species Georgenia ruanii. The sequence goes on along the minus strand of NZ_VUKE01000018.1, from coordinate 10,336 downwards.
CCTCGGGCCTGAGCGACGACGGCCTGCCGGTGGGCTTCCAGGTCCTCGCGCCCGCCCGCGAGGACGCCCGTCTGTACCGGGTGGGCGGCGTGCTCGAGCGCCTGCTCACCGAGAAGTGGGGCGGCCCGCTGCTGGCCCAGGCCCCCGAGCTGGAGGTGGCCTCCCGATGAGCACGCAGACGTCTCTCCTCGTCGACTTCGACGACGCCGTCACCCGCTACGACCCCGTCCTGGGCATCGAGGTCCACGTCGAGCTGGGCACGAGGTCGAAGATGTTCGACGGCGCCCCGCAGACCTTCGGCGCCGAGCCCAACACGGCCGTCACGCCCGTCTCGCTCGGCCTGCCCGGCGCGCTGCCGGTGGTCAACGCCACCGCCGTCGAGTACGCGGTGAAGATCGGCCTGGCGCTGAACTGCTCCATCGCCGAGAGCTGCCGGTTCGCCCGGAAGAACTACTTCTACCCGGACGTGCCGAAGAACTTCCAGACCTCCCAGTACGACGAGCCCATCGCCCACGACGGCCACCTCGACGTCGAGCTCGAGGACGGCACGATCTTCCGGGTGGAGATCGAGCGCGCCCACATGGAGGAGGACGCGGGCAAGAACACCCACATCGGCGGCGCCGCGGGCCGCATCCAGGGCGCGGAGTACTCCCTGGTCGACTACAACCGGGCGGGCATCCCGCTCGTGGAGATCGTCACCCGCCCCATCGAGGGCGCCGGCGCCCGCGCGCCGGAGGTCGCCCGCGCCTACGTCAACACCCTGCGCGACATCTTCCGGGCCCTCGGCGTATCCGAGGCCCGCATGGAGCGCGGCAACGTGCGCGCCGACGTCAACGTCTCCCTGCGCCCCACGCCGACCTCGCCGCTGGGCACCCGCACCGAGACGAAGAACGTCAACTCCTTCCGCTCGGTCGAGCGGGCGGTGCGCTACGAGATCTCCCGCCAGGCCGCCGTGCTCGACGCCGGCGAGCGGGTGGTCCAGGAGACCCGTCACTGGCACGAGGACGACGGCACCACCTCGCCCGGGCGCGTGAAGTCCGACGCCGAGGACTACCGGTACTTCCCCGAGCCCGACCTCGTCCCGCTCGCCCCGCCGCGCGAGTGGGTCGAGCAGCTGCGGGCCACCCTGCCCGAGCTGCCGGCCGTGCGCCGCCGCCGCCTGCAGGCCGAGTGGGGCTACTCCGACGCCGAGATGCGCGACCTGGTCAACGCCGGCGCCGGGGACCTCGTCGAGGCCACCGTCGCCGCCGGCGCCGGCCCGGCCGCCGCCCGCAAGTGGTGGATGGGCGAGCTGGCCCGCACCGCCAAGACCGACGGCGTGGCGCTGGAGGAGCTGGCGATCACCCCCCAGCAGGTCGCCGAGCTCGCCGCCCTCGTCGACGCCGGCCGGATCACCGACAAGCTGGCCCGGCAGGTGCTCGAGGGCGTGCTCGCCGGCGAGGGCTCCCCGGAGCAGGTCGTCGTCGCCCGCGGCCTCGAGGTCGTCTCCGACGACGGCGCCCTCGAGACGGCCATCGACGAGGCGCTGGCCGCCAACCCCGACGTCGTGGAGAAGATCCGCGGCGGCAAGGTCCAGGCGGCCGGCGCGATCGTCGGCGCGGTCATGAAGGCCACCCGCGGCAAGGCCGACGCCGCCCGCGTGCGCGAGCTCCTCATGCAACGCATCGGCTGACGCGATCACCGCACCGGGCTCGCACCGCACCGGTCGAGCCTCCAGACGCCCCCTTCCCGCCTGCCGCCGGGAAGGGGGCGTCGTCGTCCCGGGGGTGGCGGGTCGGGGCCCGGGTGTGCGGGGGGTTACGATTCATGCCGCTCATCGTGATTCGTCCCACCTTTGAAAGGCCCGCCTCATGGCCATGCCCAGCCCTAGCTACACCATCACCATGCGCGTGGAGGTGCCTGCCTCGCAGCGTGCCACGAGCATGCTCGTCGCGGCGGTGGCCGAGGCGGGCGGGGCGGTGATGGGGGTGGACATCGCCCACTCGACCACGACGAAGCTGGTCGTGGACGTCACGTGCGACACGGTCGATGCCGAGCACGGCGACCGGATCGTCGAGGCGCTCAATGCCCTGGAGGGGGTCAGGGTGCTGAAGATGAGCGACTCGACGTTCTTGTTGCACCTGGGCGGGAAGATCGAGGTGAACGCGAAGGTGCCGTTGAAGACCCGGCGGGACCTGTCGCGGGCGTATACCCCGGGGGTGGCGCGGGTGTGCCTGGCGATCGCGGAGAAGCCCGAGGACGCGCGCCGGTTGACGATCAAGCGGAACACGGTCGCGGTGGTCACCGACGGCACGGCGGTGCTGGGGCTGGGGGACATCGGCCCGGCGGCGGCGTTGCCGGTGATGGAGGGCAAGGCGGCGTTGTTCAAGCAGTTCGCGAACGTGGACGCGTGGCCGGTGTGCCTGGACACCAAGGACACCGAGGAGATCATCGGCATCGTCAAGGCGCTGGCGCCGGTGTACGGGGGCGTGAACCTGGAGGACATCTCCGCGCCGCGGTGCTTCGAGATCGAGGCGCGGTTGCGCGAGGAGCTGGACATCCCGGTCTTCCACGACGACCAGCACGGCACGGCGATCGTGGTGCTGGCGGCGCTGCTCAACGCGCTGAGGGTGGTGGACAAGAAGATGGAGGACGTGCGGATCGTCGTCTCCGGGGTCGGTGCTGCGGGGTCGGCGATCATCAAGCTGCTCAAGGCCCAGGGGGCCCGGCACATCGTGGGCTTCGGGCGTCAGGGGGCCTTGCACCGCGGTGAGGTCAACGGGGATGAGTACCGTAACTGGATCGCTCAGCACACCAACGAGGAGGGGTTCACCGGCTCGCTGCAGGAGGGGCTGGTGGGTGCGGACGTGTTCATCGGGGTCTCGGCGGGCAACATCTTGACCGGGGCGGACGTGGCGCGGATGGCCGAGGGGGCGATCGTGTTCGCGCTGGCCAACCCGACCCCGGAGGTCGACCCGATCGAGGCGGGGGAGACCGCGGCGGTGGTGGCCACCGGGCGCAGTGACTACCCGAACCAGATCAACAACGTCCTGGCCTTTCCGGGGCTGTTCCGGGGGCTGCTGGACGCCGGGGCCTCGTACATCTCCGACGAGATGCTGCGGGTGGCGGCCGTCGCGATCGCGGAGGTGGTCAGCGCCGAGGAGCTCAACAGCGCCTTCGTCATCCCCGGCGTGTTCGACCACCGCGTCGCCGAGGCCGTCGCCGAGGCCGTGCGCGCGGAGGCCGAGAAGTACCTCGCCGAGCAGGCCGGCGCCGCCGAGGAGGCCGTCACCGCCTGACGGCGGCGGCGCCACGCCGGCCCCCCGGGGCTGAAGAAGGCATGCGCCGTCGTCTCGAGACTGAGGCCCTGGTCCGATCGGACCAGGGCCTCGGTCATGGTGTCGGGCGCCCGGGACGGGCCGGGTCTCCGAGTCGGCCGCCCGAGGGGGCGGCGTCGGTCAGCGCAGCCAGGTGTTCTTACCGATGACGCCGGCCCACCACTTGCCCACGCCCCAGGTGTCGCCCGAGAGGGTCACCGCGGAGATGATGAGCAGCATCGCCTCGATCCAGTGGGAGTCGACGACCGGGTTGGTGCCGCCGATCGCCAGGGGCAGCTCCGCGAGGTACATGAACAGCAGGAGCAGCGTGCCGGTCACGGCAGCGATGCGCAGGCCGGCGCCGAGCATCATCGCGACGCCGATCCCGAGCAGGCCGAGCATGAACAGCGTGTCGCCGAACGGGTTGGCGAAGACCTGGAAGACGCCGTGGAACGGGCCCTCGATGCCCTTGATGAAGCCCTGGGCCGGGGTGCCGCCGTGGAGCCAGGCCTTGTCGGCCGTGGTCATGAAGCCCAGGCCGACCAGCTTGTCGAGGAAGGCCCAGAGGAACACCCAGCCGATGATGATGCGGCCGGCGGCCAGCACCCTGCGGGCCGCGGGGGCGGTGACGAGCTCTTCCTGGTACCGGGCTGCCGGGCGAGGGGTGGTGCCCGCGGTGCGGTGCTCGAATGAGGTGGCCATCATGCTCTCCTTGTGAGCAGTGGTGGAGCGACCTTGCTCCGTGTCGGGCTCGGGTTGAGCTCCTTGGTCTCAAGCATGGCCGCCCGCAATGTCCGGTTCCTGGGGCTTACGTCCCGACGCGGCGGCGTCCCGTCGCGACCTCGCGGCGGCCGGGGCGACGGCGGGGCGAAGGTCCCGGGTCGTCGCACCCGTGGAGCAGGCGCAGGGCCGGCCCGTGCGACCGACGGAGAGGCCTCGGGGCCGGGACCGGCCCCTTGACGCGGCCCCACGGGCCGGTTACGTTGACCGCGCCTGCTCGGAAGATGTGTTCCACATCACGGAAACGCTGCCGGAGGTGGCGGCGTGACGTGGGCCCTTCCGAGGCGGACCAGCGGGGGTCGTCCGCCCCCCGGCGCGGCAGGCACACATCGATGCGGCCCGAGGGCCGGTTGACGAGGAGGTCAACGGATGGCAAGTCGAACCACGACCACGGCGGCGCGGCCCGAGGACGAGCGGCTGCCCGTCGCCCGCTCCTTCGTGTACGGGCTGCAGCACGTGCTCACGATGTACGGCGGGATCATCGCCGTGCCGCTCATCGTCGGGACCGCCGCCGGGCTCCAGGGCCCGGACATCGCCGTCCTCATCGCCTCGGCGCTGTTCGTCGGCGGCGCGGCGACGATCCTGCAGAGCTGGGGCGTGCCGTTCTTCGGGTCCCAGCTGCCGCTCGTCCAGGGCGTCTCGTTCGCCGGGGTGGCGACCATGCTGGCGATCCTCGCCAGCGGCGGCGGGTTGCCGGCGGTCTTCGGCGCCGTCCTCGTCGCCGGGCTCGTCGGGCTCGTGCTCGCCCCCTTCTTCGCCAAGGTCATCCGGTTCTTCCCGCCGGTGGTCACCGGCGTCGTCATCACCACGATCGGGCTGACGCTCATGCCGGTCGCGGCCAGCTGGACCCTGGGCGGCAACCCTCAGGCCGAGGGGTACGGCAGCCCCGCGAACATCGGGCTGGCCGCCCTGACGTTCGTCGTCGTCCTCGTGCTGAGCAAGGTCGGCATCGCCGCCGTCTCGCGGCTCTCGATCCTCCTGGCCATCGTCGTCGGCACGCTCGTGGCGGCGGCCCTGGGTATGGCCGACTTCTCCGGCGTGGGCGACGGCGCGGTGGTGGCCGTGCCCACGCCGTTCGCCTTCGGCATGCCGCACTTCGAGATCGCCGCGATCATCTCGATGACGATCGTCGTGCTGGTGACGATGACCGAGACGACCGCCGACATCCTCGCCGTCGGGGAGATCGTGCGCACCAAGGTCGGCTCCCGCCGCATCGCCGACGGGCTGCGGGCGGACATGCTCTCCAGCGCGGTGGCGCCGGTGTTCAACTCCTTCACCCAGACGGCCTTCGCGCAGAACGTCGGCCTGGTCGCCATCACCGGGATCCGCAGCCGCTTCGTCGTCAGCGCCGGCGGCGTCATCATGGTCGTCCTGGGCCTGCTGCCGGTCCTCGGCCGGCTCGTGGCGGCGGTCCCCACGCCGGTGCTCGGCGGGGCCGGGATCGTCCTGTTCGGCACGGTCGCCGCGAGCGGCATCCGGACGCTGGCGAAGGTCGACTACGAGGGCAACATGAACCTCGTCATCGTGGCCAGCTCGCTCGCCTTCGGCATGATCCCGATCGTCTCCCCGAGCTTCTACGAGGGCTTCCCGGCGTGGTTCGTGACGATCTTCCACTCCGGCATCAGCTCCGCGGCGATCATGGCGGTGCTGCTCAACCTCGTCTTCAACGTGCTCCGCGCGGGCAACGCCCCGCAGTCCTCGGTCTTCGTCGCGCGCGGGGCGCGCTACGTCAGCCCCGAGCTGCTCGAGGTGCTCGAGGACGGGGACCGCGTCGAGGGCGGCCGGCTCGTCGACGCCCAGGGCCGCGAGGTTCCCCTGGTCCCGCAGGGTGGGCCGGACCGGGTGGCCGCGCCCGAGCGGGCCTAGCCGAGCGGCCGCGCGGTCCGGTGGGCGTCGCCCCGGGGTTCTCGGCCCGGGGCGGCGCCCGCCGCCGTGCCCGCCGCGGCGCGACGCGACGGTCCGAATGGGGGTCGCCGCGGGGGTCGCCGCAGCGTCTTGACAGGCCTCGTGACGCCAGGGTCTACTTTCTAGAACGGAAAGCCACTTCCGCGATACGAAACAGCGACGAGGGAGTCGAGAATGACGCTCACCGGCCTGGCGCGGCTCAACGAGGCCGACGCGCGGGAGGCCCGGGCGCTGCTGCTCACCTGCGCCGCGGTGCCGCGCTGGGCGGAGGAGATCGTCCAGCGCCGACCCTACGCCGACGTCGAGACCGCACTGGTCGCGGCGCGCGCGGCCGCCGAGCCCTGGAGCGAGGAGGAGGTGGACGCCGCCCTCGCCCGCCACCCGCGCATCGGCGAACGCCCGCAGGGCGCGGACGCCGACGCCGCGCACTCCCGCCGGGAGCAGGCCGCCGTCGACGGCACGGACCCGGAGGTCGCCCGCCGGCTGCGCGAGGGCAACGCCGCCTACGAGGCGCGGTTCGGCCACGTCTTCCTCGTCCGCGCCGCGGGCCGCAGCGCCGCGGAGATCCTCGCCGCGCTCGAGGAGCGCCTCACCCACGACCCGGCGACCGAGCGGCGCATCGCCGCCGAGCAGCTGCGGGAGATCGCCGTCCTCCGCCTCGAGAAGGAGCTCGCATGACGTCCCACATCACCACCCACGTCCTCGACGCCGTCGCCGGGGTCCCGGCCGCCGGCGTGGGACTGACGCTGTCCCGCCACGCCGGTGACGGGCTGGCGGAGGTGGCCACCGGCCGCACCGACGCCGACGGCCGCAACCGCGAGCTCGGCCCCGCCGTGCTCGAGCCGGGCACCTACCGCCTCGTCTTCGCCACCGGCGAGTACTTCGCCGCCGCCGGCCGGCCGACGTTCTACCCCCAGGTCACCATCGACTTCCGCGTGGAGGAGGGGCAGGACCACTACCACGTCCCCATCTTGCTCAGCCCGTTCGCCTACTCCACCTACCGGGGCAGCTGACCGGGTCGGGCGCCTCGCCGCCAGCCCACCGACCCGCAACCCGTCGCACGACCTATCGAAGGAGCTAGAAGATGAGCGACACCATCGCCACCCCCGCCCCCGCCTCCGAGGCGGGCCAGGACGGTGCGATCGTCCTGGGCGACAACCAGTACGGCAAGGCCGAGGTCCGGGTCGTCAAGGTCGACCGGGACAAGCCCCGCCACCGCATCACCGACCTGTCCGTGACCTCCCAGCTCCGCGGGGACTTCACGGTCGCCCACACCCAGGGTGACAACTCCCCGGTCGTGGCCACCGACACGCAGAAGAACACGATCTTCGCGCTCGCCAAGGACGGCGTCGGCTCCCCGGAGCAGTTCGCGATGCGGCTGGCCGAGCACTTCACCTCCTCCTTCGACTGGGTCACCGGCGGGCGGTGGGAGGTCAAGGAGTACACCTGGGAGCACATCCCGACCTCGCTGACCACCAACGCCTCCGACGGCGAGCACGACCATGCCTTCGTCAAGGCGGGCACCGAGACGCGCACCGCCGTCGTCCAGCGCGACGGCGACGACGTCTTCGTCGTCGCCGGCCTCGAGGACCTCTCGGTGCTGAAGTCCACCGGCTCGGAGTTCCACGGCTTCCCGCGCGACCGGTACACCACCCTGGTGGAGACGGACGACCGGATCCTCGCGACCTCCGTCACCGCCCGGTGGCGCTACACCACCACCGACATCGACTTCAACGCCGCCTACGACGACGTGCGGCGGGTCATGCTCGAGACCTTCGCGGACGTGCACTCCCTGGCGCTGCAGCAGACGCTGTACCAGATGGGCAAGCGGGTCCTGGAGACCCACCCGGAGATCGGGGAGATCAAGTTCTCCATGCCGAACCTGCACCACTTCCTCGTGGACCTCGCCCCGTTCGGGCTGGAGAACCCGAAGGAGGTGTTCTACGCCGCGGACCGGCCCTACGGGCTCATCGAGGCGGAGGTGAAGCGTTCCGACGTCACCCCCGAGCCGCGTGCCTGGGCGACCGTGACGGGGTTCTGCTGACCGGGAGCCGTCCGACACCAAGGAGCGCGACATGACCACCATCGCGTCCTGGCGGTGGTGCACCCGATGGTGTCCCGGACGGCGCGGCGGGGCCGGGGGAGGACACCCGACCGGCGGCGCCCGCGCCGCCCTCTCAGCGGGCGGTGATGAGCTCGTCCGAGATGTGGCCGGCGATCTCGTGGAGCAGCGGCAGGGCCTGCTCGCCGAACTCGAAGGACACCCGGGCGGCGGGCCCGGAGATGGACAGCGCCGACGGCGTCGGGGCGTGGGGGACCGGCACCGCGAAGCACCGCACGCCGATCTCCTGCTCGCCGTCGTCGACGGCGTACCCCTGGTCCCGCACCTTCGCCATCTCGTCCAGGAGCGTGCGGAGGTCGGTGATGGAGCGGTCGGTGGCCGCCGGCATGCCGGTGCGGCCGACGATCTCGCGCACGGTGGTGTCGGGGAGCTGGGCGAGCACCGCCTTGCCGACGCCCGTGCAGCTGCAGTACACCCGCCGGCCGACCTCGGTGAACGTGCGCATCGAGTGCTGGGAGGAGGCCTGAGCGACGTAGACCGCCATGTCCCGGTCGATCATCGCCAGGTTCGCGGACTCGCCGAGCTCGCGGACCAGCCGCTCGAGGTGCGGCTTGGCCCCGGCGCCGAGCTGCCGGCCCGCGCTCTCGCCCAGACGGATGAGCCGGGGGCCCAGGGTGTAGCGGCGCGAGGGCAGCTGGCGGGCGTAGCCGCGCAGGACCAGCGTGCGCATGAGGCGGTGGATCGTCGGCAGCGGCAGGCCCGAGCTGGTGGCCAGCTCACTGAGCGCTGCGTCGCCGCCGAGGTCGGTCATGATCTCGAGCAGGTCGATCGCCCGGTCCACGGACTGCACGCCATCCGCCATGCTTCGCCTCCCTCGTGCCGGGCTCGCCCGGCGGGACTGCGCGCCCGACGCGGCGCACAGAAAGATTCTTCCACATGTCGAAAGTCGCTGTCAGTCGAAAGGACGACCCGTCATGGCCATGCCCAGCCCTAGCTACACCATCACCATGCGCGTGGAGGTGCCTGCCTCGCAGCGTGCCACGAGCATGCTCGTCGCGGCGGTGGCCGAGGCGGGCGGGGCGGTGATGGGGGTGGACATCGCCCACTCGACCACGACGAAGCTGGTCGTGGACGTCACGTGCGACACGGTCGATGCCGAGCACGGCGACCGGATCGTCGAGGCGCTCAATGCCCTGGAGGGGGTCAGGGTGCTGAAGATGAGCGACTCGACGTTCTTGTTGCACCTGGGCGGGAAGATCGAGGTGAACGCGAAGGTGCCGTTGAAGACCCGGCGGGACCTGTCGCGGGCGTATACCCCGGGGGTGGCGCGGGTGTGCCTGGCGATCGCGGAGAAGCCCGAGGACGCGCGCCGGTTGACGATCAAGCGGAACACGGTCGCGGTGGTCACCGACGGCACGGCGGTGCTGGGGCTGGGGGACATCGGCCCGGCGGCGGCGTTGCCGGTGATGGAGGGCAAGGCGGCGTTGTTCAAGCAGTTCGCGAACGTGGACGCGTGGCCGGTGTGCCTGGACACCAAGGACACCGAGGAGATCATCGGCATCGTCAAGGCGCTGGCGCCGGTGTACGGGGGCGTGAACCTGGAGGACATCTCCGCGCCGCGGTGCTTCGAGATCGAGGCGCGGTTGCGCGAGGAGCTGGACATCCCGGTCTTCCACGACGACCAGCACGGCACGGCGATCGTGGTGCTGGCGGCGCTGCTCAACGCGCTGAGGGTGGTGGACAAGAAGATGGAGGACGTGCGGATCGTCGTCTCCGGGGTCGGTGCTGCGGGGTCGGCGATCATCAAGCTGCTCAAGGCCCAGGGGGCCCGGCACATCGTGGGCTTCGGGCGTCAGGGGGCCTTGCACCGCGGTGAGGTCAACGGGGATGAGTACCGTAACTGGATCGCTCAGCACACCAACGAGGAGGGGTTCACCGGCTCGCTGCAGGAGGGGCTGGTGGGTGCGGACGTGTTCATCGGGGTCTCGGCGGGCAACATCTTGACCGGGGCGGACGTGGCGCGGATGGCCGAGGGGGCGATCGTGTTCGCGCTGGCCAACCCGACCCCGGAGGTCGACCCGATCGAGGCGGGGGAGACCGCGGCGGTGGTGGCCACCGGGCGCAGTGACTACCCGAACCAGATCAACAACGTCCTGGCCTTTCCGGGGCTGTTCCGGGGGCTGCTGGACGCCGGGGCCTCGTACATCTCCGACGAGATGCTGCGGGTGGCGGCCGTCGCGATCGCGGAGGTGGTCAGCGCCGAGGAGCTCAACAGCGCCTTCGTCATCCCCGG